>NZ_JADLQX010000100.1 GCF_015477605.1 Nocardia amamiensis
TCCCGGCTGATGCACCGGCTCGGCCGCCGACCACCGATCGAATACGAAGACGACTACTATTCCACCTGCTCCGAACAACCTGCCGGAGACAGATAACGCGGTGCGCACGGAACCCGGGGAGATTCAAAGTGTCAGGCCTGCGAGTGGCCGGTCTGCGCCGGACATGGCGCCGCCCAGGGCGTCATGCGCGGGCGTCCTGGGCGGGTGGGGAGGCGAGTCGCGCACTGCTCCCTCGAACCAGTCGCCGGATGAAAGGGAGGGAGATCCGGCGACTCACCCACGATAACACCGTTCGGTCGGTTTTCGGCTGTGGGGCCGTCGTGTGACATGCGGGGTTGCCGGGGGCTCATGGTGTCGAGGGTGGCGTGTCCGCCTCCGCGGGTCGGCGTGTTTCTCCCACATTGCCGATAGTTTGCATCAGAGTTGCTGGTCGGCCGAATCGGCTGACGCCCGCGCACGCTCACGCCGCAGTGACCGACGAACTGCACGATCCGAGGTCACATGCCCGACCGGCCACTGCATGATCGCGGCGGCACCCGGCAACGCGGGGCGGGGCGGTGGTTATTCTTCGGCAATACTCAGCCTGGGGTTGCCGAGCGGGGGCGGCATTTCTACGTGAACGGGAGGAAGGGCCGTGAGTTCGTGGCGGAATGTGGCTGACGGTCATGGTTTCGGCCGGATGATCGAGCTCGGTGTCGAGGCGGTTGTGAACAGGGTCGGCGGGCGGGCGGGATGTCAACCGTTGAGTTGGGAGTTGTCTGTGACCGAGGACACGGGGGCGCTCGCGGTCAGCGGCAGCGCCTCCGGCCGGGACTACAGCGAAACCCAGGTTCCCGCGATCGTGCAGGCGTGGGCGGATCTGCTGGGTTTGACCCGGGTCGTTCCGCCGTCCACGGGTGGAACGATCGAGTACGAGGGAGTCCTCGATGGCATCGAGGTCGAGGTCTGGGGCGTCATCGACCAACAGTTCTTCGACCTCATCTCCGGACTCGACTTCCCCGAATGACACCTGGTCGGTCGACGTTTGTGCCGCTGGACCCTCGAGCGCGGGACCAGCCTCGAAACGGTGTACCGCTACCTGCGCGACGCAGCGGCCGCCGCGCGGCTGACCTGCCGGGCGATCCGGGCGCGGCCGAGGGGGAACGGTACCGGGATCCGGTCACCGGGCCGGTGGGCCTCGATGACGGCGAGGTGGCCGGTGAGCCCGGACAAGCCGGTGAGGCGGGCCTGTCCGGTCGGGGTGCCGACGAGCAGGACTTCGACCTGGCAGTCGTCGAGGAGGTCGGTTGGTCGGGTGCGGTCGAGGGTGACCACGAGGGGGGTGACCGGTTCGAGGCCGCGGCGCAGGTAGTCGTCACCGGCGTCGCAGGCCCGGTGGCTGAAGGTGAGGACCTGCGGGCCGGAACATTCCCGGACGAAGCTCCAACCGCGGGCACGCAGCACGATATCCAACCCGGCGAACACCCGCAGCTCCGCGGCGGGCACCGGATGACCGCACGGGGTGCGTAGGGCCTGCATGACACTCGACGGTGGGTAGCGGCGATGCCAGATCTGCGACAGCACCGCCGTGACAAGACCGCGATGTGCGTGTGTGCTGGACATGACCAGCGATACTCCCAGCCCGGCCACCAGCAGCTTGTGCCGACACGCGCAGAGCGGGTACCGATCAGGCTGCGCCGCGCCGTCGACGCATGCCACGCCGGGCTCCTGCGGTATCGAACTGGTATCGGAAGGGCCCGCACCGGCACCGCCGATCGGGGTATGCCGCCCGTCGGCGGTTACGCTCCGCAGCGGTGGTCACCAGCGGTAGATGGATCCGATCCGGGAGAAATTCTCCGCCCTCGACCATCACGCCTTGTTCCACTCGGAAGCGGCCCGGAGACAACCGGTCTCCGGGCCGCTTCATACGCTGGTGGACTGCGTATCGATCGGCGCAGGCGTACAGTTCGCCGAAGGCGAACCCCGGCTTTCACCCGGTCGCCGGTGTAGCCGGACCTCGGCAGTCTTGTCGAGGGCCGGCTGCTTCATCGGCGCACCTCCCCGCGGCCGCCTCGAGGGCTGTGGGGTGGTTCCCTTGTTCTCGAGCGGTTCTTGAGCGGCATTCCAGCCCGGGCGGGCGATGCGGGGCCTCAGTCGAGGCCGGTGACTTCTTTGGCGATCGCTGCGAGCCGGGTTTGCGTGGCGGAGAGGACACCGTGGCGGTTCTTGTTCGCTTCCTCGTAGGCGAGGATCGCGCGGATGTCCGCGGGGTCGGTCAGGTCCTTGACCGCGGCGACGGCTCGGGTGACGTTGAGCTGGTCGTAGTCGCCGATGGGCAACTCGCCGGGTTCGAGCACGCCGGTGGCGGTGCGGATCGAACGCAGGGCATCCGCGGCGGTGTCGGCGCCTTCGCGGCCGGTCACCTGCTCGGCGGTGGCCAGGGCGGCGTCGCCGGAGGCGGCGAGGGTCTTCACGGCGACATCACCGGCGCGCGTGCCCTGGGCCAGCAGCTCACCCACCGCGGGTCCGGTGGCGCGCACGGCATCCAGCGCCCGGTCCAAGCCGCGCGCGGACCAGCCGAAGGGAAGGTTGACCAGTTTCACCGCGGTCCCCGCCGCCGCCTGCCGCCGGCTGCGGCGCAGCGCGGCCGGCCCGCCGAGGGCGTCCTCGGCCAGCACCGTGGTCAGCCAGGCCACGGTCGCGGTGTGCGCGGTGATCAACCGCTGCGCCAAGACCACGACGCCGGGTCGCCCGGCCGTGGTGGCGAGGACCTTGATGTAACGGGCCCGGTCCAGCAGTTGGTGTTCGAGGGTGAGATCACCGAGCAGCGCCTCCTCGAACGGTTGAGCCTGATCGAGAATCGCCTTGACCGCGGCGACGACCCGTCCGAGGAACGGCCCGATCAGCTCCGCAGCCCCGCCCAGGTCGCGGATGGCGCCCGCGACGGCTTCGCCGCGGGCGCGGGCATGGTCGGCGTTCGCGGCCAACTCCCGCCGCACCGCCTCGGTGCGGGCCTGCGCGATCCGGGTGTCCGCGACCTGGATTTCGGTGTTGGTCAAAGCCAGAACAGCGCGCAGCTGCACCAGCAACGTCGTGATCTCGCGTGTGCTCATACGGAAAGTCCTCCCTCCGGTTTCGACAGCAGCGGATCGGCGCAACGGTGCACCGCTCCCGGAACTACCCCCGCTACTGTTCGGCAATCTGTTCCCGCGGGCATCGGCCCGCGAGGGTCGCGTCCCTGACTATGTCAACCTGAAGTGGCCCCGGTGTGACGGTCTGAGTTGGCCCCGGTTTGGGTGGTGAGTGTGGGGGTGGTGCATGGTGGTTGGTTGTGACGGAGATCCGTGTTGGACTCGAGGACGCGATCGAGCTCGCCGAGATGCTGACGTTCATCGATGACTGGTTGGCCGGAGCTGGTCCGGCGGTGGGGAGGTCGTTTTCCGGGTTCGTCGGCTCGGATGGCTACTCGATCGAGGCCCTGCGCGCTGATTTGGATCGGTTCGTGGGTGTGCTGGGTGTCGGCGGCGACGGCCGTGAGCAGGGGTCGGTGTTCGAGGAGTTCTGACCTCGCGCGGCATCTGCTCATGTGGGGTTGGTGTGTTGGGTTCTGGAGTGGGCGAGGCGGTAGCTTTCGGTGCCGGTTTGGATGATGGCTCCGCCGTAGGTGAGTCTGTCTACTATTGCGGCGGCAGTCGACCGGCTCCTGCACCACGCGCATCTCGTGCTGACCAAAGGCGATTCCCACCGCCTCGCCGAAGCGCTCGCCGGGAAGGGCGTGATGCCCTTGACCTGATCACTCACCCGGAGAACTGCTGTCCGCCCAGCCGGAACCGTTAGGTCCACCCGCCCGGAGGTCCCGGGCTCAGGCACAAAAGTTGGTGGCGTGCCGATGATTTGGAGGGTTGCGTCCGGCAGAGTGGTGTAGGAATCGGACCGGCCGGTTCGATGATCGGCGTGTCGTAGCCGAGTAGAGGTGGTCACCGCGTGATCCTTCAACAGACCTACCAAGTCACTGAAGGAAGAAAGC
>NZ_JADLQX010000101.1 GCF_015477605.1 Nocardia amamiensis
TTCCCGGTCCTCGCGGCCACCGGTGTCTGGCCACGGCGGCCCCATGTGCGGCCCGACAACTGGTCGGAGCGCACCCCGACCTGGTCGCCGAACAGGATCACCGCGTCCTCGGCCTTCGCCCGTGCTGTCAGCGCAGGGTAGGTGACCCGCACCCACTCGGCCATCGCCTCCGGATTCGCCTCGATCGCGCGACGGTCCGGGCGCTGGAACGTGAATCCCATGCGGCGCAACACCTTTTCCATGCCCTGCTCGGTGAACGAAACCCCGAACAGCCGGCGGGTCAGCTCGGCGACCTTCCGCAATGTCCACAACAGTCCGCCCAGCTCCAACTGTCCCGGTACGAACACCACCAGCGCGTCCACCAGCGCCTCGGCCTGCGACTGTGTCAGCTTCGCCCCGTCACCGGCACGCCGGCCCGGCCGTCCCGACTCCAAACCCTCCACGCCACCAGCGGCGAACCTGTTGCGCCAGTTCCGGATCGACCCTTCTGACACCCCGAACACCCGCTGGGCCTCCGCGGACGTCATGCCATCGCGTATCGCTCCCATCACCCGCATCCGCAACGCCTCCTGCTGCCCTGGGGAAAGCCTGCGCATGTCCATCCTGAGACCATCACCCACCCACGGAACATCATGTGGCACAACCGATCCGTTTCACATCAATACGACTGCATCGGCTACGCCGCCGGTCATCGAGCCGGTGATGCTCGGGTCGGCGGATGTTGGCTGCGCTCCCCCCAGTTGCCGTGCTCTCCGTTGATGCAGTTGCTCATTGGCGTTGTGGTCTGGTTCCTTGAGTGGTTCGGCCAGAGGCGGTGGCGGCACCACAGGGTAGTTGTCGGAGCGGGCCGGTTCGGAAGGAGCGGCCCGCTCGTCACTCATCTACACCTGGCGGCCGATTTAGTCGAACCCGGCGTTGCGAGCGGCAGAGCTGCTTGGCTCGCGTATACACCCAGTCCCGGACCGTTTCTCGTTCGCCGCGCATCCGGAGCCGGTAGGCCGGGTATCGGCGGTGTGGCGGCCGTCGACCGGCGGTGACGAAGTAGAGGCTGCTCCACAACGCTTCGGCGTGTTCGTCGTGAACTACCGCCGATCTTCACGTGTGAGGCGGCCGCGTGCGTCGCTGCGGCTGCGGCGATCGGATCCAGACACCTTCGCCTCGCTCGACCGTAGGGATTTGCCCCATACCGGTTGAGCTGCTCGCGTGGGAAAGTCGAGCATGCGGCTGGTCGGACTGATGCTGTTCTGCGGCCGTCAAAACGTTGATCGGGTGATATGTCCGTAACTGGGGGGCGGGAATGCGGGAGTGCACGCTTACGGAAGGTTTCGGGTCGCTGGATTGAGGTACATGCATGGCCGGTGGTCGATAGCCATAGATCGCTTACCTGGCAATATTTCATGATTGATGTAATAGTTGTTGGGGCCAGCTGGTCCGCCGAATGTCATCCAGTTACGAAAGCTTTCGCTGACGCTCTCGATCCGACGCGTTTCGCGCCACGAATAGTCGCTTACCCGGGAAGTAACGTGGTGCATAGGTCGATGCTAGCTATGGAAGTTGAGAGCACTCCGAATCCGGTCGTCATTGCTGGCTACGCGCAGGGCGCAGCAGTTGCTGGCAACTTTGCGGCAGATGTCGGTCAGAGTTGGGATCTGCACTCGAAGGTTATCGCCTGCGCTCTCATCGCCGACCCGCTGCGGCCGAGTGGTCAGATGATCGGGTCCGATCCGGGAGGCTACGGCATTCTCGGTGAAAGGAACATAGAGAAAATACCTGCATACTGGGCTGCAGCCCCGGGCGATCTAACTACTGCACTGTCGGCAGACAGTTCACTGCGGATGGTCCCTGAAATATTTAACTATCTCGAACTCGCAAGTGAAGAGGACATGCTTCACTGGGGGCGGAACCTTATCGACGCGTTAATGCGAGAGCAACTCCGACCATATCCATTTGCCCAGAGGCAGTGGCGGGGTCGGGGTCCGGAGCTCACCCGAGTCAGTGGATATTTGTTCACCAGACCATATATCGACAATTATGTCCAGCATGGCCATGCCGCGAGGCTCGCGCAGATTATAAATACGGAGGTGTCCGTTCGGGATTGAATGGCTAATAGCAGACTCGGTCCAGATGCTCCATATTGATCGAGATCGAAGAGTCTGAACTTCGGAAAGTGTGCTCAGAACATGGCGTCGGCATTGGCGTGTATTCGTTAGGCATGTAGGAAGGTTGCAGGTTGGATCGGCTCGATTTCGGTGGAAACGGTGTAGCAGGCGGCAAGAGGGCGGCTATGTCGGCTTCCGGGGAGGGTCTGTTTCCGTTGTCGCCCGCTCAGCTGGGCATCTGGTACGCACAACATGTCGACCCGCAAGTGCCGATCACCGTCGCCTTGTACGTCGACTTGCATGGCGAGCTGGATGTGTCGATGCTCGAGCGTGCGCTCATCGACACCTCTCACGAACTGGGCTCGTGGTTCCTTCGCGTCATCGAACACGACGGTGAGCCGTGGCAGTGGGTCGATTCGTCGATCGCCGACTCCGACGGGGTCGAGCACGTCGACTTCCGCAACGCCGATGATCCCGTCGCGACGGCCACGGAATGGATGCGTGCGGATTACAGCCGCCCACTGAATATCGTCACCGACCGGCTGATCAAGGTCGCTGCGCTGCAACTGGATGACGACCACTGGTTCTGGTACGCGCGGGCTCACCACATCGCGCTGGACGGTTTCGGCGCGATGACCAACGTGCGCCGCATCGCACAGCTGTACACCGCCTATGACAACGGCACCGAGCCAACCCCGTCAGAGGCTGTCGACCAGCGCACTCTGGTCGAGTCCGAGTTCGACTATCGGGAGAGCGAAGAGTTCGCCTCCGACAAGGAGTACTGGGCGCAGCGGGTAGCCGGGTTGGAGGCGGGCACCAGCTTGGTCGGCCGGTCCGCTGCGCCCGCGCCGTTGAACAGGATCGCCAGTGCCGTCCTGTCGGATGAGCAGAACGGGTTGCTGGAAGCCGCCAGCACACGCCTTGCTCCCTCGCGCCCGGGCCTGCTGATCGCGGCATTCGCCACGTACATGGCGCAATGGACCGGCTCTGAGGATGTGGTCCTGAGCCTGCCCGTGACCGCTCGGACAACACGGGCCATGCGCCGGTCCGGCGGCGCGGTATCGAATATCGTGCCATTGCGGCTGCGCGTCGGGTACGACACCACGATCGCCGATCTGCTACAGCAGATTCAAACCGAGGTCATGAATGCCCTGAGTCATCAGCGGTACCGACACGAGGACATCCGCCGTGACAATGTCGGCGACGGAGCTGTCGACAGGGGGTACTTCGGTCCGTGGATCAACATCATGTTGTTCCTCGACGAACTGATGCTGGGCCCGATGTCCGGTCGGCTGCACGTGTTGTCCACCGGGTCGATCGAGGATCTGGGCGTCAATTTCTATCAGTCCCAGGGCGGCGCCGGTTCCCGCATCGACTTCGAGACCAACCCGAATCTGTACACCGAAGGCGAAACGCGTGAGCATCATTCGCGCTTCCTGGAGTTCTTCGGCCGTTTTCTGGCGGCCGACGCGGACACCGCCGTGTGGAGCCTGGATGTCACCACCGGCGACGAGCGCGAGCGGACGCTGCTGGAGTGGAACGATTCGGAGCAGGACGTTCCGGAGACCACGCTCGCGGCGCTGCTGGACGCGCAGATGCCGCTGACCCCGGACAACATCGCGCTCGACTTCGAGGGCACCACGCTTGCCCACCCGTCGCCCGACCGCCACCCCTCATCGAGTCGCTCCGCGACGCTGACGTATTCCGAGTTCCACGCGCGGGTCAACCGGCTGGCCCGCTTCCTGATCGCCGACGGCGTCGGGCCGGAATCGCTTGTCGCGCTGGGCATGCGCCGCTCGCTCGAGCTGGTGATCGGCATGCACGCGGTGGTGAAGGCCGG
>NZ_JADLQX010000102.1 GCF_015477605.1 Nocardia amamiensis
CCACCGCCGACGCCGCCAGCGAGGGCTGTCCCGGCTGACTCCGGTCGAGTATGAGACCCTGAACCAGGCCCCACTCGCGGCCTGAAACCACCACAACCCGCGAGTCAATCAGATCCGGGGCAGTCCCGGACAGGGCCACGAATGGCACGCGGACAATGTCCGAAGCGTCAACGGACGATGGGTCGCGAACCATACCCCGCACCGTGACATCGCCGGCATCCTTTACCTCAACCGAGTCAAGGGCGGCCGCTTGCGATTTCAGCGCGACGATATCGGCGCGCTTTCCCCGGCTGCGGGGCTCTATGTGACTTTTCCATGCGGGTCCGACTATCTCCACCACGTCGAACCAGTGATGTGTGGCGATCGCTTCACGATGTCGGTGTGGTTCACCACCGAACGGTGCCACGCCCATCCGGTTCTGGTCGCGCTCACAGCCGAGGACAGGAAACCGCATTGAACCTGCCGGAGCCGAGGTTCCCCCTCATCGCGTACAAGACCGCCGAGGACGCGCCGCGAATTCGGCCCGCGCCGCTCCGGCGGGCCTGGATGGATCGGACCGGTGATTCGTTCGCGAACCGCTGCCTGCCGCTGCTCATGGCAAACCAATACGGGTGGTTCGTTCTCAACAACTTCTCCTTCATCGCGACGTGGTCAGGCGACGACGCGGTCGAGGCGGTGGAGATCGAGTACGGCAGCGGTAACGCTCTTCCCATGGCCAGCAGCCACTTCGGGTACGGAATAATCACCTTCAACATTCCCCTTCTTTTCCGCACCCCGACCGGGTGGGACATGTCGGTGCGCGGGCCTGCGAACATTCCGAAGGACGGTGTGTGCCCGCTGGAGGGCATAGACGAAAGGGACTGGGCGTCAGCATCTTTCACCATGAACTGGAAGATCACACGGCCAGGGATACCTATCCACTTCGCCCGCGACGAACCGATATGCATGATCAGCCCACAGGCGCGCGGCACGATCGAGCAGTTCAATCCCATCCTCACCCCGGTGGCCAGTGAGCCCGAGATCGAACGTCTCCATGCGGAATGGGGACGCTCACGCGATGAATTTCTGTCGCGCTCGATGAACGGAAACATCAGCGGGCCGCAATGGCAACGCGACTATATGAGGGGCCAGCATGTCAACGGCGAACGTACCAACTCGCACCGAACACGTATCCACCTGCAGGATTTTCGACCCGCCGACAGCGATCGAACGCCATGACGAGATCGACGGGGGCGTGCTCCGCGCCGCGCTCGACCGGCGCGTCTGCGAGCTCGCCTCGGCCTACCTGCGCCTGAAAGCCGAGATTGGCGAAATGAGCTTGGGCGATGGACAACTGGCACGTTCCTACGCGTCGTATGGCGATGTGCTGATGGAAGTGATGCTGGCCGATCTGCAGCCGCAGATCGAGAAATTCCTGGGAACAGCGGTGTTGCCGACGCATTCCTACGCCCGGCTGTATCGGCGGTCGGACGAGTTGAAGAGGCATACCGATCGCCTCGCCTGCGAGGTCGCGGTCAGCCTCACCCTGGGCCGCGACACCGACGTATTGTGGCCGCTGTATGTCCAGGGAACAGGTTCGGCGCTCCGATTCGACCTGGACCCAGGCGATTGCGTCGTCTATGCCGGATCGCGGTGCAACCACTGGCGAGATCCCTTCGACGGCGAGTGGCAAGCGCAGGCGACATGGCACTATGTGCGAGCCGAAGGGCAACATGTCGAGTGGGCATTCGACAAGAGGCCCGCCCTGGGCCGACACGTCGGAACGAGACGGCTATGAGCTTTCCGACCGCGTGCTCGGTTTGCATCGGACGATGCTGCACCCGCTACTCGATCGAAGTGACAGCACACGACCTGCAGCGAATTTCGTCGGCGCAGGGCCTGCCGGCGGCGACGATCTGCGGCACGGTTCCCTCATGGGAGGGCCGTTGCCCCATCGAACCCTCCCGTATCCGCGGCGATCTCGTCAATGTGGTTATCAGCCAGAGTGATACCGGCTGCCGCTTCTACCGCGGCGGTCACGACGGCAACTGCGGCATCTATCCTGTCCGCCCGCGGTCCTGCGCGGTGTATCCGTTCTTCGGTGGCGACGGCATCGTTCTGCAACGTGAGAATCTACCCTGCCCGGCTCCCTGGAGTGCCCAACGCCACGCTCCGACGGTGGCCGACGACATCGACATCATGATGGCCGAGATCTCGACGCACAATCAATTGGTCCGAGACATCAACACGCGAGTAGACGACACAGCCGAACTCACCACCTACGTGAATTTGCTGATCGACGCGTTGGCGGCACACAACCATGCCCACCATGGAGGTACCACGCCGACCTCATAGACGATCCAGTGGGCCAACCTTGTTATTCAGGCCGACGCATCGGACATAGCGGCCTACCTAACCGCCATCAAAGCGGTTTTGCTCGGCCACACCTTGCCAGCGATCGCCAAAGACGACATTCGAAATCACTTGCTCAGTAGCTTGCGACCGTAAGCCATCCGTTTGATATTCGAGGCAACCGACGCGAAACGGATAAGTACAGAGGAACGACTCATGGAGGTGAATGATTTGGACAACGCTGGCGATGATGATGCTCAAGCGGCTTTTGACCGCCCACGTCCACCGTACGGTCACGCAATACACGACGCCATCAATAGCGGCGATCTGCAGCGGATGAAGGCTGTTGCGGAGGGTGCGCGAAAGGCACTGTATGAGGTTGAGTTTGCGCCGGTAGCACCTGAGCAGATTGCGGAGGTTACCGACGCGTTGCGCGCGCTCGAAGACGCGATTTCTCGCCTTGAGCCGCCTCGTCGCGCAGATGAGCCTGGCAGCTGACTATGACCAAACCCAACCGGTATCTCACCGAATCCGATATTCGCGAACACCGTCCGGTGCATGTCGTCTGGGAACTTACGTTGGCATGCAACCTCAAGTGCGTGCACTGCGGTTCGCGTGCGGGTGCGCGGCGCCCTAATGAGTTGTCGACCGAGGAGTGCCTCGACGTGGTGCATCAACTGCGTGATCTTGGCGTCCGAGAGGTAACTCTGATAGGCGGGGAGGCGTTTCTTCGTCCGGACTGGGTGCAGATCGTCCGAGCGGTCACGGCCAACGGAATGCAATGCGCGATACAGAGCGGGGGTTGGCATTTGGACGATGAGCGCATACGCGAGGTCAGCGACGCGGGACTGGTTGCCTGCGGGGTTTCGATCGACGGTCTCGCCGCACTGCACGACAGACTCCGCGGCCGCCGGGGTTCGTTCGACGCCGCAGTGAGGGCTCTGCACCGGTTGCGCGATGTCGGTATCCGCACGAGCGTCAACACTCAGATCACCGCACCGGTCATGCCTCAACTCCGCGATCTGCTAGAGGTTTTGATCCAAGCAAACGTCAGCAACTGGCAGGTGCAACTCATGGTTGCAATGGGACGTGCGGCGGACAATCACCACCTGCTCATCCAGCCATACGAACTGCTCGATCTGATGCCGATCCTGGCAGACCTGTACACGGCAGGGGTTGCGAATGGCGTGCTACTGCAGCCGGGAAACAATATCGGTTACTTCGGGCCGTTCGAACACGTGCTGCGTGGGAGCGGCGATTCTGCCGTGCACTGGACCGGCTGCTTCGCTGGTCGCAACGTCATGGGCTTAGGCCCAATACCAGTGACTTAAGGTTTGTGGGCTGGTAGGGTCTGTGCCCGGGAGGTGTGCATGCCGCGGCCTGGGCAGGTCAAGTCGGAGACGGATGAACGGTTGTCTGATCGCATCGCGGTCGG
>NZ_JADLQX010000103.1 GCF_015477605.1 Nocardia amamiensis
CAGTACAACGGCTTCGACACCGCCCTCCCGTTCGGTGGCTACAAACAATCCGGGTGGGGCCGTGAACTCGGCAGCGCCGCACTCGATCTGTACACCCAGACGAAGGCAGTCAACATCGCGTTGTAAGGGCCACCGAGTGGACGGGCGGTGACTCGCGGCGGAGAGTGGCGGTGTTCTCGCGATATCAGATAGCGCCGATGACGAGGGTGCTGCGGGCGGTTTCGACAACGTTGGCTGATAGTGTGGAGTTCGTTGATCTTCATAATGCGGTCGATCTGGGCGAGGAGCCGTTGCAGGACACGGAAACGGAAGTTGAGGGACCCGGCGTTTCCGGACAGCGTCCTGAAGGGTAATTTCATGGCTGCTGCCTGACGCAGGGGCCTGTCAAAGTCGTGAAGTGAGGGCGTGACCTGGTATTTCGGCGTGTCGTTGGGGCGGGCACGGCTGCTTGCGGTAACGATCTTGGTTACCACGCCAGTTCGTTCCGAAAGCCATTGCGTGCCCGCATTGTCATCATCTCCTGTCCTTCCCGCCGATAGCCGGTCGGGTCCGTGCCCATGAGGCGGGAGTGACGATCCCGGCCCCGAGACGCTGCTTCCTGCCGGGTTGCTGGATATGCTGACGGGCTTGCCCGATCCGCGTGAACGTCGTGGGATGTGGCACACCGTCGCCGCGGTCGTCGCCGCGGCCCTGGCCGCCACGCTGGCCGGCGCCCCGGTCGTTTGCCGCAATCGCCGAGTGGGCTGGCGACGCCCCGGCCGAGACCTTGGCGCGGCTGGGCGTGCGGTGCCGGCCACCGTCGGAGGCCACCGTGCGCCGGTTGCTGACACGGATGCCCGCCGATACCGTCGACGCGGTGATCGGCGCGTGGATGTGGCTGCGTACCAGCATGATCAGCGAACGGCGGGTGATCTGCTTGCGACGGCAAGACACTCAAGGGCGCCCGGGACACGGCCGGGAACCTCGTGCATCTGCTGGCCGGACTGTGCCAGTACACCGGTGTCGTGCTCGCGCAGATCGCGGTGGGCGCGAGACCGAACGAGACTCCCGAGCTGACCGAGCTTCTCGGCGTGCTCGACATCACCGACGCTGTGATCACCGCCGATGCGATACGCTGCCAGCGCGAAACCGCCCAGACCATCCGCGACCGCAACGGTCATTACATCCTCACCGTGAAGCGCAATCAACCGACTCTGCACCGGCGGGTGAAAGTACTGGCCTGGAAAGGCATTCCCGCCCTGGCGATCTCGCACGACCACGGTCACGGGCATCGCGCGTGAGACCCTGTATAGCTCGTTGAACAGGTCGAAGATCAATGCGATGACCGTGCGGACCTGCTCGTCAGGGTCCTTGACGACCTCTCCGGACGGGCGCAGTACATATCCGGTCGGGACCGCGAAGAACAACTCACCCCGCTGGGCCTCGGCCAACCGTCCCGACGCCATCCGCTGCTTGATCAAATGCAGTTCGACCTCGCTCATGATGTCCTTCAATCCCAACAGCAACCGCTCGTTGTGACAGTTCAGATCGTAGACGCCATCGCAGTCGGCCAGCAGTGTTGCAGCGAGCGCACACAATTCTATCAACTGATACCAATCCCGGCCCGACGCAAACCCTCCACTCCCACAATGATTCCCACATGACCCATCAGAGTCTCCGGACATGCCGGGGCGATTCAGTTCGGCCCTCTGGGAGGCGATGAATATCAATCCCCTCGAAGT
Source organism: Nocardia amamiensis (assembly GCF_015477605.1). GTDB lineage: Bacteria > Actinomycetota > Actinomycetes > Mycobacteriales > Mycobacteriaceae > Nocardia > Nocardia amamiensis_A. The sequence goes on from NZ_JADLQX010000103.1 coordinate 1,722, forward strand.
GTGGAGGCTCCCTTATGCGGCCTCGTCTCGTGACAGGGCTGCAGTTGAGGCCGCACGGACGGCGGCCATATGGGTCTCGTAGTTGATCGGCGACATTGCGCCGCACAGGCTGTGGCGGCGGGTCGGGTTGTAGAAGCCGGTGATCCAGGTGACGATCCGCAGAGCTGCCTCGGCGCGAGTACGGAAGCGGTGCCGGTGGACGAATTCGACCTTCAAGGTGGAGTTGAACGATTCAGCTGGGGAGTTGTCCAGGGCCGAGGCCACACGGCCCATCGACTGCACCACACCGAGGTGCCGGCACAGGGCATTCGTGGCCGCGGCGGTGTATTCCTCAGGTTCAACCGGTGGAAGCAACACCCGAGGTCACGGAGGGTGTTGTGGGAAGGCCGTCGGATTGGATGCGGGAGGTCACTGGACGAGCGCCGATGCGCTCACCTGGGCATCCCGGGCATCAGCGCGTGGTGGAGCGTCTGTTCTGGGACGTGATCGCCGAGGCCCTGCTGCCAGCGGAAGCTGGTGTGGCAGTGGGGGTATCGCCTGTCAAGGGCAGTCGATTGTTCCGCGATGGTGGCGGGATGTCCCCGTATTCCTGGAGCCCGCCCGGCGGCCGCTACCTGTCGTTCGCCGAGCGTGAGGAGATCGCGTTGCTGCGGGTGCAGGGCGAGGGGGTGCGGCAGATCGCGCGGGCGTTGGGTCGCAGCCCGTCGACGATCTCCCGTGAGCTGCGGCGCAACGCCGCGACCCGCGGCGGCAAGCTCGACTACCGTGCTTCGGTTGCTCAGTGGAAAGCCGAACTGTTCGCCCGACGCCCGAAAATGGCGAAACTCGTTCAAAACACACAGCTTCGGGACTACGTGCAGCAGCGCCTGGCGGGGCGGATCACCGATGCGAAGGGCAGGGTTGCCGCCGGGCCGGCGACGGGGATCTGGACCGGCCGCAACAAGCCGCACCGCTCGGACCGGCAATGGGTGCAGGGGTGGAGCCCGCAGCAGATCGCGGCGCGGCTGAAGATCGACTTCCCCGACGATGAGTCGATGCGGATCAGCCACGAGGCCATATACCAGGCACTGTATATCGAAGGCCGCGGCGCGCTCGATCGTGAATTGATCCTGACACTGCGAACCGGCCGGGCACTGCGCATGCCCCGAGCCCGGTCCAAACGCATCACCTGGGCCCACATCACCCCCGACGTCCTGATCAGCGAACGGCCGGTCGAAGCCGAGGACCGCGCGAATCCGGGCCACTGGGAGGGAGACCTGATCATCGGCACCGATCGCTCGGCGATCGGGACCCTTGTCGACCGGTCGACCCGGTTCACCGTGCTCGTTCACCTGCCCCGCGAGGACGGATGGAGGGAGACGGCGCCGGTGAAGAACGGTGTCGCCCTCAGCGGCTACGGGGCGTCATCGATGAACAAGGCGCTCTCGGCGGCGTTGCGGAAGATCCCCGAGCCGATGCTGAAGTCTCCGACCTGGGACCGTGGCAAGGAGTTGTCGGCGCATGCGGAGCTGACAGCGAAGACCGGCGTGCCGGTCTTCTTCGCCGACCCGCAAAGTCCCTGGCAGCGCGGAACCAACGAAAACACTAACGGACTCCTGCGCCAGTACTTTCCCAAAGGCACCGACCTGTCGCGGTGGACCGCGAAGGACCTCGCGGCCGTCGCGCATACCCTCAACACCCGACCGCGGAAGGTCCTCGGATGGCGCACTCCCGCCGAGGCGATGACCCATCACCTACAATCGCTCGAACGTCAAAATGTTGCATCGACCAGTTGAATCCGCCTTCGCTGCCGCGATCAGAGTGGAAGACAACCCCGTCGATCGCGTCGAACCCACCCCGGGTGGCAGCGGCCATTTTCAATGCGGCACAGGCCAGTTCGGCATCATGATGGGCGCTGGTGGCGTAGCCGAGCAGACGCCCGGAGAACCGGTCCTCCACCGAAGCCAAATACAGTTTCCCCTCCAAGGTAGGGATTTCGGTGACATCGCCGACCCACAG
>NZ_JADLQX010000104.1 GCF_015477605.1 Nocardia amamiensis
GAACCGACCAGCACGTGCAGCCCGGACACGACGCGCCCTGCGCAGTGATGTCGGCATGGATCCATAAAGCCATTCCGCGGCGGGTGACCTGCTCGATGTTCAGGTCGGCGAGATGCGGAAGCAGGACTTTCAGATCAAGATCAGCACACCCTGGTCATGATCGATTACCTCCCGCCAGGCTCCAAATCATCGGCACGCCACCAACTTTGTGCCTGAGCCCGGATAATCCGGGTGGGCGGACATGTGAGTCCGGGCTGGCGGACATGGTTTCTCCGGATTGGCGGACATCAGGATCTCCGGGACACGCCTGAATAAATGCGAAACGGGATCTCTTCAGGCGGGTTGGCTGGCGTGTGTGTGATCGCTTGCCAACTGCGTCGAAGGGATCCCGTTGACCAAGTCTGACAGGGAGATCATGGAGATTCTGGAAGCGTTCGATCTGACGCGCTGCGCGCATTCGGCCGCGGCGCTGTCGGGGGTGGATGAGAAGACGGTGGCGCGGTATGTCGCGGTCCGCGATGGGGGCGGTGATCCGCTGGCCAGGCCGCGGCGGGCGCGGTCGATCGACCCGTTCATGGGCAAGATCGAGGAGTTGGTGGACAAGTCCCAGGGCAAGATCCGCGCTGATGTGGTGCATCAGCGGCTGCTGGCGATGGGGTTCACCGGCACGGATCGGTCGACTCGTCGTGCGGTCTCCGAGGCGAAGATGGCGTGGAAGGCCGGTCACCGGCGGAAATATCGGCCGTGGCTGCCGGAACCGGGTATGTGGTTGCAGTTCGATTGGGGCGAAGGCCCGAAAGTTGCCGGGCGGCGGACGCAGTTGTTCTGCGCGTGGCTGGCGTGGTCGCGGTTTCGGGTGGTGATCCCGTCGTGGGATCAAACCCTGGGTTCGCTGGTTCTCGGGATCGATGTGACGTTGCGTCGGATCGGTGGTGCGCCGACGTATTTGCTCACCGACAACCCGAGAACGGTGACGGTGGACCGGATCGCCGGGCTGCCGGTGCGGCATCCGGAAGTCGTCGCTGCGGGGCGGCATTACGGCTGCAAGGTGGAGACGTGTGAGCCGTTCGACCCGGAGTCCAAGGGCGGCGCGGAGCACACGGTGAAGATCGCGAAGGCCGATCTGGTGCCGACCACGGCGAATCTGCTGCCGGAGTATTCGTCGTTCACCGAGCTGGCCGATGCCTGCTGGTCGTGGTGCGAGCGGGTCAACGCGCGCCCGCATCGCGAGACCGGGGTCGCGCCGATCGTGCGGCTCGGTGTCGAGCGGGCGCATCTGCATGTGTTGCCGGCCGCCCCGCATGCGATCGCTTTGGGTGAGGAACGCCTGGTCGGTGACGATCAGACGATCCGGTGGGGGTCGGTGCGGTATTCGACCCCGGACGGGTATCAGGGGCAGAAGGTCTGGTGCCGGGTCGCTGGTGAGGAACTGGTGGTCACCGGGAGAAACCCTCGAGGGCTGGCCGAGATCGCCCGCCATCGGCTCTCGACCCCGGGCAATCCGCGCATCCTCGACGAGCACTACCCGCATCACGAGGGCGGGGATCTGCCACGGGTGCGGAAACTGCGACCGCGGACCGTCGAAGAGGTCGCGTTCCTCGAACTTGGTGAAGGCGCCCGCCGCTGGCTGACCGAAGCCTCGGCGTCCGGGGTGTCGCGCATCCGCGCGAAGATGACCCGCGCGCTCGAGTTGGCGGCGTTGACAGGACCGGAGGCGGTCGAGGAAGCGCTCGGTGTCGCCGCGGTCGCGGGCCGCTTCGACGACGGTGACCTGGCCGCCATCGTCGATCACCTGGCCAAGTTCTCCCACCTGGCCGATGTCGTGCGCGCCGACGAGGCGCACTCGGTCCAGCCCGGCACCAGCAACTGGGGGAGGTTCGGCGCATGACGCATCCGAAAGCCCCGGCGCTGCTGGAGGAATTTGACAAGATCTGCCGCCGGATGCGGCTGCCCTATCTGCGCAAAGCCGCGCCCGACGTGCTCGCCACCGCCCGAGCTCAACGCTGGGACCCCGCTGAAGTGCTGCGGGTGCTGCTGGCTGAAGAGGTCACCGGCCGAGACTCGGCGACACGGCGCCAGCGCCGCAAGAACGCGAACTTCCCGACCGGCAAAACGTTCTCCTCCTGGCTGCCCGAGGAATCGACCATCCCCGAAGCCACCCAGAACGCCCTGGCCACCCTGGAATGGGTCGGCAGGCACGAAAACCTGGTGGTCGCCGGAGCCTCCGGCGCCGGCAAGAGCCACTTCGTCGAAGCGCTCGCGCACTCGGCGATCGAGACCGACCTGCGGGTCTCCTGGTTCACCCTCGAATCCCTCGCGACCACCCTCGGCAAGGCCAAAGCCGACGGATCGATCGCCCGCGCGGTCGCCCGCATCTGCGCCTGCGACCTGATCGTCTGCGACGACATCGGCATGCTGCCAGTCGGCCCGGACGCCGCCGAGGCGTTCTACCGCGTGATCGACGCCGCATACGAGAGGCGTTCCATTGCGGTCACCAGCAATATTCATCCGTCTGGATTCGACACGATCATGCCCAAGACCTTGGCCGCAGTTATCTGACCACCGATTCGCTCTGTCCATGACGTCCAATCCACGGGGGTGGGTTGCGCCGAATAGCTGTGGTGGACATGCAAGTTCACTATGTCTTGGATGGGAGCTGGGGTGCGGGTTCAGCGGGTGGTGATGCCTTCGGGCGTGGAGTCGGCGACCGTTCTGGCGGGCGGGTTGGTGGTGGATTCGGCGGATCGGTTCCTGGCGCATCTGACCGCGATCGACCGGTCCCCGAACACTGTCCGCGCCTATGCTCACGATCTGCGGGATTACTTCGCTTTCTTGGAATGCCATGAGTTGCGGTGGGATCGGGTGGATCTGGAGGATCTGGGCCGGTTCGTCACCTGGTTGCGGCTTCCGGCCGAAGCCCGCACCGGCGGGGTGTCCGCGCTGCCGTGGGTCGAGACGAATCTGACTGCGGCAACGGTGAATCGGAAGTTGTCGGCGCTGGCGTCGTTCTACGAGTTCCATCAGCGCCATGGTGTCGGTCTCGGTGAGCTGCTGACCCGGTGGCGGCCGGGCCGCCGCGGTGGGTCGTGGCAGCCGTTCCTGGCGCATCTGGGTGCACGGCCGGAACGGCACCGCGCGATCTCGTTGCGGGCCGAGCGGCGCCCGCCGCGGGAGTTGGCCGAGGCGGAGATGGCCGCGTTGATCGGCGCCTGCGACCGGCTGCGTGATCGGTTCTTGTTGAGCTTGTTGCGGGCGACCGGGTTGCGGATCGGTGAGGCGCTGGGGTTGCGGCACGAAGATCTCGATGCCCGCCGTCGGCTTGTTGTGGTCCGGCCGCGAGCGAACGTGAACCGGGCCCGAGCCAAGACGTGGTCGCGGGAAGTTCCCGCCGACGCCGAGGTATTCCGCCTCTACAGCGACTACCTGCACGAGGAATACGGTCTGCTGGACTGCGACTACGTGTTCGTCAATCTCTGGGGCGCCCCGATCGGCGCTCCTATGAGCTACGCCAGCGTCAACCGGCTGGTGCGACGCCTGCGGGATCGCACAGGAATCATGTTCTCGCCCCACCTGTTTCGGCATTTTCTCTCCGCTTAGACCATGTCTCACATGGATGTAATTCGTTCTTGGCGCATTGAGATCGGTTGTGTTGCATGATGTTCGGTCGTGGTGGATGCGTTGTCGCGGCGGCTTGTGCCGGACGAGTTGTGGGATCTGG
>NZ_JADLQX010000105.1 GCF_015477605.1 Nocardia amamiensis
CGCCGCGATCTGGCACAACGACAACACCGACGCACCGGTCCACCGGTCACTGACCGCCTACGACCATTGACCCAGGGTCGGCGGCCCGCACACAGGCCACCCACCCCTTGGAATCATTCATCTAGGGAGTGTTTCGAAGTAGTTGATGGGGTGGCACCGCTATGCGGTGCCACCCCATCAACGTGTTCAGCGGGATTTGTTGTCCGCGTTGGCATGTAGGTGAGGTCTCCGGTAGTTGGTTCAGCTGTCGAAGAAGAACCTTGAATACCGGAGACCTCGTGGCCAGCGTAACGGTGGTGGCGGGGCGCGCGGACCTGACCGATGCTCAGTGGGCCCGGTTGGAACCGTTGTTGCCCCGGAACAAGAAGGCGGGACGACCGCCTCAGTGGACGAAACGGCAGCTCATCGATGGGATCCGGTGGCGGACCCGAGTCGGATCACCGTGGCGTGACGTCCCGACGGTGTATGGGTCGTGGCTGGCGGTGTATGGGCTGTTCCGGCGCTGGCAGCGTGCCGGAGTGTGGGTGTTGATCCTGAAGTTGCTGCAGGCGTTCGCCGACGCGGCAAACCGGATCGTGTGGCAGGTGAGCGTGGACTCGACGATTCTGCGGGCCCATCAGCATGCTGCCGGGGCTCGCCGCGACGGTGACGGGCAGGCCGAGCCGCCCGGAGGGGTGGTCCGCGAACCCGACGATCACGGGCTGGGCCGGTCGCGGGGCGGATGGTCGACGAAGTTGCATCTGGCTTGCGAACAGGGCTGCCGGGTGCTGTCGCTGCTGGTCACCCCGGGCCAGGCCGGTGACAGTCCCCAGTTCACGGCGGTCCTCGACGGCATCGAGGTGCCCAAGACTGGTGGTGGCCGGCCACGATCACGACCGGTTCGGGTGCTGGCCGACAAGGCGTATTCCAGTCGAGGAAATCGGGAATGGCTGCGTCGGCACGGGATCCGGGTGACGATCCCGGTTCCAGCGGACCAGGCCGGCCATCGCCGCAACCGCGGCTCGGGCGGTGGCAGGCCGCCGGTGTTCGATCCGGTCGTCTACCGGGACCGTAACGCTGTCGAAGCGTGCGGTTCATGATGCACCTGTAGCCGGAACAGGCTGGAGGGGTTGATGATTGGACGTGAGGGCTTGCTGCAGTTGGCTGCGGTGGCCGAGCGGTTGAAGCGGCAGGTCGAGGCTACTGCGTGTGTGGAGGCCGGCGGTGAAGCCGCAGCGGATCGAGTGGGTGGATCTGCCCATGTCGAGCCGGGTCGCGGCGGTCCGGGTGCTCACCGGGATGATCCGCCGACGCCTGACGTGGCCGGATGATGGAGACGCGGCCGATGAGCGGGAAGACGCCGGATTGGCCGGGCAAAGTGAGCGCCGAGCACACCGATCGGCTGGCGGTGATCTATGTGCGCCAGTCGACGATGCGTCAGGTGGTTGAGCACACCGAGTCGCTGCGGGTGCAGTACGCGCTGGTCGACCGGGCGATCGCGCTGGGGTGGGCGCGGGATCGGGTGAAGGTCATCGATGCCGATGTGGGGATGTCGGGAGCGAGCACGGCAGGGCGGGCCGGTTTCGCGGAGCTGGTCAGCGAGGTCGGGTTGGGTCATGTGGGAATCATTGTGGGAGTGGAGGTTTCACGGCTTGCCCGGTCGGGCCGGGACTGGTATCAGCTGATGGAATTGTGCGCGCTGGCCGCAACGCTGCTGGCCGACAGCGACGGCGTCTACGATCCGAACTGTCACAACGACCGGTTGCTGCTGGGGTTGAAGGGCACCATGAGCGAGGTCGAACTGCATTTGATCAAGCAGCGGATGGCCTCAGGTCGCCTCGCCAAGGCCAAACGCGGCGAGCTGTTCTTCGCGGTCCCGACCGGATACGTGCTGCGCCCGTCCGGTGAGGTCGTCAAGGACCCTGACGAGCAGGTTCGCACGGTCATCGAGCTGATCTTCGAGGTGTTCGACGAGCTGGGCACGGTCAACGCGGTGCTGGCGTATCTGGTCGGGCACGGCATCCGGATCGGGGTGCGGTTGCGGGAGGGCCCGGACGCCGGTGAGCTGGAGTGGCGGCGCCCCAGCCGGATGACGGTCAACAACATCCTGCGCCACCCGATCTACGCCGGGATCTACGCGCACGGGCGCCGATCGGTCGATCCGCGGCGGCGGATCGCCGGGCGGCCGTCGACGGGGAAGGTGAGCGTGCCGATGGAGCAGTGGACGGTGGTGCTGCCGGACCGGTTGCCCGCCTACATCACCGCCGACCGCTGGCGGGCGAATCTGGCACGGCTACAAGCTAATCAGGCCACCGCTGCCACCCCGGGTGCCGTGCGGAAGGGTCCAGCGCTGCTGACCGGGCTGCTGCGCTGCGGCCGATGCGGGGCCAAGATGACAGTGCGCTACACCCACCGTGACGGTGTCGTCAACGGTTATACCTACGTCTGCTGCCGCGCGCGGGCCGACTACGGCCTGCCCTGTTGCCAGCGCCTGTCCGGCCGATGCGTGGACACCTACGTCAGCGCGGCGCTGCTGGAGATGCTGGCTCCGGCAGCACTGGAGGTGTCACTGGCCGCGGCGGCCGAGATCGAGGCCGAACGCGGCAGGCTCGAGGCCTTGTGGGTCCAGCGCCTGGAACGCGCCGCCTACGCCGCCGACCGGGCCGCCCGCTGCTATCGGCTGACTGAACCGGAAAACCGTTTGGTGTCAAGGACTTTAGAACGCGACTGGGAACAGGCGCTGGCCGAGCTGGAACGGTTACGCGAAGACCACGACCGGTTCCTCGCCGCCACCCCGCCAGTGCTCTCAGCCGCCGACCGCGACCGCATCCGCGGTCTCGCCGCCGATGTCCCGGCCCTCTGGCGCGCCGTCACCACGACCAACACCGACCGCAAACAACTGCTACGCGCGGTCATCGACGTCGTCACCGTGACCGTGATCGGCGACAGCGAACAGGTCACCACCGAGATCGGCTGGGCCGGCGGGCACCGCACCAGCGGACAGCTGGCCCGCCCAGTCGCTCGCCTGGAACAACTTTCCTACTACCCGCGGCTGGTCGCCCGCGTGCTGGAACTCGACGACGCCGGCCTGTCCGACACCCGGATCGCCGACACCCTCAACAACGAGGGGCTGCGGCCGCCAAAACGGTTCGAAACCTTTGGCCCCCAAGCAATCCGGGACCTGGTGAACCGGCTACGCGCCACCACCGGCCGATCCGGTCACCGCACCCAGCGGCCGACCCCGCCACCCGGACAACACACCTGGTGGATGCCCGAGCTGGCCGCCGAACTGGCCATGCCACCGGTCACCGTCTACAACTGGATCCGCCGCGGCTGGGTCACCGCCCGCCAGGACCCCGACACCCGGCGCTGGATCATCACCGCCGACCCCACCGAACTCGAACGCCTGCGCCAACTACGCCGCCTGCCCCGCGGCTACCACGTCCGCCGCCGCTGGCACAACGACCCCGCACCCACCCAACCCACAGATAACACAGCCGAACCACAGTTATGAATGCATTGTGGTTGACACGCTGAACGCGGCTGGCGGGACATGAAACAGATCCTCGACCTGCGGCCGGTCTATCACCGCCTCGAGGAACGCATCCGCGCCCACGTCGTGTTGTGCTGGCTGGCACTGTTGATGATCCGGATCATCGAAA
>NZ_JADLQX010000106.1 GCF_015477605.1 Nocardia amamiensis
CCGGCCCTGGGTCACCCGGAAGGCCCACTTCTGCTCCTCGGTGACCGCGGTCGCCGGCGGATGGGCGACACTGCCCAGCGGCGAGGTCTCGGTCATCCCCCACGCGTGCAGCACCCGCACCCCGTGGGAGTCCTCGAAGGTGCGCATCATCGACGGCGGCACCGCCGAACCGCCCACCACCACCGCACGCAGATGCGTGATGTCCTGCGGACTGGCCGCCAACGCCGCCAGCACCCCACCCCAGATCGTCGGCACCGCCGCGGCGAAGGACGGCTTCTGCGCGGCCATGCACTCCAGCAGCGGACCCGGCTGCAGGAACCGGTCGGGCATGAGCAGATTCGAGCCCGACATCAACGCCGCGTACGGCAGCCCCCACGCATTCGCGTGGAACAGCGGCACGATCGCCAGAATGGTGTCGGTTTCGAACAGGCCCATCCCGTTGTTCGCCGCCACCTGCATGGCGTGCAGCCAGTTGGAGCGGTGCGAGTACACCACGCCCTTCGGGTCGCCCGTGGTGCCCGAGGTGTAGCACATGGCGGCGGCCGAGCGCTCGTCGATCACGGGGAAGTCGTAGACCTCCGGCTGCGCGGCCAGCAGTTCGGGGTAGGAGTGCACCGCCACGCCCTCGGGCGCGGTCAGTGTGGCCGCGTCACCGTTGACCACGATCACGTGCCGGACCGTGGTCAGATGCGGAAGGATCTGACCGAACAGCGGCACCAGCGTGCCGTCCACCAGCACCACCTGGTCTTCGGCGTGATTGGCCACATACACCACCTGTTCGGGGAACAGCCTGATGTTCAGCGCATGCAGCACCGCACCCATCGCCGGCACCGCGATATAGGCGACCAGATGCTCGTTGTTGTTCCACATGAACGTGCCGACCCGATCGCCGACCCCGACCCCCAACCCACGCAGCGCGTTCGCCAACCGCGCCGACTCGGTGCCGACCTCACGGTAGGTCATGGTGCGCACGCCGGTACCGGTCCAGGTGGACACGGTGGAATCCCCGGCGAACGTCGATGCGTAGCGCAGCAACGTCGCCAGCGACAAAGGCTCGTCCTGCATAGTGCTGAACATCGGAACTCCCTAATTTCTCTCATGGCTTCCGCTCAGAAAGCCAAATTTTCCGCCACCTTCGACATCTGCGACGGGCCCCCGTACAGCAACCCGATCCAGCGACCGGGACAGGTGCGCGGCCAGCACCGACTCCAACTGCCGGGCATGACCGAAGGCGAACTCCCGCAACAAGGTTCTGATCGTCGATGGTGCATACACCCGCTCGAACATTCTGCTCATGCCGCCGCTACACAGCACGTCGACATCGTCGGTACTGTCCGCACCCGCGCACATCCCCGCGATCAACCGTCAGCGGATCGAGGCTTAGCCGCGGTCGCGCCAGCTGCCGTGGAAGCCGAAGGGCACGCGTACCGGAAGCTCGGCCCGGGCTACCGGTCCGGCGGTCACGTCGTGCGTGTCGAGCACTATCAGGTCGCTGAGATTGCGTGCTCCGTCGTACATCAGCGTTACCAGCCACCCGTCGCCTTCGGGCACCCCGACCTGCCGTGGGACGAATACCGGCTCGTGGACGAAGCAACCAGGTCCCGCGGACCATTCCCGTTGCGCTCCGGTGCTGAGATCCACGTGCGCCAAGGTGTCGTAAAAGCAGCTTGCGACCTGTGGTCCCCGCTGGGCCGCGTAGAAGCCGTGGCGATAGTTTAGCCCTGCAAAGCGATCGTCGAGCCGCGGGAACTCACCCGGTAGGTCGGTGAGGACCCTTTCCTTGTAATCGTTGCTCGTCCCGTCGAGTTCAAAGGTCCAGCGCACCAACAGCCCAGCGTCGGCGGCCAAGCTGTGCGGCGCCGGGCTGCCGTCCACGTTCGGGAACAATGGGACGCGATCGAACCGGATCACGTCCGCGACCACTTGGGTCCCGCCCCCTTCGTGTGTCGTGTAGGCGTTGAGGGGATGGAAGACATAGCAAGGCTCCCCTTCGAACCAGCGGATCGTGTCCGCGCCGGCCTTACGGTCCAGGATGCCGATGCAGGTGCGCTGCCGCGGGTCCCAGGCGATCACAGGCCCGCCCTTTATTATCCGCTCCTGATCGATCGTCGCCGGGAAGATCGGAAACACCACGTGCTCCGCCGTGGCGATGAAGTCGTGGACCATGCTGGCGTAGGGCGCCTGGAATACCTCCGAACGGGTCATCCGTCCCTGCGCGTCCACCACGTGGTAGGACATGGCCGTGTTGAACGGCCCGCCTGTCATGTAGCTGAACATCAGCATTTCACCTGTCTCAGGGTCGATCTTCGGGTGCCCGGTCACAGGGCCCGTGTAAGCGCCGTCGAAGGTCCAGGAGCCCCGGGTCGCGAGGTCAAGCGGATCGACCTCAACGGGCGAATTGCCTTCGGCGAAGGCCAGGAGGCGGTCGCCGTGCCAGTAGACGTGTGTGTTGGCCAGGTGACGGCGAAGGGTCTCGCTGCCCGGCGCCGGCTGATCCTCAAAGGTCGTCGGGACGAGCCGTCGGCCGGCCGCCCGCTGTGCGCGGTACGATTCCGTCTCGATCCATCGGTTGCGATAGCTCGCGCGTCCGTCAGCGATGCTGATGGCGTGAAGCATGCCTTCGCCCATGAACCAATGATGCTTGTCGCCCATGGGCGGATACATTGGATTGGGACCGTTCCGGAACAGCGTGCCTTCCAGTCCAGGCGGGAGTTCGCCTTCAGTGACGATTAGTTCTGGTGCGTAGCACTCTGCCATGACCGGGGCGAAGTTGCCGGAGAGCATTGGATGTTGGGGGAAGGGCTTTGACATGAGAGCGACCTATCAGGATTTGACCGATGTGTTCCGGTCCGGTGGAGTGCTGAGGAAAGAGGAGTACGCAGAGCGAGCTAATCTAGTGCGCTGAGTCATATTATGTTTTGACGTGTCTACCAGCGGAATACATCCCCCGCCCACTCGGTGTCGACGACCTGCGCGATAGTCGCGGACTTGCCGTTGTCGAGCGATTCCACCTGACCGAAGATCTCGGCCCGCTCCGACAGCAGATCACCGATCCGCCAGATGAGTCGTTCGCGCTGATTGGACTTCAACCTCGACCAGGGGCCGTCGAACGCGGCGCGGGCCGCCCGTACCGCGGCATCGATGTCGGCCGCCTCGCCATGAGCGACATCGGCGAGTTTCCCGCCCGTAGCGGGGTCGTACGTGGCGAAGGTTCGCCCTGACCTGGCAGCCACCCATTCCCCGTTGATGAGCAGTTTTCCGGTGCTGGAAAGAAATTCCTTCACCTTGGGCTGCGGCTGGACTTCTGTTACCGCGGTCATCCTGGTGCCTCCTGAACGTCGCGCTCTTCGCGCGTGGTGTGGACTACACCAACGCTAGGGACGCGACGCGGCTGCGAAGTGTTCAGGAAATGGACAGTCCGCCGTCGGTGATCCGCAATGCCTTGAGCCTGGCATACAAAGTGGTGCGGCTGATGCCCAGATCTTGCGC
>NZ_JADLQX010000107.1 GCF_015477605.1 Nocardia amamiensis
TTATTAGTTACGTGGAATCAATCCGAGGAGCTCGACGGCTCCGAATCTGACCACGGAACTGGGAGGCAGGCTTGGCGGCAATGGGGTTGGAGGAGAAGTGGCCAGTGCTTGGTCGGCACGAGCGGGCGGCTGAGTGGCTGCGGGTGTGGACCGATCTTGGCCGGGCGCCGCGCACGATCGATGCGTATGCGCGGGGGCTGGCCGAGTTCCTGCGGGTCTGCGAGGATCAGGGCGTCGATCCGGTGGTCGCGAACCGGGCTGACGTCGCGGTCTTTGTTCGCGAGCTGACCGGCCGGGCCAGTCGGCGCGGCGCCAACGTGGTGTCGATCGATTCCGGGTGCGGGTTGGCGAACGCCACGATCCAGCAGCGACTGGTTCCGGTGCGCCTGTATTTCGACTATTTGGTCGAAGGGGGGTTTCGGGAGTCGAATCCGGTTGGGCGGGGCCGCTATACGCCCGGACGTAAGTGGGGCGGGCAGCAGCGTGGCCTGGTGCCGAGGCTGACGAAGCTGCCGTGGATCCCGACCGAGTCGCAGTGGATGGACATTCTCGCCGTCGCGGCAGCGGAGCCGCCGCGCAACCGGGTGATGCTCGCGTTGGCTTATGACGCGGCGCTACGGCGCGAGGAGTTGTGCTCGTTGCGCACCGATGACCTGGACCCGGGTCGGCGGATGCTGCGGATCCGGGCCGAGACAACGAAGAACCGGCTCGAACGGATGGTGCCCTATTCGGCGGCGACCGGGGCGTTGTTGCAGGGGTATCTGGCGCATCGGGCGGCGATCAGCCGGGCTCGGGGCCGGTTGTTCCTGTCGGAATCGCGGCGCAACCACGGGCAGCCGGTGAGTTTGTGGACGTGGTCGAAGGTGGTGCGGCGCATCGCGGTTGCTGCGGGGGTTCCGCAGTTTTCGACTCACACGACACGGCATCTGTGCTTGACGGATCTGGCGCGAACGGGCTGGGAGTTGCACGCCATCGCCACGTTCGCCGGGCATCGCAGCACCGAGACCACGCTCACCTACATCCATCTGTCCGGCCGGGAACTGGCCGACAAACTCGCCCGCGGCATGGATCAGATCCACGGCTGGCGGGTCGAGATGCTGGCTCGGCTCGGCGAGCAGGAGAGCGCGGCCCGGTGACCGTCACATCATCGGCGGCCGTCATCGGGCTGGCCGCAGATCACGCACGAACATGGCCGCTGGATATCAACAAATACCGCCGCCGGTGCCGGCTCTCGACCGTCGAATCCGACGGACTGCGCACGCTGGGTTTCGACGGGCTGCGGCGCGACCGGGACCGCAATTCGAGTGCATGGCAACAGATCCAGCGACTCACGGACCCGCTCGATGATGCGCTGACGGTAATGCATTGGAATCGCGGCAACCGTCATCAGCAACGATTCGCGCGAGACGGCGCCGCGATCGTATTGCATCGCTGCGTCACGCTTGACCGGGCATTCTGGGCATGGACGGCCCGTGAGTGGGGTGAGGTGCTCAGTCCTACACATCTTCGCGCTGACTATCCCGGACAGGTCGGGATATCAGCGCGCCGATTCCTGCTGGCCTACGCCTACCTGCTGACGGGATTCACCGCCTTCGAGCTGGCCGGTCCGTTCGAACGACCAGCATTGGCCCAACGAGTGTTCGGCCCGGAGACCGTCGAGAACGCGATCGGGCCGATCCGCGAGGTCCTGACCAGGTGGGGTTACCGCGCCAACGAACTGGCGTCGCTGGTCTGCTCGATCCTGCTGCTCAACCGCAGCCCGAGCCTGAGCGACCTGTCCTCACAGACACTGGCCGAACTCCGCACGACCCCGACGATGCAGCAACACCACCACATCCGCCACCTGCACGGCATTCATCGAGCTCTCGCCGCGCTCGGGCACACCGATCCACCGGCAGCGCCGAAATTCGGAGACGGGCCAGTGCCCATCACCGGGGCTTCGGCAACCTGGGCGCAGTGGGTGGAGCGCTGGAACGCCACCTCCACCTTGGAACCATCCACCCGCAGCATCTACCGGGTCATCCTGGCCAAGACCGGACGATGGCTCGCCGCCGATCACCCCGAGATCGCCGAACCCGGCCAGTGGACACGGCAGACCTGCGCGGCATGGGTCGCAGCCGTCGACCGCATGACTGTCGGCGACCACGTTCAATCCACGCACTGGCGCGAGAGCCGCCAAGACCGGCTCGGAAAACCATTGTCGCCCAAGACAAAACGTGCCTACCTGCGGGCTGCGCGAACGTTCTTCCGCGACTGCCAGGACTGGGAATGGATCCCGCGTCGTTTCGACCCGGCGCGAGCGCTGGCCACTCCCCGCAGCATCACCGCTCTGCAGGGGCCGGATCCGCGAGTGATTGCCGACGATGTCTGGGCCAAACTGCTCTGGGCCGGGCTCAACCTCGACCCCTCCGACCTGCCCGGCCACGGGGCCTGCACACACCCGGTCGATATGGTTCGCGCGATCACGCTAACCTGGCTGTTCAGTGGTCAGCGCAGCGACGAAATCGCCCGCCTGCGCGTCGGATGCATACGCTGGCAACGCGACTCGGTCGACAGCGCCAATGCCCACAACCAGCGCGACGACACAGTCTGCCTGCTCGACATTCCTACCCACAAGACCGGGACCGCGTTCACCAAACCGGTCGACCCGCTGCTCGGACAGGCCATCGAGGCATGGCAGGACATCCGGGCCGAACAGCCGCCGATGCTCGACCGAAAGACCGGTGAGCGAGTGCATTTCCTGTTCGCCGTCCGCGCCAGCCGCGTCAGCAAGAACTACATCAACCAGAAGATCATCCCGATGCTCTGCCGCAAGGCCGGCGTCCCCACCGCCGACGTTCGCGGACGCATCACCAGCCACCGCGCCCGCTCCACCATCGCGACACAGCTCTACAACGCCAAGGAACCGATGACGCTGTTCGAGCTGCAAGCCTGGCTCGGCCACCGCAGCCCGGAATCGACCCAGCACTACGCCAAGATCACCCCGAACACCCTCGCCAAGGCCTACAGCGACGCTGGCTACTTCGCCCGCAACGTTCGCACCATCGAAGTCCTCGTCGACCGGGACGCCGTCACATCCGGGCAGGCCACCGCCGGCGGGCCATGGCAGTACTACGACCTCGGCCACGGATACTGCACCTATTCGTTTTTCGAACAGTGTCCACACCGAATGGCTTGCGCACGTTGCGATTTCTACACACCGAAGGACTCAAGCCGAGCGCAGCTTCTGGAAGCCAAGGAGAACCTGCAACGGATGCTCGCCAGCGTCCCGCTCACCGACGACGAACGCGCCGCAGTCGACGAGGGCCAAATAGCACTCGACCAGCTGCTCGACCGACTGGCCGACATCCCCACTCCGGCCGGAGCCACGCCACGCGAGATCGGCACCGCGGCGACCGCCACGCTGTTGCCGATCGTGTCAGTCAACCAGGGCAAATCCACACGACCTTGACATTTCAGATTCCACAGAAC
>NZ_JADLQX010000108.1 GCF_015477605.1 Nocardia amamiensis
GCAGCCAACTCCTGCGAGGACCACACCAGCCGCGACCGGCTTCCCGCTGGGGAATTACGTGAACGCGGCCCTGCCCGAATACGTGAACGGAAAACGGCTTACCTGCGGATTTTCGTGAACGCTGACAGGTGGTGATCCCGTCGTGGGATCAAACCTTGGGTTCGCTGGTGTTGGGCATTGATGTGACGTTGCGTCGGATCGGTGGCGCGCCGACGTATTTGCTCACCGACAACCCGAGAACGGTGACGGTGGACCGGATCGCCGGGCTGCCGGTGCGGCATCCGGAAATCGTTGCGGCGGGGCGGCATTACGGCTGCAAGGTGGAGACGTGTGAGCCGTTCGACCCGGAGTCCAAGGGCGGGGCCGAGCACACGGTGAAGATCGCGAAAGCCGACCTGGTGCCGACAACGGCGAATCTGCTGCCCGGAATACTCGTCGTTCGCCGAGCTGGCCGATGCCTGCTGGGCATGGTGCGAACGGATCAATGCTCGCCCGCATCGCGAGACTGGTGTCGCGCCGATCGCGCGGCTCGGTGTCGAGCGGGCGCATCTGCATGTCTTGCCAGGACAGCCGCATGCGATCGCTCTCGGTGAGGAACGCCTGGTCGGTGATGCAGACGATCCGGTGGGGGTCGGTGCGGTATTCGACCCCGGACGGGTATCAGGGGCAGAAGGTGTGGTGCCGGGTCGCTGGTGAGGAACTGGTGGTCACTGGGCGGAATCGCTCGGGCTGGCCGAGATCGCACGTCATCGGCTCTCGACGCCGGGCAATCCGCGCATCCTCGACGAGCACTACCCGCATCATGCGGGCGGGGATCTGCCACGGGTGCGGAAACTGCGACCGCGGACGGTCGAGGAGATCGCGTTCCTCGAGCTCGGGGAAGGCGCGCGTCGCTGGCTGACCGAGGCCTCGGCGACCGGGGTGTCGCGGATCCGCGCGAAGATGACCCGCGCCCTCGAGCTCGCCGCGCTCACCGGCGCCGAATCTGTCGACGAAGCACTCGGTGTCGCCGCGGTCGCCGGCCGCTTCGATGACGGTGATCTCGCCTCGATCCTCGACCACCTGGCTCGCTTCTCCGGCCTGGCCGAGGTAGTACGCGCCGACGAGGCGCATTCGGTGCAGCCCGGGACCGCCGGTTGGGGGAGGTTCGGCGCATGAGTTCCCCGAAGGCCCCGGCGCTGCCGGAGGAACTGGACAAGATCTGCCGCCGGATGCGGCTGCCCTATCTGCGCAAAGCCGCCCCCGACGTGCTCGCGACCGCGCGTGCTCAACGCTGGGATCCGGCCGAAGTGCTGCGGGTGCTGCTGTCCGAGGAAGTCTCTGGCCGAGACTCGGCGACCCGGCGCCAGCGCCGCAAGAACGCGAACTTTCCGACCGGCAAAACGTTCTCCTCCTGGCTGCCGGAGGAATCGACCATCCCCGAAGCCACCCAGAACGCGCTCGCCACCCTGGAATGGGTCGGCCGGCACGAGAATCTGGTGGTCGCGGGAGCCTCCGGCACCGGCAAGAGTCACTTCGTCGAAGCGCTCGCGCATTCGGCGATCGAGAACGACCTACGGGTCTCGTGGTTCACCCTCGAATCCCTCGCCGCCACCATCGGCAAGGCCAAAGCCGACGGGTCGATCGCCCGCGCGGTCGCCCGCATCTGCTCCTGCGACCTGATCGTCTGCGACGACATCGGCATGCTGCCGGTGGGCCCGGACGCCGCCGAAGCGTTCTACCGCGTGATCGACGCCGCATACGAACGCCGGTCCATCGCGGTGACCAGCAATATCCACCCCAGCGGATTCGACACGATCATGCCCAAGACCTTGGCCACCGCGGCAGTCGATCGGCTCCTGCACCACGCGCATCTCGTGCTGACCAAAGGCGATTCCCACCGGCTCGCCGAAGCCCTCGCCGGCAAGGGGGTGATGCCATTGGCCTGCCAACTCATCCGGCGAACCGATGTCCATCGGCCCGGAGAACTGCTGTCCGCCCAGCCGGACCGTCCGGCTGCGCATCGGTTGCTTCAGACGGTGGCGGATCAGCCTTTGTGAGACAGGCGACAAGTGCCTGTGCAGTGCGGAACCCGAATGCTCGAGCCACCATCTCGAGATCGTGCACCGTCAGTGGCCGACTTGTGACAGATTTTGTTCGATGAACCATCAGGTCAACGCTGGCGTTTGCAGACATCACACCCCGCCATGACACTCGCTCGGTGGACGCAGGGCGTCGTCGACGCGTTCGAGGCAATCGGCGTCTGACCATGTCAGCTCCGTTCCAGTGCTGCATGTGTGCGATGACAGCCAGCCCCGCGCTTTGATCTGTGGGGTGCCACAAGTAAATCGGCTTTCCGCTGTACGCGCAGACACTGGCCAGGTACATCGCACGCTCAACGTGGGGAAGCCACTGACAGGAGGTGCACTGGTACGCGCGCGCCTCGTATCCAACCTCACCTGAACCAGACCTACCGGGTCGGGATGGCGAGCCACGAGCCTGTTGGCAGACATCAAACCGTCCTCAGCGTGAGTAAGACAACTAGGTGCCGATCTCGGAATAATCCTTCGCGGATTCATCCTTGTGCGATATGGGGAAAACGCCTACGACTGAGGGGTTCGCAGTGGTGCGTACCTCCCCACTGCGCCCTCAGATCTGTACTGCACCGGCGCCTGGATTGGTAGCGTGCCGCGACGATTGTGCAGATTGCTGCAGCGGAATCGGATGGTTGTGTCCGGCAGAGTGGTGTACCAGCGATTTCGTAGCGACCGTATGAGCGTGTCGTAGCCGGATAGTGGGCGTCACACCGCGTGATCCTTCTTGAACCGCCAAGCTCAACGAAGGGAAAGTCACGCGACGACCAGGATTCAGCCTATCGACCCGGGCAAGTCGTTCGCCGAACAACTCGCCACAATTCCCCTGCGCGGAAACAGCGCTATTGTCTAGTTCCAGCATGGCCCGTGACACTATGGTTCGCTCTTTCAACCCGCAGCGAAAGGACACCCTGTCCATACTCGCCCTGGCCTGGCTGACCGGGGCGAAAGCCATTGCGGCAAAAGGGGAACCAGCAACCACGAACAAGGCATGATCGCACTCACGCTACCGGAGATCCGGCGCCTGACCATCGCCCTGGCCCTGCCCGCCCTCCGCTGCACCCACCACATCTTGGCCTGGTCGAACTGGCGCCGCCGACGACAGCACCAAGCCCGCCTATCCCACTACCGGCGACGAGGACACCCACTCGCCTGAGTACCGTTGCAGTACTAAGACCATGTCTCACATGGATGTAATTCGTTCTTGGCGCATTGAGATCGGTTGTGTTGCATGATGTTCGGTCGTGGTGGATGCGTTGTCGCGGCGGCTTGTGCCGGACGAGTTGTGGGATCTGGTCGA
>NZ_JADLQX010000109.1 GCF_015477605.1 Nocardia amamiensis
ACCGCGGCCACGATTTCCTCGATCGGGGTCGACGGGGCACGGAAGGCTTGGACCTCGAACTCCGGTTCCGGCAACGCCTTACGATCCAGTTTGCCGTTGACGTTCAGCGGCAAAGCGTCGAGGACCACGAACGCCGACGGCACCATGTACGACGGCAAACCCGCCGTCAGCGCCGACTTCACCGCAGCGACATCCACACCCGCCTCGGCCTCGGCATCGGCCGCCACCAGATAGGCGATCAAACGGTCACCAGTCTTCGGATCGGACTTCGCGATCACCGCGGTCTGCGCGATTTCGGGCAGCGCCAACAGCGCGGCCTCGATCTCACCCAGCTCGATCCGGAATCCACGAATCTTCACCTGGAAGTCCGTACGACCCCGATACTCCAGCTCACCATCGGCATTCCAGGCGACCAGGTCACCGGTGCGGTACATCCGCGCACCCGGCTCGAACGGATTGGCGACGAACCGATCCGCCGTCAGATCCGCGCGACCGAAGTAACCCCGCGCCAGCTGCGCACCCGCCAGATACAGCTCACCCGACACACCGTCCGGCACCGGCCGCAAGCGGGAGTCCAGCACATACACCTGGCTGTTCCACTCCGGGACACCGATCGACACCGACACCTCATCGGCGAGGGTGACCCGGTGGCTGGTGATCGACACCGCCGCCTCGGTCGGACCATACAAGTTGAACAACTCGGTGCGCGGATGTTCCCGCAGGAACCGCTGTGCGACCGAACCTGGCAGGGCTTCACCGATCGCCAACACCCGCCACAACGAATTCGGCATCCCAGCCGTGACCAGCGCATCCAGCATCGACGGCACCGCATGCAGAGTGGTGACCCACTCCCGAGCCATCAACTCATTCAGGTAGCCCGGATCACGGTGCCCGTCCGGTGCCGCGATAACCAGCCGACCACCACAGACGGCCGCCGACCAGAACTCCCACACCGACAAATCGAACGTCGCCGCAGTCTTCAACAGAATCGCATCAGCGGCATCCAGACCGAACTCGACGGCCTTCCATTGCAACTGGTTCGCGATAGCACCATGCGAAACCGCGACACCCTTCGGGCGACCCGTCGAACCGGAGGTGAAGATCACATACGCAGTGTTCTCCGGCCGCAACGGCGCAACCCGATCGGCATCAGCCACCGGCGACGCATCCACCGCAGCCAGGTCGAGTTCATCAATCCGCACCACCGGCGCGACATCGTTGTCGAACTCCGCCTCCGCATTGGTCAACACACACACCGGTGCCGCGGTCTCGAGGATGTAGTCGGTCCGCTCAGCCGGATGATCCGGATCGAGGGGAACATACGCCGCACCGGCTTTCGCGACCGCGTACATGGCAATCACGAGATCCACCGACCGGCGCAGAGCCAGCGCGACCCGATCCTCGGCACCGATTCCCCGCCCGAGCAGGTAGCGCGCCAGCCGGTTGACCCGAGCATCCACCTCGGCGTAGGTCAACTCCAGTCGCCCGGCACCTGCCGGACCGTCACCGACCAGTGCCACGGCGTTCGGATCGGCGGCGACGGTGGCATCCAGCAACGAAACCAACGTCGCGGTCGAATCCAGCGCCGAGGCGGTCGCGTTACGGCCGACCACCAACTCCGTGCGTTCGGCGGCGTCGAGCAGTTCGAGGTCACCCACCGGAGTGCGCGGCGCGGCGATGATCTCACCGAGCAGACGCGCGAACCGATCCACGAAGCCCTGCACCGTATCCCGGTCGAACAGGTCCGTTGCGTAGGTGAATACCCCGGTGACACCGAGCGGCTCACCTGCATCGCTGTAGTGGTCGGCTGCGATCAGGTGCAGGTCGAACTGCGACAGCTCGGTATCGATATCCAACCCGGACACGCTCAGGCCCGGCAGCTCCAGCGCGGCCTGGGCCAAGTTCTGGAACGACAACCCGACCTGGAACAACGGATGCCGCGCGGTCGAACGAACCGGGTTGAGCACCTCGACCAAACGCTCGAACGGCACATCCGCGTTGGCGAACGCCTGAATATCCGTCTCACGCTGACGAGCAAGCAGATCAGTGAACGCCTCGTTCGCTTCCACCCGGGTGCGGAAGACCAGGGTGTTGACGAACATACCGATCAGATCGTCCAGGACGGCTTCGCCGCGGCCTGCCATCGGCGTGCCGATAGCGATGTCGTCAGCGCCGGACAACCGCGACAGCAACACAGCCAGCGCCGTGTGCACGACCATGAACAGCGTCGCGCCCTCCGCACGCGCCAACTCGATCAACGCCTGATGAGTCTGGGCATCCACCCGCAACTCGACCTTGCCACCCGCGAACGACTGCACCGCAGGACGCGGCCGATCCGACGGCAAATCCAACTGATCCGGCAGACCAGCCAACGCCGACTGCCAATAACCCACCTGCTTCGACGCCAACGACTCCGGATCATCCTCGCTACCCAACAGCTCACGCTGCCAGATGCTGTAGTCCGCGTACTGCACCGCCAGCGGCGCGAAATTCGGGATGTTCCCCGTCGAGCGAGCCACATACGCCGCCATCAGGTCTCGCGTCAACGGACCCACCGATGAACCGTCACAAGAAATGTGGTGCACCACCATGGCCAGCACATATTCCACCGGTGCGGATTCAGCGTAATCCGCTGTATCACCGGCGATCTGGAACAAGGCGACCCGCACCGGCACCTCGGCGGTGACGTCGAAGATCGTCGAGGTCAGCGCCACCACGGCGGATTCGATCGCTTCGGGCGCGACCACTCGGACGTCCAAGCGCGGAACGGCCTGTCCCGGCGGCAGGATGACCTGCACCGGGCCGTCCTCGGTCTGCGGGTAAATGGTGCGCAGAATCTCATGCCGCACGACGACATCCGACACCGCCTGCTGCAATGCGGCGATATCGAGCGCCCCGGTCAGCCGCACCGCGATCGGCACGTTGTACGCGGCGGAATCGGTGTCGAACTGGTTCAGGAACCACATCCGCTGCTGCGCCAGTGACAACGGAATCCGGTCCGGTCGTGGACCGGCCACCAAATCCCGGCGACCGCCTGCGCCAGCGTGCCGCTCGGCCCGCACAGCCAGCCCCGCGACCGTAGACGCCTCGAACAGCCACCGCACCGGGACGCGGGTGTCCAACGCCTTACCGATACGGGCAGCGACCTGCGTCGCCAGCAGCGAATTGCCGCCGAGCGCGAAGAAATCGTCATCCGCACCCACACGCTCGACACCGAGCACCTCGGCATACACCGACGCCACGATCTCCTCGATCGGCGTCGACGGCGCACGGAAAGCCTGAACCTCGAACTCCGGCTCCGGCAACGCCTTACGATCCAGCTTGCCGTTGACGTTCAACGGCAACGCATCCAGCACCACGAACGCCG
>NZ_JADLQX010000010.1 GCF_015477605.1 Nocardia amamiensis
GCCCATCTGCCAACGCGGACAACCACTTTCAAACAAACAGTTGAGGGGTGGCACCGCACAGCGGTGCCACCCCTCAACTCACTTCGACACAGGCCCTAGTGGTGGTCTAGCAGGTAGCGCGGCACAACTGCCGACGCCGATGGCCGGGCCGACTGGATCACAGCCGCCCGGCCATACTTCCCGAGGATGTCCAGTATTGCGCGGCATACCGTCAACAGTTATTTCCCTGTGCACCAACTATTTCCACGATCGAAGCCGCTCGTCTCTACGCACAGCACGGCCTCGACCTCAACACCGTCCGCGAACTACGTTTCTGAGCGAGACTTCCGGCAGCACGCCGCGAGCCCAGCAACAGCGGGACCCCGGTCCCGTCCATTCCGGCCGCAAATGGTGGATTCCGGTGGCTGGTTGTCGCTGTTGCTGGGGTTGTGGGTTCCCGCAGTTCGGTCCGGTGGTTCCCCGCTTTGGATTGTGCGGGTTTCCGCATGGTGATGCACTGGGGTGTTCCGTAGCGTCGCCGCTGTGCGGTATCTGATCTTGCTCGGTGGCTGCGTTCTGTCGTTGTTCGCCATCCATGCCCGCTGGGACGTGGCGCTGGCGGCGTGGCTGTGCCATGTTCTGTTGCTCCGGTTCAGCCGACAGAGCCGGTGGTGGGTAGCCGGGCTGTGGATGTGGCTGGTCATGACGCTGGACCTGGCGGTGTGGATGTGGCACGCGGAGCTCGGCAATCCGGCCTTCATTCTGATCGGCGGCGCGCTCAGCCTGGTGTTCAGCGTGCCGTATCTGATCGATCGGCTGGTCGCGGCGAGGCTCGGAAACTGGGCGCTGGTGAGCACTCTCGCGTTCCCGCTGGCGAAGGTGGCCGTCGAGTTCGTGGTGTCGACTATGACCCCGGTCGGCGGCATCTACGGCGTGCTGGGCACCACGCAGCACGGCAACCTGCCCTTGGCTCAGCTCGCATCCGTGACCGGTGTCTACGGCGTGAGCTTCATGGTCGCCTGGTTCGCCTCGGTCACCGTGACCTGCTGGCAGCACCGGTCGCGTCCCCGGTGGTTGCGCACCACCGTCGTGACCTACCTGAGCGTGCTGGCCGTGGTCCTCACGGCCGGCGGGGCGCGGATTGTCTCGTCCACGTCAACCGATACGACCGTGCGGATGGCCGGTGTCGCACCCTCCCCCAGCGCCTGGGCGCATACTGTCGGCGCGCTCGCCCCATACCAATCGGTGGAGGAGCTGAACAGGGCCGACCCCGCCGTGCTGCGCGAGGCGTTCGCACACGTCGTGGACGACTTGCTGGCACGCAGTGCCCGCGAAGCCGGTGCCGGCGCGAAACTCGTGGCCTGGCCGGAGTCGGCGGTGGTGACCATGGCACGCGACGAGTCGGCTCTGCTGGCCGGCTTCCGGCAATTCGCCGAACGGCACCACATCTACCTGTCGGCCGGCATGACCGTGTACACCACCACCGCGCCGTATGTCCGTAACCAGACGGTGCTGGTCGCGCCGAGCGGCGCACCCGTGTGGGCCTACCAGAAGGCGCATCCCATCCCGGTTCTGGAGCCCTACGCCGCCGGCGACGGTGTGGTGCCCACCGCGGACACCCCGTTCGGACGGCTGGCCACGGCGATCTGTTTCGACATGAACTTTCCCGCGCTCGTGCGGCATGCAGGTCAGCAGCGAGCCGACGTCATGCTGGCGCCGTCGAACGACTGGCGCGGCATCAAGGACATGCACGCGCAGAACGCGAGGTTCCGCGCGATCGAGAACGGCTACACCCTGGTCCGCCCCACCACCGAAGGCATATCCGAGGTCGTCGATCACCTCGGCCGCGTCGTAGCCGCCAGCGACTACTTCACAAGCGGCGACGATCCGACGATGGTGGCCCAGGTGCCGACACGCGGCACACAAACCGTTTATGGCGCGGTGGGCGACCTTTTCGGCTGGCTGTGCCTGACCGCACTGGCCGGCCTGGTCGTGGTCGCAATCCGCACCAGGCGCACCGAGCGCGATTGCCCGGCCCCAGCCGATGCAGACGATGTGTGATCGCACCGGTCGCGGTCGTGGAGTGGCTCGCCCGTCGCCTACGGGGCCGGGTCACACTGAGTTCATGATCGCACCGCATGTTCTCGACGCGTCCCGGCGGGCCGGGCGCGCCATCGTGGGCGCGCTGCTCGGCACCGTCAGCGCCGTCACCGGCATCGCGGTGCTGGCTGGGCGGGGACCGCGGCTGCGGCGGCATGTGCGCCGCGACCGGCACCGGCTGGTGCACTGGTTCGACGCCGACGCGGTGCGTGATCTGCCCGATCGCGATCCGGCGGGTTATGCGCTACTCCGTGCCGGATACGGAATCGCCTGCGGCGCTGCGCTTATCGCCGTGCTGACGGTCGTGCTCGGCTACCTCGGGTGGACAGCCGGTCTGACGGTGCTTGGCCGAATCCCGCTCGGCGACAGCGTGGTGTCGCTGGCCGTGGGCGCGGTCGGGATGTATTTGTGCGTGCGATTCGCGGTCACGTGGGGAACCTGGGACACCCGGGTGGCGGTGCGCCGCCTCGGCGACGACGCCACGCAGCGCCGGCTGCGCGAGCTCGAACGCACCCGGTCCGGCGTCGTCCGCGCGGTCGACGACGAACGGCGACGCATCGAGCGCGCGCTGCACGACGGTGTCCAGCAGCGCGCCGTCGCGCTGGCGCTGCAGCTCGGTCGCGCCCGCCGGGGCGCCCGTGGCGACCGCGCGGACTGGGCCGCCGAACTCGACCACGCCGCCGCCGAGGCCGGGCGGTTGATCGACGATCTGCGGGAGGTGGCGTGGCGAATCTATCCGTCGGTCCTCGACGAACACGGCCTCGCGGTCGCGCTGCGCGGGTTGTCCGCACACACCGTCGTGCCGCTGCAACTCGACATCGACCTCGACCACGAACCACCACCCGACGTAGCGGCGGCGACCTATTTCGTGGTCGCCGAATCCGTCACCAATGCCGCCAAACATTCCGGCGCCGATCACGTTTCGATAGCGGTGCGCACCACACCGGGAACCATCACCGCGATCGTGCACGACAACGGCCGCGGCGGCGCCGATCCGGGCGGTGCCGGTCTCACGGGGCTGCGGTGGCGCGTCGCGGCCCTCGACGGCACACTCGACGTGCACAGCCCGACCGGCGGGCCGACCGTCCTGACCGCGGAGCTGCCGTGCGCATCGTGATCGCCGAGGACTCCGCACTACTGCGGGAGGGATTGACCCGGCTGTTGACCGACGAGGGACACCAGGTCGTTGCGGTCGGCACCGCGACCGAACTGCTCCACGAAACCACCCACGGCACACCGGACCTCGTCATCGTCGACGTCCGGATGCCACCCACCCACTCCGCCGAGGGACTCGAGGCCGCACGAACACTCAAGGCCCGCTACCCGCAGCTGGGCGTGCTCGTGCTGTCCCAGTACGTCGAGCAGCACAACGCGATCGAACTCATTACCGCCGGCAAGGGCGGAATCGGCTACCTGCTCAAGGACCGGGTCGCCGACATCGACGCATTCCTGGCCGACCTCGACCGAATCGCCTCCGGCGGAACCGCATTCGACCCCGAAGTAGTCCGGCAACTCTTCGCCCGGCAACGCCGCCACAACCCGCTCACCGCGCTGTCACCCCGCGAACTCGACGTCCTCCGATTGCTGTCACAAGGACTCACCAACGCAGGCATCGCCGATACACTGTCCCTTTCGATCAGCGCGGTCGAAAAACACGTCAACGCCATATTCACCAAACTCGGCCTGACCAAAGACCCCGCCAACAGCCAACGCGTCCGCGCCGTCCTCATCTACCTCGACCAGAACACGGACACATGATCACCCGCAGTACGAACGCGCCATGAGCCTCCTGGCGGACCAGACAAGCGGAAATTGATGCAGGTGGTGACCAAAGCGATCGTGGGAAGTCTCTGAGATGCGCCAGTCGTGGGCCGCCCAAGGGTGGCTGGCCCTCGGGCGGCTCAACGGAAGACCCTCCTACTGTCGTGGCGTGCGCAACGCCTCCTCCACGAATTGCGTGGTGTAGGTCTCCGACAGGTTGATGCGGTCGCGCACGGGGCGCACGTTCTTCGAGTACTTCCCGAGGATGTCCAGCACGTTCTGCGCGCCTTCGGGTTTCATCAGGCCGTCGCCGTTGAACATGCCGACCGAGTCGCGGATCGACTGGACGTAGAGGTCCTTGCCCGCGCCGGCGTACTGCGGTGGCATCTTCGCCGCGATCTCCTCCGGGGTGTGCGTCTTGATCCACTGCAGCGTCTGCACGAACGCGGTGGCGAGCTTCTGCACGATCTCCGGATGGGCATCGACGGTCGCGCAGCTCATGTACAGCGACGTCGCCGGATACAGTCCACCCAGGGCGGCCCTCGTCCCCGCCTCGGTGCGCATGTCGACCAGAATCCGCGCCTCGCCGGAGTTCACCATCTGCGCCACCGTCGGGTCCGTGGTCATGCCCGCGTCGATGCCGTTATGGTTCATGCCCGCGATGAACGTCTGTCCCGCACCGACTTTCACCCGGGTGTAGTCCGCGGTGGTCATGCCCTCCTT
Organism: Nocardia amamiensis; assembly: GCF_015477605.1. Taxonomy (GTDB): domain Bacteria; phylum Actinomycetota; class Actinomycetes; order Mycobacteriales; family Mycobacteriaceae; genus Nocardia; species Nocardia amamiensis_A. The sequence continues at coordinate 4,564 of NZ_JADLQX010000010.1, forward strand.
GCCGGTGAGCGCCTGGGTGAGGAAGTCGGTCGAGGAGCCGAGCGAGGTGACGCCCAGATTCCTGCCGCGCAGGTCCGCGACCGACGTGATGGCGGCCGCGTCGGCCGCCGACACCAGCTCCACCTCGCCCGGCACGTCCGACATCTGTACCACCGAGCGGATGCACTGGTCCTTGGCTTGCAGGTCGATGGTGTGGTCGTAGAACCCGATCACGCCCTGCACGTCACCGCTGAGCAGTGCGGTCTCCGCGGTGGCGCCGGACTGCTCGCCGAGCAGCTTCACGTCGATGTCGTTGCTCTCGAAGAAGCCGAGTTGCTGGGTGAGCATGGCGGGCAGGTAGATCACCTTCTCCAGCCCGCCCACCATGATGGTGATCTGCGGGCGTCCGTCGGCCATCGGAATGGTGCGGGAGTCCCGGCATCCGGTGGTCAGCAGCAGTGCCGCGATCGCGACGACGACGAGCGCCCAATGCTTACGATGCTTCATGATCAGATCCCGTGGTTGGAGTTCGCCTGGGACGGCCGCCATTTCAGCAACCGGTTCTCCGCCATGCCGATCCCCCACTCCGCGATCAGCGCGATCACGGTGATGATGATCATGCCCGCGTAGATGCCGGCCGAGTCGAAGGTGCCCTGCGCGTTGCTGATCAGCAGACCCAAACCCTTGCTCGCACCGGCATATTCGCCGACAACCGCGCCGATCAGGGCAAAGCCGAAGGCGGTGTGCAGGCTGGACAGAATCCAGGTGGTCGCGCTCGGCAGCACGATCGACACCAGCACTTGCCTGCGGCTCGCGCCGAGGATGCGGGCGTTGTTGATCACGTTGCCGTCCACCTCGCGCGCCCCGGTGAACGCGTTGAAGAACACCGCGAAGAACACCAGCACCACCACGGTCGCCACCTTGGAACTCAGTCCGAGGCCGAACCAGATGATGAACAGCGAGGCGAGCACGATACGCGGAACCGCGTTGAGCGCCTTGATGAACGGCGCGAGCACCTCGGCCCAGTACCGGCTGCGGCCGAGCAGCACGCCGAGCACCACACCGGCCACCGTGCCGATCGCGAAGCCGAGCACGGCCTCCTGCACCGTGGTGTAGATCTGCAGCCAGATCGAGCCGAACTGGGTGCCCTCGGTGAACCATTCGACCAGCCGCGCCCAGATCAGCGACGGCTTGGAGTAGAAGAACGGGTCGATCCACACCGTCGCGGTGAGCTCCCACGCGCCCAGCCACAGCGCGACCAGCGCGCCGCGCAGCCCCCAGGTACGCAGGCGCGCGCGCCGGGCGTTGGTGCGCACCCTAGCCAGAATCTGCTCTTCGGTCTCGTTCTCCACCACCGGCGTTGCGGCGGCGTCCTTGACCAGTACGTCATGCGACACAGGAGGCTCCCTTCGCCCGGGCTGCCTCGACCTCGTCGCGCAGCGTTTCCCAGATTTCCTTGTAGATGTCCCGGAACTCGACGGTCAGCCGCACGTCCTCCACGCTGCGCGGTCGCTCGAGGCCGACGGTGAAGTCACCGCAGACGGTGGCCGGGCTCGCGGTCATGACCACCACCCGATCGGCGAGCACGATCGCCTCTTCCAGATCGTGGGTGACGAAGATGACCGCCGCGTTGGTGCCCGCCCAGACCCGCAGCAGCTCGTCCTGCATGAGCTGGCGGGTCTGCACGTCCAGCGCGCTGAACGGCTCGTCCATCAGCAGGATCTCCGGCTCGTTGACCAGCGTCTGCGCCAGCGCGACGCGCTTGCGCATACCGCCGGACAGCTGGTGCGGGTAGTAGCGCTCGAACCCGGCCAAGCCGACCTTGCGCACCCACGCCGACGCCTTCGCACGCGCCTCGGCTTTCGACGCGCCGCGCAGGCGAGGGCCGAGCGCGACGTTGTCCAGCACGCTCTTCCACGGCAGCACCGCGTCTTGCTGGAACATGTAGCCGATCCCGTCCGGGATGCCGTGGACATCCTTGCCGCGCACCAGCGTCCGCCCGGCCGACGCCGGTTCCAGACCGGATACCAGCGAAAGCGTGGTGGACTTCCCACATCCGGTCGGGCCGACGACGGCGACGAATTCGCCGGGCCGCACCTCGAGGTTCAAATTCCGTACGGCGGTGTGGATGCCGCCGCCGGTGCCGGGGAAACGCTTGGTCGCGCTCCGCAGCTCGATGAGTGATTGCGTCATTGCTTCCTACTCCTGCGAGATCGGGATAGGGCGACCGTACGTGTCCCGCGTCACACCGTGGAGCTTGTGCGCACAACCGCCACAATTGCGGGATTCGCAGGTTTTGCGCATTCTGCTCACGCTCGTCCGAGTGGTCTATGCTGCGGCTATGGCCAGTGAGGGCGCGAGGGCCGTGCGGTTGCGGACGCAAGTTCTGCTCTTGCAGATCGTGGTCGTCGCGCTGACTCTCGGTGTCGCGTTCGCGGTATTCGGCTATCTCAGCGACCAGCGGCTGCGGGACAGCTACGGCCAGCGCGCGCTGGCCATCGCCCGCACCGTCGCCGCCGACCCGGTGGTACGCCGCGAGGTGGCTCGGTACGCACCGGGCGCGATCACCAACGATCTGGCTACATACCAGGAGCTCGAGACGGGTCCTCTGGAGCGGCTGGCAGTGGACGCCACCCTGCGCAATGAGGCGTTGTTCGTGGTGATCGTCGACGACGCGGGCATTCGCCTCGCGCATCCGGACCCCGGCCGGCTCGCCGAGCTTGTCAGCACCGACCCGTCCGAAGCGCTTGCCGGACAGGAGTCGATCACCGAGGCGCGCGGCACACTCGGCGACTCGGTACGCGCGAAAGTGCCGGTCCGCGCCCCGGATTCCGAGCAGGTGGTCGGCGCGGTGAGCGTCGGCATCTCAACCGAGGCGGTACACGATCAACTACTCGACGATCTGCGTACCGCGGGCGTGCTGGTCGGCGCGGCGCTGCTGGTCGGCATCGCGGGCTCGATCCTGCTCGCCCGGCGGTGGCGTGGCCTGACGCTCGGGCTGGAGCCGGACGAACTGGCCGAACTGGTCCGCGGCCAGGCCGCCGTGCTGCACGGCATCGGCGGCGGCGTGCTCGCCGTCGACGCGTCGTGGCGTACGACCTTCGTCAACGACGAGGCGCGCAGGCTGCTCGGAATCACACCGGATATCGGGCAGCCGGTGGACGAAATCGGGTTGACACCCCGGGTGCTGGAGGCGTTTCGCCGGATGGACGAACAGCCGGCTTCGGCGACGGTCGGTTCGCATGTCGTCATCATCTCGGCGCGCCGGGTCAGCCGGGACGGACGCGACCTCGGCGCGGTGCTCACCGTGCGTGACCGCACCGACGTGGAGTCGCTGACCAGGCAACTGGACGCCGTGCAGTCGATGAGCACGGTGCTGCGCGCGCAGCGCCACGAGTTCTCCAACAAAATGCACCTGATCAGCGGCCTGCTGCACAGCGGGCGGGTCGAGGAGGCGTCGCGATCGATCGACGAGCTGGTCGGCGCGGGCCCGCTCGGCGCCGCGACCCCCGGCATCGACGCCATCCATGACGCCTATCTCCAAGCATTCCTGGCCGCCAAGGCCGCGCACGCCAGGGAGAACGGCGTCGAGCTGCTGCTCGGAGCCAATACGTGGGTCGAGGGCAGTCTCGCCGATCCGGTGGACGTGACGACGGTGCTGGGCAACCTCCTGGACAACGCGATGGAGGCCGTCCGCGCCAGCGACCATTCCGTGCGTCAAGTGGAAGTCGAACTGGTGCAGGAGGATTCGACGTTGCATATCGCGGTCGCGGACAGCGGAGGCGGAGTAGCGCCGGAGCTGGCCGACACGCTGTTCATCGAGGGCATCTCCACCCATGAGGACCACGGTGTTCCCGGCGGGCGCGGGGTCGGCCTGGCCCTGATCCGCCAGATCGCGCGCGCACACGGTGGCGACGTGCGTCTGTCCAGCCCGGGTGGCGGCAGGCCGCCGCTCACCGGCGCCGAATTCATCGCGCGCATGCCCGGGGTGCTCGTCGACAGCGAGGTGCCATGGCCGCAGCAGCTCTGACCGTCCTCGTCGTCGACGACGATTTTCGCGTGGCGAATCTGCACGCCGGAATAGTCGAATCCATCGCGGGATTCACCGTGGCAGGCACCGCCAATACGCTCGCCGCCGCGCGGAGGATCGTCGCGGCGGAGCCGGTCGACCTCGCTCTGGTCGATATCTACCTGCCCGATGGTTCCGGCATCGATTTCGTTCGCGAGATCCGCTGCGACGCCATGGTTCTCACCGCGTCCACGGAGAGTGCGGCCGTGCGGGCGGCGATCGCGGCGGGCGCGTTGGCCTACCTGGTCAAGCCTTTTCCGCACACCGAACTGGCCGCGCGGCTCGCCGCCTACGCCCGCTACCGGCATATCCTCGCCACACCGCAGATCGACAACACCCGGGTGTCCGCCGCGCTGCACGCACTGCGCCCCGCCGCCACCACGGCCGCGCCGGCCACGGTAGCCTCGTCCCCCACGAAAGACCTTGTCCTGCAGTCCATTCGCGAGGCGGGTGGGCCGCTGTCCGCCGGTGAGGTGGCCACCGCCATCGGCGTCTCCCGCGCCACCGCCCAGCGCTACCTAGCCGCCCTGGTCTCCAGCGGCGCCGTGCGCATGCGCTTGCGCTACGGCAGCACCGGACGGCCCGAGCAGGAGTACTCGGCGGCGACCCGCTGAACGGACCGCCCGTCGCGGCCGTTCACGCGGTGCGGACGGGGAATCGCCGCGCCCACGGCTCGTGCGGCGTACGCGCGGCGTTGAGCACGGAGCTGAGCAGTCGATACCAGCCCGCGATGGTGACGAGTTCGAGGATCTGATCGTCGCGGTAGCGGGCGGTGAGTTCCGGCCACAGGTCATCGGAGATGTCCGCGGTGTCGTGCAATTCGTCGGCGAGCCGCACGAGCACGGCGTCCTGCGGCGACCACACCGGGTCGTCGGCGGTTCCGGACGCGGCGGCGTCGGTCTGCTCGGCGGTCAAACCGACCTCGGGCGCTTGGACCACGGCGTGCACACCCCACTCGTACTCCGCGCCCGCCCTGGCGCAGACGCGATGGATGACGATCTCGCGGTCGCGCGGCGGGACGCGACCGTGACCGAGGATGCCCGCGCCGAGCGGACGCATCCGCCCGAAGAGTTCCTCGTGGATCGCGAGGGTGCGGAACAGCGCCAGCGGCTCGACCGCGGCGCCGGGCGGCATCCATTTGCGCAGCTGTTCCTCGATGCCGGGCGCGTACGGCGGGCTCAGCGGTGCGATGCGCGGGCTGGGTTGTTTCGCTGTCATGGTCAGGCCTCTCGATGTAGGTATCCTTGCTTCGAAAATCAGAGCAAGGACGGTGACGATGGTAGCTTCGGAATCCGAAGCAGACAAGATGCCCGCGGTCGGCTCTCCGGTGCGCGGATCGCGCTCCGGGCGCCCGATCATGGTGCTGCTGGATCTGCTCGGAAGGCGGTGGGCGCTGCGGGTGCTGTGGGAACTGCGTGACGGGCGCGCGGTTACGTTTCGTGAGTTGCAGGCGCGCTGCGATGGTGTGTCGGCCAGCGTGCTCAACGATCGGCTGCGTGAATTGCGTGCGGCGCACATCGTCGTCGCGGGAACCAATGGGTATCAGCTCAGCGGCGACGGGGTAGATCTGGTCGCGGCGCTCGCCCCGCTACAGGAATGGGTGCAGCGTTGGACCGGCGAAGCCGGAGACGAACCGAACTGAGCTTCCGCCACCGAGGACCGTCCATATCGTGCGGCCGCGCACCCACGGCGGCTGAGTAGCCGGTTCGGACGCTGGCTTGTGTCCCGGGCCCTTGATCCGCTCCGTGCAAGCGCCGAAGGCGGCGTCGCCAAGACGGCCGCGGTGTCTATCCGGCGACGGTAGCGTCGCGGTATGAGTTTGCTCGACGTCGCCATTGTCGGATATGGGTTGGCTGGGTCGGTGTTCCACGCTCCGCTGATCGCCGCCGAGCCTCGGATGCGGGTGGCCGCGGTGGTCACCTCGTCGCCGGAACGGGCCGAGCGAGCGCGCCAGGAGCACCCGGGTGTGCGTGTCGTCTCGCACGCCGAGGAGCTGTTCGCGGCACCGGCCGGGATCGATCTGGTCGTGATCGCGACGCCCAACCGCACGCACGCGCCACTGGCCCGACTGGCGCTCGACGCCGGGTTGCCGGTGGTGGTGGACAAGCCGTTCGCGGTGTCGGTGGCCGACGCCGAGGACCTCGTCGCCCGAGCGGAGCGCTCCGGGCTCGCGCTGTCGGTCTTCCAGAACCGGCGCTGGGACGGCGACTTCCGTACCGTGTGGGAACTCGTGCGGACCGGAAAGCTGGGCCGAGTGCACCGTTTCGAGTCGCGGTTCGAACGCTGGCGCCCGGTCCCGAAAGGCGGCTGGCGGGAGATCGGCTCCGGCGACGAGGGCGCGGGCATTCTGCTCGACCTCGGCAGCCACTTGGTGGACCAAGCCGTGACGCTGTTCGGCCCGGTGCGCTCGGTGTACTGCGAACTCGACCGGCGGCGCGAGGCGATCACCACGGAAGACGACGCGTTCGTCGCGCTCACCCACACCAGCGGCGTCCGGTCCCAGCTCTGGATGAACGCCGTCGCGCCGCAACTCGGTCCGCGTTTCCGGGTGCTCGGCTCCGAAGCAGGTTACGTCACCTACGGGCTCGACCCGCAGGAAGACGCGCTGCGCTCCGGTCGCCGCCCCGACGACGGATTGCCGTGGGGCACTGTCGGACCCGAGCGCTGGGGCGTCTTCGGCGCCGAACCGGACTTCGCGCCGCTACCGACAGCGCCGGGCGACTATCCCGCGTTCTACTCCGCGATGGCCGCCGCCGTGCTCGACGGCGCACCGGTTCCGGTGGACCCGCGCGACGCTGTCACCACGGTGCGCCTTTTGGCGAAGGCGCGGGAGTCGGCTGCGGCGGGTGTGATCGTCACCGCCTGACCGGGACTGGCCACCTCCGGCGCGACTCGATAACGTCGATCTCCGAGGTCGGCCCGGGCCGGGCCGGTTGGGTGGAGAGGAGATCCGAATGGGTTCAACGGTTTTCGCGGTATTTCTGCCACTGGCCCTGGCCTTGGTGATGTTCGGGCTCGGACTGACTTTGACGGTGGACGATTTCGCGCGCGTGCTTCGGTTTCCGAAGGCGGCGGTGATCGCGCTGGTGTGCCAGATGGTGGTGCTGCCCGCACTGTGCCTGGGCATGATCTACCTGTTCGGCCTCGACGGCGCACTGGCCGTCGGCATGATGCTGCTCGCCGCGTCACCGGGTGGACCCTCGGCGAACCTGTTCAGCCACATCGCCGGCGGCAATGTCGCGCTGAACATCACGCTGACGGCGATCAATTCGGTGCTCGCGGTGTTCACCATGCCGGTGGTGGTCGCGCTGGCCTACACGTTGTTCCTGGACGGGGACGGATCGCTGGGACTGCGACCGGACAAGTTCGCGCAGGTGTTCGCCATCGTGCTGGTGCCGGTCGCGATCGGCATGGTGGTCCACCGCCGGTTCCAGGCGTGGTCGGAGCGGATGCGCGGCACGGTCAAGATCCTGTCCATCGTGGTGCTCGCACTGGTGGTCGCCGCGGCGGTCGGCAAGAACTTCGAGACGCTCACCGAGAACATCGGCACGCTGGCCTCGATCTGCCTGTCGTTCGCGGTGGTCAGCCTGACCATCGGCTACTTCGTGCCCCGGTTGTTCCGGGTGGATACCGACCAGGCGATCGCTTCCAGCATGGAGATCGGCATCCACAACGGGGCGATCGCGATCGCCGTCGCCGCTTCGGTTCTGCACGAGGACGCAATGGCTGTGCCGGGCGCGGTGTACGGCGTGCTGATGAACATCCCCGCAGCACTCGCGGCATATCTGCTGGCCAGGCGGGCGCGACGGGACCGGAGCGCACCAGAGCACAGCATGGCGAGCTAGCTTCGATACCGATCAGCCCGGGCGATCCGGACATCGGTTCGCCCACTGAGTAGCCTTTCGGAGGGTCGACGCCATTCGAAGGGAGCCAGCAGCGCGATGCAACCCCTCGGTGCGAGCGATCCGACGCGGATCGGCGACTATCGGCTGCTCGGTGTGCTGGGCGCGGGCGGCATGGGCCGGGTCTATCTGGGGCGGAACGCGGGTGGGCGCACTCTCGCGGTCAAGGTCATCCGTCCGGACATGATCGACGCCGAATTCCGCGAGCGCTTCCGGCGCGAGGTCACCGCGGCGCGCCGGGTCGGCGGACGGTTCACCGCGCCGGTGCTCGACGCCGACGTCGACGCCGATCCACCCTGGCTGGCCACCGGTTATGTGGCCGGTTTCGCGCTGGCCGACGCGGTCGACACATACGGTCCGTTCACCGAGAACTCGCTGCTCGTGCTGGCTCACGGACTGGTCGAGGCGCTGATGGCGGTCCATCAGGCGGGCGTGGTGCACCGCGACCTCAAACCGTCGAATGTCCTGCTGGCCCTCGACGGGCCGAAGGTGATCGATTTCGGCATCGCCCGCGCCATCGACGACAGCAAGCTCACCACGACCGGAAAGGTCATCGGCTCACCGGGATTCATGTGCCCGGAACAGGTGACCGGCGATCCGATCGGTCCACCCGCGGACATTTTCGCGCTCGGCGGCGTGCTCGTCTTCGCGGCGACCGGCCACGGGCCGTTCGGCATCGGCGAGACGTTGCAGATGCTGTGGCGGGTGGTGTACGAGCAGCCCCAGCTCGACGACGTGCCGGAGCGTCTGCGTCCCCTGGTGGCGGCCTGCCTGACCAAGGACGCCGCGGCGCGCCCGACCCTGGACCAGCTGCTCACGCGACTGACCGAACTCGGCATCCCCGACCGCGGCGGCTGGCTGCCCGGCCCACTGCTCGAACAGGTCAGCAGACGCGCGATAGAACTGCTCGACCTGGACTCCGGCACGATCGACCGGCTGGAGCCCACGACGCTCGGCCAGCTGGACCGGCTGGAGTCTTCAACGCCCGCTTCACTCGACCGGCCGCAGTCTTCAACGCGCGGTCCGGCCGACCAGCCACAGTCTCCGACACCCAGCTCAATCGACCGGCCGCAGTTTCCGCCACCCACTCCGGGCGACCGGCCGCACGCTCCGACACCCGGCTCGATAGACCGGCCGCAGTCTCCGACGCTCACCACGGGCGACCGGCCGCACTCTCCAGCGCCCGGCTCGATCGACCGGCCGGACCGTACGACGCCGGGGTCGGCGGATCCGGCGCGCACCGCCGACACCATTGCCCGCCCGACGACTCCGCCACCGCATACCCGAAGCGGCAACGCCGAGCATTCGGCGCCGACACAAACGTGGCAACCAGGCCCACACCCCTCCCCCGCATTCGGCCACCCAGCTGCCGGTCAGCCTACTTACTCACCCGCGCACCAGCATTCGCCGCAGTTCGCGTCTGCGCAGGCATCCACTCTGCGCCGCGCGATCCTGATCGCGGGTGCACTCGCTGTCGCTGTCGCCGTAGCGGTGGCGGCCTTCGCGGTCGGCGCCAAGCTGCGCGGCAGCGACTCCACCGCGGCCACTGCCGCCCCCTCCCCAGAGGTGGTCACGACGACAACGGCGGCCCGGACGTTGGCCGGTTCTCCCGTCACAACGGTGCCCCAAGCATTCGTCGGGGAATGGCGAGGGGTTGCCCGCGATGCTCTCGCGACCTTCGACATCGTGCTGATCATCCGCGACGGCGCTGTCGGTGAAGAAGTAGCGCAGTCGTCGAACACCGGCAAGCTCTCCGGCGAGCGCTGCGAACGCGCCGAGAGGCTGACCGGTGCCACCGAGACCCAGATAGCATTCGTCGCACGCCTGTCCGGCGGCTCCGCCGGATGCTTCGACAACGGCTCCGCCTCGACCGTCACGCTGCGGCCCGATGGTTCGTTGTCCTACAGCACTTCCGGCGGGGTCGGCAACATCGAAGGCGTGCTGCGCAGGAGTTGAGGCGGTCGCGGCCGGTGTCGCGGCCGGGAACGCTTGCGCGAGCGCGGGCGTGTGCGGGCGGTTAAGGTGCGGCGGTGGATAGAGCGGAATTTGTCGAGCGCGGCGCCTCCATCGCCGACCGTCTGACGACTACGCAGGCGCAACCGCCGTGGTGGCTGGTGGCGGCGGCCGCTGTGGCGGCGCTCGTGCTGGTGGGTTACACCCCGATCTGGCGGTTCACCCGCAACATCGTCACCATCGCGCACGAAGGCGGGCATGCCGTCGTCGCGCTGCTGACCGGGCGGAAGCTCAACAGCATCCGCTTGCATTCGGATACGTCAGGCCTGACGGTGTCGAGCGGAAAACCCTACGGCCTCGGGATGATCCTCACCACCATGGCGGGCTACCCGGCGCCGCCGCTGCTCGGGCTCGGGTTCGCCGCCCTGCTCGGCGCGAGCCGGATCACGCTGATGCTGTGGACCGCGATCGCGCTGCTGGCGGCGCTCTTGATCAAGATCAGGAACATCTACGGGGGCATCACCGTGCTCGGTCTCGGCGGTATGGTCTTCGCGGTGTCCTGGTTCGGAACCGACACGCTGCAGGCGGGTTTCGCGTACCTGGGCGCGTGGTTCCTGCTGTTCGCCGGGGCGCGTCCGGTGGCCGAACTGCAGCGCGGCCGCTCCCGCCAGCAGCGTTCCCGGTATCACGAGGTCGACTCCGACGCCGATCAACTCGCGCGGCTCACCCGGCTGCCCGGCTTACTGTGGGTCTTCGTGTTCGGCGCGATCGCCGTGGGTTCGCTGCTGCTCGGCGCGGGACTGCTGATCTCCGATATCGCCGAACTCAACCTGCCGAACGTGTCCGCCGGTTCCTGATCCGCGCCGACCGTTGCGGCGCAAGGCGATCAGCTGGGTTAGGCTCGAACCCCGCCCTGTGCCGCCGCCCGATTCGGCGGCGGCACATCGCCGAGCACAGTCGCTTCGGGCGTCCCGATGCCACCTCGCGATTCACGACATCCGGAGCGACGATGCGATACACCCGTACGCGCAGCTCGAGGCTGCGCCCGTCCTTCTCGATGATCACGCTGCTCGCGGTGTTTCTCTGCACCGGTGTGTTCGGTGGCGCCACGGCTTCCGCCGCACCGATCGAAACGGCCTGCGGAACCCCCTTGACAGCCGCCGAAACCGCGACCGTGGCAGCGCTCTCCGACACCACGACGCTGACCGGTTCGTCGCTGCGGCAACTGGAACAGGCGATCGGCAATCATCGGCGGATCACCGAAATCCTGGTCCGTCATCGCGACTGGCGCGGACTCTTCCCGCTCGGGCTCGACGCGGTCGAATACGCCGCGGTGCTGCCGTTGCAGCGCGACCCCGCGTCGTTCGCAGACCCGGAGTGGGCGCACCGGATCAGCCTCGAGCTGCTGTCCCGCTTCCTGCGCAATGTGCATGCCGAATTCACCGGCACGCCCGCGGAACCACACTGGGCGCACTACTTCTACCTGGCCCGCCACTGCGAGCTGTCCCCTGCGCGCGTCGCGATGGCGGGTTACAACGCACACCTGACCGTCGACCTGTCCTACTCCGTCGCGGCGGTCGGCAGCACACCAGCAAACGCTGCCGACTATTTCAGCCTCGTCGACGCGATCGCCCAGCAGGGCGCGCTGATCGTCGGCTCGACCAAGACGGTCTACGGCGCCGACCTCGGACCACTGTGGCGCTTCTACTTCGTCGGCGAGGGCCTGGACGCACTGCTCGGGCAAGGCGTCGCGACCGGCCCGCTGCTTCGTTTCGCCGACGCGGGCGCCAACGTCGTCATCTTCGGTAACGGTCTCGCCCTCAGTGACCCGGTCCTGGCGCCCACCGCGACCGCCGAGATCGACGCTCTCTGGCGCGGCCTCGATCTCGCTTTCGCAGTGCTGTCCCACCTCGGCGGTCTCTAGCCGACTCGCGGCTTCGAGCACGAGGCCGACTCCCCTTCCCCGCGCCGCACTCGGCGAAAACGCGCTGCTCGCCATTCGCACAGCCACCCCTTGACTAGACCGCCACTCTAATGAAATATTTCACTAGACTGCGACTCCAGCGAAGTGGCTGCGCTGCCGCGGCCGCGCGCGGGAGGAGCGCTCCGACACACCGACCCCGATACCTGAATGGAGGCCGCCATGACAGCTGGAAGGCATGGCTACAAATGGATCCGCGCCGAGATCGCGCGGCTCGATCCGGACGTCGACGCGGAACGCATTGTGCGGCTGACCACCGCCCAGCTCCTGCCCCGGAGCCTGATGGTCGTGCACCTGCTGTACACGATCGGTTTCGTCCGCTTCGCCGGGCCACCGGAAGCCGCGGCGCCGGTGGATCGCGACGGCGCCGGAATGCTCTACGAGCACGGCATCCGGCGCGCGGACGAGACCATGTTCCACTTGTTCTCGTGGATCGATGACGGCGTGACCAGCAGCGCGAGCGGCGAAAGCATGAACTACGTGCGCAACTGGCATTCCTCAGTGGCGCGCGCTTGGCCGATGCCGACACATACCTTCCTGCATAGCGCGGTCGTCTTCGCCCTCTTCTACGACCGGCTCTTGCGAAAGGTGGCGGGAGCACCCGGGTTGACCGAAACGGAACGCCGCGCCCAATACGCGCATTGGCACCGGGTGTCGGAAGGAATGGGCATCGCCGAGGTGCCCCGCACTTGGCAAGAGGCCGAGACCTATCTCGAAAACTATGAGCACGGCCCGGATTTCGCTTACTCACCCGAAGGGCAACGGTTGGCGAACGCATTGATCGACCAATTCGCCACCCGATGGTTCCCACGACCCCTCCAGTGGCTCGGCCGATGGCTGGCCGTCGCCCTATGTGAAGATCATGTTGTCTCGACGCTCCGACTCGCCGCGCCGCCGAAAGCTTTCACGACCGCGGTACGCGGAATCGCCCGCATCGGCGCTTTCGTCAGGCGGCATCTGCTACCGGACCCGCGCGAGGTCCTCCGACTCGGTGACATCATCAGCAACCACAAGGATTCAGCCCTGCGCCAGCCGGCCCACACACCGCTGCGGTAACTCCTGCCACGCCGCGCAGGTCACCTGCCCAGCATCGCCACGACCTCACGGACCAACTCCTCGGGCGTGCGGGTCGCATCGACGGTGACGCCCTTCTCATCGGCGTCCAGTGGCTCCAGCGTGGCGAGCTGGGAGTCGAGCAGACTCGGCGGCAGGAAGTGCTCGCGACGATTCGTGATGCGTCGCTCCAGTTCAACGCGCGGCACATCCAGATGCAGGAAGAATGCCTCGGGCACGGTCGCGCGCAGCCGGTCGCGGTAGACCCGCTTGAGGGCCGAACAGGCGACGACAGCGCCCCGATCGGACCGCTCGGCCATCGCGGCGGCAAGAGCGTCCAGCCATGGGGCGCGGTCGGCGTCATCCAAGGGTGTCCCCGCCGCCATCTTCGCGATGTTCGCGGGCGGGTGGAAGTCGTCGCCCTCGGTGTATGCGACGCCCAAGGCGTCTGCGAGGCGGGTGCCGACTGTCGTCTTCCCCGAACCCGACACGCCCATCACGACGATCACCGGTAGATCGCGCACTCGAACACTCCGTCCTGTCCCTATACCGCGTCGCGGACTTTCGTCATCGGCGACAACCTGGCGGCCATTACTTCGTCTACCCGTGCAGTGACGATCGAAGCCACCGGGTCTTAGATTTCAATGACCGCGACCTCGTGACAGCGCGAACCCTCGGTGGTGTGAACTATCCGCTGCGCCAAGGCTTTCGAGTGAACGCGGATCGACGAACGAGAAGAGCGACATGTTTGCAACGGAGCAACGGGCGCACCATACCGCCCTGACGACCCCGAGGCGGGCGCCGACCGACGGACTCGGTACCGGAGCCGTGGCCGCCTCGAGCGTCTGAGCGGGCGGCCATGCCTTCCACGCCGACCGCATCCGCCGAATTCGTCCCCGCTGACGAGCACATCGTGCGACACCTGCTGGACAGCATTCCCCAGCGGCACGCCTCGCGAGCGAACCTGCTGCGGGAGGAGATCCGCGCCACCGTCGCCCACTGCCTGGACCTGGTGGCATCCGATCGGGCTGAGCACCCGGCCCGGATGGATCGCATCCTGACCGCGGCGACACGATGGGCCTGCGTCGGCATTCCGCTGGATACCGTCCAGCATCTCGTCCACGCGGGTTTCCGGCTGTATCTCGACGATCACCTGCAAGGATCCGCACGTACCTTGCGGCACAAGGACATACGGCGAATCTTCGACGTCCTCCATGCGGTCATGGCGACCGTGTCGCTCGCCTACCTGTCGATCGCGCCCGGCGCGGAGCAGGCGGCTCCGCACGCCGTAGCCGCGGCACTGCTCGGTGGGCAGCACACCGCGAAGGTCTACCGCGAGCACGGTTTTCCGGTCGCCGACCGCTACAGCGTGCTGGCCGTCGCGGTCGGCGAGCACGGCGAGAAGCATCCCATTCGACACGGCGGGGACGGGCACGCCCTGCGGCAACGCATGCGGATCTGCCTAGCCGTCCAGTGTGGGCGGCATGTGCCGAGCCTGCTGAGCGTTATCGGTGGCACCATCCTGGTACCGGTGTCACTGCTCGCCGAGAACGCCTTGGACGACCTGGTCGCCGCACTGGCCACGGCCACCTCCGCACCGATCACGGCCGCCGCGGTCGCGGCCGACCAGGACCGGCTTCCCGACGCCGCCGACCAAGCGCACGAATTGCTCGACATGGTGCAACGCCTGCAGAGCCCACCCGGACTGTACCGTTTCGACGACTTGGCCCTGGAATACCAGCTCACGCGACCCGGCCCCGGCCGCGAACGGCTGGCCGCCCTGCTCGACCCCTTGGACGACCATCCCGAGCTGGTGCAAACCCTGCGCGAGCACATTCGCAACGACTTCAATCGCCAGCGCACCTCGCGTGCGATGTACCTGCACCCCAACACCGTCGACCACCGCCTCAAGCGGATCGGCCGCCTCACCGGCCTGGATACCGCACTCCCCCACGCGCTGTACCGTCTGCGCGCCGCATTCATCGCACGTAGCTACGCACAACCGACATCCATGCGCACCCCGTGACCGGCGGAATCGCTTTTTCCGCGCACCCTGAAGCGCTCAGGTCCGCGGCCTGATCGACCGAACCTACCGGCTAGTGTCGTCTGACATGGAACTACGCATCTTCACCGAGCCGCAGCAGGGCGCGAGCTACGACACGCTGCTCACCGTCGCCAAGGCCACCGAGGACCTGGGCTTCGACGCGTTCTTCCGCTCCGACCACTACCTGAGCATGGGTGACGCCGACGGCCTGCCCGGTCCGACCGACGCCTGGATCACGCTGGCCGGGCTGGCCAGGGAGACCAAGCGGATCCGGCTGGGCACCCTGGTCACCGCGGCCACGTTCCGGCTGCCGGGCCCGCTGGCCATCCAGGTCGCCCAGGTGGACCAGATGTCCTGCGGCCGCGTGGAATTCGGCCTAGGCACCGGCTGGTTCGCCGCGGAGCACGCCGCTTACGGCATCCCGTTCCCCGCCGACAAGTTCGCGCGGATGGAAGAGCAGCTGGCGATCATCACCGGGCTCTGGGCCACCAAGCCCGGCGACACCTTCAGCTACGACGGCAAGCACTATCAGCTCACCGACTCGCCCGCCCTGCCCAAGCCGGTGCAGGACCCGATACCGGTGCTGATCGGCGGCCAAGGCGCCACCCGCACCCCGCGGCTGGCCGCACAGTACGCGAGCGAGTTCAACATGCCGTTCTCCTCGATCGAGGACAGCACGCGACAGTTCGATCGGGTTCGCACCGCCGCAGAATCATACGGACGCAAGGCCGACGACCTGGTCTACTCCAATGCCCTGGTGGTGTGCGTCGGCGCGACCGACGCCGAAGTGGCGCGCCGAGCCGCGGCCATCGGACGGGAGGTGGACGAACTGAAGACCAACGGCCTGGCCGGTTCGCCCGCCGAGGTGGTGGACAAAATCGGCCGGTACGCCGAGATCGGCACCGACCGCATCTACCTCCAGGTTCTGGATCTGTCCGACCTCGATCATCTCGAACTGATCTCCACCCAGGTGCAGTCGCAGCTCTGAGTGGCACGGCGGCCACCCGATCGCCCTGCGATAGTTCGCCATGTCCGCACGCTCTCCGGATGTGGCGGACGGGAAGCACGGCCCGGCGGTTCGTCGCGGGACGACCCGTCGGCGAACAGCCGCGAGCGGGGCCGAACCAGCCTATGGTTGGGCCTATGACGCCGCTGCAGCGCTATATCGCAGAGGAGATCGCCACCGACCACGCCGACGGCATCCTCCCCCGGCGGGAGGCGCTGCGGCGATTGGCTCTGCTCGGGGTCGGCGCCAGTGCCGCGGTCGCGCTGCTCGCCGCATGTGCGGGGAACGACACCAGGATCACCGACGGGGGTCCCTCGCCCACGGCTCCCTCCTCGCCGCCCGGCGCGGCCGACGCGGTACCCACTACCGCCATCACGTTCGCCGGGCCGGGCGAGACGCAGCTGCAGGCCGCGTGGGCGGCGGCGCAGCAGCCGCGCGGCGGGGTGCTGGTCATCCATGAGAACAAGGGCCTCACCGACCACATTCGCTCGGTGGCGGGGCGATTCGCGGGGGCCGGATATTCCGCGCTCGCGGTGGATCTGCTCTCCTCCCGTGGCGGCACCGCCGCGTTCACCGACCCGGCGGCGGCAACCGCCGAGCTGAGCCGTATTCCGCAGGAACAGTTCGTCGCGGACCTGAGCGCCGGACTCGACGAACTCCAGCGCCGAGTCGGCGGAAAGAAGCTGGGAGCCACCGGTTTCTGCTTCGGCGGCGGCCTGACGTGGTTGTTGTTGACCTCCGGCGCGCCGCTACTGGCCGCGGCGACGCCTTTCTACGGACCGTTCCCGGACAACGGCGATCTCTCCGCGTCGAAAGCCGCGGTGCTGGCGATCTACGCGGCGGCCGACGCCCGCGTGAACGCCTCCCGTCCTGCCGCCGAGGCGGCCCTGGCCCGCAACGGCAACCCCTCCGAGGTCTTCACCGCACCGAACGCTGACCACGCCTTCTTCAACGACACCGGCCCGCGCTACAACGCGACGGCCGCCACCGAAGCCTGGCGGCGCGTACTCGACTGGTACAGCGCGTATCTCGGCTGATGCTTCCACGATTCTGCGCGGCCGTCGCCGGGTTGCTGATCACCGGGGCGGTCGTGGCGTGCGGCGAGGAGAACCCGACCGGACCAAGCGTCGCGCCGATACCCACCGGAGTCGGCACTACCTCGCCGAGTAGCCCGACAGGGCAACCCGATCTCGACGCGCCCGAGCAGGTAGCTGAGAATATCGACGTTCCATGGGGGTTGGCGTTTCTGCCGGACGGCGCCGCGCTGGTGGCCGAGCGCGACACCGGACGGATACTGCGACTGGTTCCGGGTCGTGCACCGGAACAGGTGTACCGAGTGCCCGGCGTGGCCGCACGCGGCGAGGGTGGGCTGCTCGGGCTCGCCGTTCCGCCGGACTATGCCGAAAGCCGTTATGTCTATGCGTATTTCACCGCGGACACGGACAACCGAATCGTGCGGTTCCGGCTCGACGGGCAACCGGAAGTGCTGGTCGCGGACATTGCGAAGGCCGGTAACCACAACGGTGGGCGGATCGCGTTCGGGCCGGACGGCATGCTCTACGCCGGAACGGGCGATGCCGGGCAATCCCGCCGGTCGCAGGACCCCGCGAGTCCGAACGGCAAGATCCTCCGGCTCACTCCCGAAGGCCGGCCCGCGCCCGGCAATCCGGATCCCGGCTCGCCGGTCTACAGCCTCGGCCACCGCAACGTGCAGGGACTGGCATGGGATCGGGCCGGCCGCTTGTTCGCGGCGGAGTTCGGTCAAGACCGGTTCGACGAAATCAACTTGATCGAGCCGGGCCGCAACTACGGCTGGCCCGCCGTCGAGGGCGCGGGTGGTACCGACCGCGGCTACACCGATCCGCTGATCACGTGGACCACCGCGGAAGCCTCGCCCTCGGGCATCGCCATTACCGCGGACACGCTGTACGCCGCCGCGCTGCGCGGCCGACGGCTCTGGACCGTACCGCTGGAAGACGGCCGCTTGGGCACACCTCGCGCGGAACTGCGCGACCACTACGGCCGCTTGCGCACGGTGGCCGTCGCACCGGACGGCGCGCTGTGGCTGACCACCTCCGACACCGATGGCCGCGGGAACGTCGACCCCGGCGAGGATCGCGTGCTCCGCTTCCCCGCTCGCTGAGCCGGAATCCTGTTCGAGCGTGACGGCCACCACCGGCCAGATCAGTTGTGCACAACTTAATTGCCCACTACATTGTTGTTCATGACCGATCACCTCGCCCTCGACGCGCAGCTGTGCTTCCCGCTGTACGCGGCGTCCCGGGCGATGACCGCGGTCTACCGCCCGAAGCTCGAACGACTCGGGCTCACCTATCCGCAGTACCTGGTGATGCTGGCGCTGTGGGAACGCGACGGACGCAGTGTCGGCGACGTCTGCCACACGCTCGCTCTGGATTCCGGCACGCTGTCCCCGCTGCTCAAGCGGCTGGAGGCGGCGGGTCTGGTCGAGCGGCGGCGATCGGCGGCCGATGAACGTCGCGTCGATATCCAGCTCACCGAGCGCGGACGCGCCCTGCGCGCCGAGGCGGGCGACATCCCGGCCGAGATGGCCGAGGCCAGTGGCCTGTCCCCAGCGGACTTCCTCGCGTTGCGCGACATCCTGCGGCGACTGACGCGATCGCTGCTGTCCCAGTTGAACGAAAGAGAGTAGACATGCAGATCCTCTACACCGCCGAAGCCCTGGCCAGCGGCGACGGACGCAACGGCCACGCACGCACCACCGACGGCAAGATCGACGTGGCACTGTCCACCCCGAAGGAGCTGGGCGGCAGCGGCGAGGGCACCAACCCCGAGCAGCTGTTCGCGGCGGGCTACGCGGCGTGCTTCCACTCGGCACTGCGCCTGGTTGGCAAGCAGGTCAAGGCGAACATCGACGATTCCGCGGTCGGCGCGAAGGTCGGCATCGGCCCGAACGGCGCCGGCGGCTTCGGTCTGGCGGTTACCTTGGAGGTCTCGCTTCCCAATCTGTCCAGGGAGGATGCGCAGGCGCTTGCCGACAAGGCGCACCAGGTGTGCCCGTACTCCAACGCGACCCGCGGCAACATCGACGTCGACGTCGTTGTCGCCGAAGACTGACGAGAAGGAGCGGATATGCGTGCCGTTGTCATCGAAGCATTCGGCGAACCGAAGGACGTGCTCACCACCACCGAACGCCCGGCTCCGGAGCCCGGACCGGGCGAGGTGCGGCTGGCGCTGATCCTGTCGCCGATCCACAATCACGACTTGGCCATCGTGCGCGGCGTGTACGGCTACCGGCCCGAGTTGCCCGCCATCCCGGGCAGCGAGGCGGTCGCCCGTGTCGACGCGGTGGGTCCTGAGGTCACCGGGCTGTCGGTGGGCCAGCGCGTCACGGTCTCCGGAGCGCAGAATGTGTGGGCCGAGTACTTCGTGGTCCCGGCCCGGGCGGTGATCCCGGTGCCGGAGTCGGTGTCCGACGAGACCGCGGCACAGCTGCTCGCCATGCCGTTGAGTTCGCTGATGCTGGTGGAAGACCTCGGTCTGAACGAAGGCGAGTGGCTGGTGATCAACGCCGCAAATGGCGCGGTCGGCAGGCAGGTCAACATCTTCGCGCGGCAGCGCGGATTGAACGTGCTGAACCTGGTGCGCGGGGCCGCCTCGGTGGCGGCGCTGCGCGAACTCGGTTTCGAGCCGGTGCTCGACACCGAGAGCGAGGGGTGGCGCGACCAAGTCGAAGCCGTGACCTCGGGCGCGCCGATCGCGCGCGCGGTCGACCAGGTCGGCGGGCGTGCCGCGGCCGACGAGCTGGCTCTGCTCGCACCAGGCGGGCAGCTGATCTCCTTCGGCGCGCTGTCGGGCCAGCCGCTGTCGCTCGATCCCGGCAGTCTCATCTTCAAACAGACTGTGGTCAAGGGCTTCTGGGCCACCAAGCGGATCGAGGAGGTCGGCGCCGAGCAGCGCAGGCGCCTGATCGGCGAGCTGATCGACCTCGCCGCGCGCGGTGTGCTGCGGCTGGACATCGAAGCCACCTACCCACTGGATTCCGCGGTTGAGGCCGCGGTCGCCACCGAGACGCCAGGGCGCAACGCGAAGATCGCGTTGACAGCTCAGTCCTGACCGTAGTCGAGCACGGCCATCGCGGCGTTGTGCCCAGGGATGCCGCTGACCCCGCCACCCCGGATCGCTCCCGCACCGCACAGGAACACGTTGCGATGGCCGGTCGACACGCCCCACCGGGCGGCGGGGTCGGCCGGATCGGCGTCCTCGGGGAGGTAGGGGAAGGCCAGATCGCGGTGGAAGATGTGACCGCCGGGGAGCCCGATCTCGCGCTCGAGTTCGGGTGGGGTCTTCGCCTCCAGGCACGGCGCGCCGTTCGCATCTGTCGCCAGACAGTCCGTGATAGGTTCGGCCAGCACTGAATCAAGTTGTGTCAGTGTTGCTTTCAACAATTCAGCCTTCGCGCCCCCGGGATCGGCGGCGAAGAGTTCAGCCCGTGCGTGCAGACCGAACAGGGTGAGGGTGTGCATGCCCTGCGCGGCGAGGTCGGGGGCCAGGATCGTCGGGTCGGTCAAGGTGTGGCAGTAGATTTCGGCGGGCGGGGCGGATGGGATACGACCGATCGCCGCCTCGCCATAAGCTCGATCGAGCTGGGCGTACGACTCGCCGATGTGAAAGGTCCCGGCGAACGCGTCCCGGGGATCCACTTCGGCGTCGCGCAAGCGCGGCAACCGGCGCAGCAGCATGTTCACTTTCAACTGCGCGCCTTCTGGTTTCGGCGGCAAAGGGTCGCCGAGCAACTCGGCGAGTAGGTACGGCGCGGCGTTCACCAAGACGTAGCGCGCGCCGACCCTTCCGTCCGGATAGCCCACTTCGGCTGTGTTTCCGTCGGTTTCGATGCTGGTTGCCGCGCAACCGGTGACGATCTCGGCGCCTGCCGTGCGCGCCGCCTCGGTCAGTGCGTCGGTGAGTGCGCCCATGCCGCCGACCGGCACGTCCCAGTCGCCGGTGCCTCCGCCGATCACGTGGTAGAGGAAGCAGCGGTTCTGCCGCAGCGAGGGATCGTGCGCATGGGTGAACGTGCCGATCAGCGCGTCGGTGAGCACCACGCCGCGCACGGTGTCGTTGTCGAAGGTCGACTCGATGGTCTCGCCCAACGGCCGTTCGAACAGCGCTTCCCAAATGGCCACGTCAGCTACCAGATTTCGCAGCCCGTCCTTGGTGGGCAGCGGCTGCGTCAGCGTCGGGAACACACGCTGCGCCAGCTGCCCGGTGGCGCCGTAGAACCGTTGCCAGGCGCGGAACTCCCGCTGCGCCCCGGTGAGCCGCGCGAAGCTCGCCTCGGTCCGCGCCTGCTCCGCGGACACGAGCAGTCCGCCGTCGCCGACCGGCGTATAGGACGAGATCTGCCGCCGCCGGGTCGCGAACCGCAAGCCCAACTCGTCCACGATCGACCGCGGCAGCAGGCTCACCAGATACGAGTACCGCGACAATCGCGCGTCGACGCCCGCGAACACCTGTTCCGACACCGCGGCGCCACCCGTATGCCGCTGCCGCTCGAGCACGAGCACCGACCGCCCGGCCCGCGCCAGGTACGCGGCCGCCACCAAACCGTTGTGGCCGCCGCCGACGATCACCACATCGTAGGAGGAGCGTGTCGGCGTCATCCGTCCTCGATAGCACGGATCGCGTCGGGACGACAGCATCCTCGCCGACAACGCACCGCCGTCCGGTGCGGTATCCACCAAGGTCACCTCGGGGTATTTGCTTCCACCCTGCTCGAGCGCGCAACGACCGCCGTCGGCCACCCGGCCGAGGTTGACCCCACGTCAGTGCTCGGCGTTCCAGAAACCGATCAAAACCGCTCCCCACCAGCAAATCTGCGAGACAACGCCGGTAGCCGCCGCCCAGATCAGCACGCGCGGAGGCAGCGCGGCCGACCAGTGCTGGTCGAGTCGCTTACTGAGCATCATGGCCTGGGGTCCGTTGAGCGTGAGGACGAGGACCAAGGCCAGTTTGGTCCGGGTCAGCATCGAGGCGAGGTTCGGCTCCAGCACGCAGCCGCTGGCGATCAGGCCGACCAGTGCGGCCAGGTGCACGAACAGCCCGGCTGTGTGCAGGACCGGATGGACGACCAGATGGACGGAGATCCAGACGGCTGCCGCCAGCACCGACGCCGCGAGCACGCCTGCGCCGGCCACGATCCATCACCGAAATCGTCGCCGACCCCGTCGCCGTGGCTTGCCGGACAGCGGGCGGCGAGCTCAACCCCCGAGGGGCCACGCTCGCCCGCCCCTGCCCTACCGCACCTTCTGCCCCGGTCGGTGCAGGCTTGTGCCGACTGGTGGCACAGCAGGATTCGCAGTAGAACCGAGCGCCCTGAGCAGTCGGCGGCCGGAAATGTCAGCGAATCCGCCAGTGCGGTCGGTGAATCGATGATCGAATGCTGCGCGGCCGTGTCGCCCAGATCGATCCAGTCGAGGCCGGTCACGGCGAGCACGTTGTTCGTCCGGGTGGAGTTCCGGCTGCCGGAGTGGGTGCGCGGCGAACTGGCCGGACCGGGCAGCGGCGCGAACACCGAGCGCGAGGGCGGCACAGCGGTTCCGGCATCGATCCGCCGGGATCGATGTGGGTCAGGCACTTTCGAGGAGAGACACCGATGATCACGGAGGGCACGCGGTCGCCGCGACGGCGCGGTCCGGTTGCAGGTCGTGGCCGCTCACTGAGACCGCCCGCACCGGCTTCCCGGGTGAAGCAGGCGCTGCACCGCCTCGTCGACTGGTCGGGCTGGACGAAGCTTGCGGCGATGACGACGACGGTCGCCGCGATCGCCGCGCTCTGGTTCACCAGTCAGTCGTTGCGGGCCACTGACAATCAATACAACCTGTCCCGGCAGGTAGCGGTGACCGACCGTTTCCAGAAGGCGGTCGACCAGTTGACCTCCGACAAGATCGACATCCGCCTGGGCGGTATCTATTTGCTCGAACGGCTCGCAAAAGACTCACCCGCTGATCATCCGACGATATTTGCGGTGCTCTCGGCGTTTCTGCGTACCCACACCAGCGCATCCGCGTGCGACACGCCGACTCCGGCAACTCCGGCACCGGTCGACGTCCAAGCCGTGCTCACCGTCATCGGCACCCGCGAAGCGAGCCGCGACGACCACCGCCGGACGTTCGACCTTCGTCGGACATGTTTGTCCGGCATGCAACTGAATGCGGCGAATCTGACGCGTACAGAACTCCGATACGCGAATCTCACCCAGGCAGACCTCGCCTTCGCGAACCTCGTCGGGGTTCAGTTCGACGGTGCGAACCTGACCCGCGCACACCTCGGTGGCGCGGACGTGAGCTGCGCGAAAGACAGCGACGGCGTCTGGAGCTGCGCGAGCCTCGACGAAGCGAATCTCACCGAGGCACACCTGGCCGACGCCCACCTCACCGCCGCAACGTTCGTACGAGCGAATCTCGCCGATGCAGACCTCGCCCGCGCGAACCTGACCGACGCCAACCTCCTCGGCGCGAACCTGACCGGCGCCAACCTCGTCGGCGCCGACCTCACCAACGCACAGCTGACCGACAGGTTCACCGGAACAGGGACTCTCGACGCGAACCTCACCGACATCTACTACGACCACGCGACACGATGGCCGGACGGATTCACCCCGCCGAAGAGCCGCCCCAGCGTCGAGCGGCGGTAGACCTGCCGGTACGACCAACCGATTGATCGGAGCCCGAGACATCATCCCGCACGATGGAGGCAGCCCGGCCGTGTCTCCGAGTCACACTTGTGCCGGTGCGTGGAACCAGTGCGGGATGGTGGCACGAGCATTGGAACCGTGCAGCGCCTCGGCGAGCGCTTCTACAACGAGCGTGCGAGCGACTTTGGTGGCGTGGCACTCACGGAGGCTGTCCAGCATCAGGAAGTCGTGCACCATGCCCAGCACGCGTACCGCGGTCACCTCGACTCCGGCTGCGCGCAGCTTGGCCGCGTATGCCTCGCCCTCGTCGCGCAGCACGTCGGCCTCGCCGGTGATCACCAGCGTGGTCGGCAGTCCGCGCAACCGGTCCAGGCTCGCCCGCAGCGGCGAGGCGTAGACCTCCTTACGCTCCTCGGAGTGGGTGGTGTATTGATCCCAGAACCATTGCATGCCTTCGCGAGTCAGGTAGTAGCCCTCGGCGAACTGCAGGTAGGAGCCGGTGTCGAAACCGGCGTTCGTCACCGGGTACAACAGCACCTGCGCCGACAGGTTCACTCCGCCGCGGTCCTTCGCCATCAGCGCGAACACCGCCGCCATGTTGCCGCCGACGGAGTCGCCGCAGACAGCCATCCGGGAACCGTCCAGGTCGTGTTCGGCGCCATGTTCCACGACCCAGGTTCCGACGGCCCAGTTCTGTTCGATCGCGGTCGGGTACTTCGCCTCCGGCGCCCGGTCGTACACCGGGAACACCACCGCCGCCTGGGCGCCGTCGGCCAGTTCGCGGACCAACCGGTCGTGGGTGTCCTCGTCACCGAAGACCCACCCGGCGCCGTGGATGTAAAGGATTACCGGCAGCCGGCCGCGCACGCCCTTGGGCCGGATGATGCGGGTGCGCACCGAGCCCGTCGGACCGCCGGGGACGGTCACCCGCTGCGCATCGATCGGAGGTTTGTCGACCCCTTCTCCGCACTGCAGATCGGCGAGAAGCTCACGACCCTGCGCGAGCGAAACCTCGTAGATTCGAGGGTGCGCCGCGGTCGCCTCGGCAAGGCGCCGGGCCTCTGGCTCCAGGACCGGTTCGGGAGGGTTCGGAAGCTGCGGCATGAAGGGCTCCTTTTTCGGTGTCACGGCGGATCCGCCGAAGAGTGACCTTCTTCCTCGATCACGGTACGCCCTGCCGCATCCACCCAAGTCGATTCGCTAGAAAATAGCTGCAGCAGACAGCGTGGCAGAGACGGGGCGGACACACTCCTGGGTAGCCTGCCTGGTCGCGGAACCGGCGGTGTCCCGGCCACAACGGCGAAGACCCCGCTCGGCCGGGTGGCCGAACGGGGTCGGGTGTCCCCCAACGAATGCGACGTTGGGTTCTTCGCCACTACCTACTTCGCCGGGGCGGGCGCAGGCTGGTTGATAGTGGAGAAGTACTGGATGGCCGCGCCGATGGCGACCGGCGCGGTAACCAGCAGCTGGCCCGCGATGGTGCCGAGGGCGCCGATGGCGACGATGCCGCCGAGGCAGCCGATGGCGGCGGCCGGGATGAACGCGCCGAACAGGCCGACGATCGCCGCGGAGGCGACGGTCGCGCCGGCGATGCCGCCGAGCACGCAGCCGACCGCCGCACCGCCGATGCCGCCGACCAGGGTGCCGAGCGTTGCGCCCATCGAGATGGTGCTGGTCATCCGGGACCAGGCGGCCTGCTCCCGGTCGTATTCGTTCTTCCAGGGCGCCTTGTCCTCGAACGGCAGGGCGACCGGCTTGTAGGCCGCGTGCGCCATGTCGAACTGCGGGGTCAGCGTCGCCGTGCGACCGGCGATGTCGGCCACGATCGGGAATTCGAAGTCGTCGACCCGGAACTTCATCGGCATGCCGGTGAGCACGGTGCCGTTGGCGGCCTTGATCTTGAAGACACCGTTCTCGACGACCATCGAGCCGGCGTCGGTGGTGACGATGGACTGGGTCTCGGTGGCGTAGGCGGTGAAGTCGACCGCGTCCTCGGTCCCGGGCTGCGCACCGGCCGCGCCGGACGCGATCCCGATTGCGGCGACCAGACCTGTGGCCACCGCGACGATTTTCCTCATCCTTGCTTCTTTCCTCTCGGGTTTTCTCGGGGGAAGCGGCCACGTCGCACGTGCCGCACGCCTGCCGCGGATCACGGCCGGCAGGTCAGAGATCGAGCACGAGCGGGCCCGACCTGGCTCGGGAGACGCACAGCATCATCGTGTCGCCGCGCGCCTGCTCCTCGGCGGTGAGCACCGTGTCGCGGTGCTCGATATCGCCTGCGAGAACCGCGGTTTCGCAACTGCCACAGGTGCCTTCGCGGCATGAGGTGACGATGCCGATCCCGGCCCGTTCCAGGACGTCGGCGATGGACTGGTTCGCCCCGATCTGGAATGTCCTTCCGCTGGCGGCCAACCGCACTTCGAACGTCTCGTTCGGGGCGAACTGCACCCGCCGCGGCACGAAACGTTCCAGGTGCACGGAGAGACCGCGGCGCGCTCCTTCGGTTTCGACGGCGGCCAAGAGCGGTTCGGGGCCACAGCAGTACACGGCGGTGTCGCGGAGGCCGTCGAGAATCCGCGCCAGCGGCAGCAGGCCGTGCTCGTCCTGCGGCAGCAGGTGCGCTCGCGGGTAGCGCTCGGCGATGGCGTCGGCGAAGGCCATGTGCCGCCGGGTGCGGCCGCCGTAGTAGAGCGACCAGCGCGCGCCCGCGGCGTCCGCGGCGGCCAGCATCGGCAAAATCGGGGTGATCCCGATCCCCCCGGCCAGGAATGCGTAGCTCGCGTGGTCGACGAGTTCGAAGTTGTTGCGCGGCTGCGATACTCGCAGTACCGACCCGGGCTGCGCCGCGCGGTGCAGGTAGGCCGAGCCGCCGCGTCCGTCCGGCTCGTGCAGCACCGCGATGCGCCAGCGCGACCGGTCATCGAGGTCGCCGCACAGCGAGTACTGCCGTACCCCTGCCGCGCCCACCGCGACGTCGATGTGCGCACCCGGCGTCCACGACGGCAGTTCGCTGCCGTCGACGGCCGCCAGATCCAGCGAGAACACGCCCACGGCCGCGTCGCGGCGGCGCCAGACTCGTACCGCTATCTCAGTCATTTCCGTCCCCTAGCCCGGCAACGTCTCCGCGATCACCGTCGCCGAGATGGACCGCGCCCGCAGCAGACGAACGGGCAGTCGATTCGCACAATCGACGTTGACTATCGCCCCCGCCCGCACCCGCGCGCCGCCCGGAGACTGACGCCATGACCACTGTGGCGGAATTGGTGGACAAGACCACCCAGTTCATTCGGGATCAGGTAGTTCCGGTGGAACGCGAGGTCGTCGTCGACGGGCGGGTGATGGACGACGCGCTGCGGCTCGAGCTGCAGAAGAAGGCGAAGGAGGCCGGTGTCTTCGGCCCCCTGTCGGATCCGCGGTACGGCGGACTCGGGCTGGACACCCGCGCCCAGGCGCAGGTGCTCGAGGCCGCGGGCGCCAGCCTGCTCGGACCGATCGCGCTGAACGCGTGGGCGCCGGACGACGGCAACATCCACCTGCTCGCGCACGTGGCGAACGAGGACCAGAAACAGCGCTACCTCGCGCCGCTGGCCTCGGGCGACGTACGTTCCGCGATCGCGATGACGGAGCCGGCGCCCGGCGCCGGATCCGACCCCGGCATGCTGCGGACCGTCGCCGAGGAGACCGACTCCGGCTGGGTCATCAACGGCGCCAAGCATTTCACCACCGGCGCGCAGGGTGCGGCGTTCACCATCTGTGTGGCCCGCACCGGCGACGGGCCGACGATGTTCCTGGTCGACCAGGACAACCCTGGGTTGCGGGTGGGCCGCCGGATGCCGACGCTCGACCACACCAGCGCGCCGGGCGGTCACTGCGAGGTGACCTTCGCCGACTGCGAGGTGCCCGATTCCGCCGTGCTGGGCGAGGTCGGCCAGGGTCTGGCGCTCGCTCAGGTCCGGCTCGCGCCCTCGCGCCTGGTGTTCTGCATGAACTGGCTCGGGCTGGCCGTGCGCGCGCACCAGCTGACCATCGAGCACATCGGCACGCGCACCTCGTTCGGCGTCCCGATCGCCGAGCACGGCATGGCGCAGGCGATGATCGCCGACAACGAGATCGACATCGCCGCGGCCCGCGGGGTGATCCGCACCGCCGCCGAGACCATCGACGCGCAGGGGCCGACGTCCTCGCAGGCGCGGCACGAGGCGTCGATCGCCAAGACATTCGTCTCCGAGGCGGTCTGGCGGGTGCTCGACCGTGCGGTGCAGCTGCATGGCGGACTCGGCGTCTGCGAAGACCACCTGGTCGCCCGATTCCTGGTGGAGGCCAGGGCTTTCCGCATCTACGAAGGCCCCTCGGAAGTCCTGCGCTGGTCCATCGCCCGCCGCGCCCTGCGCACCAAACGCTGAAGGAGACATCATGACCACACGTGAAATCACCGGCTTCGCGGCGGCCTACCCCGAACTCGACTGCGCCGCAGTGGATTACGAATACCTGCGGGCGGTGTCGCAGGAGATGGTCCCGTTCGGCCGTCACGTCGGGACGGTGATCACCGAGATCGGCCCGGAACGCGCCGTCGTCGAGATCCCCGCCACCGGCACCGTGCGCAACCACATGGGCACCGTGCACGCCGGTGCTCTGTTCACCGCCGCCGACATCGGCGGAGCCGCAGCGTTCGTCGGTGCCGCGGCCACCCGGCTGCCCAGCGTCGAACGGCTGGTGCTGCGCGGCGGAAGCGCCTCCTACCGCAAGCCCGCCGTCGGCCGCATCCGCGCGGTCGCCACCGTCGACCAGCGCGAGCTCGCCGACATACTCGCCGCCACCGCGTCGAACCGGTTCGAGCTGTCCGGCAAGGCGACGCTGCTCGACGACGGCGACGTGGCCGTCGCCAAGTTCACCTTCGACTACGTCTGCGACGTCACCATTCCGGAGGCCGGCCGATGACCACCGCGGCACCGCACAATCGCTCGGAGTTCACCACGCTGGAGTCGGCCAAGGTCGGCACCGCCGACGGCGTCACCTTCACCGTCCGCTTCCTGCCCGCGAAGAAGGCGGCCGCGCCGGTCGTGCTGATCCTGCCCGCCATGGCCATGAAGGCGAAGAACTATCTACTGCTCGCGAAAGAGTTACATGCCCAAGGGCTTTCGGTCGCGACGACCGATCTGCGCGCGCACGGCGAGGCCCAGCCCGAGCTGGGGCTGCACCGCGATTTCGGCTACCGCGAGATGCTGGAGACCGACCTGCCCGCGCTGGTCGGCGCCGTGCGGGAACGCTTCCCCGAGGCGCCGATCCACCTGTTCGGGCACAGCCTCGGCGGTCAGCTGGCGCTGCTGTTCACCGCGGCCGAACCCGAGCGGATCGCGGGCGTGACCGTCATCGGCACCGGCACCGTGTTCTGGTGGGCGTTCGGCGCCCGCCGCTGGTGGGAGGCGCTGAGCCAGATCCAGTGGATCGGCCTGGTCTCCCGGTGGAAGGGTCACTGGCCCGGCGGCGTGCTCATCCCGGCCCCGATGCCCGGCGGCGTCAT
Organism: Nocardia amamiensis; assembly: GCF_015477605.1. Taxonomy (GTDB): domain Bacteria; phylum Actinomycetota; class Actinomycetes; order Mycobacteriales; family Mycobacteriaceae; genus Nocardia; species Nocardia amamiensis_A. The sequence continues at coordinate 33,747 of NZ_JADLQX010000010.1, forward strand.
GCGCGACTGGTCGATGCACTCGCTGACCAGCTACTACCGCCCGAAGGGCAGCAAGCGGCGATACAACACACTGCTGCGGACCATGACCGCGCCGGTGCTGGCCATCTCGCTGTCCGACGACGTGCTCGGCCCGAAGTCCAACGTCGACTTCCTGGTCTCCCGGATGCCGAGCGCCCGGGTGACCCACTGGCACATCGACGAGAACTCGCCGGTCGAGCACCGCGACCACTTCCTCTGGGTGAAGGATTCGCCCGCGATCGCGGCCAGGGTGGCGACCTGGATCGTCGCGGGCGACCTGCCGGGCTGAGGGGTATCTGTGGCACGACTGCGAATCGAGGCGGTGTCGAAGCAATTCGGCGCCGCTCACGCGGTGCGCGAGGTGAGCCTCGATATCGCCGACGGCGAGTTCTTGGTGCTGCTCGGCCCCAGCGGATGCGGCAAATCCACGCTGCTGCGCATGGTCGCCGGCCTGGAGGACCTGACCGGCGGCCGAATTCTCCTGGACGACACGGATATCACCCACCAGGCGCCGCAGCGGCGGGACTTGGCCATGGTGTTCCAGAGCTATGCGCTCTACCCGCACCTGACCGTCGCGAAGAACATCGGGTTCCCGCTGCGTGCCCGGCGCACGCGCAGAGCGGAGATCGCCGAGCGGGTGTCGGAGGTGGCCGGAATACTCGGCCTCACCGAGCTGCTGCGCCGCAGGCCCGCCGCGCTGTCGGGCGGGCAGCGGCAGCGAGTGGCGCTGGCGCGCGCCATGGTTCGCGATCCCGGCGCGTTCCTGATGGACGAGCCGCTGTCCAACCTGGACGCCAAGCTGCGCAGCGCGACCCGCGCCGAACTGATCGCCCTGCACCAGCGCCTCCGCGCGACGTTCCTGTACGTGACCCACGACCAGGTCGAGGCGATGACCATGGCCGACCGGATCGCGCTGCTCAACGAAGGCCGGGTGGAGCAGGTGGGCACGCCGACCGAGCTCTACGACCGTCCGCGTTCGACCTTCGTCGCCGGGTTCCTCGGCGCGCCGCCGATGAACCTCTTCCCCGCCGTCGTCACCGAACGTGACGGCGTCCTGCGCGTGGTCGCCGACGGAATCGATACCGAATCGGCCATCAGCACAGTCGATTTCCGAGATGACATCGACGTGGTAGCGGGCATCCGCCCTGAACAGCTGCGGCTGGATCCCACCGGCTCCGACATTCGCGGCCGGGTCACGATGGTCGAGAACCTGGGCAGCGAAGAGCTCATCCACTTCACCACCGGCGATCGCTCCCTCTGCGCCCGCGCGCCCCGGCCCGCGGGCGTGGTGGTCGACGACAGCATCGCGCTGCGGGTCGACCCGGCGCACATCCATCTCTTCGATGCCGCCTCCGGACTACGCCTGACTTGGCGGGAGGCCCGGCAGAACGCCCGAATCGACAGCGCGGACGAACCCGTAGCCGTCGCCTGAACCCGCACACCCGACTCGATGAGGAGACACACCGTGAAACGCACCGCGCCCATTCTGGGCCTGGTGTTCGCAACCACCGTCGCGCTCAGCGCTTGCGGCGGACTGGGGAGCACCACCACCGACTCGAAAACCGACGCCGCGCTGATCCCGGAGCTGAAGCCGGATCAGCAGGTGTCGATCGTGTTCGAGTCCTACAACTACGGACTCGCCGGCGCCTGGACCGACACCTTCAACTCGCTGATCGCCGACTTCCGCACGAAGTTCCCGAACATCACGGTGACCGCGCAGAAGCCGCAGGGCAACAGCCCCAACCCGGCCAGCGACACCATCTCCAGCATCCAGAACCAGATGGTGGCCGGCGCGCCGCCGGACGTCGCGCAGCTCGGCTTCAGCGACCTGGACTTCACCATTCACCAGCTCGGCGCGAAGCCGCTGGACACCCTGGTCAGCAAGCAGGAGGTGCAGCGCAACTTCGACGGCGCCGAGCATCCGTTCGCGCCGAAGGCCCGGACGCTGGCCGACTGGGACGGCCACACCTACGGCGTTCCGTTCGTGTTCTCCACTCCGGTGCTGTATTACAACGCTTCGCTGTTCACCGAAGCGGGTCTCGACCCCGCGAAGCCCCCGGCCACCTGGCAGCAGGTCGCCGAGGCCGCCGCGGCGATCACCGGGAAGACCGGCAAAGGCGGGATCTACATCGACTGCTTGACCAAGACGGCCAAGGACTGGTGCTTCCAGTCGCTGGTGCGCTCCAACGGCGGCCGGGTGATCTCCGAGGACCGCACGAAGCTCACTTTCGCCGACGCGCCCGCGGTCGAGGTCACGGCGATGGGCCAGCAGCTGGTCAACTCCGGCGGCATGCCCAAGTTCAACCAGAAGCAGGGCTACGAGGCGTTCGCCCGCGGTGAGATCGGCATGATCCTGGAGACCAGCGCGATCCAGGGCACCTTCGTCACCGGCGCCAAGGACAAGTGGGATCTGCGCTCGGCGCCGATGCCGAGCTTCGCGGGCAAGCCCACCGTGCCGACGAATTCCGGCGCCTCGCTGCACATCCTGTCCAACGACCCGGCCAAGCAGCGCGCGTCGTGGGAACTGATCAAGTTCCTCACCAGTGAACCGGCCTACACCAAGATCTCGCAGGGCATCGGCTACCTGCCGCTGCGCACCGGCCTGATGGACGATCCGGACGGATTGCAGGCGTGGTCGAAGAAGAACCCGCTGCTGGCCCCGAACGTCGCCCAGCTGGCGAACATGGAGCCGTGGATCTCCATGCCCGGCACCAACTACCTGCAGATCCGCGACGGCATGATGGAAGCCGTCGAGGCGATCGTGTTCCAGGGTAAGGACCCGCAGTCCACTCTCACCGCCGCCAGGGACGAGGGCGCCGAACTCCTTCCGGCGTCATGAGCGCGGCGACGATCGTCCAGCTCACCGACACCCATATCCGCCCTGCTGGGGAACGGGTCCACGGCATGGTGGACACCTACGCCAACCTGACGCACGTGTTGCAGCAGCTGCGGGCGTCGCGACAGCGCATCGACGCGCTGGTGCTCTCGGGCGATCTGACCGACACCGGGTCGCCCGAGGCCTATCGCCGGCTGCGCTCGGCGGTCGAGCCGGTAGCCGAGGAGCTCGGCGCGAAGACGGTCTACGTCATGGGCAACCATGACGAGCGCGCGGCCTTCGCCACCGAACTACTCGGCATGGATTCCGCCGCGGTGGATCCCGACGCCCCGCTCGACCAGGTCGTCGATGTGGCGGGACTGCGGGTGATCGCGCTGGACAGCACGACGCCGCGGCGGCACGACGGGCGGCTGGAGGAGCGGCAGCTGGACTGGCTCGCCGACCAGCTGCGCGAACGGGCCCGGCACGGCACGCTGCTGGTGCTGCACCACCCGCCGATCCCCTCGCCGATCGCGGCCACCGAGTACTTGCGGTTGGCACGGCCGGAGCTGCTCGCCGAGGTCCTGGCGGATTCCGATGTGCGGCTGATCATCTGCGGGCACAACCACCTCACCGCCGCGGCGGCGCTGGCCGGGATACCGGTCTGGATCGGGCCCGCGCTGGCTTACCGGATCGATCCGATCGCGCCGGTGGGACGGCATCGGGGGTTGATCGGATTCGGCTACAGCCGCATCGATCTGCTCGGCTCGACGCTGGTGGCCACCGCTATCGAGGCGACACCCGCCGAGACCCTCTACGAACGGCCCGAGCAGGACGTGCTCGACCAGCTCGCCGCGCTCGCGACGGAGGCCGGGTAACTCGATGTTCGTCATCGAATCCCCGGCCGGCCGTGCTGGTGACACCGTGATCACGGAGGTCCCCGATTCGGTCGCGTCGCCGAACCGCCTCGCCCGGTTTCGCCGGGCGGGGCGGTTCGCCGTGCCGTACCTGTATCTGACGCCCGCGCTGGTGTTGCTCGTCGTATGGATCTATCGGCCGCTGGTCCAAGCGGTCGAGCTGTCCACGTACTCGTGGAATCTGCTGCCGACCGCGCCGATGAAGCCGGTCGGCCTCGGCAATTACCAACGGCTGCTCGATCTTCCGGCCTTCTGGGACTCCATCGGCCGCACCGGGGTGCTGATCGCGGGCATGCTGCCGTTCACCGTGCTGCTTCCGCTGCTCATCGCGCTGGCCAGCAGGCGGGTGCACGGCCGGGCACGCACGGTCTACCACGCGTTCGTCTTCGCGCCGTTCCTCGTCGCGCCCGTCGCGGCGGCGGCCGTGTGGCGCTGGCTGCTGCATCCCGGCAGCGGTTTCGTCGATCAAGTTCTGCGCTCGGATCGCAACTGGGTCTACGACGCGAGCACCGCGCACGAGGTGATCATCCTGATCACCGGATGGCAGCTGCTCGGTTTCGCGGTGCTCGTGGTCTGGGCCGGGCTGGCGGGCATCAACGGCGAGTACGACGAGGCCGCCCGGGTGGACGGCGCGAGTCCCGGTCAGATCCGCCGGTGGATCACCTTGCCGCTGCTGTCGCCCACGCTGCTGTTTCTGGTGCTCACCACGGTATTGCTCAGTCCGACTCTGACTTTCCCGCTGATCGACTCGATGACGCAGGGTGGCCCGGCACAGGCGACCACCAATATCTACTACCTGCTATGGGACTACGCGTTCCACAGCTTCGACGCCGGACTCAGCGCCGCGGCCGGTGTGCTGCTGTTCGCCGGATTCGGGGTGATCGCCGGAGTCCTGGTGTGGGTCTCGGAAAAGGTTTCCTTCCATGACGATTGACCGACTGCGCACCGCGGGCAGCCACGTTCTGCTCGCCGCGACCGCGATATTGTGCGCGTTTCCGATCTACTGGCTGTTCGCCACGTCGCTGCGGCGGCCCGAGGACGTGACCTCGCTGTCCCCGGTACCCTGGCCGATCTCGTTCGCCAACTACGGCGACGCGGCCGACAAGGTCGACGTGCTGGGCCTGATCGGCAACACCTTCTTCGTCGCCGCGTTGTCCGCGGCGGGCCAGCTGCTCGTCGCGCTGCTGGCCTCCTATGCGTTCGCGATGTACACCTTTCCGTTCCAGCGGTTGCTCTACCTGGCCTTCGTCGGCACGTGGCTGGTTCCGTTCCAGGTCACCATGCTGCCCAACTACGTGCTGCTGACCAAGCTCGGCCTGCTCAATTCGCTGATCGGCGTGGTGCTTCCGACACTGTGCTCGGCGCTCGCGGTCCTGCTGCTGCGCCAGCACATGGCCGGCTTCCCGAAGGAACTCGTGGCGGCGGCGAAGATCGACGGCCGTTCCTCGTGGTCGATCCTGTGGACCGTGGTCGTGCCGAATCTGCGCCCAGCCCTGGCGGCGCTGGCGATCCTGCTGTTCATCAACGCCTGGAACGAATACTTCTGGCCCGCGGTCGTACTACGCCAATCCAACAGCGTGCTCCAACTGGGCCTGCGCAGTTTCATGGGCACCGAGGGCGACCACTGGGGACCGATGATGGCGGTGGCCAGCCTCGCCTGCCTCCCGGTGTTGCTGATGTATCTGCTGCTGCAACGCCACATCGTCAACGCGTTCGTGCGGTCGGGGTTGAAGTAGACGACCACTGCGATCGGACGGTCGGACCGGCGCGCGCTGCTCTGATCGCAGTGGGCGGTCAGTGGCCGTAACGATCATGTGCCTCGAACTCGCCGAAGTCGTCCTGTAGCCAGCCCAGATCGCGCCAGGTTCCGGAGCCGTCGAGGGGGCCCTCATAGACGATCTCCAGATAACTGCCAGGCTGGTCGTCGAGCCGGAGGCGGCGGCCTCGGCTGTACAGGAACAGCGACACGCTGATGTCCGGCTGTCCGTCGCTGTAATGCATACCGAGTATTCCCTCCCACGCCAGCTGGAGCGTTGGACTGGACAGCTCAGGACCTCGGACGAGACAGGAGAACCCGTCCTCCATTTCGCCTGGGTCGACTACGGTCACCTGCTCGCCGAGGTGAGTGGCGAGGCTGTCGGCGAGGACGTCGATCGTCGACCTCCACCGGCCGGATGGTGGGGTGTCTTCGGGGCCCTTTTCGACCGTCACGGCCAGTCGTTCCTTTCCCAGCACATGCCGCTTCGTGGGCACCGCTACGTGTGCGGATCTCGACGTAATTCGGGTTGCCCGCCCACTTCTCGACTTTGACCGGTTTCGGGCTCGGCCCGCACCTTCGCCGACCCAGTCTGCGGCATCGACTCCAGATAGTCGAAGTCGGAGTTCAGTATTCCGGCGGTGCCACGCTGCGCTGGCGGATGTGATGCGGGCGCGCCACGACCGCCCCGACGCCGCCAGGAACCCCGGACCGGCATCGGAGCGGTCATCGCGGATGTCAGGCCGACGTGACCTGGTCGAGGGTCGGGTAGTCGGTGTACCCGGCGCTGTCGCCGCCGTAGAAGGTGGCCTGGTCGGCGGTGTTGTACGGCCCGCCCACCTTGATCCTGGCGTCGAGATCCGGGTTCGCCAGCCACAGGGCACCGAGCGAAACCGCGTCCGTGACACCGGATTCCAGCGCCTCCTCGGCCGCTTCGACGGTCGCGGGGAACGCGTCCGGGGTGCGGTGCGGGTTGAGAATGAGCGAGCCGGGCCAGGCGGCGCGCAGCTTCGTGGTCAGCTCGCGGTCGCCGCCTTCGACGATGTGCACATAGGCGATGTCCTGTTCGGCCAGCTTCGTCAGCAGTTCGACGTACAGCGGCGCCGGATCGGACTCTTCGATGTGGTTGAACGGGTTGCCGGGCGAGAGCCGGATGCCCGTGCGGTCGGCACCGATGGCTTCGGACACCGCGGCCACGACCTCGGTGACGAACCGGATGCGGTTGGCCACCGATCCGCCGTAGGAATCCGTGCGCAGGTTGGTGTTGTCGGCCAAGAACTGGTGCAGCAGATAGCCGTTGGCGCCGTGCAGTTCGACACCGTCGAACCCGGCCGCGATGGCGTTGCGCGCGGCGGCGGTGAAGTCGGTGATCGTGGCGGCGATGTCCTCGGTGGTCATTTCCCGGGGCGTGGGGTGGTCGAGCATCCCGTCGGGTGTGAACAGCTGCTCGCCGGACGCCACCGCAGACGGGGCCAGCGGAAGCGCGTTGTCCGGGTAGAGTGCCGGGTGTCCGATGCGGCCACAGTGGTTGATTTGGGCGAAGATTCGCCCGCCCGCCCGGTGCACGGCATCGGTGACCTGCCGCCAAGCGTCGGTCTGCTCGGCGTTGTGCAGCCCTGGGGTCAGGAAGTAGCCCTGTCCGATGACGCTGGGCTGGATTCCCTCGCTGATGATCAGACCCGCGCTCGCCCGCTGGGCGTAGTACTCGCCGGCCAGCTCGGTGACGAGGCCCTCGGGGGTGGCCCGGTTCCGCGTCATCGGAGCCATCACCAGTCGGTTCGGAAGCTGCAATCCGCCGATCGTGACCGGATCGAACAGGGTGCTCACCATGTACTCCTTGCTTGTCCGATTCGCGCACGGCGCCCGAGCGCGAATACTTTATTGAATCAAGCATCATCGTGACAGGATTGCTTTAGCGGATCAAGTATCTTCCGCAAAGTTAGCCTAGAATTTCCGGCATGGCAGTACCGGCAGGCCCCGTGAGCGCATCCACCGAGCTCGAGCGAGTGATGTTCGAGTTCGTGGACGCCTACAACAACGCCTTCGAGGCCGCAGCCCGGCAACACGCGATGAGCATGGCCCACGCATGCGTGCTCGGCAGGGTCGGCACCCCGAGGGGGATGGGCGAACTCGCCGAGGAACTCGGCTGCGACGCCTCCAACATCACCCAGATCGTCACGCGCCTGGAGGCCCGCTCACTGGTCCAGCGCCAAACCAACCCCGAAGACCGCCGCTCCCGGCAAATCCAGCGCACCGCGGAGGGCGACGCCGTCAACGCCGCCTTCGAAGAATCCTTCGACTTCCCCCGCCGCGCCGGCGCCAACCTCACCCCCGACGAACAACTCCAGCTGACCGAGCTACTCCGCAAAGCCCTTACAGCTCCCCAGTAGCGGTGTCCGAGGACCGCTGTCCAGATCGCCATGGAGAAGCAGGCAGGGTGGAGCGTCCGGCCGGACCTCCGTGATCGGGCGCTAGCCGTTCATGAGTTGGGCGAGGCGGTCCCACGCTGGGGATGAAGCTCCGGGCTGAGTCTGCGCGGCCAGCGGGCGATAGCCGGGTTCGCGACTGCGCGGGTCTCGGATCGGCTGTGGTGGTTGGCGAACCAGCTCCGAGTACGCGCCGCGAGCGCGGAAAGGCGGGGATCGTTCGGTGACCAGTCGTAGGCGGCGTCGTGGTCGAGAATTAGGGCGCGGAACTCGGGATCGGTGAGAAGTTCGCGTTTTTCGGCGATCCACACGGCGGCGTCCTCGGGTGAGGCTGTCTGCATGAGGATCCAGCCGCCACGTTCCAGGCGGATGTGGCGCTCGCTGACGCCGAGTTCGCGCAAGTCGTCCAGATAGTCGGCGACTTCCTGGGAGACGAAAAGCCGGTCACCGCCGCGCAGCTGGGCGAGTTTGTCGCGGGTTCGCCGCAGCTGCGCGATGCGGTCCCGGAGGTCGCGGTCGATCTCGGCGATGGCTGCCGTGAGCGCGTCCGGGTCGGCGGCGAGGAGGTCCTTGATGCGGGCCAGTGGCACGCCCGCATCGGCCAGGGTCCTGATCTTGACGAGATCGATGGCGTGTTCGGCGGTATAGCGCCGGTAGCCGGACGAGTCGCGGTCGGGCTCGGCGAGCAGACCGCGCTCGTGATAGTGGCGGATGGCTTTGATGGTCACTCCGGCGTAGTCCGCGAGCCGGCCGATCGTGATCATGCTGCACATCCTTTCACTCGGCGGTCAGGTCACTCGGAACGGTCGGCCCGTCGGGTCAGGCGGCCGCCGCCGTTGCGGAAGCGGGCTCGACCGTCACGGACGTCGTGGTAGGAGACGAGCAGCAGTCGCAGGTATCCGTCGAACGTCTCCAGCGGGTACCCGGCGGGCGCGAAAAGGCCGGGCCGGATCGCCACGTAGCGCTGCGGCGGTGCGGCGGTCATACCGCCGGCGAACTCGGTGAAGATCCGCTCCTGCGATTCGTCCGCCGGTTCGTAGGTCATCCGCTCCTCGAGCTGACCATCGACGATGCTGACATCGATGCGGAGCTGATCGGAGCGGTAGGTGCCCACGTATGGGGTGAGGTCGACCTCCCGCTCCAATTCGCCGACGAGAGTGGGGATCTCGACGCCGAGATGCTCGCTCACGAGCCACTGCAGGATCTGGTCCTGCAGCATGATCGCTCCCGGGGTATTGCCGAAAGCGGTGAAGACCAGGTCGTATTCGGGCACGACGCAGAGGATCGACACGCCGCCGGGCGACGCGCCCGACATGGCGAGGACGGTCGTTTCACCGAACGGATACCGCACCCAACCCAGGCCCATCGGTGGGACGTTCGGGCTGGCCATGTCGTACGAGACCTGCTGCATCAGTGCGGTCGACTCGGCAGAGAGGACGCGTGTGCCCGAAGGGGACACACCGCCCGCGAGGTGGGTGCGTCCGAAGGCGAGCAGGTCGGCGATCGTGCCGATCGGCGTGCCGCCTGCCGGCCCCCAGGTCTCGGGCAGCATGAACATGCGGGTGGGCTCGGCCGCCATGGTCTCGACGTTCAGGAAGTGGCCGACAGCGGTGCTGCGCAGGATGGCCTGCGCGGCCGAGGTGCTGGCGTCCGCCATGCCGGCGGGCGCGTAGATGTCGCGCTCGAGCAGGTCGTGGAAGGGCAGGCCGGTCACCACTTCGAGCAGGCGGCCCGCGAGGATCATGCCGCCGTTGGAGTAGCTGAGCTGCTCGCCGGGTTCGAACAGGGTGCCGCACCTGCTCGCGAGCCCGTCGACGTAGGTCTTCAGCGCGTCGCGACCCTCGGCGTCAGGGAAGAACAGGTCCGCGTCGATGCCGTTCGTGTGCGAAAGCAGGTGCCGGACCAGGATCTTGTCTGCCGCGCCCGATGCGGTCAGGGCGAATTCGGGCAGGTACTTCACGACCGGGGTGTCGAGGTCCAGGTGGCCGCGCTCGACCTGCTGGAGGACCAGCGTGGTGGTCAGGACCTTGGTGACCGAGCCGAAGAGGAATCCGGTGTCTTCGAGCATCGGTGCGCCGGTGGCGACGTTCGCGGTGCCGTGGGCGACGACGATCTGCTCGCCCGCGTGGTAGACGCCGGCGACGAACCCCGGGACGTTGCCGGACTCGCAGTAGGCGGCGACCTGCTCGCGGATCTGGGCTTCGACGGTGCGCAGTGCGTTGTTGTTCATGCGAACCATCGTCGAACCTTGCCCCTAGGGCAAGGTCAAGCCCGGAACCAAAGAAACCGGCGAGCACCTTGGCCGCAAATGAAACTCAGTTACCTCGACTGGCGGTCACCCCAGAGGTAGCGGGCGGGCGAGTTTGCCGACGGTGTGCAGATGGCTCAATGCTTGGCGGTAGGAGTCGAGGAGGCCGGTCTGGCAATAGGGCACCTGGAGCTCGAGGCAGAACTCTTCGACCATCGGCTGCGCTCGGCGCAGGTTGGCCCGCGGCATGGACGGGAACAGGTGGTGCTCGATCTGGTAATTCAGACCGCCCAGGGCCGCGTCGACGAGCCAACCGCCGCGGACGTTACGAGAGGTGAGCACTTGACGGCGGAGGAAGTCTGTCGATTCGCCTTCGGCCAGTACTTCCATCCCCTTGTGGTTGGGGGCGAAGGTGCAGCCCATGTAGAACCCGAACAGCCCCTGCTGCACGACGATGAAGGCCACCGCTTTGCCGGGCGACAGGACCAGGAATACCGCGGCGAGATACCCGGCGGCGTGCGCGGCTAGCAGGACGGCCTCCCAGATGCGATTGGGTATCGCCCAGCGCAGCACCGCCCGGACACTCGCGTAGTGCAGACTGCCTGCCTCGAGGAACAGCATCGGAAAGAACAGCCAGCCTTGGTAGCGGAAGATCAGCCGCCGGAAACCCTTGCCCTCCCGCGCCCGATCACCGGAATGGGCCAGCACTCCCATTACGTCGGGGTCCGCACCTTCGGTGTTGGGGTGAGCGTGGTGCCGGTTGTGGTTACTGACCCACCAACCGATGCTCAGCCCGATACCGAGATTGCCCGCTATCACACCGAACAGGTAGTTGGCCCGCCGACTGCCGAAGATCTGTCTGTGCCCGGCATCATGACCGAGGAACGCGATCTGGGCGAACACCACCGCCAAGAACGCGGCGACGCCCAGTTGCCACCACGAGTCGCCGACGAGGACGAACGCCGCCCACCCGGCAACGAACGCCACCGCGGTGACCGCGCTCTTCCAGGCGTAGTAGCGCAACCGCCGATCCAGCAGCCCCGCCTGCCGCACCCGACGCAACAAGACCGCGTACTCGCTGCCACGCGCCGGCCCGTGTCCCCCGGTCTGTGCGGTCGACGACGAGGCAAGTCGCCCCGCTCGCTGTGCGCGTGGATCGATGTGTTCCCACGCTACGGGCGCGCTCGTTGCGGCGGCGGATTTCGGCACCACCCGGCCGGTACTGCTTTCGATTACCACGGGTTGCCTACGCATCCTGTCGTCGTTGTCGGTCTCCGGGCTCGAACCGTTACCCCACGGCCCTGCCCAGCACAGCGGGCTATCGGAAGTCAAGAAATGGAGACTCGCCTACCTCGACAACAGAATGTCGCGATGAGACCACCGCCAGGCTAACTGACGTACCGACGGACGATACATCTGAGTGACCATTGCGCTGCACTAACCGCGGCCGGTGCGCCAGCCGGCGGCGCGCAGCTGGGCGCGGTGGAGTCGCTGATGAACTCCGCGGAGAAGGAGATGTGCGGAGCGACCTCGGGCGGAATGCCCAACTGCTCCGCACGGCACGGTCAGGCCGTCCGCTGAGCGCCGGGGAATCCGATCGAGCGAACTCGAACTCCGATCAACTGGCGACCACTTCCTCGCCGAGGAATCCACCCGACTGGTGCCGCCACAGCTGCGCGTATGTTCCTTGCGCACATAGCAGCTCTTCGTGTGTCCCATCCTCGACGACTCGCCCGTGGTCTAGCACCACCAGCCGGTCCATCCCGGCCACAGTGCTCAGCCGGTGCGCGACGACCAGCGCCGTACGCCCTTCCATCAATTCCCAGAGCGCTTGCTGCACAAGCAATTCGCTTTCCGAGTCGAGAGCGCTGGTGGCCTCGTCCAGGAGCAGGATGGGCGCGTCCCGCAGCATGGCCCGGGCCAGTGCGACCCGCTGGCGCTGGCCGCCGGACAGTTTCACGCCGCGCTCGCCGATGAGCGTTTCCATACCCTGCGGCAGTGCGTCCGCGAACTCGGTGACGTGCGCGGCCTCGGCGGCCCGCAGGATCTCCTCGTCCGTGGCGTCCGGGCGCGCGAACCGGATGTTCTCGCTCAGGGTCCGGTGGAACATGGCCGGGTCCTGGGGCACGTAGGCGATCAGACTGCGCAGATCCGCCTGCCGCAGCCGGGCGATGTCCTGCCCGCCGATGCGTATCGTTCCGGATTGGATATCCATCAACCGCAGCAGCAGTTGGGTGATGGTGGTCTTGCCACCACCGGATCGTCCGACCAGGCCTACCTTGGCGCCGCTGGGCACGTGCAGATCCAGTCCGTGGAACAGCTGCCGCGCACCCGCGTGCGTGAAGTTCACGTTCTCGAACCGCACGCTGAAGCCCTGGGGCCGCGGTGGTTCCGGATGTTCGGTATCGAGCACCTTCGGCTCATCGAGCAGCAGTTCGGTGAACTGCGCCGCCTCGGTGAGCACGGTCTCCAACCGCCGGTAGATCTGGTTGAACCGGAACATGATCCCGGTGGCGTTGAAGTAGTAGGTGAATGCCACCACAATGGCCTCCACCCCCGCATTCCCGCCGCTGAGGCCCAGCGCGATCAGCAGGCCGATCACGTTGGTGAGCACCAGCAGCGGCGCCACCAGCGTATCTATCCGCAGGTTCGCGTAGTCCCAGGAGCGCAACGACTTTTGCCGCGACGAGACGACCCGCCGCCGATGCTCGGCCGCCTCCTGCGGTTCGGCGGCGAAGGCGCGCACCACCTGCATATTGGCCAAGCTGTCGGCCACATGCCCGGAAACCTGCGCAATGGCGGCCTCCCGGTCGTCGACGAGCTTCTGGCGGCGCTGGATCAAGGGCGTGATGACCAGCGCCGTCATCACGATCATCCCGATCAGCACGACGACAAGCATGGGGTTGTAGCGCCACAACACCACCGAGGCGAACATCAGCGGCACCAGTGCCGCCAGGAGCTCGAAGGCCAGGGTGTCCACGAACTGCTCGAACCGAGCCGCGAAGCTGAGCGAGCGCTTCGTCAGCGAACCGGCGAAGTTGTTGTGGAAGAACGCCGCGTCCTTGGCGAGCAGCTCGTCCATGGCGAGCACGTACAGGTGCTCGATACCGTAGGCGTCGACTCGATTCAGACAGTGAATCCCGATGCGCCACAGCACTTCCGCGAGCAGCAGGGTGCCACCGAAGGCGAGGATATAGGAAGCCAGGGCCCCGAAACTCGTATCCCCGGTCACCGCGACCCGGCCGACCATCATGGCGACGATCAGCGGTGCGATGTACAGGTTGCAGATATTGCCGAGTGCCGGTGCCAGCAGCGCCGGAATCGTCGTGGCCTTGCGCGAGGCCATTTCCCGGCCATAAAAACGCAGCACCAGCTTGACCGCCGTTGCGCGTGAACTCATGCTCCCCCCTCTCGTCTCGAATCAACGAGCGATGCAGGTGAGCAATGATCCCGCGTCCAGGCGGGTTACCGCCAGCGAATATCGCCGACGACGTGGTTGTAGAGCAAAACCCACGGCGCGAGATGCCGCCGTGGGTTTCGTCGTTCTGCGCGCCGGGCGATCAGACGCAGGTACGCCAGATCGTGCCGCAGAACCAGCGGTTCAGATCGGCCGAACCGCTGGAAATCTCGCTATTGCCAATCGCCTGCGGCTCGACCGGGGCCTGAGCCTGCTCGAGCTGGAGCGGTGCCTCAGCCTGCGCAGGAGAGACGGACATCAGCACCGCACCGGCCAGCAGGGCACCCGCGACGATGTGGCGATTGACTCGAATCATCTCAAACCCGATCTCTTTGAGTTGGTTTCGGCCACGAACATGACCGCGGTGGCTGAATCGAGCGCCAGGCTCCGCCCGTTACAAAGCCCATTACAAATCCTCCGGCACGCGGTCGACACCATCGGAGCTCCGACAGCACCGGGGCCGGGGGTGCGCCGCCATCGGACGCGGGCCGTCAACCGCGTCCGATGGCGGCGGCTTTCATGAGGCGACGCGGGACACCGTGGTGAGGGTGCTGATGAGGGCGGTGTCGTGGTCCGCGGCGCGGAAGCGGGGGTGGTCGAGGATGTCGTGCAGAAAGTCGGTGGTGGTGGCGATGCCGCGGCCGCGGATCCTGGTTTCGGCCAGGGCGCGGCGCATCCGCGCGATGGCAGTGGGACGGTCCGGCGCCCAGACGATGATCTTGGCGAGCAGCGAATCGTAATGCGGTGGAACGGCATAGCCGGGGCCGACATGGGTGTCGATCCGGACGAAGGGGCCGCCGGGCAACGTGCATTCGGTGAGCGTCCCCGGCGCGGGCGCGAATTCGCGTTGTGGATCCTCGGCGTTGATGCGGCACTCGATGGACACCCCGCGTGGGGTGGCGGCGTCGGCGGGCAGCGACAGCGGCAGGCCGGAGGCGATACGCAGCTGCTCGGCGACCAGGTCGATTCCGGTGACCATCTCGGTGACCGGATGCTCCACTTGCAGGCGGCAGTTGACCTCCATGAAGTAGAAGCGTCCCTGCTGGTCCAAGAGGAATTCGAAGGTTCCGGCTCCGACGTAGCCGACGGCTTCCGCGCCGCGCACGGCGGCGGCGCCGATCCGGGCCACGAGTTCGTCGGACAGACCGGGTGCGGGCGACTCCTCTACGAGTTTCTGGTGCCGCCGTTGCAGGGAGCAATCCCGCGCGCCGAGATGCCGCACCGTCCCGTGCCGGTCGGCGAGAATTTGCACTTCGATGTGCCGGGCCGAGTCGAGATAGCGCTCGACGTAGAGCCTGCCGTCACCGAACACCGCAGTGGCATTCGCGCGGGTCTCCTGCCAAGCCGCGGCGAAGTCGGCGGAATCCCGCACGACGCGCATGCCGCGGCCGCCACCACCTGCCACCGCCTTGATGATCACCGGATAGCCGATGTCGTCGGCGAGCGCGTGCGCCTCGTCCACCGTGTCGAGCGGATCGCGGCTGCCGGGCAGCAACGGCAGCCCGGCCGCCGCCATCAGCGACCGCGCCGTGGACTTGTCGCCGAGATCGGCCATGATCGCGGCGGGCGTGCCGACGAACACCAATCCCTCCGCCTCGCAGACTTCCGCGAAATCCGGGTCCTCGGACAGAAACCCGTATCCGGGGTGGATCGCGTCGGCGCCGGTGGCCCGCGCGGCCTCGATCACAGCGGGAATATAGGAGTAACTGCGCTTCGCGGGGCCGGGACCGATCCGGAACGCCTGATCGGCGAGCCGGACGGCGGCGGAATCGGCGTCGGCCGCGGAATACACCGCGACGGTGGCGATGCCGAGTTCCGCGCAGGTCCGGATGACCCGCACGGCGATCTCGCCGCGATTGGCGACGAGCACCTTACGGATCGGGCGCACGGTCACCGCACCACCTCGAGCACCATCAGCGGCGCGCCGTGCTCGACCGCCTCCCCGTTCTCCACCAGGAATTCCGCCACCCGTCCCTCCCTGGCCGCGGTGACCGGGATCATCAGCTTCATCGCCTCGACGATGCCGACCTGCTGACCGGCCCGCACCGGGTCGCCTTCGGTGACGAACGGGGCGGCCCCGGGCTCGGGGGCGCGATAGAAGACGCCGACGGTCTCGGCGTTCACGGTGAAAGTGTCGGCATCCGAAGGTTTTTCGGCGGACGCTGAGTCATCGGCCGCGGCAGGCACCCCGGGAATGGGCGCGACAGACGGAACGGGCGCGACGGTGGCGGGCGTGCCCGGCCCAGCCTGCCCGTCCCAGCTGACGCGCAACACCAACGGGCCATTGGCGACAGTCACGGAGCTCGGTGCGGTCTCGGCTCGCACGGCCAGCGCGTAACGCGATAGCACGGCCAGCGCGTGGTCGGCGTCGACCGGGTTCAGCGCGCGGCCGACCGGCTCGGTGGTCACGGACTCGGTCATCACTTCTCCATAAGGTTGTTCAGGCTGGGCGCCGTGAGGGGTGGCTGATCGCTTAGGTGCCAACCGCGCCAGCACCATCGAGACACCAGCCTCGATCAGTGCTGGGAGTGACACGATCATCGGGAGACCTGGTTGTTCCTGGACAGTCCGAAGACCCGGAAACGGTGGTGGCGGTGGTCGAGTAGCTCCGAGAGGGATAGCGCGCTCAGGTCGGCGACCGCGTGGCGCAACGCGAGCCGCAGTGCTGCGGCGGCCGCGGCGGGATCGCGGTGGGCGCCGCCCGGAGGCTCGGGCAGGACGGCGTCGGCGACGCCGAGCTCGAGCAGGGAGGTCGAGTCCACCCGCAGGGCCGCCGCGGCCCGCGGCGCGGCAGCCGCGTCCTTCCACAGGATGGAGGCGCATCCCTCCGGGCTGATCACGGAGTAGACCGCGTTCTCGCACACGATCACGCGATCGGCCACCGCGAGTGCAAGCGCTCCCCCGCTGCCGCCCTCACCGGTGATCACCGTGACGATCGGAACAGGCAGCCCGGCAAGCAGTTTCAGCGATTCGGCGATGGCGACCGCCTGTCCCTGCTCCTCGGCGGTGACACCCGGATAGGCGCCCGCGGTGTCGACCAAGGTGATCACCGGTAAGCCCAGCTTGGCGGCCAGCCGTAGCACGCGGGCCGACTTGCGGTATCCGGCAGGTGTCGGCATGCCGTAATTGCGCTGCGCCAATTCCGTGGCGGTATGGCCTTTCTGCGTGCCGATCACCACGACGGGCGCGCCGTCCAGGCGAGCCAGCGCGGTGATCATCGCCGGGCAGTCGGCCGACAGCCGGTCACCGTGCAGCTCGACGAACTCGTCGAAGGACGCGGCCAGATAGTCCAGCGTCGTCGGCCGGCCCAATTCGCGTGCGGCTCGCACGCTGTGCCATGCCTCGCGCGGCGGCAGATCCGCGGCATCGGTTCGGACCGGTGTGTCGAGATCTCCAAGGTCGAGGCGGCTCGGAGTATCGGCGGCCAGCGCCAGCAACCGGGCCAACCGGTCCCGCAACGCCGAGCGGTGGCAGATCATGTCCACCACACCGTGTTCGAGCAGGAATTCCGCGGTCTGGAATCCGGCTGGCAGCGTCTCGCCGATGGTCTGCTGGATCACCCGGGGACCGGCGAAGCCGAGCCGCGCCCCGGGTTCGGCGATGATGACGTCGGTGGAGGTGGCGTAGGAGGCCGCGACGCCGCCGTAGGTGGGATCGGTGATCACCGAGATGGTCAGCACGCCCGCGTCGTCCAGTTCGCGCAGTGCCTGGCTGGTCTTGGCCATCTGCATCAGCGCGAGGATGCCCTCCTGCATGCGGGCGCCGCCCGATGCGGTGACCAGCACCAGGGGAACCCGCGCCGCCAGCGCCGTTTCGGCCGCGGCGGTGACCGCCTCGCCGACCGCGCTGCCCAGGCTGCCGCCGAGGAAGCGGAAGTCCATCACCGCCAGCACCAGCGGCGCGCCGCCGATCGTGCCGCGCACGCACCGGATGGCGTCGGTGAGTCCGGTGCGTCGCCGCGCTTCGGCGTGCCGCTCGGGATAGGGGCGCGAATCGCTGAAGCCGAGCGGGTCCGCCGCGGTGGCCGCCGGTTCGATGTGCTGCGCGGAGCCCGGGTCGAGCAGCGCCTCGACGCGCTGGTCGGCCGTCAGCATGCCGTGGCCGTCGCAGTCCGGGCAGACCCGGCCTGCGCGCTCGTAGCGTTTGGCGTAGATCATGGTGGCGCAGGAAGGGCACACCATCCAGGAGGCCCGGGTGTCCGAGCCGGTCTCGAGCGTGGTCATCGTTCCTCCCTCGGTCGGGGCACGAACCGGGCGCAGTCGGCGGGCAACCGCACGCCCGCGGTGCGCAGCTGGGCGACCCGGGTCAGGTAGGCCGCGCCCAGCATCATCTGATCGGCGATGTCGGCGACGTGCCGGTTGCGCGGTGCCGCCAGGTAGGTGCCGGCCACCCAGTTGTTGAACCCGCCCATCGCGGGTCCGCACCAGATCTGATAGTCGGCGACGCGATCGGCCTCGCCGCGGATGCTCCACCCCGACGACAGCCCCAGATACCACCGGAACACCAGCGCCATCTTGCGTTTCGGCTCCGCTTCCGCGCCGACCAGCTGGGCCGGATCGCGTTCGGTGAAATACGTGACGCAGTCGGCCCACACCGCGTCGAGCGGTCGCCGGAACAGCGTGGCCTCGAGATCGCGGCGCAGGTCGGCCGGGAGGTCGTCGATGCCGTCGTACGCGCGATAGGTGTCGTAGAGCCGCTGCGCGCGGGCGGCGAACATGGTGCCTCGGCGCAGCACCTGCACCTGGACGCCGAGCTCGAACATGTCCGAGGACGGCGACATGGCACAGTCGGCGAAATCCGCTTGGGCGAGCAGCTGTTTGGTGGCGTCGCACTGAGCCGCTTCCCGGGTGGCCTGATTGACCGAACCGCTCACCACGTAGGCGGCGCCCATGGCGAAGGCCGCGGCCGCGGCGGCGGGGGTACCGATGCCGCCCGCCGCGCCGACGCGGACCGCCGCGGCGGCGGGCACGGTGCGGGCGAGGCGGTCCCGCGTCGCGATCAGCTCCGGCAGCAGCACCGGCAGCGGCCTGCGATCGGTGTGCCCGCCGGAGTCGGCTTCGGCGGTGATGTCGTCGGCCATCGGAGCCTGTTCGGCGAGACGGGCCTGCTCCGGCGTCAGCTCACCGGACTCGACCAATCCGCGCAGCAGCCGCTCGGGGGCCGGACGCAGGAACAACTCGGCCACCTCGACCCGGGAGACTTTGGCGATCAACCGGTTCCGTATCTCGATTCGGCCCTGTCGGTCGACGGCGAGTCCCATGGCGCGGTAGCGCACGACCTCACCGGTCAGACCCATGAACGCCGACGCTTCCACGCACCGAACCTGATGACGCAGGCACGCGTCCACGATCGCGCGCTCCAATGCGGGCTCGGATGGACTGTGGATCAGGTTGCACGCGAACGGCTTTCCCACCAGCGTGCGGCTCAAGTCGGCCAATGCCGTGTCGACCGCGCTGGGTGGCACGCCCGCGGCACCGTAGGAGGCGAGATATCCCGCCTGTGCCATCGCTGAAACCAATGCGGGCGAGGCGATCCCGTTGGCCATGGCACCGGCGGCATAGGCCGCGCGCACACCGTGGGCTGCGGCGAAACGCCGGTCACCCAACTGCTCGAGCGGCAGTGGCGCGACCGCGGCCAGGACATCGGCGTGTGCCGCGATCCGCTCGTCGGATGTCGCGCCGACCCGGCCCTCGTGCCGCACTATCCAGCACGGGCGATTCAGGTTCAGCAGCACGGCGGTGATGTCGTCGGCGGTCTCCGCGACCGCGCTGATCGGGGACGTGGTCATCGCCGCTCCCTCCGCTTGCCGAGTTCGACCAAGAGATCGAGCGGTCCGGCGAGTTCGGCGATCCGCTTGTCAGAGATCGCGCTCACCCGGCCGCCGTGACGCATGGTCCGGCGCGGGCCCAGCTCCCACAGCACGGTCGCGACACCGTCGACGGTCGCGGCGACGCTGATCCGGGTCGTGGTCATCGCCGCTCCCTCCCCTTGCCGGGTTCGAGCGGATCGTCGGCGAGTTCCGCCATCCGCTTGTCGGAGGTCGCACCCACGCAGCCGCCGTGCCGCACGATCCAGCGTGGGCGGCCCGAGTCGGTCGCGACATCGTCTGCGGTCGCGGCGGCGACGCCGATCGGGGTCGTCATCACCGTTCCTTCCGTTCGCCGAGTTCGACCGCGAGGTCGAGCAATTCGTAGATGCGCAGTCCCGGCTTCCACAACGAGCCGTCGGCGATCACGGTGACCCGATCCGGGCCGCGACGGACCTCCTTGATGTGCGCTTCGAGTTCGACGGTGCCGTCGGTGGGCAGGAACTGCCCGCGGTAGCGCCAGCGGAACGGGATATCGGCGGGGATGCGGAAGACCGGATCGCCGATCGTGTCGGCGAATCCGGCGTCGATCATCCACTCCTGGATCGCGTGGATCACCGATTCCACTCCCAGCGACCCCGGGATCACCGGGTCGAGGTGGAAGTGTCGGGTGAAGTACCAGTCCGACGGGTCGATTTCGCGCAGCGAATGCAGATATCCCGCTGCGTATCTGCCGCCGCCGTCGACCACGTCGACCCGGTCGATCAGCGCGAGCGTGTTCCGGGCGCACAGCTGGGCATTCGGGTCGGCGCGCCGGGCGGCGACGTCGATAGTGCGCAGCCGCGCGGCGGGGTTCTCCGCCAGCCAGGTCGGCACCGCGCGGCCCGCGTCCAGGCCGGTCTGGTTGGCCAGGGCCTGGTCGCTGAAGTAGCCGAACATCGTCTCGCCCGTGTAGAACGGTTCGCCGTCCACGCTGAGCGTGTAGTCGAAGGTCTGCAGCGACGAACCGGGCAGGATAGTGGTCGACAGCATCCGGGACGACTGGTGGATCGTCTTGCCCCGCAGATCGATCCGCCGCAGCACGGTGGCGGTGCCGCCGAGGTTGCGCAGGCTCAGCGTGGTGCCGGGCTGGGTGAGCGTGGGGCCCGCGTAGTAGCCCATCAGCAGCGCCGCCTGGAGTGAGGTCTCCATGTAGACGAAGTGCGGCATCGACTCGTTGGCGGTGTCGGCGTAGTACCAGGAGTCCGCGGGCGAATCGTATTCGGTGGTGTAAGCGGCTCCGTCCAGCTGACCGCGGCTGCCATCGAAGTCGAGCACCCGGTCGACCAGCAGCAGGCCGCCGGTCGGCAGCCTGGTCGCCCGCACGCCGGTGTACGGGGCGAATTCCGGGCCCATGGCGACGGCCTGGTCACCGCGGGCGAGATGAGCCATATGGAACTCGTTGAGCAGCAGGCTTTCCGAGACCTGCCCCGGGCCGACACCGCTGCCGGGGCGTTCGGTCACCGTGACCGTGACGTCGATTTCGCCCTGCGCGCCGGTCACGATCGCTGTCCCGGTGACGTGCGGTCGCGGCACCAAGTCGAGAGCGGTCACGGTCAGTGTGATCGTGCCGGACCCGGCGCCCTCTACTGCACCGGTGCACTCGGCGACCAGCGAGCTACCCGACAGCACCAGCGGCATGCCGAGGTACAGGGCGAACACCTCCGCGGCCTGAATCGCCGCGGCGCGCGAGTCACCCTCGAACCGTGCCGTGACGCTGCCGTTGCCCCTGCCGCCGTACAGCGCGATCTCGGTGACCTCGGTGAGGGCGAGCGGCCCCGATTCGGCGAGCCTGGCCGCCGACTCGACTCCGGGACGCCGGTACGCCGGTCCGAATACGCCGGTCAGATCGCCTTCGGCGAGGCGGGTGAGCGCGGCTGGATCCAGGCCGATGCGATCGGTGCGGGCCAGCGGCTTGAACGCCGACTCCGCGGCGGCCACCCCGACAGGTGTCTGCGAGTCGTCGCCGGGCGTCGAAAAGAGCGAATCTTCAGCGCCCCGCTGTGGGTGGTTGCCGCGCCGCAAGTGCGGGCCGTCGTGGTCGCGACCATGCTGCGGTCGCCGGTGCGCTGGTTCGTCATGGGCGGGCAAGTGACCGCTACCGCTGACGGACGAACCGAGCCCGACGCCGCTTTCATGCTCGGTCGCGTTCGGTTCGGTTGCCGCCGTCGTTCGACGCAGGGCCCGCTGCCACACTGCCCGTTGCATGGCCAGCTGTGCGCTCAGTGCCGCCCGGTGTGCCGCGACGACACCGGAGCGGATCTCGGCGAGCGGACTCGCCGACCGATCGGCCACCTCGAATGGATCGGAGGCCTCCGTGCGCGCCGGAGATGCGAGCGAATCGCCTTCGGCCTCCGAGGATGCGGGATGCATTGCTGCGCTGAGCATTCCCGGAGCGTCCGCACGGTGGTCACCGTGTCCTCGATGTGCATCGTCGAGGCCGGAACCTACTCGGCGCGGCCGCTGACCGCCGACACTCCCCTGCTCCGTTTCCGAGGCTGCATTGGGTAATCCGGCAGCATCCGCAAGATCTTCGCTGTGTCCCCGATGCGCGACATCGATGCCGGAACCTGCTCGGCGCGGCGGCTGACCGTCGACGCTATCCTGATCCGTTTCTGCGTATGCGAGATCCATTGTTGCACTGCCGGTTCCGGTAGCTGGCCGATGGTCGTTGACCGACCCGGAAAATGCAGTATCGGAATCCGCGCGTCGCAGAGGCCGACCCTCTTCGCTTCCGCGCACCATCGCCGCCGGCGCGGCCGGTGCGGTTACCGGATCGAACGGAACACCGTCGAACTCCAGCGTTGTCATGCCATCCACCGCCTCACCGAGGTCTGGAATTTCTCCGTCAGATCAGGAGTCGTCACCACGGTGACGTCCGAGAAACGTTGCAACACTTCGCCATCCGCCGTCGTCGCGGTGGCGTCGATCCGGGCGTCGAAACGACCGGGCCGCGGGTTGTCCACGATGAGCACGAAAGGCTCGCCCGCGGGGAGCGGCCGGTAATACTCGACTCGCCCCACACCGAGCGGCAGGCAGGCCGTCCCGAGCAACCGGTAGCCGAGCACGGGCGGGCCCTGCAGGATCAGGTCCGCGAGGACCGGGTCGTGCAACCTCCCGGCGTACGCGCCCCGCGCCACCGTGGCGGCGGGTAGTTCGCAGTCGAACACGATCGCGTCGTCCGTGACCGCCCGAATCCGGCGCAAGCCTTGCAGAGCGGGTGCGTGGAACTGGATGGCGTCGCGGTAGATGTCCGTGTCGTCGGCGGGGCCGCCGGGGACCGGCCGTCGCGGCGCGCGCTCCGCGGCGTCGGCGAGCAGGAGCGTCGCGCGGAAATGGACCGCGTCGTCGCCGCGGACCGTCGCATGCACCGTGGTCGTCTGCTCGCCCGGTTCGGGTTCGCCGACCGGACGGCGGATCGCGTTGTCCGCTCGCAGCGTGGCGTTATCCCCCGGTGCCAGTTCGAGCTCGAGCTCGTCGACCGGATGGTCGAACACGATCCCTTTGAGCACCTGGAAGTCGCGGACACCGACCACTACCCGTCCTGGCAGAGCGCGTTCGGCCAGATTGACCATGGCGCCGAGACCGAAGGTGGCGGGTAGGACGACGTGCTCGCCGATCCGGTGCGCCGCGATGATCGGATCCCCGGTGATCCCGGTGATCGTTCGCCGGGCACGCACGGTCGCCGTACCGATACCCGTCGTGTCCGACAGCGACTTCGCAGGTCCGATCAGAACGACCGTGTCGGCGGCGCGGGCGGCGGTGAATTGCTCCGTGAACGCCGCCGCACCGGCCTGCGGGTCCAAAAGTTCGACACCGCGGAGGCGGAAGTGTTCCCGCAGGGCGGGAGTGACCATGCCGCCGTCCCATGCACCCCAATCAATTGCCGTGACATGGCAATCCGGGTGGTGCCGCCGCCAGCTCGCCGCGAATCGCGAGAGCGCTTCGTTCGCGGCCGCGTAGTCGGCCTGACCGGCATTGCCGAACAGCCCGGCCACCGACGTGAACAACACCAGATGCCGTAGCTCCCCGAGCGCGCCGAGCACCGCGGCGAGTCCACCGATCTTCGGATCGAGCACCCTGGCGACGGATTCCGCGGTCTTGTCCGTGATCACGGAGTCGGCCAATACCCCGGCACCGTGCACGACGCCGGTGATGGAGTCGCGCCACGGGGCGATGGCCGCGGCGACCGCTTTCTCGTCGGTCGCGTCGACGGCGAGGTAGTCGGCCCGCGACCCGAGAGCAGCCAGCGTCTGCCGGACCTCCCGGGTGGCGCGAACCCCGGACACGGCACGCTCGACGTCGCGTGGTGTCGCGCCGGTAGCGGCCAGCGCGCGCACCGCGGCAGGCTTGAGCTCCGCATCGGAAACTCCGTCCGCCCAGTCGGGTTCGGTGCCGAGCTCGGATCGGCCGAGGAGCAGGAAACGCGCCTCGCTCCGCGCGGCGAGCGCCAGGACGCAAGTGGCGGTGACGCCGCGCGCGCCGCCGGTGACCAGCAGCACGTCGTCGGCGGTGAGCACCATCGGCTCCTGCTCGGCGCCGGGACGCACCGCGGTGACCGATCGTGCGGGTGCGTGCCCGCTCGGCACCAGGGTCCTCCGCACGCCCGCCGCGTCGATGCCGACCTCATGGGTGTCGCGGGCCGGGTCGAGCAGTTCGGCCGTCACGAGCTCGGCCAGCTGAGCAGGCGTGCAGGAGGGAGCGATGTCGAGCGCCCGGCTGAACAGCTGGGGTTCTTCGGCCACAAGGGTTTTCACCACTCCGCCGACACCGCCGAGCAGGGCGGGCACCGGCTCGGCGCCGAGGAAGCCGAGTCCCCCGTCGAGCCGAGTCACCGTCACGAAGGCCGCCCGTCCCGGTGCGCGCCGCAGCGGTGGTACGGCACGACCGGCCAGGAGGATGCAATCGGTCAGGGAACGCCGGGCCGACTCCCAGTCCGCGGAACCACCGACCAGGACGAGGCACAGGTCGATCGGTTCGCCTCCGGTGTCCACATCACCGGCCGAATCCGCGTAGCGGACCGTCCAACCCAGCCCGTCCAGCGCCGCGCCGAGCGCGGCCGAGTCGGCGTCTTGCTCGCCGGTCAGGTCGACGAGCACGGCCCGGGCCCGGGCCCGGTAGGGCGCGACCGCCCGATCCGGCGACGGCAGGGAGACGAGTTCGACGGCATGCCGCGACGTTCCCGCCGCGGCCTCAGCTTTTGGGTGGACATCACCGCCCGCCGCACCGGCGAGTTCCAGCACGATCTGATCCAGTGTGCGCAGCGTGCCCAGCTGCTCCGGACCCAGGCTCGGTAGGTCCGGAAACCGCTCCTGCAACGCGCCGATCACCTGCACCCGTTTGATCGAATCCACACCGAGATCGGCCTCCAGATCCATCGACGGATCCACCATCTCCACCGGATAGCCCGTCTTCTCCGCGACCACCTCCAGCAGCGCACGCCGCAAGGCCTCGCCGGATACTCGGTCATCCGCGCTTGTGCCGTTCGTCGCCATGGCGGAGGTGCTGGTCGGCGCACCGCCGGACGCGCCGAGCAGGTCGGCGACCTGATCCAGTGTGCGCAGCGTGCCCAGCTGCTCCGGACCCAGACTCGGTAGGTCCGGAAACCGCTCCTGCAACGCGCCGATCACCTGCACCCGTTTGATCGAATCCACACCGAGATCGGCCTCCAGATCCATCGACGGATCCACCATCTCCACCGGATAGCCGGTCTTCTCCGCGACCACCTCCTGCAACGCACGCCGCAACACATCACTCGGCACCTGGCCGTCGGCCGCGGCGATGGTGGCGTTTCCGTTCGAGGCCGCAGGCGTTTCAACAGTTTCAGTGGTCGGCGCGCCGCCGAGCAGATCGGCGACCTGATCCAGCGTCCGTACCGTGCCCAGCTGCTCGGGGCCGAGGTTCGGCAGATGCGGGAACCGTTCCTGCACCGCGCCGATCACCTGGACCCGCTTGATCGAATCCACACCGAGATCGGCCTCCAGATCCATCGACGGATCCACCATCTCCACGGGATAACCGGTCTTCTCCGCGACTACCTCGCGCAACGCACGCCGCAACGCCTCACTCGACACCTGACCGTCTTCCGCGCGGGTCTCGGCCGGGGCTCCCGTCGAGTGCCCGTTCGTCACGGCTTCCGGAGTGGCCGGTACTGCAACGGCTTCCGCCGCAGCCGCGGCACGGTGGTCATCCACGACCATGGCCGTGGCGAGGGGACGGCGCACAGGTGCGGGCTCGATCGCCGCACGCGGCGCGGGCGAGGCCGGGCGCGTGACCTGGGTCGAAGGCCGCGAAACGGGAGCGAATCCGCTTTCCAGCTCCACCAGCTGGGCCAGCACTTCACTCGCGCGTGCATGGCTGTGGCTGATCGCGACGCCGTGCTCCTTCACCGCCTCGATGGCGCGCACCGTGGCCGCGTCCAACCGGCCGTCGCCGAGCGCGCCGGCCAGGCCGCGGGCCATGTCCAGCTGGCCGTCCAAGAACTGGCGGTGCGTGTGCAGATGCTGCACGAGCGCGCTCTCCAGCGCGTCCGAACCGGCGTCGCCGGGCTGCGGTGTGGGATACACGGTGGTCTCCGATGCTGCGGTGAAAGCGGGTGGCCCGACCGGCTTTTCGGCGGCGGGCTGGTGATCGACCACGCTGTCGACCGGAGCGGGGGAAGCCGCGAGGACGCTGAGCCGGTATTCGTCGTCGAGCGCGGCGGCGTAGGCGGTGCGGCGGGTCTCGGGCACGTATTCGGGGGCCGACAGCGTCACCGTCATCGCGCGGCGGGAGACCTGGGCCTCCGGCGCGGGGGCGGTATGGCGGTTGATGCCGTGCAGGCCGAAGCCGAGCACGGCCAGGCGCACCGCCGCGCGGGCCAAGGCGAGGTCGCTGTCGCCGATCGGACCGGAATCGGTGGCGATGACGACGACGTCGTCGCCGAGGGTGCGCCGCACCAGCGAGGTCAGCACCTGCTTCGGCCCGAACTCCACGAACACCGTGCAGCCCGCGTCGCGCATCGCGGTGAGCGCGGCGACGAATTCGACCGGTCTGCCGAGCTGTTCGGTCAGCACGGCCCGGTTGGCCGCGACATCGCTGCCATAGCGCGCGTCGGAAGTATTGGCGAAGACCGGCGCGTCGGGCGCGCCGATGTGCACCCCGGCGACCGCGGGCGCGAACGCCGCGGTGGCGTGGGCGACATAAGGCGTGTGGAACGCCCCCGAGACCGGCAGAGCGCGAGTGGCCACCCCGCGCTCCTCGCAGCGGGCCACTACGGCGGCGATCCCCTCCGGCCCGCCGCCGACGACGACCTGGTCGGGCGCGTTGTGATTGCAGATCCACACGTCGTCGACGCCGTCGAGCAGTTCCTCCGCGATCTGCCTGGACGCGCCGAGCGCAACCATGGTGCCCGCCTCGACCCCCTCCTCGGGCGTCATGGCCACGCCCCGCGCCCGGGCCAGCGCGTAGAAGTCCGCGGTGGCCAGCGCGCCGGAAGCCCACAGCGCGGTCAGCTCACCGAAGCTGTGCCCGAGATAGCCGTCGGCGCGGAATCCGTACTCGGACAACGCCGTGAACTGCCCCGCCGACAGCGCGCCGATCGCGGGCTGGGCGAACTCGGTGCGGCGCAGGGCCTCTTCTTGCTGCGCCGCCACGGCGTCGTCGAACGCGGGCGGCGGGAAAACCACCGACGACAGCCGCACGGACGCGCCCGCGAAAGCGTCGTTGGCCGCGTCGAACGCCGCACCGACGGCCGGATTGTTCAGCGCCGCCTCCAGACCCATGTCGACGTACTGGCTGCCCTGCCCCGCGAACAGCGCGCCGACCTTGCGAGCAGGCAGGGCGGCCGCCCGGAAGTACACGCCTTCGGGGTGGTCCCAGGCGGTCGCCTCGGGGTTGCGGACGAGTTCATCCACCGCCAGCGTGCGCAGGTGCGCGGCGTTCTCCTCGTCGACCGACACGAACCCGATCCGTCCATGCTGCTCCGGGATCTCACCGCCGTCGCTGGGCGCCACACTGCGCACCGCGTCGATCAGACCCGCGACGTCCGGGGCGTGCCACAGGTGCGCGCGTGCCGTCCGGTGCAGCACCGGGTGCGCGCCCCGATCGGCGTCCGCCTCCTCCAGCACGACGTGAAAGTTGGTGCCGCCGAACCCGAATGCCGACGCCGCGGCCCGGCGCACCGGGCGATGCGGGTC
Organism: Nocardia amamiensis; assembly: GCF_015477605.1. Classification (GTDB taxonomy): domain Bacteria; phylum Actinomycetota; class Actinomycetes; order Mycobacteriales; family Mycobacteriaceae; genus Nocardia; species Nocardia amamiensis_A. The sequence continues at coordinate 61,406 of NZ_JADLQX010000010.1, forward strand.
GCGGATCCAGGGCCGGGTGCGCGTGTTCACGTAGTACGGCGCGTCCGCAGCGGCGATCTCGGCGTTTGGCGCGGACACGTTGATGGTGCCGGGCAGCACTTTCTGATGCAGCGCCAACGCCAGCTTCATCACGCTCGCGGTGCCCGCGGCGCCCTTGGTGTGCCCGATCTGCGACTTCACGCTGCCCAGCGCGGCGAACGCGGGCTCGGACGTCGCGTCGGTGAGCAGTTCCTTGAGCGCGGTGAGCTCGGTCTTGTCGCCGACGGGCGTGCCGGTGGCGTGCGCCTCGATGAGCGCGACATCGGCGGGCGAGATCTCGGCGTCGGCGTAGGCCCGGTCGAGCGCGACGCGCTGCCCGCCCGCGCGGGGGGCGTAGATGCTCTTGGCGCGACCGTCGCTGGAGGAACCGAGACCGCGGATGACGGCGTAGATCCGGTTGCCGTCGCGGCGTGCGTCTTCCAGCCTGCGCAGCGCGAGCATGGTGATGCCCTCACCGAGCAGCGTGCCGTTGGCGTCGGCGGCGAACGGGCTGATCCGCCCGCTGGACGACAGCGCGCCGACCTTGCTGAAGCACATGTAGATGAAGATGGTGTTCTCGGTGTCCACGCCACCGGTGATCATCATGTCCGCCCGGCCGTCCTGGAGTTCGGCGATGGCGGTGCGCAATGCGGCCAGCGAAGCCGCGCAGGCCGCGTCGACGGTGCAGTTGATGCCGCCGAGGCCGAGACGGTTGGCCACCCGGCCCGCGGTGATGTTGGCCAGCAGCCCCGGGAACGAGTTCGCCTCCCACGGCGCGAACGCCGCGACGAACCGGTCGGCGATGGCGTCGGCATCGGTGTCGGACAGACCGACCGAGCGCGCCGCCTCCTTCAGCACCGGCGTGGACAACCGCGCCGCCAAGGGGTGCATGAGCGGCACCGGGCCGGTGGTGCCGAGCACGACGCCGGTGCGGCTCGGGTCGTACCAGGCGGAATCCACCGCCCCCGCGTCGCGCAGCAGGTCCCGCGCGACGCCCAGGCTGAGCGTCTGCATCGTGCTGGTGACCTCGAGCTGGTTGGGCGGCAGCCCGAATTCCAGCGGGTCGAACTCGATGTCGGGCAGGAACGCACCCCGGCGCGAGTAGGTCTTGTCCGGCGTCGCGGGGTCCGGGTCGAAGTAGTCGTCCAGGCTCCAGCGTGACGCGGGGACCTCGGCGGTGCAGTCAACGCCGTCGACGATGTTCTGCCAGTACTCTCGATGGTTGTGCGCGTTGGGCAGCAGGCCGGACATGCCGACGATGGCGATCGGGTTGCGCGCCAGGCGTCTGTCGTCTGTCACGAAATTTCCTCTCGAACCGGGGTGGGAGATCAAGCGGCGACGGTGGTCGCGGTGCTCGACGCGATCAGCTCGGCCGCACCCGCCGCGAACAGGCGGTGGCCGAGCGAACTCGGGTGCAGGCCGTCGGCGGTCCACACCTCCGGCCGTTCCCATTCGGGCTGGGCGGCGATGTCGAGCAGCAGCGTGCCGGTGTCGGCGACGACGTCGGCGAGCACCGCGTTGGCGAAGTCGAACCGTTCGCGCAGCAGTGCGCGGAAACCATCCGGCACCGGCAGGCGGGCCGGGATATCGGGGTAGCTTGCGGTGAAGACCGTCGCTCCGCCCGCGCGCAGCGTGCCGAACAGCTCGGCGACGTTGCGCGCGAACCGATCCGCGTCGAATTCGCTCACCAGATCGTTCACGCCGACCACGACGCCGTAGAGGCTGGATCGGGTCGAAACGGCCTGTCGCAGTTGGACTTCCAGCACCACGGTGGTCGTGGCGCCGTGCTCGCCGAAGTTGCGCACCGCCGCGGGTCGCAGGCCGAGCTGGCCACCGAGGCGCGGCACCCAGCCGCGGTAGCCGCCGCCGGGCGCGGCGTCGCCGCGCCCTTCGACGAAGCTGTCGCCCAGCGCGGTCAGCACCGGGGCACTCATGCGGTGACTCCGTCCTTCGTGACGTGCCGGGCCGCCATGGGGAAGTTCACCTTCTCGTACAGCGCGGAAAGCTCTTCCTCGCCGAAGTACTTGTCCGGCGAGTAGATTCCGGCGATCAGCCCGAAGAAGTGCTTGATGTAGTCGGCGTCCATCGAGGTCGCGCGGAACACCGAGTCGTAGTACGGGGTCAGCGAGAGCTCCGAAATGCTCTGGGTCAGCTCGTAAGTGCTCGCGCTCTGCGCGTCGCGCTCGCGCTGGTACTCGGCCATCACCTCGTCCATCGGGCGGGCGCCGGACAAACCTTCATCCACGAGGTCGGCCAGCAGCTGCGCGTACTTGAACGCGTCGGTGATGCCCCAGCCGGTGAACGGGTCCTTGTGGTAGGCGGCGTCGCCGACCAGCGCCCAGCCGGGACCGTAGGACTGACGGCGGTAGTTGTCCGGGTACAGCATCGGGCGGAACTGCTCCACCCGCTTGCCGGTATCACGCAGGCGCGCACCGATTTCCGGGTCGATCTGCGCGACGATCTCCTGCACGCCGGCGTCCGGGTCGGCGCGGAACTCGCGGAACCGCTCCCGCTTGCGCATGACCGCGACCAGCGCGAGCCCGTCGTTGGTCGGCCAGGACGCGAACTGCTGCTCCCCGAAACCGGTGCGGTGGTGCATGCCCCAGTCCACGCCCTCGTAGTAGGAGTAGTAGATGAAGCACGCCGCGGGCGAGCCCTCGTACTCCTGCGCGCCGACCGCCTTGGCCACCATCGAGTTCGAGCCGTCGGCGCCGACCACCAGCTTCGCGCGGAACTCCTGTTCGGCGCCGTCGCCGACCGCGCCGCGGATGCCGGCCACGCGGTCGCCGTCGAACACCAGCTCCGAGACGGTGAATCCCTGGATGACCTCGACGCCGGCGTTGCCCGCGGCCTCGACCAGGATCTTGTCCAGCACCGTGCGGCGCGGGCAGTAGACGGCGTCGATGCCGTCGGCGGACGGGTCGGCCATGCCGTTGATGACGATGTCGGTGTAGGAGAAGTTCAGGTGCCGGATCGGCGGGCACCCGGTGGCGACGACCTCGTCCAGCAGGCCCCAGGACTTCAGGAAACCCAGCCCGGCCTGGTGGATGTAGTGGGTCGACGGGGTGTCGCTCGGGAAGCTCGCGCGGTCGACGGCGAGCACCTGGTAGCCCTTCCTGGCGAGCAACATGGCAAGAGGGGAGCCCGCCACCCGGGTTCCGACAACGATGACGTCGTACATTGTTCGCATCACTTTCCGGTAGTCGAATTCCGATTTCGAGTCTGTGGCCGCCGCGCGCGGACAACCACCGCGACGGGCCGTGATTCATCGGCCGATCGGTTGCGGCTATCGTGCGGGTCGCGGCGCCGAATACAGCAGTTCGATATCCGCCGCATAGGCCTCGGCGATCGCGGCGCGGCGCAGTTTTCGTGACGAAGTCGACAATCCGCCTTCGACCGTGAAATCACCGTCCACGATCCGGAATGCTCGAATCGATTCCGCGCGGGAGACGAGAGAATTCGCGTCGTCGACGGCGGATTGGACGGCGGCGGTGAGATCACCGTCCGGTTCGGCGGCTCGCCAGCGTTCCACCTGCACCGGGTCCAGGGTCACCAGCGCGGCGACGAAGTCGCGGCCGTCGCCGAGCACCATGCAGTTGGACACCAACGGATGCAGCCGGATTCGGTCCTCCAGCGGTGTAGGGGCGACGTTCTTGCCGCCGGAGGTCACCAGGATCTCCTTCTTGCGTCCGGTGATCCGCAGGAAGCCGTCGTCGTCGAGTTCCCCGATGTCACCGGTGTGCAGCCAGCCTTCCGCGTCCACCGGCGTCTGGTCGGCGGCCGCGCCCCAATAGCCCGGCGACACGTGCGGGCCCCCGACCAGCACCTCGCCGTCTTCCTCGGCGATAGCCACCGACGTGCCCGGGATCGGCCTGCCGACCGTGCCGAGCCGGTTGGTCTCCGGGGCGCTGACCGTCACGGCGGTGGCGGCTTCGGTGAGCCCGTAGCAGTTCAGCAGCACCACGCCGAAGGCCGCGTAGAACCCGACGGTCGAGTCGTCCAGCGAGGCGCCGCCGGAGATGACGTATCTGAGCTCGCCGCCGAGCGCGGCCGCCACCGGGTGCGTCACGGGGTCCGGTGTCTTCCGCGCCCGCATCAGGTCGAGACCGCGCTCGACCGCTTCCCGCTCCTCGGCCTCGCTGAGCAGGGTGCGGCAATACTTGCGGATCTTCTCCATGCCGTACGGAATCATGGCCAGGAAGGTCGGCCTCAGCGTCGGCAGCACGGGCACCAGGTCCGGTATGCCCGGCAGCAGGTGGGTTCGGCTGCCGCCGAACAGGCAGGCGAACAGGATGGTCTGCCCGAACACGTGCGACAGCGGCAGCGCCAGGACGGTTGTCCCGTCGAACACATCCCCGGTCTGACGGACCGTGTTGGCCGAGGACACGAACATGTTGCGGTGGGTGATCAGGCATCCCTTCGACACACCCGTGGTGCCGCTGGTGTACACGATCATCGCCAGGTCGTTCGGCCGCACGGCGTCGATGCGGTCCTCGATTCCCGGATCGATCTCGCCGACAGCCCATTCCGCGACCTGCTCGAAGGTCCAGACCTCCCCTGCGCCCGCGGCGCACAGCCGTTCGGCGTCTTCGGCGCTCTCGGCGGCGAAGTAGGCGCTCCCGCTGTCGCGCAGGATGTGCTCGATCTGGCTGTGCGAGGAGGTGGGATACACCGGGACCACCACCGCCCCGATCGCCAGCAGCGCGCAATCCAGCAGCGCCCAGGCCAGGTTCGTCCGGCCGAGCACCGCGACCCGATCGCCTGCCGCGACGCCGCGCGCGACCAGCGCCGAGGCAACCGCCCTGGCCCGGCGATCGACCTCGGCGCAGGTCAGTTGCGTTCCGTCGGCGTCGCACAGCGAAAGCCGATCCGGCTGGTCGGCGGCGGCGCCGGAAATCACCGAGTACAAACTCGCGGTGTCGGAAAGATCGTATCCATTTTCACTGACCGAGACCGCGGTGACAGACACTGTGTTCACAATGTCGAATTCTCGTCGCCGACAGCGAATTACAGGTCTGTCGCCATTGCGGTTCCTACCGCACGAATGTCATCACCTATCGACGTGGTCAGGCCGACACCGCGCGGGCAATATCGATATGCGCCGGTTCCGGGGAATCGACGCAGTCCAAGAAAAAGCGTACGGCCGGATTCGACTCGTCCGCACGCCACACCGCGTACAAATCGAGGGTCGGCACCGGATCGAACAGTTTCACCGCGACCGAAGCGCTCCCCGGCCCGCCCATGCCCATCGAAATCGCGCGCGGCAGCGAGGCGAACCCGACCAGCGGACGTACCGAGACCATGTGCGCGGTCGCACCGGGATCGTCGGCGGTGTGCGTGATCGCGAGCGAGATCCTGGTGTCCGCCGCCGCCCGGAAGATCGAGTCGTACATGGCCGGACACTGCTCGCGGGCGAACAGTACGCAGTCCTGGCCCTCCAGTTCGGCGAACTGGACCCCGGGCCGATCGGCCCACCGGTGCCTGCGCCCGACCACGGCGACCAACGGCACTCGGTGCAGCAGCCGCCGGTACCGGAAGTCGGTGGTGCTCGGATGTCCGTATACGAGAGCCACATCCAATGACCCGTCGCCGAGCCCGGCCAGCTGCGGGCCGGTGCGCTTCTCCCACAGTGACACCACGATGTCGGGGTGTCGTTCGGTCATCCTGGTGAGCGCCTCCGGCAGCACGTGCCTGCTGGCCGGAAGGTTGTAGCCGATATTGAGGGTGCCCGCCCGCCCTTCGGCGGTCGCCTTCGCGGCCTGAGCCGCGCGGTCGAGCTGCGCCACGATGAGCCGGGCCTGGCTCTCGAACTCCCGGCCCGCGGGGGTCAGCTTGACCTCGTGCGAGTTGCGTGCGACCAGTTGCACGCCGAGCGATTTCTCCAGCTTCTGCAGCTGGGCACTGAGACTGGGCTGCGTGAGATGCAAGCGCTGCGCTGCGCGGCCGAAATGCAGCTCTTCGGCGATTGTGATGAACGAAACCAGATGTCGGAACTCCATGCCGCCGGCTCCTTTTCCGCGTACCCGAAACGGTAGCCGCAGTAGGTAACCGAGGATGAACCGGAATCGCACAAATGGTGCTGAGAACTTGGCGGCTGGGTGAACTGGCCCCGAAGCCGGTACGGGTGTGTTACTAGCACCCGTGACCACCCAGGATGCCGGAAACCGTGCCGGAGGGCAAGTCGGTGCGGCCGGATCCGAAGTCCTCCAGTTTCCGAACCCGGCGCCGCGCCGACGCCAAAGCGCCGGGAACGGTTCGGGGGCGGCTCAACGTCATAGGCTTGGCAAGCAGTAGCGAATCTGCATCAGTGTGAGACGCTTTCGCTGGATGATGGAACGCGACAGGACAGGCCGCGACAAGAGAGGTGCAACAGGTGGAGACAGGCACAGTGTGGCGCTGGAAACCGCGAAACGGTACCGGCGTGATCAAGCTCGATGACGCCGACAGCACTCTTGTCTGGTTCCACCTGTCGGATGCTCGCGGCGATCTCGACATCGCCACAATCGCCGAGGGACTACCGGTCGAGGTCGAAATCGAACCGATCCCACAGGGGGAATACACATGCCGCGCAAAGTCGGTACACCGAAGAAACTGATCCTCGCGGCCCTGGCCACCGCCATTGGCGTCCTCGCCGCAGGCCCAGCGAACGCCATCCCCGGGTATGCCGACTTCAGGCCCGGCCACCAGAGCTACAGGTACAACGGCCAGCACGGCACATTCACGGGAGATGTCGTTTACGCAAGTCAGCAACCCGATGGCGGCAACCGGCTCATCTGGTCGCTGACGCTCTCGCCATACGTGCAAAGGCTCATCGTCGGCAACACGATGGCTTGCGGCGCCTACGTGGAGGGTAAGACCGGATACTCGGACAACCACAGCGCCATACCGGCGGACTACCGATGGCATTCGGTGGTGCCGAATCTCCAACTCGACAAACAGTACAAACTAGTCATGAACTGCGCCTTCCAGGCCACCAACGGCCATGTCTTGTCGCCTGGTCGCGCTGACTTTCAGATGGTCTTCACGCTGCATTCCAGCTGAGTCGAGGGTCAACTGCCCATCAACTGTGCTATACGCCTGCATTGTCGCACGTCAGGCCAGGTTCAAGTCTTCTTCCTCGCCGCTCGCGCCTCTGACGAGATGACCGGTACCGTCGCAGGTGGGTAGCCATCATCGGCGGAGGAGTACGCCATGAACGACATTCCACCGAACGAAGTCGGACGTAGGCTGCGTGAACTGCCCCCGAAGCCGGGACCGGTGTGCTACTAGCACCCGTGACCACGCAGGATTGCCCGAAACCGTGCCGGAGGGCAAGTCCAGTCGTAGCCTCGGACCATGAGCGCAGATCTCGGGGAACGCTTGCGATCGGTTCGTAAGCGCAGCGGTCTGACACAGCGTGAACTCGCGGAGGGTTCGGGCGTGTCGCTGTCCCTGATTCGCAAGATCGAACAGGGCGAGCGCGACGACACCCGGATGCAGACGCTCCGGCGGCTCGCGGTCGCGATGAGTTGCCCACTCTCGGCACTTCTCGGTCCCAATCCCCCGCAACCAGAGAGCGGGAACGGCAAGCTCTGGCATCCGACGCGGGAAGCGCTCATGTCCACGGCAAGCGGGCAAGCGACGGAGCCACCCCCTGAGCGGGGTATCAACGAGGCGCTCGCCGCCGCAGTAAAGCTTTACCACGACAATGAGTACGACCAGCTGGCTCGTGTACTTCCGCGCCTGATAGCGGACGGACGGGACGCGTCGCCGCTCATGCGATCACGAATTCTGCAATTGGTCGGCTCCGTGATGGTGCAGACGCGCCAGCTGGAACCCGCGAGAACCTCCCTCGAGCGATCTCTGACGGATGCGGAAACAACCGGGAACGTTCTCGATGCCGCGTCAGCGGTGATCACTCTGTGTTGGCTTTTGCTCGTGGAACGACAGTTCGAGCAAGTTCGCACACTCGCAACCTCGTGGGCCGACCGTATCGAGCCGCGTTTGTCAGTGGCGACGACAAGGGAACTATCGACCTGGGGGTGGCTCCTGTTGCGCGGATCCGCCGCCGCGATCCGAGACAACCGGTCCGATGAGGCAGACGACATGATTCGCTTGGCCCATGCGGCAGCGGTAGCGGTCAAGCGCGATTCGGGTAGCTACCACCAGTACTGGACGACGTTCGGCCCCGCGACGGTAGCGATGAAGCGGGTGGAGAACGCCATCGTGGACGACCGCCCCGACATCGCGCTGCGACTCGCCCGGGACGTGCCGCCGGGGCTGCGTCCGACCTCTGACAATCGGAACCGGCATCTGCTCGATATCGCGACGGCACACATCGAACTCCGAAGCTATGACTCCGCCTTCGATGTCCTGTTCCAGCTGTCCCGCGAGGCACGCCCGTGGTTGATCGAGCAACGATCCGCAAAGGATCTACTCGGCCGAATCATCGCCAGGCGACGCACCCTGACCCCCGAGATGCGAGAGCTGGCCAATCTCGTTCGGCTGGAATATTAAGTAGCACAGTGCATTACATCTCCGCCGCTGACACTTCTGTCCGCGCCGCGATGAGAGTGCCATTGTTGACACCCTCCTGATCCTGTGACGCTGACTTCGGCCCCGACGCCGGGGTGAGCGGCCGGGTTCCTCATCCCGGCGCGCTTGGTGCGGCCTCCCTCTGTTGTGCAGGCATTGCCGCTGACTGAGTGCAGGAGCCCCCGGCATCGGGTGCCTCACCACGACTGGCAGGGAGGCGCAGGGGATGAACGCGAGCGATGGCGGTACCGATAGCGGCAGGTGGTATTCGGCGGGGGTCGCCGATCTGGAGCGGATGGCGAAGTCGCTACGCGACGAGTCCATCGGGCTGCGCTCCCCGAGTATCGGGACGGTGGAGGGGCGAGTCGCGTTCTACAAGCGGGTCGCCAATCTCGCAGCTGAGGCGGAACCGGACCGGATCATCGTGCGCGCAAGTAAATCCGTCTGCGCGATCTGCATGCCCGAAACCCTTGGGGTCGCTGTGGTCGACGCGATCCGCACCCGATGCCAAAGTCTCGGCCCGATTGTGGCGCACCCTCGTTCGCGCACCTGGACGTTCCTGACGCGACCCGACTTGCCCGACTTCCCGGAGGTGTTCGAGGGACTATTCCGGTACCAAGTGAAGGTCATCAGCAGCGGCGGGGTTATCGCGTTGCCGTGTCCACTGGACGAACAGACCGGCTTCCGCTCCTGGATCGAAGCACCCCACGACACCTACCGGCCCTCGGCACGCGTGCTGCTGGATACGGTGCGAGCCTGCCTGCCCGCACCAGGGCAGGTATGACCTGGCCGCACTCCGGCGAATCGCCATGCCCGGAGGAACCGGACGTGCGTCTGTCGATCACCTTCGCCGACGACATGCGCCTCGAGTTCGTCGCGTGCCTGACCGCCGCGTTGGTGTTCGTGCAAGCATGGGCGGCGCGAAATCACCACTCCGCCGCCCTGACCGTGCACCACGACGGCACCGCCGGACTCCCCCGCCTGCCCACCGAGCGCCTCTACCTCGAGCCATGACCCGCACGGCCGCGTGGCGGGTTCGGACAGCGCGGTGTGTCGGCAAGCAGATCACGCGGAAACTGCCAGGAATCAGAGAGTTGCCCTATCGCCAGGTCGGCCGGCTCGTTATGAACCGGACTGATTTCAGCGGGCTCCAGTTGCATCAGGACCGGTCGCCATCGGGAATATGTCCGACCGCAGGTCCGTCAGCCGGGCGGGCGAAACCGCCGACTGGCAAACCGAGCCGCCCGGCGCAAGGCGGGCTCGTTGGGGGCAAGTTCTCGAGCAAGGCTTGGCCGTTCGGGCCGTTGTCGGCAGTAATTGCAACCGGGATCGCCGCAGACGCTTTCACGCCACTGGTCGCACACCACGCATAGCGCTGCGTCGAATCGGTCGGAATAGTCCGTTCGGGCGTTGCACCGCTGACATGATTTGGTCCCTGACCGCAGGGCGGAGGGGCGCTTACGCGGCATCCTCCTGCTCGAGGTTCAGCATCTCCGCAACCACCATGGTTCGGACGGATCAACATAGGGGTCCGCGATCGTGCGGGAACAGTACAACTCATCGAGCGGCTGCACCCGTCGCCAGAGTTCCCGCGACGGACCCGGCGAAAGCTCGCGCAGGGCCTGGTCCAACAACTTTCGCGGATGAGCGTCGAAAGGACAGCACGCCTCGACGCCGCAACCACGAACCTCCGGCTCCGTCAGCCTGCGGGCTGGCCCCTGAACGGTGTTGGCCCAACATGTCATTGCGTCGGCAATGGCGCCAGGCCAAAGACGTGAATCCTCGAACACGGCGATCTCGCTTTGCGCTCGCGCCGAGACCCCAGCAACTGTCTTCCTGCCATACCCTGAGCGGAGGTTGCGCGGCAGGCTCGCGCGGACCTGGCCCGGTCGCTTACGCGCCACGAGCCTTTCGTCGGTTCGATGTCATAAGGGACATTTTTCCAAAAGTCGCCACACCCATCAATTCAGCCCAATAACGGACCGGCGCGCTCTCGATCTGCGGCCATGGGTACGCCGATGCAGTGCGAGCTGGATCTCCAGCAGCAGCCGGGTCGCCGACGTCCATGCCGAGGATTTCCTCGACGCGACGGATGCGGTAACGCAGCGTGTACGGATACACGCGCAATACCGCGGCGGCGTTGCGGACGTCGCCGGTTCGCGCAGGTCTCCACGCTGTCGCGCCGGATCGCGGAATGTTTGCGGTCGTGGTCGAGTAGCGGGCGCAGGCGTGGCTCGTGGGGTTCAGCGGCGCGAGCCGACTTGCTACCCACCCCGGCCTTGCGTGGGCGGGGCCTTCGTGTCCGGTGGGCCGACTGGTCGGCGAGGCAGCAGGCCGGTGCCGAACAGCGCGGCGATCGCGAGGAGAGCGGTCACGGCGAATGCCACCTGCAGAGCCTCGAGGCGGGCGGCGGAGTTGACCGCGAGGATGGCATCAGCTGTGGTATCGCCGACTCCGGCAGTGTCGAGAGCGCCCGCCAACTGAGTGTTGGACAGGAAAGGCACTCCGTCAGCCAAATCCGTGGTGGCCTGCTCTTGCACGGAGGCCGGAATGGCCGGATTGTTCTCGATGCCCGAGATCACGGACGAGCTGAGCGTGGCGATCAGGATCGACCCGATCAGTGCGGTGCCCAGGGACGCGCCGAGGGTGCTCGCGGTGTTCTGCAGTCCCCCGACCTCGGCACTCTCCGAATCGGGCACGGCGGACACCGTGACGGCCCCCAGTTGAGAAGCCAAGGCGCCCAAGCCCAATCCCATCAACAGCATCGGAATCGACACGACGCCCGCATTGGCGCCCGGGTCCATCCCGGCAGCGAGGATCAGGACGCCGACGATCATCGCGCACAGACCCAGGCGAACGACGCGGCGCGGATTCGCACGCGGCAAGAACCGGGGGATGCCTGCCGCGGCAAGGACCAGTGCGATCGAGAGTGGAAGGATCCGCACCCCGGTCTCGACCGCGCTGAGTTCGAGCACCACCGATAGAAATAGCGGCACCGAGAAGAACACCCCGGCCTGCACCGCGAACTGCGCGAAGAACATGCTCAAGCCCCCGGCGAGCTGTCGGTTCGCCAGCAGGGCCGGATCAACCAGCGCGTCGCGACCCTGCGCCACCAAATAGGTCTGCCGCCGCAAGAACAGATACAGCAGCAGCAGGCCACCGATCAACAGCCAGATGACAGGCGACAAACCGAGCACGGTAGGGCCGTCGGCTTTTGTCTGCACCCAGCCCCATTCGCTCGACCGCAACACGCCGTATACGACCATCCCGAGCCCGATCACGGAGAGGACCGATCCGACGAGATCCAGCCGGACACGTTCCGCGGGAGCGTCCTCGACCCGGCGCAAGACCAGCAGAATCATCACGACGACGACCACCTCGCCGAAGAAGACGTACCGCCACGACGCGAACGTGGTCACGGCACCACCGAGCAGCGGGCCTACCGCGACGGCCATCGCTCCCGCCGCGGCCACCAGTCCGTAGGCCGCGGACCGGCGTTCGGGAGGGAAATTCCCCGCCACGAGGGCGACGATCGCGGGCATGATCAGGGCAGCGCCGATGCCTTCCAGCAGCGACCAACCCAGGAGGAGGATCGGCAGGTTCGGCGCCAGCCCGGTGGTGAACGATCCCGCGCCGTAGATCACGAGACCGATTCCGAAAGCCCGGCGCCGACCGAGAATGGTGCCCACTCGGCCGCCTGTGATCATCAGCGAGGCCATCACCAACGTGTACAGGGTGATCGCGGTCTGGATTCCCGTGATCGTGGTGCCGACGTCCTGGGCGACGGTAGCCATCGACACGTTCATCACCGAGCTGTCGAGCGTCATCAAGAACTGGCCCGACGCCAGCACCACCAGCACGAGGGTGGAGCTGGACCTCTCTGTCGGCACCGACGGCATGTGGCGCTCCTTCACCCTCCCTGGTGATGTGGCGGGTCCGGCGCTCAGGCGGAAGTACGACACAGTCCGTCCACGGCGCTGGCATACACCAGGCATCCTACCTGCGAAGACGGCCTCGCTGGCGCAGGCGCAAGGTCGTCGATCGCTAGGCGGTGGGCGGCCATCACGCCGAGTTCGGTTATCGCCTCGTTGCGGCACTCGAGCCATGATGGCTCCGCCGCCACCGGCACGAACGCGCTCGAGCGCCCCCGCCGAACGTCAGGGTGGCGCTCCCGGTTTGTGCAGTGCCCACGGCGACTGTCCGTCCGAACTGTGCACCTTCAAATCGGCGGCCCTGGACGTACCAGGGCCCATACCCTGCCCGCTTTGCCCGAGTTCCAGGTAGCCGGTATTGGCGTGGACTTCGGTGACTCCGGCATCGGAATGCAGGATCTTGGCCGCGCGGGCACCCACATCGGAGAGCGGCGCATGGGACAGCAAGGCGACCGTCCCACCGTTCTGCTCGACGGCCCGTTGGAAGTACTTGTTGCCCGCCAGTATCCGAGCGTAGTCCGCTTCACCGACGGCGACGGTTTCCCGCTTCCGGCCCGCGCGCACTTGCAGGAGGACATTGTCGACCGGCGCTGCGTCTATGTCGTCGAGCCGCGGTGACGCGAGACTTGCGTTGATGGCCATGACGGGCGGCTTGTCGCGGAACGGCACCTCCCAGGGCACGGACTCCACGTCCTTCGGGTCGATCGTCGCGGGATCAATCGTCTGAAAGAACGGATGGAACCGTAACGCCTCAGCGGAATCGGTCTCCACGTAGCGATTGACCGCTTCGCGCAGCTCATCTCCCGGGGCCCGCCTGGACGCGTGCCACAACTGCAGGGTGAGCCGCGTCGAGGTCATGTGCAGCGGCGGGCTTATCGCGTTGCCGTCTCCACTCGACGAACAGACGGGTTTCCGCTCCTGGATCGAAGCACCCCACGACACCTACCGGCATCGGCACGCGTGCTGCTGGCTACGGTGCGAGCAGCCTTCCCGCACCTGGGCAGGCATGACCTGGCCGCACTCCGCGTCTGGCCGAAGTGAAGACCGCTATACGAAGTTGTTCGTATGGTTTGCGTACCGTGCTGGATCCTACTGTCGTTTCTGTACGAAAACGTCTGGGCACGAGTCGATTCCATCGAATCTGAGCTCGGCAGCAAAGAGGTCGCGGAGACCGGGAGAGGGGAACGACATGCGACGCACGACAACGACGGCCAGGGTGGTCTTGGCCGCGGCTGCGCTCGTCTCGTCGATAACGGGGACGGCATCGGCGCAGGCGAGCGCCGAGGTGGTCGGGCAGCGGGGACGTGCCGAAAGGAAGAAGTCGATGCTCCACCGAAAAGCGCATCACGCAGCACGATGGGCCACCCTTGTCGTCGCCGCGACCGCGGCTTTCGGTCTGACAGCGACTCCCGCCAGTGCCGGGCAGATCCCAGATTCCTGGTGGTCGAACACGGTACGGTTTTGGGAGACCACCGGCTTCAGCAACGACGGCGTCGAACTCGGACCGGGGGCTTACGACCTGCGATCCGTCACCAGGGACTGCGTAATCTTCTGCTGGAACGACTGGAACAACGTGCCGTCCTCCCTGCATGTCGCCCCGCACACCTGGCTGACCGTGTGGGAGGACGAGGACCGACAAGGCGCCTGTGTGAGCTTCTGGGGCGGTGAGCCCTTCGAGCCCGGCGGAAATACGCCTGGCCGCGCCTGGGACAACCTCGGCAACATCGCTGCCGGCGACTCCTCCGGTAACTGGGCGAAACGAATCAGCTACGTGATGGTGACCCCGGTGTCCGCATACCAAGAACGCCCGATGACGGCCTGCCCGGAGGCCGTCTGGTGATTACGGATATACGACCGTCACATCGTCGGCTCGGCCGAGCGGCCGGGTGTGCGGCGGTGCAATGCGAGCTGGATCTCCAGTAACAGCCGGTCGGCGGGATCGCCGAGATCCATGCCGAGGATTTCCTCGACGCGGCGAATGCGGTAGCGCAGGGTGTTCGGATGCACGCGCAACACCGCGGCGGCGTTGCGGACGTCGCCGTGTTCGCGCAGATAGGTCTCCACGCTGTCGCTCAAGCTCGCGGAATGTTTGCGGTCGTAGTCGAGTAGCGCGCGCAGGCGCGGATCGTGCAGTTCGGCGCGCGAGCCGACCAGGTCGAGCACCTCGCCGAGCAGCACCGCGGTCCGCGACTCGGCGAGGGTGGTCACCCGATGCTTCGGGTAGGTCGCGATGGTGCTGTCCAGGACGCGATCGACCTCGACCCGTGCGTCCGCTACGCGGCCGAGATCCGCGACGGGACAGGCGATCGCGGCCCGCAGCGCCAGCGAGCGCTTCGTTTCCAGCTGTTCGACCAATTGCCGTGTCCAGGCGGTCACCGTCTGTGCGGAGCGGTAATCCGGGAGCAGCACGTAGACGCGGTCGCGGAGCGTGGCGGTCACCGAATCGGCGCGAAAAGAGCTGGCGCGCAGGCGAAGAATGCCGCCGAGGGCAGTGGGCTCGGTGGTGGTGGCCTGCTCGGTGGCCGTGAGGGCGAACCCGACCACCGCGGCCGGACCGGTCGGCGGCAGACTCAACGCTCTCGCTACCGCCGCAACGTCGACCGCGCCGCCTGCCGCGCCGAACAGTCGCCGGATCAGCAGCGCCTCGGTGGTCGGCGCGTCGAGCGTGCGGGATATCAGGCGCCCCGCGATGGCCGCAGCACCCCGCAGAACCTCGGCTGCGTCCGGCTTGAACGGTCGATCGCCCTGCTGCAACCAAATCGCGCCGAGCACCCGAACCGCGCGGGCGCCCGAGTCCGCCGGATGCCGGATGCCGATCGCAAGCCTGCGCTTGATGTTCAGCTCGTCGTGCGCGGGTACGTCGATGACCTCGTCGCTGTTGCGCAGTCGGTCGTACACGCCCCACTTCCGCAGCACCGTCAGATATTCGGGCGGGCCTTCCCGGCCCAGGATCGACAGCACGCGCAACTGGTCGGCGGTTTCGTCGGACGCCGAGTACGCCAGCACGTGCGAATACGGGTCCTCGATGGACACCATCCCGCCCGCGTTCTCCGCGACCATCTGCGCCAGGCCGAACAGATCGATGTCCGCGTCGACCAACTCCTCATCCCCGGCCATGTCCATCCTTCGGCCAACTCGACAACGCACTCGCCCCATCTTTGTCCGACTGACTCATTCTTCGGGCAGTTTTCCGGTGTTGACTTCGCCCTACCGGAAATTCACCTAATGCACCGCAGGCCCGATACCACCACCAGGAGGACAAATGGACAACGTCGTGTCGCCACCCCGGCCGGTCAACGAGCCGGTGGGCACCTTCGCCCCTGGCAGCGCCGAACGCGCGCGCCTGCAGGCGAAGCTGGCCGAGCTCGGCGCGACACCGACCGAAATCCATCATGTCATCGGCGGCGAGCATCGGCGTGGTCACGGCCGGCGGCTCGAGGTGGTGCAACCGCACCGGCACGCCGCGGTACTGGGCACGCTCACCACCGCGGAGCCGAACGACATCGACGACGCTATCGCGGCGGCGACCGCAGCGGCCCCGGGTTGGCGGGCGCTGTCGTTCACCGACCGCGCCGCGATCTTCCTGCGTGCCGCCGACCTGCTGGCCGGGCCGTGGCGCGAAACCATCGCCGCGGCAACGATGCTGGGCCAGTCCAAGACGGCCTACCAGGCGGAGATCGACACACCCTGCGAGCTGGTCGACTTCTGGCGGTTCAACGTGCACTTCGCCCGCCGCATCCTGGCGGACCAGCCGATCTCGGCTCCCGGTGTGTGGAACAAGGTGGACTATCGCCCGCTGGAGGGCTTCGTCTACGCGATCACGCCGTTCAACTTCTCCGCCATCGCGGGCAACCTGCCCACCGCGCCCGCGCTGATGGGCAACACCGTCGTGTGGAAGCCCGCGGTCACCCAGTCGGTGGCGGCGTACTGGACGATGAAACTGCTGGAGGCGGCGGGCCTGCCGCCAGGCGTCATCAACATGGTGCACGGTGCGGGGCCCGAGGTGTCGGAGGTCGCCCTCGCCGATCGCCGTCTCGCCGGCATCCACTTCACCGGATCGACCGCGACCTTTCAGCACCTGTGGCGGACGGTGGCGACGAACATCGACCGCTACGACACCTATCCGCGCCTGGTCGGCGAAACCGGCGGCAAGGATTTCGTCGTGGCGCACAGTTCCGCCGACCCCGATGTGCTGAGCACGGCGCTGATCCGCGGCGCGTTCGACTACCAGGGCCAGAAGTGCTCGGCCGCCTCACGCGCGTTCATCCCGAAGTCGGTGTGGGCCAAGATGGGCCGCGAGTTCGTCGACCGGGTCGCCGCCCTCAGCTACGGTGACGTCACGGACTTCACCCACTTCGGCGGCGCTCTCATCGACCGGCGCGCCTTCAGCAAGAACACCGACGCTCTCGCGCGCGCCAAGGCGACCCCGAGCCTGACCATCGCCACGGGCGGGCACGCCGACGACAGCGTCGGCTACTTCGTCGAGCCCACCGTCCTGCTCGGCGACGACCCAGCCGACGAGGCCTTTCGCACCGAGTACTTCGGCCCGATCCTGGCCGTGCACGTCTACGACGATTCGGTGCGCGGATCGTTCGAGTCCACGCTCGACCTGGTGGACAAGGGCTCACCCTACGGCCTCACCGGCGCGGTCATCGCCGACGACCGTGCGGCCATCGTGACTGCCACCGACCGGTTGCGTTTCGCGGCGGGCAACTTCTACATCAACGACAAACCCACCGGCGCGGTCGTCGGGCAGCAGCCCTTCGGCGGGTCGCGCGCGTCGGGCACCAACGACAAGGCAGGCTCGGCGCAGAACCTGCTGCGCTGGACCTCCGCCCGCACGATCAAGGAAACGTTCGTTCCCGCGACCGACCACCGTTACCCGCACCAGGAGCTGTGATGGCTTTCTCCGGACTGCTGCGGCCCGCCGTGCTGGCGGCCTCCCGTTCCCCGCGCATCGAGCGCACGATCACCCGCATGCCGGTCACCAAGAAGGTGGTCGATCGCTTCGTCGCGGGCGAGACCGAGGACGCCGCGGTGAGCACGACCTCGGCGCTGCTGCGCTCCGGACGCCTCGTGACGATCGACTACCTCGGCGAGGACACCACAGATCTGGACCGGGCCCAAGGCACCGTGGCGCACTATTTGCGGCTGCTGTCGGCACTGTCGAAAGGGCGGGCCGAGGACGACCAACCCGTGCGACCGCTGGAGGTGTCGCTCAAACTGTCCGCGCTGGGTCAGTCGCTTCCCCGGAACGGGTACGCCATCGCCCGCGAGCACGCGCATCAGATCTGCACCGCCGCGAGGGACGCGGGCATCTGGGTGACCATCGACGCGGAAGACCACACCACCACCGACTCGACCCTGGCGATCGTGCGCGAGCTGCGCCTGGATTTCCCCTGGCTGGGCACGGTTTTGCAGGCCTATCTCAAACGCACCGAGGAAGACTGCCGGATGTTCGCCGGCACCGGATCGAGGATCCGGTTGTGCAAGGGCGCCTACCGCGAACCCGCGAAGGTGGCGTATCAGAGCCGAGCCGCGGTCGATGAGTCCTACGCGCGCTGCTTGCGGGTCCTGATGGAGGGCAAGGGCTATCCCATGGTCGCCACACACGATCCCGCGCTCATCGACGAGGCATTGCGGTACGTGCACGAAACCGGCCGCTCCTCCGGCGACTTCGAGTTCCAGATGCTGCACGGCATTCGCGACGCCGAACAGCGGCGGCTGGTCGCGGCGGGCCACGCGCTGCGCGTCTACGTGCCCTACGGCGACCAGTGGTACGGCTACTTCATGCGCAGATTGGCCGAGCGCCCGGCCAACATCGCATTCTTCTTGCGCTCCTTCGGCCGGAACCGCTGATTCGTGCCTGGTTTGCAGCGCCTGCGGCGCTGCGTGTTCGCGCCCCGTGGCCCGCGTCCGAACGACCGCCGCTGGTGCCTTCGTAGCGGACACGGCGGCCACTCCAACGCGAGCCGGGCGGCGAACGGGTAGGTCTCACTTCAACCGAAAACGATGGCTGGCCGATGTGGTCGCCCATTGCACGGACGAGTGGATATCAGGCACAGCGGCCAGCGCTGCACAAACGGCTTGAACTTTATTTGTCCAACTGAACGATCACAGCGCTGCTGTGGTCGTATTGAGTAGGCAGCTGGAAATGTGATCTGCGTTACTGCCTCTTCGCGTACCGCAGTGGACGAAAGGAAGTACATGTCCCTCGCGCAGCTACGCAGCCAGATGACGCGCCGCAAACCCCTCGGCGAGATCGAGGAGGAGTCCGCTCCCGCCGATGAGCGGCTGGCGCGGTCGCTCGGTTTGTGGCAGCTCACGGCGATCGGCGTCGGCGGCATCATCGGCGCGGGCATCTTCACCCTGGCCGGTGCGGTGGCGCACTCCGTGACCGGGCCTTCGGTGCTCATCTCGTTCCTCATCGCGGGCGTGGCGAGCGGCGCCGCCGCCCTCTGCTATGCGGAGTTCGCCGGGATGGTGCCCAAAGCCGGGTCCGCCTACACCTACGGGTACGTGTCACTCGGCGAGATCGCGGGCTGGTTCATCGGCTGGGATCTGCTGCTGGAGTACATCGCGGTCGCCGCGGTGGTCGCCATCGGCGTATCCGGGTACTTCAAGTTCCTGCTCGAGGGAGTCGACATCACGCTGCCGGACTGGATGATGGGAGCTTCCGGCACCGGCGAGGGACACGTGATCGACGTGTTCGCCGTGCTGTTCTGCCTCGGCACGGCGTGGCTGCTCTCACGCGGCATCCGCAGCGTCGGCCGGTTCGAGACGGTCGCGGTCGGCATCAAAGTCGCCTTGGTCGTGCTCATCATCGTGCTCGGCGTGTTCCACATCGACAGCTCCAACTACACCCCGTATTTCCCGTTCGGCGCCGGTGCGGTGTGGACCGGCGCGGCCACCGTCTTCTTCGCCGTATTCGGTTACGACGCGATGAGCACCGCCGCCGAGGAGTCCACCGACGGAAAGAAGCACCTGCCGAAGGCGATCATCTATTCGCTGGCCATCGCCATGGTGCTCTACGTGCTGGCCACCTTGGTGCTGACCGGCATGCAGAAGTACACCGAGATCAGCCCGACCAGTGGTTTCTCCACCGCGTTCGAGTCGGTCGGGCAGCCCGGCGTCGCGAACATCATCGCGGTCGGCGCCATCGTCGGCATCGTCACCGTGGTGCTCACCTTCATGCTCGGCGTGACCCGCGTGTGGTTCGCCATGAGCCGCGACGGCCTGCTGCCGGAATGGTTCGCCAAGACCCATCCGGTCCGGAAGGTGCCAACGAGGGTGACCTGGATCGTCGGTATCGGATCGGCGCTGATGGCCGGCTTGCTGGATATCACGGTGGTCGCCGAGCTGACCAATATCGGCATCCTGATGGCGTTCATCGTGGTGTCGGTCGCGGTGATCGTGCTGCGGCGCACCCGGCCCGACGAGCCGCGCGAGTTCCGGCTGCCGTTCATGCCGGTGGTCCCGCTGATCGGCATCGGATTCTCGGTGTACCTGATCTGGTCGCTGCCCTGGGAGACCTGGGCCAGGTTCGCCGCCTGGCTGATCGTCGGCCTGATCGTCTACTTCGGCTACTCGCGCACGCACTCCAAGCTCGAGCGCACCGGTTCCGCCGCGCCGGCGGGCCCGAAAATCTCCGAGGGGCAGTGACGCCGGCCACTCGGAAACGGCCGGATGGGTGGACCGTCCACCCATCCGGCCTCGCCGAACGCCGCCGGTGAACCGAAGCGGCTCGCCGAGAGTGTTCCTTGCGGAATGGTCGCTCGACTCCATACGGTCGGGGGTGTCGGGCATCGATGCCGGGGGCCATACGTGGCGGCTCGCAGGAGCCGAGAGGAGCGGTAGCGGATGGAACTCCAGGACGTCGTCGAGTCAGGCGTACTCGAACAGCGCGAACTGCTGGCGCAGGGGCTTGTTTCGGCGCGGCAACTCGTCGAGGCGACCCTCGACGGCATCGATGCGGCCGCCGACCTCGGCGCCTTCGCCCACGTGCTGCATGCAGCAGCCAGGGCCGAGGCCGCCGAGCGGGATCGCGAGCGCGCCGCGGGCGATGCGGTCGGACCGCTGCACGGCGTCCCGATCGCGGTGAAGGACGAGTTCCACGTCGCCGGTGTGGCCACCACGTTCGGCACCCGGGCGAACGCGACGCCTGCCGTGGCCGACGCCGAGGTGGTGCGCAGGTTGCGCGCGGCTGGGGCGGTCATCGTCGGCAAGACCGCGATGCCGGAGTTCGGGCAGTGGCCGTTCACCGAGTCCAGCACCTTCGGCATGACGCACAATCCATGGGATCCCGCCCGCTCCACCGGCGGCTCGAGCGGCGGGTCCGCGGCGGCGGTGGCGGCCGGGCTGGTGCCCGCGGCACTCGGCGGCGACGGCGGCGGATCGATCCGGATTCCGGCGGCGTGCTGCGGGTTGTTCGGACTCAAACCGCAGCGCGGGCGGGTGCCGCTCGCCCCGGACGAGCACCTGTGGTGGGCGCTGGGTGTCGCCGGACCGCTCACCCGGAATGTGCTGGACTCCGCCGTCATCTACGACGTCATCCGCGGCAGCACCAGCACCGACCGATTCCGGGCGGCCGACCCGGAGATGTCGTTCGAGGCGGCGGCCCGCACGCCCGCTCGACCGCTGCGCATCGGCTACAGCGTGAAATCCCCCATCCCGCTGGTGAAGCCCGACCCGATGCATGTGCGGGCGGTCCTGGAGACCGCGAAACTCCTTGCGGAGCTCGGTCATACGGTGCTGGAGATCAACCCGGATTACCCGGACACGACACACGCCTTCTTTCCGCAGTTCTACGGCGGCGTGCGCGCCGAACTGTCCGAGGTGGATCATCCCGAGTTGCTCGAACGCCGCACCAGGCAGACGGTCGCACTCGGCGCGTGGGCGCGCAGGCCCGTGGTCGAATGGGCGATCCGCCGCGGAGAGGTGTTGACGCGCAAAGTCGATCGGATCTTCACCGAATGCGATCTGCTGCTGATCCCCACCATCGCGATCCGCCCGCCGCTGCTCGGCGTGCTCGACGGCGCGAATACGGTGCGTGCCCAGCTGGCCTCCGTTCCGATGGTCGCCTACACCGCGGTGTGGAACGTGACCGGGCATCCGGCGGCCGCCGTGCCCGCGGGCGTCGGAGCGGACGGGTTGCCGCTGTCGGTTCAGCTGGTCGCTCCCACGAACGGTGAGACGACGATTCTCCCGGTTGCGGCGCAACTGGAGCAGGCACGACCGCAGCCTCGCCCGGGCGGTGGAGCCAGGTAACCGAAGGAGATTCACCGAGAGAGCTCGGCTGGCGAACGAAATTCGGTACCGTCAGGATATGCGGAAGACCGACTCGGTGGGCGGCATGGGCGGCTCCGGCCACCCCCCTTCAGGTGTCGCGCTCGACGACATCGACCGGATCCTGCTCGACCACCTCGCGCGGGACGGGCGGATGACGAACAACGCCCTCGCCGCCGCCGCGGGGATCGCGGCGTCCACCTGCCTGGGACGGGTGCGGTCGCTGGTGCAGCGCGGCGTCATTCGCGGCTTCCACGCCGACATCGACCCGGCGGCGCTCGGCCGCAGCCTGCAAGCCATGATCGCGGTACGCCTGCGCGCCAGCGCGCGCAGGCAACTGGCCGAGTTCGGCGAGCGAATGTCGGCGCTCGACGAGGTGCTCAACGTGTACTTCATCGCGGGCGCCGACGACTATCTCGTGCACGTGGCCACCGCGAACACCGACGAGCTGCGCGCCTTCGTGCTGAATCATCTCAGCGCGCACCCCGCGGTCGCCTCGACCGAGACCATCCTCATCTTCGAGCACATGCGGCCCCGGTCGGGTACCGACTGACGGGCGAACGCCTACCGGAAAGGTTCGGCCGCGGCCGTTACGCCGCAGTGCTTTTCGCCACGTAACCGTGCGCCTGCGCCACCGTTGCCGACAGCAGCACGCCGCGGTCGGTGCTCAGCCCCGCGGCCAGTCCGGGGTCGGCGGCCAACGCGCCGCGCCATCCCCGGTCGGCGAGCGAAACGACATGCGGGAGAGTGGCATTGGTCAGCGCAACGGTGGAGGTGTTGGGCACCGCGCCGGGCATGTTGGCCACGCAGTAGAACACCGAATCGTGCACCTGGTAGGTCGGCTCGGCATGCGTGGTCGGCCGCGAGTCCGCGAAGCAGCCGCCCTGGTCGATCGCGATATCGACCAGCACGGAGCCCGGTTTCATCTGGGCGACCAACTCGTTGGACACCAGAGTCGGCGCCTTCGCGCCCGGCACCAGCACGGCGCCGATCACCAAGTCCGCCTCCCGCACCGCGGTCTCCACCTCCAGCTTGTTCGACATGATGGTGCGCACCCGTCCGCGATACTGCGCATCGATCTCGCGCAGCCGGGTGATGTTCAGATCCAGCACGGTGACCTCGGCGCGCATGCCGTGTGCCACGGCGATCGCGTTGCCGCCCGCGACGCCCGCGCCGAGCACGACGACCTTCGCGGGCCGCACGCCCGGCACGCCGCCCATCAGCACACCGCGTCCACCGGCGCTGCGCATCAGGTGGTAGGCGCCCGCCTGCGCGGCCAGCCGTCCCGCGACCTCGCTCATCGGCGCGAGCAGCGGCAGGGAGCCGTCGCTGCCGGTCACCGTTTCATAGGCGATCGCGGTGACACCGGAAGCGAGCAGCGCGTCGGTGCATGCCTTCGACGCGGCCAGATGCAGGTAGGTGAACAGCACTTGGTCCGCGC
Organism: Nocardia amamiensis; assembly: GCF_015477605.1. Classification (GTDB taxonomy): domain Bacteria; phylum Actinomycetota; class Actinomycetes; order Mycobacteriales; family Mycobacteriaceae; genus Nocardia; species Nocardia amamiensis_A. Next base: position 84,596 of record NZ_JADLQX010000010.1, read on the forward strand.
GCAGGCGCCGGTATTCCTCGGCCACCGGTTCCTTCACCTTGAGCACCAGTTCGGCGGTCGCCCACACCTCGTCGGCGCTGTCGAGCACACGCGCGCCCGCGACCGTGTATGCCTCGTCCGGGAAGGCCGATCCCTGTCCGGCACCCGCCTCGAGGTACACGTCGTGGCCGCGGGAGACGAGCTCGTGCACGCCCGCCGGCGTGCACGCGACGCGGTACTCATGGTTCTTGATCTCGCGGGGGATTCCGATTCGCACCTGCACTCCTGATCGTCGATGGGACGGGTATCGGCGACCCGCACGGGAGTGCGATCACCGCCTGTCAGGAGTATGAATATTCTGCAAGATCAGCGCTATATTTCTGAATATAATTCTCGAATAGGTGTGATACGAAGTCGAATCAACGAATAAGAAGCGCTCTACCGGCCACCCTCCGCAATATCTTCGGACCGGGCTCCTGGCCTCAGCCCTTCGGCGTCACCAAGACGAGCGGAATCTCCCGGGTGGTCTTCTTCTGGTAATCGCCGTACGTGGGAAACGCCTCGACCACCTTCGGCCACAGCACTGCCCGCTCCTCCGCCGTCGCCACCCGAGCGGTCATGGGGACCTTCGGGCCGCTCCGCACGGACACGACGACGTCCGGGTTGTCGCGCAGGTTCAGAAACCACGCGGGATGCACGGGGTCGCCACCGCGCGAGGCGACAAGAACATAGGTGTCGCCATCCACGATCGGCGCGGTGAGCATGACCGCGTGGGGGCGCCCGGATTTGCGGCCGATGGTGGTGAGCTCGAGCGACGGCATACCCGCGACCTCGTTGCCGAACTTCCCGAAGCTGATCTTCAGCAGTACGCGATGTGCCGTATTCATGGCCTTCAGCTGGAAATTCGAGGGCATGTGATCCTCACAGTCTTCTTCGGATGGCTCGGCGCGACGGCTGCGTCAGCGACGATTCGGACTGTACCGGAGGCGATCACCGCGCAGACCACCCCGACCAGCGCGTCACCTCGATGGCGATCACCGGTCCCGGCGGCGGCTGATCCTGGTAGTCGGGATAGCGGGCGGCCAATCGGCGCTTCGCCACGTCGGCCTCGGCGGCGTCCGCGATGCGGGCGTCTCCGTCGGCGCGCGCCCACCACAGCCGAGTCCAGTCGTCGCTGTAGTGATCGACGAGCACGGTCACCGCGGGGTTGGCCGCGATATTGGCCAGCCGGCGCAGCGCCATGGTTGTCTTGGGCTTCGCGTCGACGCTGGTGTAGATCCGGTCACCGACGACGACGAACACGATCGGCACCAGATGCGGGCGGGCCGCCGCCGAAACGGTCGCCAACCGCGCGACCGGACTTGCCGCGAATCGCTCGCGCGCCTCCTCGGAACTGAGCCGCACACACGCCTCCTCGATGTCGGCAACCCGCTAATCGGGGATCGAGTCCGTTCCGCCCCCTATGCATACGGACATTTGCCGTGAAATCCCGGCGATCGTCCAGTCCCACGCTACGGTCGAGTCAATGTTTGACCCGTCAACAGGCGTTGTCGCCAGAAGGAAGGCGGTAGTGGACATCGATATCACAACGAGGCTGAACCTAGCGTTCGAGATGTGGGAACGCGCGAACGGGCGCCCACTGGCCGACGAGACGGTCGCCTCATGGCTGACCGCCGCCGGGTACGACCTGGCGCCCGGCTACCTGGGGCAGGTGCGGCGCGGGCAGGCCACCACGCTCCCCGAGCAGGCCCGCGCAGGCCTGGCCCACGTGTTCGGCCTCGACCCCAACTACTTCGGCTTCGACCCGGGGCCCGGCCAGGCGGAGGACGCGGAAGTTCTCGCCCATCTCGACAATTCGGCCCTGCGCCGCCTCGGACAAGCCGTGGACGGCGTCTCGCTGCGCACCCTGCTCTACTTGGAGTCGGTCGCGGATGTCCTCCGCGAAGCCGACGGCCTGCCCCCGACCGAGCAAACCGCACAACTCTGATCGACCAGAAACAGCGGCTCGGATCGGCCCCCGGACGGCCACCAAGTGGACGGACGGCCACCAGGTGGACGGCTCGGGCAGCCCGGTGGGCCGATTTCACCGCCGACCACGTGGCACCACGTCTCCGCCTTCCGGCGCCTGCCGAGCCGCCACGTCCCAGCCGCGGCGCACGTCGCCGTGGCCGACACAGATGGTCTCGACATCCAGTTCCGCCAGCCGGATCGCCGCGCGCTCGACGGCGGCGCTGTCGGCGTCGAACACGCCCGGCATGGTCACACCCCGGGCGTCGGCCGGCGTGTCGCCGGTGAACAGCACCCGATGCACCGGCACACGACACCGGCCACCGCGCGAATAATCTAAAACTTAAGTACCACAAAGCGAATACAGGCGTCTGGACAAATCCAGCCTCGCAGCAATAGTGAATTTCGAGCAAACGTCTATCGAACAATTCGCCCGCCGAACACGCTGGGTCATGGCAGTTTTCGGCCATCGAGGGCGGCGACGGAGCATCTTCGCCGCATGCGGAATATCCGCCGTGGCGGGTTCGGCCGCATTCCTTTCGAGTGGCGCCGCACTGGCCGTCCCGCTATGCTCAGGCCCGCAAGGTTCGAAACTGCTTGCTGGGCTGCGCATTTCGGCTACCGGCACGCAGAAGGGGGTCAGGGGACGATTTCCCCTCGACGCCGCGAATGCGGAAGTACGGAACTTGTCACAGTTATTGGAAACGACCCGAAGCGAGCACGGCGAAAGCGCTGTTCGGCGCGCGAAACCGCCGTACGCGACATTCGTGTCCTGCGTAATCGTGAGCGCGTCCGTCGTGGCGGCGGCGGTGTACTACGCACCCGCCGAATTCCGGGTATCGCTGGCGGCAGGCGCCGCAGCCGCGGCGATCGCCCTGTGCGCCGCTGTCACCGCGGCGGTCCATTTCCGGCAGGAAGCCGTCCGCGCCCGGCGGGATGCCGCCCAGGCCCGGAAGGACAGCGCGCTCGCCGCAGCCGCCGCCGACGCCGGAATCACCGCCGCCAATGATGCCGCGGCCGAGCACGCCGCACGGTCGAAGAGCAGCGACAGCCGTCGCGCCGCGGCGATGGCGGCTTTCGCGGGAGCGGCCGGCCGCATGCAGGCGATGACCACCAGCATGCTCGCGGAACTACGCGAGATGGAGCACCGGCACGGTGATCCCGCCGTGCTCGCCGACCTGCTGCAACTCGATCACCGCACCGCCCAGGCGGGGCGGCTGGCCGACAGCATCGCCGTGCTCAGCGGCGCGCGATCCGGACGCAGGTGGGCCAAACCGATTGCGATGGAATCGATTCTGCGCGGCGCGATGGGTCGCGTCGCGGGCTATCAGCGCGTCCGATTGCGTGCCGTCGCCGATATCGCGGTTTCCGGCCACGCCGCCGAGGGCGTCATGCACGCACTGGCGGAACTGCTCGACAACGCGTGCAACTTCTCCCCGCCCACAACCGAGGTACACGTCTATGCCGCCGAGGTCCCCGCGGGCGTCGTGATCACGATCGAGGACAGCGGGTTGGTCATGAGCGACTCGGCGCTGCGCCGCGCCGAGGCAGCCGTATCGGCCACGGGCCGGGGCGGCGCCGGACCCGGTTCCGGGGTCGACCTGTCCTCGCTCACCGGGACCAGGCTCGGCCTCGCGGTGGTCGGCAGCCTCGCGCGCAAGCACGGCCTCACCGTGTCCTATCGTCCTTCCGCCATCGGCGGCACGGCGGTGGTCGTGGTGGTCCCCCGGGAACTCACCATCCGGGTGGAACGGCCCCAGCCGTCCACCATCACCGGCACGCTGCCCGTCACTCGGGAGTTCGCCCCCACCACCGCGCAGCCACTGCGCCCGCCCAACGAGCCCGCGCACACGCCCACCGGTACCTCGCACATAACCGCCGCCGCCGAAGCCCCCTCCGCCGTCACCGTCCCCGCGCTTCCCAAGCGACGCCGCGGCAGCACCCTGGCCGCCGTTCACCCCGACGGATTGTCCGCGCCGGAGCCCGCCGCACCGACGCCTCCCGCGTCGCGGCCCGACTCACTCGGTGCGTTCCAGCGGGCGGTGACCAAGCGGACCGACGGCGCCACAACCCCTTCCCCCGCCCCTTCCGCCGCCGTGGAGAACGAACGATGACGACCTCCGAGTCCGCCCAGCTGAGCTGGCTACTGGAACAGCTGCTGACCCGCACACCGCGCACCAGACACGCCCTGCTGCTGTCGAGCGACGGGTTGAAGATCTGCCACACGCCCGAACTGACCGTGGACCAAGCCGACCAGCTCGCCGCCATCGCCGCCGGCATCCAAAGTCTCTCGCACGGCGCGTCGGTGGAGTTCGGCGACGGACGCGCCGGCGTGCGCCAATCGATGACCGAGTTCTACGGCGGCATCCTATTCATCGTCGAGGCCGGGTTGGGCGCCCACATCGCGGTCGTCGCCGCGGAGGACGCCGACGCCGGGCTGGTCGGGCACAACATGCGCGAGCTGGTGGAGCAGCTCGGCGAGCATCTGGCGGCCGCGCCGCGCTTCCGGGGAGCGAGCGTGTCGTGACCAGGCCAGGCCGGGACGACGACCCCGATCGGCTCTACACCCTGACCGGCGGACGCAGCAAACCGGACGTGGACACCTTCGACCTGGTCACCCTGGTGGTGAGCGAGTGCGATCCGACACCGGGCATGCAGTCCGAGCACGTGGCGATCCTGGACATGTGCCGCGCTCCGGCCGCTGTCGTGGAAATCGCCGCGGAACTGCGTATTCCGGTCGGCATCGCGACGATCCTGCTCTCCGACCTGCTGCACGCGGGCAAGATCACCGTGCGTCCACCGCGGACCGGCCTTCCCGGCGCGCCATGGCACTCCCAACCGGACCCCACCACCCTCGAGAAGGTGCTCGTTGGACTCCGCAAACTCTGATCCGCGCCCCGCCCGCGCCGACGCGCCCCTGCACCACGCGACCAGGCAGGGACTGAAAGTCGTCATCGTCGGCGGCTTCGGCGTCGGCAAAACCACGATGGTCCGGGCGGTCAGCGAAATCCGTCCCCTCGACACCGAGGCGATCATGACCGACGAGGGCCTCGGCGTCGACGACCCGAGCGGCGCGCCGGGCAAATCGACGACGACCGTCGCCTTCGACTTCGGGCGGATCACCATCGATAGCGAGCATGTGCTGTACCTGTTCGGCGCACCGGGACAGGAACGGTTCCGGTTTCTCTGGGATCGCCTGTTCGCCGGCGCGCTCGGCGCGATCGTGCTGGTCGACCCGCGCCGGATCGCCGACTCCTGGTACGCCATCGACCGGCTGGAACACCAGCGGACGCCGTTCATCGTCGCCTGCAACGACTTCGGCGGCGGGCATCGGCCCGACCAGGTCCGTGACGCCCTCGATCTGGACCCGCACGTACCGCTCACCGACTGCGACGCCAGATCCCGCGCGTCCGGCAAGGGAGTCCTCATCACCCTCGTCGAGCACCTCTCCTCCCTCGCCCCGACGCCGCGGCACACCCTGCTCCCGACTCCGGAGGCCGCGTCATGACCACGCCAGCACCGAGTTCCGCCCGCGGCTGCCCCGTGCACGCCGACCCCGCCGCGGTCGCGTTGAGCGGTCCACGTTTCCACACCGACCCGCACCAGCTCTATCACGAGATGCGCCGCGAGCACGGCCCGGTTGTCGCCGTCGAGCTACCCGGTGGCGTGCCCGCCTGGCTGGTCATCGGTTATCGCGAATTACACCAGGTGACCAGCGATCCGGTGTTGTTTCCGCGCGACGTCGGCTTGTGGAACCAGTGGCCGAACATCCCCGCGGACTGGCCGCTGCTGCCGATGGTCGGACAACCCATGCCGTCGATCTACTTCACCGCGGGCGCGGAGCACCGCAGACACCTGGCCATGGTGGAACCGGCCCTGGAAACGGTCGACACTTTCGAACTGCGGCGTACCTGCGAGGAATTGGCCGACCGTCTGATCGACACGTTCTGCGGCCGGGGCGAAGCGGAGCTGGTCGCCGATTTCGCCGAGCCGTTGCCGGTGCTGTCGCTGGCACGAATCCTCGGCTTCCCGGACGAAGACGGGCCGCGGCTGGCGTGGACGATGAAGACGCTCGCAGACGGCGGGGCCGACGCCCAGGCCGCGCATCAGCAATTCGCCGAGCGCATGCAGCACCTGCTCGCGGCCAAGAAGGCCGAGCGCGGCCCCGATCTGGTCTCCCGGATGCTGGCGCATCCCGGCCTGTTCACCGATCAGGAATACGTCCTCGACCTGATGGCGATCACCGCCGCGGGCCATCTGCCCACCGCCGACTGGATCGGCAACTCGGTACGGCTGATGCTCACCGACGATCGGTTCGCCGCGGCGCTGGGCGGCGGGCGCCACAGCGTGGGGCAGGCGATGAACGAAGTGCTGTGGGAGGACACGCCGACGCAGATCGTCGCCGGGCGCTGGGCCGCGCGCGACACCCGGCTCGGCGACAAGCTGATCCGGTCCGGGGACATGCTGTTGCTCGGCCTGGCCGCCGCCAACGCCGATCCGCATGTGCGCCAGCACGCCTCCGACGGCGCCGAACCGGCCCACGCGGGCAACAGCGCGCACTTCGCCTTCAGCTACGGGGAATACCGCTGTCCTTTCCCCGCCCAGCAGATCGCCGAGGTCATCGCGCGCACCGGTATCGAGGTCCTGCTCGACCGGCTGCCCGACCTCGACCTGGCGGTGCCTGCCCAGAACCTGGTCCGGCGACCGTCGGCCTTCCTGCGCGGAATGACGTCCCTGCCTGTCCGCTTCACACCCGTTCGCGCCGTCGGAGGTACCCCGTGACTCGAGAATGCCCGCACGCAGCGATCCTCGCCATCGATCCCATGGTCGGCGACCTCGCCGGGGAGACCGACCGCCTGCGCGCCGCGGGTCCGCTCACCCGCATCGACCTGCTCGGCGTGCCTGCCTGGACGGTGACCCGCCACGCGCTGGCCAGGCAGCTGCTCGTGGACACCAGGCTGGTCAAGGACATCAACGCCTGGTCGCTGTGGCGGTCCGGCGTGGTGACCAGGCAGTGGCCGCTGATCGGCATGATCGAGGCGGGCCGTTCGATGTTCACGGTGGACGGCGCCGAGCACCGCCGACTCCGGATCAAGACCACGCAGGCGCTCACCAAACGTCGTCTGGACGCGCTGCGCCCGACCATCGAACGGATGACCGCCGAGCTGCTGGACGATCTCGAGCAGGCCGGGCGGGACGGGGCGGTGGTCGATCTGAAGACGGTGTTCGCCTATCCGCTGCCGATGCGGGTGATCAGCGAGCTGATGGGTGTCGACCGCGCCGACCATCCGATGCTGCTCGCCTGGTACAAGGCGTTCTTCTCGCTGCTGACACCACAGGACGAGCGGCTGCGCGTGATCGACGAGCTGGACGCGTATTTCACCGACCTGGTTCGCACCAAGACCGCCGCCCCGACCGACGACCTGACCAGCGCCTTCATCGTCGGCAGCGTCGATGGCGAACCGCTGACCGAGGAAGAAGTGGTGGGCAACCTGAAGGCCCTGGTCGCCGCCGGGCACGAAACCACGATCGGCCTCATCCTCAATGCCGTGCGCGCTCTGCTCGGCCGCCCCGACCAGTTGCGCGCCATCCGCGGCGGCGAGTTCGCCTGGGACGCCGCGGTGGAGGAAACACTGCGCTGGGACAGTCCGGTGACGCATCTGCTGATGCGTTTCGCCACCGAGGACATCACCGTCGGCGACATCGTGATCGAGCAAGGCGAGGGAGTGGTGATGTCCTACCGCGCCATCGGGCGCGACACCGCCGTGCACGGCACGGATGCCGACGACTTCGACATCACCCGCCCAACAACCAACCGGCACATGGCATTCGGCCACGGTCCGCACATCTGCCCCGGCGCGGCCCTGGCCCGCCTGGAAGCGGGAATCGCCTTGCCCGCCTTGTTCGCCCGCTTCCCCGACCTACGCTTGGCGGTGCCGGTCGAGGAGATCCGGAATCTCCCGGTGCTCACACAGAACGACATCGAAACGTTCCCCGTGTATCTCCGGAACTGAACGCCGCACACCCCGATTGTTACCGTGGCCTATGGCCAGCGAATCCTCTGCGGCGGCGCTGCACCGGCGCGCCGAACTCCGCGACTTCCTCCGCACCCGCCGCGCCCGCCTCACACCGCAGGACATCGGCTTGGCCTCGGTCGGGCGACGGCGGACACCCGGTTTGCGACGAGCGCTGGCTGGGACGGCGGCGCGGTAGACCTCGATGTCCGTTGCGGGGGACTGTGTCGTGGCGTTCGACCGGAAAGATCTGGGCGTCGCGCGAAGCGGTGGGCGGCCGCGACGTCGCGTAACAGTCCACGTATCAACGGATATATCTCGGCACGTGCTCGATCTTTCGGGAGGGAGCGCCGCTCGGTGTGCCGCCGGCACATCGGCTCGCCGGACGGGAATGCGAGTTACCTGCCGTGGTTTGTTCACCGACGGCCTACCTGGATCGAATCCGTGGCCCCTTCGACATGTGAGCCGGGCGGGTAAGAGTTCCGACAGGGCCGTTCACTGCGCTATGAGCGACCCTGTCCGTGAGTCAGTGGTTGGTTGTCGAGTTCAGATGCAGGGCAAGGGCGGTGATCCAAGCCCACATCGAGATGCCCGGTATCAGGAACAACAGGTACTTCGTGGAGGTGTCGACTACAGCCCCGGCGACTTCGTAGCCTGCCATGGAAGCCGGTACCGCCCAGGTGAACCACGCCCAGGTGCGGAGTCCTCGGGCCATGAACCATCCCGCGATCAGCACGATGGCACCGATGAGGAAGGCGGAACTGGCCGCACGGGAGGCCATCAGGAGCATGCCGTGCCATGTGGTCGACTCCGACACGGTCCCTTGCGGGAAGCCGGTCACCGGGTCGGCGGCGAACAGGCCGCTGCAGATGTAGGCGACCCCGTACAACCCGAACAGGCGCGGCACCCACCGTGCGACCCGGCCGTCGTGCAGGACGCGGCTGATCCCGACCGCGAACAGGATCATCAATACCCCCGCTACTCCGTAGTTGAGGCGATGGATCCAGCCGAGATCGCCGGTTGACAACACGTTGTAGCGGTGCTGCCTCGGGTCGAAGCCCGCCCGGGTCATCGCTTCGATCGCGGTCACCGCGATGTAGAGCGGACCTGCCACGGCGCCGCAGGCCAGCAACGTACCGGTCCGTACCGCGGACGGTGTCTTCTGCTCGATCGTCATCTCTATCTCTCCGTTTCGACGCGTGCCCACACGCTAGGACCCGTGCCGACATCGGTATTGGAGAAATGTGACCTCTAGCCGAGCAGGTGCAGGTCATCGAAATACCGTGTTGCGCGGCTCAGGCCGACGGGTGTCGTGCCGGTGAACTCGCGGACCTCGTTGATGAGATGGGCTTGATCGAAGTAGCCGCATGCCGCGGCCAGTTGCCCCCAGTCGGGAGTATCGGCGCGCCGCGCGAGTTCGCTGAAACGCTGGAATCGCAGTACCCGGCTCAGGTGTTTCGGCGTCATCCCGACTTCACGCGTGAACACCTGGATGAACCGGCGACGGCTGAGTTGCACGCTCGACGCCACGTCGCCGACCGTACAACCAGGCTGGGCGAGCTGCTGAAGCGCAAACGGCACCGCGCGATGTCCCGGAACCCGGTTCGGCAGCCGCGACCGCAGCGCTGCCGCCATGATGGCGAATCGCTCGGTGGTCGTTGGCGCTGCGCAGAGGCGCTCACGCAACTCCGAAGCCGAACGGCCCCACAATACTTCGAGGTCGACGTGTCGATCGGCGAGTTCTCCCGGCGGCGCGGCGAAGAACGGCAGTGCACCGCCCGGTTTGAAATGAACACCCATGGCTGAGGTGAGTGTGGGATTGTCCGATGTGACGGGCCCACCGTAGGCTCCCGCAACGACTATCCCCGAGTGTGCCTGCCCATTCACCCGCACCCGGTCGTGGTCCAGGTTGACCACCAGATCCAGCGTTCCGCTGGGCACCAGCCGCGCCGACCCCCGCGGCGGGAGGCCCTCCAACGCCCAGAAATACGCGATGAACCGTCCCAGCGTGGCCCCAGGCCGACCCCTGACAAAACGCACCTCACCAGAATATCGGCCCTGGTCTGGAGCAGGAGTTTTCAGTCGAGCAGCTGCGAGGCTACCGCGTGTTCGAACATGGAGCTCGACAATTGGGTTGCGCGATGAGTTCGCCACGGGCTATCGCGTACTCGTGTGCGCCGAACTCGCGCGATGGTCTACGCCTCGTGCAACGGTGTTTTTCTCGATGGCGGTTCCGGACATCCCATAATGCCGAGACCCGCGCGTTCTGACCGGCACGCGAACGCACGGGCGCTGCGCGCAATCCTGAAGGCCGGCGGGTGTCGTGGCAGTTCCACGAACACATGGAAGTCCAGCAACGGCCCCGCGTTCACCGAGAAGATGAACCGGGTCCTGACGCGGCACTAGCGGATCTCCAACTGATAGGTGATCTCGACCCAGAAGCCGCCGGGCTCGCATTCGCCACCGAAGGTGAGGACGTAGTCGCCGGGCGCGAGATCATCGAGACGGACCCACAGACCCCAAGCTTTGGCCTTGAACCGGCCGGTGTGACCGAAGGGACCGCCCGCTGCCGCTGTGATCCGGAATGCCTTGTCGTTGGTCACTACCCGCACGGGCAGTGGGACTCCGTTCAATGCGGCGTGACCGGACGCCGCGGGCGCCACCGGCACCTCGCCACGCGCGAAAAATCCGTCCGGAACCTTCTGGAACATATTGAAAGCCGGGAAGAAGATCGGCCGGCCGTGCGGAATCGTGCACCGCCGCTCGACTCGCCCACCGAAGGTGCCTGCCAGGAACCAGACATCCGTGGGCTGATCGATCGCGGCGAACTCTCCGGTCTTGTCCACTACCGGATTCTTGGCGTTCGGCACCGACATCGCCCACTGCCACCAACGAGCTGCCAGCTCGACGTCGCTACTCGCCATCTCTCTACCCCATACAACCATCGACGCGAAGAAGAGTGCGAGCCACGCCGGATCGCCCTCTTCCGAAGTGGACCTGGAGGAGGGTATATGAACCGGACGGTCTACGCCGCTCCACGCCACCCCGGGTGACGGTTACAGCATCAAGCCCGATCCTTGACCCATCTGGCCTGAACGTGACCCGCAGATGGCCGGACGCACCGGTAACCCTGCATATTCGATGCAGGTCATATTAGAGCTGATCTGCCGGACCCACCGCGGGCTGCCGTGGGCCCATTCACATCTGGGAGAGAGCACCTGATCACGTTGGTTCTGTGACCACACGTTGATGTTCATACCAGATCCCAGGGACGGTCGATCCGTTCGGCAACAGCTGCGGTCGCCGGTCCACTACCGTTGCGCCGATCTTGTCGCAGATGCGCTGTACCGCGAGATTCGACTCTTTCGTGCCGATCTCGACGTTGGTATATCCGGCGTCGTGGATCGCGTCGACGAGTGCCGCCACCGCTTCGCTCGCATAACCGGCTCCCCGGTGACTGGGGCCAATCCACCAACCGAGGGAACGCGACGACGTCTCGTCGCCGGTGGGGTGCACGGTTGCGCCACCGATCACGCTTGCGTCCGACCGCGACTCGAACACGAGAAGCCCTGGAGTCGGGTGGCCGCCGCCGATCGCCTTGATCAGTGCCCGGCCATTTCGTTCTGTCCAGCCGTTGCCGGCGAGCATCGCATCGTCGATCGTGGCTTCGAGCGAGACTGCGTCCTTCGGCGCCGGTCGGCGCAGGGTGAGCCGCGAGGTTTCGATGTCCCGCAGCACGTCGTAGCGCGCACTGATTTCCTTCTTGGCGAATTCGCTGACGCGCCACGCCCAGAGCCAGCCCGCGACGAGGACGGTGGCGACCATGAGCAGCAGCCAGACTACAACGATGAGTTCGGTTGCGGTGGAGGGTAATCCGGCCCTCACTGCAACTCCGATAAGTGCTGCTGGAAGCCCGACGAGTGCGATCGATTTCGCCAGCCCAAGGGTGGCATGCCGGGAGGAGCGCTGAAAGGTCGCTTTGGCAGAGGGGATTCGCCAGGTGGGGAACATGCGCGAACAATATTCGATTCCGTCGTACCCGTCCCGGATCCGAACATTGCGTTCTCGTTCGGCCTGGATTCCCGGCTAAGGAGTGGCTGACCTGAATCCGAGCTCGCGGCAGTTAACGCAACATAATGCCGACGAGCGGATGAGCGGCTGTCAGCCGGCGAATTTCGCGATGGCCTGCGCGGTGACCGGGGTGAAGAGGTTGATCAGGTTGCCGTCGGGATCGCGAAACAGCAACGACCGGTTCCCCCACGGCATCGTCGTGGGCTCGTTGACGAAATCCTCGACCGCCTCCCGCAACCGCCGGTAATCGGCATCGACGTCGGGGACCAGGAATTCGATGATCGCGGTGTGGTTGTCGGCCGGGCGGGCGCTGCCCGCCGCGAACAGCGCCACGGTGCGGGTGCTTCCGATCGCGAGGGTGCCAGCCGGTGTGACGATTTCGGCGAAATCCGGTGTAGCCCATGTTGCTTCGACACCGGTCACGTGTTGATAGAAGCTGACCAACCGCTGGATGTCATCGGTGATCAGGCGGATCGAGACGAGCTTCATCGCGTGCTCCTGCTGTCGGAGGCGGCGGACGTTCCGCCGCCGCATGCCACGATAGAGTCGATACCGGACAGTTTCCGCCCGGTATAGATGCGAGAATTTCCCGATGACGCGCCCCACCGCCCGAGTGCTGGCCCTGCTCGAGCTGTTGCAGGCCGGCGGTGCCCATACCGTCGGTGCACTCGCCGGACGGCTCGGCGTCGATGAACGCACCGTCAGGCGATACGTCACCCACCTCACCGACCTGGATATCCCCGTCCGATCGGTGCGGGGCCGCTACGGGGGCTACCAGCTCGCCCCCGGGTACCGCATGCCACCGCTGATGCTGACCGACGACGAGGCGGTGGCGGTGTTACTCGGGCTCCTCACCAACCGCGGCGCCGACCGATCGACAGCTTCCGTCCGCGCAGCCGACAGCGCGACGGCCAAACTCCGCCGCGTCCTGCCCGCACGTCTGACGGCCCGGCTGGACGCACTGATCAACACCGCCGAATTCACCGCCGACGCCCGCCCGGACGTCGCTTTCGAGAGCTCCGTCCTGCTCCTGCTCGCCGAAGCCACCCGCGAACACCGACCGGTCGCAATCGATTACACCGACCGCAACGGGCGGCCCAGCGAGCGCACCGTGCACCCGTACGGGCTCGTCGAGCACTCCGGCCGGTGGTACCTGACGGCAAAGGACAGCAGCAGTGACGAACTACGCCAGTTTCGGCTCGACCGCATCACCGCGGTGACCACACGACCCGGAACATTCACTCCGCCCGCCGAATTCGAGCCGGCCGCACATCTGCTATCCGCACTTGCCACTGCACCCTATCGGCACGATGTGTCGGTCCGAGTTCAGGGAACGCTCACCGAGATCCGCCCACTGCTGCCCGGCGCGATCGCGACCGTGCAGGAGATCGACTCACCACCCTCTGACACCGACCCATGGGTCCGGGTCCGAATCCGGGCCGAACAACTCGACTGGATTCCCCCGCTCCTCGCCGACCTGAACCGCCCGTTCGTCATCGAACACCCTGACATCCTCAACGACGCCGTGCGCACCCTGGCTCGCCGACTGACCGCGGCCGCCGACGGCAGATACCGAACCCACAGGTAACCCCGGCAACGCGGATCGGGCGCACTGGGCCTCGTACGACGCACACGCGCGGCCGGGAGTGCGCCCCATCGCTTCGCGGGAACCGGATGCGCACCACCGGCCATCGTTCAGGCCCGGGTGTAGCCGCCGTCGGCGAAGAGTTCGGCGCCGGTGACGAAAGACGAGGCGTCCGAAGCCAGGAAGAGGGCGGCCTCGGCGATTTCCTCGGCGTCGGCCAGCCGCCCCAGTGGCACGACGGCCTCGGCGAACTGGTCGACGTCCGGCCCCGCGGCGCCCAGCAGGCCAGGGGTCCGCGTGGGTCCCGGGCTGAGCACGTTGACCCGGAATCGGCGCCCCCGCGACTGCCGGGCCCAGTTGTGCACGAGGTTGCTCACCGCCGCCTTCGAGGCGCTGTAGACCTCGAGTTGCTCATTGGGCCGCACGCTGTTGCTCGAGCCGACGACCAGGATGGAGGCGTTCTCCGCCAGCAGCGGAAGCGCCTTCTGAACAGTGAACAGTGGGCCCTTGACGTTGACGGCGAGCGTCAGGTCGACGTTCGCCTCGGTGTGGGCGCCGAGCGCGGCGTCCGCGACGATTCCCGCGTTGGCCACCAGCACGTCGATGCGTCCGGCCTCCTCGCGGACTCGCGCGTAGAGCGCGTCCAGGTCGGCCAGGACCGAGACGTCGGATCGTACGCCGGTGGCCGCAGGGCCCATCTCCTTGACTGCCGCTTCGAGGCGGTCGATGTCCCGGCCGGTCACGAAGACCCGTGCGCCCTCCCGGACGAAGCGGTGGGCGATGGCCAGCCCGATCCCGCTGGTCCCTCCGGTGATCACGGCCACCTTCTCCTGCAGCACGCCTGGCATGTCGAACCCCTTCAGTTATGGAATAGATCGTCCATAACGTAAGCAGTAATGGACGATCGAGTCAAGAATGGATAGCCTGAGACCATGCCGAGACCACGCGCATTCGACGAACGCCAAGTCCTGAAGCGGGCCCGGGAACAGTTCTGGGCGACCGGCTATGCAGGAACCCGGATGGACGACATCGCCCAGGCGACCGGCCTGGGCAAGGGCAGCCTGTACGGCGCATTCGGCGACAAAGGCAAGCTGTTCCACCGTGTGTTCGGCGACTGGTGCACCGCAGTCGTCGAGGTGGCCGAAGGGCGGCTGGCAGGTGGCCCGGACGCAGAGGCCTTGGCCCGGCTGTCGGGATACGTGCACCTCATGGCGGAGAACACCGCCTCCGACACCGAGCGCCGCGGGTGCCTGTTGGCCAAGGGCGTGGCGGAACTGGCCCAGCGCGATCCGACGGTTGCCGGACGGTCGGCCGAGACCATGACGGCACTGCTGAACCTGCTGCGGACCGAGATCAGCGCCGCCCAGCGCCACGGCGACATCGATAGCGCTGCGGATCCGGAGCGGTTGGCGGCACTGCTGCTGACGGTGGTCCGCGGTATCGAGGCGGTAGGCAAGGCCGGCCTGGACCCGGAGACGCTGCGGAACATTGCAGACACCGCACTGGCGGTCCTGCCCATGCCCGAGGGGCAGAAACGCCTCGCAACCGAGCACAGTCCGGCCCGCGAGAACTAACTTGGTGCCATCACGGCCACGCACTACTTCAGCGGCAGCGTGATGCCGTCCGGCGCCAGCGCCATGCACACGCACGCGCACTTGGATCGGCGAGTGTGAGGCCGGTGCCGGCGGCCGCCGCGGGTATCCGCGGGCAGATTCGCGACCAGCTCCGCAAGCGCGTCCGCCGTGAGATGGGCCGGTTCCTCGGTGCGAGGCCGACGACCCCGGGCAGGGTGGCCACGGGTCGCCGTCCGGCGCTGAATCGCTGGCCCTGGCTGCGCCGTCGTATCCGTTCTGGATGTGGGCCCGCCGGGGGCGGTGCACTGTGTGCGGATCAGCGGGCGATCGAGATCGCGAAGGGCGCGAATCCGCTGGACCGAATCACGTGCGGTACGAACAGTATCGCGGCCTCCGTGGCGCGGGCGGTCTGGATCCTGCCGAGATCAGTGATCCACTCCTTGCGCCAGCCGAGGTCCGTAAGCAGTTCACGGACGGTCTGCTTGGCCTGGGGGTCCTCGCCGGAGAGGAACGCGGTTGGTGTCTGGGTGAGCGTGACTGGCGCGGTCATCACCGGGAAGAGCATGGTGTTGAGTGTCTTGACGACGCGCGTTTCGGGAAGCGCTTGCTGGAGTTGCTCGGCGAGGCTCGAGCCAGGGTAGATCAGGTGGGCAGGCAGTCCGTCCGGTCCGTCGACGGTGGCGTTGGAGACGTCGATGAGGATCTTGTTGCGCAGTTCCTCGCGCAGGGCGACGAGCAGGTCCAGCGAGCCGGCTCCCGGGGTGGCGTTGATGACGATCTGGGCTGTCCGGGCAGCGGCGGCGGCGGCGCCCGGCGCGCGGTCCGCCACGGTCACCTCATGCCCTGCCCGGGTGAGGGCCGTGGCAAGGTTGCCGCCGACGCGGCCGTTTCCGAGAACTGCGATCGTGGTCATGATGATCTGGTCCTTCCGGGTATGCAGGTTGTGGTGCGCAATCAGCGCGAGAGCGTGGCGACGGCCTCGGCGTGGACGCCGGGCGCGGCGGCCAGGAAGCTCTCGCTCTGCGGGGTCCAGGGGCGGCCCTCGGCGTCGGAGACCTGTCCGCCGGCCTCGGTGACGAGTAGCGCCCCGGGCAGCAGGTCCGCGCGGGCGCCGGCGAACTGCCAGAAGGCGTCGATCCGGCCGGCGGCCACGTTCAGCAAGTGCAGGGTCGCGGGCACGGCGGTGCGGACGACGAGCGCGTCGAAGAGCATCGCGGTGATCGAGGAGCCGACGCGCCGCACGACCTTCTCGTCCTCGTCCGGCCGGGCTTGGCTGGTGGCCACGATGCTCAGGCCGAGGTCCGCGGTCTGGGAGACGTGCAGCGGTCGGCCGTCGAGGTAGGCGCCCGCGCCGTTGAGCGCGGTGTAGGTCTCGCCGGTCAACGGCAGGTGGACCGCGGTGAGCACCGGCTGGTTGTCACGCACGAGGGTGGCGGTCACCGCCCACTCCGGCAGGGCGTGCAGGTGGTTGACGTTGCCTTCGGCCGGATCCACGACCCACCATTCGCCGGGCGGCAGCGCCCCGCCGTCCAGCTCGTCCTCCACCCAGCCGGCGTCCGGGCGCAGACGCGTGAGGCGGGGGCGCAGGATGTCGAGGGCCGTGTCGTCGTTGGCGGCGAGCGCGCGCATCAGCTCTTCGCGGGTCTGGTAGCGGACCACCTCGCCGAAGCCTTCGCGCAGCGCCGAACCGGCCGCGTGCACGGCGATCGTGGTCTGGCCGAGCAGGTCGGCGTCGGAGGCGGCGACGTCAGTGGTCTGAAGCGTTTCGGACATGGTGGTACTCCCGTGTGAGGAGGGGTGATGAGGGGGTCGGGCGAAGCTGTGCGTTCCGTCTTGCGCTTTCGCCTCGAAGGTATGCAGCCCATTAATTAACTTCAAGTGCATGTCAAGCATCGGATAGAATTACTCACATGCAATTGGATTTGAACCTGCTCGCCGCGCTCGACGCGCTGCTGGAGGAGGGAAGTGTGGCCGGGGCGGCCGCGCGCCTGCACGTCACCGCCCCCGCGATGAGCCGGACTCTGGGCCGAATCCGGCGCACGACCGGGGATCAGATCCTGGTGCGCACCGGCCACACGATGACCCCGACGCCGTATGCGATCGCCGTCCGGGAACAGGTGCACGAGCTGCTGCAACAGGTCCAGGGGGTGCTGGCACCGAGCCGTGAACTCGATCTGGCAACGTTGGAGCGCACTTTCACACTCCGCTGGCATGATTCCCTGGTCGCCTCGAGCGGCCCCACACTGCTCTCGGCCGTGCGCGGACAGGCGCCGGGCGTGCGATTGCGCTTCGTCGCGGAATCGAGCACCGACACCCCCGACTTGCGGCGCGGCGAGGTCGACCTGGAGGCGAACGCCAACCGGCCGAGCGCCCCGGACATCCGTACCGAGAACGTGGGCGAGACCCCGCTCGTCATCGTCGTGAGGCAGGGGCACCCCCTCACCCGCGTCAGGACTGTCACCGCGAAGGAGTACGCCGCCGCTGAGCACGTCGCCGTCTCGCGACGTGGAAACCTGAGCAATGCCCTCGACGACGCCCTAGCGCGGCTCGGCCTCACCCGCCGCGTGGTGGCGACCGCACCCACGGAAGCGGCCGCGCTGGAGTTCGCGCGCGGCTCCGATCTCCTGATCTGCGTCCCCGAAGCCACCACGCGGTCAGCGGTCGCCGACCTCGGCCTGGTCGTGCTCCCCCTCCCGCTCGAACTGCCGTCGGCACCGATATACCTGTCGTGGCATCAGCGCTACGACACCGACCACGCCCACGCCTGGCTGCGTGGGCTGGCGCGAACCGCGCTGGCCATGTGCGGAGCGTCGTCGTAGTCGGCGCGCTCCGGCCGCTTCCGGGCGAGGACGGGGCGGTGGTCGATCCGCGATCGGGCGCGACACCGCCGTGCACGGCACGGATGCCGACGACTTCGACATCACCCGCCCAACGGCCAACCGGCACATGGCTTTCGGCCACGGCACGCACATCTGCCCCGGCGCGGCCCTTGCCCGCTTGGAGGCGGGAATCGCCTTGCCCGCCTTGTTCGCCCGCTTCCCCGACCTACGCTTGGCGGTGCCGGTCGAAGAGATCCGGAATCTCCCGGTGCTCACACAGAACGACATCGAAGCGTTCCCCGTGTATCTCCGGAACTGAACGCCGCACACCCCGATTGTTACCGTGGCCTATGGCCAGCGAATCCTCTGCGGCGGCGCTGCACCGGCGCGCCGAACTCCGCGACTTCCTCCGCACCCGCCGCGCCCGCCTCACACCGCAGGACATCGGCTTGGCCTCGGTCGGGCGACGGCGGACACCCGGCCTACGACGAGAGGAAGTGGCGATACTCGCCGGGGTCGGCGTCTCCTGGTACACCTGGCTCGAGCAGGGGCGCGACATCACCGTCTCGACCGAGGTGCTCGACGCGATCTCCGCGGCGCTTCGGCTGACCGAGCCGGAGCGCGCGCACCTGTATCGGCTCGCCGGTCTCAACCCGCCGCCGCCAGGCGCGGCGGGCGACGCCGAAGTCACCCCGCAGCTGCGCGGGCTGCTCGACGCGTGGGGATCGCGGCCCGCGGTGCTGCGGGACCGGTATTGGAATCTGCTCGCGATCAACGACACGGCCCGCGCGGTTTTCGGGTTCGGCGACGCCGACTACAACTGCCTGGTCTCGTTCTTCACCAATGCCGGATACCGCGGCATGCACACGCAGTGGAACGCGATCGCGCCCGCGGTGGTCGCCGCCTTCCGCGCCGACGCGGCGCACTCCCCCGGCGACCCGCGATTCGGCAAGGTGATCGGCGAACTCGCCGCCGCCAGCCCCGAGTTCGCCGAGATGTGGGCCCGCCACGAGGTGAATGCCCCGGTCCAGGCCGTCAAGGCGGTGCGTCATCCCGAGGCCGGTGACCTGTTCTTCGATACGACGACCCTTGCGGTGGCGGACAATCCGGACTGGTTCCTGGTGCTGTACAACCCGCAGCCCGGCACCGAGACCGCGGACCGAGTGGACGGTCTGATGCGCATCCGGCTCGCCGCCCCGGCGTGACCGTAGCCTGGTGGTGCCACACCTAGGTGAACCGCACACTGTTCGCCCACAGTGCCCTTCGGCACGCTGAATCCCATGACGCACAGCATTTCCCGATTCGACGGCAAGATCGCGCTCATCACCGGCGGCTCGAGCGGCATGGGGCTGGCCACCGCCCGGCGATTGCTCGCCGAGGGCGCACAGGTGATCATCACCGGCCGGGACAAGACCCGGCTGGACGCCGCGGTCGAACAACTCGGCAAAACCCGCGTGGTGGCGATACCAGGCGACGCGGGGCGGCCCGCCGATCTCGACGCGCTCGCCGCCGCCGTCCGCGAGCGGTGCGGACGGCTGGACGTGGTGTTCGCCAACGCGGGCGTCGCGTCGTTCCAGCCGCACGGCGAGATCACCGAGGACGAATTCGACCGCGTCGTCGGCATCAACTTCAAAGGCGTGTTCTTCACCATCCAGAAGACCCTGCCGCTGCTGTCCGAGCACGCGGCGATCGTCATCAACGCGTCGTGGACGCTGCACCGCGGTCTGCCCGGCGCCTCCCTGTACGCGGCGACCAAAGCGGCGGTGCACAACCTGGCCCACACCCTCGCCGCCGAGCTGGCGCTTAGGAGAATTCGCGTCAATTCCGTGAGTCCCGGGTTTATCGAGACACCGATGTTCCACGACAACGTCAGCCCGGAAGCGCACACCGCGGTGGTCGCCGAGGTGGCCGGCGGTCGGCTCGGCACCGCTGAGGACGTCGCCGACGCGGTGGCCTTCCTCGCGTCCGACGAGGCGTCCTACGTCAACGGGCAGGACCTGATCATCGATGGCGGACTGGTCGCGGCCGTCTCCCGCCAAATGATGTAGCCCGCGCGAAATCCGGTTTACGGCCGGCTCGGGCCGCTCAGTACAGTGGGCCGGTGATTCGCACCGCGGCGCTGGCCCACATCCGGGATCGTCGCCTGCTGCAGGCGCGCTCGGTCGGCAAGGACGTGTTCTACATGGCCGGCGGCAAGATCGACCCCGGGGAGACGCCCGAGGCGGCGCTGCATCGTGAAGTACGCGAGGAACTCGGCGTCGGCGTCGTCTCCTACGCCGAGCTCGGGGTGTTCCAGGCCGAGGCGTACGGGCACTCCCCCGGTACCCGGCTGCACATGACCTGCTTCACCGCCGAACTCGACGGCGAACCGCGACCGACCAGCGAGATCGCCGAGCTGCGCTACTTCACCGTGCGCGAGTACGCCGCCATGGACCAGGTCGCCCCCGGCTCGATGATGGTCTTCCGCAGACTGCACGAACTCGGCGCGGTCGACTGGTAATCCACGAGAAGCACTCACTTCTCCTCGCTGTTGCCGGTCGAGAATGGGTGGGATCGGTGCAGCTGCTCTCGCCGGAGCCGAACCGAGAGAATCAGGAGCCGGAGCACCAAGCCGATCAAAACCAGGTTGGCGAGCATTTGGCTGAGCACGACGGCTCGGGAAGTTTGGGACGTGGCCACGATGTCGCCGAATCCGACTGTGGTGAAAACCGTTGCGCAGAAATAGAGCGCGTCGAGCCGCGTCAGCGGCTCGCTGAAGTCGCCGGGAGCGGCATCCGACAGCACCGCGTAGACCGTCGCGTAGCCGACGAGATAGAGGCCGAACGTCGCCGCCAGCGCTTGCAACGCCTGCGCGACCGGGTCGACCGCACGCAGCACCTGACGGATCTGCCAAGCACCCACCGCGCACACCGCCACCAGACCGAGCAGCAGAATTAGCAACGTGTGCATGCCGCTGATGCGAGTGAAGGGCAGCGAGAAATACGCCAGCAGCAAGGCGGTGATGGTGATGGTCGGCGGCAGCAGCGCCCGGCGGAGCACCCACCGCCGGTCTCCGGCCGATCCGCTGTGCGAACCGTTCGCTGTCGACATCGAAGGTCCCCTCCGCATCGGCGTCCGGCCCGGTCGCCTGCTGGATCACAAGGAACATGCCTACTGCCGGATCGACGCTACCGGCCCTCCTCGCCGAAGTAGATCAATTCCGGCACCGAATTCTCGGCGCGACGGTTTTCCGGATATCGAGCGGCTTCGAAACGACCGTCCGGATGAGGCAACTATGCGAGGATCTGTGCACCGGCGTGATCGATCGACGTACTCGGATCCGTCGCCAGGATTCGACCGCACGAACGCTGATCAATTCCAGACATCGAATGACGCAAACCGGAATTCTCCACCCGACCAGGAGTAGACCGATGATACCCAGGAAAAGCGTCACCGGAATTGCCGCTACGGCGGTCGTCCTGCTGATGGCCGCGGCATGCGGGGACGACAACGGCGCGGAGACGACGCCGACGACCACCGAACAGACGCACCCCATGCGCAGCAGTATCGCCACGACCGCGCGGAACGCGCTCCAAGACGCGGTCAACGCGGCGCTGGCCGCCGCGCCGATCACCTTCGACAGTGGCAGCTCGGACCTCAGTGCGGGGGACGTCGCCACCATCAAAGCGGTCGCGGTCCCCTTGAAGGGCACCGACGCCAAGGTAGAGATCACGACCTACGCCCAGGATGCGAACCCCGCGACCGCCAAGGCCCTGGCCCAGGCCCGGGGCGACAACGTCGCGGCCGAACTCGAGTCCGAGGGCATCGACAAGGCGCGCATCAGCGTGAAAGCCGAGGCCAACCCGACCGGCGAGGATGTCGAGGTCGACGAGGCGGGGATCAAGGTGGGCGACTAGGCGCGAAACCGCCGTCGACACTGTCGGCCATACTTGGGGGCATGGTCGCCGCCACACGCACCCCACGCAGCAGCTGGATCGAGCAGGGCCTCGCGGCGCTCGCGGCGGGCGGGCCGGAGGCCGTGCGGATCGAGAGCCTGGCGGCGGCGCTCGGGGTGACCAAAGGTGGTTTCTACGGGCACTTCGCCGACCGGAACGCGCTGCTGGCCGAG
This sequence comes from Nocardia amamiensis, assembly GCF_015477605.1. Lineage (GTDB taxonomy): Bacteria > Actinomycetota > Actinomycetes > Mycobacteriales > Mycobacteriaceae > Nocardia > Nocardia amamiensis_A. Next base: position 106,753 of record NZ_JADLQX010000010.1, read on the forward strand.
ATGCTCGACGCCTGGGAACGCGAAACCACCGACGATGTCATCACCCGGGTGGAAAGCGACGGCGGCGACGCGCGCGCGAAGATCAGGCGTGCGGGTCTGCTCACCTTTTCCGACGACCGGCTGCGCCCGATCGACCTCGCCGTCCGTGATTGGGCCCGGCGCGACCCCCGCGTCGCCGAGCGGCTGCGTCGTGTGGACAACCGGCGCATGGACTACTTGCGCAAGTTGTTCGGCAGCCTCTGCTCGGACCCGGACGAGGTCGAAGCCCGCAGCATGCTCGCCTTCTGCCTGGCGATCGGCAAGCACTTCCTCGCCGCCGACCACGGCGGTCGCACCCGCGAGGAAGTCGTCGCACGCGCCGGCAGCTTTCTGCTCGACCTCCCGACCAGGTAGCAAAATTCGGTGGTGGTGTCGCGGCGGGCGGCGATAGGGTTGCGCGACCTCGCCACTGCGAGGGTTGGCCGACGTGCGAAGGAGTGGTTTATGTCCCGGCGAGCGCCGAGCGCGCCTCACCGTGAGGGTTCGAACGACCCGTCCGGCCACGACTGACCCAGCCGACGCCATACAGCGCTTATCGAGGCGCGCTCGGTCTTCTCCTGCTGCAATGCACACTGCTCAGTTAGGAGTGATCCGGGTGTCGAGCAACACCTCTTCCTTTCATCGCGGTCCCAGCCCGTCGCTGCGGACCGATACCTTCACCTGCATCCGCTGCGGGCTCGTCGTCGCGACGCTCGCGCCGGACGACAGCTGGCGCAACCACTGCCCGAGCTGCCTGAGTTCGCGGCACACCCACGACCACGTCGAGGGCGGCGCGTCCGACTGCGGCGCCCGCATGGCTCCGCTCTCGATCGCCGTGCTGCGCACCGGCGAATGGGCCGTGGTGCACCGGTGCACACGCTGCCACGAGCTCGCGCTGCACCCCGTGTGCGGCGACGACAATCAGCTGATGCTGATGCGCATGGCCGTGCGCCCGCTTGCCGAGCCGCCGTTCCCGCTCGAAGTGTTCGGCGATCTGTAGGGGGTGCGTGATGCCACGAAGGAAACCCGAGGCACGTCGCCCCCAGCGCCCCAAGCATGTATTGCACGGGCGCGGAGGCGAATCCGGCGACAGGTTCCGCTGCGTCGAGTGCCGCAAGGAGGTCCCGGTCATCGCACCGGGCACCGCGCACCGCAATCACTGTCCGCACTGCCTGGCCAGCAAGCACGTCGACCGGCGCGCGCCGGGCGACCGCGCCGAATCCTGCCGCGGCCGGATGGCCGCGGTGAGCATGTCGGCCCGGGACGACGGCGAATGGCTGCTGGTCCACCAATGCCTGGCCTGCGGCTGCGTCCGGGCGAACCGCATCGCGGGCGACGACAACGCGGTGGCGCTGATGCGTATCGCGTTGCGTCCGCTGGCGGATCCGCGGATGGGCCGCCGGGTATTGCTGTCGTTGTGACCGACCGGTGAAACCCGCCCGGGCAGAGTTCTTTTCGGCCCGGGCGGGCGGACCGAGGCGGCTACCTCGGCCCCGCGCAAGGAACGTATCGGCTGCGCGGCCCGGCTACGGCTACGGCTGCCGCAGACTCCGCTCGCCCGGCGCATGGGTAGGTATCGACTTCGTCCGGCCGCATTGCTTTATGCGGCTACCTCGCCTGCTCTACCCCGGCGCAGGGCTGCAACGGTCTCCGTTCAACGGCACCTGTTACGCGGCCGTGAAGCGAGTCGGCAGTGCCGCCAAGCCGCGGATCACCACGTTGGGCTTGTACGGCGGTGTATCCGAAAGCAACTCGATGTCGCGAACCTTCCGCAACAACACCTCCAGCAGCACTTCCATCTCGAGCAGCGCGAGCGGTGCGCCGAGGCAGTAGTGGATGCCGAGGCTGAAGCCGAGGTGCTTCTTGGCCGGGTTCATCGGGTCGGCGTAGCGGGCGACGTCGACGCGGTCGGGATCGGCGTAGGCGGCGGCGTCGCGGTTGGCCGAATTGATCAGCACCACAACGCCTTCGCCCGGCTCGAAGTCGTGCCCGGCCAGGGTGATCGGGCGGGTCGCGGCGCGCGTGGTGATCTGCACCGACGGCTCGAGGCGCAAGAGTTCGTCGGGCGCCGACGCGGTCAGCTCCGGGCGTTTGCGCATCGCGTCGATCTGGCCGGGGTTGCGCATCAGCTGGAGCATGCCGGTGCCGATCAGATTGGCGGTGGTCTCGTGCCCGGCCACGAACGTGGTGATGCAGGTGGCCAGCAACTCCTGTTCGGTGAGCACGTCACCGCGGTCCTCGACCTGCGACAGCGCACTGAGCAGGTCGTCTTTCGGATCGCGGCGGCGCTCGTTCAGCAACTCGCGGAAGTACGCCATGAAGCCGCGCGAAGCCGCGCTGCGCGCCTTCAGTGCTTCCCCGGGCAGTGTGTAATCGTGGTCGAAACCGCGGGCCAGATCCTGCGACCAGCGATGCACCTGGTCGTAGGCATCCGGCGGCACGCCGATCAGTTCGCAGGCGATGATCAGCGGCAGCGGGTAGGCGATCATCTCGACGAGGTCGAATTCCCCTGCCGCCAAGGCCTGGTCGACCAATTGCTCGGCGAGCTCCGCGATGCGCGGACGCAGCCTGGTCACCATGCGCGGGGTGAAGCCCTTGGTCACCAAGTTGCGCAGCCGGGTGTGGTCCGGCGGCTCCATCCAGAGGAACGAGGTGGGCAGTTCCTCGGCCGCGTCCTCCGGCGACACCGTCGGATGCATCATGGCCGCTTCCTCCGCGTGGCTCCACGCGGTGGTCGACAGCACGGCGGCGCAGTCGTCGTAGCGGGTGAGCAGATAGTGGCCGAGTGGCGTCCGGTGCAGTCTGCCTGCCTCGCGCAGCACCCGGGCGGGCGTGTACGGATCCGGTCGGCCTTCGGGGCCGAAGAGCTGGGTCAGCGCTGTCTGGATGCTGGAATCCGGTTCCGCGACAGCGATATCCGCGGTTGACGAGTCCATGGTGGTCCCTCCTGTGCGGAGCACCGACGCTGGCCGGTGCTGCCGGTCGTTCGGAATGCGTCAGTGATCGGAATGGATGCGGGAGCGCGGGCCCGGCCGCGATGACGGATCCGGCTCCGGAACAGGTCCGGGACTGGACGGGCGGGTGCGCGGCGGCCTGTCCGCGGATCCGCCGCCGCGCAGCAGGATCCGACCCGCGAGCAGCGGGTGCAGCAGTGCCGCCGGCGGGTCGGCCAGGTTCGCCACCCGCAGGAACGTTCGCGCCACCCGCGGGTCGACGTGCGCGGCGCGATGAACGCGGGCGACGTACGCGTTGCCGAGCCGGGTCCTTACCGTGCGTGGTCCGGCCACACCCGGATGCGCCAGGTCGGCCCCCGCCGACAGTTGCCACGCGACGTCGAGCACCTTGTCCGCCGCCGCGTAGAACCGCGCGGGCAGACCGGATTCGCTCAGACCCGTGCGCAGGCATTCGCGCAGCGCGATCGCCTGCTGGGCAGCGACTGCCATGCCCTGGGCATACAGCGGGTTGAAGCTGCACAGCGCGTCGCCGAGCAGGAGGAATCCATCCGGCACCGCCGCGCGGCGCGGGTAGCGCTTGCGCACCGGCGAGCGGAACCGGTGCGGCACCGCGTCGCCGAGCGGTTCGGAACTCCGGACGATGTCGTGAATATCCGGCGCGGCGAGTGTGGCGGCGAAGCGCACGAAACCGTCCGGATCGGTGGGCGGATGATCGCCCAGGATCCCGGCGAGGGTGATGTGCCAGCGATCGCCCTCCACCCGGATCGCGCCGCCGCCGCGCCCATCGGCCTCGGTGGAGATGATCACCGAGGACTGATTTTCCAGCTGTCCTTCGGTGCGCCGGTAGAACCGTGAGGCGTAGCCCAGATCCACCTCGATCCGCTGCTCGTCCGGCGGTTGAGCGCCGAGCGCGGTGAGCCAGACCGAAGCACGCGAACCGCGCCCGGAAGCGTCGACGACGAGGTCCGTGGCGTATGTCTCCTCGCACGATTCGCCGGATACCGCGACCGCGCGTACCCGGCGCGCGTCACCGATCAGACCGCGCGCGGTCCCGGTCCGCAACCGAACGCTGGGCAGGGCCGAAACGCGTTCACGCAGCACCGCTTCCAACAGCGGTCTGGTCGCTATCACGGACGTCAGGCCGGTCGAGGTCGGCGCGGCCCGCAGTCCGCCCACATACCACCGGGTGTCGGCCAGCGCCTCGGCGATGGTCGCGCCGCGGGCCGCCATCTCGGCGGTGAACCCAGGGAAGAGTTCCTCGAGGATGGTCCGGCCACGGTCCAGCAGCCCGTGCAGATGCCGCGCCTGCGGCACGCCTTTGCGCATGCCGTGGATGTCGAACCCGTCGCGTTCGACCACGGTCACCTGTGCGAAGTGTTCCGCCAGTACCCGGGCCGTCAGCAGCCCGGCGACACCAGCGCCGATGACGACCGCGTGCCGCTTCTCGTTCACAGGGTCACCGGCAGGGACAATATGCCGCGGTGGATCAGGCTGGGCCGGTACTCGATCGCGTCGGTCGCCAGGGCCAGCTTCGGCGCCCGCGCCAGCAGCGCGCCCACCGCGGCCTCCGCCTCGATCCGCGCCAGCGGCGCGCCAACGCAGTAGTGGATGCCCAGGCTGAAGCCGAGATGCTTTCGGGCCGGGCGGTTTCCGGCATAGCGGGTGACGTCGAAGGTATCCGCGTCCGGGTACACCCGCTCGTCCCTGCTGGCCGACGCCGTGAGCACCACGACGCCGTCGCCGCGGCGGAACTGGTGCTCGCCGACCGTGGTGTCGGCCAGGGCGACGCGGATGGTGAACTGGGTGGGCGCGTCGTAGCGCAGCATCTCGTCGAGCGCGGGCGCGATCAGCTCCGGGTTGTCCCGCAGTCGCGCGAGCTGATCCGGATTGCGCAGCACCGCGAGCATGCCGTTGCCGATCAGGTTGATCGAGGTCTCCATGCCCGCGACCAGCGTCAGCAGCGCCATGCCGATCACCTCCGGCTCGGCGAGCTGGTCGCCGTCCGCGCTCGCCGCGACCAGAGCACTCAGCAGGTCCGCGGTCGGATTCGCCTTCTTCTGCTGGACCAGGCGGGCGAAGTAGCCCATGCACTCCATTGCCGCCGCGCCGCGCGCGGCCACGTCCTCCGGAGCGAGCAGCGAGTCCGGGTCGCTGCCGCGCGCGATGGCCAGCTGCCACTCCCGGAACTTCGCACCGTCGGCCGGGTCGGCGCCCAGGAGCCGGACCGGGACCATCGCCACCGCCAGCGGCACGGCCAAATCGTTGAGCACATCCAGTTCGCCGCGCTCGAGGGCGGTGTCGATGATCTCCCGCACGACCTGTCCCGCCGGCACCATCTCGGCCATCAGCCGTGGCGTGAAGGCCTTCGCCACCAGCTTGCGGTAGCGGCCGTGCTCGGGCGGATCCATCCGGACGAACGAACCGGGGATCGCGGCCGTGGTGTCCCGGAACGGGCTGATGCCCGCCGCGTAGCCATGGCCCCAGTCGGCGCCGGTCAGGATCGCGGCGCACTCCTCGTAGCGGGTGATCAAGGTGACCGGCACGTCGCCCAAGGCGTACGGGAACAGCGGCGCCGCCTCACGCACGCGCTGGTACGCCGGATAGGGGTCGGCGCGCTCGCTCGGGTCGAAGGCATCGAAGGTCACATCGGTGGGGGTAGCGGTGTTCATCGGGCCTCCTGTAACTTGCGCGCACCCGGTCGGTGCGAATCGCCCCTCATCGCGCCTCCATCCGGACACGAAGTCGCGACATGCCGCGCACGACCACATTCGGCCGGTACGGCGGTTCCTCGAGCAGGGTCATGGACGCGACCCGATCGGCGATCGCCCGCAGCACCACCTGCATCTCCAGCCGGGCCAGGGGCGCGCCGAGGCAGTAGTGCAGACCGAGTCCGAAAGACAAGTGCCGCTCGGCTTTCCGTCCTCGCGCGTACCGGGCGACGTCGAATTCGTCGGCGTGCGGGAACGCCGCCGGGTCGCGGTTGGCCGAGGCGAGCAGCACGATCACCGCGTCTCCCGGCGCGAAAGTGTGTCCGGAGATCGTGATCTCGTCATGCGCGGTGCGCGTGGTCAGGTGCACCGGCGCGTCGTAGCGCAGCACTTCGTCCACGGCGGGTTCGGCCAGTTCCGGGAAGCCGCGCAGCCGTTCGAACTGGTCCGGATTGCGGATGAGCGCGAGTACGCCGTTGCCGATCAGGTTGACCGTGGTCTCGTGTCCCGCGACGACGAGGATCAGCAGCGTGCCGAGCAATTCGGTGCGGGTAAGGCGCGCGCCCGCGTCGTCGGCCTGCACCAGCGCGGTGATCAGGTCCGCGCGCGGGGCGCGGCGGCGCTGCTCCACCAGGTCGCCGAAGAACTCCAGGAAGGCGTGGACGGCGGCGGTGCGCGCGTCCAACTCCGCTTGCGACAGCAGCACATCGGGGTCGAGGCCGCGCGCGATGCCGGTGGAGATCTGCCGGACGTGCTCATGCGCCTCCGCGGGCACGCCGAGCAGTTCGCACACCATGGTCAGCGGCAGCGGGTAGGCCAGCGCGTCCAGCAGATCGACGTCGCGATCGGCGAGCACTTTCGCCATCAGGTCGTCCACCAGCTGTTCGGCACGTTCCCGCATGCCGCTGACGGTGCGTGCGGTGAACGCCTTGCTCACCAGTCCGCGCAGCCGGGTGTGCTCCGGCGGCTCCATCCAGAGGAACGACCCGGGCAGCTCGACATCGCTGTCGCCGTGCAGCAGATCCGGTTCCTCGGCGTGGCTCCAGCGCGGGTCCTGCATGATCGCCTGCGCCTCGTGATGGCGGGTGACCAAGTGGGTGTCGTGTGGACCGGGCACGAACGGGCCCGCTGCCCGCAGCACCTCGTAACTGCCGTACGGGTTGTGCCGCATGTGCGGAGCGACGCTCTCGACGACCGCCAGCTGAACCGGGGTCAATTCCTCGACCGCGGAATGGTCCGAACTCACCGGAAACTCCTGGATAGAAATGGACGCGACACGGAATTCCCCGGCCGGACGGAAAGAAATTCCGTCGTCCATGGTGGTGGCCCGCGGACGCGTGGCGCGGTGGCGATTGCCCGTTCCTATCGGGCCATAGTGCAAATACCTTGTCCGCCAGTGTGATCGGATGATCGGCATTCTTTATCGCCGATATCAGTTCACAACGAGTTCAAAGCATCGTCACAATTCGCTGTTGTCGTGGCAGACATGAATTCCGCGGAATCGGCCGGAACCCTGCACGGCCGCCTCGTCGAGATCGCCGCCGCCCATCCCGCGGTGGCGGCCACGTTCTGGTCGGTGCCGGAGACCGTGGACTACGCCGAGCTGCGTCGGCGGTCCCTGGCGGTCGCGGCGGCACTGGTCCGCCGGGGTGTGCGGCGCGGGGAACCGATGGGCATCCTCGCTCCGAACGCGCCCGAGTTTCTCACCAGCCTGTTCGGCATCGCGGCGGCGGGGGGCGCGGCCACTCCCCTGCCGCTGCCCACTGGCGCACGGGCGACCAGCGTTTACCCACGGAGGCTGGCGGCCATCACCGCGGCCGCGGGCATGCGCACCGTCCTGGTGTCGCATCGCTTCGCCGATCTGACCGCAGCGCTGCACGACGCGATGGACATCGAATTTCTCGACACCACAGCGCTTATGGAGTACGTGGCGACCTCGGATGTTCCGCTTCCCACGCTCGGGGCCGGCGACTTGGCCATCGTGCAGTTCACCTCCGGCAGCACCGCGACACCCAAAGGCGTCCGCCTGACCCACCACAACGTGCTCAGCGGCCTCGCGTCGATCCGCACCGGCATTCAGCTGGGCCCGGACGATCAGGGCGGCTTCTGGCTGCCGCTGTTCCATGACATGGGCCTGTTCGGCACGCTCTCGGCGATCCTGCGCGGGATTCCCGCGCACGTGTGGTCGCCGGTCGCGTTCGTCAAGGACCCGGCGCGCTGGCTCGCCGAATTCGCCGCCGGCGGCACGACCATCACCGCGATGCCCAACTTCGGCTACGAGGCGCTGCTGTCGGCCGTGCCGCCGGAGCGGGTACGCGATTACGACCTGAGCCGCTGGCGGATTGCGTTCAACGGATCGGAACCGATATCCCGGGATGTGGTACTCGCCTTCTGCGAGCGTTTCGCTCCCACGGGATTCCGGCCGACGACGATGTTCGGCGTCTACGGCATGGCCGAGGCCACCTTGGCGGTGACCTTTCCCCCGCTCGGCCGGGAACCTGTCTTCGAGTGGGTCGACCGTGCCGAGTTGTCCGATAACGCTGTGGCACAACCGGTTGCGCCGGACGTGCCGGGCGCGCGGGCGGTCGCGGGCGTGGGCGCGCCGGTAGACCGGCTGCGGTTGCGCGTGGTCACCCCGGACGGCGACCGCGACCTGCCCGACGGCGCGGTCGGCGAGATTCTCATCCAGGGCGACGCGGTCACCGGCGGATACCTGGCCGTCGACCCGGCGCGGGTCGCCGGGCTGTTCACCGACGGCTGGCTGCGCACCGGCGACCTCGGATATCTGCGCGACGGCGAGCTCTTCGTCACCGGCCGGTGCAAGGACATGATCACCGTCCGCGGCGTGAACTACTACGCGCAGGACGTCGAAGCCGCCGTGCGCGACCTCGACGGCGTGTACAAGGGCCGGTGCACGGCGGCGATCGACCCCGACGGAGCGGACGTGATCGCGCTGATCGCCGAATCCGAGTGCACCGGAGCAGAAGCCGACGCCCTTGCCGAGGCGATCCGCGCCAGGATCTCCGCCGGACTCGGCCTGGCCGCGGTCGCGGTCTATCTCGTCGCGCCCCGCAGCATCCCCCGGACCAGCAGCGGCAAGCTCCAGCGGCTCGCCGCCCGCGACCTCATCACGCACCGCCGGTAACCCGACCGAACTGGAGTTCTCTCGTGCACAGCTATGACGTCTTCCGCCACTACGAGCGCCTGCATTGGAAGCTGGCCGACCTCGATCTCGACGCCATCGACAAGTCCCTGGTCCGTCCCGAGTACATCACGCTGGCCAAGAGCGCGACGATGGGCGAGTCCAACGTGATCGCCGCGGTGCACGGGTTCCTGAACGAATTCCTCGACGACTACGACTTCTCCACCTTCGCGGTGGTGTGGGGCTACCAGGAGGTCCAGCACCACTACGCTTTCCGCTCCTGGCTCGGCGCGCTCGGCGAGAGCGTGGACGACAAGGCCGTCGACTCGATGCGCGAGCCGTACGCGCCGGGCACCACGCCCTCGGCGACGCTGGCCACCAACATCATCTCCGAGCTCACCGTCAACCACATCTACCGCGCGGTCGCGAGCTGGGTCGAGGAGCCGGTGCTGAAAAGCCTGCTGCTCGACGCCAGTCGCGACGAGGCAGGCCACGCACGCGAGTTCATCCACTACGCCACCGAGCGGCTGCGGCAGCGGCCCGAAGAGCTGCCCTCGGTGCTGGAGACCCTGTACGTCTACAGCTCCGAGGCCAAGATCAAGCACCCGGTCAGCACCTTCAAGGCCGGCATCAGCGAGCTGGGCGACCACGAGACCATCGACACCGGGTTCGACCTGTTCCTGGAGCAGGTCGCCGCGGAGGGCGAGCTGGACGTGTTGCACGACAAGATCCGTCGCACGTTCGGCAACATGACCGGGCTGGACCTGTCCAGCAACGCCAAGGTCCGCCGCGCTCTGGCCGACGCGATCGCCTAGCGCCATGGACCGCCACACCATGCCCGGCGAGGCCACCATGCACGGCGGGGTGGACACCGTCCGGGTGCCCTGGTCGGTGATCCCGGACTATCACTGCTTCGGCTGCTCGCCGCACAACGCGACCGGCCTGCGCCTGCGTTTCACCCCGCACCCGGACGGCCTGCAGGCGCGGTTCCGGCTCGGTCGCGAGTTCGAGTCCTATCCGGGCGTCGTGCACGGCGGCCTGATCGGCGTGATCTGCGACGAGGTGATGGGCAACCTGATCGTCCTGGCCCGCCACCACCCCGCGTTCACCGTGTCACAGCGGACCAGATTCCTCACACCACTGCTCATCGGCCGCGAATACCGCTGCGTCGCAACGTTGACCGACACACGGGCGGACCGGCCGATCCAGGCGGCCGCGGAGATCCGCGACGCCGACGATCTCGTCTGTGCCAGCTCCACCGCGGCCTACCAGCCGTTCGCGCTCGACGACGTGCGCCACCAACTCACCCTCGGCGACGACGAGGTCGCCGCGCTCGCCCACGCCCTGTCCGCGGGCACCGCCCGCACACCGAACGGAGTCCCGTCATGACCAGCACCCACACCGCCGACGACATCCTGCGCACCGTCACCGGCATCGCCGTCGCCGAGACCGGCATCCCGGAGGCCGAGCTGCGCCCCGACGCCGACCTGCGCGGCATGGCGGGCGTCGACTCGGTACGCGTGCTGCGCATGGTCGCCAAGATCGAGCGCACCTACGACATCGAGCTCGAGGACCAGGACGTCTTCGGTATGTCCACGCTGGACGACGTCGTCGCGGTGGTCGGCAAGGCACTGGCCGAGGCGGCGGCGTGACCGTCGCCGACCAGCCGGTCACCGCCGACACCAATCAGCACTACGACCTCGATCCGGACATCTTCGGCCAGTTCCTCGACCCGCTGCGCAAGTACAGCTCCGCGCTCTACACGTCCGACGCCGACACCCTCGAGCAGGCGCAGCGGCGGAAGCTGCGGTTCGTGGCCGACCGGCTCGGCCTCACCGGTGGCGAACGGCTGCTGGACGTCGGCTGCGGCTGGGGATCGCTGATCTTGTTCATGGCCACGGAATTGGGTTGCGAGACAGTCGGTATCAGCCCGGCCCCGCGCCAGCACGAGTACATTGCCGAGCAAGCGCGCGCTCGCGGCGTCGCGGATCGGGTGCACACGCGCGTGGGCCATTTCGAGCGGATCGAGCTGGCGCCCCGGAGTTTCGACGCCGTGACGCTGCTCGGCTCGATCGTGCACATGCCCGATCTCGGCGCGATCTTCCGTCGCGCCCGCGCGGTGCTGCGCCGCGGCGGCACGCTGTACGTATCCGAGAGCTGCTTCCGCAACGCGGCGGCGCGCACGGCGTTCGACGCCAAGGACGGCACCGAATTCGTCCGCGAGGACATCTTCGGATGGGGTGACCTGCGTCCGCTGTCGGATCTGGTGACCGCCGCCGAGGACGCGGGGTTCTCGATCATCGCGGTGGACGATCTCACCGACCACTACCGCCGCACCATCGACGACTGGATCGCGGGCGTCGACGCCGCCGCCGGCCGCATCGACGCGCACGGCCCGGGCCTGGCCGCGAAACTGCGGCACTACCTCGAGATCGCGAACGCCGGATGGGGCTACACCACCAAGCATTACGCGCTGACCTGCCGTAACGCCCGCTGACCGGAGGAGGAGCACATGAACATCGAATCGGCGCTGATTCCCGTCGACGAGGTGGCCGCGGCCGTCGACGGGTTCCTCGCGGCGTCCCCGGCCGCGCGGGCCTGGGACGTGGAGACGGCGTTCGACTGGTCGCGCGCCGACGCGGGCAGGCTCACCGAGGGCCAGCGCTCCGCGGTGCGGTTCGTCACCCTGATCGAGGACCACCTGCCCGGCTATTTCGATGTCTACCACCGGTATTTCCCGGTGGACGACAGCGTGGGCCGATCGGCGTTCATCCACAACCGCGAGCTGTACCACTTCACCGTCCGGTGGGCGCTGGAGGAGGACACGCACGCTCGCGCGCTGACCCGCTACCAGGAGGCGTCCGGGATGGCCGAACGCCATGCGCTGCGTGCGGAATTGGCGGTCGAGGGCCAGAAGCCGTTCGACCTGCCCTACCAGCACCCGGTGCAGTTCTTCGCCTACGCGCTGGTGCAGGAGAAGGCGACGCAGATGTACTACCAGCACCTGCGCGACGTGGTGGACGACCCGGTGCTCGGGGCGGTGCTTGCGCGGCTGTCCCGCGACGAGGCACGGCATTTCAGCTTCATGGCCGATGTCGTCGCGCGCTACCTGCGGGTACAGGGCGACGCGACCGTCGAGCCGATCCGCGACGTGATCGCCACCTTCCGCATGCCCTTGGCCGACACCATGCGCGGCTACTGGCGGTGGGCGCTCCGGATCGCCGATGTGGCCTCCTACGACCACACGGAGGCCTACGAGCACTTGGTGAAGGTCATCGACCGCGCCGTGGACGCCCGCAGCGACCGCCTGGACGAACTGGTGCGCTTCATCGGGGAGTGCCGTTCGCTCGCGTGAGCTCGGAAGCCGAACGACCCTGCCGCCGAGCATGTTTCGGGGCAGGGCCGTTCGGCGTCCGCAGGTCACCCTTCGGGATGCAGCACCAGGATCGTGGTGGAGCCGTGCGCGATCAGCTTGCCGCTCGCGTCGGTGATCCGTCCCTCGGCGGTGGCCGTGCGCCGCCCGACGTGCACCGCGGTGGCTTCGCAGGTCAGGCGGGAACCGTCCAGCGTCACCGCCCGGATGAAGTTCACCTTCAACTCCAGCGTCGTATACGCCACGCCGTCACCGAGTTTGGTGAAGACCGCGCTGCCCATCGCGGTGTCCATCAAGGTGGCCAGGACACCGCCGTGCACGGTGAACATGGCGTTGATGGTGGCCGGATTCGGGTCGAGGTAGTACCGGGTGTAGCCGTCCCCGGCCGTCTCCAACCGAATCCCCAGAGACGCGCCGACGCCGAGATTCTCGCGAAGACCCCGCTCGAAAACCGTGGTCAGTTCGGTGACACGGGACGCGACGGTCCCGTTGGCGTGAGTGTCGATGCTGGTCATGGCTTTGCCTCCCTCGCGAACGTTGCCCCGATATTCGATCAGCGCCCGATGAACTCCACCCGACCGCGCCCGGTTGCATTCCGACTTTCGATCGGCTGATAGGCCGCCCCTCGATGTCCGCCGCCGGCCGCCAAGTCGCACGCCGCAGCAGAGCTCTACGAGCACGCCCGCGGACGGCAGCAGCGACCGACAGCCCTTGACGCAACCAGTTGGTTGCAATACAGTCAATGGCAACCGATTGGTTGCTATACATTGGAGGTTGTTATGGGATTCCCCGATCAGATCGTGCGGACAGTCGAGCTCGCGCACCCGCCCGCCAAGGTGTGGACGGCGCTGACCACGGCCGAGGGCCTCGGCACGTGGTTCGGCAATTCGGCGACGATCGACCTGCGCCCCGGTGGCGTCGCGCAGATGACCTGGCAGAACGGCCACAGCGCCGATATGCGGATCGAGCGGGTCGAGGAGCCGAGCGTGTTCGGGTTCACCTGGCACATCTACGGACTGCCGGAGGACGACCCACGCCGCACCTATGTCGAGTTCACGCTGGAACCGGCCGGCGCGGGGACCCGGCTCACGGTGACGGAGACGGGTTTCGCTCAGCTGTCGGCCGACGACCACCGCAAGGCATTCGACGGCAACACCGAGGGTTGGGCGAGCGAGCTGGGTGAGCTGGTCGAATACCTTGACGCAGCCTGATATCGAGGCGATCGCCGAGCGGGTCTTCATCGCCTTGGCCGACCCCAGCCGCCGCGGCGTCCTCGCCGCGCTGGCAGCGGGCGGCCCCGCCACGGCAACGGATCTGGCCGATCGCCTGCCGATCACTCGGCAGGCGATCGCCAAACACCTCGCCCTGCTGGCGGACGCGGGCCTGGTCACGGCCGAACCAGGGGAACGGCGCCGGATCCGATTCCGGCTCGAGTCCAGCCCGATGCAAGTGGCGCAACAGTTTCTGGCCGCGCTCGCCCGCGATTGGGACAGCCAGCTCGACGCCCTGCGCAGGCACCTCGACGATTGAGGCAGGTAGCGCCCCCGCCAAGTGGACAGGGCGCTACTTCGGGACGTCGGCGGCCTGCCAGCGCGGGTCCCGGCCGAGGAGTGCCGCGATATTGTCCATCGCCGATAGCGCTGGGTCCTCCTTCAACGCGCGACGGTAAACTCCGCCCGGGCCATTGAGCGGACTACCGGGGCCGGTGATCGACCGCGCGATCGGCAGCGCTATCGCGGTGAGACGGTCCGGGACCGTGCAGGGTCGGCCGAGCGCACGGGACAGGTCCCAGCGGTGGGTCAGCATGTCGACGAAGTGGACCGAGAGCACCACGTCGGTCGCCATCGCGCCGGCTTCGGGCAGATGCACGACGCCGCCGACCTGTTCCATCGCCACCACCCACCGGGCGGCGGTGCGGGCGAAGCCATCTCGTGGGTCGTCGGCATGATCTTCGAGCGGCGCGAACACTGTCGCGATGACAGCCTCGTGGCGTTCGTTCATATGCTCGATCAGGTCCGCAACCGTCCAGCCGGTACACGGCGTCGGCGCACCGAGGTCGGTGTCGGCGACAGTTGCCACATCGTGGCCGATCAGCGCCAGGGCCATCGCGTCGAGTCGCAGCAGATCGCTCAAGGTCTCTCCCAAAAATTAGCGTCCGGTCGTTCGCTAAAATGATAGCGAACGACCGGACGCTACGATGGGCTCCGTGTCTCCCCGCAGCTCACACGCCGAAGCAGCACGCACCAGGGACCGAATCGTCCGGGTCGCCGTCGAGGACGCGTCGCGGATCGGCGTGGACGGCCTCACCATCGGCGCACTCGCCGACCGGCTCGGAATGAGCAAGGCCGGTGTCGTCGGCCCCTTCGGATCCCGCGAGAACCTCCAGCACGCCGCATTGGAACAGGCTGGACGAATCTTTCGCGCAGCCGTCATCGAACCACTCGCCGAGTTGTCACTCGGCCCGGCCCGCCTGGCCCGGCTGATCGATATCTGGATCGACTATTTGGCCGAATGCCCCTTCCCTGGAGGATGTTTCGTCACCGCGGCCTCGACCGAACTCGACGGACGGCCGGGGCCGCTGCGCGACCGCCTGCACACCGTGGTCACCGACTGGCGCGCCTTCCTCACCGCGGAAGTCGCCGCGGCACAAGCCGAAACGCCCAGCCCGCATCGACCTCCGGAGGAGGTGGCCACCGTCCTCATCGGCATCTCCATGGCGGTGAACCAGGAGATCCAGCTGCTCGGCGACATTTCCGCCGCCGAACGCGGACGTGCCGCCATGCGCAACGCGGCCGGATTGCCCGCACCGACCGAACTTTGACGAGTCCGCGGTCGGCGCGCCACCTGCAACCGATGTGCGCCACGCACGATGCCCTCTTTTTTCAGGGCGTGTAATCGACTGCTGCACCACCCTTTCGGTTCGCATCTGGTCGGTGACGGGTCGGACTCGGGCAACGGAGACCTAGTACGGGGTCGGCCGCAGGACAGGGGAAACATCGTGCGGGATCCGCGCTATGAACATGCCAAGGTGCTGCGGCGAGACGGCCGGGCGGGGAGGCGAGCGCGGTGCTCACCCAACTGCTGGCCGAGCGGCCCGGGGATATCGGCGCCCGCTACGCACTGGCGGTGTGTCAGCTCGATCTCGGACTACGCCGCGAGGCGCGCGAGAGCCTGCTGCAGGTAGTGCACGCCCAGTTTCGGCGTCCCCCATCCGATATGGCGACTGCGCGCCGCCGCCACACTCCGACGAGCGTTACACGAATCAACCAGCAACGGCGGCCGCGCGGATGACCATCGCGGTATCCGTGGCGCGGTGCAGTCCGCGGCGGTCGTAGGCGTAGGTGACGCCTGCGCCGAGAAGCAGTCCCACGACCAGGCCGAGCACCGTCATCCAGAGGCCGTGGCCGAAACCGGCTTCGATACGCGCGTCGAAGAACAGAATGGCGCGCACCGCCAAATAGATCTGGTGCATGGGTTCGAACGCGGCCAAGTTCGCGATGTAGGTGGGCGTCGCCTCCAGCGGGACCGTGGCGGCCGAGGACGGCAGGCCGAGGACGACGAACAGGACCAGGTTGACCATCAATCCCGCGGTACCGAAGGCGGCGAGAACAGCAAGTGCGGTCACGCCGACGGCGATGATGGCCAGGGTTCCATACAGCCACAACAGCAGCGAACTGCCCAGCGGGACGCCCAATGCCGTTGCGACGGCGAGAAATATCCCGGACAGAATCGGCGCCGCGGTGGCGATGACAGCCCACTTCACGAGCAGGGTGCGGAAGCGGGAAATCCCAGTGGCCGGGGGATGCACGAACCACGGGCCGTATTCGGTGGGAGTGAAGCCGAGTACCGAATCGACGAGAGTGTGGATGATCATGGCGCCGGTGAAGCCGGCGAGCAGCAGGATCAGGGTGTAGAAGAAGGCGACGAGACCCTGTCCGGCGGACTCGTCCATGGGATGGTAAGGCGCGGTGACGATCTCGACCGGGTCGGTGAGCATCAGGCGGGCGGCGCCACTGGGCTCGACCGGCGCGCCGGGACCCGCCGCGAGGGCGGCGTGCACCTGATCGGTCAGGTTCTTGCCGACCGTCTCGTCCACCTGGTTCAGCGCTCGGTCGGCGATACGCTGCATGATCCCGGTGGTGTAGGGGCCGACGCGCGGGTTGGTGTGGACCGTGATCACCGGGCGCTCGATCGCACCTGGCACCACGGCGGCGGCGCCGAGAATCGCCAGCCGTTTGGTGAAATCGGACGGGATCACGATCGCGCCGTAGACCTCGCCGTGTCCCAACTGTCTGCGCGCCTCGGCGATGCCGACGACACGCAGGTCGATCGTCTCCGGCGATATGCCCGCGACCAGCGCGTCGGTGACCTGAGCGCCGATATTGGCGGGCTTGCCGTCGATCGTGTCGCCGACGTCCTGATTGACCAGGGCCACCGGAAAGTCGTGCAGGTTCTTCTCGGTATTGCCGGAGTAGCCGAGATACATGGTCGCGAGCAGCGCCGCGAAAACCATCAGCACCGCGATCGGGGCGGTGAAAGTCCGAACCGTCATGTCCAGTCAATGTAGTCAGTGACTACAAAGTAGGCAATGACTACATTTTGTTATCCTGCCAACACCATGCCGATCAACCGAGCCCGCTCCTACCATCACGGCGACCTGCGCGCCGAGTTGCTGCAGCGGGCCGAGGCGACGCTGCGCGAGTCCGGGGTCGACGGCCTGTCGCTGCGCGGGCTGGCTCGCGACATCGGTGTCAGCCACGCCGCCCCGACCCGGCATTTCAAGGACAAGCAGGCATTGCTGGACGCCCTCGCGGTGGCCGGATTCGAGCGCCTCGCCGCCGCGCTGGGGCAGACCGCCGCCGCCGGCTCGATCGAGGGGCGCATTCGCGCGCTGGCCAGGATCTACCTCCGCTTCGCGACGGAGAACTCGGCCCTCGTTGCGCTGATGTTCGCGCGCAGGCACAGCCCCGCCGCGGGCGAC
Organism: Nocardia amamiensis; assembly: GCF_015477605.1. GTDB lineage: Bacteria > Actinomycetota > Actinomycetes > Mycobacteriales > Mycobacteriaceae > Nocardia > Nocardia amamiensis_A. The sequence goes on from NZ_JADLQX010000010.1 coordinate 123,929, forward strand.
GCGATGTCCCAGGCGGTGGACGCGGTGTTCGCGACACCGGTCGCGCTCATCGCCGAAGCGCAAGCGCGCGGCGAGGTGATCGCGGGCGACCCGCGCCGCATCGCGCTGTCCGCCGTCGCCGCCCTGCAAGGCCTGGCCACCTTCGTCAGCGCCGGCGTGTTCGCCGCCGAGACCGCCGACGAACTCTTGGACGAGACCACCACGCACATGATCGAGGGGCTGCGCCCACGCCCGTGACGACGCGGCGCCGGCACCCGAACCGCCCCTCCCCTGCTCGTTTCGCGCCGTCAGTCGCGCACGGCCGCCACCATTTCGTCGATGCGACCGCGCAGCGACCGGCCCGCGGCCAGCAGTGGTTCGGTCGAGCGGAGCGTGCGACTGAGGACGAAGGCGCCCTCGAGGGCGGCGAGAACCGCGAGGATGAAGTCGCGGGCATCCGGAGCCGACAGGCCGCGGCGGACGAAGTAGGCGGTGCCCTCGTCGACCCAGGAGCCGATGACCTCGGCGGCGACCTCGCGCAGGGCGGGTTCGCTGTCGGCGATCTCGCCGGCGATGGTCCCGACCGGGCACATGTTGATCCAGCCGGTCTGTTCGATCTGTTCGGCGGCGGCTTCGAAGGCGGCGGGGACCGCGTCGCGCAGGTCGTCGTGCGGGTCGAGCAGCAGCGGGAGCAACTGGATGTAGGCGGCCCCGGATGCGCGCAGGGCTGCGGCGGCGACCTGTGGTTTTCCTCCGGGGAAGTGGTGATAGAGCGAGCCCATCGGCGCGCGGGCGGCGACGGTGATCTGCTTGACGCTGGTTCCGGCGTAGCCCTGCGTGCGCATCAGCTCGGCCGTCGCGGTGACCAGGCGTTCGGAGGTGCTGGTTGACATCTTCTCGGTCACCCCACCAGACTAGAGCAAATACTCTAGAGCGATCGCTCGAACGGAGGCGAACATGCCGACAATCGACCTTCCCGTGGGCCCGGTGCACTATGCCGAGCGGGGCGAAGGACCGCCCGTCGTCCTGTTGCACGGCCTGCTGATGAACCACACGTTGTGGGACGAGGTGCTCGATCTACTCCCCGGCGGTTTCCGCTACGTGCTTCCGGACCTCCCCCTGGGCGCGCACCCCATCCCGCTGAAGCCGGGCGTCGACCTGAGCCTGCGCGGCCTGAACCAGCTGCTCGCCGACTTCCTCGCCGCACTGGATCTGCGCGAGGTGACGCTGGTGCACAGCGACTGGGGTGGTGCGCTGTTTCTCACCGCTTACGGTCTCGACGAGCGCGTCGGCAGGCTGATCGTCCTGCCGTGCGAGGCTTTCGACAACTTCCCGCCCGGCCTGCCGGGCAAGATGGCTACCGTCGCGACCTATCTGCCCGGCGGAATCTCCTTGGCGCTGCGGCAGTTACGGGTTCCGTGGCTGCGTCGCTCACCACTGCTGTTCGGCTGGATGGCACGCCGCCCACTGCCCGACGACCTGGTGCGCGGCTGGACCGAGCCCGGACTGCGCGACGCCCGCATCCGGCGCGACCTGCTCGCCTACACCAGATCGGGCTTCCGCAAGCGAGAACTCATCGCCCATACCGAAGCGTTGGCGAACTTCTCGGGCGATGCGTTGATCCTGTGGTCGTCGGCGGGCAAGGTGATGCCGCGCGAGCACGGGCGTCGGCTGGCCGAACTCATCCCGCGCGGGCGGCTGCTCGAAATCGACGACGCCTACGTCCTTTCCATGCTCGACCAGCCCGCCGCGGTCGCCGAGGCGATGTCGGCGTTCCTGGCCGAACACCGCGCCACTCCGGGCCCGAACACGCGGTAGACGTTGGCCAAGAAGCTCGACGCGCGGGCGATGCGCACACGTGCCGAACGGGCTGCGGGGCCAGAGCACCAGCGTTGTCGAGCCGGCATGAGCTTCCACCCGCGCTTCATGCCGATGCAGCGACCGCCAGCCACCACCTGTGCCACGTACCGGCGCGACGACGTCCGATGGCCACCCGTCGGCCAGCCGCCGATCCGGATCAGACTTTCACGGTCTCCAGTTCGGCTGGAGCTGCCGGGTTCTCTGGGGTCTCCAGGATCTCCGTGGTCTCGGACGGCTCAGAGGGCTCGTCGTCAGTGCGCCTCCGCGTCCGGTAATGGGCCCACTGCAGCAGACCGATCCCGATGAGCCCGGCAGCGGTGGTCGCGATGCCGATCAGGCTGCCGGGCGGACGCCAGTCGACGACCAGTTCCGCGTCCTCGGTGCCCGCGGGGATGTCGACGGCCAGGAACACGCCGCCGATCGCGCGGGCCGCCAGCTCCCGGCCGTTCAGCGTGACCCGGTGGCCGGGCCAGGCCAGCCGCGCGAACACGACGCTCCCACCGTTCGGCGAGTTCACCACGGCGCGGGCCGTGATGTCGTCGAGGGAACTGCTCGACACGGCGGTGACGCCCGCGGTGTGGGCGATCGGGCCGTTGCGCGTGGACATCCGCCCATCGGCGCGTTCCAGCACCCAGATGTGCCGTTCGTGTCCCGGATAGTCGGCCCACCGCCAACCGGAGGGTGCGGGACGTTCGCGCGCGTCCGGGTACTGCACGCGATGCAATACCACCCGGTCGACCTTCATCAGATCGACGATGGGCGCCCCGGTGACGGTTTCGGCCGCGAAGGCGCGGCGGTACGCGTCGGGACACGTGCTGCCATCCCAGGCCATGCACAACATGCCCGCGAAGGCCGCGTGGCCGATGGGCGTGTAGGCGTTGACGTAGTCGAGCCCGACGGCCTTGGCGTAGTTGCCGATGGCCAGCGAACCGTAGGCGCCCGCGAGGTTCCGGTCCTCGGGGGGCACGGCGGCGCGGTCGGCCAGTTGCAGGGTGAGGCCGTCGAAATCGGGGAAGGCCGCACGCATCGCCGAGCGCCGTTCCGGGAAGTCGTAGGACATCGGCGTCGGCGGCGCCCCTCGCACCTGCTCGTAGGCGATGGGGAACATGGCGGCGATGGTCAGCGCGCACGCGGCGACGGTCCCTCGGTGGCGGGCCAGCCACACGGCGGCGGCGCCGAGCGCCCCGACCGCCAGCACCGCGACCAGATGGCGCAGCACCAATTCCGGTGCTGCGGAAACCGACCGGATGAACAACAAGCCGACCAGCACGGCGGCGGCCGTGACGCGGCGGCGCGAGGCGGCGAAAGCGCCGTAGCGACTGAGCAGTACGCACACCAGCACGAGCAGGACGACGGCCAGCATCGGCAGGACCCGGGCGGGCCAGCGCAGCGGTCCGATGGCGCCCGGCCCGGCCGTCCACATCAGCACCGCCGTCGCGAAGAAGGCGAGACCGCTCAACTCTCGTGCCGCGGCACGCGCGGCACGCCAGTCGACGAAGGCGAGCGCCGGGATGAGGAACCAGGCGATGTAGACCATCGGCAGCGGCTGGACATGCCCCCACCATGCGGTGAACGCCGGCGTGGTGCTCGGCAGGCTGGCGTTCAGCGACTCCGACCACGGCACCGTCAAGAACGGATCGTTGTGGATCTGGACGCTTCCGCGCCAGGTCACCTGCGAGGACAGGATCCCGGACAGATTCGCGACGGCCGCCGTGAGCGCGGCGAATCCCGCCGCGAGGCACAATCGCACCGTGGGCGCCCACCGGCGCTGATGCACCACTTCGCCGGCCGCGACCGCGGCGATGATCAGCGCGGACTCCACGGCGGGGAAGGCATATTGGACGGTGAGCGTCAGATACAGGAAGACGAACACCGGCAACGGTCCGCTCCGGCCGCGGGCATACTGCACCGCCGATGCCCAGGCGTGCACCATCCAGGCCGTCGCGACGTGCGGGGTGAACCAGCTGGCCTGATCGAAGAACAGGAACCAACCGCTGAGCGGGAACGCGATCCCCGCCACCGCCGCCCAGCGGGGACGGGCTCCGTAGGCGAGGCAGATGCGGAACACGCCGAGCGCCGCGATGATCGAGAAGACGAGCTTCACCGCCGTCGCGTAGGCGGCCAGATCGTCCATCGACGGTGCGAGCAGGTAGACCAGCAGCTGCGGCGGATTGAACAGCGCCGCCTCTTCCAGGGTGTAGTTGCCCGCCATCCACTCGTGTGGAACGAGAGCGGGAAAACGGCCCTCGCGCAACAGCTCTCCGAGCCTGACCCACATCGGGGCGTACTGGGCCTCGGTGTCGTCGGTGTAGTAGTGCCTGGCGTCGCCGAGCAGTACCGCCAGGTACCCGGCGATCACCCCGATGACGGTGGCGGCGCCCCAGACGTAGTGCTCTTTTCGCGCTCCGGGCGCCGCGGCAGTACTCACAATGCGCGCAGTGTAGCGGCGACGAGTGAATACGTCACGACCGGTTCGTGCGATATGTCCGCCATTTCGCGGTCGTAACACCGAATGCGCGGGCTTGCCTTGACGTCGACGAGAAGGTTTAGCGTTTGCGATGACGTCGAGAAGGAGAATGCATGCGAATCGGCGAACTGGCGCGGCGGGCGGGCACCAGCACACGCGCCCTGCGCTATTACGAGGAACACGGCTTGGTACGGCCGCGCCGGGCCGCCAACGGGTACCGCTCCTACGACGAGTCCGAGCTGCTGATCGTGGCGCAGATTCGCACACTGCTCGGAGCCGGATTCGATCTCGACGACATCCGCCCGTTCGTCGCCTGCCTGCGGGCGGGCAACCCCTCCGGCGACGTATGCCCGGACTCGGTGTCCACGTTGCGGCGCAAGCTGGCCGAGGTCGATTCCTACGTCGACCGCCTGGAGACCGTTCGCCGTCAACTGCGCGGCCAGCTCGCGGCGGCCTGCGAGTTCGACCGGATCGAGGAGGGCAGGTGAAGTTCGCGGTCAGTTACAGCACGCCATTCTTCGGTACCGACCCGGACCGGTTGATCGGCTATGCCCGGCACGCCGAACACTGCGGTTTCGAAGCCGTCTACCTGCCCGAGCACATCGCGCTGTACCCGGGCGCGACGGTCGGGCCGATGGAGATCACCCCGTCGGTGCCGTTCGCCGACCCACTCGACGCGCTGAGCTTCGTGGCCGCCGCGACGGACCGGATCCTGCTCGGCACGGCGGTGCTGCTGCTGCCGTACCACCATCCGGTGGTGCTGGCCAAACGCCTGGCGACCATCGATGTGCTGTCCCGGGGGCGGATGCGCCTGCTGACGGTGGGGCTGGGCACGCTGCCCGGTGAGGCGCAGGCGGTGGGGGTTGATTTCGGCACCCGCGGCCGCCGGGCCGACGAGGCCATCGATGTGCTGCGCCTGCTGTGGTCGGGCGACGCGGACGGGGTGAGCTTCCAGGGCGAGTTCTTCCGCTTCGAGAATCTGTGCAGCTTCCCGAAACCCTATGCGACCGAGCCGCTGCCGATTCATGTGGGCGGATCGAGCCGGGCCGCCGCACGGCGGGCGGGAGGCCGTGGTGACGGCTACTTCCCCGGCGGCGCGCTCGGTCCCGGCGAACGGGCCGTCCAACTGGAGATCGCCCGCGCCGCCGCGGCGGACCGGGGCAACGACGCGTTCGAATACACGCGCTGGGGGTCGCTCGATATGCCGGTCGAGCGCGTCGAAGCGCTGGCCGAGCAGGGCGTCACACGCATCGTGGTGAGCGCGAGCACGGGCGAGCCGCAGCAGGCGCGCGACGAGTTGTCCGCCTTCGCGGAGCGCTTCGGACTCGCGCACGCGCCGATCTGACCTCGCCGGCGCGAACGGCTTCAGACCGCGTGTCCGGCGGCCAGGTCGGCCACCGCGTGGTAGTGCAGCGTCTCGGCCCCGCGGCGCGACGCGGCTCCGTCCTCCGGTTCCAGCAGTATTCCCACGTGGTCGCCGAAGTCGTAGCGGTCCCGGATGCGGGCACTGAACCAGCTGGGGACCGTGTTGATCACGGGCACGCCGCCGGGACCAGGGGCCCAGTCGCAGTGCACGAACTTGTCGATGTCGTCGCCGGTCTCACCGCCGAACAGCCGGGCGAGCGACAACTGCTCGCTGGCGAGCACATGCACCGCGAGCCGCTCGGCGCGCTGGGCGACCCGATAGGTGTGGTTGCGTTTGGACAGACCGACCAGGAACCGGCGCGGCTCGACGCTCACCTGCGTCGCGAAGCCGACGAGGCATCCGGCCCGCCGCCCATCGGCCTGGACGGTCACCAGCAGCACGGGGTAGTCCGCCGCCGCGACCACCGCGTCGAACACTGCGGTCCGGTCTTCGGTAGCCATCGGTCCTCCCAGCGTGATGCGTCTTCCCCGGATGCCCGCGCGATCCACGGGCAAACCTTCCGGGCTGGGCACCGCCCACCCTACAGCTGTGGCGGCAAATCGTCCGAGACGGCGACGCCAACCAGGAGTGCGGTGCCCATGCGACGGCTGCGTAGATCAGCGCTTTCTGATCTACATCCCGTGGATGATAGTCCACGGCAACGACTTCCGCGCCTACACTGAGAATGTCGAGTGGCGCTTGCCACATTGCGTGCGCACCTGCGCTTACCAGCGCACAACCCCACGTCCACGGCAGCTCCCGGCGTACCCCGAACCAGTCGAAATCCCGCCGACACGCCGCGGAGCGGGATGGCGTAGGCCGGTAGACTCCGGCCATGGCAGTCACCTGGCCGGACGAGGTGGACGAAGTACTCGCCGGCGACCTGACCTGCGCGGCGGCGTACCTGACGCCGGCGGGCGGCGCGGTGGTATCGGCGGTGGCGCCGATCGGGCTGCGCGACCGGGCGGCGGGCACGGTCGGGTTCACGACGTCGCTCGGGTTCGGGCGCAAACTCGAGCGCATGAAACGGGACCCGAAGGCGGCGCTGGCGTACCACGCTCGCGAGCACGGTGTCGGCGACCTCGACAACCCGCGATTCGTGCTGGTGCAGGGCACGGCGAGCTTCGATCCGACACCGGACCAGGACACGCTCGACCGCATCGGCGACCAGTCGGCGCCCTATCTGGGCCCACCGCGGCGCGGCGTGTTCTGGGATCGATGGCTTCGCGCGTACTACGCCGACCGTGTGCTGGTGACGGTGACGATCGAGCGGATCGTCGTGTGGCCGGATCTCGACGGCGCGGGCTCGCCCGAGATCTTCGGCGCGGCAATGCCATCCGTCGAGCCGGAGCCGCAGCGGCCGCCCGCGAAAGGCACCGGCGCGCGCGTGGATGTCACGAAGGCCGCGGCGCGGGTGGCGAAATTGCCGCATCGGCTGCTCGGCTACCGGCAGGCCGACGGCTTCCCCACGGTGGTCCCGGTGCGGGTAGCCGAAAACGGCGGCGGCGGTGTCCATCTCACCGTCCCGGCGGGCTTGCCGCAAGGCGGGCGCCGCGCCGGACTGCTGGCGCACGCCTATCGCCCGCAGCTGATCGGCCTGGAATCACGGCAGTACACCGGTTGGCTCGAAGTCTCCGAATCGGCGGCGGTGTACGCGCCGCACACCGCCGCCGGGTTCACAGCGCCGCCGAACAAGACGATCCTGTTGCTGGCAAACGGTTTTCTCGCCCGCCGCGGACTCGCCCGTGCCCGCAAGTCCGGCAGGTCCGAGGCCGTGCGCTGACGTGCCCGCGCTGGGCCGCGGGCACGTCGGCGGCAGCCAGGGTCAGTCCGCGGGCTCCAGGTAGACCGGGAGCTTCGCATGGCCGTTGGAGATGAAGCTGGATACGGTGCCGAGGTCGGCCGGATCGGCGGCCAACCGCATCTTCGGGAAGCGCTGGAAGATGCCGGGCAGGGCGATCTCGGCTTCCAGCCGGGCCAGCGGTGCGCCCAAGCAGTGATGCGCTCCGTAGCCGAAGGCCAAGTGCTCCTTGGTGGGCCTGCGCACGTCGAACTCGTCCGCGGTCGCGCCGTGCAGCTTCGGGTCACGGTTGGCCGCGGCGTACGACGCGAGAATCGGCTCGCCCTTGGCGATGCGAATCCCGTCCATCTCGATGTCGTCGGCCGCGAAGCGCAGCGGCAGGTGCGCCACCGGCGCCTCGAAGCGCAGCGCCTCCTCGATCACGTCGGTCCATGCCGAACCGCCGCCGGTCACCTGGGCGCGCTGATCGTCGCGGGTCAGCAGCGCGAAGATGGCCTGGTCGAGCAGGTTCACCGTGGTCTCGTGCCCCGCGCTGATGACCAGCAGCAGCGTGTCGATCAACTCCTGTTCGGTCAGCTGCGAACCGTCCTCCTCGTCGCGGTGCGAGATCAGCAGGCTGGTCATGTCGTCACCGGGCGTCTCGCGCCGGTAGGCGACGAGCTCCCCCAGGATCCGGTACATCTCCATGTAGTTGGCCTGGGACTCCTCCGGGCCGAGCGAGGTGTCGAAGATACCGTCGACGCACTTGCGCAGACCGGCGTTCAGGGATTCCGGAACGCCCATCAGCGCGCTGATCACTTGAATCGGCAGCGGGTAGGCGAAACCCTCGCGCAGGTCCACCGCCTCGCCCGCGGGGGTCGCCGCCAGCTCGGCCAGCAGGTTCTCGGTGATCTCCTCGATCAACGGACGCATCGCCTGGGTGCGGCGGTGGGTGAACGCGGGCGCGACCAGCTTGCGCAGCCTGCGATGATCGGCGCCGTACGCGGTGAACATGTTGTTCACCGCCACCCACAGGAACAACGGCCAGTCCTGCGGTATCTCCCCGTTGATGAACGCAGGCCAGTGCTGCCTGGCGTCCTTGGACACCCGCGGGTCGGCCAGCAGGCGCTTGAGCAGCTCGGCATCGGTCACCGACCACGCACGCACGCCGCCGGGCAGCTCGACGAGGGTGACCGGTCCACGCGCACGGAGTCGAGCGGACTCGCCTTGGATATCGGTGCCCGCGGGGTCTAGTACTAGGGGCTGTGTGTCCATCGGATCTCCTTAAAGCACTGTCAACGGAGGGGATTTCGGAAAAACGACAGGTAGGGACACCAGGGCGCGGTGGAACGGACCGGGCCGCCAGGTCAATTGCTCCGGCGCGACGGCCAGACGCAGCTCGGGCAGTGCGTCGAGCAGTTGATCGATCGCGTCCTGCACCACCAGGTAGGCGGCCGACCGGGCGGGGCAGGCATGCGGTCCGACACTCCAGGACAGATGCGCGCGGCTGTCGGTGCGTTCGCCGACGCCGATCGCCGGGTCGTTGTTGCAGCCGGCCATGCTGATCACGACCGGTTGGTGCGCGGGCAACCACACCCCGTCGATGAGGATCGGCTGCTTCGGATAGCTGACGCAATAGTTGGCCATCGGCGGGTCGTTGAACAAGACCTCGTCGAGGGCGTCGCGCGTCGAAAGGCTCCCGCCGAGAAAGTTTCCCGCGAACCGGTCGTCGGTGAGCATCAGCCGCAGGGTGTTGACGATCAAGTTCTGCTGCGGCTCGATGCCCGCGCCGTACAAGGTGACCAGCTGGTGGATCATCTCCACGTCGTCCAGGTTCGCGGGGTGCCGCAGCAACCGGGAAGTGACGTCGTCGCCCGGTTCCTTCCGCTTCATCTGCACCAGCTCGAACAGCGCATCGGTGAGCATGGCGTTGCCCTTGTCCGCGTTGACGCCTTCGAAGATGGCGGCCATGCCGGTCGCGACCTGCTGCCCGATATCCGGCGGGCAGCCGAGCATGGAGTTGAGCACCGCGAACGTGAGCGGAAAGGCGTACTGGCTGATCAGATCCGCGGCGCCGTCCTCGCAGAAGGCGTTGATCAGCGGGATGGCGATCCGCTCGACGGTGCTGTGCAGGGCGTGCAGATCGATCTCCGCGATGCTCGCCACGTTCGCCTGCCGATAGCGCAGGTGTTCCAGGCCCGCGCTGCGCAACGCGTTCGGCCGCCACTCCAGCATCGGCAGGATCGGGCACTCGCCGGGAATGCCCTTCTGCCAAGTGCGCGGGTCGGCCGGGAAATGCTCGGGATCATTGAGAATGCGCAGCGCGGTGTGGTAGCCGATCACCAAGGTGGCTGGCACACCGGGCGACAGCTCCACCGGAACGAGCGGACCGTACTTGCGGCGCATGTCTCGGTAGGCCCGATGGGGATCGGCGGCGTATTCCTCCGAATACAGCGCGTAGCGGGGCCCGTCGGTGTCGATCGGCGAACCGTGCTGGACAGGGCAACCGCTCGGTGAGGCGGGCGGCGGGAAGTGTGGCGTGGTCACGAAGGTAACTCCAGAAACGAACAGACAGCCGGCGACCGCGGTCGAGCATGCGGGCACGCGCTCCGGTCACGGACGCCGACTCGGTACAGGCGTATCGGGGGTGCCAGGTCGATCGGCGCGTACCTCGATGTACACGCCCCTGGGCGGTTGTCTCCCTTCTGAATCGGTATGCGACAGTCCTCTCGCCGAGCGGATCGAGGCTATGACGCCGACGGTCCTCGAGGGTCCGGGAATACGTTCAACGGAGGGGATGGCGGGAAGACGACCGGGAGCGCGGCCAGCGCCCGTTGGAACGGACCCGGCCGCCAGACCAGCTCCTCGGCGGTGACCGCGAGCCGCATCTCGGGCAGGGCGTCGAGCAACTGGTCGATGGCGTCCTGGACGATCAGGTAGGCCACCGACCTGGCCGGGCAGGCGTGCGGACCGACACTCCAGGCGAGGTGCGCTCGGTTGTCGGTGTACGCACCCGTGTTGATCTGGGGATCGTTGTTGCAGGCGGTCATGCTGACGACCACGGGCTGGTGCGCCGGTAGCCAGACACCGTCGATCAGCATCGGCTGCCGCGGGAACGTGACGCAGTAGTTCGAGAGCGGCGGATCGGTGAACAACACCTCGTCCAGCGCGTCGCGGGTCGAGAGGCTGCCACCGAGAATGCCGCCCGCGAATCGCTGGTCGGTGAGCATCAGCCGAAGGGTGTTGATGATCAGGTTCTTCGTGGGCTCTATGCCGGCGCCGTACACGGACAGCACCTGGTGGATCATCTCTTCGTCGTCGAGCCCGGCCGGATGCCGCAGCAGCCCCGTGACGATGTCGTCGCCGGGCTGGGTTCGCTTGAGCGCGACCAGATCCGCCATCGCCGAAGCGAACATCGCATTGCCCTGCTCGGCCTCGATACCTTCGAACATCGCGGCCAGGCCTATCGCCGCCCGCTGCCCGATGTCCGGCGGGCAGCCGAGCATGGCGTTGATCACCGCGAAGGCCAGCGGGAACGCGTACTGAGCGACCAGGTCGGCGGAACCTTCGCCGCAGAATGTGTTGATCAGCGGAATCGCGATCTGCTCGACCGTGGCGCGCAGCCCGAACAGGTCGATCTCTTCGATGCCCGCGACGGTGGCCTGCCGGTAGCGGGTGTGCGCCGCCCCGGTCGTGCGGATCGCGGCCGGACGCCACTCCAGCATCGGCAGGACCGGGCAGTCACTGGGCACCGTTGCCTGCCAGGTGCGCGAATCGGCCGGAAAGTGGTCGGGATCGTTCAGGATGCGCAGCGCGGTGTGATAGCCGACCACCAGCGTCGCCGGTACACCGGGCGCCAGTTCCACCGGCACCAGCGGCCCGTAACGGCTGCGCATCTCGCGGTAGACGCGGTGCGGGTCCGCGGCGAATTCTTCCGAGTACAGGGCGACGCGCGGGCCGTCGGTATCGATCGGCGAACCGTGCTTGACAGGGCAGCCGTTCGCGGCGGCCGTAGGGTGCGGCGAGAACTGTGGCGTGGTCAAAAACGTGACTCCAAAACGGGGACAAAACGTTCGACGAGCAAGGTGAAAGCGCACCGCACGTGCCTCGGTCACGTGCGTCGAGGTGGTCGATGTGGTCGTGGCGGATCCGGACTGATGCCGTATTCGCCTGGGGCACAGCATATCTCGCGCCGAAACCGCAATGCGGGCCGAGATGGCGTCTTCGCCCGCAGCAGAGAACAGACCCGCACCCGCGTCTCCCATCAGGGTTACGCGGGTTTCGGTCTGGCATGTCATGTCAGCGAAGTTCGTGTTCGCGGTGCTAATTCGACCCGGTCGGTCGGTCCTACTGCTCCGCCGCCAGGAACACCGGCAGTTCGGAGTGTCCATTGGAGATCAGACTCAGCACGGTGCCGACTTCGGACGGGTCGACCGCAAGGCGCATCTCCGGGAAGCGCCGGAAGATGGCGGGCAGTGCGATCTCGGCTTCCATCCGGGCCAGCGGCGCACCCAGGCAGTGGTGCGCGCCGTAACCGAACGCCAAGTGGTCCTTGTTGGAGCGCCGCACGTCGAACTCGCCGGCCGTGGGGCCGTGCACCTTCGGATCGCGGTTGGCCGCCGCGTAGGAGGCGAGAATCGCCTCGCCCTTGGGGATACGGATACCGGCGATCTCGATCTCGTCGACGGCATACCGCAGCGGCAGGTGCGCGACCGGCGCCTCGTAACGCAGCGCCTCCTCCACCACGTCGGACCAGGGGACCCGGCCCTCGACCACGTCGGCGCGCTGGTCCGCGCGGGTCAGCAGCGCGAAGATGGCCTGGTCGAGCAGGTTCACGGTGGTCTCGTGCCCGGCGTTGATGACGAGCATCAGCGTGTCGACGAGTTCCTTCTCGGTCAGCTGCGACCCGTCGTCCTCGTCACGGGTGGCGATCAGCACGCTGGTGATGTCCTCGCCCGGAGTCTCCCGCCGGTACGCCACGAGTTCGCTCATCAGCCGGTACATTTCGAGGTAATTGGCTTGGGCCTGTTCCGGCCCGAACGAGGTGTCGAAGAACCCGTCGACACAGGTGCGCACGGCCGGGCCGAGGTGCTCGGGCACACCCATCAGCTCCGTGATGACCTGGATCGGCACCGGGTAGGCGTAGCCCTCGCGCAGATCGACCGCCTCTCCCGGCGGGGTCGCGGCCAGCTGGTCGAGCAGGCTTTCGGTGATCGCCTCGATGCGTGGACGCAGCGCCATGGTGCGCCGGTGTGTGAACGCGGGCGCGACCAGCTTGCGCAGCCGTCGATGATCGGACCCGTACGCGGTGAACATGTTGTCCACCGCGACCCAGGGGTGCAGCGGCCACTCCTGGGTGATCTCACCGTTCATGAAGGCCGCCCAGTGCTGCCGTGGGTCCTTCGACACCCGCGGGTCGGCCAGCAGGCTCTTCAGCACGACGGCGTCGGTGACCGACCACGCGGGCACCCCGCCGGGTAGTTCCACCAGGACCACCGGCCCACGCTCGCGCAGCCGCGCGGACTCGCCTTGGATATCGGAACCGGTGAGGTCCAGGACGATCGGTTCATGCGACATCGGGACGCTCTCCTATACGAGGTTCAACGGAGGGGACGCGGGAAAGACCACCGGCAAGGCAGCCAGCGCCCGGTGGAACGGGCCGGGCCGCCAGACCACTTGGTCCGCGGGCACGGCCAACCGCATTTCGGGGAGAGCATCGAGGAGCTGATCGATGGCTTCCTGGACGACCACGGACGCCACGGACTTCGCGGGGCAGGCGTGCGGTCCGACCGCCCACGCCAGATGGGAGCGGTTACCGGCGCGATCACCACCGCGGATCGCCGGATCGTTGTTGCAGGCCGCGAGACTGACCAGCACCGGTTGATGGGCGGGCAGCCAGGTGTCGGCGATGAGGATGGGCTGGCGCGGGTAGGTGATGCAGAAGTTCGCCATCGGCGGGTCGTTGAACAGCACCTCGTCGAGCGCGTCGCGCGTGGACAGGCTGCCTCCGAGCACGTCGCCGCCGAAGCGGTCGTCGGTGAGCATCAGCAGCAGCGTGTTGGTGATCAGGTTCTGCTGCGGTTCGATTCCCGCGCCGTAGAGGCTGATCAGCTGCGACAGCATCTCCTCGTCGTCGAGGCCGGCCGGGTGATGGACCAGCCGCGAGGTGACGTCGTCGCCGGGATCCGCACGGCGCAGGTGCACCAGCTCCATCAGCGCCTCGGAGAGCATCTGCATACCCTTCGCGGCTTCGACCGTGTCGAAGAGCATCGCCATGCCGGTCGCCACGCGCTGACCCAGCTCCGCCGAGCAGCCCACCATCTGGTTGAGCACTTCGAAGACGAGCGGGAACGCGTATTGCGTGACGAGGTCGGCGGATCCGGCCTGGCAGAAGGTGTTGATCAGCGGGATGGCGATGCGCTCGACCGTCGCGTGCACCTCGTGCAGGTCGATGGCGTCGATGCTGGTGGTGTACGCACCCCGATAGCGGGCATGCGCGGCCCCGCTGTTGCGCAGCGCGTTCGGGTACCACTCCATCATGGGGCGGATGGGCGAATCCTCGGGAATGTTCTTCTGCCAGGTGCGCGGATCGGCCGGAAAGTGCTCGGGATCGTTGAGGATCCGCACGGCCTCCTGGTATCCGATCACCAGCGTGGCCGGTACACCGGGTGACAGTTCGATCGGCACCAGCGAACCGTGACGTCTGCGCATCTCCCGGTAGATCCCGTGCGGATCGGCCGCGAATTCCTCCGAGTACAGCGGAATGCGGGGGCCATCGGTGTCGATCGGCGATCCGTGCGCGACCGGACAGCCGGCCGCCGCCATATGGGTGGTGAGCGTCGACGAGGACTGGGGCGTGGTCAAAGACGAGACTCCAAACGGTGGAACAAGAATTCGACGAGCGTGATCAGCGAACGCAGGCAGGTGCCACGGTCCCGCGCGTCCAGCGACGTCAGCGGCGTGCCGGGTTCCAGGTCGAGAGCATCGCGCACCTCGTCGAGCGGGTAGTGCCGCGCGCCTTCGAACTGGTTGACCGCCACCGAATACGGGACACCGCGTTCTTCGAGCACCGACAAAACCTCGTCGGACTTCTCGATGCGGCGGGTGTCGACCAGCACCAGCGCACCGAGGGCACCGCGGGCCAGCTCCTCCCACAAGGGGACGAAACGCTGCTGGCCCGGCGTGCCGAACAGGTAGAGCGCGAGTTTGGGGCTGAGGGTGATGCGGCCGAAGTCCATCGCGACGGTCGTCTGCGACTTGCCGGGCAGTCCGGCCATGTCGTCGACGCCGACACTGGCTTCGGTGATGGTCTCCTCCGTGCGCAGCGGCTTGATCTCCGAGACGCTGCTCACGAACGTGGTCTTGCCGACACCGAAATTGCCCGCGACCAACAGTTTCACCGAGCGCGTCACGGTCTCGGGCACGTAGTCGACGGCGCGATCAGACGGCGAGAGCACGGAGCCCATTGAGTACCTCCTCCAGCAGAGCGATCTCCGGCAGGGACTCGGCCGGGGTGGGAGTGACCAGATGTCCGCCGTCCATGAGGTCGGACGCGACGATCTTGACAACGGATGGCGGCAGGTCGAGGTACGCGGCGATCTCCGCGATCGACAGCGCACCCCGACGACTGCACAGGGCCATGACCCGGCGCGCATCGGGCGACGCGCCGGGGAGTGGATCTTTGGCGGTCAGGACCAAAGTGACCAGGTCCAGCTCGCGAGTGGGACGGGTGCGTCCTCCGGTGCGCACGTAAGCCCGGACCAGGTCCGGATCGCGCCGCGGCTTGCTCATAACAGTCCCTCGCGGTTACTCGGGTCCGTACTGCCCAGCGGCGCGGTGCCTGTGACTCGCTCGCCGCACTCGATCATGGCATTTCGCCGCCGTCTACACGCCTGCGCGGCTGGCTGCCCAGCTCGCGTCCGACCCGGCCGGCCAGCTCGTTCATCCGGTGCGCGATGAGGGCCACATCGATGTCGTTGGTGGTCGCGACGCCGAGCAGCGCGCCCTCCCCCGCGGCGGTGATCAGGATCATGCCCTGGTCGTACTCGGTCATGTTCTGCCGCACACCGTTGGTGGCATCACCGCAGAACTCGCCCAGCGCCTTGCCGAGCGAGCGCAGACCGGAGGCGGCGGCGGCGAAACGTTCCGCCTCGTCGCGGGTGATCCCCGTTGAGTGCGCGATCCGCAGGCCGTCCTCGGACAGCAATACCGCGAATCTGACCCCGGCGATACTGAGATCTTCGAGTAGCCAGCCCAGTTTGTTGCTGCTGTCGGTCACGGGTGTGGCCATCAGGATGTCATCCCTTCCGTGTCATCGGATGCGGCGGCGCGGCCGCTCTTGGAACCCGTCTGCCAAGCTGCGGCGATCTCGGGGCGAGCGAGACCGGGTTCGGTGCGCGGCCCGACCGGGGCCAACGCGACCGTTCGGCGGCGTCGCTTCGGTAGGCCGCCACTGGTGATCTCGTGCACCGCGAGCGACTGCTCGTCCTCGCCGGACCGCTCGCTCGGCGCGTCCGGAGCCGGAACCGTGACCGGATCGGGTTGTGCCTCCGTCACGGGCGCGACCTCCTGGACGTTCTGCGGGGTGACCAGCAGCGACTCCGGGATGTAGACCATCGCGCGCATGCCGCCGTAGACGTTCGGGCCGTCGATGTAGACGGTGAAGCCGTAGCGGCGCGCCAGCGCGGCGATACCTGGGAAGCCGACTTTCGGCGACGGGCCGAGCTGGTGGATGTCGACGGGGCGCTCGTGCGCGAGAACCTGGCGGGCCTCCTCCATCTGCTCGGCGTTCATCCGCACGCCCGCGTCATCGATGATCACGGTGACGCCGTGGTGGCCCTCCTGGAAGCTGACGTCCACGTGGGAGGTCGGCGGGGAATACCGCAACGCGTTGTCGAGCAAGGTCGCCAGCGTGTGCACGAGCGGTTCCACCGCACGGCTGATCACCACGCGATCGAGCTGGGCCGGCCGCACGCGCAGGTATTCGCGGACGCGGCCGATGGCGCCGCCGATCACGTCGGTCAGCGTCTGCGCGGGCCAGCGACGGCCGGGCAGGCCACCACAGACGATTACGTAGGACTGCGCCTGACGGATCATCTGCTGCACGGTGTGGTCGATCCGGGTAAGGGTTTCGTACACCTGGTCATCGCGGTGTTCGCGCAGCGCGGCGCTGACCACCTGGCTGACGTCGGCGCCGAGGCTGACCACGGAGGTACCGAACGAGCGGACCGCGGCGCTGGACGCCTGGCGTGACGCGGCGGCGACCTCGTTACGCGCGGCCTCCTCGGCGCCTTTGATCGCCTGCTGCGCTTCGGCGTTGGTCTGTTCCCTGGTCTCCGAGCGCATCAGGCTCAGTTCGTCGGCGTACCGCTCGGAGATCCAGCGCAGGCATTGCGCCAGCCGCGAATTCTCCATGCCCGCCTGGACTTCGACCGGCGGCACCTGCGGGTCGAACCGGCGGATCGATTCGGCCACCGCGGGGAGCGTGGTGGCGGCGAACCGCTCCAGCGTGTCCTCCGTCGCGCGCTGTTCCCTGGTCAGAGCCTCGACTTTGACCCGCTGAGCCTTGGCATACTGTACTGCGTACAACGCCACCGCTACGGCGATCACCACAGCGACGGCGAGGATCCATGAAAGCACCACGGCGATATCTTGATTCATCAGTTCTTTCGTCGTTGACTGGTCTCGGGGAATCGGCCCTCTGCCATCCTGCTTCGCTCGCCTTCCCTCGCCTGCCGACCATGGACGGACCGGTCGGTTGAGTCCGCGTCGGAGCCCCGGAGCCCCGCGTCGACACCGGCGCTCGCCGAAGCGCCCTACCGCACAGTGCCCACAGGACAGGCGATTACACGTGAATCGCCGACCGCCCGAATCGTGTCCGAACGGTTACCAGAACCCGACCATTCGCACATTAGCAGCATTCCAGCGAAGTCTCTGCCGATCCTGCAGACACTTTTCGGATTCTCCGAACTGGGACGATAGGTGCCGCTGATCACGACATAGATGCGCAATAATGTTGGGCTGCCCTGTAACTCGATCACCGTTCGCCCTGCGTAGGACCCGAGTCCGGAAGATCAGCGGACAGAAGCCGCGTTCGCCGATGAGGGCGGACCGCCGGTACCGGATACCATGCGCCCATGGCAAAGCTGAAGGTCTCGGTCGACGTCCCGATCTCCCCCGCGGAGGCCTGGGCGCACACGTCCAACCTCGCCGAACTCGACAAGTGGCTGACCATGCACGAAACGTGGCGCGGCGACGTTCCGGCCGAATTGACCGTCGGCACCCAGCTGGTCGGCATCGCCTCCGTGAAGGGCCTGCGCAACCGGGTGACCTGGACCGTGCGAGCCGCCGAACCGCCACGCAGGCTGCAACTGACCGGCGCGGGCAAGGGCGGCACCAAACTGGGCCTGCAACTGCTCGTCAGCCCGAAGGGCTCGGGTTCGGAAGTCACCGTCGACATCGAACTCGGCGGCCCACCGCTGTTCGGCCCGATCGGCTCGGGCGTCGCCCGCGCCGTCAAAGGGGATATCCAACGATCCCTCGACCGTTTCATCGCCCTTTACGCCTGAACGCAATTCATCGAATTTTGTTATAACGAACCGGTATTGCCGATCTCGATTTGTCGGCCGCGGTCCATCGTGCTCGACGGCCTCGGGAACCACTGACCGCGCAGGGACGTACGACCCGACACTCGGCCGATCGGACGCGACGTCCCGAGATCGCCATTCGGACACGCGATCTCGGGACGAAAGAGGCTACGCGTGCACCGCGGCCGCCGCCTCGGCGACCTCCGGATTCGTCGGCTTGGTCCGCGGCAGGAAGAACGCGGGGATCAACGTCAGCACGATCAGCACCAGCGCCACCACGTAGGTTTGGCTGAATGCCTCCGCCGCCTGCTGGAGACCGGTTTCCACCGCACCCGGCGGAAGTTTCTCCGCCAGCGTGGGATCGAAGTTCGCCGCGATCGCGGGGCGGGCGAGCGGCTCGTTGTTCAGCAGGTTGGTGAGCACCACCGACATCGTCGCCGTGCCGATGGAACCGGCGGTCTGGTTGACGATGTTCATCAGCGTGGAGCCGCGCGCCACCTGCTGGTGGGTCAGGGTCTGGATGGCCGCGGTCATGATCGGCATCATCGTGCAGCCCATGCCGAGGCCCATCACGAACAAGGCGGCGATCATGGGGAGGTAGGGGCTGTCCGCGTCGAGCTGGACGAAGTAGGCCGTGCCGATCGCGATCAGCGTGATGCCGAAGATCACGATCTTGCCGGGGCCGATCTTGTCCACCAGGCGGCCTGCGACCGGCATGGTGAGCATCGCGCCGATGCCCTGCGGCGCGATCAGCAGACCGGCTTGCAGCGCCGATTCACCGCGCACCTGTTGCAGATAGGTCGGCAGCAGCAGACCCGCGCCGAAGAACGCGATCGCGAACAGCACCATGGTGAGCACCGCGAAGGTCAGCGCGCGGTTGCCGAACAGGTGCAGATCGATCAGCGGGTGCTCGGTGCGCAGCGCGTGGAACACGAACGCGACCATCAGCAGCACGCCGATGGCGGCGGGAATCAGCACCTTCGCCGCGATGACCGTCTCCTCCTCGGGAATGGAGGAGACGCCGAACAGGAACAGCGCGAGACCGGGTGAGGCCAGCAGCATGCCGAGGAAGTCGAACGACTCCGACGGCTCCGGCTTGTCCCCGGGGAACACGATGACCGCCAGCACCAGCGCGACCACGCCGATCGGCAGGTTGATCAGGAAGATCCAATGCCAGCTGAAATTCTCGATCAGCCAGCCGCCCAGGATCGGGCCGCCGATCGGGCCGAGCAGCATCGGCACGCCGAGCACCGCCATCACGCGGCCGACCCGCTGCGGGCCGGCCGCATGCGTCATGATCGTCATGCCCAGCGGCATCAGCATGCCGCCGCCGATGCCCTGGATCACGCGGAACGCGATGAGCGACTCGATGTTCCACGCCGTGCTGCACAACACCGAGCCCAGCACGAAGAAAGTCAGCGCCATGATGTACAGGCGCTTGGTGCCGAACCGGTCCGCCGCCCACCCGGTCAAGGGAATCACGGTGGCCAACGCGAGGGTGTAGCCGGTCATCGTCCACGCCGCGATGGCGTAGCTCGTGTCGAACTCGCGTTGGAAGGTCGGGATCGCGACGCTGACGACGGTGATGTCGAGAATCGACATGATCGCGCCGAGGACGACCACGCCCGCGACCTTGAAGACGGCCGCGTCCAGTTTGTCGGCCGTCGGGCCGGGCCCGGCCGCCTGGGTATCCGGAGGTTGTGTCACCGCTTCAGGGTGGCAGCTCCACGAGGTTCGCACTAGCGATTCGGCATTCCTGGTGCCGACAATTCCGCCAGCGCCGTCAAGGCCGCTCGTGTCGCACTGTCGCTCGCAGGCAGCAGGGGCAATCGGACCGCCGGACTCGGAATGCGGCCCTGCGCCGCGAGCACTGCTTTGATGACCGCCGGATTGGGTTCGGCGAACAGCGCGGCCGACAAGGGCGCGAGCTGGTGACCGAGCAGCCGGGCCGAATCAACCGGCCCGGCGCGCCAAGCATCGACCAGCGCGGCGAACGGTGCGGTGTGCACGACCGCCGAGGCCGCGATCGCGCCGGATGCGCCCAGAGCGAGCAGCGGTGCCGCGAAGCGGTCATCGCCCGCCAGCACCGCGAAGTCGGCCGGACGCGCACTCATCAGCGCGATGGTCGCGTCGTCGATGGCTCCGACGGCGTGTTTGAGGCCGATAACGTTCGGCAGATCGGCGAGTTCGAGCAAGGTGTCCGCGCCGAGTGGCAGACCGGTCCGGTATGGGACGTGATAGACGATCAGCGGGACCGGGCTGGCGGCGGCGAGTCTGCGGAAGTGCTCCAGGACTCCGGCTTCAGAGGGCCGGGTGTAGTACGGGACCACGGCGAGCGCGGCGGTGCTGCCGGCGTCGAGCCGCGCGAGAGCCGCCACCGAGCCGGTCGTCGAGTTCGTTCCCGCACCGACGATCAGCGGCGCGTCGTGCTCCCGGCAGACCCGCGCGCAGATGCCGATCACTTGCGCGCGTTCGGAGTCCGTCAGCGTCGCGGGTTCCCCGGTGGTACCGAGCGCGACGATCCCGGTCGCACCGCCGCCGAGCACCTCGCAGGCGAGTCGCTCCAGAGCGTCGGCGGCCAGCGCGCCATCGGCGGTGAACGGCGTGATCAAAGGGACGAAGAGACCTGCGAGCGTCATGTCACCAGCCTGATCGCATCAATACATCAGAACCAGTTCACATCTCTATCGCAGAACTTAAGCTGAGCTGATGCTCGATGTCCGCAAGCTTCGGCTGCTGCGGGAACTCGCGCACCGCGAGACCATCGCCGCCGTCGCCGAGGCGCTCGCCTACACGCCGTCCGCCGTCTCGCAGCAACTCGCCGCGCTGGAACGCGAGGCGGGCGTACCGCTGCTGGCGCGGACCGGCCGCCGGGTGACGCTGACCCCGGCGGCTCTGGCCCTGGTCGCGCACACCGAGACGATTCTCGCGGTGCTCGAGCAGGCCACCGCGGAACTGGCCACGACCCGGACCGAGTTGACCGGAACGCTGCGCATCGGCGCGTTCCCGACCGCGGTGCGGACCATCCTCGCTTCCGCGCTCGTCGCCCTGAGCACTGCGCATCCTCGGCTGGAACTGCGGGTGACCGAACTGGATCCGGCGCTCGCGCCGGACGCGCTGCGGGCCGAGACGCTGGATGTCGCGCTGGTACAGGAATACGACTACGTGCCGGTCGCGGCCGACCCCGCCCTGCACAGCGAGCCGCTGTTCGAAGAGATCGTCTACCTCGCCGCGCGCGGCACCGAACCCCTCGCCGATCACCGCGAAAGCCCGTGGATCGCAAGCACTCCCGGCACACTGTGTCACACGATGACCGTGCGAGCCTGCGAGGCGGCCGGATTCACCCCGCGCATCCGCCACCATGCCGACGACTTCGGCACCGTGCTCGCGCTGGTCGCCGCGGGACAGGGTGTCGCACTGGTTCCCGAATTCGGCGCGCGGGAATGCCCGGCCGGGGTCGTCCTCAGCCCGCTGCCGACGCGGCGAAGGACCCGCCTGGCCTATCGACGCGGCACCGGCAACCATCCCGCAGTGCGCGCCGCGCGGGTGGCGCTGCGCGAATCGGCGGGACGTTCGCACCGTTGAGCGGTCACCGCAGCCGATATCGACTGGTGGGCACCACGTCCAGGTTCCGGTCACCGCCGAAGGTCGCCACGCTGGTCATCAGCCGGTCCACGCGGCGCGCCAGCTCGGCGTCGTCACCGCCGCTGCCGTAGAAGGCGTGCGGATCGGTGAGCGCCTCGATCGGGAAGAGTTCCTCCACGATGCCCGCGATGGCGGGAGCGTCGTCCGTTGCGGGTCCGGTCACGATGTTCTGCACATAGCCGAACGTCGCCTGGGTCTCGATCGCGACGTGCGTGTGCCGGATGCGCCAGCGGTCCAGCCAGTCGGCATGCGGTAGATCGTCCGGCTTGCGCAGGAAAGCGATGTTCGACAGTCCCGGCGCACGCTCCAACGGAGCGACCACCGGCGGCGGAATCGGAGTCACCTCCTCGACGTGCCAGCCCGCGACCCGCTCGGCGACGGTGCCGAGCACCTGGACTGCCCCGGCCGGTCGGGGATCCGCGGTCCACCACACGCTGACGACGGCCTGCACCGGCGTGTCGAACGTCGTGATCCGCAGCATCGCCGTCGCGACCGCGGCATCCGAGACGTTCACCTGCACCGCGTCCGTCCCGGTCAGTTTTGCCGCCAGGTCGGCCTGCAGCAGGTCCCGAACACCCCACAGCGCGAAGATCGTCTTCATCCGCGGACCACTTTCTAGAACACGTTTCACTCGCGTTCCGAGCCTAGCCCACCAAGCGGTTGGCCGCGGCGGCCCGGGGTAACCGATCGTCAGTCTTCGGCGAAGGTGGTGACCCGTGCGGACCATATCTACCGATATCCCGGCCAGGCTGGATCGTCTGCCGTGGTCACGCTGGCACTGGATGATCGTGATCGGACTCGGGTCGGTATGGATCCTCGACGGGCTAGAGGTGACCGTCGTCGGCAGCGTGGCGAGCCGGTTGTCGGAACCGGCCAGTGGCCTGAACATCACGGCGGCACAGGTATCCGGCGTCGCCGCGGCGATGTACGTCGCGGGCGCGGGCTCCGGCGCGCTGTTCTTCGGTTGGCTGACCGACAGATTCGGCCGCAAGAAGCTCTTCCTGATCACCCTCGCGGTGTACCTCTGCGCCACCGCGCTGACGGCACTGTCGTTCTCGATGTGGTGGTTCGTGCTCTTCCGCTTCCTCACCGGCTTCGGCATCGGCGGCGAATACGCGGCGATCAACTCCGCGATCGACGAACTGATTCCGCGCCAGTACCGCGGACGCGCCGACATCGTCATCAACGGCACCTACTGGCTCGGCGCGGTCGGCGGCGCGCTGCTGTCCATCGTCGCGCTCAACACCGACTTGTTCGCACCGAATATCGGCTGGCGCTTGACTTTCGCGCTCGGCGCCGTATTCGGGCTGGTCATCCTGGTGGTGCGCAGGCATGTTCCGGAAAGCCCGCGCTGGATGTTCATCCATGGCCACGAGGACGACGCGGAGCGGACCGTCACCGCGATCGAACAGCAGGTCCGTGCGGACAGCGGTGCGGCGTTGGACGATGTCTCCGATCAGCGGATCGTTATCCGGCAGCGGCGCGCCATCTCCTTCCGTGAGATCGCGGCGGTGATGGTGCGGCATTATCCGCGCCGCAGCGCGCTGGGGCTTGCGCTGTTCATCGGGCAGGCGTTCCTCTACAACGCCATCACGTTCAACTACGCGCTCATCCTGTCCAGAGCGTTCGGCGTTCCCGACCACCGGGTCGGCTACTACTTCGCCGTCCTGTGCCTCGGCAACTTCCTCGGCCCGCTGTTGCTGGGCAGGCTTTTCGACACGGTCGGCCGCAAACCGATGATCGCGGGCAGCTACCTCGGCTCCGCCGTGCTCCTGCTGTGCACCGCATGGCTTTTCGCGGCGGGCCAGTTGTCCGCCGTGACGCTCACCGTCTGCTGGACCGCCGTGTTGTTCGTCGCCTCCTGCGGCGCGAGCGCGGCCTATCTGACCGTCAGCGAGATCTTTCCGATGGAGACCAGGGCGATGGCCATCGCCTTCTTCTACGCGATCGGGACCGTCGCGGGCGGCGTCGCGGGACCGCTGGTGTTCGCCGAACTGTCCGACGAGGGCGACCCCGGCAAGACCGCCCTGGCATTCACCATCGGCGCGCTGGCCATGTTCGCCGCCGGGCTGGTGGAGCTGGCGTACGGCGTGCGCGCCGAACGGCGTGCGCTGGAGGAGCTCGCCGAACCGCTCAGCGCGACCCGCGAGCCGGCTCGCACGGCCGCCGCTCAGCCTCCGCCCAGCGGATAGGGACGGCACTGCGCGGTGTCGGTCGCGGTGGCCCGGCCGCAGCCGTAGATCATCACGGGCTCCGCGGTGGTCGAGGGATCCCAGATCTGCTCCACACTGAGCAGGCCGACCCACTTGTCCTGCGCCACCCGGCCCGCGTCCGCGCCCTCGCTCACCGAGAAATCCAGCACGCCGCTGCTGGATTCGATCACCGGTTGACGCGGCAGATCACGCAGCGCGGCCCACACCGCGGCCGCGCTGATCGGGATCGGCTCGGTCCAGACACCGGAGACGGCCGGAGCCAACGCCTGCACGGCCCGTACGAACAATCCAACCGCGTCATAGGTCAACGCGACGCGCTCGCCCAGCGGATGCAACTGAACCCGTTCACCCAAGGGCTTGTCCGCTTCGGCGCAGGCGTTCCAACTCGGGATCTCCGGATCCACGGTGGTGGCAAGGTTGTAGAACTCGACGCGGCTACGGAATCCCTGGCCTTTGTTCCGGCAGGTGACCAGGCTGGCTTTGGCCACATAGATCAGCGGGCGTGCGCTGTTGGCCGCCCGGCGCCGCTCCGCGCTGGCCATGAACCGGTTCACCGAATCGTCCGCGATCAGCATGACGCGCTGGTCGCCGCAGGCCTTGTTGAGGCTGCGCAGGAAATCCGGGAACTCCGAATCCCGGCCTGCGAAGAACAGCACCTCGTCGCACGCGTCCGTGTTGTCGGGCTTGACGAACGCGTCGCGCAGGTCCCACGACCCATCCCAGATCGCACGCCCGTCTTCGGCGAGGATGTGCAGGTCCGCGGCCATGTTCTCGGTATAGAGATCGGTGGGATCGGGACGGTGGTAGATGCGCGCCCCACGCCGGGCAAACCCGGGAAGGGAGTTCAGATACTGCCTGATCATGTCGGCGATCGCGTAGTTCGGCGCGGCGATCTGGAAATACAGCGGCGAGGACCGCACCATCTCGTCGGCCGACAGGCTCGGCGCCACCATCGGCACGCCGAGCCCGGTCAGCTCGTTGATCATGGCCAGCGTCGCGGTACGGCTCTGATCGAGTCCGATCGCCCCGACGATGCTCGGCTCGGCGCGGACCAGCGGGGCCAGCAGGGCGACCACCTGCTCGCCCTGCAGGTTGGCCGGACCGGTGTTGGCCAGCAACAGCCGGATCAGCGGGACCGTGTCCGGCGTGACCTGCTCCGACGGCGGCACCGATTCCAGCGCGTGGTACTGGGCGAGCGCGAGTCCCTCGATGTCCTCGCTCTGCGCCGGGTAATCGCCCGGAACACCGCTGAGCTGGCCGAAATAGACCAGGGTGAACAGCGGTCGCGTCGGCTGCGCACGGGCCAGCTGCTCGGCGCGCAGATTCTGCCGGTACACCCGCCGCTGCACTTCCACCAGGCGGCGACTGCCCGGCTCGTCGCCGGCGAACAGGAAGCCGCGACCGCCGGTGGCCGGATCATCGGGATCGTAGGCGCTGAAACCGACACAGTTGCCGCCCCCACTCGGCACGATTCGCACCCACCGCACGGGTTCGCCTGTGCCGCACGCGGGCCTGCCCGTACCCCACGGCTGCCATACCGCGAACCCGCCCGCCGCCACCGCGATCACGACCACCAGCAGTGCGACGCTCACCGACTTGACCCGGCGCGCCCACCACGGCGGCGCGGGGGGTTGAATCCGGCGGAACGGATCCGGCTCGTAGTCGTCGGTTCTGGTCGCGGGCACCGCGAACCACAGCTGCCAAGCCCGCGGTCGCTGGCGCTGCCGGGCGACCGGGAGCCCGTCCAGCCAGATCTCGTACATCCGTGGCACTCGATACGCCGGTCGCTCGGTGACGTCCGCCGGCGCTGTATGAGTGCCGATCAGCACCAGCAGCGGGTCGTCCTTGCCGGTTTCGTTGCGGACGTCGTTGATCAGGTCCAGCAACCGTGGACCGATTTCGGCGTCGAGCGAGCGCAGGACGACGACGGGATAGGTGGTTCGCCGTGCCGCGCCGATGCTCCACCACCGACGGCGGTACGCCACCCGCAGATCCTCGAGAAAGGCGTGCACCAGCAGCCTGGCCAGTTGCTCCGCGTTCTCGTGTCTGCGGGCGCCCTCGGTGAGCCGGTGGGCGAACCCGACGAACTGACTGGATTGCTCCGGCGCCAGATACTGCTGGCGCATGAACCAGCGGAACTCGCGGCCGATGCCCGGAATCCGTCCGCCGGTGCGTGCCCGGAACACCGCCGTCGGCAACACGATCCGCAACACGCCCAACAGCAAGCGTTGCAGCGGCCCCACCGAGTGCTGCGCTTCGCCGAGCAGCTCCTCGCCCCATCGGCCCAAGTTCTCGCGCAGCATCTTCGCCAGCTCGTCGAGCTCGTTGTCGGACTCGAGCTTGCGCGCCATCAGCCACTCGGCCAGCCGGTAGCGCCGAAAGGGCAACGGGCGCAATCCTCCGAAGCGATCGGCCGACAAGCCCTTGCAGAGGCTGTAGAGCAGTTGCCGCAATGCCGTCAGCCCCGGTGTCGTGTCCTCCACCAGGGAGCTGCCCTCGGGCAGGGGTTCCAGACGCGCCGCGTCGATGGTCACGTGCACAGCGCTGCCGAGCGCGGTGGCGAACATCTCCAGGCAGGCCCCGACATTGGTGCGATCACCGGATAGGCCGACCATCGGCAGCATCCGTTCGCCGCGCGGCGGCCGCCGCACCAACCAACGCAGCAAGTCTTCGAGCACGTCGACTCCCTGGAAGGAGACAACTCTGGTGCCGGACATAACACCCCCGTGTCCTCCGCCGAATGTGGGCACTATTCAAGCAGACTGCAAAGTCGTTGGCACCCTGGCACATAGACGATCCCGGCTACATCGACATACTGGTCATCCGATATTTCGAAGACGCCGGCACCGCGGCAGCCAGTGGTTCTCGTCATGCCTGATTTCGGCGTCGACATAGATGATTTCGGTGCTGCGCGGGAACGTAGCACCGCCACGACAGTCGGAATATCGTTCGAATGATCGACCGGTGACGCGAAAAGCGGAGTCGTCGGCTATCCCCTGATCGACCGATACCGCCGCACCGGTCCGCGATCTGACCTCCGTGACAACACTTCGCATCGACTCGGCATCGCATGCGAGCGCAGGGCATCGCCGACGACATCGCGCTCGGCCAGGAATTCGCCTCGGTGGTGGAGCACCATTTCCTGCGTTTCGCACGCCTGGTCGCCAGCGAACGCGCGTTCATGCACGCGCTGGTGGCCGTCGTCGCCCATGACACATACGCGGAACCGGACGGACGCATTTCGGTGGAACGCGAATTGAGCTTCCCCGCTCTGGTGGTTCCGGTGATCGAACACGGACAGCGCGACGGCACGTTCGCCGGCGACCAGCCCGCCGCGGACCTGGCCGACCTGCTGACCAACGCGCTGCTGCTGCGTTGCTTCACTCGTCGGGCCGCCACTCCGGAACGCGTCCTTGTCTTCAAACTCGCGCTCGATGGCCTGGGCAACGCGTCAGCAATCCAACGGCCGGCGCGCTGAGGGTGTCGCCGGGCGGCTCAGTTGCGGCTCGGGTCGGCGGTCGTGTGGGATCGGGTGATGCGGCGATGGGCCATGACCTCGGCCCACCAGCCGCTCAACGGGCTGGGGTCGGGCCACACGATGGGATCTCGATCGTCGTCGTCTGCGACGCGCGCTTCGGGCTTCTCGATCACGATGACGTTCCTCTGCGCTGAGCGGTATGTGCGGAGGGCCCTCGTGTTCGCGCGGCACCGGTGGTTCGCGACGAATCGCTTCGAATCGGCTGGTCGTCGAGCAGCGCGGGTTCCTCGCCCGTGGGTCGGACGACCACGCTGTCGGTCCGATATATACCACCAATACCACGCGGAACGCAGAACAAACCGATCTTTCCGGTTTTCCGCCGGCGGCGCCGCAGGGCGCACGGTCCCGCTCCGGGGCGTTCGACCAGCAGAAATGGCCACTCGCCCGCGTGTCATCATCCGCACCGGGAAGGGGCCGGGCGGTCACTCGCCGCCCGGCCCCTTCGAGCTCCTGGCGTCAGCGTCCGGCGCGGCTGTGTTCGCCGCCACGGACCTTCGCCTCGGTCGGCTGCGCTTCCGCGCCCTTGCGCCCGGCCGCACTGGGATCGGCCGAGTTGCTCTCGCCGAAGCTACCGGTGCTGGCCTTGCCGCCGCGGCGCGCCTGCTCCTCGGTGTCCGAACGGTTGCCGAACTGACCTGGATTCTTCGGGTCAGGCATCGCGGATCCTCCTTCGGTGCGTTGTAACCAAATCCGTGACCGTCCGCAACGGCCACACCGACAGCGCTACCCGAAGCGATCCCGGCCAATCGTCGCACCGCCGAAAATATTCGAAAAGCGTTCGCGCACAACCGGTACGGCGGCGTGAGCCGGAACGGCACACGCTCGTGCCCGCACGGACGAGTGCTGATTCGGAACGGGATTCGCGGGTACTCCCCCAGCGACCCGCTGGTCCGAACCCACCGCGGCGCCGAGAGTTCGCAGGTCGCGTGATTCCGGGCGTTCGCAGACGCGCGTCAGCGGCGAGGATATTCGTGCGCTAAAGGGAAACAGGGGATACCGGAAACAGGTGATACCGATGGCCGACCTTCGGCGGATAATCGAAAAGCACGGCCCCTTCGCATCGGTCTGTTTCGACAGTTCCCACGACACCGAAGACGCGGCGCGTCAACTCGAGCTGCGGTGGAGTTCGATCGACGCCAAGCTGGAAAGCAGCGGAGCGCGGCCCCGCATTCGCCGGCTGCTCGCCCAAGAGATCGAACGGCATCCCCCGATGCAGGGACGGTGCGGCAGACTGCTGATCGCCGATGAGACCGAGGTGCTCGCCGACGAGCGACTGCCGAGCCCACCGGATGCCGAGACGGTCCGGGTCTCGCCGCTGCCCTACCTGCTGCCGCTGATCGAGGTGGAGTCCGAGCAGATACCGCACGTGGTCGCCGTCGTGGACCGGGTGGGCTCGGAACTCTACTCGCTCGACGAGCACCGCGACGAATTCGGCGAGACCCTGCGGGGGACGGATCATCCGGTGCACAAGGTGCGGCGCGGCGGGTGGTCCCATCGCACGATTCAGCAACGGGTCGAGAACACCACCCGGCGCAATATCCGCGAATTCGCCCGCGAAGTGGACCGACTGGCCGACACAGTGCACGCGGACGTCATCGTCCTCGCCGGAGAGGTGCAGGCCCGCTCGGAGTTGCGCACGGAGATCGGCGCGAAGGGACGGGACGTCATCGAGGCCGAATCCGGCACGCTGGCACCGAATTCGGATCCGAAAGCGCTCGACGCCGAAGTACGCGAGATCCTGCACCGGGTGGCGACCGACCGGCGCAGGCAGCTGCTCGACCGCTTCGCCGCCGAGCTCGGGCGTCCGGACGGCCTGGCGGTGAACGGCCTCGCCGGGACCTCCAATGCGCTCCGTGACGCCAACGTGGAACGGATGCTGCTCCACCGCGGGACACTCGGCGACCGGCTCGTACTGGCCGGGACCACCCCGAACCCGTTGATCGGCCCTGCGGCGAACAGCACGGCGGGTGAGATGCGCCGAGCCGATGAGGCGCTGCCGGTGGCCGCCCTGGCGACCGACGCCGCGATCACCGTGGTGGACGACGCCACAGCGCTGCGCGACGGCGTCGGCGCCCTGCTGCGGCACCGTTGAGTCCGGCGGCCCGGATCCGACCGCCGAGCGTCACCGCTTCGGAACGCGCTCGTGCACGGTCAGCAGCAGGTGGTCGAAGGCGGTCTGCACCTGCGGTGGCGCCGGGGGCACCTGATCCATCTCGGCGATGATCTGTGCGGCCAGGTCACGAAGCTTGATGTTGGTTTCCTGCGAGCGCCATTGCAGTACGTGAAATGCCTGCTCGGCGTTGATCCGGTATATGCGCATCAGCACGCCTTTGGCTTGCTCGATCAGCGCGCGCGACTCGACCAGTTTCGGCAGCGTGTCGTCGAGCAAATCCTGCCGTTCTTCGGCGATGGTTGCGGTCAGATCGATGTAGTAACCCGCGGTGCCGACCACGGTGCCGTCCTTGTCGGTCATCGTGTCGCCGAGCACGATGACGTGATGCACCGACCCGGCGGTGTCGATGATGCGGTGGCGGCTGCAGAACGGCTCGGCGTTGCGGACCGACTTCTCGATCGCCTCGGCGACGTGCTCCCGATCCTCGGGATGCTTGTGGGCCAGCAACAACTCCGTCGTCGGCGTCACCGTGTCCGGCGCGTAGCCGTGCATCGCGGCTACTTCGTCCGACCACTCCCACCGCTGATCGCCGAACCAGAACCGGAAACTCCCCGCGGTTTGGGGCGTGCCCGCACCGACCACCCGGGCTACCGTTCCTTCGGCCGTGTCCACGATCGGATCGCCCGATTCGTTCATCGCGTGAGTGTGCTCCTAGCTCCTACTGGGGCTATCAGTGTAGTCCCGCCTCCGCGGCGGGCTGGGGCACACGCAACTGCTCGGCCCGGTATCACGATCATGCCATCGGACCTTTCCGGCCGAGGTGCGATGAACCGGTTCCAACTGCCCGTCACCAGGCTCGGCGTCCAGAACCGGGCGCGCATCCTGGCCCTCGCCGGTAACGGGACCGTTGCGGCGATCCCGAAGGCCACCCGATGCCTCTCGGTATCGATATCGAGGACGGCAAGCGCGATCTCGACGGAAAGCTAAGGCGTGCGCCACTTCTCGTCCGGCAGCAGCGTGCTGGCCTGCGGGCCCATCAGGAGCATTCCTCCGTCGACGACATAGGAGGCGCCGGTGACATAGCCTGCCGCCGGTGTCGCGAGGAAGGCCACCACGGCGGCGACCTCCTTGGCGTGACCGGTACGCCCCAGCGGTACCCCCGGCCGATACTGGTCGCGCGGATCGACATCTTCTTGGCCGGTCATCGGCGTCGAGATCTCGCCCGGCGCAACCGAGTTCACGGTGATGTCGTGTTCGGCCAGCTCCAGTGCCAGCACTTTCGTCAACGCACCGAGGCCCGCCTTGGCCGCGCAGTACGGCGCGGCGCCGACCCGGGGTGCGTGCTCGTGCACGCTGGTGATGTTGATGATCCGCCCGCCTTTGCCGGCGGCGATCATGTGCCGGGCGGCGCGCTGCGCGCAGAGGAACGCACCGTCGAGGTCGACCGACAAGACGTGCCGCCAGGTATCGAAGTCCATGTCCATGACCTGCTGGGCCGAGCCGGTCCCGGCACAGTTCACCAAGACGTCGAGGCCGCCGAGCTCCTCGGCCAGTTCATCGATCACCGAGGCGGCGGTCGGCAGATCCGCCAGATCGAGCCGGCGGATCGCGGCGGTCATACCCCGTTCGCGCACCTGCGCGGCGGTGTTCTCGACACCCTGCCGGTCGCTGTGGAACGTCAGTCCCACATCGGTTCCACCGCCCGCGAGCGCGACCGCGACCGCAGCGCCGATGCCGGAGTCGCTTCCGGTGACCACGGCCCGCAGCGGCGCACCCGCGCGATCCTCCGGGAGCGGAGCTGTAGTAGGCATGGTGTGCTCCTACCCCGTCGTCCGCGGCTCACACCCCCCTCGGCATCTGCCATATTTTCCCGCCCAACCACTTGCGCCGGAGGAAAGTTGGTGCTATAAGAAATCTGTGTCACTTGGCACAGGTTTTCTGATTCGTTCTATGAAGACATAGAGTGGGTTGGAGGTGACGACCATGCTGATGCGCACCGATCCGTTCCGCGATCTGGAGCGGTTGACGCAGCAGGTGTTCGGCACGGTGGCCGGGCCGACGGTGCTGCCGATGGACGCTTGGCGCGAGGGTGACCAGTTCGTGGTCGAGATCGACGCCCCGGGCATCGACCGGGACTCCCTCGGTTTGGAGGTCGAAGGAGGCGCCGTGACGGTTCGGGCGCGCCGCCCGGAACTCGACGTCAATCGGGAAGTGATCGCCACGGAACGCCCACGCGGCGAATTCAGCCGCCAGCTGTTCCTGGGCGACAATGTCGATACCGAGCATGTCCGCGCCGACTACCGCGACGGCGTCCTCCGTCTGGCGATTCCGCTCGCGGAGAAGGCCAAGCCGCGCAAGATCGAAATAGACCGCGGCGACGGACACACGGCGATCGACGCCTGACCGGACGGTCGAGTGGAGGCAGGTCATGACCGGTCTCGTTCCGTGCTCGCAATCGCCCGACGACCTGGACGTCTGGTTGCTGGACCCGGACCTCGAACGATTGTTCGCGGAGGTCGATGCGATCCTGTGCGACGCCCGTGCCCGCATGCGGGGGCCGGCGCCGAGGTCACGTCGCACGGGAGGTCGGCAATCCGCCCAGGAGCCGCTGGAGCCGCGTGACCGGCGACCCGAGACCGGGCGCGCTACCCAGCGTGGTCCTCCGCAGGACACAGTTGCGCCGCGAATTACCCAAGCGACGAAGTGAAAGCGAGGTGATGCCCGTATTCCATGAGCAACGAGCTCCGCGGAATGCCGCCGCAGACCCTGCCCCAGGCGCATTCGAGCACGATGTTCGACCAGCTCTACGCGCATAGCCACGCCCGTGGCACCACAGGGATGACGGCAGGCTACCGCGGGCTCATATGCAGGTATGCCTTTCAATCGCCGGGGAAGGGGCAACGGGCCCCTTCCCCGGCGCGATATCCCGGCCGGTCAGCAGCGACAGCGAAAGGAGATTCCGCATGCCCCCGCTTCCCTCGAGCAACGACGCCGATCACGCCGAGCAACACACCTTTGCCTGTCGAACCGATCAGGAGGCCGGATTGGACACCACAGCGCTCACACCGCTGGCCGAGCGCATCCGTGGCGCGTTCGAATCCGCCGGAACCGACGACCGCATAGAGCAGTCCTTTCTCACACCATTTCCCGACGAGGACTACCCATTCGCTTACTGACACCGGCCCACACAACCACCGGCGCCCGATAGCGTCCACGCGCCAACCGCGAGCCGTCCGTCGGCGGTTCCGCAGACCGACATCGTGCTCGGCCGACCGCACCGATCCACGAGCGCCGAACGGAGCAGACGCCGATCGTGATATCCGGGATGCAGTGGGTATTGCCTGGGCGTTGGCCGCCGCACCGCAGTGACATCGCAAGGCACCATTCGCCCAGCCCGGAGGTTGTCGTGACCAGCGATCCACAACAGGCCAAGCGCCCGGTGAGCGCGCTGCTGGCGGGCCCCTACGGGCACCCGTTCCATCCGATCCTGGTGACCGTGCCGATCGGCGCGTGGGTGGCAAGCCTGGTGTTCGACATCGGCTCCCGGGTCGTGGACGAACCGGACTTCCTCGCCGAAGGCGCGCTGTGGCTGATCGCGATCGGCGTGCTGGGCGCACTGGCCGCGGCGGCGATCGGGTTTCTGGATCTGCTGGCCATCCCGAGCGGCACCCGGGCGTTCCGGACCGGGCTGCTGCACATGAGTCTGAATCTCGCCGTCACGGTCGCCTTCGCGATCGGTTTCCTGTGGCGACAGGCCGGCGATGGGCCGCGTGGTCCGGTCGCCCTCGGCCCGCTGCTGCTGACCGCGGCGAGTCTCGCCGTGCTGGGGGTATCGGGCTTCCTCGGCGGAAAGCTCGCCTATCACTACGGCGTCCGAGTGGCCGACGAGGCCAGCCAGGCCGCCGGCTACCAGCGCTGATCCCTATTCGTTCGGATCGAAAGGAATCGTCATGGCCATCGCGGCATTGATCACCTGGCTGCTGACCGCGGCGGGCGGTTTCGTCCTGCTCGCCACCTGGATCTCCAAAGGCGCTACCCGGCAACCCGGCACGACCAATCTGCCGCCGCCGGTCGTCTTCGGACACTTCGTCCTCGCCGTCGCCGGTTTGATCGTCTGGCTCATCTATCTCTTCGCCGACGAAGTCGCGCTCGCGTGGACGGCGTTCATTCTCCTTCTTCCCGTGGCCTTGCTCGGGTTGTTCATGTTCGCCCGCTGGCTGCCCGTCTACCGCGCACGGGCCGCATCCGGCACGCCGGAGAACGCCGAGAGCCACTTTCCCGTGGCGGTCGTCGCGGGTCACGGCGTATTCGCGGTCACGACCGTAGTTCTGGTGTTACTGACGGCTGTCGGTGTCGGTGATTGACCGCCGGTCCCTTGCCCTCGGATTCAGCCCGGAAGCTGGGACCAGAAATCGCACCTGTGCCTGGCGGCGAAGTCGTGGGACATGGTGCTGCCGGTCGCCCGCATGAGCAGCACCGCACCGTCGGTCCGGCCACCGTGCTCGGGCCAGGCAGACCATTGCGGCAAGCCCGGTCCGTTCGGGTCGCCGGTGTGGGCGAAGGTGGTCCACCATCGCTGCATCTGCCGGGCGAAGGCGTCGGACGCCCCGGTCCACGGGATCGGCACGCCCATCAGACCGGTGAACAGGTAGGGCAGTTCGGCGGAATGGAAGGCGCCCGGCAGCACGGGATCGCTCTCGCCGAAGGGCGCCTGGTCGAATTCGTACTGCCACAGGGGATGTCCGGTGTCGCGGGCCACGCGGCTGGTGAGGAGTGCCGGGCAGGCGAACAGTCCGTCGGTGATGACCGCGGATTGAGCGGCCGCGGGTGCGGGATAGTGATCGAGGGGGTATTCGGCCAGTACTCGATCGGCGTAGGGGCCGAATGACTGGCGGACGTAGCGTTCGTAGCTTGCGGCATCCGGTGCATGACCGCGCGCGTAGTCGGATTCTGCGACGAACAACGCCCCTTCGTTGCCGTTGCTTCCGATGATCAGGGGTATCTTCCGGTCGTCCACTTCCAGGGCGACGTCGAGCGTGCGCGTGACGACGACGCCGTCGATGCTGGGCACCCAGATGGGCATCGGGCCGTCGAATTGGACGGTCGGCGAATCGAGGAGTTTCGCGGCGGGCAGGGACCGCAAACACGCCAATTGGGTCACGGGGTCGCCGCATCCGACGCTCTCGGCGTAGCGCTGCGAGCGCGTGAAGGCACCCTCGCGGCTGCCGGGAACCAAGGGCGACTGTGCGCAGGATCCGCTTTGGACGATGGCCTTGTGGTAAAGACCGTCGGAGCCGGGTGCGGCCAGGTGTGTGCAGACGCTTCCGCCACCGGCCGATTCACCGAAGATCGTGACGTTGCCGGGATCACCGCCGAAGGCGGAGGCGTTCTCGTGCACCCACCGCAGCGCGGCTTGCTGGTCCTGGATGCCCACTGTTCCGGTCGCTCCATCCGACTCCGCGGCCAGTTCGGGTAAGGACATGAATCCGAACGGTCCGAGGCGGTAATTGGGCACCGCAACGATCACGTCGCCTTCGGCGACCATCCGGGCGGGTGCGTCGTATTGGCTGTTGGAACCGGTGACGTAACCGCCGCCGTGGAAGAACACCATGACCGGCAGATTTTTGTCGCGTGCGCCCTCTGGCGCGTACAGGTCGATGGTCAGGCAGTCTTCGCTGGTGGGGCCCATTGGCGGTGTGCCGGGCAGATATCCGTTCTGCGGACACAGCGGACCGTGGTCGTGGGCAGGCCGGACACCGGGCCACGGCGCCGGAGGCTCCGGGGCACGGAACCGAGCGTCACCGCTGGTGGGTGCGGCGAACGGGATACCCAGATACTTGACGATTCCATCCGCGGCGAACCCGGAGATCTCCCCGCCGGTCACGACCACCAGGGGTGGCGCCGACGCGACCGCGGGCGCCGGAGCGCCCGCCAACGAGAGGCCGATCGCCGCGATTCCCGAGATCGCGGATCGCATGACCGAGCGAATCATTGCTGCCGGGTACCTCCGATGCGGTCGCTACGGTCGGCAGCAACGACCTTCATCAGCCCAACCAGTAGCCCTCGACCAGCCAGGCCGGCGGCATGCAGCTCGGACAGATGCTACCGCGACCCCAGCGCGTCGACGCGCACCGCGCAAGCTCGGCAACACTTGTGGCCGACGCCTCGGATCAGTCCCCCGAAAGCAGGGAGACTTCCTCGGCGAGGATCTTGATGGTGTCGCGAATCTGGTCTTCGGTATGGCAGGCGGTGACGAAGAACCGAAGACGCGCGAGGTCTTCCGGCACCGCCGGATACAGGATCGGGTTGACGTTGACGCCTCGGCGCAGCAGTGCGTTGGACAGCTTCAGCGTTTTCAGCGAGTCGCCCACGATGCACGGAATGATCGGTGTGTCGTGGCTGTCGCCGGTGTCGATCCCCGCTTCGCGGGCCAGGCGCAGGAACAGCCGGGCGTTGCGCCGCAGACGTTCGAGCGGCTCGTGGTCGGCTCGCAGCTGCCGGATCGCCGCCGCCGAGGCGGCCGCGTTCATCGGCGTCATACCCACGCTGTAGACGAATCCGGGCGTCGTGTATTTCAAGAAGCGGATCAGCTCCGCACTGCCCGCGACGTAGCCTCCGCAGCCGGCGAGCGCCTTCGACATGGTGCCGGACCACAATTCGACATCGTCGCGATCGACGCCGAAGTATTCGCCGATTCCGCCGCCGCCTTCGCCCAGCACGCCGACGCTGTGCGCCTCGTCGATCATCAGCAGCGCCTTGTGCTTCTTCTTGATCGCGATGATCGCGGGCAGATCGGGAATATCGCCGTCCTGGCTGTACACGCCCTCGATCAGGATGAGCACCCGCCGGTACTGATGCCGGATCTCGGTGAGCAGCCGGTCGAGTGCGGCGTGGTCGTTGTGCGGGAACGGCCGCCGCGTCGCGCCCGACAGCTTGCAGCCTTGCAGGATGCTGTCGTGCGCCAAAGCGTCGTGGATCACGAGGTCTTCCGGGCCCACCAGGTGGCCGATGATCGTGACATTGGTGGAATGGCCGCCCACGAGCGCGATCGCGTCCTCGGTGCCGAGCAGGGCGGCGAGTTCGGCCTCCAGCTCGCGGTGGACCGGCTTCTCGCCGGAGAGGATCCGGCTGGCCGAGCACGAACTGCCGTAGCGCGCCACGGCGTCCTGGACAGCCGCGACGACCGCCGGATGGCCGGACAGACCCAGGTAGTTGTAGCTGGAGAAATTGATCGTCGGTTCCCCGTCGATCACCGAAGTGTCGGTGGTGACCCCGTCGTTGACGAGGAAGTAGGGATTGGACAGACCGAGTGCTTCCACGCCGGAGAGTCGATCGGCGATCGCCTTCACCTCGGCGAAGTCGGCGATCCGGTACTCCGCCTCGACGGCGGCGGGCCTGGGTTCGGACGGGCGCACAGCCGTCGCGCCCGGACCGGGGCCGGGCGGGCCGGAACCGGGTCCGCCGACCTGGCCGGTGACGTAACCGATCATGTCGCCGAGCGTCGTCGTCCGCGTGAACCAGGTGGGGTCGATGGTCAGTCCGGGCAGCTTGCGGATGAGTCCGGCGAACAGGTCGGTCAGCATCAGCGAATCGAATCCGAGGTCGTCGCTGAGGGTATGCGCGTCGCGTAGTCGATCGACGGGGAATCCGCTCACCCGGGCCAGTTCCGCGCGTACCACACCGGCGGCTGCGTCCGGGGGGAGGGCCGTGGGCTCCGCGGCCGTCTGCGGGGCGACCGACTGGGGCGCCACCATCGCTGGGACGGCCGGTTGCGCCGCGCCGCTTTGCCCTGTGCCTGCCACAAGGCTCGCTAGCACCGCGTTCTGCTCGCGGAAGAACGAAATCACTTGATCCATGGTCGTTTCCTCGGGGTGGGCGGAAGTCGAAGGGAGAGTCGGTGGTTCGACCCAGAACCGGTGCTCGGTGGAGAACTCGTACACCGGCAGGCGACGGCGCTCGCGGTGTGCCGGTTCGTAGAGCTCGTCCCAGTTCGGGTCGAATCCATCGCGGTACAGCGCGGCCAGCGTCTCGGCCAATTCGCCGCCGGTCGCGGCGGGCCCCGGACTGGGTACCAGGCAGCGCGCTGCCAGATCGGGACGAATCCGGCCGACCAGAGCCGCGAGCACACGGCGTGGACCGACTTCGATCACGTGCGTGGGATCCGTTGCCAGAGCGGCCTCGACGGCATCGCCGAACCGGACCGTGGCACGGACGTGTGCGGTCCAATACGCGGCGTCCATCTCCTCGTGTTCGCCGAGTAGGCGGCCGTGCACGGTCGAGTAGATCGGAAGAACCGGCGCACGATAGGTGCATTCGCGCGCGACCGCCTCGAACTGCTCCAGCATCGGCGTCATCAGCGGACTGTGGAATGCGTGGGAGACGTTGAGCTCCTTGGTGCTCACCGCACGCGCGGCGAGCACATTCCGTATCCGGCCGAGCGCCTCGGCCGCACCGGAGAGCACGAGCTCTCCAGGTCCGTTGACGGCGGCGAGCGCGACCTCCGGTTCGTCCGCGAGCAGGTCGGCGATCTGTTCGGTGCCGGTGCGCACGGCGAGCATCGCGCCGTCGTCCGGCAACCGTTGCATCAGCGCGCCGCGCGCGACAACCAGTCGGCAGGCGTCGTCCAGGTCGAATACCCCGGCCACCGCGGCGGCCGCGAATTCGCCGATGCTGTGACCGATCAGCCAGGCGGGCCGGACGCCCGCGTCGGCGAGCGACTTGGCGAGTGCGTACTCCATCGCGAAGATCGCGGGCTGCGCGAGTTCGGTCCGGTCGATGTCCATGCGCGACCGCTCACTCCATCGCTGAGTGTCCATGCGCGACCGCTCACTCCATCGCTGAGTGTCGACGCTCTGGTCGAGCAGCAGCTCGCGCACCGAACGGCCGAGATGGGCCGTCATGGCGTGGTCGACCGCCGCGAGGGCGCGCCGGAACAATGGGCTCGCCGCGACCAACGCCCTGGCCATTCCCGCGAATTGCGAGCCTTGGCCGGTGAACATCCAGCCGATACGGACCGCTTGCGCGACACCGTGTTCCAGGTCGCCACGCAGACGTGCGATCGCGTCGTCGCGGTCGGCGGCGACGATCGCGAGCCGGTGTGCGCCCGACGCCTTGGCGCGATTGCTCGTCCAGCACAGCTGTGCGAAGTGATCCGGCGGCATCGCCGCCAACGACTCGGCCATCCGATGCGCGTTGCGCCGCAGCCCGGCCGCGTCGTTCGACGACAGGGTGAGCACACCGCCGCCGGACGACGAGGGAGATTCCATCGCGGGTGCGCTACCGAGCACGATGTGGGCGTTCGTGCCACCGATGCCGAAGCTGCTGACACCGCCGTGCGCGGACCGCTCCAGCGGCATGGGTTCGGCGAGCAGTCGCAGGCCGTGCTGCGCCATCCGCAGCCGCGGGTTCTCCTGGTCGGCGAACCTCGACGGCGGAACGACACCGTGGTGCAGAGCGAGTGCGACCTTGATCAAGCCCGCGACGCCTGCAGCGCCCTCGGTGTGGCCGAGATTGCCTTTTATCGAACCGATTCCGCAGGGACGCACGCGGTTCTTGCCGTGCAACTGCCCCAGCGCCTTGACTTCGATCATGTCGCCGAGCACCGTGCCGGTGCCGTGCGCCTCGAGGAAATCGACGTCCTCGGGCAGGACTGCGGCCCGGTCGCACGCCTCGCCGATCACCTGCTGCTGCGCCCAGCGGTTCGGTGCGGTGATGCCGTTGCTTCGCCCGTCGGAGTTGACCGCGCTGCCCTTGATCACCGCGTAGATCGGCAGGCCCGCGGCCTGGGCGTCGGCGAGCCGCCGCAGCACGAGCACGGCTACACCCTCGCCGCGCACGATTCCGTCGGCGTTGCCGCTGAACGGTTTGCACCGCGCGTCCGGCGCGGAGAGCCCAGCTTGGGTGTAGAACACGCCGACGGCCGGGGTGAGCACGAGGTTGACGCCACCGGCGATCGCCTGGTCGCATTCCCCGGAAGTCAATGCCGCGCAGGCGAGATGGATCGCCACCAGCGAGGACGAGCAGGCGGTGTCGACCGCGATGCTCGGCCCCTTCAGGTCGAATTGGTAGGACAGCCGGTTGGCGGTCATGAAGTACCCGTTGCCGGAGCCGTGCTGCGGCGTGATCGCGGCATAGTCGCTCATCTGTAGGTTGGCCCATTCGTTGGCCATCACCCCGACGAAGACCCCGGTCCGCGAGCCCGCCTCGGCGCGCGGGTCGAGGGTGGCGTCCTCGAAGGCTCGCCAGGTGGCCTGCAAGAGCAACCGCTGTTGCGGGTCCATCGCTCCGGCTTCGCGCGGAGTGATGCCGAAGAACTCGTCGTCGAACGCATCGGCATCGTCGATGAAGCCGCCGCTGCGGGTGTTGATCGTGCCCGGCGCACCGGCCGGGTCGTGGAAGTCGTCGGCGTTCCAGCGGTTCGCCGGAACCTCGGCGATCACGTCGCGTCCGTCGATCAGCAGCTGCCACAGCGCTGCCGGATCGGGTGCCTGCGGGAATCGGCAGTCCAGGCCGACGATGGCGATGTCGGTCATGCGGCCAGGGCGAATTCGGCCGCGATGTGAGCGGCGATGTCGGCGATGGTGGGGTAATCGAAGACCAGCGTCGGATCCACTTCCAGCGACCACTGATCCTCGATCTCGCCACACAGGTTGACCGCCGACACCGAGTCCAGGCCGAGTTCGGCGAGCGGGACCACGGGATCGATCTGGTGGGGTGCGCGCTCGGTGTAGTCGGCCACGCGCTCCACGAGCCAATCCTGGATGGTTGCCGGGCGGGTGACGGTGGTGCTGAACATGTTTCGGCTCCTATGAGGTATGGGTGGGTCAGGCGGTCAGTGATCGGCTCAGCGCCGGTTCGAGATCCTCGAGCAGGACACTCTCGAGGCGATCCGCGAGAAACGACTCCCGCATCGAGCTGCGTTGGACCTTGCCGCTGGTGGTGCGGTGCACCGATCGGGGCTCCACGAGAACGACACTCGGTGCGGCCACGTCGAATCCGCGGGCGACGGCGTTCTTGATCGCCGAGGACAGGTCGACCAGCGTTTTGCCGCCTTGCCGGGCCGTCTTCACGCCCTGTAGCACGACGAGCCGCTCCCGCCCGCCCGCGTCGACGGACACGGCCACACCGGCGGCGCCGAGCGCGGGGTGCAGATCGCGTACCAGGTCTTCGATGTCATGGGGATAGATGTTGCGGCCGTTGATGATCAGCAGATCTTTGCTGCGGCCCGTGACGAACAGCTCGCCATCGTGCAACAGGCCGAGATCGCCGGTACACAGGAACGGCCCCTCGGCGCCGATATACGCGTCGAATGTTTCGCGGGTCGCCTCGGCACGGTTCCAGTAGCCCGCCGCCACACTGCCACCACGAATCCAGATCTCGCCGACCTCGTCCTCCGGAAGCTGCTGCCGCGTGTGCGGGTCGATGATGCGGACGTCCAGACCGCGGGCAGCCCGACCACAGCCGACCAGCCGGGTCCCGCGGCCGTGATCCAGGTGAACCGGCGCGGCGGCGATGGATCCCGCGCTGGCCAACAGCGTCACCTCGGCCAACCCGTAGGCCGGCAGGAAGACGGTGGGTCGCAGGCCTGCGGGCGCGAAACGCTCGAGCACGGCGGCGATCGTCCGTTCACGCACCGGTTCGGCGCCGCTCAGCGCGACTTCGAGGGTGCTGAGATCGAGTTCGGCTACCTGCACATCGGTCACCCGGCGAGCAATCAGGTCGTAGGCGAAGTTCGGTGCGGCGGTATAGGTGGCGCGGTAGGTGCTGATGGCCTGCAGCCAGCGCACCGGACGCTTGAGAAAGGTCGTCGGCGCCATGAACACCAGGTTCGCTCCGATGTACAACGCCCCGAGCAGCGAGCCGATCAGGCCCATGTCGTGGAAGTGCGGGATCCAGCTGACGACGGTCGCGGCGTCGTTCAGCCCGATCGAGGCGATGGCGGCTTCGTTGTGCATGAGGTTGCCGTGCGTCACGACGACGCCCTTAGGGGTACCCGTGGAGCCCGAGGTGTACTGGAGGAAGGCGATCGTCCCGGCATCGATGTCGGGCATCCGCCAGTCGTCGGGGTCACCGAGCGGACCGTCGGTCGCGGCGACGAGTTGGCTTGTCGCGTCCGCGACCAGTGGCCGGACGTCACTGGTGGTGAGCACCAGCTGCGCGCCGGAGTCGGCGATCACGCCGGCCAACCGCTGGGTGCTGCGCTCGTCGTGCGGCAAAGGCGCGGGAACGGCTATCACGCCCGCGTACAAGCACCCGAGAAAAGCCCGGAGGAACGCCAGCCCGTCGTGGTAGAGGAGCACGACCGGCTGAGCCGATTCCGGACGGTCCGCCAGCCACACGGCGACAGCCCTGGCGTCGCGGTCGAGCTCGAGGTAGGTGACGACATCCTCGCTGAGCTCTCGCCCGGCCTCACGAAGGTAGGTGTAGGACCTGGTCTCCCCATAGTCGAAAATTTGCTGCCTTACGTGGTGAACGTAGCTCGGCTGCATCTCGTGGTTCCTTTGGAGGGCTCGGCATCGGTGTCGGCTACTACTGTCTGCCGTCTACAACCGCGCAACCAGGAACCTCAGGGATCGCCCAGCAAACCCCGGGTGGGCCCGATCCCACCCTTGGGTGTGTAGTCAGCGCGCGTCACGTCGCCGGGCCGTGAACGCGCCCTCTTAGTTGCTTAGCGCAAGCGATTCTTCTCGGTGCATGACGCAAACACCTGATCTTGCACCGGAGCAGAACCAGGATCCGGCGCTGCTCGACTGAGCGCAGCATCCGCGGTTCGGAAAGCCCGCCTTCGCTGCGGCCGGGCACGACGAAAGCATGCTCTGCCGAGCCGGCGGATTCCGGATGCCGCGGTACCGGGCAATGCTCAGTACGGCGGCCGCTCGACGGAGCGGAGGTCGGCGCCCGAGGCCGAGGCAATGGCGAGAGCCAGGCAGCGCAACTCGCCGGGGATCAGCACCGATCGGATGGCGCCCTGGAAACACTCCAGCATGGCGCCGTCGGACCACCGCACGTCATAGCGGTACCAGCAGCGTCCGTCGCTGCGACCACGCTGGATATCGCGTTCGGTCCGGACGGCCAGTTCCATCAGCGCGGCAGTGACCTGGCTCGGCCCGCCCGCGCTGGCGATCTTCCACCACGGCTGGCCGAAATACCCTGGTTCGGAGATCTCGACCAGGTACAGCAGAGGCATCCCCACGGCGTCGGAGGCGGTCATACCGCACAGAGTGCATCAAATCGGACTGGACGAACAGGTGAAACGCCGAATGTGTGCTGAGCCGCGACATCTCTGATCGCTACATCGCTGCATCGCTATGACCCGATGCGGTCCAGGAGCCAGCGAGGACCGACCGTGTTCGCCCCGATCGCCTCGACGCGGTCCCGGAGCCCCCGATCCGCCGTCACGACCGTGATCGCACGATCGCCGTCCTCCGCGCCCGCCGCGGCCACCACACCGACTATCGCGTCGTCTCCCGAACCGTCCGCCTGCACGATACGGAGGTGGGCGAATTCCGGGTCCGACGCACCGGCAACAGCGGCCTTCGCCGCTCCCTCCAGCACGACGACCAACTCGGCCGGTTGCGCCAGGTGCTCATCGAGCCTGGACATTTTCGTGAGCAGTCGCCGTGCCGCACCGGAACGATCGCGCCACCATCCATCGGGCCGCGAGCCGATGACATTCGCGGCGTCCACCACGATCAGCCGATCACCGTCCTGCATCACCTACTCAGTCTCCCCGACCAACAGCCGGGGAACGCGCGGTACGACCCGACCCGCCGTGAGACGGCTCCACCACGTTCCAGCAGCACCTCGCTCGCATGCTCCCGCGTGACCTGACGGCTGTCATACGGCCGGGTCGGAGGTAGCCGCACCCGCATTCTTTGATTCAGCGCACCGGCAGTGGGCTGGGCACCGCGGGCCGGGCCGCTCGAACCGCGGTGAGCGCGTTGAGCCGGCCGTAGCCGTACTTGTCGCTGTGCCCGTCCGCGCCGTAGCGTCCGCCCTGCGGATCGATCTTGTCGCAGGCTCCTTTGAGCAGGTCCTTGACCTCATGCCAGGCCAGATCCGGATTCACCGACAACACCAGAGCCACCACACCGGCAGCACCCGGGCACGCGCTGGAGGTGCCGCCGAAGTCGTTGGTGTAGTTGCCCGCTCCATCGCCGGAGTCGGGATTGCCCGAGTTGTAGCCGTCCCGACCGCGCCGGTCGACCGTCCAGATGCCCGGAGTCAGCGGGGCTGGATGCCCGAAGGGTGCGTGCCTGAAGTCGCTGCTGGGGAACGCGCACCACACCGCTTTGCCGAAATCGCTGTATACGCTGCGTTTCCCGGTGTCATTGCAGGCCGCGACGGCGATGACCTTGGCGAAACTGGCATAGCCGTCGTTGTCGACGGACTCGTTTCCGTTGCCCGCCGCGAACAGCACCACACAGCCCTTACCGCCGCGTCCCTTGGTGACAGCGTGTTCGATCGCCAAACGCGTGCTGGCGGGCAATCGCACCACCTTGTTGTGCAGCGGGTCGTTCGGCCGGAACCAAGCGCCGTCCGGCGGCCCCCAGCTGCACGAGATGACGTCGGCACCGTGATCGGCGGCCCACACGAACGCGCGCGCCTCGG
The DNA here is from genome assembly GCF_015477605.1 of Nocardia amamiensis. Lineage (GTDB taxonomy): Bacteria > Actinomycetota > Actinomycetes > Mycobacteriales > Mycobacteriaceae > Nocardia > Nocardia amamiensis_A. The sequence goes on from NZ_JADLQX010000010.1 coordinate 168,125, forward strand.
CTTGCGATCCGAGGCCCGAGGCGAGCCGGATCGGCATCAGCGCCGCCTCCGGCGCCACTCCCGACGCCCCTGCCTTGCCGTTCGCGCACGCCACACCCGCGCACGCGGTGCCGTGGTTCTCGCCGTTGTCGGGACCGGTGCCGAACACGTCCTTGGGGCGCGGATCGTTGATCTGCAAGGTGACATCGCGCGGTGCGACCACCTTCCGGCCACCGGTGAACTCGGGATGGTCGATGTCGACGCCGTCATCGATGATCGCGATCGTCACCCCGGCGCCGCGTGTGACGGTGTGCGCCGCTTCCACCCCGGCGTGCGCGTCGACCGTCGCGCCGCCGATCACCGTCTTCTTCAGATGCCACTGCTGCGGGAAGACCGCCTTGCGGGAACGGCGGCGGATCAGCTCCGGGTGGCAGTACTCGACGTCATCGCGGCTCAGCAGCGAGTTCGCGATATCGAACACCCGCTGCCCGGTACCCTCCGGTGCCGCCGTGAAATACGCGTTGGTCGCATACTCGACCACCTCTTTGACCCGCAGACCCGCCTCCGCCAAGACGCCGAGACAATGCTCGTGATCGACCCGGTCGACGAACTTCACGAAGATGTTCTCGGTGTACAGCACCGGCTCGTCGGTACCCGGGTCCACCAGCACGCGCCCGGCGAACCGCACCTCCGGCGCGGCGTTCAGCACCGGTTTACGCGCCTCCACCGACTCCCCGGCGGGCAGCCGATACACCTCGACCCCCGCCTCCGGGTAGGCCTGCACCAACGTGGCGTCATCGAGCTCACCGGCCAGCGGCGTTCGCACCGACCCGGTTTTCCGCCGTACCCCGCGCCCCATGTGGGTCCGCACCACGATCAGATCCGGACTCTGCTCGAGCTCGAAACCAGGATCGTCCTTCGTACCGAAATTCGCCGTAGGCACAGTGATCTCCTTCCCCGCCAACCGAGCACCAGCATGAACCTAGCCCCACCGACCACCCAAATCCCGAGTAGCGCGGTACTCGCTATTCGTGCTCGATTCATCCCCCGGATGGAGGTGACACAGACACACCTCACAGGAGTCGCGGCACCAGGCCCGCCAAGCCGCCCGCGCCTCCTCGGGTCCCCTTACCGTCACCCCACTCCCCCAACACCCAGCTGATCCGAACCCACTCTGACTAGGCGATTAGCTCCCTCCCCGGCTCGTGCGGTAATCTCTTCGAGCACCGCGAAGCGGACGCAACGGGCTGTGGCGCAGTTTGGTAGCGCACTTGACTGGGGGTCAAGTGGTCGCAGGTTCAAATCCTGTCAGCCCGACCAGAACGGCCTTACCTGAACCAGTGACTGAAAAGACACTGGCGAGGGTAAGGCCACTGTCGTTTCTGGGAGCATTTCCCATGCTGACCTGCTGTTCAGCGGTTGGATCTGAGGTTGGTGGACGCCTCCGTCCTTTCGCTCCCTTCGATCCGTTTGCCGGGTGATGTCCGGCCCGATCGGATGCTAGCCGCATACCCTCAGCCTCGGCAGTGGCTCGTTGCCGGTAGGCCCGCTGAGCATCGTGCAGTTCGGTAAAGAGCGGCGTCTTCTCGTCCGTGGCCACATCCGGGTCATCCAGGTAGAAGCGCTCGAAGAATGTTTCGTTGAGGAGGCGACGGATCGCGTCGGTGCCGTCCAGGTAGAGCTGGCGGGGATTGGCAACCAGACGCAGCGCGTCCCGCATCATCTCGACACCGAGGCTCAGTTCTGCCGCCGTGTTGGTCAGTCCGGCTTGAATACGGGCACGCTGGATGGTGATCTCTTGCAACTTGGCCTTGATCTTGCCCGTAGGCATGGTGTCATCGGCCAGCGCCACCACCAGCCGGTCCTCCTGCTGATCGAGCTTCTTCAGTTGTCGCTGCAGGGCGGCGTGGCGTTCCTTCACTCCGGCGGATTCATCGGCCAAGGTTTCGTCCAGCAGGGCACGAAGCTCGCTCACGAAGTCGTCCGGCAGGCGAAGGGTCTCGTAGTGGTCGATGATGGCCTGCTCGATCAGTTCGACGCGCAGATGCGGCAGATCGCAGAGACCATCCTCCCGGCCGCGGCAGACGAAGTAGCGGTACTTGGTGCCACCTCGGCCGGTGACCTCGGCGAAGATCATGCGGCTCGTGCGGCCATGCTGATGGCACCGATCGCAGAACAGGAAGCCCTTCAGGTAGTGGTGGTGCACCCGATCCCGCTGGCCTCGGCCGCTGCGGGCCTTCAGCACTTCCTGCACCCGCTCGAAAAGATCCGGCGTGATGATCGGCTCATGCCGGCCGGGGTAGATATCGCCTTTATAGACGATAAACCCACGTAATAAGGGTCGGAGAGCATGTCATGCAGCTTGCTGCCGGACACCGGCTGCTCCGAGTAGCGCTTTGTAGGCCGCGTGGTGAGGCCCAGATCGGCCATGGTGGCTTCGAGGCGTTCGATTGGGTACTTGCCCGTGGCGTATAGCTCGAATGCCTTGCGCACCAACGGTGCCCGCTTCGTATCCACCGCGATGGAGTTGACGAGGGTGCCTTCGTGATCCACCCGCACGTTCAGATAGCCCAGCCGGGCACGGGAGATGGTGCCACCGAGGTCAACTGCTTTGCGGCGCAGCTTCTCCTGGATGTCGAGGCCCTGAATCTTGTTGGTGAAGTGGTTCATCACGTCGACCATGCCCTCGATGGCTTCGGCGTAGGGTCCTTCGCCGAAGTCCTCCTTGGCACTGATCAGGCGAATGCCCATCTTCTTGAGCTGGTAGTCCACGATGGCGGCTTCGTAGCGGTTCCTAAAGATTCGAGAGCGCATGTAGACGATCACGTAGTCGATGTCCGGGTTCGTCCGCACGAACGTCAGCAACTCCTGGAACACCGGCCGCTCGTCGATGGTCAGCTTCCCAGCCGAGTAGCCGGGCTCGATGAACACCTTCACCACGTCCGCGTTCAGCTTCTCTGACTTGTCTTCGGACACGGCACGCTGGGTGCCGATGGAGAGGCCCTCCGGGTCCACATCAACCGCGGTAGTCAGCTGGTCTTTGGTGGAGACACGGAGGAGAAGGACGGATTTCTTGCGGGCACCCGGAAGGGCGAGATCTTCCGGCGGGGTACTGGTGGTTCTCAATCGTGGCTCCTGGTGGTCGATGCGGTGGCGGCAAGGCGATCTACGAACCGTCGGGGTTGCGGAGCAAGGGCATCGCGGAGGGAGATCCATTGCCACAGCTCTATATTCGACTGCTCGGACTGACGGCTTTTGACGGTGAATCTGACGGCTAATGAACCGAAAATGTGCGCGTTTGTACGTGCTCGGAGTTGGTGAATAACAGAGGTGAGAGCTGGGTCTGAGACAAGTGGGGAAAAAGATGGTATATTTCTGCTGAATTTGCCCCTCGACATCATTTCAACAGATTGAAATGATGTCGTTCCTGCAACGAAATGTGGGTTTGACGGTGAATTTTGACGGCTAATCGCACCGCCGCCGTCATGCAACAGCGCACCCTCCAGCCGAGTCAGACCATGTATCTGCGTTTCAAGATCTGCATGTTCGTAGACGTCCTGTGTGATCGCGAGCCGGGCATGTCCAAGTATCATCTGGATGTCTTTATCGGGAACCCTAAAGTTTTTGAGGATGGTTGCAGCCGAGTGCCGGAATCCGTGCAACTTCGTCCGCCGAAGACCAGCTTTTCTTGCAAGCTTGTGGAATAGGCTTGCAAATCTACTAGCCTTCATAGGCTCACCACTTTCGGTCCGGAATACCAGGTTCCAATCATCCACCGGCTGAACACCAAGCTCAGCAATGGCGTCCCGGTAGTCGATCAACGCTTGCCGAATCGGCGCGAGAAGTGGGAGGTCTCGTTTGCTTCGTTTGGTTTTCAGCGGCCCTGTTTGCAACCTATTGCGCACACACAAAAGTTGCTGACGAACACGGACTACTCCATGATCCCAGTCGATGTCCGACCAACGCAGACCAAGAATTTCGCCTTCCCTCATACCGTATAGCGACAGCATGAGGAAAGCCGGATATAGCCGTTCAGTGCGATTCGACTTTAGGAAGTGGCTCACCTCGTCAACTCTCCACGGTGTGAAAGCTTTTGGTTCGTATTGCCCGATACTTACCAGCCTCGCAACATTGCGTGCTACAAGGTCTTCGCGCATCGCTTGGGTGAGCATCGACATGAGCACAGTCTTAACGTGAACGGCCCTTGATGTAGTCATACCCTTGGCCAGTTGCTCATCCATTACTTTCTGGAGGCCGGAAACACTCAGATGCGTCAGCGATCGCGAGCCGAATAATGGCTCTACGTAGAGGTGGGCGATGCTCTCGTAGACGGCAACGGTTGATGGCCGCAGCTTTTTCGGCGCAACTTCGTTGAGGTAGTAATCCAGATACTCGCGAACTGTCCATGAACGTTCAGGAGTAGGGATCCCCCGCTCAGTATCAGCCATCCGAACCGTCAGCTTGTCGTTAACCTCTTTGGCGGTCTTCCCATAGATCCGGATTCGCCGCGAGGCACCACTAGCAGTCGGCAGATACACCGCGCCTTCCCATCGGCCATCCTTTCGCCGGTAAACACTGCCTCCACCTCGCACTCGACGGCTCATAGCAACTGCCCGCCGCTTAAGGGTAGTGAGTTGACATACCGCGCAACCTCGCTGCTCGGCACAAAGCGGCGACTACCGATCTTCACCGAAAGGAGGTGCCGCTTATGAATAAGGTCATAGATTCCCCACCGGCTGATACGCAGCCGACTTGCCGCCTCGGGTACCGTCAGCAGCGGGCCGCGCGCCTTGGCATTCGCAGCGTCATCGGATTGCGGCGGGGCATTGATCTGCTCAATGAGCCACTTGCGGTCCAGGACTTCGCCATCGGCGATCCGCACGGCCACGTTCGCCAGCAGGCGAAGCATCCGGTCTGAATCGAGTTTGCTGTCGTTCGGCGTCTTGGTCATAGTCACCTCCTCCCTACGTATTAGATATGTCGTGTAGTATGCGTTCCTCCATTTGTTTTGTGGTAATCTTCGCTCCTGCGTGGAGCTGGCCGGTGAGGCGGTTCGGTGCCGTATCCAGGGTCGTAAAGTCGAACCCATGCTCAGCGGCAATTGCCTTACAAGCCTCCTCCATCTTCCGCCGACCACCTGCGGGCAGTTTGGGGTACTTGCAGCGCAGATAATTGGTCAGCCCTGGCAATTCCCACTTGCCGATCCAATCGGCGGCCTGAAATAGATCGGCCGTTGAGATACCGAGAGTTTCGCCCAAGGCACGCAAGGTGCGCGGTCGAGTGTCAAGCGCATGCCCCTGCTCAATCCGCCATATGGTCTTCTTGTCAATCCCTGACTGCCGGGCAAGCTCGTTGATCGACCAGTTGTGCGCTTCGCGTGCGGCGGTAATCTTGACGGCGACTCGCAAGGCGTTCTTCTGATCCATTCCGATTTAATTCTCCGTTAATAAAATCTGACCGAAGAATAACTCCTTTGTTGGCGAAAATCAACAACTGGAAGTTGAATTCTTTGGAAAAATAGAGGTACGGAATCGATGTGCAATTAACATGCTGGATTACTGTGTTTTTAAAAGGGTGGTCGAAGCCCGGCAGGCAGGCGATAGTGGCGGTGACCATCCGTCACCCAACCTGCCGAGCATCCGGTTTCCCTCACGGCTGAGCCATTGGAATCGTCAGGACCTGCGTGCTCAGAAATCGAGCATCACGTCCTGAAGAAAGTTGGGCTCAGTCCGTCGACGGATCAGCGGTGCGCCGTCCACGCTTCTGGGGAGAAGCCGGCGGTTCTGTGCTGCTGGGTTCGCTCGCCTCGGCGGCAGCCGTGGGCTTGGAACGTCGCAGCCGGTTGATCGCATCCCGTCGGATCGCTGCTTCGCGCTCGATCTCGGCTATTGCTTCTTCTGCGCGCTCCGCAAGATCGGCCTCCTCGCGTGCTTTCTCGATGTGATTCAGCACGGCTTGCAGATGTTCGTCTGCCAGCGTCTTGCCGCGGAGTTGAGCGATCAAACTCAGCTCCGCATGGATTTCCGGGTCTACCCGAATCGCCATGGTCTTGCGTTGGGAGTCGTTGTCCGGCATGGACATAGCAGCTACCTCCTCGATAGGTGCGACTGGTGAGTGCCAGCATGGCGCTCGAACGACCAGCCGCAGCCCACCGACGAGGACGACTCCGTTACCTACCCCCGGGGCCAGCCCGAACCGTGATCCTGACATGTCTCACGCTGCCTCTCCCGTCCAGAACTTCCGATCCGATGGCACCGGGTACCCCAGAATGGTTATGTCCGAGTCGATCTCGTTGCCCCACACGTCCCAACCAGGTTGCCGCCTGCGGGCGAAAAGCTCCAAATACGGTCCGCTGCTTACTCTTTCGATGATGGCGAACTGCTCTTCTGGTTTGTGACTGTGCTGAGGGTGAACAGGGGCGAAAAACCAGGTCGGTTGCGCGCGGAAGTTCACCGGCGCATGACCGCGCGTGCCGAACAGTATCGTTTCGTTCATATTGCGCAGGTACTGGCCTAGTTGGAGGCGAGGCTTCACCCAGATCAAAGGCGAGCGGTACGAAAATCCCCAGGCTTCCAGCATCTCGAATCCGTGTCTCAATGTGGCGTTGGTGGTCCAGAGGTAGATATGCGCATCGTCCTCGGCGAGATCACCCACCGGCAGGGCCTTTATCTGCTCCAGCGTCATCAACGGATAGTGTTCGCTGGCGCCGTAGTGCCCACGTTGCAGCACGTCCCACGGGGGATCTATTAGCAGTGTGCGGTAGCGCTTCGTCATACCGCTGCTCCCGTCGTCAGCAATCGGATCAGCTGATCCGGTGCGATGACCTGGAACAGAGAGGTGATCAGCTTCCGGTCATGGTCGATGGCTTCCAGCAGTGATCGCCGGCGCCGTTCGGCAGTGGCCATGTTGCGATGTGCCATGGTCCAGATGACACGCGGGAACTCCTGTGCGTCGTCACTCTGCTCGATGCCGCTTCGTTCGTAGTCCTGGTAGTCGTGGCATTTTCGGATCAGCCGCGGGATGCTCTCTGTGCCCAGGTCGACCTCAACGAAGGCGCTGTCCACCTCATCGCTGCCGCGTTCCGTACTCGTTTCGATGTACAGATCCGGCTTTACCCACCGACGTACACCGCCGAGGCACAGATAGCTGCGCCAGCCAGCTGGTTCGAGATCCGCCCGGACCAGTTCCAGTTCGCCCCGGCGATCGGCTTCGATGAGCCGCAGGTGCGTTTCCGCTGCGGCCAGCGTGTGACGGAGGAACGTCTCGGTTGGCTCCCTGGTGTGCCGCCGAGCGGTCAGGCCCTGCTCCTGTTGGAGGAGGCGGTACCCCACCACGTCGACGTAGTGAACGAGCTTCCCGCTCCCGAAGCCGACCCCTCCAACCCGTCGATCCAGAGCCGCGAGCAGCCGATCGCGGCGCAGGCGTTGGAGTGCCTTCTGCGCCAGCCGTGAACTCGATGACGAGCTGAGGTGGGCGAAGTGGAAGCGGCGGATCTGGTCGACGGTCAGAAAACGATGGGCAGCTACAGATTTCAGGATCGACCGGTCACGATCACTGAGGGATTCGGCGATGGACAGCAGATCACGATGGGAGACGCGGCGAAGTGGCGGGGAGATAGTGCCGGAGGCACTATCAGTCGGTGCTGTTACCGGCACGGAAACGGCACCGACTTGGGACGATTCCGCAGTGCCCGCCGGAGCGAAACGCCCGGCGAAGCGATCGTCGATCTGGCTCCCATCTGGCCCCTGGTGCGTACTCATGATTGCCTCCGTCGACGGCCGCGGGAAGGCGTGGATGAACGCTGCTGGCCGCCTGTTGGTCCTTCGAGCAGCTGCCGGAACTCCGCCTCGATCTCTTCCCGTGGGCGGCCGTACTGCTCACGGCTCAGGCGACGGATCGTATTCGGATCACTGGTCTTCGCTGGAGGTGGCAATGTCGTGCCCGAGGCCCACGCCTGGATGCTGTTATTGCGGATCAACTTCACGAACACCTCATGAGCCGGGAGGGCAGTGAAGTCCTCCGGGGTCAGGACCGATTGGCCAGCGGCCATGTCCTTGGCGTCATCAGGCCCAAGCTGGAAGACGATCTTGTTTCTTGCATTGTTCTTGAAGGCCCGAGCCATAGCCGGGGGCAGTTGACTGGTGTACTGATGAGCCAGATGGAATCCGGTGCGCAGACTGCGGGCAGTAGCCAATGCGTCATCAAGATCAACTGGCAGGTTCAAGAACTCCTGTACCTCGTCCACGTAGATCATCAAATGGTCCCGTTTGGCCTCCGGAACGGCAGCCCGTTCCCGAATGGCGTTCCATAGTTCCGCCAGCACCATGGCTGCAAGCAGCTGGGCTCGGTCCGGACCAATGACACCAGGCTGTAGCGGCACCAAGAGCACCTTCTTCTGCTCTAGCGTCTGACGCACGTTGAAGCGCGGATGCTGTTGTGCCAGAACGCCTCTCAGGTAGACATCCAGGAAGGGGCGGACCTTGTTGCTGAGCGGTGCGATGTTGTTCATTACCCCTTCAGGCGACAGTTCCTCGTACCAGCCCCAGAACGTCCCTGCCGCGAAAGGATCACGCTCGACCGCCTTATGGACCAATGGCCGACGGAACTGCGAATTCGTCATGATCAGCGGCAGCATGATGAGCGACGGATCGGCGCGCAAAGCGATTGCCTTGAGCGATTCACGCAGGATGTCACCGCTGCGCCGTCCCAAAGCGTCGCCGTAGAGCGAATGGAAGATGTGATAGATGTTGTCGGCCACCACCTCCGGCGGTGTGCCAGCACGCAGACGATCGAGCGGATTGATACCGACCGGATGATCGTCGAGCGGGTCCAGAATCACCACGTCGCGCTGTCGTTCCTTGGGAATCCGGCTCAGGATGTCAGTGACCAAGTCCTTGGGCTCGATGACGACGATCGGCCGGCCTGCTTCCAGATCGGCCACGATCAGATTGAGCAGCAGCGTCGACTTACCGGTGCCGCTCGGACCGAGCACATGGGTATGCCGCATGGCGTCATCAACCCCATACCCGATCGTTCCATCGACACCAGGCGCATTCGCCGTGGCGATCACCCGTTCGCCGGTCAACAGCGCTGGTGTGGGGCGTAGTTTCCGAGGATGCAGCGAACCCTGACCGGGGAAGGCTTCTTCCTTCTCGCTGACCGGCCAGCCGCTGAGCCGAACAACTTCACTGACCACCAGGTGCCGCGCCTGCCCGATAAGAGGCCAGTACACCCATGAGGCTCCCGGATCGTTGATCCGCCGGATGTTGTCCGGCCGCAGAACGAGATGAACACCTGGAGCGTTCGCCGTACCCAGCGCCGACGCTAGGCCCAGCAGCAAGGACTTACGGCGCTCCCCAGAGAACGCAGACACACCGATCCTCAGCGTCGCCGAAAATCCGTGCTGGCCGCGCTTCTTGGTAAGGGCCTGCTTGGCATCGGTCGCCGGGGCCGGCTTGATTCCATCGAGCACCTTGGAGAGCACCGACTGTTCCTCGTGGTGCGGTTCCGGCGGTGGCAGCTGCGGACGGTGCCGCGGCCCAAGCGACAGCTGCAGGACGAGCTGCTCGTTCGCCGAGATAGCGGTGAGTGCCTGGAGTACCGACTTGGCAGATCCCACTGGATCGGCTGGTTCGAGCAAGCGGGCCGTTGTCGATACTCCGACTCGGCGCGCAGTGGCCACCGAATCGCGCCGATCCAGGAAGCTCGTCACCACGCTGCCCGGTACCAGCGTTTCGACCGTCTGTTGGACGCGCTCACGGTAGCGACGGCGGCAGCCGATCAGGTAATCGACGGTCGGGCCGTTCTTGCCCACCGAGGAGCGTGCTTCCAGGATGATCTGTGGTGAGGACTGCGACGCCCAGTGACGCATGAGGCCGAATGCCGCCGCTTCCGAGTACGGTCGCGGAAACCAAACCTGGCACCAGACAATAGAATCCGCTGTGAGGGGAAGTGCTTGCTGGTCACTCGCTGTCATTGGCACCCCCTTCCTTATGGTGCCCCTCCGACTGTCGAGCGGCTTCGGTTTCAGCCGCTTTCTCGACCTCCGCTTCCGCCAACGCCTGCGTGATCGCCACGCGACCCAACGGACGTGGATCGAACGGTTGCCGCCGCACACTCCGTACCTTGATCTGCCGCTCCGGCCGGTTCATACGATTCCTCCCTTGGCCGGTCTCCGATAGTTTTCGCGATGTGTTTTTGACATAAACCCTCCTTCATATGACTACTTTGATAACCCCCGACGACGCTGCCGCGATGCAGCAATCGTTGCTGCGCGCCAACACCCGTCTATTCCGGTGTAACACGGTATTGTTCGTCGGCTCAATCCGGTTGACAGGGTCGCAGTGGATTCCACAACACCCGATGCGCCCGCATCACATCTCCGGTGAGAATGTCACTAAGCGCAGTGGTTTCACCACCGCTCGCGCCATGTTTTATATACAACGATTCCGAGCCAGCACAACGCCGCGCACCCGATAACCATCAAGACAAACGGCAGAACGGACTGGACAAGGTACACCGCCACGTAGAGAGCAATCGCCGCCCCCAGCACCTTCAGACATACCCCGACCAGCCGGTCGATGAGTCCCGGTTGTTCGTGACCGCTCACGGTCGCCACCGTTTCACCCAGGCCACCAGCTCGCCCCGGTAAATAGTCACCAGCTCCCAGACACGCCCCGCAGTTTCCGGGGCCATCTGCTCATGCACCTCCGCCATATCTATCATTTCGCGCAGTACAAGGGACAGCTTCCTGACCGTGGAATCCGCGAGGTGACGTGCCACAATGGGATGATCACCGTGCGGAATTCCGCTGTCGGCTTCCCAGGGCCTCGGCTGCGGCTTCCGTTTCTTGTTGGGATCGGCCGGTTGATTCGACATGGAAAAACTCCCTTTTCGGTCGGCATAATTTCCGCCTAAATGGTTGGCGCGGCGGTGCTGCCGCCTGTTTTTGGCAGGGCGGCAGCACCGCAGGAATTGCGTAGAAATGAGGTAACAGGAATGGCAGTGATCAGGCTGCTGCGTCGGTGATACCGCCCGGCGTATCCTGATCCCCCGTTGCTACCGTGTTCGCAGGCGGCTTCTGCCCGTTGGCCGTAGCCGGGTTCGGGCTGCCCGATGTCTTGCCGTCGCCGGCCTCGGCTGCATCCCGGCGCACGGCCAGCCCTTCGAGGCGGACCACCAGTTCGTCCAGCACCGATGTATCCACGAGGGTGGCGGGAGCGAACAGCCCGAACGAATCCCGCCCCACCGGAAGGAACTCCACGCCCCAGCCGCACCCCTGGTGCAGGGAGCGGGCGATAGCCCTCAGCTGATCCGCTCCCGCGATGGGCCGGGCCATCTTGAGTACCGTCAGCGTGCGCACCTGCTGCCCCTTGGCGATGAGCAGGTCGATCCGGTTCGCGAGTTCATCCCGCTTCCGTTCCAACCGTTGCCGCTGCTTCCGCACGGGTCGCAGCTGCCGCCTCAGGTGCGACAGTTCGTCGGTCAGCACCGAGCCATCGCGGAACACCGTCACGGCCACCACGAGGTTCAGGACCGCCACCACGCAGGCGAAGAACAAGCCCAGGATCACCGCGCCGGGTACCCCGACCTCGGCGGCCAAGGATTCCCGAATCACCCGGAAGCCCATCACGACGGCTGTCAGTATGCCGAGAGAAGCCACGCCAGCGATCAGCAGCCGGGAAACCATTCCAGGCCGCCCCTTCGGTATGTTCGGCTGGCCCTGAGCATCCTTGGTACCGCGCAGGTCGAAGCCCACCACATGCAGCGCCAACGCCAGGCCCGCGGTGGCGAGCAACCCGAACACGACAGACGTGATGGCGGGCAGCAGCGCCCGTCCTTCGGCCACCTGATCCCATGCCACGTTGAACATGTCCCCGGCGAACAGTGTGAACACCGGCAGATCGACAACCGGCACCAGCAGTGCGGCCAGGCGTATGGCCTTCGGTACGCGACGGTGTTTCAGGCTGCCGGTGCCGGTTTCCTTCCTGATCTGCGCATCCACGGCGGACTGGCGTTGCTCGCCCTCGGTGGCTGTTAGCAGCTCGTCATGGGCACCGACGATGGGCCGAGTCGCCAAGCGGGCCATGTCGGCCTCCACGAGCGTGATGGTGCCGCGTAGCTGCACCGCCTGCTGGGTGAGCTTGCCGAGGTTGGCCACTGCCTCATCCCGAATCTTGGTGGCGGCCTGGATGCCTTCGCTGGCAACTTCGGCCTCCAAGTAGCTCACGCGATCGGCGGAGCGAGACTTGTTGATGCGCAGCTGTTCCCGGAACAGCGCCCACACGATCGGTGCCGCTTGACGGCGGGAGGATGACCGGCCACGCACGGCGGTCCATACATCTGCCTTGGATACCTGTGGCGGTGTGTACGCCGGGGATGGCGGTGACGAGCTGGACGCTCTCGGTGTTGAGCGGGATCTCCGGCTCAGCGGACGGGACATACAGACTCCTTCGGAGTTAGTTGGCAGGTGCAAGGGGTGGAAGGCGTTGCAGCCGAGACGAATACATCCGTGTTCACGGCACGGACCGACCGGCAAACGTCACTGTTCGAGCGTCACTTCGACTCGACGGTTCAGCACGGCCGCCGCTTCGATGAACTGGAGGCCATCGGGCGTCAGATTCGGGATGACCGGCTCATTCGCCCCGCGGCCAGTCACGGTGCCCAGCAGGCTGGATGGCAGGCCCAGGGCGACAAGGCGTGCTGCCACAGCTTCGGCCCGCCGGCCACTGAGGTTGCTGCTGTCCCGACCATCCGGTGTGGTGCAGGCAATGTGCCCGATCACATCCACTTGCCGGACCCGGCAGCGTCGGGCCGACTCCACCAGAGGCCGCAGCACTTCATCGGCGGAAGCGGGCAATGCGGCACTGTCCGGGGCGAAATGCAAGGTTTGGTCGTCCAACTGGGCGTAGCGGGCGCACCCATCGGCGTCGGTGTAGGCCGCTGGGACCGGCACGATCGGGACGGGCAAGGTCGCCCGCGGTGGTACCGTCACCGGTTCGGATTCGGCAACGACGCAACGGTCGGCACCGGCCTTCTCGCAGATCTGAAGCCACAAGGCTTCCAACTGCTTCCGGGCGAAGGCAGGCAGTCGGGGCTGCTGGCTGCCACCCACCACGCCGAGGCCGGCATAGGTGACATGGTGGCCGGTCAGGTTCAAGAGACCCTGACGATGGATGGATTCGGCGATGTCCTCTGGATTGAAGTTCAGACCGCGAGCATCCAAATCAACGGGCGGTTCGGTACTTGCGCCGCTGCTCAGTACGAACATCCGAGCGCGGGGGTATTGGCTGCCGCGATCCATGAGGCGAACCAGCTCCAACCCCGGCGCCGATGCCTGAAGGTTAGCGAGGTCCTGTTGCAGGGCCGCGATGCTCTCATGGATCTTGCGGTCCTTGGCACTACCGTGTTCGACGTCCTTGCCGCGAAGAGGCGTCAAATCCCTCCCGATAACCGGGCCGTTGACCGAACTGACGATGCGCACCACAGCGTCGCCGGGTTTCTTGGCCGAGCTGGCGTAGGAGACAAGTTCTGCCTCAAGGGGTTTGGGGATGCTGGGCTGCGGTTCGGCCGAGGTGGATGGGGCCACGATGACGATCGGGGCGGATGCGGCAGTGGTGTCTGGGGTACAGGCGGTGAGGCCGAGGGATGCAGCCAGGGCGGCGGTGATGGCGATCAGGATGGCGATGCGGAGGTACAGGCGGTGGATACGCCCGCTTGTGGTGGGTGGAGACATGGGTTCCTTCAGAAGAAATGCAAATGGTTGGGATCGGGTGGACACCAGGCGCACCGCCTGATGTCCACCCGGAACGGCTTGAGTCGGAGCTACTCGTGCGGCCAGTGGAAGAACCAGCCGATGTGGGCCTTGGCCAGGAGGTCACCGAGGCGCTTGGTGTGCGTGACCGCGAAGGGGGCGAGCTCTTCGCATTCGGCCAAGACGGAATCCAGATCCCGGCGCAGCTCCTTGAGGCGGGCATGGGCGAAGGCGAAGATTTCGCTCGCCACCTTGATGTCATCACTGTCCGGAACGACCGGGTACAGCGACTCGGCCATATCCAGGCCGGTGGTTTCGGGGGTCATTTTGGTACCCATGGTTGGGCACCTCCTTACATACTTCATGGGCAGGTTCCCGAATGGGTTCTATGAGGTTCACGCTGTGGAGTTTTCAAGCATCAAGTTGATGCTTCTGAGCTTCGTAGAAGGGCGGTGACACCGACAGGTGCTCCTCGTGTCACTTTCGGTGTCACGTATGACATGAGCGCGCCGATGATGGGATAGCGGCAGCAACGTCAACATATGGTTGACATTGATACAAATCATGCGACAATGGTTGACATAACTACATATGACTTCGCTGAACCATGAAAGACCGGGCTATGAGCGAGTGGCGCACGAACAGCGTCACATGTTTCAGCTTGGCCGCGCCAGCCTCAATACGTTGAAGCGACTTAATGTGGCGGTCATCTGTGAGCTCGACGAGTATACGGCGGGGAATACAGACTATGGCGACCCCATTCCCGGGGCTGATGATGAATCCCTGCTTGAGTCCATATTCCATGCGGCGATCGCCGGGATTGCCGAAGACGGAGATCCCGATCGAGCTAAAGAGATCATTACTGGCTTCCAGTTTGCAAATGACCCTCATTGGCAGGAAGTATTCGACACAACTGCCTGCAAAGCGGCGTACTATCTTGGCTCGACGGAATATGCATTTTCGAGCAGCGTACTTCTTGAGCGATACCTGAATTCCGAGTCCGCGTGGGATATGGCCGGTGTTTGCCTTCTTGGTCTACGGAAGCGCGTCACGCCCGAACAGGGCGCCGATCTCGGGGTGCGCATAGAGCAGGTTGAGGCTGCTCGAATAGCTGCGGGCAAGCCCGTCTAGTGGCATACTCGGTGTGTGGCGCTACCGCTCTTTAAACCGCAGCCCAAGCTGCCCAAACACCTGACATTAGATGCCAATAGACTACATGAGGCGACACTCAAGGATCTTCAGATCTTCCTCCCCGGTACTAATGATGTTGAGTACTATGATTTTCTCGCAAAGGCGACTATACGAATACGTGGAAAAAGGGAGTGGGCAGAAAACCCAACTGCTGCGGTCGGGCGGTTAATAGAGGCTGCGGTCGGTAAGCTAGATTCATACGAACTCGAACAGCAGTATGGAAAGGTTGGCTCGCATTCCTGGCGGCAACTGGGTGAGCTTATCTACATGATAGACCCTCGTGTGGTAAAGCAGGAGAAAATTACGGGAGCTCCGCTACGTTACAACGACCGGGTGGATCTTATCAAGGCCGAGTCCGGGAATTCGAATACAGATTCCATCAGTGAGAGCAAGGTTAGGCGGAAGCTGCTTCTACTCTGTGAAATCTTAGTGCTCGTCCTCCAGGATATGACTCCAGATGAGCCATCACCGCCGCTAGTAGACCTCGACTACATTCCTCGCCTTGAAATCGAAAAACAGATCCATCAAGCCATCTTGGATGGCAAGCACGTCATTTTGATCCATGGTGACGCCGGGATGGGCAAGAGCACTCTAGCCAAGTATGTAGCACGGAAAGAAGCGGCCCTGCCTGCAATTATCTTTGCTCACACAGAACAGTCTCTGACCGACACCATCGCGGCCGTTCTCGAAGAGGCTCGCGCACTTCCTAATAGCACCGATCCCTACACGCTGCGCCGGGAATTCAAGAAGCTCCTTGCTGGCGACAATGCACCTTCAGTTGTATTAATTGACAACGCCCCAGATGGAGATGAGGGTGACAACCTACTAGATGCAATTTTGCCCGACGAACCACACAGTCGGGTAATCGTCACAAGTCGGCACGTACATGCAATTCCGGGGTCATCAAAAGTAATCAGCATCGGCGTGATGGAAGAACCCGAGGCTGTGAGTCTGATACGCAACGAACTGCCCAGCGTGTCCGAGGAGGCGGCAATAAAGTTAGCGCAAGCGCTCGATTGCCGCCCGCTTGCGATTGTTCATGGCTCCACGTGCCTTACAAAAGCGCCATACTTTAACGATGTCGATGCATTCTGCGACGACCTTCCTGCCGTCCTTAGCACTTACACTCCACAGAAAAGTAGAGGCATCCGCGCACAGGACCGCACACTGTACGCCATCTACACGATTATCACCAGACAACTTGCCGCTGAGGAAAACGGGGATGCGGTGCTTCGCGTACTGGATCTAATCGTTGCGTTCGGCCCGTACTTCAACAACTTCGATACGGTATTCCCTCTCCTGTTCTCAGAAAAAGGCGAACCGATGAAGGTCGCTTACATAGAGATTGCTCGCTTGGGAAAATATCTCGACATACTGGAACAGCGCAGTTTGATCCGCCGGTCGGACCGGTACGTGATCCATAGTCTGACGGCCGATATCTTGATAGATGAGATTCGGCACGACGAAATATCTGAGGTAGTCTATGATGGAATTCGATCGCTAGCGTACCACCTAGATATTCGATCTTGGATCGGAGGCTTTCCGTCTCCAACCCGTTGGCCTTCTATTGCGATGCTGGTCCTTCAGTACACCGCAATGAACTTGCCTCGTCTTACGCGCCCAGCGACTATGTCAGATGCCGACATATCGGCCATGCAAGAAATTATGCCCCATTTTACCGGTGCCATGCTGCGGCAGTTCAGAGAGACCGCCATGCTTACTGATTCACTCCGCGTGATGCTCGTCGACCTCATCAAGTATGAACTCATAATTGAAAATCGCAACACGGTCAATCCGCTGCAGCGTGAGGCAATGGAGCTTGGATATCTGGATGGGGAAATAGATCAGGAAGGCGTGTCGCTCGGCGAGGTTTTGAAGAATGACATGAGTTCTGACCTGTACCTCTATGAGGCGACACTGGGAAGCTTTTTTCATCCACTAAGCCGCTCGCCAAAATTCGACCCACTTAATGAAAATACCAGCTTTTACATTCTAGCGCAGCTGCACTGGCAAGCAGACTTGAATAGCAGGTTGTGGCTTGGAGTTGCAAATCTCCATGCAGGGCAGTGGGAAACCTCGCAATTTTGGCTGGAAAGCTCGATCGAACGTTGTGAAGAATTGCGGCAATTGCATCCAGAAGTCGGGCGGCTACGTATTCAGTACGCACATCGCTTGATCGAGCTGGGGATATACAGTCGTAACTATTCGCTGGTACAGAAATATATCTTGTACGGCGATGCGCTTCTGCAAGCGGACCCGAATTTTCCCCGAAGCGGCCCCTTCGACACTAGCAATGAATTTGATAATCTACTCGCCTTGCGGTATGAGCAAATCAGAAACCTTGCACTTCTCATAGTGCGAGTAAATCACCCCGCTGAAGGACAGAGCAATAGGCAGTACGTTACTCTCCTCAGTAAATCGTTTGAGGAATCCGCTATGGCCTACAATGATTCGGGTCTCGGCCTTGCGGCCGCCGAGGTGAACTTCTATCACTTGATTCCAATGACGGATATACCTGAGGGCCATCCGCTTTGTCGCAGTTGGTTTATTCGGATTGGTACATGGTGTGAAAGTTTCGGCTACACAACAGGTGTCTTTATCTGCGCTTTGAGTGCGATCAAGCTGGAAATGTTTGAGTCCGACGGCTATGATCTCGATCTATGCGCAGAGGCGCTCGATGATATTGCGGCTCACATGAATGAGGTGAAGTGCCGTTACTGGAATGCCGATGCACTCATTACCAGATATGTCCTGGAAATTGTCCGCAATAGCTCATCTGATGCGATTGAGGCGGCACGCATTGCTTGCACTACCGCGCTGACGGAAATTGGGCGACAGGATAAGCTGCGGATTGCCGACTGGGTGAAAGCGGAACGCAAGGCAGTGATAGCGCTGTTTATAATCTGATCGAATGACATCAAGGAGCACGTTCTTGTGTCGTTTCTTGTCATCTGCAACGTCACACCCACGGTGGCCGTCGAATCGGCGTCGCCCGCAACGGAGGCCGGATGTCCTGCAACCGCGGCAAAACCGCCGTGTCCTCATCCTCCCGCGCCCATCGCGCAGCTTTGCCCTTGGCCGGCACCCGTTCTATCGGGGAGGTAGCAGCGTCTATGTCGGATCGTGGATCGTCCGAATACCCTTCGCCCGCTTCATCTTCCATCCACCCGTCCGGCGGCGAGGTCGGCGGCCTCGGCAGCCAGGAACCGTCATCCCCACTGTCATCGCCTGATGTGTCAGTCGAATCCGTAGCGTCACTGTGACGCCGGATGAACGCGACAGTGTGGCGGTTTTCCTTCTGAACCCCCTGCCACCACCGACCAACTCGGAAGCCGAGCAGCGCCGTGAATAACACCGAGGCGGGCCAGAGGATGGGGACAAGAGACGAGGCCATCCGAATCAGCAGCCAGCCCCGTGAAGGAGCTGCACCGTCACCACGCCTCGTCACCGAGCAGTAGAAGCCAGGCAGCCTCCAGATGGACCACGCAGTCGTCTGGATGGTGCTTGCGGTGGATATGCCGCAACTCCCTGGCGCGTTCCGGTGCTAGTTCGAGTAGGTGGACTTGGCACATGAACTCTGCCAGCACACCGTCGGCATGAACGAAGGTTCTGTGTTCCACGGGATTTGCCATCGTTGCGCTCACTCCCACAAATCCGCGCAGGGCAACGGCGGCAGATCCTCGGGCACGTTGTCGTCGATCGTCACCACGAGTTGCAGATCGGTGTAGCCGCTGGAAAGCTCAGCTGCCACGTTTTGAGCCTGTTCGGCACTGGCCTGGTAGTCGAGCGTCAGGGCACCGCTTTCGATGTGAATATGACGTGGCTTCGTACGCATTCCGGTTGCCTCCCTTGCGGTTTGGCCGTTGTCCGGCGGGCTGGTGCGGTCCAGAATTCGCGTAACCCCTGGTCAGGGGCTATACCGCGTTGGCTCGACGCGTTATGCGTCCGGCGTATAGGCCGGACGTCACCAAGGGATTAGGCTCGGCGTGATTCACCCCGAAGTTCGGTAAAAGTCCAGGTCAGCGATATAGTCCAGGTGAAAGGAAACGCGCCCGTATGAGCGTCACGACTGAATCCAGTCACGAAACCAAGCCCCAGCGTCACAAGGTCACCGGCGATGTCCATCTGCTGCTGCGCCGCGGTAACGAAGTGCTGTTCGGTCAACGACAGAACACCGGATTCGAAGATGGGGCATGGCATTTGCCCTCGGGGCACCTTGAGGCCGGCGAATCCGTCATCGACGCTCTGATCCGTGAAGCCGAAGAAGAGATCGGCGTGACGATCGCTCCGGCTGATGTGCAGTTCAGCCACATCATGCACAACTCGTCCTCGGGCGGCCGGATGGCGTTCTTCTTCACCGTGCGCAGTTGGCAGGGTGAACCCACCAACCTGGAGCCGGACAAGTGCAGCGCGCTTGAGTGGTTCGCGGCAGATGCCCTGCCCGACCACATGATTGACTACTGCAGCACAGCCATGCAGCACATCGCCAAGAGCACACCTTTCTCGGTCTACGGCTGGTAGTGGTGATGGCGGCATGTGCTGACGGCCCGATCGTCTGTGTTTCATATCTTGCCCTGGCCGAACTTTGGAGCGTGCCGCTGTTTCCGGTTGCCAACCACGGTGCCGAGGTTCGGGCCACCGAGCAGTCCATCGCTGCCGATGGCCCGATGGCCGCAGCGGTGCTAGCGGCATTGGATGCGCCAACCACTCTCGTAGGCAACGATATTGGTGACGATGAGGACGGCCGGATTGTCCGAACCTGGTTGAGGCGCCGCAATGTCACGACGACCGCCATGTCCGATCCCGGAGTCGTCACGCCATGGATCGTGGTGATTGCTGATCAGCACCACACCCGGACCTGGTTCGCGCATCTGCCGGGGGTGGTGGAACAGCTCGCCGCTGTCGACCTGTCACCAATCGCCACGGCATCGTTCGTGTACGTCGATGCCTACCAGCTCATCGAGACAGCGGCGGTGCGAGTGATTGAAACCGCGCGTGCGGCGCAGGTGCCGGTGCTCGTTAACCTCGGCGGATCGCCGCTGTCGGATGGGATTCGGTCCGCGGCGGCCGGCTACGAAAAGCTGCTCGTGCAAACCAACGTCGATGACCGCGCCCATACCGAAGCGTTCACCGTCGCCCGTTCGCTGCTGGCGGGAACGGCCGCGGCCTGGGTGGTGGTGACGGCTGGAGCCTACGGGGCGGTGGCAGTGAGCCCCACGGACGAAGTTGCCGTGCCTGCCTTTCCGGTGGCGGTGCGGCATACCCATTGCGCTGGCGCTGCGTTCTCGGGCGGGCTGCTCTATGGCCTGCGGGAGGGGTGGTCGATGGCGAGCAGTATGGTGCTCGGGTCGGCGAGTGGGGCACTGCGGTGCGCACGACACCACAGTGCCCCACTGCCGACGCTGGCGGAGCTGGAGGCCGTCGTCGCTGGCGGTGGTCTCCAGCGTCAGCAGTCACGCCACGCTAGCTAATCCGATGCATGTCGTGACCGCACTCGCCCGTGAGGCGCGACATGTCGCAGCCGCGTAGGCAGTGATACATCCGGTCCACCCGAGCCGGTTCGCCAGCGCCGTGGCCCTCGATGGGGCTATCGACTTAGCGGACCGGCCCATTGCAGTATTTGCACTTCTTCGTGCTCTGTGTGCTCACGGGCAGAGCGTAATCCGAGGGACCGACAGTCGATCTTGATCGTTTGCGCAGCTCAGAACAGTTTCCACTCATCCAGCTGCCCGATCAGCCAGTCGAGTCGTTCGGGCGTCATCCGCTTCCGTACGGCGTCTTCGTCGGATTCCTGCTTGGCTCCGTACTGCCACCACGCCTCGTTCGTCAGGCGATCCATGACCAGGAAGCGATCCTTGACGGCCGGACCACGGATGACCAACGAGGCAGTGTAGGGCTCGGCTACCACGGCGTGCACCATCGAGTGGTGCAGAGCGTAGCTGGAGCCGACGAGTTCCTCTCGCGCCTGCAGCACCGGCAGTTTGGCCGGATCGACATGCTCGTCCACCTCGGCGTTGCCAAACAGATAGTGCCGGTATTGGCCGCGCAGGATCCGGCTGGCATACGACCACCGGTGATTGTGCGGCCGGTCGAAGTAGCCGGGCAGGAAGATGTGCAGCCGAACGCGGAAGCCGGCCTCGGCGTCATCGTGCAGCACCAGCTTGTCCAGAATGTCGTAGTGCTCGCACAAGTTGAACAACTCCGGCCTAGCGGGCAAGACGGCGATCCGATTGCGCACGATGCTGGGGTCCTCGACCAAGATGTCGAGCACTTCGATGCAGGCGGTTTCGACGGCGTCGATATCGTTCCAATCCAGGTCGCGAAGACTCTCGACCAGGGTTTCCATGGTGTCCATCAGGCAGGCTCGCTTTCGGGTTTGGCGCTGGACTTCCACAACCGGCAGACCGGCACGATGTCGTCGTAGGCAGCACACGACGCCTTGCCCATCACCAGCTCCTCGGCCGGGCAGCCACCCTGGCAGGCACTGGCTTTGCAACCGCCGCAGGAGCTTTCGGCCAGCGCGCTGGTGAACAGGTCGAACTCATTGACCCCGTGATTCAGCTGCACCTGACCGTCGACCATCTGCGCGAAGTGCAGCTCGGTGTCGAACAGATAGGAGCAGACGTAGCAGCGGCCGTCCGGGAAGATCGAGATCCGATCTAAGGTCCGGCCGATGCACCCCTGGTAACCCTCGGCGGCGTAGCGCTCCATTTGGTCACGCCGGGCATAGGTCGGCTGATACCACACCCGCGTGTTATACTGTGGTGCAACAACATTCAAGTTGTCGCAGAAGTCCACCCACTCCTGCGGATTCATGGCCATCTCCGGGTTGCCGTGCCCGGTGCCGATGGTCGAGAAGACATGGAACTTCACCAGGCTGACCCCGAGCTGATCGGCAATGTCGAGCAGTTGCAGCACGTCCTGCTCGTTCGCCTTGTTCACCGTGCAGATGATGCGGGTGTCGAAACCGCGGCGGGTCAGTTCGGCGGTGGTTTCCAGCGCCTGGGTGAAGGTCCCCGCACCACGGATCGCATCGTGGCTGTCGCCGCTACCCCCGTCCAAACTGACTTGGATGTAGGCGAAATCCTCGGGTTCGAGCTTGCGGAACTTCTTGAGCGCGGGCTTCTGGGCGTTGGTCGTGGTGATGACGTGCTTGTAGCCCAATTTCCGACTGAGACGAATCGCCTCGCAGTAGTGCGGGTGCAGCGTCGGCTCGCCACCGAGGATGGTCAGCTTGTCACCGCCCATCCGCCGCCAGGTGGTCAGGGTGTCCACAATCTGCGGCAAGGGCATCTTGAGCGCGCGGTCCAGCCGCTCACCCATGTAGCAGTGTTCGCAGCGTAATTGGCACGCTTCGGTGATGTAGAGGTAGACGTTGCGGAACCGGCCGTACGCGACGCGGTCAATCCGGTCCGGTTCAGGAACGTCGGCACCACGGGGCATGCGGGCATGGCCATAGCGGTCGCCGTTGGCTCGCAGGCCAGGGGTAGGCAGATCAACGGTTGTCATCGTGGTGCACTCCGGGAAATAAGCAGCGGGGCAAGTAAATTGGCCGCCCCGTCGATGGTGTTGGTGGTGTCGAGCTGGGTGAGGGTGACATCGGCACGGGCGAAGCCATCGCGGATGCCGACTGCCGCCTGGTGGTAGCGCTGCATACGCGCTTTGAACAGCCGCGGTGAATCGCCGCGTCGGGGATGCAGCAAGCCCCCGCACCGGCCGCACTGCCACGGGTCGGCATCACTCGGGATCGCCGGCAAGCGGGGATCGTTGATCGGGTCACGCTCGCAGCGATGGCAGACCTTCCGGTTCCGGGCGCGCTGCCGGAGCGTCTTGACGTCGGTCACCACTTCGATGGCTTCGATGTGGCAGGGCGTCAGCGACGACAGGATCGCCAGCAGCTGATCAACCTGCGCCGCGGAACCGGGAAAATTGTCGAGCAGCACTGCCTGAACCGTCGGGTCCGCATTGACGGTCTCGAAGTAGGAGCGGAGTGCTGCTGCGACGGTGTAGTCGTCGATCCACCCCAACTGCTCCGGCGTAACCGCCGTTGCGGCCAGCACCTCCTGCGAGACATGCTCCCGCAGTCGGAACACCCGGCGCCCAGGTGCCGATCCGAGCTGCATCGTCAGCGTCGTTTTGCCCGCTGCTGGCGGACCAAAGATGGGAACTACTAGGGACAACGCCACGGCCTACCCCTTTCCTCGGCAAGGTTTTCGTGACCCGCCCAAGGGTCGGTTTCTGGGGTGAAAAGGGCCACGACAAGGGGGTATTCGGGGTATGTATGAAACGTATAGCGTCGCCTGTCAAGCGCTGGTAGGGTCACGCGACCAAAGCGAAACGGCGAGAAAACCCAGGAAAACCCGGGAGCGGCCATCATGACGCGGGGACCCCAGACAGAGCGGTACTGCGCTCGTTGTGGGAGCAGGCTCAATCGGTACAATCTTGAATCGCGTTGCGCGCCATGCGAAATCGCGCTCCGGGATGAACGACAGCAGCCGTCGCCGGTACCACCAGCCTTCTGGCAAACCGATCAGATGCGCGATGCGCTCGCCACTTGGCACATGGGCCGGGTGATCTTCGCCTACCGCACGCACCCATTTCACCATCGGCCCCTGCCGCAGGAGCTGGTTGCCACCTGGCTTGGCCTCACCCAGGCCCAACTCAGCCGTATCGAGAAGGGGCCAGCACCCGAGCAACTGTCGAAACTGATCCGTTGGGCGGAGGCGCTGGAAGTGCCGCCCGAGCTGCTTTGGTTCAAGCTGCCAGCAAAGTCCGGCGCTACGCTCGGTGATGTGAAACGCCAGGAATTTGTTCGCGCCGCGCTGGGCGTCACTGCGGCGGTCGCGACCAAACAGCCGCTGCTGGATTTGCTGGCCCAGCTTGAACCAACGCCTGTCCCGTCGACGGTCGGCCTGGCGGAAATCGAGCAGGTGCGAACTGCCGCGCGCGAGTTCAGCTCCTGGGATCACACCTACGGCGGTGGCCTGGTTCGAGAAGCGGTCTCGGCCCAGCTTCGCTATGCCGTGAACTTGCTGGGTGCCAGTTGTGCCGAGAAGCACCGCATGGACCTGCACAGCGCAGTCGGGTTCCTTGGACATACGGCCGGGTTCATGGCCTTCGATGCCTACGCGCACGCTGATGCCCGCAGCATGTTTCAGCTCGGGCTGACCTGCGCCGAAGAGGTCGGCAACTGGCACCTTCGAGGCAAGGTGTTGTCGTCTATGGCTCGTCAGGCCATCTGGTGCGGGCACCCCGACGATGGGCTCACCTTCATCGAACTGGCTATGGTCCGGGCTGATCGACTAACGGCGACGGAGCGGGCCATGCTGCACGCGGCAAGAGCCCGAGCGCTGGCCAAACTGCACCGCACCGACGAAGCCGTGCGAGCGGTTGGACAAGCTGACGAGGAGTTCGCGCAGGCGGCGCCGGAGAACGATCCGCCCTGGATGGCCTACTACGACCATGCCCAGCACTCCGGCGATACCGGGCATGCCTTGTTCGATGTGGCACTCGAAGGCCGGTTCGTCGGTGAGGCCCGGCAACGATTGGAGATTGCCGTTGCCGGACACACCGACGCCTTTGTCCGCTCGCGGGCAATATCTGGCATCAAGCTGGCGTCGCTCACCATGGCCACTGGCGATCCGGTAGAGGCTGCCTCCTTCGGCCAGACTGCGCTCGGCGACGCTGGACACCTTCGTTCCCGCCGGGCGGCGGATGATCTGCGTGAGCTTCGCATGTTCACCCAGCCACATGCCCAAACAACGGAGGTTGATGAACTGCGCTCGCAGATCGACAGCACGCTGGTTTCCGCATGACGGACGTGACCGGAACCGATTGGCTGGCGATCGTGCGTTCGGCCGGCACCGCGGTCGGCCTGGACGTGGACCATGCCGAACCGATTCAGGTCAGTGAGAACGCCATCTACCGGCTACCAGGATCGGTTGTCGCTCGGGTGAGTCGGCCAGGGCAACTGGCAGCAGCACGGCGCGAGGTCAACGTGGCTCGCTGGTTGCAGCAATCCGGCGTTCCAGCGGTGCAGGTTGTTCCTGATGTCGACCAGCCCGTCGAGGTCGAAGGCCACGCGATTACCTTCTGGCGCGAACTACCGCCGCACCATCAGGGCACCCCGACGCAGGTCGCTGCCCTGCTCAAGCAGCTCCACCATCTGCCGATTCCAACCGAACTCAACCTCGGGAGAATCGCGCCGTTCGTGCGGCTGGACGAGCGGATCGCCGCCGCCCATACCCTGTCGGATCCCGATAGGCGTTGGCTCCGAGAACATTTGGCGGACCTCCGGCAACGGTGGGAGTCGCTTCCGAAGGGGCTTCCTTGGTCTGTGATCCACGGGGATGCCTGGATCGGCAACGTGGCGGCGATAGAAGATGGTGAGGCCGTCCTCCTCGATCTGGAGCGGACATCGGTCGGGCCACCGGAATGGGATCTGGTGCACACGGCGATCAAGCAGAGTTCGTTCGGGTGGATCACCGAACAGCAGTACGCCGAGTTCTGTCAGGTGTACGGCCATGATGTCGCCACCTGGGAGGGGTTCGAGCTGCTGCGGGACATCCGGGAACTACGGATGACCACGATGGCGGCGCAGGCAGCCACAGCCAATCCGGCCTACCAGGAGCAAGCGCTTCATCGACTGGGGTGCATCCGAGGGGAATGGGGATCGCGGCCTTGGGCAGGGTGGACTGCGCTCTCCTAACGTGGTGAACGCACAGCGTGGCGCAACCTCGCGACAGATGGACGGACGTACGCTGATAGCCGACCACGCTCAGGCGGCCGGTCGATCACTAGTTGCTAAAGATATATTGGTACGTGCGTAGTGACGGAGAAGTCCACTAATGGAAGATCACCAGCTGGACCTGGGGGACGAAGCCCAAGCGGGAGCGGTCGCACGATATTCCGAGGAGGATCAGAGTGCTCTTGAAGCACACTACGACCGATTCCTCGGAGATAACCGATTCCGTATGTTCCATGAGAGAATATCTGAGTATGTACACCTCGATATCTACATATACGGAACATCGCCAACACGACCATTTGTCACCCTCGCTACGTCAGGCATGGGAGCAGCGGACGTTCCACGTGATAGCACCAAGCCAACCCGTCGTTCCGAACTGGTGACATACGTACCACATGATTGGGACTTTTCCTCACCGGAAGCAGCATGGCTATTTGCTCGGTTATTTGAGTTAGCGAGATTTCCTCACTCATCGCAAGAGGTGATGGCCAAACATCATACGATGTGCATATTTGACGAGAGAACCAATCTCGCCGATGCCTTGTTTCCCGGTTCGCTGCTCACACATTGGTACCTTCGCTCGCTAATCAATGAACCGGAAGAGATCGATCATCTTATCCTGCCAAGCGGGCAACATCTGAACTTCATGTGGCCGTATCCCATAACTCGGCATGAGTATTATTTCGCCACACAGGCATCGGAAACCACCGACTTGGAAGTGGAGTTGGCAACTCACGCACCGATACCGATTGATATCCATCGGCAATGCATATTCTCTCCCGAGAATCGCCACCAAAAACGTACGCGCCTGAAGGAACAAAAGCGCCTCGCGCGGGCAATGCCAAAGACTCCTTGGATGGAGATACCTTGCGACTTGCATCCACAACAGTTCACGGAGCCCAGAAAATAGTAATATGGCACAATCTATAAGCTGGGCTCAGATCGTCCTGAGTACTGTTTCCGGAGCGACAGCCGGTGGCGTGGTGAACATTCTCGCCGGTTCAACCAAGGCAGAACGTGAGGAGCGAGGCAAACGGCGAATTGATGCACGAGCAGACGTCGGAAAATCTCTGCGCACTTTTCGCCACGAGTACAGGCGCGCGCGGCTTCAGCGGCTTGAAAATCAGACTGTCGAAGTGGATCAGGTTTTCAAGGCAGCGCTACAGCTGGCATCGGCGACCAACACGGCAATGCGTGCCTTGTCAGCTATTGAGCGCCTTCGTCTCCGGCGAGGTGTCGCATCAGTTATCGGTGCTGAAACGATCGGGTTAGCGAATCTTCAGCCTGACGGTGCAGAGGAGATCGACGGCGCAGCGCTTCACATGGCAGCTGAAAAGTACCGCCGCGATCCGCAAGTATCAATTCGACAGTTGATCGAGCTCGACCCAACGGAGCCATCGTGGGATCTTCGATCGAATCGCATCGAACGACTTGCGCGTAAATATCCCTGATGCTTGAGGACTTGACCGGTCCCCGATGACAGGACCACCCGGTTCTTGAGTCCGGGTTGTTTTCGATCCAATTTCAGTTGATGCTGCAGGCCACGGGGTGGTGGGTGTGGCTGCAGCGGGCAGCGTACTCGGCCGGGGTCAGATAGCCCAGCGCCGAATGCCGATGCCGTCGATTGTGTTCGTTCTTGAAGTCGCCGATCACCACCCGGGCCTCGAGCAGGCTGGTCCAGTGGTTGCGGTTGAGACACTCAGCGCGCAGCCGCCGGTTGAACGACTCGATATGGCCGTTGTTCCACGGCGTGCCCGGCGGGATGTAGACGATCCCGACACGATCAGCGCAAAACCGTTGCAGTGCATGGGAAATCATCTCCGGACCGTTGTCCATGCGCAGCACTCGCGGCGGCCCGCCCCGCGCGGTGAACACCTTCTCCAACTCGGCGACCAGTCTTTCGGCGGTGATCGACCGCTCCACCAGGTGCAGCAGCGATTCGCGAGTGTGCTCGTCGATCATCGACGCGATCTTCACCGCTTTGCCGTCTACGGTGGAGTCGAACTGGAAGTCCAACGCCCACACCACCTTCGGTGCATCGGCGCCGATCGGCGGCACCGACGACGCACCAGCCCGCTTGCGCGGCGAATGGGCGCGAACCTGCAAGCCCTCCTCACGCCAGAGCCGGTGCACTTTTTTCTTGTTCACCTCCGAGCCCTCATCGAACCGCAACGCCGCCCACGCCCGCCGGAACCCGTGCCCAGGGTGTTTCGTGGCATACGAACGCAACCATGCCCGCAAACCAGCGTCCGGATCGGCCGGGGACTGCGCGGCCGGCACCCGCCGATAGGTGGACCGAGCCAGCCCAACAACCTTGCACGCGAACCGCTCCGACAAGCCCATCACGTCCGTGAGCATGCCGACGACGCGGCGTCCGGCCGCTGGGCTCACCATTTTCCCTTGGCGATCTCCCGCACCAGCTCCGACTCGGCCAGCAGCCGCTTCAGGCGGGCGTTCTGTTCCCGCAGTTCCTTCAGCTCCTTGGCTGCATCGGTATCCATCCCGCCGTATTGCCGGCGCCAGTTATACAACGTCGCCGCCGACACTCCCAGCTCGGCGGCGACCTGCTCGCCAGTGCACCCCTCGGCAGCCAGCTCGTCGGCACGCCGCAGCTTCCGCACGATCTCCTCCGCGGAATGCCGCTTGCGTCCAGCCATGATCCCTATCGTCCCTTCCAGCCCTCACCAGGGCCAACAGGACTCTAGTACCGAGCGGTCTCATTCACTGGGAACGGGCCAGACTGAGTCGTGAAAATTGCCATTCGGCCTAAAATCCACATCCAGTTTTCTTCGGGATCTATTGATGTTGCTCTCGGAAGGAGTTAAAACAGTAAAGGTAAGAGGAGAATCAAGATGCCGGTAGCCGTCCCATTGATTAATGCCGCAAAGATGTCACAATTAATAGTGATGGACCCAGACTATCCACAATACGAACTCCTCGCGAGAGCGCTCTATGCTCAATTCGGCAACATCTATGAATACAACCTGAGCGAAGGGCAAGACGCTGGTTTTGACGGCCAGGAATGGACCGGTGAGCTTCGCATCGCAGTGAGACAGTATCTGCTCCACGAACTACCGGCGGATGTTCGGAATGGGTTGTTTCGCACCAAAGACAGTGCCACTACTGACGTCGATGTTGAGGAACGAGTCGATCAGCTGCTCCAGCTGGAACCCTGGGAAGTAGCCTTCGAGGTGCGCAACGCCGCGGTGGCTGCGGTTCCGACACTTCGCGAGCTGATCGGCCATCTCGACACCTGGCCCTCTGGAGAGGAGTCGGCCGACGCCATCGTGTGGTTAGAAGCCAATTCCACGATGACCGAGTGGCGTGCGGTTGCGGAAGCAAGCAACCACGACGAGCTACAAGACATCCTGATGGGGAACCACGGGCGTGCGGTGGCACCTCAGGATCTGGTGCGCGTGCTGTCGCCACCGGAACTCCTTGCAGCATGGCAGTGGCAATTTGGTCCGGCCGAATCTGATCTCACTGACGACGAATGGCGGCTCATTGAGTCGGCGATACCACCGCGAAAGATTGGAACCCGAAGAGGTGAAATCGTGTTCCGCCCGTGGAAAGAGTCTCAGCTTGCCCAGAGACGTCGCAATCTCAATGGAATCCGCTACAAATTCGCGGAGGGCGTGCGATGGACCGAGGTGCCACCACGCTACGGCGACCGCCTCGACCAGACATGGCAAAACTACGCCAAGAGCGGGTTTCTTGTGCGTGTCCGCGATGCACTGCAAGACAATCCAGATGCTATAGCCCTCGTGGCCTGGCTGGACAAGGTGATTGCCGATGCTCCGAAGAAAGGCACGCCACGTCGGGCGCTGGGAGTAGCGGCATGAACCTCCATCTACATCCACGGTCGTGGTACATAGAGGAGGTAGAGATCGTGGGCTATTCGCCGATGGGCCACCTGTTCGATGCAACGCTGCGCTGCCGTCAGTGCCAGCGCGTACGCAGAAAACGGTACTTAGATACGCTTCTCGTGTTCCGGTTGAGCATGATGGGCCTGCGTGATCCTGAGTACCGAGGAAAGGCCACTGAGATTTCCGAGCAGATTAGAGACGATGTGTGGGCCGCGCTTTAGCATCTGGACAACTGACACGATGGAAGTTCTATGTTGCTGGACACGACTTCATCGTCGCTGCAGCAGCTGGTTGACTGTTGCTGTTAACCACAAGAAAAGAGAGCAAGGCAACGCATACTATGACTGAGTCCGTTAGCGATAATTTTCCAACACTAGTCAGGCAGCTACTGGACCGGCAAGCTGAGTCCCGAAGCCTTGACTATAAGGCGCCAATGTCATTTGGCCCAGCAAAGAAGGATAAGGGCAAGATCCTCCAAGACATCGTTGCTTTGTCCAACACCCGTGATGGTGGGTACGTACTTATCGGTGTAGAACAAACCGGCGGTCGGTTCGTACCGGCTGGGATATCCGCCGAGCAAGCTGCCTCGTTTGACCCGACGAGGATTGGCGAATTTGCCAAAAACCATTTCTCGCTCCTTCCTGAGGTCTCCTCACACGTAGTAGCAATCGATGGTATCGACCTCCTTTTGCTGCGTGTTGGAGAATTTGACAATGAACCGATTGTCTGCACCAAGGACCTGCACGATGAAAATAGCAAGGCTATCCTACGGGCGGGAAGTATTTACGTGCGCACCGTCGACGCCCGCAGCATTGCCATTGACTCGGGTGAGTCCATGCGCGCCTTCCTCGATCTGGCCGTTCAGAAACGAGGAGAAGCTCTTCTAACTCAGATCCGAGGACTCGTTGGCTCTCCTCTAATCATCGAGGCAAGTGGTCCGCCAGATGCTTACCAGAGCGAAATTGCATCCGCTGCGGACCTGTACTCTAAGGAAGAGCTTACCAGCCCCAAGGCGTACTGGTATGTCGAAATTCTTCCCAGGGTATATGACAAGGAGCGCGTCCCTACCGTTGTCCGACTGAAGGAGATCCGGCGAGAATCTGTGGTGTCACTTCGCGGTTGGGACTTTCCGCACGTAGATCGCGAGAATGATCATATCTTTGAGGACGGCATCCAGTCTGTCACGCACTGGGCTCACTACCATGAGGCACACCGATTCTATCGATCAGGGCTGTTCACATGGCGATCATTAATTAGTGAGGATTTTACCGACAGGTATGCTGGCTCGATTAGCTATGTGTCCGCAATCTATACCATTACCGAATACTTTGTGTTTGCCAGCCGATGTGCGGCTTTAGTAGCCGATAGTGGTGATTTCATTATTCACCTGGGCGTGACTGGACTGAAAGATCATGTGCTTCGATCCGATCCAGGCATCTTCTTTCATGACTATTCGACCGGTGCGGAACGGTTTGATCGCAGCTACGACGTGAGCCTTGAGGAACTGCGATCTTCACATCTTGACCTTGCCGCAGATGCTGCACGGCGGTTGTTCGATCTGTATGGTCTTGACATCACACTCGATGTCATCCGAGAGTGGCAGGAAAAATTCACTAACCGTCGATTCTGATCATCCCTGATCGAGTGTTGGCGTGGCAAGCATCTTGTCGGGCTGCCTTCTCGATGCGATGATACTGGGATGCCTCCCGTCGCCCGGACACAAGGGGAAACACCAGATGAGCTGAAGCGACGCGCTGCAGTCGAGCGGCGCGAACGGTTCAGAGACAGGGAAGAGCAGTTTGAACGGGATCGCGCTTCGGCTACGACGGATGCAGAGCGGGAGAAGATTCAAGCAGACTTCGTTGCGGAGCGAACCCGGCACAGAGAAGAGGACATAGCGAGCGGCAACCGAGCACCCGGTGTGGGCGTAATCGGTCGTCAGGTCATGTGGCTGTCCTGGATCGACATTGCAGTTCGCCATGAACTGGAAGCAAGAGCGGCCGGAACAAACATTGATCCTTCCAGCTCAGCCCTAGGGGATGAATTCTCCGCATCGCTGGTGGCGATAACCGCGAGCGCTCTCACAGTCGAGGCATTGTATGCAGAGTTGAAGTACCTTGTGCCCTCCCAGAAACTGACCACGTCTGGACGCAAGAACAAGCAGTTCCAGATTGTCCGCAACACACTTGGCGTCGCATTCGGTCTTACGGAATCGACTACACAGCGTCTCGGTTCAAGACTCCAATCGCTATTTGAGCGACGGAATTTCGCTGTTCATCCGTACTCGGAATTGGCACCACTTGAGGCACATCCGGGCGGAGTGATGTCCACCGCCGAGCTGGCAAGATTCAACGCAGCCACAAGCCGTGAGGCAGTGGATTGTGCATTTGAAGTACTGGCTGTCGCTGCTTCACCATTAAAACCGGCCAATAGGTGGGTCGAACGCTGGGTAGGCGAGCATGCTTCATCGCAGGCTGATTTCGTCGCTCCACTGCGTGCGCGCCGCTAGGGGTTCGAGGTGCACTACGACCTCGTAGACGGTCGCATCTCAACTCCACGTCCTCGCAGCGCCTTCCACACACTTCCCTTGCTCTTCCCGAGCGTCCGCGCCACCTTGTTGAGGGAGTCGCCAGCGCCGTAAAGCCGCACCGCCCAGTCGATCTCCTCCTCAGTCATCGGTTGGTACCGCATCTGGACGCCATGCTCCTGGAGGATCTTGAGCAGCCCACCTTTGGACAGGCCGTACCGCTCACACAGTTGGTTGGTGGAGGTACCGCCTTGGTAGGCATCGACCAACTCGGCGATGGTGGCAGCCGACAGCCGCCGATCCAGCCGCCGTGGTTGAACGCTGCTGCTCGCCGTCTTCGCAGGCCGACGGGCCGGAGCAGCCTCCACCTTGGCGATGACCTTGGCAAGCCAGTCCGGTTCCCACTGTTTCAAATACCGTCCGCTCACCCCGACAATCAAAAACCCCCTCCGACCAGCGTCGGAGGGGGTTTGCTGTTATTCGACCACTCGTAGCCTTGGGACCAATTTGGGACCATCGGCGGTTTCGCGGGGATGGCCGGGTCCCATGCGGGCCAGTAGCTCGGGGATCTGGGGTCCGCTGTTCGGCGTCGTGAGGAACCGCGACAGCAGCTGGCCATCGTTCTGCAATGCCTTGACATCGGGATGCAGATACCGCTGCGTGATGCGGGGATCGGTGTGTCCGGCGATCCGCTGTAGTCGGTGCAGGGGAACCCCAGCGTCGGCGAACCAGGTCAACCCGGTGTGCCGCAGATCGTGCCGCCGAAGGTGCTCGTAGCCCAGCTGCGCGACGACGTCATCCCAATGGGTGGCATCGCGAAGGACGCCGGTAGCGATCCGCCCGCCACGCGGCCCGACGAACAACCGCTCGCTCATGAACGCTTCTCGTCGGTCCTCATCGCTCGCGCTGTGTAGAGCAGGATCGGAGTCCACGCGGGTGCGAGCGGCGTTGATCCGGCGCAAGATCAGCGGCCGAATCTCCTCGATGAGCGGGATCGGCCGTGCCCGTTTGCCTTTCGTCCGCTTGTCCCGCATCCCACCGGGACCGGGGGTTGTCTGGCGCCGCAGCGTCCACACCCACTGCTCGGTGTCGATGTCGCGTATCCGACAGCCGGAGACCTCGCCGATCCGGGTCGCCGTGCAAGCCGCGAATTTCACCACATCACCCCAACCCTGATACCGGCCAGCCGAAGCGGCGACGAGTGCGGCAGACAGCTGCTGGAGCGTCGACCAGTCCGGCAAAGCCAGCGCCCGCGGATTGTCGAGTTCATCCTCATGCTTCGCAAGCTGCCGCTGCCACCCGCCGACATCAACACGGTTGCGGTCGATGACCTCATCGCGAACCGCCTGGTCCATCACGCGTCCCAACGCGGCGAGCGTGTTCTTGATGGTGGACTCACCGCACCCGTCGGCAATCCAGGCGGACACAGCCCGATCGGCAAGGCCGGTCGTGATCATCGTGACCGGCAGATGCCCGAGCGTTGGCACAATGCGGAGCCGCCACCCCGCCCTGTACGGATCTAACGTCTTCGGCTCCACACCGCGCATAGCGGTGTCCCAGTGCGCATTTCCGTACTCCGCCAGAGTGGCGGTCGCGGTCTTCGGGTCAACGCCGCGAGCGGCGGCCTGCTCGATCTGTTCGATCCAAGCCTCCGCCGCCTCGCGGGTGGCGAACGACTCGGACCTGGACGCGCGTCGCTTCGTTACCGGGTCGGTCCAGCGCACCCGCGCCCGGTGCGCGCCGACCTTCCCCCGGAACTCGATGTCACCGCGGATCGAGACCCCGAGTGGGATCACCTGTATCTGACCGTCCATCACGCCGCCGCCGGATCGATGCGCTGGTTCTTTAGGTAGGCGATGAGGTCGGCACCGCTGTAGCGGATCACCCGGTCGGAGACCACCACGAACGGGGGTCCCTGGGGCGGGCGGGCGGTGCGCCAGCGGCGGAGACTGGAGGCGTCCACGCGGAGGACCACCGCTACCTCTTCGGTGGTGTACCACTCTGATGGCTGGAGTTGCGCGTTATCTTTCATGGACCGCCCCCTTTCTGTCGAAGTGACGCTTTGTAATTTGGCTTTCTTGAGCATGATTCGGTTTGGGCATCTGGTTCCAGGTTTGGCCGTCGAGGATGCGGCCGTGCTGCTTCGGGGTTCGGCCGCCCCACTGCCCAGTTGACTGCACCACGAATGCACCGTGGGCAACGGTCGGGACCGATCTCCCACCATGTCCTGACCATTGACAACCGGCAGAAGTGATCGTTGAAATAGTCCAACGATGATCGAACCTGACCCCCAACTCGAAGAGGAACTCAACGCCGCTCACAGCCTTTACCCGATCGGCGACCATGTGACCGGAGTGGTCACGCTGATTCCGCGACCCGGCGTCATCGGACTGTTCGCCGACTTGGGCCATCCACCCACCGGATTCGTCGACATCCTGAATCTGCCGTTTTCCGCCGACCAATGGCCGGCTGTCGGCACAGTAACCGAGTTCGAGGTCCTCCAGCACACACGCGGCCAGGTTCGCCTCTGGCCTCTCGATCCCGCCTTCCGATCGAGCACAACAAGGTTTCCCATCATGAGCGAGTCCGAATGGTGCGCCGCCAAGAACCGCCACCCCGTCGGCTCCGCAGTCACCGCCGAGATCACCGACGTCTTCCCCAGCAACCGCGAATACGTCGTCGTATTCGATGGCCTCTGGTCCGTCCTGTCCTGGTCCGGCACGCCCCCCGTCATCGGCACCACCGCACAGTTCACCGTCGACCGACATCTCGACGCGACCCGAAGAATTCGGCTGCGCAGCGCCTGACAAACTCAGCACCTCGTCATGGCTTGCGCCAGTCATGGTGCAGAGAAGTTTGAAGAAGAACGGCACCCCGGCGTGGCGACACTGGTAGTTGAGCTGACGTGCCCAGTCCGGTCGCATGGGCCGCGCTGCGGGCCCGGACTCCCCGCCGGCCATGACCCAATGCAACTGTGGTTCCGGCTCCCAGTCGCAGCAGTCACCCGGGCTTTCACAGTTGTTCCAGCTGCGGTCTATGCCTCCCCGGCATCCGCACCTGGCGGGGCAGGGATTCGGAAACAGACTCGGCCACAAATTGACCGGTCCCAGCAGTGGCTCGCAGGACACGAACCGCACCGCGGCCGGGATCTGCCGCAAGTGCTCAGCCCGGACAACGGCCTCCTGGTTCTCCACCGAGACGCCCATCCACAAGTTCGCAGGCCAGTTCAGGCGATCGGC
Organism: Nocardia amamiensis; assembly: GCF_015477605.1. Classification (GTDB taxonomy): domain Bacteria; phylum Actinomycetota; class Actinomycetes; order Mycobacteriales; family Mycobacteriaceae; genus Nocardia; species Nocardia amamiensis_A. Next base: position 203,427 of record NZ_JADLQX010000010.1, read on the forward strand.
CAACCGGCGAGCGCGCAGCGACCGTTTCGTCAGCACTTGGTAGGTGTGCTGCGGTGTCTGGCGGATCACGTCGAACACGTCGCGGATGAAGGATTCCGGCACCCTGGCGTGGAAGAGGTCGCTCATGCTGTTGACGAACACCAGCCGCGTTTCCGCCATTGGGTTGGAATGTCCAGCGCTGCATGGTGAATGGTCACGCCGAACCCTGGCCCGGAGGTCCTGGGGTCTCCGTCGGCTTGGTACTTGTCGGCGCCCATCGTTTTCAGTCGCTTGGCCATCGCCAGTGCGTAGCAGGCGTGTGGAACGCGATGCAACACCGCTGTCGACACTGTCGACTCGACGAGCAGCATCGGTCGGTCGCGTGGGCATTTCGTTGCCGCTATCAGCGTCGGTTATCGCCTGACGACCCGGCTAATATCGGATACGCCAGACAGTTCACAACCAGCAAACACGGACATAGCGCCCGAGAACGCACCTGCGCGGGAAGTCAGACCATGCGGACGGTATCTGGTCAGCTCTGCTGCAGCATGCGCTGCATCTGGTCGATTTCGCTCTGCTGGGTGGAGATGACGGTTTCGGCGAGCTTGCGGGCCTCGGGGTTCTTGCCGTTCGCCAGTTCGGTTTGTGCCATCTCGATCGCGCCGCGGTGATGTTCGATCATCATCGACAGCCACATCCGGTCGAACTCGCTACCGGACATCGATTGCAGCGATGCCATGCTTTCCGGCGACATCATTCCCGGCATTCCCGGCATCCCTGGCATGCCGTGGTTCGCCGTAGGCGCAGGCTTGCCGAACTGCTGCAGCAACGCGGAAATCTGGGCCATTTCCGGCTGCTGAGCAGCCTTGATGGCTGCCGCCAGATCCAGCACCTGCTGATTCTGCGAGCGCGAGGGCACCATGTCCGCCATCTGCACCGCCTGGGCGTGGTGTGGATACATCATCTGCAGGAACGTGACATCGGCGTCGTTGTAGTCCGCCTGCCCTGGCGTCTGCTGGGTCGTCCCCGGCATCGTCTCACCGGGTGTCGTCGTCCCCGCCGTCCCACCCTGGTCATCGCCGTCACCGCAACCGACCAGGGCAATCGCGGCAGCGGCGACGATGACAACGCCCCGCCGGAACAATGTCGATGCTGGGTACATTGGTGAACTCCTTGGCGTCTCGAACTGCGAGCGTTGGTCGAATCGGAGCGCTTGCCACACGTTCAGCGGCATGGTTCTGGCTGCGGCGTCCATCGCGGTCAGAACACCATCGACTCGGTCGGTGCACACAGAGAACCCTGTGGCGCACGTCTTCGATCGATATCTCGGCCGCAGCAGGTTCACCGCGGCACTTCTCCGACTGATACCACCGGGGAGCGACGGTATGCATCGAGCGAAGGGTTTGTGGGACGGTCGTTATAGCGCGGGGCGCGACAGCTGCATTAGTTGAGGTCGTGGATAGTGCTGGGTGTGCCAGCGGCGTGCGGTCCGCACAGCGGGCCGGGTCGGTGTATACCCCCTCGGGGTTATCGCGCGTGTGATCCTACGCGCGCCTATGATGACGTCATGGTCGATCGGCACCGTCGGTGTCGGGTATCCGGGGCGGTCCGGGTGCTCGGTCTGCTGGTGCTGCTCGGTGGCGTCGCGGCCATGCATATCGGCGTGCTCTGGAGTCAACCCGGCTCTCACCGCATTCAAGCCGGCACCGCGGTCACGGTAACCAGGATGGCCGATCACCACCCAGCCGATGGGCTCGTGCCGGTGAATGATCACGATGGCGTTGGGCACGAAGCGATGCACATGTGTGTATTCATCCTGTCCGCCGCCGCCCTGACGATCGGGCTCATGCTGCTCTACCGGTTGATCGGGACCGGCACCGACGACAGCGGCGTACCGATAGCCTCGCATTGGCGAGTGAACCACGAACGCCCACCGCCGTGGACGGTGCCCTCCCTGGCTGAGTTGTCGATCCTGCGGATCTGACAGATCCTCCCGTTCCGTGGCCCGACAAGCTCGGAGGCGGTCTTCGGCTACCCAGTATCCGCCATGGCAGGAACTCATCGCCTCGAACGGGAGCTCCGCACGCCCCGCCGTCCCTGCATGACGAGGGCGCGATGCACCCGAACACCAGAAACCAGGGAGAATCCATGTCGTCCAAGCAATTTCCACACCCGACACCGATGACCAGGCGCGGCTTCCTGGTCCTCGGTACCGGCGCCACCGCAGCAGCCGTCCTTACCGCGTGCAGCAAGGACTCACAAGGCTCACGCGCTCTCGTCCAACCCGATTCCGATGCCGTGCGCGCCGCCGAGCACAACCGCCGGGCAGCATCGGCGAAGGTCCGGGAGGTGCGACTGCGCGCCGAACCCGCCACCATGGACCTCGGCGGCGTGCAGGTCCAGACCTGGACCTACGGCGGCAAGCTGCCGGGCCAGGAGATCCGGCTCGCACGCGGCGACGTGCTGCGGGCAGAGTTCACGAACACGCTGCCGGCTCCGTCGACGATTCACTGGCATGGCATCGCGTTGCGCAACGACATGGACGGCATGCCGGATCTCACCCAGCCCGCGGTCACGCCGGGCAGCGGCTTCCGCTACGAGTTCTCCGTGCCCGATGCCGGCACCTACTTCTTCCATCCCCATGTCGGGGTCCAGCTCGACCGCGGACTGTACGCGCCGCTGATCATCGAAGACCCCGCCGACGGCAACGACTATGACCTGGAAGCTGTTGTCGTACTCGATGACTGGCTCGACGGCGTCGACAGCCGCGACCCCGACAAGGAGTTACAGCACTTGCGTGACAAGGGCATGTCCGGGATGAACATGGGCGGCATGGATCATGGTCGCATGAGCATGGGCGGTTCGTCGACGATGTCGATGCCCACCGACCCCAATGCGCCGCTGGGCTCCGACGCCGGCGACGTGCGATACCCCTACTACCTGATCAATGGCCGGATCGGCACCGATCCGGTGACCTTCACCGGCCGGCCGGGCCAGCGGATGCGGCTGCGCATCATCAACGCCGCCGCAGATACCCCATTCCGCGTCGTCGTCGGCGGCCACCAACTGCGCGTCACCCACAGCGACGGCTACCCGGTGCGGCCGGTCACCGGTGCCAGCCTGCTGATCAGCATGGGTGAACGCTATGACGTGATCGTCGACCTGGCCGATGGAGTCTTTCCTCTGGTCGCCTCTGCCGAAGGTAAAGCGGGACAGGGCTTTGCGCTGATTCGCACCGGTGCAGGCAGCCCTCCACCGGCCGACGTGCACCCGGCCGAACTCGCCGGCCCACCGATCACGGCCGACCGGCTCACCGCGATCGAATCGGTGCGACTGCCGAACCGCACACCCGACCGGACGCTCGATGTCACTCTGGGCTCGCACATGAACAAATACATCTGGACCATCAACGGCAAACAGTTTCCCGACCACGCGGCGCTGGACGTGACCGAGGGACAACGAATCCGGTTGCGCTTCGTCAACCAGACGATGATGTTCCACCCGATGCACCTGCACGGCCACACCTTCCAGGTCGTCGGACCGGGCGGCGGCGGCCCCCGCAAAGACACCGCGATCGTGCCCCCCACCCAGACGCTCGAGGTCGACTTCGACGCCGACAATCCCGGCCAGTGGATGGTGCACTGCCACAACATCTATCACGGCGAGGCCGGAATGATGAGCGTCGTGTCCTACGTGCGCTGACCGCGCACCGGAGTCCACGCCAGGGCCCACACGAAGTGCGATAACCACAACAGACAGGAGGAACACGCTAGGAACCGCTGCAGATGATCTGCGCCTGGACGTGCAGCGTCGTTCTACCTGATCGCGCCAGCGAGGGCGACCGAACAAACCGTCGGCCCCGCCGCCAGGTCCTCCTGATATCGCTGAGATCGCCAGTCACTGCAGGAGCCGCGACGCCATCCTGGGGGCAGGAAGTCCGATGCTCTGGGCCCGACAAGCACAGACCCGGCGGACGATCTCCAGTGCCTCGTGATCCGCGGACCTCACTCGGTGATGGTGACGCCGTAGCGGAGGTATCCGCCGAGGAGGAAGACGGCGTAGAGGGCGAGCAGACCGATGCCCCAGCGTGGCAGCTGTCGTGTGGTGAGCAGTACCGCGGAGAAGGCCAAGACGGTGGCAGTGGCTACGGGGAGGTAGAAGCCACGGGTAGGGGTATCGATGGGCAGAGGCCGGATGAGCGCGATGATGCCAGCGTTGAGGCCGAAGAACGCCAGGACAGAGCCGACGACGTTGCCGATGCGATTTCAGGATGGCCGCGCCGGGCGGGGGTGACCACGCGGACGAACTCTTCGGCGCTGAGCGCGAGAGCGGGCGCGGTCATGCCGAAGATGGTTTGCGACCAGCCGAGTTCGGCGAGGATGTCGCGAATTCCGGTGACCAGCAGTCCACTGGCTGCCACGATCGCAGCCAGCACGGCGATCAGCAGGAGCGCGGCTTTGACCGGGCCGAGCCGTTCGGCTCGAGGCAGTTTCTTCCGCGGGCTGGATGTTCAGGCCGCAGCGGCCGAGCCAACCCAGCCACAGCAGGGCAGCGAGATAGGCCATCACCACCATGGCGCCGTCGAGGCGGGACAGCCGCCCGTCGAGCGCCAGGGCGATGATGAGGACGACCATGATCACCGGAACAGCCAGGATGCGTCGCGGCATGTGCTCGAACCGCATGGGCGCCACCAGCGCGGCGATGCCCAGAGCCAGCGCGATAGCCACCATCGCCGAACCGATCACGGTCGCCGCTGCGATGCCCGGCGCGCTCTGCGCGGACCCGACCGCGCCGACAGCAAGGTTCTCCGGGTCGAAACCGAGGAACACGACCGCGATCAGAAACGTCGACGCGCCGATCCCCCGCGCCAGTCCGACAGTGACCTTGACCAGCTGCTCGGCGGCCAACACCACCACCGCGAGCCCGACTACGACCGCAGCGATCGACCACCCCATCCCGGGTCACCTCCTTCGGGCTCCTCGGTCCTGCACCACAGCAGCCGAATCCACGGCCGCCGCCTCGCGGGCGAACTGTTTCGATGGCTGCGGCTTCACGCTTCCGCCCGGGCGTGACAAGTCCCGTGATGGTGGTGCCGGCCCAGCGATGCAGGCGGGGCTGATTGGCTTTTGTGGCCGTGACTACCCACGCATCCATGTCTGAGAGCGCATCTGAGAACTCAGGTTGGGTCGCTGGTGTGGGCGAGTCGTCTGGTCAGTGTGTGGATGGCGGCGATGTAGACCATGGCTTCGTGGTGGTCGGGTCGGGTTTCGTAGTCGCGGACCAGGCGGCGGTGTTTGGTCAGCCAGCCGAACGACCGCTCCACGACCCAGCGGCGGGGCAGCACCTCGAAGCCGGTCGCGGTGTCGCTGCGTTTTACGATCTGAATCGTCAGTGCGAGAACGGATTTCGCCCGTTCGATCAACCGTCCGGCTTAGCCGCTGTCAGCGAACACGAGCTGCACGGTGGCGAAGCGGGCACGCACGGCGACCAGCAGCCGGTTGGCGGCGTCGCGGTCCTGGATCGAGGCGGCGGTCACCACGACAGCCAGTTGCAGTCCACTGGTGTCGGTGGCGATGTGGCGTTTGCGGCCTTTGATCTTCTTGCCCGCGCGTAGCCGGTCGTGCCGGCGGCGACGGTGTCGGCGCCACGAACGGTCTGCGAGTCGATTACCGCGGCAGTGGGCCGCGGGTCACGCCCTGCCTGCGCTCGTGCCCGGTCCCCGCAACACGTCGTGGATGCGTTGCCACACACCGGCCTTTGTCCACCGCCGATAGATGTCATACATGGTTTTCGCGGGCGGGAAGTCGTGCGGCAGCTGTGCCCAGGCAATCCCGCCGCGCACCAGGTAGAAGACCGCGTCCAACACCAGCCGCCGCGGCCACTTCTCCGGCCGCCCGCCGCGGCCAGCGTGATTGCCTGGCAGCGGCAACAGCGGCTCGAGCAGCGTCCACTCGGGGTCGGTCAGCGACGAGGAAGGGTAGAACGGGCACTTCGGCGACTCGGCCGGCGACTTGTGAGCCGGGCACGACGAACACGAGCAGGTAAGCGACACTGGCACAGGGACTCTGGGGTTACGACAGATAGTGTGGAAACTTCAGTCGTACCGGGAGTCCTCTACATTTGCGGTGCCGGGAATCGGGCAGGTTGCCCTGATCGCACTGGTCATCTGTGCGCACGAACCCGCCGAGGTCAGCTGACGGGAGCATTGTGCACGGTGAGCGCCCTCGCGCCCTCGAGCGACGCCGCGCATGACGAGCGATCGACCCGCCCCTTCCGGCTTGACCGAGATCGAACCCCCAGCCGGAAGTGTCGACCGAGGAGAAGGTCGGCCAACGAGAACTCCCCAGCGTTGGTGGCAAGCGATGGCCGGCCGGACCAATCGGGGATACCGTCGCTTCATGTGTACCTACGCCTTCGTGCACTACAAACTGCACTATGTGTGCGTGGAGTGCCGGGTGTCGTTCAAACGGCACCCGCCGACTGCTGGCGTAGCGCACCGTTGCCCGCGATGCGGTAAACCGATGCTGTGTGCGGGGCATGATTTCGCGGCGCCCCCTCGCCGTGACACCCGGGCTTGGTCGGTAGTCGCTGCCGTGGTCGGCGCCGGATTGCGTTACGAGGGCTTCGAACCGTGCGGCTGTGGCCGGGTACCGAAGTACCGGCCGCGGACCCGGGCCGAACTTCGCGCCCGCCGCAAGTTCTCCGCACGCAACGCTGTTCCGCTCGATGATGCGCTCGCCGGCCCTAACGTGTAAACACACTGTCCAAGCTCACCGCGACCGGTCGAACGCGCCGCACCACTGCCGGATACGACCCCGAAGATAGGGATCAGCACCGAATAAGCTTCGAAGCGCACCTGAGGCTGAGTTCTCAGATGCGCTCTGACTGCTGTGACGTCGGCAGGTGTGGCTCGGGACGTGCGTCATCCTGTTCGCCGGGGACTCTTCGATGTACGCCTCGGTTCGGCCAGATCACGCATCCGACGTTGGTAGTCGGTTCCACCGACTTTGCCGGCGAACAGGTCACGGGTGATCTGCGACTCCGCGTCGAGCAGTTCGGCGTCGTTTTCGGAAATGCCTTGCAGCGCAGGCAAGATATCGGCCAGGGTCGAGGGTGGCGCAGCGGCGGGGACCGTTCTGGGCGGCGATGGCGCGACGGTGGAGCGGTGTTGTGGTTGAGATCGTTCGCTTTCTCGCTGCAGCCGTCGCTGGAGGTCTCGCCGGGCGAGCTCGGAGACCTCGTATGCCGCCAGGATGACCATCAGCACAGCGCCCAGCACGACCGCCAGCCATACACCGCTCGCCACCAAGCCATATATGCCGGTCATGTCGGCCGCCTCCGGTGTCGCGAACTCCGATTCGCCTACGCCTCCACTATGGGCCGGTATACAGACAACCGGCAGGGCCGATGGCAATCCCGGTCCGGGACCAATGACACCGGGGTGACGACGAGCACGCCGCCGGGATGAACGCAGGCTGCGGGATGGTGCGTAGCCGATCGAGGCGAATCCGGTGGTCCTATCCTGCCGAGAAAACACGTCGTGTTGGCCGCGCGGTATCGCGGCTTGTTGTTCGTTCGAGAGGTAGTCGACGGAGACGGTGAGTCGGTGCCGATCATCCGACAGACGAGCCGCGGTGGAGCGAGGGTGATGTACCCGGTGTCGATGTCGGTCTGGCATCGGTCGGCACCGGTTGGAGGTCTCGGAGTGAGGACCGGTCGTGGTCTACCGAGCCGAATGCAGAACTGACCGCAATCGCAACGGATGATCCGCCTGCGCGCGATTCGAGTCCGGCTCAGGGCGGTACGGTATTGCGCGGTTCCCCCCGCGCGAATGCTTCGATGTTCCGCAGCGTTGTCTCGATGATCCGGTGTACTGCCTCGTCAGTGTTGTAGGCGTTGTGCGGCGTGATCAAGACATTGGAGAAGCCGAACAAGACATGTTCGGCGACAAGCGTTCTCAGCTCGAGGGGGCTGAGGGCGCGATCCCGGAAGATCTCGGCTTCTTCCTGGATGACCGATTCCTCGGGCAGCACGTCCAGTCCGGCCGCTTTCACTTTTCCGTTGGTCAGCGCCCTGATGAGGGCGGCAACGTCGACGATGCGGCCCCGTGCGGTATTGATGAGGACAGCCCCGGCCTTCATCAGGTCGAACTCCCGGTCGGAGATGAGATGAACCGTGTCCGCGGTGGCCGGAACGTGCAGGGTGAGAATATCGGCGGCGGCCAGCGTGTCGTCCAGGTCGGCGTATCGGAATCCGAGACGCGCGGCGACCGCATGATCGGGATGGAGGTCGGTCGCGACGACGGCCATGCCGAACCCGCCCGCGATCTCGATGACGCGGCGGCCGATCCGCCCTGCCCCGATCACACCCAGGGTCTTGCCGCGCAGCTCGAATCCGCGCAGTCCGGCCTGGGAGAACCCGCCGCGGCGGGTGCGTTCGGCCGCGTCGACGAGGTGGCGGGCGAGGCCGAGGATCAGGGCGAAGACGTGTTCGGCGACGGTGGAGTCGCCGTAGTCGGGAACATTGCTGACGGTGATGCCGTGCGCGGCACAGTACCCGAGATCGATATGGTCGTAGCCGGTGGACCGGGTGGCCACCAGTTGTAGCTTAGGGAACCGTTCGAGCACATCGGCGTCGAGCCGCGAGCGGATGAACGTGCTGAGCACGTCGGCATCGGCCGCTTCGGCCGCGGTATGCGTGTCCAGCGGCGCGGGGGAGCAGATCAGCTCATGTTCCGGTTGCAGCCGTAGGCACGCTGTGTGTTCCCACTGCTGGACTTCGTATATCGCGATCTTCACTGGCGCTCCTCCCGATCAGATGCCCAGGCGTGGTCGCGCTCGCGTGCCGCGACCGAAGAGCACGGCTGCGATTACGACCAACCCGCTCGGCCAGGCCAGGGCGAGCAGCAGTGTTGCGGGCAGGTCGAAGTCGGTGGTCAGGCCGGTGTCGAACAGTAATCGGGTGCTCGCGTATCCGGGCCAGAACCGCGCCCAGGGCGCGGGTTCGGGGCGCAGCATCGGGCTCTGGATCAGGCCGAGGTCCAGGAACGGGATCAGGAAGGCGACGAAGACGCCGGCGACGCGGCCGAATAGCGGGGCGAGAATCATCCCGATCAGGGCGTAGGTGATCGCGGCGAGCATGAGGGCGGTGATGAATCCGGCCCACTGCGCGGGCGTGAAGACCGTCGCTGTGATCGCGAGGGCGGCGAGGCCGATGACCGCCACCGCGACCGTGAGGACGCCGAAACGAACGGCGAGCAGTACGCTGCGGCGGTATCCGGCCAGTCGCAGTCGTCGATCGCCCGCCTCGGAGTCGGCCACCACGAACAGCCCGGCCAGGGTGGCCAACGCGGCGACCGCGATAGGTGCCATCGTGCCCGCGTGTACCTCGGGGAACCAGAATGTGTCGGCAACGGTCCGATCGCCGTGACGCACCGAGATCGCAATGGTGCGTTCTGGGGTGGTCACCTTGGCGAGCAGGATGAACACCACCGGCACGACCACCAGCAACGCCAGCAGCGCCGGGTTGCGGCGCAGATCGACCAGACCCAACCGCAGCCCGGTGACCAGCTGCCCGGACGGGCGGCGCGCGGGCGGCGCGGCGCGGGCGGCGCGGACAAGCACGACCGAGCCGACGGCGACCGCCGCGATCAACCACAGCAGGGCGTAGCCGAGGTCGGTGATCCGTCCGCCGTGCCCGGAGGGCAGGTCGATCATCCACAAGGTCACGAAATGCGTCGGCAACCAGCGAATAAAGGTCTGATCGGTGCCCATGCGGGAGGGCCCGAAGAACACGTCGATGATCCACACGAACAACACCAGCACCGCGCCGTTGACCGGGTTGGTGGCCAGCACCCCGATCACGGCGCCGATGGCCAGATAGATCACCGCGAACATCAGCGTCCCGGCGATCGTGCGGAGCGGGTGGTCGAGGCCGGTGCGCGCTGCCAACGCCGCCAGCGACACCGCGGACACCAGCACGGCCAGCACCAGTCCCGTGGCGGCGCGGGCGGCGACCAGTCGTCCCGGCGCCAGCCCGGCGATCACCAGCCGCCGGTCGGCGGCGCGGGCAGCGCGGATCTGGAAGTACATCGCCAGGCCCGCGAGGAAACCAGCTGACCAGCCGGCTGTCGCGGTCTCCACCGACATCTCGATACCGCCGAGCAGTTCCATGGCATCGGAGATCGTTCCCGCGGCGACGAACACGAACAGTGCGGGCACAAGCACCAGCACCACCAGGTTCACTGGGTTGCGGGCGTAATCGGTGACGAAGGCCCGCACGTAGGGCAGCACGGATCGGTTCATGGCCGCGGCTCGCTGGTGGAGGGCGGTCGGTCCGATGCCGCAGCGCCGGCGATTCGCGGTGTCACCTGCCCGTCGCGTAGTTCCAGGATGCGGTCGAAGCGGTCCTCGTCGGCGACGAAGTGACTGATGATCAACACCGAGCGGCCCGCGGCGCGGCGGTGAGCGACCAGATCCCAGAATTTCAGGTAGGTGTCCCAGTCGAATCCGGCGTAGGGCTCGTCGAGCAGCAGCACGGCGGGATCGGCCAGCAGGGCGAGGGTGAGATTCAGTTTGGCCAGCGTCCCCCCGGACAGACGATCCGCCCTGGTCCGGGCGTAACGCTCGAAACCCAACGCCGCATACAGTTCTCGCTGTGCGCGCTGTTGATCCGCCCGGGTCATCCGGTAGGCGCGGGCGAACAGCTCGATGTGCTCGTCACAGGTCAACCGTTCGTAGATCACCGGCTGCTGCGGGCAGTATCCGAGCAGCCCAGATCGAGTGACGGTGCCGGTGTCCGGTTGCAGTTCGCCCACCAGGATCTTCATCACCGTCGATTTGCCCGACCCGTTCTCCCCGACCATTCCCACCACCTCACCCGGGCACAACGCCAGGTCCACGCCGCGCAGCACCATCTGCCTCGACGAGAAGGGCCACCCGCCACGACGGAACGATTTCCCGATCCCAGAGGCGGTCAACACCGGCGCACAGGTCGTCGCCGTTGTGAGCATTTCGGTGGTTGGAGTGTCAGACCGGGCATGCTGTGTGGACATCGAGTGCTCCGCTCAGTTGATCAGGTGCGGTGATCGAGCCCGCTGCCGGAACGGTTCGTCACGTGCGGTACTCCCGTGTAGCCCGCCGACCGCTCGTCGTACCGATGGTGAGTCATCGCGCCACGGCCGCTCGTCCCGGGGCGAGACAGCCGCGGCACAAACGCCGGTGCCCGCGCGGCGTAGGCGGCCCATTCATCGCCGAAGTCGGCGGCGAGCTCACGTTCCTGGCTGTGCGCCAACCGCACGTAGGCCCCGATGGCGATCAGGAACCGAAGTGGTCGGCCACTGCAAGAGGAACCCGATCATCACCAGCAGAAACCCGTCGTACCGTGGGTGGCGCACCTTCGTACGGTCCCGTTTAGCGGCACGGTTACGGTCGGTCGGAGGTGGGGTCGTGGTCGTTGCGTTTGCTCATCCGGTGTGACTGATCGTCGTTGCCGTGTCCCTGGCCGCCCATCATGAACATCATCATCAGCGGGCAGGCCAGCACCACCAGGAGCACCAGCAGTGTCGACATCGACACTCCGGAAATGGCCAGACCGGCGACCAGGACCGCCAACGCCAGCGCGTACCACGGAAGATGCCGAGTGTTCATCGCAGTTCCCTTCTCTCGCGATCACCTCGAGTCTGCGCTCGCACACCGGTTGCGCAGGACGGGACGAGGTCGCCTCGAGCGGCGCCGAAGGACCCCCATCCAACCGCCAAAGGTCCCTACGCACGCGGGGTATCGACGCGCAACCTCGGTGGCACCGCACGACCAACCCCTGCGGACCGGCCACTGCGGCCGGATCGCTCGACGAGAAGGAAATCGCGTCATGAACCCCATGCACATGTTGTGTCAGTGGATGTGCAGCCTGATGGGTGGTTGCCCGATGATGGGGCAGCCGATGTGACACCCACCCCAAGCTCCCAACTCACCCGGCTAGGCACGGTGGGTGGCGCAACAAAACGCCGCACCACTGAAACGAGGTGTCGGTCGATGAGGGTGGTCGACCGGAGTTCAGCTCGTTGCAGCGCACCGCGATAGCCACGACCTCGATCGCCGGGCGCATTACCTCGCCCATCCGATCACCTCCATGAGGGGCCACCGCTCGTATCTCGTCCGCCGACATCTCGCTGCTGGCGAGGCTGTGATCCCTCGCATGACAGGGCTCGCGGCCTCCGCGCGGGCGTCCGGGCTCTTCTACATCTGCTCGGAATGGCCCGCCTACAGGCGGGAGCCACCTTGCGGAGCCGGTGACAGCAGGTCGGCGGCGTGTACGTCGAGTCTGCGCGGTAATACCCGCGGGGGGTAGGGACCTTCGGATGCGTCGGAAGGGCACCTTGTCTCTAGCTGCCGCGGTCAGCGGCGCGCACCGTAGGAAGCGCCGATCGCACCCCCAAGCCGACACATCAGCGGAATGGGGCGTCGCGACGACGCTGGTGAATCGCATCGATTGAGGAGCGTCCGATGATGTTCTGGTATGGCGACGAGGGGATGAGTGGGTGGGATTACGGGCTCATGACCGTTGGCATGGTGGTGTTCTGGGTACTGGTGATCGGCGGGGTGATCCTCACAGTCCGATACCTGGCTCAGCCGTCGGCACCGGTCGGCGGCGCGCCGATCGTGCGCCCCAGCGCCGAGCAAGTGCTGGCCGAGCGATTCGCCCGCGGTGAGATCGATGCCGACGAATACCACCATCGACTGGCTACGCTGCGCGGCGATATCGGCTCCGGCGCAGGTCCGAAGAGCCCCGGTGACGGGTAGCGATTCGTACCCGGACAGCCTCGTGGCCGAGGGAGTCGATTTGCCTCGCGGTCCGACGCGGCGCCTGTGTCGCGCCGCCCGCCCATTGACTATGGCCGACTGCTCGGTGATCCACGTCGTGCATCCCGCGCCGAAACACCGTCCGCGACTAATACTTTTGACTATCGGCCTCTGGAGGAGTGCCCCCGTGACAACCAATTCTGATACTCATCTACACCCGCCGAAGGAACGCGCCACCGCCGTGCTCGATGTGCGTGGCCTGCTGTTCGCCTCGGAGCAGAACGTTGTCGCCGCGAGGCTCGCTCGCCGCCCCGGCGTGCATCGAGTCGAGGTCAACCCGGTGGCGCAGACCGCCACCGTGGTCTACGACCAGACACAGACCACGATTGCCGCGCTGCGGGACTGGGTGATCGACTGCGGCTACCACTGCGCCGGTCGGTCGCTGCCCGCCCACCTCTGCGACCCTCTGACCGAACCGGACCCACCCGTGGACGCCGGGCACCACGATGACGCCGGACATGCTGGTCAGCTGGCGACTGCGGAGCCCATCGACGATGTCGGCCACACCGTGGCGGCCCCTGCTCACACCGAACGCCAAGCCGGTGCCGGCGACCTGCGTTCTCCGCACGAGGCGATGGGCCACGGCGGGCATGCCGGGATGTCGATGGCATCCATGGTGGCCGACATGCGCAACCGGTTCCTGGTGGCGTTGGTGTTCTCGATCCCGATCGTGATCTGGTCACCCATCGGCCGCGACGTGCTCGGGCTGGACGTGCCGGTTCCGTTCGGTCTGCGTGAAGACCTCTGGGCGCTACTGCTGAGTCTGCCGGTGATCTTCTACTCGTCGTGGATCTTCTTCGACGGCGCCGCTCGCGCGCTGCGGGCCCGCACGCTGGACATGATGGTGCTGGTCGCGGTCGCGATCGGCTCGGGTTGGCTGTACTCGCTGGTGATCACGCTGACCGGCGGCGGCGAAGTGTTCTACGAGGCCGCGACCGTGCTGGCCGCGTTCGTGCTGCTGGGGCACTGGTTCGAGATGCGCGCCCGCGGCGGCGCCAACGACGCCATCCGCACCCTGCTCGACCTCGCTCCGCCGAAAGCGCTGGTGCTGCGCGACGGCGAGTCCGTGGAGATCCCCACCGCCGCGGTCGCGGTCGGTGATCTGCTGCTGGTGCGTCCGGGCGCAAAGATCGCCGTAGATGGGGTCGTGGAGGACGGCGACAGCGAGATCGACGAATCGATGGTCACCGGCGAAAGCCTGCCGGTGCACAAGGCCCCCGGCTCCGCGGTCATCGGCGCCACCATCAACACCAACGGCACCCTGCGGGTGCGCGCGACCAAGGTCGGCGCGGACACCGCGCTGGCTCAGATCGTGCAACTCGTGCAAGAAGCACAGAATTCGAAGGCCCCCGGCCAGCGTCTGGCCGACAAAGCAGCTTTCTGGCTGGTGTTCGTCGCCCTGATCGGCGGTGGCGGCACGCTCGCGGCCTGGCTGCTGCTGTCCGATCGCCCGTTCTCGGCAGCGATCCTGTTCGCGATCACCGTCGTGGTCATCACCTGCCCCGACGCCCTCGGACTGGCCACCCCCACCGCGATCATGGTCGGCACCGGTCTCGGCGCCAAACGCGGTGTGCTATTCAAAAACGCGATGGCACTGGAGACTTCAGCCCGAATCCAGACGGTAGTTATGGACAAGACCGGAACCCTCACCAAGGGCGAACCCGAGGTCACCGACGTCATCACCAACGGCATCGGCGAAACCGAGATGCTGCGCCTGGTCGCCGCGGTGGAACGCGAATCCGAACACCCCCTTGCCCAAGCCGTCGTCCGCTACGCGGAAAACGCAGGGGTAGCTCGGGTTCGGGCCGAAAAGTTCGAGAACGTCCCCGGCCACGGTGCGATCGCCGAGGTCGAGGGCCACCGTGTCGTCGTCGGCAACCGGCGGCTGGCCGAACGAGAGGGCATCGACCTCGGCGCGCTGGCCGCCCGCCGCCACGAACTGGCCGCCACCGGACGCACCGCGGTGATCGCCGCCGTAGACGGCAAGGCCGCAGCGATCGTCGGCATCGCCGACGCGCCCCGCGAAACCTCGCCAGCGGCCGTCGCCGCGCTGCACGATCTCGGCATCCAGGTGGTCATGCTCACCGGCGACAACGAAGCCACCGCCAGGCGCATCGCCGAGCGGCTCGGCATCGACACCGTCGTCGCCGAAGTACTGCCCGGCGACAAAGCCACCAAGATCGCCGAACTACAAACCGGCGGCCGCCAGGTCGCCATGGTCGGCGACGGCGTCAACGACGCCCCCGCCCTCGCCCAAGCCGACCTCGGCATCGCCATCGGCGCCGGCACCGACGTCGCCATCGAAACCGCCGATGTCGTGCTCATGCGCTCCGACCCGCTCGACGTGCCCACCGCCCTGCGCATCGGCCGCGGCACGCTAGGCAAAATGCGCCAAAACCTTGCCTGGGCCATCGGATACAACACCATCGCCCTGCCCATCGCCGCCGGCGTCTTCGAACCCGCCTTCGGCCTGATGCTGCGCCCGGAGATCGCCGCACTGTCCATGTCCGGATCAAGCCTCATCGTCGCCGTCAACGCCCTCGCTCTCAAACGACTCCGGCTCCCCACACCGAAACCGGCGCACGCTGGAACCTCCCAGGCGACACGGGTGATCGCGTAGGACACAGCGGCCGGGCTCGAGCGCCAACTCCAGAAAAGGCTGTGCCCGGCCACCACCTCGGACAGACTTCGGGTATCCGACGCGGTCCAACCCGCAGGACTCGGGTATCCGACGAGCGGACGGTCGGACCACCGTGGCATCGGCGCCGGAATTGCCCTGCTGCCGGTGCGGCCAGTTCATGATCGTGTGCACAATCCGGTCCGACTCCAGATCCAGCGCTGCTCATCTGATGTGAACCGACCCCGTGTCGCGCCGAATTGCTTGGCATTCGGCGATGCCTGCTCGCGCGGCGACGCAGCAGGATCGGACGGGGGCGGGAGGTTCTTCCGGCGCTGCCTGCCCGAGCGGTTGAGCCGTGGCTATCAGCGCGTCCCGGTGATCGACCGATGGCCCGGCGATCGGAACATGCTGGGTGTACCGCAACACCGAGGAGAACGGCTGGCTGCGCCCATGTGACAACCCCGCCAGCTCACCATGCCTGTGCGACGACTGTCATACCGGTACGCCATAAAGCTCATCTCACCTGATCAGCCTGGTAGTCCGCGATTGCTCCGACCGATGCAGTCAGATGTCGAGGTCACGGGATCCGGTCGGGTATCTGGTTCGGTGGTGGCATACCCGGTCGGCGCGAGCGGGAACTCCCGGACTTCGCCGCCGCTCAGGGAGGTTCGAACCCCGCCCGCCTCGACCCGGATGTCGGCGGCGGTGGCGCTGCGGCGGCTGGTCAGCCGAAGCCGGGTGTGGTCGAGGTCGACGTCGATGCGGTGACCCCGGTAGTGCAGGCCGAACCGGATCGCGGTCAGGTTGCCGGGGAGCCGGGGGTCGAAGGTGAGTTGGCCGCCGTGGCAGCGCAATCCGGCGAAGCAACGCAGGACGATGTCGATGGTGCCGGCCATGGCGCCCAGGTGGATGCCGTGTGCGGTGGTGCCGCCCTGGGTGTCGTCGAGATCGGCGACAAGGGCTTCCTCGAAAACGGTCCATGCCTGGGCCGGGCGCATCCGGGCCAGCACGGAGGCGTGCACCACGCGGCTCAGGGTTGATCCGTGTGCGGTGCGCTGGAGGTAGTAGTCGACCGTGCGATCGAGCAGATCCGGTGGGCAGGGGTAGCCGAGCCGGTCGAGGATTTCGGGCAGCTGGTCGGGGCCGAGGAGGTAGATGAGCATCAGGACGTCGGCCTGTTTGGACAGCTTGTACCGGTTGGTGCTGTCGTTCTCGGCTTCGAGGATCAGGTCGAGCCGGCCGATGTTGCCGTATTGTGCCCGGTAGCGTTCCCAATCCAGTTCCGCCAGGGCGTCGTATCCGTGGAACTGGCTGATCACGCCGTCGTGGAACGGGACGAACAGCTTGCGGCTCAGCCGGAGCCAGGCGTCGGGTTCGCTCGCTTCGTCGATCCGCATGCGGGCGGTGAGTTCGTCGCGGGTGTGGCCGTCGAGCAGGTCGAGGATTTCGACCGCCCTGCGGCAGACCCAGGCGGTCATAATGTTGGTGTAGGCGTTGTCGCGCAGCCCGGATCCTGGGGTCTCGGGGTAGCCGTCGTGGTATTCGTCGGGGCCGACCACACCGGCCAGGTGGTAGCGGCCGGCTTGCGCGTCGTAGGTCGCCATCGATGTGAACAGCCGGGCCACTTCGATGATGAGTTCGGCACCGTGTGCTGCGAGCCAATCCAGATCACCGGTGCATTCGTAGAACTGCCAGGCGTTGTGGGCCACGGCCAGGCCGATGTGGCGCTGCCGGTGGGAGTTGTCGGGCATCCATCGCCCCGAGCGCGGATTGAACAGGTGCGCTGGTGTTTCCTCGCGTCCGTCGCTGCCGCTCTGCCAGGGAAACATCGCGCCGCCCGAGCCGATTGCCGCCGCGGCGGCACGGGCGGCGGGCAGCCGCCGGGACCGGTAGCGCAGCAGCGACCGCGCCACCTCGGGTAGGTGCAGTGTGATGATAGGCAGGACGAACAACTCGTCCCAGAACACATGGCCGCGGTAGCCTTCGCCGTGCAATCCGCGGGCGGGAACTCCGGCGTCCAGATCCGCGGTGTGCGTGGTGAGCGTCTGCGCGAGGTGAAACAGGTGCAGGTTGAGCACCAGCTGCCGCTGGATGCCCGCACCGTCCAGCTCGATCGCGAAGCGGTCCCACAGTTGCGCCCAGGCATCGCGGTGGCTGGGCAGCAGGTCGGCGAATCCGCCGGGCGTGCGACGCAATTCGGTCAACGCGGCCAGACTCGGTGACGCGATGGCCGGGTCCCGCGAGGTGACGATAGCCGCGGTCTTGTCGATCACCACCGGCTGCCCGTCGAGGAGCCGGACATCCGCCTGCTGCGCGTGAATTCCGGTGCGGTCGACCTCATCCGAGTGAAGATGACGAGTCCTGCCACTGCTGGCGGTGGTGCGGACGGCAGTCGCGATCCGGATCCGGCTCAGCGAGGTCTGGGTTTGCACCAGCAGAAGGCTGTCGGGCGTGTGGCCAGCGGTGAGACCGACCAAGTGCTGGCTGTTGAGCGCCCGATATTCGGCAACGTTGGAGTTGTTGACACCGGCATCGATGCCCGACCGCACCCGGACCCGGCCGCTCCATCCCTGCGCGAGGAGGGTGGTCTGCAGCGCGGCCACGTGCGGGCGGGCCATCGACACCAGCCGACGCTGACTCAGGTGCAGGACCCGCCCATCCGCGTCGACCAGCTGCACGGTCCTGGTCAGAACGCCGGTGCGAAGATCCAGCTCGCGTCGCTCCTGCCGGACGCTCAGACCACCTGCCGACCACCACGGCCCCTCGTCGATGCTCAGGTCCAGCACCGTCCAGTCCGGGGTGTTGACCATGTGCTCGTCCTCGACCGCACGACCGTGCAGCGTGCTGGTGACCCGGTTGTAGACACCCGCGAGGTAGATGCCCGGATAGTGCGCCGAGTCGGCGCGGTGTTCGGTTGCCGCGCCTCGGGTGCCCAGATATCCATTGGCCAAGACGGTCAGCGCTTCGCGATGTCCCTCGTGCGCCGGATCGAAGCCCTCGTAGACCAGCAGCCACGGGTCCCGACGCAGCGCACCGAGATCCAGTTCGGCGACATCGCCGAGCACCAGGTGCGCTCCCGCCCGCTCCAGCGCGGCGCGCTGTCCAGTACGGTCGATGCCCACGACGAGACCGAATCCCCCACGAATCCCGGCCTCGACCCCGGCGACGGCGTCTTCGACGATCGCGCTGCGCCGCGGTCGCACGCCGAGCCGGTGGGCCGCCTCCAGGAACATGGCCGGATCCGGTTTGCCCGCAAGGTGCATTCGCATCGCGACGACGCCGTCGACGACGACGTCGAACAATTCACGCAGTTGTGCCGCTTCCAGCAGCGGGCCGGCGTTGCGGCTGGCGGTGACCAGCCCGGTGCGGATCCCGCCCGCGCGCAGCCTGTGCAGCAGGGCGACGGTTCCCGGGAACACCCGGACCCCTTGCCGCGCCAGCAGATCCTGGTAGATCGAGTTCTTGCGGGCGGCCAGACCGTATGCGGTCCAGCCGTCCCCCGGATCGCCGTCGTCACCATAGGGGATCTCGATCCCACGCGAACCGAGGAAGGCCACGACACCGTCCTCCCGAGTCCGGCCATCGACCCAGCGGCGGTAGTCGCGGACGATGTCGAACGGCTCCCGCGCCGCGTTCCGGCCGGCGCGAGGATCCTGTAGGGCGGTGTCGAACAGCTGTTTCCACGCTTGCGCGTGCAGGGCGGCGGTGTCGGTGACCACACCGTCCATGTCGAAGATGACCGCGTCGTAGGGCGGCGTGGCTCCGGCGACCAGGGATTCGCGCCCTGTCGCCGAGGCGGTGCGGGTGTCGCGGGCGGTCATGTCGCCTCCGGCCGCGGGGCCGCAGCGGGGCGGGTGCCGTGTGGCGGAAACGGCCAGTGCCAGCCGGTGATCTCGGGCATGTCCTGGCCGTGGGCGCGGATGTACTGGCGGTGCTGGACCAGCTTGTTCTTCAATAGTTCTCGCGCGTGGGCGGCGATCGGTCGCAGCCGCGGCACCCGGTCGATGACGTCGATGGCGAGGTTGTAGCGGTCGATCTGGTTGAGCACGCACATGTCGAACGGTGTGGTGGTGGTGCCTTCTTCCTTGTAGCCACGGACATGGAGGTTGTGGTGGTTGCTGCGCCGGTAGGTCAGCCGGTGGATCAGCCACGGGTAACCGTGGTAGGCGAACACGACCGGGGTGTCGGTGGTGAACAGCGCGTCGAACTCCCGATCCGACAGCCCGTGCGGATGCTCACGGTCGTCCTGTAACCGCATCAGATCGACCACGTTCACCACCCGGAGCCGCAAGTCCGGCAAAAGATGCCGCAGAATGTCGACCGCCGCCAGCGTCTCCATCGTCGGCACATCGCCCGCGCAGCCGAGCACCACATCCGGCCGCACCCCGTCGTCGTTGCTCGCCCACTCCCAGATGCCGATTCCCTTGGTGCAGTGCACGATCGCGTCGTCGATGTTCAGGTACTGCACCTGCGGCTGCTTACCGGCGACGATCACATTGACGTACTGGCGGCTGCGCAGGCAATGATCGGCCACCGATAGCAGGGTGTTGGCGTCCGGCGGCAGATACACGCGGATCACGTCGGACTTCTTGTTGACCACATGGTCGATGAAGCCCGGGTCCTGGTGGGAGAACCCGTTGTGGTCTTGACGCCACACGTGCGAGGTGAGCAGATAGTTCAGCGACGGGATCGGCCGCCGCCACGGAATCCGGTTGGTGGTGCGCAGCCACTTCGCGTGCTGGTTGAACATCGAGTCGACGATATGGATGAACGCCTCGTAGCAGGAGAACAACCCGTGCCGCCCGGTCAGCAGATAGCCCTCGAGCCAGCCTTGGCAGGTGTGCTCGGACAGGATCTCCATCACCCGCCCGTCTGGGGCCAAGTGGTCGTCGGTCGGCAGAGCCCGGGCATTCCAGGCGCGGTCGGTCACCTCGAGGACGGCGCCGAGCCGGTTGGAGTTGTTCTCATCCGGGGCGAACATCCGGAACGTCGTCATGTTCTTGCGCATCACATCCCGCAGGAACGCACCCAGGATCCGGGTGGACTCGGCCGTCGCGGAGCCCGGTTGCGCGACCGGTGTCGCGTAGTCACGAAAATCGGGAAAGTCGAGCCCGCGCACCGTCGGCCCACCGTTCGCGTGCGGGTTCGCGCTCATCCGCCGCTCCCCCACCGGATGCAGCTGCCGGATTCGGGCCACCGGGGCGCCGGTCGCATCGAACAGTTCCTCGGGCCGGTAGCCGCGCAGCCACTGCTCGAGCACCGCGCGGTGCTCCGCCCCCCGCGCATCACCGAAAGGCACCTGATGTGCGCGCCAATAGTCTTCCACCGGCAATCCGTCGACCTGTTTCGGGCCGGTCCAGCCCTTCGGGGATTTCAGCACGATCATCGGCCAGCGCGGCCGCTGCGTGACACCGTCGCGCCGGGCGCGCTGCCAGATCGCCGCGATGTCGTCCAGACACCGGTCCAGTGCGGCGGCGAACGCCTGATGCATCTGCTCCGGGTCCGAACCGGCCACGATGTAGGGGATATGTCCGAAGCCGCGCAGCAGATGGTCGAGTTCGTCGTCGTCGATGCGCGCCAGCACACTGGGGTTGGCGATCTTGTAGCCGTTGAGATGCAGGATCGGCAGCACCGCCCCATCGCGCCGCGGATTCACGAACTTCGTCGAGTGCCAGCCCGCCGCAAGCGGGCCCGTCTCCGCTTCCCCGTCGCCGATCACCGCGGCCACGATCAGATCCGGATTGTCGAACGCCGCCCCGTAGGCGTGCGTGAGGGAGTATCCCAGCTCGCCACCTTCGTGGATGGAGCCCGGGGTCTCGGGTGCGACGTGGCTGGGAATGCCGCCCGGGAACGAGAATTGCGTGAACAGTCGCTTCATCCCGGCCTCGTCCAGGGACACCTCGGGATAGGTTTCGCTGTAGGTGCCCTCCAGCCAGGCCGCCGCCACCGGCCCGGGACCGCCGTGTCCCGGGCCCATCACATAGATCATGTTCAGATCCCGCGCCATGATCACCCGGTTCAGGTGGGCGTAGATGAAATTCAATCCCGGTGTCGTGCCCCAGTGACCGAGCAGCCGCGGCTTGATGTGCTCCGGCCGCAACGGTTCCCGCAGCAGCGGGTTGTCCATCAGGAAGATCTGGCCCACCGACAGATAGTTCGCCGCCCGCCACCACGCATCGATGTCTGCCAGCTGCTCTGGCGTCAACGGTTGTGCCGTGTACCGGGTTTCGACCTCGACTTCGGCTCCACGAGTCATGTGCTGGTCACTCCTGACCGTCCGCGCGCCGGCACGTGCTCAGGCCGTGGCGGTCGGGGGCGTGCCGGACCCCAGTGTCTTCAGACGCCGCGTGTACTCCTCGTCATCGATCTCGCCGCGCGCATACCGGTCGGCGAGCACCTGCTGCGGGGTCGGCCTCTGCTGTGGCGGAAACAGGTCACCGCCTGCCGGACCCCCTCCCATGTACCGGACCAGCATGACGATCCCGCCGATCACCAGCGCCCAGAACACCACCATGCCGACGGTCATCAGGCCGTACCCCCACCCGTTCAGACCGTCGCCGTACCAGAACATCATGGCTCCTCCTCACTCGCGGTGCCCGTGCCGGCGGCACCGATCCAGCTGTCCAGCACAGGCTGCGTCTCAACCGCACCGGCGGGATAGGGCCGATCGGCCCATCCCCCCGGTTACCTACGGGCTCCGGTAGGAGTCGGCCCTGGAAAGACCGTCATCCGCATCGGTCGACAGCGAACATGCCCAACCCGCGAGTGGCGATCGAATTCGTCGGTCGTCACGGTCACCGTGATCACCCCACACAACGCCTACAACACCGACGAGGCGTTACACCGGATCATCTAGACGACGCTGGACAACATCGAAGCCTTCGCCCGCGGGCAGCCGCGCAACGTCGTATCACGCTGAACGCTCCCCCGCCGCGGCTTGTCGTCTGTTCGTCGGTTCGAGTTGCCGGGTGGCGAGTTGGGCCGCGCGGAGTCTATCGGCATCCGATATCGGAAGACGATAGGAGATTCCGGTGACCCACGCCGACCGGCCCAGCACCACCCTCGCCGAGGACGCGGCGGGGCAGCTGCGTCGCCGCCTCGGCGTCACCGACGCCGTCGTACGAGCGCTCCGGCGGCCACCACCGCCGCGCTGGTGAGAACCGAGGACAACGAGGTCGGACAATGACCCGAAACACCGAACGGAAAGAGGGAACCCGCTCGTGTCCGCCATCAATCTTTGGATAACCCGCCTGACCACGACCTCCGCACCCGCGGCGGTGGTGCTGATCCGCTTCTACGTCGGCGCGATCTTCTTGTTCGAAGGCATCCAGAAATTCCTCTACCCCGACCAGCTCGGCACCGGACGTTTCGACAAGGCCGGAATCCCCGCCCCCGGCTTCGTCGCACCCCTGGACGGTGTCTTCGAAATGGCCTGCGGCGCCTTGATTCTCGCTGGACTGCTCACCCGTCTCGCGGTCATCCCGATGATCGTGAACATGGCAGGCGCGCTGCTGATCACCAAACTGCCCATCCTGTGGGGCGACGCACCACTGTTCACCAAGGACTCCGGGTGGTGGGACTTCGTCCACGAATCCCGCACCGACCTGGCAATGCTGTGCGGCAGCCTGTTCCTGCTGCTCGTCGGCGCCGGAGCCTGGTCGCTCGACGCTCGCCTGCGCGCCACCCACACCACCGCACAGCCGGTCACCAGCTGACCGGTCACTACAACGGGGATGGTTAGGACGTGAGTACCTCGATGCGCCTGCCTCATCCCGTGCGCTGAGGTCCTGGAAGGCGCGCCGAAGGGGTGGTCGTCTGCGGTCACGCAGCCGAGCGCTCCGCGGTAGCCGTCCCACCGCGCCGCGGCGACCGGGGTAGCGGGAGCAGGCGGTGGTCGCGGGTGAAGACGCGCCGCACCAGTCCGAGGGTGACGACCACGGTGGTGCTGGACACCGAGGCCAGGACCAGGAACATGACCACCGCTTGCAGCAGCACGGCCTGGACTGGAGGCACACCGGCGAGGATGAGGCCGGTCATCGCGCCGGGCAGGAATACCAGTCCGGTGGCTTTGGTGGTCTCGATCTGCGGGGTCAGCGCCGAGCGCAGCGCGGCCCGCACGTAGGGGGTGGCGGCTTGCCGGGACGGCTGGCCGAGCGCGAGCCGCGCTTCGACCTCGTCGCGTTTGTCGCGCAGTTCGTCCACCAGCCGCCGTGCCGCCAGAACTGTTGCGGTCATGGAATTCCCGACCATCATCCCGGCAATCGGGACCAGCGTGCGCGCTTCCAGGGCAAGCACCCGGAAGCCGAAAACGACGCCGAGGGTGATCGCGGCGGCCGCGGCGAACGCGGCGATGGTCAGCGGCATCACCCGCGGCACCTCCGGTGCTCGCCGCCGGGCGACGTCACCGGCGTAGGCGACCATCGCTACTACCCACAGCCATGACCACGCCACGGATCGTCCCGGTTCCAGCAGCAGTGTCAGCGCGGCCCCGACCAGCAGCAGTTGCACCAGGGCCCGGGCGGAGGCCCACAGGATCTGCCGCTCGAGTCCCAGCCGCTGCCACAGCGAGACAACAGCGGCCACACCGATCAACGCCAGCGAGGTCGCCAGGCCACCGGCCCCGATCAGATCATTCATGCTCCCACCTCCTCCGGTCGGTCGACCGGGTCCACACCGACGCAGCGGCCCGCTTCGATCCGCAGCACACGGTCCGCGACCCGCTGCACCTGCCGCGGATCGTGTGTCACCCACAGCACGGTCACGCCTGCGCGCGCCAGGCCGAGTACAACTCGTTCGACTATGCCGACCGCCGATTCGTCGAGGGCGGAGGTCGGTTCGTCGAGCAGCAGCACCTCGGGTCCGGTGATCAGCGTGCGCGCCAGGCAGACTCGCTGGGCCTCACCGCCGGACAGCGCGTTCGCGTCATGGTCCAGCCAGGAACCGGGCAAGCCGACAGCGGCCAGCGCCTGTTCCATCCGGGGCAGATCAGCGTCCGGGCTCGCGGTGCGCAGATTCTCGGCGATCGTCCCCGGGAAAGGCGTAGGCCGCTGGAACACCATGCCCACCTGCCGGCGCAGGCGCAACGGATCCAGACCGGCAATATCCCTCCCGCCGAACAGTACCCGCCCCTCGGTGGGCACCTCGAGGCGATTACATAGCCGCAGCAGCGTGGACTTGCCCGACCCCGAGGGGCCGTAGACCGCCGTCACGCCCTGCCCGGGAACGGCGGCGCTGAACCCGTCGAGCGCACGAGTACCGGTGCGCACCACGACGACCTTCTCGAAGTCGAAGCCCGTCGGCCCCATACCCAGCCTCCTGGACCGGAATTTGCTATCCGGCGCTCGGGCCACTATATCGGAATACGATATCGTCAGTCGATATCTTTGCGACGTCCTCGCAGCGTCCGCCGCTACCGTGGCGGCATCGCACCCGCATGATGCTCGCGAGCGTGCGGAAGGGAATCCGGTTTGTCTGCGCTCGCCACGGTTGCGTCTTGTGGTCCCGCTTCACCGGACACGACGGCCCGGCCGATACGTACACGTATCACTGCCGCCTGGCCCTCCACGAAGGCCAGGGCATGATGGGCCATCCCGCGTCGTCGAACCAGGCGAACCGGGAGCCCCATCAGGACACGAACACCCCGGCCCCTGACCCGGTCACGGAGCAGGCATCACGCCGACCGGTCGCCGGAGCCCTCGCCACGGGTGTCGTCGCCGAGGACCTCGCGCGCCAGTTCCCGCAGCGCACGCCGGTCCTCGGCCAGCGCCGCCCGCCCCGCGTCCGTCGCCCGGTACACACGCCGGGCGCGACCGCCGACCACCTCCTGCCGCGAGGTCAGCAGCCCATCGGCCTCCAGCCGGTGCAGCGTCGGATACAGCGTGCCCGGACTGATCTTGTACCCGTGGCTCGCCAGCTCCTCGGTCAACCAGGCGCCGTGCACGTCCTCCTCCGCCGCGTGATGCAGGATGTGCAGCCGCACCGCTCCCCGCTGAAACTCCCGCACCAGCAACCACCACCCTCTACCTGACAGAACCGATATCGGATACCGATATTAACGGAGCACATCTCCGTGACAGACCGGCACCGACGCTCGACCCGGTGAATCGAAGGTCCCACGTGTGCGGGTCCTCGGCACCTATTCGGACCGTGCTTGCCGCGCCACGATGGAGAAGAGTGGCGATAGGAGGTTGCTGGTGCGGCCATGGCGGGATTTCCTCGAGCGTTTCCGCCCGGCGGGGACGCCCGGCGCGGCCGTGTTGCGCGGCATCCCCGCAGACCGCGCCCACGATATCGCGGGCGAACTCGAGCCGGTCCTCGCACTTCTCGACCACACCCAGGCACACGCTGAACGTATCCGCGCCGATGCCGTCGACCGGGCGCGCGAGCGTCGCGACGATGCGCGGCGGCGCAGCGAGGAGATCATCGCGGCCGCGCGTGACAGCGTCGAGTCGATCCGCGTCGATGCTCTCACGCACGCGCGCATGGAGGCGGCGGCCGAACGGGCAGACCAGGCGGAGGCGGCATCGGCCGAGATCGAACAGATGCGAGCACGAGTCAGCGCGCGGCTACCCGGCTACGTCGAGCGAGTGCTCGCCGAGGTCCGCGCAATGGCCGACGGCAAACCCGCCCGGCGCACAAGATCGGCAAGCGGGCAATGATCGCGGCGTGGGTGGCCGGCACGGTGCGGGCACGGACCTTGCTCGACCGGCGTCTCGGCACGCCGCGAACCCGTGAACTGGCCGCCCTGCCGTCACTGTCCGCGGCTCAGCGGGTCCTGCTCGACAGTCCCTATCGCCGCGGCATACGACCGGGCCAGGATTTGGCGGAGACCGAGCACGCGCTGGCGGCCGCCCTGCTCTGGCATCTGCGGGTGCTCGCGGGCTGGCAGCCGCGGGCGGGTGCTCGCACGGTCCGGTTGCTGGCGGGCGGATTCGAGGTGGCGAATATCGTCGACCATGCTCATGCCCTGTCGGGCGCAACCCCACGGCTGCGTTCCGGCTCGGCGCGTTGGAAACCGCGTGGTCGCGGCTGTCCACCACCACGTCGCTGGCCGAACTGCGCCGGGGCATGGCACGGTCGCCGTGGGGAGATCCCGGGGGCGACACCCCATCCGAGATCGCTGTCGGCGCTCAGCTGACTTGGGGATACCGCGTTGCCGCGAGCGTCCCGGAAGCTGCCCGCTGGGCGTGCGGGGCGGTGGCGCTGTTGCTTGAAACGAGCCAGAGTGCGAAATCGGCGAAGAACAACGAGCAACCACCAAGGATCACCCACCTCCACCCGCTCGCAGCACCAGCGATCAATGCCACACCCGCCATACCCGCAACAATCAGCTTGGTAACGAATAGGGCGTGACTGCCTGCCGAGACCTCCTCGTCAGGCATACCTTCGAGCAGTAATGCGAACGCGTAGAGCAACACCAGAAAAGCAGCGACACAGGCGCCGAGCCCGGAGAAAACGCGCGTCCAGACGCTCGATGACAACAACATGACGGCATGGTAGTCAAAAGATCTCCCGGCAGAACGCGCGATTGCAGACCGCGGTTCCATTGGAAATTGCTCGGCGCGTCGAAGAGTCATACGAACTCGGGGTGAAACTCTCGGCGGCCGTTCCGGACAGCGCGGCATGCGGCTAGCGGACGTTCCCGCCGAGGCTCCACAACGACACTTGACGAGCTGCTTCGCCGGCGTAGGTCTCATCACCAGACCCTCCTGGCGAACACCCAACGAACGCACTGAACTCGGCATGCGGGGTTCGGGTTGTCATGTGCCCGAGGCCATGTAGACGGCAAGGATGTAGTACGGATGCCGGTCCAGATTCTTACGCGCACGGTCATAGCGCATCGTGGTTCGGGATCGGCGTGACGGGCGGCGATCTGCACATCCCGCAACCCGACACCCGCATCGAGCATCGTGGTGACGTAGGTGTGGCTTGTCTCCGCAGTGGCAGTGTGCGGTCGGGTTCGTGTTGCGTTTGACTTCGCCGACTCCCATCGCGGAGTTCGTGACCGGGGTCGCGGTTCGTGTTGCGATAGAACGAAAAGAATTGTGATGGACGTCACTGTCGGATCGGTTCCTGCGGTTGGCGACGGGGTGTGCCGGGATCGGTGGTCGGTGAGCCTGGTTCTCGGAGCCGAGCGTGCGGTGGCTTCCGGTGGATAGTGTTGTGCCCTATGGGGTCTGAACCGGTTGAGGATGTTGGCAGGTTGCCGGGTAAGCGGATGGGGGCGGGCGCGTTGTTCGTCGACGAGCTGGGCCGGGTGTTGCTGGTCGAGCCGACGTATAAGAACTACTGGGAACTGCCCGGTGGCGTTGTCGAAGCCGGGGAATCGCCCTTTGCTGCGGTTGTCCGGGAGGTCGATGAAGAGCTCGGGCTGGCTGTGCGAATGGGCCGGTTGTTGGTGGTGGATTGGGTTCCGCCCGGTCTGTATCCCAGCGACGGGGTGATGTTGGTGTATGACGGTGGACTGCTGAGTGCCGATCAGACAGCGGCGATAGTCCTTCAGGCGGAAGAGCTTCGAAGCTGGGCATGGTGTGATGAGACCGAGGCTGCGAAGCGACTGCCGGATGTGCTGGCTCGGCGTGTGGCAGCAGCGTGCCGAGCTCGCCGTGAGGGTGTGACGGCATATCTGGAAGATGGCCGCGCTGTCGTGTGACATCGACAACCTGCATCGACGCGTCAGCATGGGCCGATGATCTTCTGTCTGGCCGGGAGTCGGGCGATGTGCATGT
This sequence comes from Nocardia amamiensis, assembly GCF_015477605.1. GTDB lineage: Bacteria > Actinomycetota > Actinomycetes > Mycobacteriales > Mycobacteriaceae > Nocardia > Nocardia amamiensis_A. The sequence goes on from NZ_JADLQX010000010.1 coordinate 231,614, forward strand.
CCGGGTCTGCGGTGGCGCGGAGCCGGAGGATTTCTTCATGCTGGGCGGCGAGGCGGGACAGGGCTTGGTTTCGGAACTCTGTGAGCTCCTGGATTGTCGAGTTGGCCTGGGTGAGACGGCTTTTCAGCTTCTCGACCTCGGTCTTGAAACGTTGGATCTGTGCAACTTTGGGGTCGGGAGTTTCCCCGGCCTGCTGGAGTTGCTGGAGTCGATGTTCGAATTCGGCGCGCAGATGTGCGTAGGGCCGGTCGCCGTAGAAGGCGGTGCGGTCGACGCTGGACTGCGCGGCGAGGGTCGTGATGTCGCAGTTTCCCCCGTCCGGAATATCCCCTCGTAGGAGCCGGTCCATGGTGGCGCGGATGCGGTTCTCGTTTTGGACGCGTTGTGCGGCAGTGATTCTCATGCGTGGTCCTGTGGGATTCCTGTGGTGGCAGCTGCGGCGTCGATGGCGTCGATGACCCGGAGGGCCCGGTCGTAGTCGGCTTGTAAACGGGCCTTGTCGGTGCGGCGGGTCGCGCCGAGGCTGCCGAGGAAGGTTTTGGTCTGTTCGGCGTGTTCGGCCCAAACCGGCCGATGTTGGGCATGGTGGGTGGCCTGCGGGCAGCGTGCCGAGTCACACATTCCTGCCAGTGGCCGGTCGGCGTGTGGGGTGCCGGCGAGTTTGAGGCAGAGGGCGCGGGAAGGGTCGGTGAACCAGCAGTAGTTCGCGGTCCCGAGGTGGAGAGTGCGGGCTCGTTTGGTGAGCAGGTTGAGGATTTCCCGGTCGCTGGCTTGGGTTTTCGGCGCGGCGGGGTCCAGGAGTTTGCCGTCGACGTGGGTGAAGAACTCAGTTAGTTCCCGCGCGCCGGGCCCCGCGGGCATGATGCCTTGCTGGTAGTTGCGGAACTCGGTCAAGACCAGTTCCAGGTTGCGGTCGGTTTCGTGCTTGTTCGCTTCGGCCAGCAGTTCGGCCTGTGCCCCACCGGGTTTGGAAACATAGCCTTCGGTCGTGGCGACGGCGATGTGCTTGAGGTGCCATTTCGCGGCCAGCATTCCGCCTGGCCGGTAGGCCAGCTCGATGGCCAGCGTGCGGCGCAGGGCGCGCAGACTGACCGCGGTGTCGGGGATCGGGGCGAGCCCGAGCCGTTGGCCGGTCGGTCCGTTGACCCAGTTCCGCAACCAGGTGAAGCGGATGTCGAAGGCGAACCGGCCCAGCAGCGGTGCGCCGGGTTCGGGCTCGTCGTGGAGTCGTTCGAGCAATTGAACGGCTCGATAGACCGGTTCGATGACGACCCATTCGTCATCGACACCACCGAGTCGCTGGCCTTTGACCACGCGGCTGGCCAGCCGGTAACGCACCAGATCCGGACCATAGCGTTCCGGAGGTCGGCAGCAGCCGACTTCCAGTTCCATCAACTCGCTCGACCGCATGCCGGACAACGCTGCCAGCACGGTGATCGCGGCGGTGCGGACGATCCCGACAACGGCGACGGCTTGTTCGCGGTCCAGCGGAACCGTCCAGCAGACCTGATCACCGGTATCGGCTCGCTCGACTGCGGCGGCGCTGCGGGCGAACTGGCGTTGTGCGCCAACCGCGTCCAGCGTGGCCTCGATGCGGGGACGCAGATGCGGCAGCCAGTCGGTCATGAACTGCGTGAATCCGGCCTGTCGGGCCAAGACTCCCAACGAGATCGTGAGCAGCGGGTCCTGCGGCGACCAGCCCCGCGCGATGCGTTGCCGGACCCAGTGCTCGGGCAGAATGGGCAGCGGTTCGGCCCGACGTCGGTAACCAGCAAGCAGCCGGGTGAATTCCGCGAGCGGCAACCGCCCGGTCGGGGTGTGGGCTCCCTGCCGGATCGACCACTTCCGATCGGCGTCGGTGACTTGGCGGGCCAGCGTGATCGCGTGCGGTGCGATCACGTCGACCAGGTAGGTGGCCGCGTTCAGTAGTGGTCGCAGGATCGTGTCGTTGAGCGGTTGTGTCTTGTTGTGGCCTGTGCCGCAGGGCATTTCGGCGATCGCCGATGGTGCCGCTCCGCCCCAGGGGCGGAGTGCGGCCGGGACGCGGTCGCTGGTGAACAACTCCCGATGGTTGATCAGGTCGACGACGATCTGAGCTGCGGCCCGCCGGGTGGCGGGCGATCGTTCGCCCACGACATGGCCGTTGTCGTCGAGGATATAGCGGCGGTGGGCCAGATAGTTCTCGCAATCGGTGTCGGTGACGGCGGCCAGGCTCGTGACCTGCTCAGCAGTCAGCCAGGCCAGGAACCGGGTGAGTTCGTCGAGGCGGGCCTTGGTGGTGTTGAGATGCAGCGGAGTGCGATAGCCGCGCGGCAGCAACGCGACCGCGTCGTGGCGGGGCGCGAGCATCGCGACGATCTGTTCCTTGGCCAGCAGCCGCCATCGGGGCTCGGTGATCGTGGTGAAGACGAACCGGCGGTTCACCATCGACATCTGAACCGGCAGGCCGATGACCTCGGTGAAGTCCCAGAGGTCATGTTCGAAGAACGGGCGAGACGCGCCGACGGGCAAACTGAGGCCCGCCAGCGCGCAGATGTCGGCCCCGGCGAACGGTGACCGCCGGTGCTGGTCTTCGCCGGGGTTGAGGGCAGCAACGGTCATCGTGTGAATTCCTCGGGACGCAAAGGGATCTCGGAGTCGGTGTCGGTGACGTGGTCGGCTGCGCGGGCAACGACCACCGGGTCGAATCGGCTCAGGACGTGATCGATGCGGTGGGCGTAGGGGCCGAACACCGCCATGAACTGGGCGGCGGGCATCTGCTGCCACTGTCGGCTGAAGAATGCCTTGAGCCGCAACAGATTCGCCGCGTGACGGGGTGCGAACACGGCCAGCGGGCAGAGCAAACAGACCCAGGGGCGTGCCGGGCAAGGCTTGCCCTTGGGACCGTGCAGTCCGGACAACTGGTCGGCGCAGGCCGCGGTGAACACGTCGCGTTCACCGCCGACCAGCTCGGCCAGCGCAGTGCCGTCGAGCCCGACTTCGGCGACCAGCCGCGGATAGTCGCGAGCCAGATCGGTGGAGTTCTCCTCGGTGAGAATGGTCGCCGGCTGGGCGCGTCGCAGCAGATCATATTGAGCGTCTTCGATGATCGCCTCGACAGCCCGCTGCTGTGCGGGTGTGGTCGCGGTGAGGTAGCGGTCGCCTTCGACCTCCGCGGTGTGGTTCGGGTCGATGGTGGCGCGCCCGCGCCCGGCCCAGGTCGTCTTGTCCCGCGAGGCGTGGAAAGTGGTGCGGATCCGCGATCGATGGATCTTCAGAGGCCGGCCGTCGGAATCGAGCAGCCTGTGCCGAACTACCCAGCGCTGAATGCCCATTCGAGCGCCGCCTCCTGCCTTCGCCGACAGCTCCGTGCCGCCGGGCTTGCAGAGCCGCAACCACAACTGCCTGCGCTCGACCGGATCGGCATGGCTTCGCAGCAGTGCCGAATGCGCCAGCCACTGCTCGAGCAACCGAACCGCGTTGCGCGGCAGATTCAGGCTCTCGGCCGCGGTGCGGCCCTTGATGTAGGACAGCAGGATCGTGGAGTCGCCCGCCCAGTCGATGTCGTCGGCGACCAGGTCGTCGATGCCGTCGGGAACAATGCCGGAATAGGCGCCGAACAGCAGCTTGTAGGCGATCACCGTGTTCAGGTCGGGAAACAGGTCGCGGCTGGCATCGAGGACGCGGCCGTTTTGCCAGACCACGTTGTGCGAGCAGCCCAAGTGCTCGCCGAAGGCGACCACTCCGACCGGCCCGACGCGGGCCAGCAGCCAGCGCAGATTCTGCGCGGTCCATCCGTGTTCGCGGGGATGACGGCCGCGTTCGGCCGCGGCCAGGGCGGCGCGGTGCCGGGCGAACGTGTCGTCGGTGATCGCCTTGCAGGTGCGGATCAACTTGTCCCAGTCCGCTTCCGGGTAAGGCGGAAGTTGATGATGGCTGCGCTGCGGATTGAATGCGCGTCCAGAAGCCAGTTCCGCCAGCCGGGCATCGACCGATCCGCCTGCGGCCTGGACCCCTTGCAGCATCCGCCGCGTGCATGCCTCCTTCGGCCCGGACGTCCCCATCCAGTACTCGGCCATCATCGGCCTGGTCAAAGCCCCAGCCCCACCGGCGAATCCACGATCAGCCAGATAGCGAACCAGGTGACGGATGGACTGCTCATAGTGACCGACCGAGCCCGCGGCATTGACCGTGCCGTGCGGGTGGATCAGCTCCACCAGTCCGACGAGCAAGTCCAGAACCAGCTCTCGGCAGGGCAGAGCTTCCAGCACGAACCTCGCTGTGGATCCGTCGCTGAACACGCACGAGATCGCCAAGGGGTCCTTGCTCACGACGGCCGGCATCAGCAGCCCCCGCGCGTGGTGTCATCGGCGAACTCGGCATCCGCCTCGGCCTGCGCATCACCTGCCGAGGTCAAACCTTCGGCCGCGCCTGCGGTTTCGTAGGCTTCCCGGTAGATCCGGGTCATGTCCAAGCGTTTGAGGTATTTCTCGGTCACCAGCACCGAGCTGTGGCCGAGAAGATCACGCAGCACCAGCAGCGGATCGGCCTTGGTCAGATAGAACACCAGCGCGGCATCAGCATCGGTGTCGCGCACCAGCTTCGCCGCCTGCCGATAATGCCCGGTCACCAGAAACTCCAACGTGCGCATCGCGAACGAATGCCTTCTTTCCGCAGTGGCCGTGTGCGGTGGCGTTCGTGTTGCGTTTGATGTGGGTGATCCGGCTGTGCGGAGTTCGCGACGTGGGTTGTTGCTGGTGTTGCGATAAGGTCCACGTGCTTGTGGTGTAT
>NZ_JADLQX010000110.1 GCF_015477605.1 Nocardia amamiensis
CTGTCGCTTGCCAGGGTGATGGGACCACCGGTTTGCCACGGGTATGGGACCGTGTTGTCTGGTCGCGGGCCGTGTGGTGATGGTGACGCATGATCGGGTTGCTGGTCAATCCGGTGTGGCGGATATCCGCTTCAGACGTCGTGTGGCTGTCCGGTCGCCGGCGTCGGCCATCGTGCGGACTTCGGCTATCCGGTCGAGCCGGATCAACTGCGCTATTCGTTCGGAGTGCGCGTAGAAACCGTTGTCGGGATCGCTTTCCATGGCTTCTAGCTCAGCGAGCCCGGCCTCATGCTCACCGCGGTGGAAGTGCAGTTGCGCCAGCCATAGTCGGGCGCTGGCGAACTCGGACGCCTCCGCGCGCAGCCGGTCGATGCTGTTGGTTCGGACCAGGTATTCCATGAGTGTCGCGAACGCGCGGCCATCCCCGGCGCGTGCCAGGAGCCGCAGGTCATCGACGCGGTCTGCGTCCACCATGATCTCGATCAACCGGATGAAGGCGCAGCGGTCGCCGTCGTGGGCGAGTTCGCGTAACCGTGCCTCATCGGCGGCTGTTTCGAGCCGGTCCATTGCCTGCGTGCAGGCCGAAGTGGCCTCGGGTGTGTCGTGGATGTCGTATCGGTGGGCGGCACCGTAGTACGACCATCCTGCCCATTGATCGGCTGTGTCGGTGCTGTAGCAGCGCTGCATGACGGTCTTTCATCCCTTCCCCGGTCGGTGCCGCCGCTGTGCCATCACAGTGATCAGCTCGTTGCCGGCGCAGACCGTGTGGGTGATGGTGCCCAGGACTGGAGGGCTGGGTCAATCCGAGTCGGCTGGTCCGGCTGGTTTGCCGCGGCGGGGCTTTTGGCGTTGCCGGTAGGACTCGCCCTCGACGACGAGCTCGTAGGCCGCCGATTGCAGCCGGTCCATCGCCGACTGGGCCAGCAGCGGGTCGGCCATCATGGTCAGGATCTCCGGGGGTTCCCGGTTGCTGGTGATGATCGTCGAGGCTTTGCGGTGGCGTTCGACGATCAGCTCGTAGAAGTCGTTGGTTTCGGGCGTCTCCAATCGATGCAAGGCCAGGTCATCGAGGATCAACAGGTCCACGCGGTGCAGTTTGCGCATCTCGTCTTCGTAGCTGCCGTCCAGGCGCGCACCACGCAACCGTTTGAACAGTTTGTCGGCGCGCTCGGTGTGAACGGTATGGTGGCGGCGGACCGCGATGTGTCCTAATGCGTTGGCCAGGAACGTCTTTCCGACCCCGACCGGCCCCATCACCAGGACGTTGTAGGCGTCGGCGAGGAACCGCAGCGAGGTCAGCTCGGCCCAGAGTTCGCGGTCGAAGGTGACCGCTGTCGAATCGTCCCATGCCGCCAGGTGCATCTGTGGATCCAGATGGGCCGTCTTGGCGCGGCGTTGCTCGGATTGCCGGTCGCGGCGGGCGACCTCGTCTGCGAACAGCATTTCCAGGAAGTCGTGGTGGGGTAGCCGGTTCGACCGCGCCAGGGCCAGGCGTTCGGGGAGGGTGTCCAGGAGTTGGCCGAGCTTGAGCCTGCGCATCAGCGACTTCAGCTCCGGGGTGACCTCGATCGGTTTGACCGCTGGGACGGCGGCGGGACGGCGGGTGGTGGTGCTCATGACGGCCTCCTGACAGAGAAGTCGGTGGTGGAACGGACGAACCGGGACGGCGCCGGTGGCGGCAGCAGCGTCAGCTGCTGGGCCGTGGTGCCGCGGGTGAGCATGCGGTCGATGACACCGACGTCGACGACCTCGGCGTCCAGAGCGCGGCGGCAGGCATCATCGACGGCGTCGGCGCCGTGGCGGCGCACCAGCCCGAGCAGCCGGTAAACCTGCCGCATCTTCGTCCACGGCAGTGGATGCTCGAGCACCGCCGCCGCATAGGAACCGACATGCCCGCCGTGGTCGAACGCTTTGCGCTGCAACGTCGTCAGGTCCCGCATCGCATAGGCGGTCAGCTCGCTGGGCAGGTCCGCCGGATCGGTCTGCCGTCGGCCCGCGGCGACCCGGGCATGGACTTTGATCAGCTCACCACGGAAGTAGAGCTTCACCGTCTGCGAGTCGACACGGGCGCTCAACCGCTGCCCGACGAGATCACCGGGAATGCTGTAGAGAGCCTGGCAGATCTGAACATGCCGGTCCGGCGCAACCTTCGGATTCACCCAGGTCGGGACGTCGAACACGGTATCGGGCAACGGTTTGAGCTTCGGATGCTCGTCAGTGGCGAACACCTCGGCCGGACGCAGTCGAGTGGTGCCATGTATTCTCATCCCCGCGGTTTCCAGGCACCACCGCTGCGCGCGTTCCCGGCAGTCCTCTAAATTCCGGAATTGTTCTCCGGCAAAGAAATTCGACCGCGCATAAGGGACGCAGCGTTCGACGCGCGGTTTGTCCTGCGGGCTGCGGATCCGCGCCGGATCAACAACGAACCCACGAGACTCGGCATACTCGCGGAACGAATCGTTCAATCGAGGATCGGTCGCGTCAGCCTTGTCGACGATGGCCTTCATGTTGTCCGGAATCGCGACGGCGAACACGCCATCGAAGAACACCCAGGCGGCTTCGAACCCGGCGATGACGTCGTTGAGGGTTTCCCGGTAGGTCGGGAAGACGAACATGTGCCGCGAATACACCGCGGTGAAGATCAGCCCCTTCACCACCCGTCGACGGCCCTCGACATCGGTCAGCAGGCCGAGCCGGCCGAAGTCGACCTGTACTTCCGCGCCGGGTTCGCAGTCGGCCACCCGCACCGTCGTGCGGCGCTTCCCGAAACCCAATTCCGCCTGCGCATAACGGTTCAACGTCCGATACGACACCATCACACCACGGCGGGCGAGCAGAATATGAATCTTCGTCAGGGTCAGGCCCTGGTCCAGCCACTGCTTGATCTGCTCGGACTGACCGGCGAGAGTTTCCCACGCATCGCTCTTACCGTTCGGTCGAGACCGACGAACCCCGGCGATCACCGCCGTCAGCAGCTCATCGGTCAACTGCTCCACACCCTCGTCGCGGTCCACACCACACGACTGCGCTCGCTCGACATACCGGCGCACCGTCTTGCGGTCAGTGCCCGACAGCCGGGCCACCTCCCGCAACCCGCGACCCTGCAGCCATAACCGCAGCATCTCCCTGATCTCGATCACCGAAACCTCCCGGTAGCTCATTCCGCCAATACAGCGGCCGAGCGACCGGAAACCCCGAAGCCGCGCCGGGTGGTCCCATAACTGGCAAAACCGCTAGTCAGGTGGTCCCATCAGTGGCAAACGGGTGGTCCCATGCTCAGGGCAAAACCAGCTCCGAAGTGGTCCCTTCCCCCTGGCAACCGACA
>NZ_JADLQX010000111.1 GCF_015477605.1 Nocardia amamiensis
AACTGATAGAGATGGTCGCCTGCGGCGGCGATCGCCTTGGTGGCCGGGTTGGCGTCCAGTTGCTGCCATCCGGTGTTCGGCACACCGGTGAACCGGTAGATCCGTCCGCTGTCGTGCAACTGATAGAAACGGTTGCCTGCGGGTTCGATGGCCTTGGTAGCCGGGTTGGCGTCGAGTTGCATCCAAAAGTTAGGCATTTTGGTTTTCCAATCGTCGTCCGCTTCCCTTGAGGACTCGGGGTTCCCCACCCTGAATCCAATCGTCGCTGGGTGAGTAGCAGCAGCCACGAGTAGACAGCTACTCAGTTTTGTAGGGATGTCTCACCCCCATCGGGTGATTATGCCGAGTGTCGTCCTGTGGTACAGCCCAGTACCACGCCCGGCAACGAGGCGAACAGCGTCAGATTGTGGTGGCGTTCGCGGCATTCCATTCTGTGCGGCTGGACTCCCAGTCTTCTGATCCGTAGTTCCGGGATCGGTGTGGGCCGCAAGCAGATGTTCTACCACTGAACTACATCGGCGCGGGCGAGCAACGGCTACTCGAGTCTGACGGCGTTCCAGGGCACCCACTGCTGCCGGGTGATTTCGTTCAGGCCGTTGTTAACTGGTGGAGCGTATGTATTCGAAGCGTGCGCTATTCGATCATCTCGGCCAACTGACACGATCCCACCGCACTGTTGTCCGTTGTCAGTTGATCTGACGCAGGATCACGGGGATGAGCTGCGATGCGTCAGGTATGTGGCAGATCGTTGCGTCGGGCTTCTGCCGGTGTTGACGCAACTCGGTGCGGTAGGAGTCAGGGGTTCATCTCACGGGTCGGCTCGTCCACCCGGACGAGAAGTGGGGCGTCTTTTCGGCAAGAATCACGTGGTGGACAAGGGCATGCTTCCGAATGAGTGGGCCATCGACGAGGTGCGGCGACGAGCGCAGGACAGCACCGTGGAGTTGTCGGATCCCAGCACCCCGGTATTCCTGGCGCCACTCGAACCTAGCCAAGGAGTCTCCTTGGAAGTCGATCTGATCATCGGCTTCACCGGTCTGTGCCTCGCGCGCTGCGTCGACGACGGCGAGTGGTACATGGGCCATCGAGACGAACCAGGGGAGCCGATCTTCTGCTGGTCCAGCTACGGCGCGGATCTCGGCACCGCGATTGACGGCCTGTAGGACAACTCCCGAGCACCAACCGGAACGACAAAACCGCTAGCGGCAGGCAGAAGCCCCTCACTTGCGCCAGACCGATCCCTCGAATGCTGTTTCGAGTACTTCGTATCGTTCGAGGGAGCATGATAAGCGCTCCTTACAGCCTGAGTGTGCACTTCTGCTCCCCTGGAGGAAGCCTTGAGTCTCGTACTCAATCATCGAGCAAGCAGAAGGAAATGTACCGGATGCGCAGGTAGCCCAACATTTTTGCTTCGGTCGAAGCTGGACGAATGAACAGTTATCGGTCCAAGCTTCCGCGCCCCTCGTGTGGGCGATACGACGACATAGGTGGGTAGATACGGGCCCGGTCGGTAGACCCGTCGATGAATTCGAATGAGAAAGGCAACCTCATTGTGCCTGTACACGTAGTCGGATCTCGCGAAAGCAGGCTCTGGCACTGTCATACTTTTGGTGCGCAGATCTCTCCCCATCCCTCGGCGGTCACGTTGCCGCATGAACCGATAGGAGCCCTGCCATGTCGACCGATCGTCTGCGGATTGCCGCGTACAACGTCGAGAATCTGTTCTCCCGCCCACGTGTCATGGGCGCCCCCGAACCGGTCGCCGCCGCGATACTCGATGCCCACGCGCGGGTGAACGAGTTGTTCGACCACGACACCTACAGCGCAGCCGACAAAGCCGAAATCCTTACGCTGTTGAAGAAACTGCGTCTGCTGCTCAATGATGGGGAACCGAACGACGAGGACACCTTCGCGGTTCTGCGCAAGATCCGGGGCCAACTGCTCAAACGCCCAGCTGGCGGCGACGAGGACGACGTCACGGTGGTGGCGGATGGACGGTCGGACTGGGTGGGATGGGTGGACCTGATCAAAGATCGCATCGACGCGCTGGCCATCACCCATACCGCCAGGGTCATCCGGGAAGTCGGCGCCGACATCGTCGGCGTCGTCGAGGCCGAAGACCGAATCACCCTGCGCCGCTTCAGCGACACCCTCATCCACAGCAACGGGGTGCCCCGCTACCCACACGTGATGCTGATCGACGGCAACGACACCCGCGGTATCGACGTCGGAATCCTCTCCACCGACCAGTACCCGGTCTCCGACATCCGCACGCATGTCGACGATGGCCCGTTCGGCAACCGCATCTTCAGCCGCGACTGCCCGGAATACCGCTTCACCTTCTCCGACGACAGCGCCCTGGCCGGCCAGTCACTGCTGGTGCTGGTCAACCACCTGAAAAGCAAGTTCGGCAGCAACCAGACCGCGAGCAACAAACGCCGACGCCGGCAGGCCGAAGCCGTCGCCCAGATCTACCGGCGGCGACGCGACGAGGGCATCGAGCATGTGGTGGTGCTGGGCGACTTCAACGACACCCCCGACAGCAACCCTCTGCATCCCCTGCTCGCCGAAACCGACCTGACCGACATCGCTCAGACCTCGAACTTCGACGACGGCGACCCCGATGAAGACCGGCCTGGGACCTTCGGCAACGGCACGAAAAGCAACAAGATCGACTACCTGCTGCTGTCACCAAGCTTGTTCGACCGCGTCACCGGCGGCGGTATCTTCCGCAAAGGCGTCTGGGGCGGCACCCACGGCACCCTGTTCCCGCACTTCGACACCATGACCAGCAAGGTGCACGCGGCCTCCGACCACGCCGCAATCTACGCCGACATCGACATCTCATAACCCACACCGAGTTACTCGAGCGTGACACTCCTGGCAGTTGACCACCGAGGAGGCCGCCTCCTTCGAGGTCATGCGATTAGACAGGGGCGACGCGCGATGACAGGCGTGCTCGGCACAAGATCGGCAGCATCACGAGGTTATCGACCGGAAGGAGTTGAGTGCATTGCGCGCGAGAACCGTTGGTCTGCTGACCGAGTTCGATGCTCGACTCTGGGAGAACTACGCGAGATGGTGGCGATATCTCTGGTGCGGTGTGCGGGACTTCCGGCCACCCCCGCCCGCTGATCGACGCTGGCCGCCGCCACCGCCGAATCCTCCTGACCCTCCGTACCCGTGGGTGTCGACGTTCACGTTTTTCCCGGCCCGTTCGTTCACGTAATTGGGCAGGTGGTGGGTCCTGGGTGATGTTCTACCCGACCTCCTTGTTCTGTGTCTTGGGTTCGTGGTTGCCGCGGGGGCGCTTGT
>NZ_JADLQX010000112.1 GCF_015477605.1 Nocardia amamiensis
TAAAAAATAACCCTGGAGTTCGTTGGGGTCCGTGCTGACGGTCTCCGTGCTGGACCTGGGGGTTCTCCGTGTTTCGCTGGTTCTTGGCCGTTGTGACTGAACTTCGGATAGCCTGAGCCGATCTCAATTTCGATGATGCTCCAGCGGTGAAGGTGAAGGCCAGGAGGCGCGGTGGGGTTGTCGGTTGTGCGGGATCTCCGCGAGGTGCGTGCGGCGGCGGGCCCGGAGGACGTCGAGCGGTTCGAGACTGACGTGTTCGCAGGGTTTGTCCTGGCCCGTTGCGCGGCTGGCTTGTCGGACAACACGATTCGCTCGGATGTCAGCCATTTGGAGCAGGTTCGGACCTGGTTCGGGAAACCGTTGTGGGACATGCTGCCCGCGGACGCGGACGCCTATTTCGGGACGGTGCTGCGGCCGGTGCCGATCCCCACGAGACTGGCTCGGGCGCAGGCACTCAAGACCTATTTCGAGTTTCTGGAGCTGCGGCACAAGATCGAGATCTACAACCTGACGGGCCGGGTCGTCGAGTGCCCGATCGACGAGATGAACCGGCCCAGGGGCCAGCGGAAGGCCAAGTTGCGCATCCCGCCGGCCGCCGAGCAGATCGCACGGTTGTTCGCCGGGTGGCGTGAGGAGTTGGCGACCTGCCGCAAGTTCGGGCCGGTGGCCCGCAATTATGCCGCGGCTCGGTTGATGGCCGAGGTGGGGTTGCGGGTCAACGAGGCGCGTCACCTGGATCTGGCCGATATCAAGTGGGATCTGGGCCGGTTCGGCAAACTCCATGTCCGCCATGGCAAAGGTGCCCGGGGTTCCGGGCCCCGCGAGCGCATGGTGCCGCTGATCAACGGCGCGGGCCGGACGCTTCGATGGTTCGTCGAGGACGTGTGGTGTCAGCTCGGCGACGATCCCGCGCGGCTGGGCGCGCCGCTGTTCTGTTCGGAGCGCCGTAATACCGATGGCACCGCCGCCCGGGTGGGCAGCGAGGCGTTGCGGGCCGGTCTGGCCGAGGCCGCAGCCAGGCACCTGCCGGAATGGCCGGACAGCCTGACTCCACATGTCATGCGCCATTTCTGCGCAAGCCAATTGTATTTGGGCGGAATGGATTTGATCGCTATCCAGGAGACGTTAGGCCACTCCTGGGTTGCCACAACGATGAATTATGTCCATGTTCATCGCACGCATGTCGAGGATGCGTGGCTTTCCGGGCAGGAACGTGCCGCTCAGCGTCTGAAGGGACTGGGGATATGAGGTGGAACTTGCGGTTGGCCGCCGCTAATCGGGGCATCTGGAAGGCCAGCGAGTTGCAGCGCCAATTCGCCGAGCACGGCCTGGTGATCAGCGCGGGGAAGATGTCCGGGCTGTGGTCAGGCAGCCCGGCCAGCGTCAAGCTCGACGACCTGGACATCATCTGCGCCGTGCTCGGCTGTGGGATCGAGGAGGTGCTCATCCCCGAGCCCGGCAAGGTCAACCGGCCGGTCACCGACGCCGAGCCGAAGGTCTCGACCGGCACCAGCGGTGCGGGGACCAGCGCAGCGGTGGTAACACCGAAACGCCGTGACGGCCGGTCACTTCCACCCATGTGAGCAAGCGGAGGCCAGCGTGACCCTGGAACGGAGGCAGCCTGTCCGGCGTGCACCGGACAAGCTGGCGTCGAGCTGCCCCGAATGCCTGGCCTGGGGTGTGTTGTATGGCGGCTATTGCCGCGCCTGCTACGACTTCCGGCGGCGCCATCCCGCCGCTGCCTGTGCTGGGTGTGCTCGGGTCGTGCCGTTGAAGAACAGCCATTGCCGGCTCTGCTGGCTCCAGGCCGCCTCGCTGGCCACCGATCCTCCGGTCGTCACCGACGAGGATCTCGCTCGGGTCACCTTCCACCAGTTGTGGTTCGCGGGGATGACCAAGATGCGCGGCCCGCGCTCCGGCGTGCGGCTACGCGCCCGCCTCCGCGCCACCGTCGTCGCTGCTTTGCCGCCGGAGCCCTCCCTGGTCGAGGGCGGGCAACTGCAACTGCACCTGCCAGGGGCCGGCCGGGCTTTCGACTGGGCCCAGCACGCCGAGCCCGCCAGCCCCGCGCTGGTCCGAGCCCGCCGGATCGCCCAGGCGCTGGGCGAGGGCCGTGGCTGGAACACCAAACTGGCCGCCGAACTGGACCGGGCCCTGGTCATCCTCCTGTCCGGACACGGCGACGGCGAGCAGTTCCGCTACTCGGACCTGATCGGCGTGCTGCACCGCTACGGAGTCAGCATCAACAGGGTCGCCGAAGTACTGGCCGCGATGGGATTGCTGATCGATGACCGTGTCCCGGCCTTCGACACCTGGCTGGAAGGCAAACTCGCCGACCTCGCCCCGGGCATCGCCGCCGACGTCCGCGACTGGGCGCGAGTATTGCGGTATGGCGGGCCCCGCAGCCAACCCCGCAACATCAACACCGTCCGCCACTACCTGCGCGCCACCCACCCCGTGCTGATCGAATGGTCCACCCGATACGACCACCTGCGCGAGGCCACCACCGGCGACGTCGCCGCAGTCGCCGGCACCTTACACGGCCATCTGCGCCGTCGAACTCTCGGCGCGTTGCGCTCGCTGATGCGGCACTGCAAAAAGCGCGGCACCATCTTCGCCGACCCGGCAGCGCGAGTCCGCATCGGACACCGCGACGACCCGATCATTCTTCCCTTGCGCGGCAACCACATCGACGACGCAACCCAGGCCGCGACCACACCGGCAGCCCGCATCGCGCTGGCCCTGGCCGCGATTCACGCCGCCCGCCCCGAAGCCATCCGCACCCTGCGCCTGGACGACATCGAGCTCGGCAACCGGCGGCTGACCATCGGCTCGGTGACTCGCCCACTCGACGAACTCACCCACCGGCTCCTCATCGACTGGCTGGAATATCGACGCAGACGCTGGCCCAACACCGCCAACCCGCACCTGATCATCAACAAGCAGACCGCGTCGAGCACCCGAGCCATCAGCGTCAACGCGCTCACCGCGCCATTCCGCCGCCGAACCGCCACCCTGGAAGCCTTACGCGTCGACCGGCAACTCGACGAGGCACTCACCCACGGACCCGACCCACTCCACCTGGCCGTCGTTTTCGGACTCGACGACACCACCGCGATCCGATACTGCGCAGCCGCTCGACAGATCCTGCAAACCCCAGCCGAGAAACACGATCCACCGGGTTGAGCACGAACCCAAGGATCGACCCGCCCCAAATCCCGTAAGCATCCTTGGGTTCCTGCCAAGAAACCTTCAGTTCGCGTGAACTCCGGGCAAAG
>NZ_JADLQX010000113.1 GCF_015477605.1 Nocardia amamiensis
TATGGTGCCGGCGGTTTTGGTGGTGGTGGATGGGTTGCCGTTGACGCCGGTGGGGAAGTTGGATCGTGCGGCGTTGCCGGTGCCGGAGTTCGCGGGTGGGGTGTATCGGGCGCCGTCGGGGCCGGTGGAGGTGGTGTTGGCGGGGGTGTTCGCGGAGGTGTTGGGGGTGGAGTCGGTGGGGGTGGATGATTCGTTCTTCGCGTTGGGTGGGGACAGCATCATGTCGATTCAGTTGGTGGCGCGGGCGAAGGCGGCGGGGGTGGTGATCTCGCCGCGGGAGGTGTTCGAATACAAGACTGTTGCGGGGTTGGCGGAGGTGGCTGCCTCGGTCGGGGTGGGCGGGCCGGTGCTCGAGGAGCTTCCCGGTGGTGGGGTCGGGGAGGTTCCGGTGACCCCGATCGTGGCGTGGTTGCTCGAGCGGGTGGGCGGTTTCGAGCGGGTGTCGCAGTCGGTGTTGTTGACGTTGCCGGTGGGGATCGATCGGGACACGCTGGCCCGGACGGTGCAGGCGGTGTTGGACCGGCACGACATGCTCCGAGCCCGGTTGCGCCGCAGTACCGACTCGGGCTCTGTTTCCGGGTCCGGGTCCGGCTGTGTTTCCGGGTCCGGGGTGGGGTGGGTTTTGGAGGTGTTGCCGGTGGGGTCGGTTTCCGCGGAGTCGCTGTTGGTGCGGGTGCCGGTGGAGGAGGTGACCGGGGAGGGGTTCTCGGCGGTGGTGGCTGGTGCGTGGGAGGCGGCTGTGGGTCGGCTGGATCCGGTGTCGGGGGTGATGGTGCAGGGGGTGTGGTTCGATCCCGGCCCCACTACGGGGGGCCGGTTGTTGCTGGTGGCGCATCATGTGGTGATCGACGGGGTGTCGTGGCGGATTCTGGTGCCCGATCTGGCGGCGGCGTGGGCGCGGCTGGCGGCGGGCGCGGAAGCGGACCTGGCGCCGGTGGGAACGTCGATGCGGCGGTGGGCGCACGGGCTGGTTGCCGCTGCTCACTGCGAGGCCCGGGTCGGGGAACTCGACCTGTGGCGGGAGATGCTGACCGGGTCGGATCCGGTGTTGGGGTCGCGTCCGTTGGATCCGGCGGTGGATGTGGGGGCCACGGTGGACACGGTCAGCGTGGCGTTGCCGGCCGCGGTCACCGACACCGTGCTCACGACGTTGCCGGAGGTGTTTCACGGCGGGGTGAACGATGGTTTGCTGACCGCGCTGGCGGTGGCGTTGAGCAGCTGGCGGCGTGATCGGGGCATCGACACCGCGCAGGCCTTGATCGGGTTGGAGGGCCACGGCCGGGAGGAGCAGGTGGTGGCGGGGGCGGATCTGTCCCGGACGGTGGGCTGGTTCACCGCCATGTTCCCGGTGCGTCTGGATTTGGCCGGGGTGGACCTCGAGGAGGTCCTGGCCGGTGGGGCGGCGGCGGGGGCGGCGGTCAAGACCGTGAAGGAACAACTGCGCACGACCGCGGACCGCGGGATCGGGTACGGGTTGTTGCGGTATCTCAATGACGAGACCGGTGAGGTGCTGGCGTCGTTCCCGCAACCGCAGGTCGGGTTCAACTATCTGGGCCGGTTCACCACCACCGGTGTGCTCGAGGACGGTGTGGAGGTGGGGTGGGTTCCGGTCGAGGAGACCGGTGATCTGGGTGGTGGTGATCGGGACCTGCCGGTGGCCGCGGTGGTCGCCGTCGATGCCGCGGTGACCACCACCGCCGCCGGTTCGGTGTTGCGGGCGGTGTTCTCGTTCCCGACCGGGGTGCTCTCGGACGGCGAGGTGACCGATCTGGCGCGGCGGTGGCGGCAGGCGGTGACCGTGCTGGCCGAGTATGCGGGGCAGCCGGGTGCGGGCGGGTTCACCCCCTCGGATCTGGATCTGGTGCGCCCCGACCAGCACACGATCGAGGCGCTGGAACAGCGGTATCCGACACTCACGGATATCTGGCCGTTGGCGCCGCTGCAGGAGGGGCTGCTGTTTCATGCGTTGCTGGCCGACCACTCGGTGGACGCGTATCTGGTGCAGGTGGTGTTGGAGTTGCGCGGCGATGTGGATCTGGCACGGTTGCAGGCCGCGGCGCAGACACTGCTGGATCGGCACCCGAACCTGCGGGCCGCGTTCGTCTCCGATCCCGATGGGCGGTTCCTGCAGGTCGTCGCCGACGATGTCGAGGTGCCGGTGGGGGAGATCGACCTGACCGCAGTGGAGGAGAGCCTACGGGGGGCCGAACTCGACCGGATCCTGACCGCCGACCGGACCACCCGGTTCGACATGAACACCGCGCCGCTGCTGCGGTTGATGTTGATCACCCTCGCGCCCGGTGAATACCGGTTGGTGCTGACCAATCATCACATCCTGCTCGACGGTTGGTCGTTACCGTTGCTGCTGCGGGAACTGCTGACCCTCTACGTCACCGCAGGAGACGGGTCGGGATTGCCTCGGGTGCACCCCTACCGGGAATATCTGGCGTGGCTGGGCCGGCAGGATACGCAAACCTCACGCGCGGTATGGGCGCGGGCTCTGGCAGGGGCCGAGGAGCCGACCCTGCTTGCCCCCGCGCACCCGGGCCGGGAGCTGTCCACGATTCCCGACCAATACCAGCTGGACCTGACCGAGGAACAGACCCGGACACTGACCACCGTGGCCCGCGAGCAAGGGGTCACGCTCAACACCGTGATCCAGGTGGCGTGGGGCCTGGTACTGGCCACCATGACCGCCCGCGACGATGTGGTGTTCGGCGCCACCGTCGCGGGCCGGCCCGGGCAGATCCCGGGCATCGAGTCGATGATCGGATTGTTCATCAACACCGTGCCGGTCCGGGTGCGACTGGATCACCATGAATCCCTCGCCGAGTTGCTTACACGGGTCCAGACCGAGCAGGCCGGCCTGCTCGACTACCACCACCTCGGATTGACCGACATCCAGGCCGCAGCCGGAGCGGGCGCGGTTTTCGACACATTGACAGTGTTCGAGTCCTACCCGGTCGACCGCGCCGGACTCTCCGCCGACACCGACCTGGCCGGCATGCGGGTAGTCGGCGCCAGCGCCCACGACGCCACCCACTACCCGCTCACCCTGATCGCCTCCGCCGACACCCGGCTACACCTGACCATCAAATACCACCCCGACCTCTTCGACACCACCACCGCCACCACCCTCCTACACCGCACCACCCACACCCTCCACACCATCACCACCCACACCACAA
>NZ_JADLQX010000114.1 GCF_015477605.1 Nocardia amamiensis
TTCCCGGTCCTCGCGGCCACCGGTGTCTGGCCACGGCGGCCCCATGTGCGGCCCGACAACTGGTCGGAGCGCACCCCGACCTGGTCGCCGAACAGGATCACCGCGTCCTCGGCCTTCGCCCGTGCTGCCAGCGCAGGGTAGGTGACCCGCACCCACTCGGCCATCGCCTCCGGATTCGCCTCGATCGCGCGACGGTCCGGGCGCTGGAACGTGGATCCCATGCGGCGCAACACCTTTCCCATGCCCTGCTCGGTGAACGAAACCCCGAACAGCCGGCGGGTCAGCTCGGCGACCTTCCGTAATGTCCACAACAGTCCGCCCAGCTCCAACTGTCCCGGTACGAACACCACCAGCGCGTCCACCAGCGCCTCGGCCTGCGACTGTGTCAGCTTCGCCCCGTCACCGGCACGCCGGCACGGCCGTCCCGACTCCAAACCCTCCACGCCACCAGGGGCGAACCTGTTGCGCCAGTTCCGGATCGACCCTTCTGACACCCCGAACACCCGCTGGGCCTCCGCGGACGTCATGCCATCGCGTATCGCTCCCATCACCCGCATCCGCAACGCCTCCTGCTGCCCCGGGGAAAGCCTGCGCATGTCCATCCTGAGACCATCACCCACCCACGGAACATCATGTGGCACAACCGATCCGTTTCACATCAATAATTCCTGGTTCGAAGTGTCGACCGCGTCCATGAACCGATAGGCAGCAGCATCCTTCAGGTCCGAGGCGAACAGTGCGCGGATGGCAATGCGCAGGGTGAGTCGGCTCATCTCGGCGCGGACGTCCAAAGTTTCACCAGGGCCGTGCATGTGTTCCCACCCGTCCCGCGTGTCTTCGATCGTGTTGGTCATCAATTCGCCGAACGCCGCGACACGTTGGCGATGAAAGGCTGGCTGCAAGAGTCGACGCTGGAACAGCCAGCTTGGTCTAGCTGCCGTGGCCAGGCCATTGCCGAACATCGCGCGAGCCATGGAAAAGACTGGACCCGTTTCGGTCGTAGTTGCGCTGATTCCACTTGAGGACGTGTTCGATGTGGTCCGGATGATTCAGCAGTACAATCGGTGCCCGAAGCAGGTCGAGTGCGACGATGTCACCGTACAGCTCGATCATTCTGGACAGAAAAGTCAACGGCGAGCGTTGGAATGCCAGCGTGGTAGCAAAGTTCCGCGTGGACCGGGCAGATCGCCACGTTTCTCGGAATGTGGCTGTTCGGCGCGCGCCAGTGTGTCACTCATAGAGGTCACATCCGTTCGAAGAATTCGGGATGATGGGCCTGCGGTGCCCGCTTCCGCTTCTGCAACGCGGCACCGTGTTGTCGATAGAGTGACACTCTCATGCAACTGACGAGCGTACAATGGGGGAAACCCCTATAATTCCGCTGCTCAGCGGAAGATGAACTGTCGTTTCTAACCCCCTCCGATCTCTGGTGTTCGACCGCCATCGGGCCACGAGAGCGGATCAAGCCACGGGCGTAAAGCTTCCAGGTCTGCGCGTGTCAGATTTGCGACCACCTTTCACGCTCTCGATGTTATCCGTTTCTGTACTCGAACTGCGCGTACATTAGATTGCCGCAGAGCAAGCAATTTCAATCACTCATCGTGATCCCAAATTTATGCCGCCCTGCGATCGATAGGCGGGCCAGATTCCGGCCTGGAGAACCCTGACGGAGCTGCCATACTTATCGGCTAGCTCAGCTCAAGGCTCAAGGTACAACCGTTCATTGGGCAGCCGCGGATAAATTTTGGGGTTGTCGGACATTACCGCTACATGCTCTGGATGACAATGAGCACGACAATCCTGCATGAACAACAATGCGGCGGAGTGGCACGCCGTGAAATCAAGGAGTACGCCGCCGAGTTGTACCGCTATATGTACATCGTCTTCTTCGGGGCGTGGAGATGTTGAATTATTCATATCCAATCAGATCCTCGTTGATGATCGTATGCACCCGTTTTCGGGGTCACAAATCGCGAAGGCGCCGAGCGGCTGATCATTCTTCATCTAGGTTTTTCGTTCGCGGTCCCGTTGCCGCAGGGCAAGAATCCGGGCAGACGCATGGCCCACACGAGTTTGCTCAGGTCGTCCCTGGGATTCTGCGCACTCTCATCACTCGCACGACAACGCTCGCCGCATCGGACGGTGCCGACTAGTCGGGGCGCTAGTGGATACGGTGACGACCGTCAAGGTGGTTAGGCTCCTGATGAGTACGGGACGTCCATGAGGTGATTGTGCGGCTCCACGACTCGATCGTCGCGTATCGGAGACATGCCGTATATAGGGGAAATGCCTACGGTGAGCCCGCCGTTGAAAAAGTGGTTCGTGCTTGCTCCCGCGTGGCAGTGATGCCCGCAGAGTGAATGGGCTTACAGCCGTCGACTCCATTACGCCGCGCCGATTTTGTAGGCATTTCCCCCATAGCGCAACCGTAAGATGGTGTCAACGGGCATCGGGACCTGGCTCAGGCACAAACTTGGTGATCTTGCCGGGGGTGGTGGTCAACTGAGGAGCACGAGGCGTCGCAGGAGATCGAAGTTGGCCCGGCCAAAGCACCTGCGCTTGATCGCCTTCAATCGGCAGACCGCGCCCTCGACGGCTCCGCTGCTCCATTCGAGGGTGAGTCCGTTGCGGACTGCGTCGTAGTCCTTGAGCAGACCGGCGGCGAATCCTTGAAGTTGGGAGATGTCACTGGCTTGGGCTGCAGCGATCCAGGCGTTGAGATGCTGGCCCCGACGGTGGCGCAGCATCCCGCCGAAGTCGCTGACCAGCTGATCGACGCCGCGCAGGACCGGGCATCGGTCCAGGATCCGGGCCAGGTCGGCTCGTTCGGCCTCGGTGCGCTGGTGTGCCGGACGGATGATCCAGCCGGTGACCTGCCGGGGTTTAG
>NZ_JADLQX010000115.1 GCF_015477605.1 Nocardia amamiensis
CGGCGGTGCCGGTGCGGGCGCGGCTGTTGCGGGTCGGGGACCAGGAGCATGTGCTGGCGGTGGCGGTGCATCACATCGCCGCCGACGGGTCCTCGATGCGGCCGTTGGCGCGGGATGTGATGGCCGCATATGCCGCCCGGGCCAAGGGACAGGCGCCGGGGTGGGCGCCGCTGCCGGTGCAATACGCGGACTACGCGTTGTGGCAACGGGAACTACTCGGGCAGCCCGAGGACCCGGACTCGGTGGCTGGACAGCAGCTCGCATTCTGGAAGCGGGAATTGGCCGGGGCCGCGCAGGTGCTGGCATTACCGACCGATCGGCCGCGGCCCGCGGTAGCGTCGATGCGCGGCGGGCGGATCGAGTTCACCATCGCAGCGGATCTGCACCAGCGAGTGAATGCATTCGCCCGCGAGCATGACGCGACCTCGTTCATGGTCGTGCATGCGGCGGTGGCGGTGCTGCTGGCGCGGTTGTCGGGCAGTGACGACATCGCCGTGGGCACCCCCATCGCCGGTCGCGGTGAACATGAGCTCGACGATCTGGTCGGGATGTTCGTCAACACTCTGGTGTTACGCACCCGGGTGGAGCCGGGATGGTCATTCCTCGACCTGCTCGAACACACCCGGGAAGCCGATCTGACGGCATACGCACACGCCGAAGCACCGTTCGAGTGGCTGGTCGAGGAGCTGGCACCGGCACGGTCGACCGCGCATGCACCGTTGTTCCAGGTGCTGCTGGTATTCCAGAACTTCGCGCCGGCCGGATTCGAGCTACCCGGACTAACCGTCGAGCCGCTGCAAGCAGACCTGCCGGTAGCCAAATTCGACCTGCAGTTGACCTTCGCAGAACGGTACGGACCCGACGGTACTGCAGCCGGAATGGATGTCGAATTCACCTTCGCCACCGATCTGTTCGACCAGACAACAGTCCACGGATTCGCCGACCGATTCCTGCGCATCCTCGAAACAGTGACCGCGCACCCATCGGAACCGACCGGAGATATCGAAATCCTCGAGGAGAGAGAGCGTGCGGCGCTGACGCCGGTGCGGGGGCTCCAGGGTGGGTCGGTACGGACGTTGCCGGAGATCTTCAGCGATGCGGCGGCGATCGATCCCGATGCGGTCGCCGTGGCCTGTGGTGACGTCCGGGTGTCCTATCGGGAACTCGGGGAACGATCGACCCGGCTGGCGCGATTGTTGATCGACCGGGGTGCCGGGCCGGAAACGTACGTCGCGGTGGGGATGTCGCGGTCGGTGGAGTCGGTGCTCGCGGTGTGGGCGGTCACCTCGACCGGGGCCGCGTTCGTGCCGGTGGATCCGATGTATCCGGACGAGCGGATATCGCAGATGCTCACCGATTCCGGGGTCCTCCTCGGGTTGACGGTGTCCGGGCACCGGGACAAACTTCCGGGAACGGTCGAGTGGCTGGTACTCGACGATCCCGAGCTGCAACGGGCATGCGCGGCACACTCGGCCACCCCGATCACCGATGCGGATCGGACCGCGCGTCTGTCCCTGGACCACGCGGCCTACCTCGTCTATACCTCCGGCTCCACCGGGGTCCCGAAGGGGGTGGTGGTCACTCACCGTGGCTTGGACAACTTCGCGGCCGAACAGAGCGCCCGGCTGGGAGCTACCTCGTCGTCGCGGACCTTGCATTTCGCGACTCCGAGTTTCGACGGTGCGGTGTTCGAGTATCTGCAGGCGTTCGGACCGGCGGCAACGATGGTGATCGCGCCGCCGACCGTGTACGGCGGCAGGGAACTGGCGGAGCTTCTCGCCGCCGAGCATGTCACGCATGGTTTCGTTACCACGGCGGCGTTGGCGACGGTCGATCCTGCCGGTCTCGACGAGTTCGGTGATGTGGTCTTCGGTGGTGAGGTGTGTCCGCCGGAGCTGGTGACCCGGTGGGCGCCGGGCCGGCGGCTGTTCCACGCGTACGGGCCGACCGAGGCGACGGTGATGTCGAACATCGGGGACCCGATGGTGGTGGGGGAGCCGATCACCATCGGCGGCCCGGTCCGGGGGGTGTACGAGGTGGTGTTGGACGGGTGGTTGCGTCCGGTGCCAGTGGGGGTGGTGGGGGAGTTGTATCTGGCTGGGGTCGGCCTGGCTCGCGGCTATCACCGGCGTCCCGGGTTGACGGCGGAGCGATTCGTGGCGGATCCGTACGGTGCGCCGGGGCAGCGGATGTACCGCACCGGGGATGTGGTGCGGTGGCGTGGCGATTACACGGTGGAGTATGTGGGCCGCAGCGATTTCCAGGTCAAGATCCGCGGGTATCGGATCGAGTTGGGGGAGATCGAGTCGGTGTTGGCGCGGTGTGCGGGTATCGCGCAGGCGGTCGTGGTCGTCCGGGACGACGGTCGTGGGGACCGGCTGGTCGGCTATGTGGTGCCGGTGGATGGGCAGAACGTCGATGTGGAGGCGGTGCGTGCGGCGGTGGCGGCGCGGTTGCCGTCGTATATGGTGCCGGCGGTTTTGGTGGTGGTGGATGGGTTGCCGTTGACGCCGGTGGGGAAGTTGGATCGTGCGGCGTTGCCGGTGCCGGAGTTCGCGGGTGGGGTGTATCGGGCGCCGTCGGGGCCGGTG
>NZ_JADLQX010000116.1 GCF_015477605.1 Nocardia amamiensis
TCCAGCGCGGCCTCGCCGCGACCGGCGACCGGCGTGCCGATGGCGATGTCGCTGGTGCCGCTGGCCCGCGCCAGCAGTACGGCGAGCGCGCTGTGCAGCACCATGAACAGCGAGGCGTTGTGCCTGCGGCCCAGCTCGACCAGGGCGCGCTGGGTCTCGCCGGAGATCACGAACGGGTAGGTGCCGCCGCGGTAGGAGGCGACGGCGGGGCGCGGCCGATCCGACGGCAGCACCAATTCGTCCGGCAGATCGGCCAGTTCGCGCGTCCAGTAGCGGATCTGGTTGGAGATCAGCGAACTCGGGTCGTCCTCGGCGCCGAGCACCTCGCGCTGCCACAGCGCGTAGTCGGCGTACTGCACCGGCAGCGCCGACCAGGCCGGGGCCTCCCACGAGGTGCGGGCGGCGTACGCCACCATGACGTCGCGGGCCAGCGGACCCATCGACCAGCCGTCGGCCGAGATGTGGTGCACCACCATGCCGAGCACGTACTCGGTCTCGCTGATCTCGAACAGCCGTGCGTGCAGCGGTACTTCGCTGGTCACGTCGAACGCCATCGAGGCCAGCTCGACCAGGTGATCGATCAGGTTGTGCTCGGTCACCGGCACCGGGGTCAGGTCCGGCACGATCTGCGCGGCGTCCAGCACCACCTGTACCGGGCCGCTCTTGGTCTCCGGGAACACCGTTCGCAGCGATTCGTGCCGGTCGATCACGTCGATGACCGCGACCTGCAGCGCGGCGATGTCCAGGTCACCGGACAGCCGGATAGGAATGGCTATGTTATAAACCGCCGAGGAGGTGTCGAACCGGTTGAGGAACCACATCCGCTGCTGCGCGAGCGACAGCGGCACCTGCTCCGGGCGCTGCCTGGCGACCAGCGCCTTGCGCGCGCCGTCGCCTGCGTGCGACTCCACCCGCGCGGCCAGCGCCACGACCGTGGACGCCTCGAACAGCATGCGCACCGGCACCCGGGTGTCCAGCGCGATGCCGAGGCGGGAGGCGACCTGGGTGGCGATCAGCGAGTTGCCGCCCAGTTCGAAGAAGTCGTCGTCCACGCCGACGCGGGAGATGCCCAGCACCTCACCGAAGATCTGCGCGACGATCTCCTCGATCGGCGTTGTCGGGGCGCGGAATTCGCGCACCTCGAACACCGGGGCGGGCAGCGCCTTGCGGTCCAGCTTGCCGGACGCGTTGAGCGGGAACGCCTCCAGCACCACGATCGCCGAGGGCACCATGTAGGCGGGCAGTTTCAGAGCAAGGAACCTCGTCAGCTCCACCGCCTCCACGGTCTGGTCCGTGACCATGACCACGTACGCGACCAGCTGGTCGCCCGCGACCGTGTCCAGCACCAGCACCACGGCCTGGGTGACGGCCGGATGCTCCAGCAGGGCGGCCTCGATCTCGCCGAGCTCGATGCGCTGGCCGCGGAACTTCACCTGGAAGTCGGTGCGGCCGATGTACTCCAGCGCGCCCGCGCTGCCGACTTCCGGATCGCGCGGCTGCACCCAGCGCACCAGGTCGCCGGTGCGGTACAGGCGGGAGCCGGGCGCGCCGAACGGGTCGGCGACGAATCGCTCGGCGGACAGGTCCGGACGGCCGTGGTAGCCGCGGGCGGTCTGCACGCCGCCGAGGTACAGCTCGCCGGGTACGCCGACCGGGACCGGATTCAGGCCCTCGTCCAGCACGTAGGTCTGCGCGTTCCACACCGGGCGGCCGATCGGCACCGTCGTCGGCGCGACCTCGTTGAGCGGCCACGCGGTGGCGTGCACGGTGAACTCGGTGGGCCCGTACAGGTTGTGCACCGCGGCGGTGGAGAACTGCCGGAACGCGGTGACGGTCGCGGGCGGCAGCGCCTCACCGGCGACGAGAACCGCACGCAGCGAAGCACATTCGGCCGTGGACGCGGCGCCGGCGAACACTGAGAGCATCGACGGCACGAACGAGGTCATGGTGACCCGGTGGCGTCCGATGATCTCCGACAGGTACATCGGGTCGCGGTGGCCGTCCGGCGCGGCGATCAGCATGCGGGCGCCGACGGCCAGCGTGCCGAACAGCTCCCACACCGACACGTCGAAGGTGACCGGCGTCTTCTGCAGGATCACGTCGGCGGGGCCGATCCGGTATTCGGCGGTGATCCAGGCGATCTGGTTGACCACCGAGGCATGGCTGACCGCGACGCCCTTCGGGCGGCCGGTGGAGCCGGAGGTGTAGAGCACGTAGGCCGTGTTGCTCGCACGCAGCGGTGCGCGGCGCTCGGCGTCGGTGACCGGTCCGTCGCCGAATCCGCTGAGGTCCAGGGTGTCCAGCGTGAGCACCGGGATGCCCGCGGCGGTGACGTTGTCGGCGGTGGTGGTCAGCACGCACACCGGCGCCGAGCTGTCCAGCACGTAGTCGGTGCGCTCGGCCGGGTGGTCCGGGTCGATCGGCACGTAGCCGCCGCCCGCGGTCATGGTGGCGTAGATCGCCACCAGCATGTCCACCGACCGGCGGATGCCGACCGCGACCAGCGACTCCGGGCCGACGCCCGC
>NZ_JADLQX010000117.1 GCF_015477605.1 Nocardia amamiensis
CCGACCGCGATGCGATCAGACAACCGTTCATCCGTCTCCGACTTGACCTGCCCAGGCCGCGGCATGCACACCTCCCGGGCACAGACCCTACCAGCCCACAAACCTTAAGTCACTGGTATTGAGGCTAACGTCTGTAGCCCCGAGGGGACGAGCACTTGATCGTCGGGCCCGTTGAGTGTTACGCGCCCTTCCGGCTCGAAACAATGAAGCAATCCGACTGGTCGCATAGTTCGTCTGGGTATCTCCAGAGTATTGCCAGTGTCGAGAATAGATCGTTATGTCAACGTTGACGTCGCAGTGGCGCTTTCAGTAGGGTTAGTCGGCAGTAGAGCTAGCCGCAGTCGGGAGGGCAACGAAGCCTCCGATTCGGCGAATGTCACACAGCAGCACCGTGCGGAGCCGGTTGCGCGAGCTGGAAGAGTGACAATCGCGGCGTGTAACGAAGAGGCCACCTTCGAGTTTTGATGACGACATTGCGAATCGAGCCTGCATGGTTCAGCACCGCACCAGGTATTTCGGTTCCGACGCCGAACTGGAAGCACTTCGTCAGACGCCGCGGCTCTCATGCCTGTTTCCACGCCACGACGATGGCAGCGATGGTTTTGCTCGGAAAGTGCTGCGGCGACGACGCTGAGAGAAGAATTAGCGTTGCAATCGCTGATGGCAGCACTGCAATCTTGCACGCAAGGAAGTGTCAATGACAGAAACGACCGCAGCTTTCGAAGAAGCTTCGGGTCCGAACGAATTCAATGTCGCCGCAGACCCGGTGTTGCTGGAATGCCTCAGGCGATCGGATGCCGGTTGGGCGGAGACCGATGTACGAGCCCTCGGACAGCAAGCCGGCGCCGATCATGTACGGCGATGGGCACGTCAAGCCGAGGAATTCTCACCGATCCTGCGCACATACGATCGGTATGGCCGCCGGATCGATGAGGTGGTGTTCCATCCCAGTTGGCATAGGTTGATGTCCTCCGGTGTCGGCGCAGGACTGGGCGCCGCACCCTGGATTCAGGGACGCCCAGGTGCTCATGTGGCGCGAGCCGCCAAGGCATTCGTGTGGAGACAGGTCGAGCCGGGACACATGTGGCCACTGGAGATGACCTATGCGGTAGTGCCGACACTGCGCCACGAGCCAGCACTGGCCGCTCGGTTCGAGCCGTTGCTGACAACACCGGATTACGACTACGGATTGCGAGCACCTGAAGGTAAGCGCGGGTTGCTGGCCGCCGTGTCGATGGGCGAGAACAAAGGCGACCTCGGCATCCGTTCCATCACCACGTCGGCGTTTCCTACCGATGACGGCACCTACCTGCTGACCGGTCGCACAGTGTTCACCCCCGCGCCTATGAGTGACCTGTTTCTTGCACTCGCGCAGACGCCCGGCGGCTTGTCCTGCTTCCTAGTGCCACGCGTGCTGCCCGATAACACACGTAACCGCATACATCTGGTCCGCTTCAATGACGCGCTCGGCAACCGCACCAACGCCTTAGCAGAGATCGAATACAACGGTGCTGTGGCATGGCCGATCGGCGAAGAAGGCAGTGGCGCCACAACGATTTCAGAACTTGTCGCTATGACAAGGTTCAACTGCATCCTCAGCACTGCGAGCGGCATGCGCGCAGGACTCACACAGGCTGTTCACCATGTGGCATATCGCCACTCGACCGGAAAGCAGCTGAGCCACCAACCGCTGATGACCAACGTCTTGACAGACCTCGCCATCGAGACCGAAGCGGCGATCACCGCGGTCATGCACCTGGCCGAAGCAACTGATCGCGCGGCAGCCGGCCACAGCCAGAAAACAGCATTCCGTCGACTGGCGCTCGTAGTCTGCAACTACTGGATCTGCAAGCGAGGCTCAGCACACATCACTGAAATTCTGGACTGCCTCGGCGGCAACGGCCACCTCGAAGAATCCGGAATACCCAAGATCTACCGCGAGATGCCGATGCACTCCATCCGAGCAGGATCGAGCAACCTCGCCGCACGAGAAGCGCTGCGTGTGATAAGCAAACACCCCGAATCATTGGAGGCATTCTTCACCGAACTGGACCATGCCCGCGGCGCCGACCGGCACCTCGACGCAGCAGTGCATTTTCTTCATCACAAACTTCGAGATCCCCAACAAATGCAGTGGCGCGCAGGAAGAATCCTCGAACTCATGGCACTGACACTACAAGCAGCACTGCTGGTCCAGCACGATAATCCGGCAGTCGCGGACGCCTTCATCTCGTCGCGGCTCGGCGGCGACTGGGACGGCACCTTCGGCACCCTGTCCAACAAACCCGACACCCAGATCATCATCGCGCGAGCGCTGGCCCCCCTCCTGGATACCGAATGGACGGGACCGACACTCGTGCGTCCGGATCGTATCGCAAACACGTATTGATCCGAAACTAAAAGGTTGAAGCGTAAGTGGTGTGTGGGGCCTGGAAGTAGCTGCGGGCGCGGCCGGGGAGCTTCTGGACGCGGTGGAAGAACGAGCGCACGGCGGTCTCCATCTGGGCGG
>NZ_JADLQX010000118.1 GCF_015477605.1 Nocardia amamiensis
ACGCTACTCGAATTCAGCGAATCGCGTCTCTAGGCAAATTTCAGAGTTTCTCTCGTCCGAGACCCCGCGACCCGCGGAAACCGGCAGTCTTGGGCTCCGAAACCCCGGAATTATGCGGAACGCAGGTCGTGGTGCCCGTCGACGAGGAAGCCGGACCAGCGGGCGTCGTCAGAATCGCCGCGCTGGATGAAATTCCGGGAGTCAGGCCATGATTCTGCTGCTCGGCGACAAATCCGATCCGGTGGTCGGCGCGGTCGCCTCCTGCGCCGGACGGCAGGGACAGGACTACCTGCATCTTGACGACCGAGACCTCGTCGAGGATCTCCAGGTCGATGACCGGTTGACCGATAATGGCACGGATGTGTGCTGGACGGTGCGGAATCGCACGTTCAGCTCCCGGGATATATGCGGTGTACTCAATCGCCTCGACGACCTGAGCCTGGGCCCGTTCACCGGAGTGGACCCCGACGACAGGCTCTACGCCTGGCAGGAGTTGCGCGCCTATCTCCTATTCGCGCTCAACGTCTTTCCCAATGTGATCAATGGTCCGAGGGGTCAGGAGTGGACCACTCCTGCTCCAGCCCTCCACCATCAATGGGCCGCGGTTCGGTGTAGCCGGACACAGCTTGCCATTCCTCGGTGGAGCTGGGATTCGGACGAGGACGCGCAGCCAGCATGGGTCACCCGCAGGCGGCACCGCATCTCGTGGAGTTCCCCGTGGGGGCCCGCATCGTGGGAGAGTCCGGAGCCCGCTCGTGATGCGCGCGTACTCCTGCATGAAGTTCCCGTGGGATACCGTATCGAACTCACGGTAGTGGATCGGCGGATCTGCGCCTGGCAGTGCCGGTGTGCGATACCCGACAGGGTCCAGATCCAGCTCACCGGTGCGATCGAGAGCCTTCCCATTCCGGCGAGTCTGCGCGCGGTTACGATCACCGTGTTCTATTGCCCGCATCCGCACCTGCTCACCTATGGTGCGCTGCAACCGAACCTCGACGTCGCCGGGCTGACCGAGGAACAGCGCGTACGCGTCGCGCAGGCACTGGTGGCGGCGCTGAGTCGCCCGACCGGACAACGCAGCCTTTCGGCTCGCGTCGCATCCCGGACACCACGGCGCGCGACCACGATCGTGCCCAGGACCGCGAGGCATCCCGTGACGGATCCGACGGCCGTGCGCAGGATACCGGGCACCCGACGCATTCCCGACTCGACGGTCAATATCATCGCGAGCACCGCCGATCCCGCAGCCGCCCACCTGTATCGACGTGCGCGCTGTCTGGGAATCCTGGTCGCTTGGTGGCCCGCCGAGGAACTCGTCGACCTCGCCGCGCCGCTGGCGGAGCTACTTCGCCACGATCAACCGTTGCGCGGCTTCTACTTTCGCCAACCCGCTACCTCCGATCCCGGCCTCTACGCGGCATTTCGAGCCGTCGACGCGTTGCTCTCGGATTACCGGGGCCCGGTCGTGGGAGCGGGACTTGGTTACAGCACGAATCACAGCAAACCATTACACGTCGCGCTGCTGCGCAGGCTGTCAAATCATGCGGTCCGGGTACCCGATACCTGGGTGCGCTCCTCGGTCTCCGGCCCGCCGTACGACTGCGGGGAGCAGGTGGTCAAGGCCCTGAGCGGATCGAAGATTCAGGTGTCGACATTGCGAGAGTTGCAGCCCGACACCGAGTTTCGCTACAGTGTTCCACTGCTGGCGCAACAACACATCACCGGTACCAACGTCCGAGTTCATGTCGTCGGTGCGGAGTCCACGGCTGTCGCCATCGATTCGGCCGCGCTCGACTACCGCTTCGGGAATTTCTCGGTCCACTCGTCGTCGCTGCGGGACGCGGTGGCGCAGTGGTGCATTCGCGCGGCACGTGCGGAGGGGCTGATGTTCGCGGGCATCGATCTGATCGAAGACGATGACGCGGTCTGGTGGTGCCTGGAGATCAATCCGAACCCGGGCTATCATGTGTTCGAGAAGCGGTTGCCGGTCACAGATCCGCACCGCTACGCGGTTTCCGATTCCCTACTGGCCTGTCTCGGTGCGGGAGTATGCGATGCCTGACTTCTTCCTTGAGCCCGCTCTGGCTACCTCCCTCGAATGCGAGGAAGCCATTCACATCTATCACGAATGGGGCTCCTTCAACGGCGATACAGACCGATACGGCAACCCTGTGGTTGACGTCGGGTTGATCCTCCAGTTCGCCGCCCTTCCGGAACTGGTCGACATGCTGTGCCGGTGTCATCGGCTGTCCGTCGACCGGCATCGGACCAAGCTGTACCCCGAGACGGCCGTGCTCACCAGATTGAGAGACGGAGGGACTGCCCCGGCGTCGGTTGACTCCTGACCTGAGGAGACCGTTCGGTCTTCTCTGTGAGAGGATGCGTCACCGTGCCGAAGCCCTACCCCGAAGAATTCCGTCGTGACGTGGTCGCGGTGGCCC
>NZ_JADLQX010000119.1 GCF_015477605.1 Nocardia amamiensis
CGGTCTGCCGATTGAAGGCGATCAAGCGCAGGTGCTTTGGCCGGGCCAACTTCGATCTCCTGCGACGCCTCGTGCTCCTCAGTTGACCACCACCCCCGGCAAGATCACCAAGTTTGTGCCTGAGCCATTATCACGTGGCCGCTGGCAACAATGGCTACCACAGTGCCCGAACCGCTTCATCGGGCCACTCCAGCCGCGAACACTCTTCTTTGCGCTCTCGATCCTTCGTCATCTACAGAGGATGCGCCTGAGGGGCACACCCAACCGCCGCTTCGAGTTCAGCCATTGCGTTGCGCCCGAGTGACCCACTGGCGGGCGCGCCAGGATCCACCATCGCTCTGCATTGTCACCCGAAATCCTCGGCACGAACGCCGGAGCCGAATCGCCTCGTCCCCTGCCCGAGAAACGACAATTCGGGCCTACCGGGACCGGTCCAGCCACCAGCAGTCGCGCCGGCAAGCCCGGAGAGTTCCTCTCCGACCCAGCCCCTGGCGGCGCGGCGCAGGTCGACGTACAACCCTCCATCAGCGCACCTGCGTCCCACAAGACCCATAACTGACGTCACCTTCGTTTATACTGTTTCCGGCCGGTGCAGTCAAAGTCATCTGCACGCCCCCGCAACAGCCCCACGTGTTGGCGGCAGCACACGGAATAACAATGGAGGTAACAGTGCACGACGACATCTGGCTTGTCGGTGGTCTTCGCACGCCGTTCGGGCGCTTCGGCGGAAGCCTGAGGGACCTGTCGCTGGTCGAGCTGGCAACGGAGGCTGTGCGTGGGCTCGTTGAGCAGCATCACTGGCCGAGCGAAGCGGTTTCCGAGCTATTGCTGGGTACCGGGATGATCGAGGGTGCCACGTTTGTCCCAGCCCGCCAGCTCTCCCTAGGCCTTGGGCTCCCGGAGTCACTGCCCACTCTGACGGTAGACCGTGCTTGCTGCTCCGGGATGACTGTGATTGGTCTGGCTGCTCGGACTATTTCTGCAGGTGCTTGTTCAGTGATCGCCGCCGGAGCCGAATCGATGAGCCGCACGCCCAGGCTGCTGCATAGCACTCGTTGGGGTGCGAAACGAGGTGATTTAAAGGTCGAAGATCTCCTCTTGATGCGTTCCCCACTCTCTGGAACCCCACTTGCCACCTACACCGGGCGTGAGGCTCTCGCCCGCGGAGTCACTCGTGAAGATCAGGACCAGTGGGCGCTGCGCAGCCAACAGCGTTATGCAGCAGCCGAAGCCGACGGCTGGTATGACGATGAGCGCATCACGGTGCACACCCGCCGCGGTGCGGTGAGCCAGGACGAACAACCGCGTGCTGATGTGTCGCTGGAGAGTCTCGCCGCGCTGGATACCGTGTACGACAGTCCAACGGTCACTGCTGGCAATGCGCCGGGGCTCAATGACGGGGCCTGCGCCCTGCTGCTGGCCGGCAACCGCACACTCAATGAAACCGGAGCGCAACCGCTAGCCCGGCTGGCCGGATACGAACAGATTGCAGGGGGCCCGACCTCTGCGGTCTATCTGCCCGGCGTCGCCATCCGTAGACTGCTTGACCGTGTCGGCGTGCCACTGCATGACGTGGCTGTTATCGAAATCAACGAGGCGTTTGCGGCCACAGCACAGTGCAGTCTCGGCGAGTTGGCAGGCAATGACGCCGAATTGGAGGCCGAGTTACGCGAGCGGACCAACCCAAACGGAGGTGCCGTCGCGTTGGGCCACCCGATGGGCGCTAGCGGAGCTCGCGTCACCTTGGCAGCAGCACGCGAATTGCGCCGCCGCGGTGGGCGGTGGGCGGTAGCGGCGATTTGCGGCGGATTCGGACAGGCCGATGCAGTGCTCCTCGAAGCATGCTGACAACGCGATGCGAAAGCACTGGTCACTGCAGAGCACGCATCAAGACGCGGCCAACAACGGCGGACGAAAAGACGTATGTAGTGTGCCGCTGACAAAGCTCGACTACACCCGGTTCGGACTGCACCTGCTGCCGAAATCTCTATACGGAGTCTCGCCATCGAGTCCGCCATGGGGCCGGTGGTAGTTGCGGTAGTCCTGATCTAGCTGGCGGCGCGTTTGGGTGAGAGCGTGATGCGGTCGCTGGTGAGGCGACCCTGGTTGATGTAGCGGTAGAGTTGAGTCCTCCGGTGTAGCTGAGGCCTGCGTTCCGCGTAATTCGGAGCGGATAGAGCCCAGATTTATGCGGTACTTGCCGTCGAAGTTGGCTTCGGCCTTCGCTTTCGCCGCGTCGAGGCGCAGCTTCCCGGCCGGGGTGACCCGCAGGAACCTCGACAGGCCCGGCTTCGCGGAGATCTTGCCCCGCAACTCGCC
>NZ_JADLQX010000011.1 GCF_015477605.1 Nocardia amamiensis
AGCCGCGCCGGGTGGTCCCATAACTGGCAAAACCGCTAGTCAGGTGGTCCCATCAGTGGCAAACGGGTGGTCCCATGCTCAGGGCAAAACCAGCTCCGAAGTGGTCCCTTCCCCCTGGCAACCGACAGCGCGGCGGCCATAGTCATGGTGACGGCGAGTGCTTTCATCATCGAGTAAACCCCTGCTGTCGTTGAGAATACGTGTGTCAATCA
Organism: Nocardia amamiensis; assembly: GCF_015477605.1. Lineage (GTDB taxonomy): Bacteria > Actinomycetota > Actinomycetes > Mycobacteriales > Mycobacteriaceae > Nocardia > Nocardia amamiensis_A. The sequence continues at coordinate 213 of NZ_JADLQX010000011.1, forward strand.
GGGCGGACTGCGACTTTCCCCGACCTGAGTCATCACGCGACCACATCCTGACAGGGCGAGGGATTTTCCCGCAGCGGAATCCGCTCTATACGCCGTATCGCCCTGCTTCCTCGCCTGAGGGGCAGGGCGATTTCACCGTCTCCGGGTCCGGTCACCGCAGATAGCGAAGCCCCCGACCGGCGAAGGGGGGAACGCCGGTCGGAGGCCACAGGGTTGCCCGACGTCGCGACACCAAGCGCGTCGCGGCACAGGCGAAGCTACCAGTTGGCATGTGAGGCAGCAGTGAGGGGCACCCCACGCGTCTCACGAGAATGGACCCCGCAGCGCCCGTCGGTATCGCGGGGTCCACTCGACCCATCTCGGCGCGCAGAGCCCTCGGAAGCGGCAAGAGCCATGCGCCGCCGAGCCTACCCCGGTATGCGGGAGGTTTCGTTCGTTTCAGGCCGGCCGGATGACGGCCGTGCCGTCGAGGCTGCGCACCCGGTACTCGCCCGGCCCAGGTATCGGCGCAGCGATGATCTGCCCGAGGCGGCGGATCAGTTCGGCGGGGTCTACGCCCATCCGATCGCGCAGCTCGACTGTCGAGATGGCGTCAGGGTCGGAGAACGCGGCGATCAAGACATGCTCGACGCCCACCCATCCCTCACCGCGGTCCCGGGCGAGGTTTTCGGCGTCGGCAAGCAGCTGCTCGTACATGGGTGTTCGGATGATCGGCTTCGCCATCGCTCTACCTTTGTATGCCAGTGCTCAATGATGGGGGAATGACCAATACGACGGAATTCCTGGACATAGAAGCAATCCGGGCAACGGCTGGCCCGGAACGGAAACCTGCCGACCATCGACCTCGGCACCCGTCGTCGGCGCGTACCCACCGCGCCCCTGCTGAAGTTGCTGCAAGTCGATGGCTGAGCCACTCTCGTTCAGCCGGGGCGGTTGCGAACCAGGGGGACATCGTTGAGATCCGACATATCCAGCACCGCGAGATTCGCACCGCCCCACGGATCTTCTTCGAGTTCGTCGGTAGGCAGGCTCGCCAGAATCGCATCGATATCCACCACCCCGAGCGTCACCCTCCGGCAACGGCCTGGTCTGATCCGCCATGGCTGTCAACATACTGGTTCTCGCGGGCAAGCCCGTTGCGGATCTGCAGGCGCCGTCGCCGTGACCTGTGTTGGTCGGCCTGTCCGACGATTAACGCGCCCCGCCTCCGTTGAGTCGGAGGCGGGGCGCGATTCTCTGTATCCGGTGTGCTGGTCTACATCCCCAGCTTCGCCAGCATCCATGTGCCGAGGGAGTACATGTCGTCGGCGGGGATGGCGCGCGTGTAGTGCAGGGGCGGTGTTATCCATCGGAGCCGACGCCATCCGGTGGCCGGTCGGATGACCCAACCGCCATATTCGCGGTGAGGATGCCACTGGCCTTCACCGGTATAGCCGGGCTCGCGGGAGACACGCCGGAACCAGTAGTACACGTGGCAGCGCAACAAGAACCAGCGCCTCGACCATGTGGCAGGGCCGCTACTGATAACGAGCAGCTTCATCGGAGTGAACTTAGCACTGGATGATGGTGGGTGCGGTTTCCTTGCGGCCCTCGTCCGTCCCGGTGTCCCAGGTAGCCCGCATGACGATCTTGCCCTGCCACGCGCCGGGTACGCAGTCCAGCGCCATCGCGGCGACGTGGACGCTGGGGTTGGGGATCTGCGTGACAATGCCCGGCTCCCCCTTCGGCTTCGGGTTGCTGGTGCCCGACCGATGCCATAGCTGCAACGTGAGGTGGAACTTGAGCGGGGCGGGATCGCATTTCACTGTTCCGCCGACGACGACGGCCTTGTGCAGCACGTACGGGTTCTTGTTGAACTCGAAGGTGCAAACACCGCCAGGCTTGGCCGCCACGGGCTCGATGGCCTGTGCGGCTCCGGCCGGGGCGCCTGCGGCGAGCACTGCCGCTGCGGCGCACCCCACGCGCAGAGCGCGGCCGATTCCTAACTTCATGCTTTCCTCCTTGGGTGGGCGTGCCGACCACCTCGCCGGGTCGGCGCCGTTGATGTGGTGTCGAGGGGTGGGGCGACTCCTGCCGCGCGCAATGTCCGCTGGATCTCTCGCTTGCGGGCGCAACAGCCGAGGCGGCAGCCGATATGCCGGGCCCACTGCTGGCGCGCCTGCTCGACCGTCAGCGGCAGGGGCGGCGGCTCGTGGCTGAGGCGTTCGTCGATCTCGCGCACGCGCGGCCCGGTCGGCGGCGCATCAGTCAGCAGCCACGCGACGAGACACGCGATGGGAAAAGCGACGGCAAACAGGCCGACGATGACGGCGGCAAACGTCGCGGCGAGAATCAGCACCGGCCCGGCGGGCATGGCTGTCCGTCGATCACCTCAGCGACCAGGTCGGCCCACTGAGTAGCGAGGTATCCCACCGTCGACCAGGCTGCGTGCATGGCTTCCTCGGCTACTTCGGTGTGGATGAGCAGCAGCAGTTCAGCCTCGACGTAGGCCGAGGCGAGGGCATCCACTGTCGGGCCGACGAGTTCGGCGCGACCGTGGGCCGGCTCGATGTGGGTGCAGACCCACTGATTGATCAGGGTCACGAGATCTGATCGGCGGCGGTCGATCTCGGTGGCACGTGCTGGGTTGATGTGGCGGGTGCGGTGCAGGTGCGCGAGGCTTTGCGCCCATCGGGTGATCAGGTGGTCGCCCGGGGTGTAGCCGAGCGCGCCGCGGAAGGCCGCACAGACCTCATGCCAGTCAGGTATCCCCCGCGGGCCGGTCGCTTTGTGGTCGTGCGGATGTCTGCGTCGAGATCTGTTGGCCACGTCCATATCCCGGCTACCCCTGCGATCCGAATGAGTAGGCCATCGCCGCGAGGTATTGCAGGCACCCGCCGCCGTGGCCGGAGTGGTCGGCGAGGATGAACCGGGCGCGGTCAAGATCGAGGTCGGTGGGCTCGGTCGCGCAGTCGCGGTAGTGCGCGGCCCAAAGGTCCCGGGTGTCTCGCGAAATGTGCATGGCAGCCTCCGTGTACTCCGATTGCCCGTGTCTCTAGAAGGCGGCTGCGGCGAGGTGGGCCGGACACGGTCGTCCCCGGTCAACGATGTGATGCTGATGTCGGGTCAGCAGCGCAGCGGCAGCATCGAGGGTGGTTATCTGCGGTTCGGAGCAGTTCGGCAATGTGAGCACAGGCGGGCCCCCTGGCGGTTGCACCCAGAGCGCCGGTCCCGGCGACCGGAAACGGGGGTTCCGGGTGATTGTGGTTTCGGTGCGCGCCCGACCGCCCTCTCATGCGTCGACTTACGACAGCGGTGTGCCCAACGTGCGAGTGTCGGACAGACCGCACGGCCGGGCGCGCACATTCAACTTTAGGTATCAACCACATAAAATGTTGATACAAAAGTATCAACCTTGCCCTGTAGTCTCGTGGTATGAGCAACAACGAACTACCAGCACTCATCGAGGGCATAGGCGAGCGCATCGCCGTTTACCGCCAGGCTGCGCGGCTATCGCAAACCGAACTCGGCACCGTAATCGGACGCTCACTTCCATGGGTGAGTCAAGTCGAGCGAGGTGTACGAGGAGTCGAGCGTTTGACCGATTTGGTGGCCATAGCGACGGCTTGCCGTTGCACGGTGCCCGATTTGCTAGGCGGCCGAATCGAAGACCTGACCCCAGGGCCGTCGCCCCGCCGCGACACCGTCGCCGCCGTGCGGGAGGTCATGATGCGTACCGCACTGCCGATCGCGGCGCCGTCGCTCAAACCGACCGTGCCGCTCGACGAGATCGGCCACCGCGTCGCTCAGGCATGGCAGACCTGGCACACTTCTCCGACCGCACATACCGCGCTCGGCCGCGTGTTGCCCGACCTAATTGAAGCGGCAAACACCGCTTATCTCGTCGAGGGCGACGACCGCCGACGCGCCGCGCGCACTCTGTCGGGGACATACCAAATCACCCGACAGTGGCTGCATCACCTGCCGGAAGCCGAACTCGCGTGGGTCGCCGCCGAGCGTGCGCTAGCCACTGCCCGGGAAGCTGACGACCCGCATTTGCTCGCTCTCGGCGCGTGGGCGATGAGCGCCAGTTATCGCCGTGTCGGACAGCAGGAGGAGGCAACCCGCATCTGCCTGACCGCTGCCGAGGAGCTGAAACGACGCCTGGATCGTGAGCACGATGACGTGCTGCTCGCTGACCTCGGCATGCTCAATCTCGCCGCGGCGATATCGTCAGCGCAATCAGACGAGGCCGGCCAAGCATGGAGTCTGTACGCAGTCGCCGAAGATGCTGCGCGCGCACTCGGGACACGGTATGACCCTTGGACGATGTTCGGTGCTGGAAACGTGGACATCCATGGACTAGCCATTGCAGCCGAACTCGGCGATTCCAGCGTTGTCGTGGATCGGATCTCCCGGTTGGACATCGACCGAGTGCCCAGTGTCGAGAGGAAGTCCCGCGTGCTCATCGACGCCGCCCGCGCGTATACCCAACGCAAGGAAGACGAGCGAGCGGTACTAGCGCTGCTTGATGCCGAGAAGGTCAGCTCCGATGAGGTGCGCCATTCGATCCTCGTGCGCGAACTGGTTCGCGAGATTCTGTTGCGTGACCACGCCCGGGCCCGTCCGCACGTGCGCGCGCTCGCGCAGCGATGCGGCCTGCTGCTGGTCGACTGATCGCTCCCTCATTTGGTGGAATGACTCAGATGAAACAGAGCTCAACAGCCTTTCGCGCCGCTGATGTACTTGACACAGTGGCAACAGAATTGGCCCGCAAAGGCCCCGAGGACCGCCTGCTGCGCCGCGCCGCCGCGCAGTTGGCGAGCGCGTGCATCCAATTCCTTGCCGAGCGCACCGGTGGCGTTTATGGTCGCCGCGTGGCGCTGCTGGTCGGTACCGGCAAGAACGGCGCCGATGCACTACTCGCGTGCCCGAGGCTGCGCCGCCGCGGTGTCGTGGTCGAGGCGCTGCTCGTCGCCGACACCGCATACGAGCCCGGCGTTATCGCGCTGCTGAACTCCGGCGGCCGCATCATTACTCCGATGAATCCGGGGGACGCCGCCAAGGCGCTCGCGCGCGCCGACCTCGTCGTCGACGGCATCATCGGCGAGAGCAGCTTCGGTGCGCTCCGTGGCCGCGCGGCCGAACTGGTCGCCGCGATCCCTGCCGACATGCCCGTGATCGCTGTCGATCTGCCCTCTGGCGTCGACCCCGACACCGGTGAAATCAGCGGCCCGCACGTGCGCGCCGATGTCACCGTGACGTTCTCGGCGGCGAAGCCGTGCGTGCTGCTGCCGCCCGGGTGCCACGCCGCCGGCCTCGTACGCCTTGTCGATGTCGGACTGCCTCCGCTGCCCGCTGCTCCAGTGGTGCGCCGACTCGGCGACAGCGAGATAGCCGCCCTCTGGCCAATTCCCGAGACCGCCGCGCACAAGTACATTAGAGGCGTACTCGGTGTGGTGGCCGGCTCCGACGCTTATCCCGGTGCGGCAGTACTCGCTGTCGCCGGCGCCGTGCAATCCGGTGCGGCAGGAATCATCCGATTCGTTGGCCCAGGCGGCGTGACGGCACATGTTCTGTCCGCGATACCGGAAGCGGTGCCGGGAATCGGGCAGGTCCAGGCGTGGCTGCTCGGTTCCGGAGTCGAAAACGATGAGGATCAGGACAATGCGATCGGTGTCGCCCTCGACTCCGGGCTGCCGTGTGTCGTCGATGCTGGCGCGCTCGAAGCCTGCGTACGCCGCCGCAATGCGGGCAACCGCCCGACTCCAAGCGACCGTCTGCTGCTCACCCCTCACGCGGGCGAGATGGCTCGCATCATCGGATGGCTGGGCACCGGCGTGACGCGGGCCGAGATCGAAGCCCGCCCAATGCATTACGGTCACGAAATCGCGAAGGCCTTAGACGCAACGATACTGGTCAAGGGTGCCACGACACTGATCGTTCGCCCGGATGGCTTCGTAGCCAGCCAAGCCGAGGCACCAGCCTGGTTGGCGACCGCAGGCGCAGGTGATGTGCTCGCTGGTATCGCGGGCGCGCTGATGGCAGCTGGACTGAATGCGTTCGACGCAGGCGAGATAGCAGCAAGTGTGCATGGCCGTGCTGCCGCCCACGCCCATCAACGCCGCGGTGGTGGCCCGCTGACTGCAAGCTCCGTCGCAGAAGCCGTTCCCCAGGTGGTCGGACAGCTTCTGGCGTGTTGACGCAGGTGGAGGGGCCGACAGTGCGGAGAAAAGACGCCGACATCCTTCTCATGCCTCCGCTGCTCCGTCATCGCCGAGAATTTCGCGCAACCCCGCCTCGATATCCAGGTGGCCGGCCAGACGTTCTCTGAAGATGGCCGCCTGCGTCCTCAGCCATTCGTCGACGCGCTCGTCGCCCAGCTCCGACTCGAGAACGTCGGCACCCGAAAGTGGTGCGGGCGCTCCGAGCTGGCTGTGGAACATGTGGCAGCGCCCGCAGTAGCGCTGCTCGATGTCGGCCGGGTGGTAGGACACCGATCCGCAGGCGGGGCAGGTGATCGACGGCAGGTTCATGGAGCCTCGCGATGGCCGCGCCCGAGCAGTTCCTGACGCGCCTGAGCAACCGCCGCATTCCAGCGCTCACGGTCGGCAACCCACTTGATGGTGACTACGCCGATCGCCGTTTGCCCGGTGTACTCGGCGCTGCCGTCACCGCGGTCGACTGCATCCGGGGCCAGACCGAGCGCTGCCGCCCATTGTCCGGCGAACACCGCCTCGATGGCATGGCGATCGTCAAGATCGCTCACCACCACCCAGCCGTTGATCATCCAACTCTCACCGCGACGCCAGTTCGACCACGACACCGGCGGCAGCTCAGCCCCGGTCTGCAGAAGGAACTCGACTACCTCGGAATCGAGGTCTTCCCATCCCCGGCGGGAACGCTCGGCGTCCTCGTTGACAACGATCTGCCAGCCCTCGATCCGGCCCTCCCACCGCCGACCATCGCGCGCCGGTTCGGTTTCGGGCAGCCCCAGCCGCCGCGCGCACTGTTGTCCAGCGTCGAGCGCGAGCGTGTCCGGGTGCACAAGTCCGAGGAATCCGTCACCACCGCAAGTACTACGCACCCACAGCATCTGCGGGTACGTGCGACGCAGCAGCGCGAGCATCTCCTCACCCGATCGCGTGAAAGTCGCCAGCTCGTCGGCCAGGCGCTCAATGCCGTCGCGCAGCAAGCGTCGCTCGAGGTCGCCGGCCATGGCGCGCTTGGTCGGGTCGGCACCCGAGCGCCACTCGCTAGCCTCCCGCTCGGCGTCGTCCATGAGCCACCGCAGCCGCGCGCGCAAATAGTCGACGTCCCCGATGGTGGTCTCATCGACTGCGGGCAGATACTTATCGGTGGTGAGCGTATGCTCCCATCTGGCCACGGTATTCGTGTCGGACATATTGAAACCTTCTCTGCGCGTTGTTATTTAGATAATTGACTTCAATAAGAGTGTTCGCGAGCACGGCTCGGTACCCTGCCGGACGGGGCAGCAGGAGTTCGACATTCTGGAAGATGGACCCGTATTCTCAGCGCCGTCCGCGAACGTGCCGGGATGGGCGCACCGACTCTGCGATAGACACGGCAGAGCAGGTGCAGGGCAGGCCGGCGGCAATGGAGCCGACGGGGAGCGATGGAGGCGTCGTCGGGAACGACGCGGCGGAGGCTAGAGTGAACGCCTTCGGTGGTGCTGAAGACGCGATGGTGCCGCTGATCTCGCGGCGGACCGAGCCGTAGGCCATGAGGCCCTCCTTCGCGCCGGCGGCGGCGCGGCGCATCGCAGCATCCGGGACGAAAGTGTAGATCTCGGTGGTCGTGATGCGGGCGTGGCCGAGCAATTGCTGCACTGCGCGCAGGTCATGACTGACCGCGTAAGCGAGAGTGGCGAAACGATGTCGCAGCGTGTGCGCTGTCCACCGCCCAGGCAAGGCCCCGGAGACAAGTTTCCCCAGGTAGGCAGCAGAGAGGTGACCGTCGATCTGCCCAGGGAACAGGTAGCCCGTTCCTAGTTGAATAAGTTCAGCGGCAAGGCTGTCGTCGCAGGGCACATAGCGTTCTCTATCGCCTTTGCCGTCGATGCGCAGCAGCCAACCGGTCGGGCTGCGCAGCAGATCCTCCGAGTGCAGCTGCGCACACTCGGCGCGGCGGATGCCGGTGAGGGCCAGCACCGTGATCATCAGGCGTGTGCGGTTGTCGACGTGGTGCAACCCGGCCTCCACGACTGCATCAGGTGCCGGGCGCGGCAGCTTGCGCGGCGGGGTGATCTTGGGGAGCTGGTTGGTCGGGTCGACCTCCACGTGACCGTTGTCCACTGCCCATTGGTAGAAGCCGCGCAGGCTCGATCGGTAGGAGCGGCGTGTCTCGATACTCCAGGCGTGCCGCGCCATCCATCGGACGATTTCACCGCGGGTCAGCTCGCCCGGGCCCCGGTCACGGTAGCTGTCGGCGAGGTTGCGCAGGTGATAACAGCGCAGGTAGCGAGTGGTGCGCGGGCGTCCTGCGGCGATCAGTTCCTGATCAAACAGTTCGATCAGATGCTTCCATTCGGGCGTAACCACAAGTCGTCTCATCGTGCGCTCTCCTGTTGCGCAACGCTCTGCCCTCGCACATAGGGACGGCCCTCGGCCCCTGGCCGTCGCGCAACAGTCCATTTTGCGATGGATTCCAGATTGTTACCCGAACAATGCCGTAAGTTAGCCGAACGTGGCCCGCGCATCCTCAGCAGGTCGCAATGACATCCCGAACCGGCGGAGTCGACCTTAACCCCCCAGGAGGCAGAACCGGCAGCGGAAACCATGCCCGCCGAGGTCAGGCGAGGGCTTTGCGCGGTGCAGACTCTTAACCAGCGGGTTCGGGGTTCGAGTCCCTGATGGCGCACAGCACAACAAGACCGCGCCCTTGCCAGTCCCCGGACGGCAAGGGCGCGGTCTTGTCTTCTCCGTGGGGCCGGAAATCTCCGTGACCTTCGCGTGACCTGCGCCTCTTCACAGATGTACCACAGGTCTCAATTCAGACAGCATTACCCTCGCGAAGCCGCCGAATCCACTCAGCGGCCCGAAAAATTCTGTGAGCTAGCGCACATCAGGTTTATAAGCAAATTCCCAGCTCAGACCCTGCTTCGATGACCAACTCCTAGGCTTTCCAAGATCATCGCCACCGCTCATTCACGGTTCGTTCACCGTTTGTTCACCTAGCGTGACCATTCTGCAATCAGGTCACAAAGCGACCTGAAGTTTGGTCAGCCCGAGGAGTTGTAGACACCGATTCGGTAACGATCGCACGGATGGCAGCTGTCAGCCAACGCGATCGGCGGAGCGGATTCGGAAACGGACCCGCGATCTCCATACTTCCGCCCGACTCTTCGCATCCAGGATGCGGAGTCCCGCGCGACACCGCGCTCCAGGCCCCATCGAGGGCGAACCGGCGCCGCACGCACGAAGTGCGCCGCGTTCCGGGGACATGAGCTCCCCCACAACCAAAGCACACAACAGCAGATGGCCGTTTCGGCGAACGTCCACGAGCGTCCGCCGCAGGATCCGTGCTGCCCGAACGCGGCCGGATCGAGAAAGTCCCCGAACAAGGAACCGATTCGCAATGCCTGACAGACGCCTTTCCGCCCTTCGTCGCCCCTCACTTCGTGAAACCATCACCGTCGCCGCCGCCGCCGCGGGTGTCGTGGCCGTGGCAGCCTGCTCCGCGGCGTCCGTGGCCGACGACAGCGTCCCGTCTCGCATCGCCATGGTGGCCGAGGAACAGGCCGCCACCACCGCCGCTCCGGCGCCCGCCGCACCCGCCGCCGCACCGGTCGCGGAGGCGATTCCCGCGCCCCTGCCCGCTCCCGCCCCGGCCCCGGAGCCGGTCCCGGCGCCGATGCCCCCTCCGCCGCCGCCCGCGCCGGTGTACGCGAACAACCTGGACGGCTGGATCCGCCAGGCACTCGACATCATGGCGGCGAACAACATCCCGGGCAGCTACAACGGCATCCACCGCAACATCATTCGGGAGTCCTCCGGCAACCCGCAGGCCATCAACCTCTGGGACTCCAACGCCGCCGCGGGCATCCCGTCCAAGGGTCTGCTGCAGGTGATCGACCCGACCTTCCGCGCCTACCACGTCGAAGGCACGTCCTGGGACATCTGGGACCCGGTCGCCAACATCGTCGCCGCCTGCAACTACGCGGCGCACCGCTACGGCTCGATGGACAACGTCAACAGCGCGTACTGAGTCCGTCACCGCCACGCAGCCTCCCCGTCCGCCGATGGGGAGGCTGCGGCGCGTATAAGGTCCATGGACACCTGCGACCCATGGACACGCCATGACCGACTACGCACACAGCGAAGCAGCCGCCAAGAGCCGCGCCGAGAAAGCGCGACGGCTGGCGGGCTACCTCTGGCAGCGCGGCATCACCGGCGCCGAGGTGCTCGCGATGTCCGCACCCGTGCGACGAAAGCTGGCCAGGGCCGCCGAGACCAATCCGCCGAGCACCGACGAGACCTGGGTGACGGTCGCGAGGCTGCTGGACGAGAAGGACGACTGGGCCGCCCGTTATCCGGAGCATCCCGCGGCACGGCGTGAGCACGCCGACGAGAAGCTGCTCTGGGTCAAGCCACCGATCACGCCGTGGTCCTGAGCCGCACCGAAAATTGCTCCAGCCCAAGGCTTTCCGCGCCTACTACAAGTTTCCGTAGACTGGCGTCATGCGTCCGCCGACACCGTCGCGATGACCGAGCGCAAGCCGTCGAAGCTGACCTTCGAATCGTGGATCGAAAAGCAGGTCCACGAGGCGTCCGAGCGCGGCGAATTCGACAACCTGCCCGGCACCGGCAAGCCGATTCCCGGCGCGGGTGCGGTCCACGACGAGGACTGGTGGTTGCGCGGGTACCTCCGCCGCCAGGGAGTCAGCGGCGACGCACTGCTGCCACCCTCACTACTGCTGCGGCGCGATATCGAGCGCCTGCCCGAGACGGTGCGCGACTTCCCGGCCGAGCGGCAGGTGCGGGCGGCGGTGAGCGAGCTGAACAAACGCATCGTGGAGTGGCTGCGCCTCCCGGAGGGACCGTTCGTGCCGATCGCGCCGGTGAACGCGGATGAGATTGTCGCGCAGTGGCGCACCGAGCGCGATGCCGAGCGGACGCGCCGCGCGGCATCGTCGAGGGGCACCGCGCAGGCGCGCCGCGACCAGGTCATCGCCCACCCGCCTCGACGCGGCTGGTGGCGCCGCTGGCTGGGTCGCGCGAAACGCGCCGAGTAGCACGACGCATCCGACCGGTTCAGGCGTCCAGTTCGGTGGCTTGCTCCACCTCGGCGACCACCTTGTCCGCGAGCGCGCGCAGCGCCCGCGCCTCCGCCGCCGTCATCGGCTCGACGAACACGCGGCGGACCAGATCCACGTGGTTCGGCGCGGCCCGCTCCAATGCGGCGCGCCCTTCCGGCGTGAGCTGCACGATGATGCCGCGGGCATCCTCCTCGGCGGGCCGCCGCTCGACCAGCCCGCGGGCGTCCATCCTGGCCAGATGCTTGGACAACCGGCTCTTCTCCCAGCACACCTCGGTGGCCAGCTCCTTGGCGCGCAGACAGCCGCCCGGCGCGGCGGACAGCGCCACCATCAATTCGTAGTCCGCCAGGGACAGGCCGTCCTCGGCCAGCCCGGCCGAAATCGCCCCGTCCAAACGCTGGCGCAGCCGCACATAGGCCTGCCAGGTCGCCTGCTCGTCGTCACTCAACCACCGGACCATGGGAATGAAGTGTAGTCACGATTGGTTGACATGGACACCAACTCTCGAGGAGGTCACCATGCCCGCCGTCACCGTTCCCGACATCATGGTCCTGCCGCGCCTTCCACGCCCGGACGTCACGCTGCGCGAGCGGCCGGTCCGGAGCGTGGTCACCGCCCACCAACAGCGCGAGGGCGCTGGATTCGAAGTGCGCAGGCCGTTCCCGAGCATGGATCTGCGCGCGGCCGACCCGTTCATCCTGCTCGACCAGATGGGCCCGGTCGCCTACGAGCCGCACGAGGCCAAGGGCGCGCCCTGGCATCCGCACCGGGGCTTCGAGACGGTGACCTACATGCTCGACGGCACCATGGTGCACCACGATTCGCACGGCGGCGGGGGCGTCATCGGCGAGGGCGACACCCAGTGGATGACCGCGGGCTCCGGCATCCTGCACGACGAGGTCCCGCCGGAGGAGATGGTCGCCTCCGGCGGCTGGTTCCACGGGATCCAGCTCTGGGTGAACCTGCCGCGCACCCTCAAGTTCGCGACGCCGCGCTACCAGGATCTGCGTGCGGGCGAATTGACCCTGGTGAGCTCGCACGACGGCGGCGCGCTGGTCCGGCTCATCGCCGGCGCGGTGGGCGGATTCACCGGTCCCGGATCGACGTACACGCCGATCGCCTACGCGCACGCATCGATCTCACCCGGTGGCCAGCTGAAAACGCCATGGCCGCAAGAGTTCACGGCGATGGCGTACGTGCTCTCGGGCAGTGGCACGGTGGGCGCCGAGCACAGGCCGCTGAGCCAAGGACAACTGGCGGTCTTCGGTCGCGGGTCCGCGATTACCGTGACATCCGATGCGCGCCAAGACAATCGGACCGGCGCGCTGGAAGTACTGCTACTCGGCGGGCAGCCGATCAGGGAACCCGTGGTGCAGTACGGGCCGTTCGTGATGAACACCCGCGCGGAGATCGTCGAAGCGATCGAGGATTACCAGGCCGGGCGGATGGGCAATATCCCGGTCGAGCACCTCGGCGGCGCCGCTCTCACGCCCTGATCCACGCCGTATCCGCGACCCCCTAATGCCCTAATTCCGTCCCCCTACGGTTGACAAGAGAGCGAGCCGTCACAACAGTGGATGCGGCGTCCGGTCGGGCGCACCAACCACCGCAGCAGACAACAGAGGAATACATGAACGTTCGCCGGCTCACCGTCAGCGCGGCCGTCGCGGGAATGACCCTTCTCGCGGCGCCGGCCGCCCTAGCCGCCCCTCCGTCCGGTTCCGCCGGGACCGGCTCGTCGGCCGTCGACACCGGCTCCGCCGCGACCGGCTCGGCCAATATGTCGCAGAGCGGCTCGGCTGGTGGCGCCTTCGCCAACTGCGACGATGCCCGCGCCGCCGGACGGGCCCCGCTGTTCCGCGGCGAACCGGGCTTCGGCCCGCACCTGGATCCCGACGGCGACGGCTTCGCCTGCCCGACGGTCTGAACCGACCGCGACAACGACGACACCCGGTGGGCATTCGCCACACCGGGTGTCGTCGTTTTCCAGCTCAGCGGAAGTTCTCGCGCAGTGCTCAGCGGAAGATCTTCAGCAGCACCACCCCGACGACCAGGGCGGCGGCGCCGATCAGGCTGTACTTCACCTTCGGCTCGTTCAGCTTCGCGACCACGATCTGCTTGGTGTCGTCCGCGATCCGGTGCGGATCCGCGCGTACCGCGAGTTCGTCGAGCGTGCTCGCCAGCCGCGTGCGGGCGGCCTCGATATCCCGCTCGATCCGCTCGGTATCCCTTGCCACGTTCCACCCTCCTGTTGTCGATTGCCGCGCCGGGAGCACGGACCACGCCGCATGCTCGGCCGGTCGCGGAGCGCCCAGCGCACGCGGACGAGTCTATCCGCCCCCACACCCGCGATCGGGCCGCACGAGGATGTCCTGTCCGTGCGTTCGGTTACCGTGCTGGAGGTGACCACCAACCAACGACTCTCCCCCGGCGACACCGCCCCCGACTTCACGTTGCCCGACGCCGACGGCAAAGACGTCTCGCTCGCCGACTACCGCGGCCGCAGGGTGATCGTGTACTTCTACCCCGCGGCGAGCACGCCGGGCTGCACCAAGCAAGCCTGCGATTTCCGCGACAACCTGGCCGACCTGAACGGCGCCGGGATCGACGTCCTGGGCATCTCGCCGGACAAACCGGCGAAGCTGGCGAAGTTCCGCGACGCCGAAGGGCTGACCTTCCCGCTGCTGTCGGATCCCGAGCGCGCCGTGCTCACCGCATGGGGCGCATACGGCGAGAAGACCATGTACGGCAAGACGGTCGTCGGCGTCATCCGCTCCACTTTCCTGGTGGACGAGCAGGGCAAGATCGCCGCGGCGCAGTACAACGTCCGCGCCACCGGCCACGTCGCCAAGCTGCGCCGCGACCTGTCGGTCTAGCGCGCGACGGCGCAGCGCACAGCCCGGCGCCACAACGACGCCGGGCCTAGGCCGGGGTTACTCACATGCGCTGGGCCAACCATGAATTCGCGCGCCCCAACTCTCCGCTGTCCTACGAGCACCGCAGGCGCTGGCAAACAATCACAGTCCAGCTGATCCACACCTTCCCAGCCCCGTCGGGTGCGAGTCTTACGAGCACCGTTCGCGGCGCCGCAGGCGCTGCAAATCAGATACCGCCTGGCATCACCTGCTGCGCGGCCCATTGCGCCATCAAGCGGAGATGCTCGTCCCACCAGTCCGCCGCTTCGGGGGTGAACGCGGCGGGCGGCGGAGACTCACCGGGGAACAGCAGCGCCTCGTTGGGCGCACCCACCCTGCTATGGGACGGGACGCCGGTGCCGGGCATCAGCGGCTCCTGAGCATCCGGCTCCTCATGGCCTGCTGCTTCGGCGATCGACAGTGGCAGCGGGTCGTGCTCCGGAACAGTGCCCCAACGCTGGCCGGAGAGCTGCGAGCCGGTCGGGGTGGTCGAGCCGGCCGGACCGGCCGAAGATCCATCCGCCTCGCTACCCCGCGTCCGATCCAGCCCGGCCGCGACATCCACCGCACTCGCCGCGTCGCGCTGAGCGTCCGCGACCACGGTCGGCATCGGGCGCGAGAAACCATTGAGCACGTAACCGCCGCCGACGACCATTCCGCTCGCCAGCACACCGGCCGCCGCGAACAACGCCACCCCGCCACGCGCGCGGTGCGGCTCCTCGACCGGCTCGACACGACTGTCGGACTCCATTCGCGCGCTCAACGCGGCGCCCGCCGCGCATGCGAAAGCGGCCATGGTGCAGGGAATCACCGGCGCCCCGAAGTCCTCGACAGCGGCCGACACCGCCGGTTCCGCCGCGGCCGAGCCGATCAACGCCACCGCGTCCGGCTTGGTCGCCGCCGCCTCCAACTGATCCCAGGCCGCCGTCACGGCCCCGCCGAGCGACTGCGGCGTCGTCCGGCCCGCCCGCCCCACCGCGGCCAGCACCCGGCGGCGCCCGCGATCCACCAGGGTGAACGCCTGGTATCCGGGGACGACCTCGCAGATCAGCAGATTGTCGAAGGTATCCAGCCAGGTCATCACGCCCGCCACGCTCAGGTGAGCCGACTTCGCCGAGACCATGGAAGCGCTGTGCCAGGGACCCGCCGCCAGCCTGGTCACAATGGCACGGCGCTCCGCGGAGTCCCGGTAGGCGACCGCGACGCCGCCGATCTCCCGATCCGGGCCGAGCCCGGCGGCCATAGCGTTCAACACCGCCTCCACGGACGCCGCCACATCCGCATTGCTGTCGCTATCGGTCCGTCCCACCCGGCGCAGCAGCACGCGATCCGCTAGCTTCTCGCCGTCGGCGAGCGCCACCGCGTGCACGGCACCCCGTTCGGTGGAAACGCCGAGAGTCACCAGAGATTCAGCCACCACTGATCACGCCTCCCTCTAGGCATTGACCGAGCTCACGAGCTTGCCGAAAGTCATGAGCCGCATGGATTCCCCTGCTCGGAGCACACGTCGCGAGACACGCGCGCTCGGTGTGTGTTCGGCGCCACATCACCGGGTGGATGGGTGCGGAAAATCAACCGGGCTGAACTCGAACAGCGAACGTGCGTGCCGCCGACATGCCCGTACCGTTAGCCTGGACGGGTGGAAGTACGCGCGGAGGCCAGGTCGAAGCACCGTCTGGACCCTGCGTTGGAGCTGCAGGACGACCCACAGGAGCTCATGCCGCGACGCCGGCCGACGCAGGAACGCAGCAAACGCAAGTTCGACGCCTTACTCCAGGCATCCAGAGAATTGCTCGTCGAGGTCGGTTTCGAGTCGTTCACCTGTGAAGAGGTGGCGGCCAGGGCCGAGGTGCCGATCGGCACGCTGTATCAGTTCTTCGCGAACAAGTACGTCATCGTCTGCGAGTTGAATCGGCAAGACTTGGTGGCCGTTTCCCAAGAGCTGGCCGACTTCCACGGCGAGATCCCGTCACTGGACTGGCTGCGGCACATGAACCAGTTCGTCGACCATCTGGCCAACCTGTGGATGACCGACCCGTCCCGGCGCGAAGTGTGGCTTGCCATGCAGTCCACGCCGTCCACCCGGGCCACCGGCGCGATCCACGAGAAGCAGTTCGCCGAGGTCGTGTCGCAGATGCTGCGCCCACTCACCCCGCGCACGCCGCGGGCGCGGCGCACCATGATGGCCGAAGTGCTGGTGCACGTGGTCTATTCGATGCTGAACTTCTCGGTCCAGGACGAACAGAGCAGCGCGGAGGCGGTCGCCGAACTCAAGCGGCTGATGGTCGCCTACCTGCTCGTCGCGGAGAAGGAATCGCGCACCGGCGGCGATAAGAGGTAAGCGGTGGTCCCGGCGCGAACCGGGACCACCGTACGACTCAGCCGACGCTGTCGCGGCCTTCGATGAGATCGGCCAGCTCGCCCGGGTCTTCCAGCACGACCATCGCCGCCGCGGTGTCGCCGTCGTGGGTCAACGACAGGTGAACCCGGACCCGGGGCAGGAATTCGGCGGCGAGGCCGTGCAGCTTGATGCTCGGCCTGCCCCACGCGTCGTTGACCACCTCGATCAGCGGATACGGGTTGTCCCCGATCTGCGGGCGGCGGGCGAACCGCGAGGATGCCCAGGCTTTGAGCACCGCCTCCTTGGCTGCCCACCGCGCCGCGTAACTGCGCGCCGGGTCGGTTCCTTTGCTCTGGCAGTAGCGCCGCTCGCCCGCGGTGAAACTCTCCCGGAGCATGGTGGTTCCGGCGCGTTCGAGCTGTTCGGCGAACTCGGAGATGGTCACCAAGTCCAAGCCGATACCGAGGATCGTCATAGGCGCGCAGCCTACGACGTGATCCACGACGCCGCGCGGGCACCCGGCGCGGCGAGTTGCCCCGCCGCGCTTCCGGTTACGCGCATCCGAGCCCGTTCGCCCGGTACGCCCCGTCCTCGGCCAAACGCGCGTCCGGCGAGAGCAGCACGTCAGCCTCGAGTTGCCGAATCCGCTTGGTGGACGTGCCGTCCCCGCCGAGGCGGCGATCCGCGGGCCGCTCGTACAGCGGCGCGCCGCCACACATCGCCTCGACGAACCGCTGCCGGCCCGCCAGCTGCCGCTCCTGTGCCCTGCGCTGGTACTCCTCGCGCTTGCCCGGCTCGATGGCCTGGATGAACGCCTGCGGGTGGACCACCGCGAGCAGGCCGGAAACGTGCCCGAAGCCGAGCGAGGTCACCAGACCCGCCTTGAGCGGCAACCGGTCGCCGAAGCGCAACGGCTCGCGCACCCACACCAGGTGGGGGTACTCGCGCATCTTGTCGTCGACGCAGTCCAGGCTCCGATTCGGCGGTACCACACCGCTTTCCAGCACCTGGCACAGACCGATCAGCTGGAACGCGGCCGCACCGCCCTTGGCATGGCCGGTCAGGCTCTTCTGCGAGACGACGAACAGCGGAGCGCCGTCCGACCGCCCGATCGCGGCGGCAAGACGTTCGTGCAGCTCGGATTCGTTCGGGTCGTTGGCCGCGGTGGAAGTGTCGTGCTTGGAGACCACCGCGATGTCGTCGGGCCGCACGCCGAGTTTGCGCAGTTCCGCGACGAACCGCGACTCGCGGCCCCCGCGACCCGCACCAAGGGCGCCCAGGCCCGGCGCCGGAATCGAGGTGTGCACACCGTCGGCGAACGACTGGGCGAAGGCCACCACGCCGAGCACCGGCAAACCGAGCTCCAGCGCGATATCCCCGCGGGCCAGCAGCACCGTGCCGCCGCCCTGCGATTCCACGAACCCGCCACGGCGCCGGTCGTTGGCGCGGGAGAAGTACCGGTCGCTGATGCCCTTGGCGCTCATGGCCGCCGAATCCGCGGTGGCCGACATGTCACCGAAGCCGACGATGCCCTCGATGCCGAGGTCGTCGTAACCGCCGGCGACCACCAGCTCCGCCTTGCCGAGCCGGATCTTGTCCACGCCCTCCTCGACCGACACCGCGGCGGTGGCGCAGGCCGCCACCGGGTGCACCATCGCGCCGTAGCTGCCGACGTAGGACTGCACAACGTGCGCCAGCGCGACGTTCGGCAGGGCCTCCTGCAGGATGTCGTTGGGCCGCGGCTCACCGAGCAGGTTGTCGATGTAGAGCGAGCGCATCGAGGTCATGCCGCCCATGCCGGTGCCCTGCGTGTTCGCCACCAGCGAGGGATGCACCCAGCTCATCAGCTCGGCGGGGCTGAACCCGGAGCTGATGAACGCGTCCACCGTGCAGACGATGTTCCACAGCGCCACCCGGTCCACCGAGGCGGCCATGTCGGGCGAGATGCCCCAGATGGTCGGGTCCCAGCCGGTCGGGATCTGGCCGCCGACGAAGCGCGACAGCTTGGCCCGGCGCGGCACGCGAATCTCCGTGCCCGCCTTGCGCGTCACCGTCCAGTCGCCGGAATCGGGGACCGGTGTGATCACCGTGTGCTCGGGGTCGGCGGCGTGGAAGGCGCGGGCCTCGGCCTCGCCGCCCACCGTGAACGACAGGTCCTGGTCGAGGAAGATCGAGGTCATCAGCGGAGCGGAGCCGTCGGTCATCGCGCCGTCGTCTTTGTAGCGGCGCACCCCGCAGCGGGCGACCACCGCGTCGTGGTAGCGCTCGGCCAGCTCGTGCTCCGGCACGTAGTCGCCGGAGGCGGTGTCGTACCAGCCCGGCTTGGGGTCGTTCTCCCAGGTGACCATGCCGGTGGTCCAGGCCAGCTCCAGCACGCCCGCCGCCGACAGCTCGTCGGAGACCTCCATCTCGAAGCGGGTGCGCGCCGAGCCGTACGGGCCGAGCTCGCCCGCGCCGACGATGACCACCATGTCCGCCGGATCCGCGGTCACCTCGCCCCACTCGGGCACCGGCAGCGCCGAGGACATGGTCGGCGGCGCGGGCAGCGCCGCGATGGTCTTCTCCGCATCAGCGGCGGTCTCGGGCTCGGCAAGCTCGGCGGCCTGCTTGGCCAGCGCGGGCAGGTCCAGCTTGGCCCTGGCCAGTCCGCCGGTCAGGTCGATCTGCTGCGGACCGGCGACGGTCACCTGCCTGGCCCGCGAGGTGCACCACTTGAGCAGCTCGTCGGCCATCTCGGTGGTGGACCAGGTCTGCACGCCCGCTTTCTCGACCGCGGCGACCATCGGGTCGTTGTGGCCCATCAGGCCGGTGCCGCGCACCCAGCCGATCAGCGCGTGCACCAGCGTGACCCGGGCCGACCACGACTTCTCGGCCCGCCACTTGGCGACCACCGCGTCCAACGCCGCCTTCGACTCACCGTAGGCGCCGTCACCGCCGAACATGCCGCGGTTGGGCGAACCGGGCAGCACCACATGCAGTTTCGCGTCCACGTCGTGATCGGCGCCCAGCTTGGACAGCCCGCCGATCAGCCGCTCGACCGACCACAGCAGCACCCGCATCTCCAGTTCGGCGCGTGCACCCGCGTCGGCGAGGTCACCGGCCACCCGCGGCGCCGCGAACGGCAGCAGCAGGGTCGGCGTCATCGCGTCCTTGACCTTGACCTTCGCGCCACCGGCGTTGTCCACCTGCTCGGTGCCGACCCAGTCGATCAGCGCGTCGATGTCCTGGTAGGACGCCATGTTCGCGGGCACGACCCACAGGGCCGCGCCGTGCCTGGCGTTGTCCCGGTACAGCTTCCGGTAGAAGCCGAGACGCTCGTCGTTCAGCGTGGACGTGGTGACCACCACCGTGGCGCCACCGCTGAGCAGCCTGCCGGTCACCGCCGCCGCGATCGATCCCTTGCTCGCGCCGGTGATCACGGCGATGTCCGAGGACCACAGCCCGGGTTCGGCGACGCTGCGCGCCGCTTCGGCGATCCGCTGGTACAGCCCCGCGAGCACCGAACGAGCCTCGTGCATCGCGCGCTGACGCCACCAGTCCGCCTGCGCGGCAACCGCTTCGCCCGCGCCGAGGAACCCGGTGACCGGACCGTTCGCGCTTCCGGCGTCGTCGGCGAGCCAGAGCCGGGCCAGATCCTCCCGCGCGGCGGCCCACCGGTCGTCCAGCAACACCGCCTTGCGCGCGTCGAACACCGGCGCGACCAAACGCGGCCAGTCCGAACCCAACTCGGCCGAAACCAGGTCGACCAGCGAGTCGTCCGTCGCCTCTGGCGCGGATACCCGCTCGGAGAGCCCGAGCTGCTCGAGCACCACGCGGGCTGCCGTGGCCAGCACACCGTCGCGGCCGGTGATCTGCTCGGTGAACTCGCCGAGCGCGGCCGCGTCGACGGTCCCGCCGCCACCGCCGCCCGCCGCGGGCAGCGTCACCGCGACACCGCGGCGGGCCGCGACGGCCTGCACGGCGGCGTCGATGGCCGCGTCGACCGAGGCCGCATCGCCGAGCGAGCCGGAGACCAGCCCGCCGAGATCGCCGCCACGCACGCTGGTGCCCTCCCTGGTGCCGAGCGACACTTCGGCGGTCACGTGGCTGGCCCACCCGTCGCCGAGTTCCCAGACCTTCTTCACCCGCTCGGCGATGGCGGCCGGACGCTTGCCGGACGGCCCGAACACCTTGCGCAGATGGTCACCGATCGCATCGGTCAGGACGGATCCGAAGGGACGATAGGTGCGGGCCAGCCGCTCGACGGTGGCGGAGAGCGCGCCCATGTCGGCGTCGGCCGCGCCGTCGATCGCGCCGAGCGAGAGCTCGGCACCCAGGTCGACGAGCAGCTGGTTACGCCGGGAGGACACGCCGTCGCACAGGCCCTCGATGGTGTCCACCGGACCGATCTGGTCCAGCCGCAGCTTCGTCCACAGCGCGATCAGCACGCGGGTGGCGTCGGCGGCGGTGAACGCGATGTCGTCCGGACGGGGGCCCGCCGAACTCGGGGCGGGCGCTGCGACCGGAGCCGCGGCGGCGGGTGCCGGGGCCGTGGCTGCTGCCGGCTCCTCGACCGGCTCGTCGACAGGCGCGGGGTCGGTGTCGGTCGCGTACACGATCGCGGCTTCACGCTCGATGTTGAGCACCTCGACCTTGGCACCGCCGAACGCGGGCAGCTTCAGCGTCTGGCCGGCCAGGTTGGCGACCGTCGGTGTCGCGCCGAGCCCGATCTCCACGAACCGCTCCACGCCGAGGCCGCCCTGCTCGGCCTCGGTGAACAGCAGGTCCTGGGTCTCGATCCAGCGCACCGGGCTGGCGAACTGCCAGGCCAGCAGTTCGATCAGGACGACGCGGCACAGGTCGGCCGGCCGGGCCGCCCAGCTGTCGAACTCGTCCAGCACCGCGGCCAGCGGCTCCGACGGCACCAGATCCGCGATCTCCTGGATGAACGCGCGCTCCAGCGAGAACGGCCTCGGGACCAGGTTCGGGATGTAGCGGCCGAGCAGGATCTCCGGCTGCAGGTCCGAGGGCAGCAGCTGCTCGAGCTTGTGCCGGAACTCCGGAACGCCCTTGCGCAGCACGGTGGAGTGGAACGGCACATCGATGCCCGGTACCAGGATGAACGCCCGCTTGCCGCCGAATTCCGCACGGCGCCGATCGATCTCCTTCTCCAGCGCGTCCAGCCCGGCGACCGTGCCCGCGATGGCGTACTGCGAGCCACGCAGGTTCAGGTTGACCACCTCGAGGAACTCGCCGACCCGCTCGCCGACACCGTTGACGAAGTCGACCACGTCCTCGTCGGGCAGCCCGATCTGGGAGGGCCGGATCGCGGCCATCCGATAGTCGCTGCGGCCCTGCGCGTCTCGCGGCACCAGCTCGTGCATCGCCGAGCCGCGCTGGAACACGACCTCGAGCACCGCCTCCAGCGGCAGCACACCCGCGACGGCCGCGAGCGCGTTGTACTCGCCGACCGAGTGGCCCGCGAAGATCGCGTGGTCCACGAAGGCACCGGCCTCGCGCAGCTCCGCCACCTGGGCGACGCCGAGGGTCGCCATGGCGACCTGAGTGAACTGGGTCAGGTGCAGCACGCCGTCCGGGTGCCGGTGCTCGACGCCGCGGGCTTTCAAGTAGGTCGGGTTGTCCCGCACCACGGCCAGGATCGAGAAGCCCAGCGCGGCACGGGTGTGCTTGTCGGCGCGCTCCCAGATGTCCTTGGCGGCCTTCGACCGGGCACGGGCGTCCAGCCCCATCCCCTTGCGCTGGATGCCCTGGCCGGGGAAGGCGTAGGCGGTCTTCGGGGCCGCGGTGCGACCGGTCGCGGTCATCACCAGCTCGCCGTCGGTCCGGCAGGAGACCTCGACGATCTCGCTGCCCGCGTCGACCGCGACGCGCTCCACGCGCACGTCGATCTCCGCGCCGGGGCGGACCATGCCGAGGAAGCGGGTGGTCCAGGCGGTCAGCGTCCGCGGGGGGACCGATGCGGCCGGATCGATCGCCGACACCGCGTGCTGCGCGGCGGCCGACAGCCACATGCCGTGCACGATCGGGCTGCCCAGCCCGGCCAGCTTCGCGGCGGCGTCGCTGGTGTGGATCGGGTTGTGGTCGCCGGAAACGGCGGCGAAGGCGTGCATGGTGCGCGGCGCCACGATGGTGACGTCGCGACGACGCCTGCGCGGGGTGTCGGTGGCCGCGTCGGACAGCGTGCCCGCCGCGCGCGGCGGATCGGCGAGTTCGCCGGTGCCGTTGCGTCCGCGGATGGCGAACCGTTCGGTGAGCGTGGCCAGCACCGGCATGGACATCCCCGTCTCGGGCTTGTCCAGCATGGCGGTGATCCGCACGGTGACTTCGACGACGCGGCCGAGGTCGGTGTCGAGGGTCTCCCCTGCCTCCGCGCGCACCGCCAGCACGCTGGTCTCCGCGGGCAGCTCGCCGGCGAGGTGGACCTGATGATCCAGGTGGACCAGGTCGAGCATGCCCTCGATGACGCTCTCACCCTTGGCGGTGCGCGTGGCGCCCAGCACCGCGAACACGGCGGGCCAGCAGGCGCCGACCAGCACGTCGGGCACGGTGCGCCCGAGGGTGCTCAAGGTGGCGGGCAGGCCGGAGCCGGTCACTCCGGCGTGATCGGCGATGAGATCCGGTGTCCAGGCCAGGTTCACGTGCGCGACCTTGCCCTTGACCTCCGGCAGCGACTGCCCGGCCGCGACGGCCAGCAGCGCGGACATGGCCTCGTCCGCGTCGGCCTCGGTGACGACCGGGGAGCCGCCGTTGTACACGGTGGTCGGCACGGTGATCCGGATGCGCACCGCGTTGTCGGCCAGCAGCGGAACGGTCAGTTCCAGGTAGGAGTGCTCCGGTTCGGGTCCGGTGGTCTCGGCGAGCGTCGCACCGCTGGGCGGATGCACCGCGCCGTCGTCGTCGACGACCCATTCGGACAGATCGCCGAGCCGGTGCACCGGACTGATGGTGGTGCGGCCGGCCCACTCGATGTCCGGCGCGGCCAGGACAGCGTCGATCGGGCCGGTAGCGATGCCCGCGGTGCGGCGCGCGTCCACCGGGGCGGGCACCACACCCGCACGGACCAGCGAGTACGCGGTGTCCTGCTCGAAGCGGTCGAGCAGCTCGCCGACCGGCTCGTCGACCCGGGTGATGCCCGCGACCGAGACGGTGCCCGGGATGACGCACACCTGATCGGCCGAGTAGCGCGGGTCATGCGCCTGCCACAGCGAATCCGAACGCCACCAGCGGCGCACGTCGGCGTCCACGACCGGCACGAAGTTGACCGGCTTGCCCGGCGTCTTGCACAAGGACACGAAGAACGGGACGTCTGCCGGGTGCAGCAGGGTCTGCTCTGCGGCGGGGTACCGCTCTTTCAAGGTGCAGAGCGCGGCGACCGGGTCTTCGAAGTTCTCGTCGCTCCCGAACAGCGTGGGGATCTCGCCGCGGTCGGCCGGGTGCAGGCGGGATTCGGTGCGGCGCACCATCTCCGCGAATCGATCGCGCCAAGTGATGTCCAGCCAGACCGAGCGGGTGGCCTCGGCGATGGCGTCGCCGAGATCGCTGCCGCAGTCGAAGTCCTTGCGGCGGTCCAGGCCGACCGCGAGCTCGACGTAGCGCTCCAGCCACTCCTGGTACGTCATGGTGACCAGGTCGCCGAAATACGGCTTGGCTGTGGCGTTCAGCGCCGCGATGATCTCGTCCCGGCGCGCGGCGACCGCGTCGGCGTCACCGGCGACCTCGTCGAGCAGGCGGCCGGTGCGCGAGGCGGCGTTGTCGATCTCGTGGATGTCGGCGCCCAATTGGCTGCGGCCCGAGGCCATTCCACCGGACGCGGTGCCCGCGCCGACCCAATCCGGCGTGCCGGGGGTGTCCACCAGCAGTTGCTTGACTTCCGGTGCGGTGGTGGCCTCCAGCGTCGCCATGGCGGCGGTGCCGACCAGCACGCCGTCCAGCGGCATGTCGGGGTAGCCGTGCTGCACCGCCCATTCACCGGTGAGGTACTCGGTCGCGCGTTCGGGCGTCCCGATGCCGCCACCGACGCACACCACCACGTTGGCGCGGTTGCGCAGTTCGGCATAGGTGGCCAGCAGCAGGTCGTCCAAGTCCTCCCAGGAGTGATGGCCGCCGGCTTTGCCGCCCTCGATGTGCATGATCACCGGGTAGTCCGGCACCTCGTCGGCGATGCGCAGCACCGCGCGGATCTGCGCGACAGTGCCCGGCTTGAACGCGACGTGCGCGATGCCGACCTCGGAGAGCTCCTGGACGAGCGCGACCGCTTCCTCCAGTTCCGGAATGCCCGCGGTCACGATGACGCCGTCGAACGGGGCGCCCGCCGCACGGGCACGCTGCACCAGTCGCTTGCCGCCCAGCTGCAGCTTCCACAGGTAGGGATCCAGGAACAGCGAGTTGAACTGCACCGCGCGACCCGGTTGCAGCAGCTTCTTCAGCTCGGCCACCCGGTCGGCGAAGATCTGCTCGGTGACCTGACCGCCGCCGGCCAGCTCCGCCCAGTGGCCCGCGTTGGCCGCGGCGGCGACGATCTTCGCGTCGACGGTGGTGGGAGTCATGCCCGCGAGCAGGATCGGCGAGCGGCCGGTCAGCTTGGTGAACGCGGTCTCGACGACGATGCGCCCGTTGGGCAGCCGCACCGGGCGCGGCGCGAACGCCGACCACGGCGTCGCCGGCTCCGGGGCCGCGCCAGGGGTGAGCAGGCTGCGCTGCCCGGCACGGGTGGCGGCGGCGACCATGCCGACGCCGGTGCCCTTCAGCGTGCCCGAGGTGACACGGGACAGCAGGTCGCCCGGACCCAGGTCCAGAATCCATTGCGCGCCGGCGGAAACGACGCCCTCGACGACGTCGACCCAATCGATCGGGTCCACCAGGATCCGTCGCGCCAGCTCGCCGGCCAGCTCGGCGTCCAGGCCGCACTGGGTGGCCCAGCTGCTCACCAGGTCGACGGTGTCGGCCAGGGCGGGATGGTGGAATGCGACGTCGACGGACACGTCCTCGAAAACTGGGGCAAACACCGAGCCACCGCGCACCTTGGCGTCGCGCTCCCTGGCCTGCTCGTCGTGGATCTGCGCGCACCGCCGGCGCACCCGCTCCAGTTGCGCGGGCGGCCCCGACAGCACCGCGCGACGGCGTCCGTTGCGGATCGAGACGACCACGCCCGCGGCCGGGTCGAGTCCCTCGCAAACCTGCGCCACCACACCACGCAGCAGCTCGGGATCGACGTTCGACACCGCGACCATCGGCGACTGATCGCCCACCGGCATCAGCCCGCGCCGCCGTGCGACCAAACCCGCTGCGGCGCCGATCATCTGGGCGATCGCGAGCAGCTCCGCGTCACGCGCGCCGCCCGCTTCAACCGCGGCCGCCGCCAGCAGTCCCTGCGAGTGCCCGACGATAGCGGCCGGCGCGTGCTCGGCCGCGTCCAGGCCCTGCAGCCGCAGTGCCCGCACGGCCGCCACCTGGGTCAGCAGCACACCCGGCATGGAGACCGCGGCGGAGCGCAGCACGTGCTCGGACGGCGCAGCGGAGGTTTCACCCTCGTCGGTGTCGGCGAGCTCGTTCTCCAGCATCCAGCCGATCGGGTCGAAGCCCACCGGCCGCACTACCAGCAACTGTGCGGCAACCGGCTCGAGCAGTGTGGCCGCCTCATTGACCAGTGCGGTCAGCTCCGGCTCCAGCGCGCTGTCGCGCCCGATCTCCTCCAGTTCGTTCAGCCACTGGGCACCCTGCCCACCGAAGGCGAGCGCGTACGGCACGCCGCCGAGCAGACGATCCAACAGCGGCGACCGCGCCCCGCCCGCCGCGGCCTTCCCGGCGGCCTCGACCGCCTTCGTGCTCCGTCCGGCCCCGGTCTTGGTGCTCTCGTTGATCGTCAAGGCGCTTCGACTTCCTTTTCCATGCGACATGCCCCGGCGACACGCCGGTCCCTCTCGGTACGCGGACGCTCGCGGGCGATCGGCCTGATACGGGCGAGGATGGCACAAAATCATGAGGAAATCCTCACGTTTGTCCGCTGGCGCGCCCGCTACCGAGGCATATCTGAGTACGTCCGTACCAGAATAATCAGAAACATGACTCCGCCTCATGTTTGAACGCGCAGGTCCATGGGTTACCAACACGTATGAAACATGAGCTCCCCTCATGTTGGCAGATGCCAAATCGTTATAATCCCAGGTGAGGTTACTGGCGAGTACGCCACGCCCACCCAATGCTTCGCTATGGCCGAAATGCCCGGTAGAGTTTGGACGGTCGTACCATCAAGCGCGAGTGGCGAAATTGGCAGACGCGCCAGATTTAGGTTCTGGTGTCCACGGACGTAGGGGTTCAAGTCCCCTCTCGCGCACCAGATCATCAGCTTTCAAACCTGTACCGAAAGGTGCAGGTTTGTCGGTTTCTGCGCTGCTTGGCGGGGAGTGGCGTATGAGATCCATCAGCTCCACTCCGTCCGCCGCCTGCCGCTGGTCGCCCGCATCAATGCCGTCGACCTGATCGACAGCTACCGCTTCGGCATCGCTCGTCGCGGTGGCGATCAGCTCGCCGCCGAGGAGTGTCTTGAACGGCTCGGCCAGTTCAACGCGGACGTGGTCTTGTTCGAGGTAGACCTTCTCGAAGAAGGCTTGGTTGAACAAGCGCCGGACGCTGCTGTTGGCCTCCAGGTAGCCCGCATAGCAGTTGCTGGCGTAGTTCAGCGCAGTACGCAGGTTGTTCTCAACGACCTCGATGTTGAGCAAGCTGGCCTCCAGGTGTGTCTCGATCCGGGCCAGTTGCCCGGCGATGCGGTCTTGTTCGTCTTTCATCAGATCGAGCGGGATCGCTCCGGCGTAGTGGGCTTGGAGCAGCTTGGACCGCTCATCGAGCAGGCGCTTCTTCTGCCTGTCCAGCTCCCTCGCTTCACGGTCGGCAGCTTTTCGGCTGGTGGCCAGTTCGCCCCTGAGGCTGGCTTCGATCTGTTCGCGCAGTTCAGGCATCAGCTGGATGGTCTTGTACTCATCTTCGACCAGTTCTTCGACGCGCTCGATCAGCACCGCTTGGCGCTTGCAGTCGCCCCACTTCTGGTGGCGACCCAGGCAGACGAAGTACGGGTAAACGGTGCCGTGCCTATTCTTGGCGTGGGTGACAATGAGCCTGCTGCCGCATCCGCCACAGAAGACCGTCGATTTGAGGTAGTGCGAATGCTCGCGCTGCTTCTCTCCGTTGACCCGTGAACTCAGCAGGGCTTGCACGAGCTGCCAGGTGACCGGATCGACCAAGGGCGTGTGTCGGCCGGGGTGCGTCGCACCGCGGTAGACGACCTCTCCCTTGTAGTACGGGGAGCGCAGGATTGCTTGCAGCTTGGTGTACTCCACCGTCTTCGATGGACGCTTCGGCGTCGGCCGGGTGGTCAGGCCCCTGATCTCCAGTTCCTTCTCAAGGCGTTTCAATGTCCACTCCCCCGTGGCATATGCCTGGAACGCCCACGCGATCAGAGGGCCACGCTCAGGGTCCACGACCACGGTGCGGACCTCGGCTCCGTGTTCGTTGATGATGCCGACGTTGCGATAGCCGAGGGGTGCCCGATTCGGAGTGCCGCCGGTGCGCGCCTTCTCCGTCATGCCCTTCAGTACCTCGGTAGCGAGGTTGCGGGAGTAGAACTCCGAAATGGAGCTGAGGATGCCGTGCAGCAGCATGCCGCTGGGCGTCTCGTCGATGTTCTCCGTCGCCGAGACCAGTTCGGCACCAGCGGCTCTGATGGCCATGTGGATTTCGACGTCGTCGGCCCGGTTGCGGGCAAGGCGGTCGATCTTGTGGACGATGACGTAGTCCACTGGGTGCTCCTGGATGTAGGCGAGCATCTCCTGAAGCTTGGGCCGGTCGGCAGTCTTGGCGCTCTCGCCGCGCTCCACGAACTCCTTGACCACGACCGCGTTCAGCGACGCGGCCTTCCTCCGGTTGGCCTCTCGCTGCGCGGGTAGGGAGTACCCCTCCGGGTCACCGTCCTTCTCGGCTTGCTCCTTGGTGGATACGCGGGGATAGGACACCGCTGTTTTGAGCGGCTGGTCCGAAGCATCCATATCCGCATCGACTGGGTCGAACGTCTTTCGTGTCATATTTGTCCTCCGATCTCGTTGCCTTGCTAGGTGGTGGATGCTTTTCTGCGGCGGTGCGCCCGCGCGGCGGGGCTGCGCTCTCTTGTCCATTCCGTTATGCGCCAGAGTGCTTCGCGAGCCGCAGGCGACATCTCAGGATTTCCGTAGGGGAACATGACAATCACCCCACGGTTGTCGAATTGGCTCATCAACTCGTGGAAGTCCTCAAGCACGCGCGAGACGCGGCCTATCTTCGGGAATATGACGTAGCGGACGTCTGGCTGCCGGTCCAGGTAAGCGAGCAACTTGGCAATGGCAGGCCGATTATGGTAATCGGCTGCGGAGACTCCGATCTCGACAAACTCGTGCACGACACGGGCGTTCAAGTCCGCCGCCTTCCGAGTGCCTCGTTCGCGCTGTGTGGCAATCATGTGTAGGCCATCGGCTGCTCCATTCGAGGATGCGATGGAGAGGAAGAGCACGGCGAGCGCTTGACTCTGTTTGGTTTCTATTGCGTTGTCAGATGTCTTCATTGCAGACTCCTTACCAAATCTAAAGGTGATGGGTCGGGCCAGCGTGAGCCGCTGGTACGGCGACCTTGGCATGGCGCTAGCCATCCGATTGCATGGCGTACGACACCGGTTTCTTCACGGTGGGCGCAGTCGAGGAGCCCGGTTTGCCGGAGCCGTACCTCGATCGCGACTTCGCTGACGCTGAACAAGCGGGCGAGATCAGCGACTTTTTGAATGCCCTGCCCCCAGGCACGCTTCAGGAATTTCTTCGGCACGAGTACGCAGCCTGCGAAGTAGTCAGCGGCGCGTTCAGCTTCGACGTCGGGGTCGTGGTGGCCGGGTCCGGCGTACAGGACGTGTCTGCGCCCGTGGTCGACAATGTGCTTGAACTCGTGGAACAGGGTGAATCGCTGACGTCTCCACGATTCGAACCGGTTGAGGTAGATCACCCACTCACCCCGCCCGCGGTCCCACAGGCTCGCGCCGGAGGTGCTTCGAAGCGCCCTCTCGACCCGCAGCTTCGGCAGTTCGGTCACGATCTTGCCCGGTACCGGACCGTTGTCGATCTCGCAAAGCTCCAGGAGCTTGGCGGCTTGCAGCTCGGCGACCATGAGCGCTTCGCTGTAGGTGACACTCGGGCGGCGAGGCACGAGCGCCCGCAACTCCCGCAGAATTCTCGGTTGCCGGAACGTACGTTCCCCTGGCTGATCCTGCAATATTCCTGGATTGTTTGAAATTTGTCGTGCGTCGCGCATCGATGTCACCTCCTTTCACGAGTTAGTAGTTAGCTGCTTTATCGGCTCCTTTCTTTCGACTTATTATGACGTTAAAGAATTATTAGACGCTGAATTCAAGCACTCGGACGTAGCACCTATCCTTCATCCTCTCCATCGAGCGGTCCGTCGTACCTAGTGAAGCTGATGCCTTTTTCGCTGGCGATTCGCGCGAAGTCTTCTTCGATCCCCTTCGCTTCCTCAGCGGTGAGGTTGTACTTCGTGCGCAGATACGGCCGTAGCGAAGGAAGTTCATCTTTGGGCATCCACCCTGCGACAGCGAATAAGTCACTAACCGGCACGCGCAGCACCTGCGCGATGGCTTTGATGTTTTCGCTGCGAGGATGCGTGATCTGCCCCAACTCCAGGCGCGTGACGGTAGCTTTGTCTATGTCGGCCTGCTGTGCTAACACCCTGGCGGATAATCCCAGCGCTTCGCGTCTGGATTTCAGAAACCTGCCCAATCTGGCGATATCGTTGGTGTCGTTAATGTGCGCGTCTTTGTTCATATCATTGCCCCCATTCGTACTTTGAATAATACCTCCAGGTGGTGAAAATATTCAACGCTTTCGGGCAATTTTCACAATATTACAACAATGGCTAACCGGATTATTCACAGAGAATGCGCTCCATATATCGGCATCTATGCTCGTTCGTCGAATATCCAAACGCCACCGCCGGTGGCCGGGAACACGACGAGATCGGTGTCGCGCACCAACTGCTGGCCCATGGCGTCGTAGTCGATGGACGCGAAAACTTCCAGCCCGGACGGCAGTGCTCCGACGAGCCTGTCTTCCAGATTGAGCGGTGCCATCACGTGCCGCGTGTAGGCGGCCAGGTCTTCGTAGTGGCCCTTGTAGGCGGCGGCGAACCGGTCGACTTGGGCCGGGTCGTCTTCGTGGGCGCTGGCCCAGGCAGCGAACGCGGGACCGTGGTCCACGATGCCGTTTGCCACCTTCGACAGCAGTTCGATGCTGTGGACGTCGTCCAAGCCGATGGCACCGGTGCTCACGTCGAAGGCTCCGAACCCCTGGTGGTCCCAGATGTAGAACCGATCAGTGCCGTGCTCGTAGGGTTCGCCGAGGACGGCATACAGCTCGGCGTAGATATAGTCGGGATCTCGTGCCATCTCCAGCCAGGTGCCTCTCGTGAGTTCGGCCCGCAGCGGGAGGCCAGCGGTCACATAGATCCGGGGGTAGGGCAGGGCTTCCCGCTCGTGGCTTGTTTCGGCCTCATAGCGCCGCAAGTCGTCATCGGACGGTGCCTGTCCTTGCTCGCTGCGGTTTGTATTGTGTGCATCGGTATTTGGAAATCGCTCATTCATGCTCACCTCCTTCGGGTTATGTTTGGATGTCGGCCGGTCGGACAGCGGAGAGGGTGTGCATTCCCTCGATCCACTGCCCGCCGGCCTCTTACACCGGGCGCTGAGCGACGCTCAGCTGTCCGCCTGCTCGCCTTCGGCCTGCTGTCCACCACGGCGGCCCCGAGTGCGGCGTGCGCCTTGCGGCGGTTCGCCTTCCGATGCTTCCGCCGTGTCGGCAGAGGTATTAGTCCCCGATTCCTCCTCCTGTGCAGGTGGAGGCGTGGGGGTGGCGGTGAACAGATTGTCGATGGCTGCCTGCCGGGTGCGCGCCTCCTCTTCGATGGCAGCGCGTGCGGCGTTGGCCCTGGCCATAAGGTCAGGATCGTTCTTGGCAGCCTCGATCCAGGCGTCCACGGCGGCGAAGCATTCAGCCTTGAGACTGCGCTTTCGCAGGTCGGCAATCCAGGTCAACTGGGTATGCCGGGCGGTGTCGATTCGGATAGCCAGGGTGACTTCCTTGTTCGACGGTTCGGACATCGCTCCTCCTCGGTGCGAGCGGCCGGTAAACGCTGATTGCGCTTACGAGTACGGCCGCAGGACACCGACGAGGGCATCCCGCGCTATCCGGTGAGGCCTGGTGGTGTGGCGCGTGGGTCGTCAGTGCCCCTGCGTGAGTGCTTGCGGTCGGATGGCACCGGATAGCCGGGCAGCACGATGTCGGCTTCGATTTCGTTGCCCCAGACGTCCCAGCCGGGTTGCCGCCGCCGGGCGAACAG
Organism: Nocardia amamiensis; assembly: GCF_015477605.1. Classification (GTDB taxonomy): domain Bacteria; phylum Actinomycetota; class Actinomycetes; order Mycobacteriales; family Mycobacteriaceae; genus Nocardia; species Nocardia amamiensis_A. The sequence continues at coordinate 32,146 of NZ_JADLQX010000011.1, forward strand.
CTCCAAATATGGCCCGCTGCTGACCCTTTCGATGATGGCGTACTGTTCTTCGGGCTTGTGGCTGTGTTCCTGGACCGGCGCGATGAACCACGTCGGCTGCGCGCGGAAGTTCACGGGAGCACGCCCACGGGTACCGAACAGGACGTGTTCGGTCATGTTGCGTAGGTACTGCCCCAGCTGCAGGCGCGGTTTCACCCAGGTGAGCGGTGAGCGGTAGGTGAAGCCCCAGGCGGTCATAATGTCGTAGCCCGCTCGCCACGATCCGTTCGTGACCCACAACCACAGGTGGGCGTCGTCCTCGGCAAGGTCGGTGACCGGCATGTTGGCGATCTGGTCGACGGTCATGAGCGGGTAGTGTTGGATCGCTCCGCGTCCACCAGCCTGGGAAATGTCCCACGGTGGATCGGCCAGGATCGTGCGGTAGCGCTTGGTGGGTTGCGTTGGTCGAATGTGGTTGCTACTTGTCATACTTCGCCTCCTTTCTGTAGTACGGAAATCAGCTGGTCGGGTGCGATGACCCGGAATAGGTGGGCGGGCAATCTCCCGTCCCCGTTGATCGCCTGGCGCAGGGCGACGCGCCGCCGCTTAGCCTTGGCCTCGGTATCGGCGCTCATGCTCCAGACCACGAACGGGAACGCCCCGTCGCTACGGTCCTGCTCGAGGCCCTGCCGCCGATACGCCTCGTACTCGCGGCACTTCTTGAGCAGGGTCGGGATGCTCTCGGTACCCCTGTCGATTTCGATGAACGCCGCATCGACGTACTCGCTGCCGGGTGGCGAGGCGGTTTCGGCGTAGAGGTCGGGCTTGAGGGTCAGCCGTACGCCGCCGACGCCGACATAGTCGCGCCAGGCAGCGGGCTCGATCTCGCATTTCACCAGTTCCAGCTGGCCCTGCCGGTTGGCCTCCACCAAGGCCACATGGGCGTCGGCAATGCCGAGCTGATGGTCCAGGAATCGTTGAGTCGGCTGTTCGAAGCGTCGCCGGGGTCCCCGGTCCGCTGCCAGCCGCAGGAGGCGGTCGCCCACCACGTCCACGTAATGGACGAGGCCGTTACTGCCTGCCTGGATGCCGCCGATCCGTTGCGTCAAGCTCGCCAGTATCCGGTCGCGCCGGAGCCGGGCAAGTACCCGCTGTGTCGTGCGCAGGCCGCTGGCGGGCGGCATGTCGCCGAAGTGGAGCGCCTGAATCTGCGGCACTGTCAGATAGCGGTGTTCGGCTACTGAGCGCAGGATCGACCAGTCACGGTCACTGAGCTGGGTCGCCAGCGATGTGATGTCGCGGACGGGACCGGTGGTACGTGAGCGGCGGCGGGGTGTGGTGCCCGCATGGGCACCATCATTCGGCTCCCGCAAGGAGCCATTGACCGACGTAGATGGGGATGTTGTGGTCGATGCGGCACGAATACCGGGACGAATACCGTCAACAGATGTAGTTTCTACGTCGCTTCCGCTATCTCCGAGGCCAAGTCCGCGCGAATTTTCCGTCGTCATGCCTGCCTCCTTCTGCGCCGGGGCGCATCGTCCGCGCCGCCGTTCACCTGGTCGAGCAGCTCAGCGAATCCGGCTTCGATCTCGTCCAAGGACTGGCCGTAGCGTTCACGGCTCAGCCGCCGGATCTCTTCGGGATCGCTGGTTTGCGGCGGTGGCGGCAGCGTGATGCCGGAGGCCCACGGCTGGATGGTGTTGTCGCGCATCAGGCTGGCGTAGACATGGTGGGCGGGCAGGGCGCCGAAGTCTTCGGGTGCGAGCGTGGACTGGCCGCTAGCCATGTCCTTGGCGTCGCCCGCCTGGAGCTGAAAGGTGATGCGACTTCTCGCGTTGTTGCGGAAGGCGTCGAGCATCGCGGGCGGCAGTTGCTTCTGGTATTGGTGGGCCAGATGGAATCCGGCGCGTAGTGACCTCGCTGTTGCCAGCGCATCACCAAGATCAGTCGGCAGGCGCAAATAGTCCTGCACCTCGTCGATGTAGACCATGACCGGCGTGCGGGTGTCCTCGGGAGTGCCGACGCGTTCCCGGATGGCCTGCCACAGCTCGGCCAGCACGATCGCTCCCAGCAGCTGCGCCGCCTCCGGCCCGATGACGCCCTTTTGAAGCGGCACCAGCAGCACCTTGTTCTCCCGCAGCACCTGCCGGATGTTGAACTTCGGACTGCGCTGTGCCAGGACAGCACGCAGTTGCTTGGTTAGGAGCGGACGGAGCTTGTTCGATAGCGGCGCGATCTTCGTGTCCACCGCTTCGGGTGACAGCGAATCGAACCAGGCCCAGAACGGCCCGGCCGCGAACGGATCGTCGCGGATGACCTGTTGGGTCAAGGAACGTCGGAACCCCGGATTCGTCAGCAGCAGCGGCAACATAGTGAGCGAGGCGTCGTCGCGCTTTGCCAGGACCTCCAATGAGTTTCGGAGGATGTCGGCCGACCGCGGCCCGAGGTCGCCGTGAATGGCGTGGATGGTGCCGAACAGCGAATCCGCGATCACCTCTGGGGTTCGGCCCTGGCTGTGCGCCAAGGGATTGATACCAACCGGCGCCTCATCGAGTGGATCGAGCAGCACGATGTCGCCGGCCCGCTCCGCCGGGATGCGAGCCAGGATGTCGGAGACGAGATCCTTCGGCTCGATCACCACCACCGGGCGCCCGGCACGGAGGTCTTGCACGATCAGGTTGAGTAGCAGCGTCGACTTGCCGGTGCCGTTCGGCCCGATGACCCAGGTGTGGCGCATGGCGTCGAGCACGTCGTAGCCGACCGTGCCGGAGACGCCCGGCGCGTTGGCTCTAGCGATGACCCGCTCGCCGGACAGCAGTGCTGGGGTCGGCCGGACCGGTTTCGGATGCAGCGGCGGCTGGCCGGGGAAGCGTTCGTCGTGGTCGCTGACCGGCCAGGCCAAGAGGTGGCTCAGCTCCGGCACGCTCAGCGGCTGCGCCGGGGTCAGGATCGACCACGTCGCTTTCGGCTCGTTGACATTCCCGGCCTTCTCGTTCGCCAGCTTGAAATGCACACCAGCCGTCTCGACCGTCCCGATCGCCGCGGCCAACCCGAGCAGCAAGGATTTCCGCCGCTCCGCGGTGCCGGCCTCAACGCCGATCCGGATGACCGCGCTGAAGCCGTGCTGGCCGAGCTTGCGGGCGATAGCCTGCTTGGCGTTCGGGCGCCGGTCGGGTAGCAGGCCGTTCCACACCTTCGAGGCCATCGACTGGTGGCCGCCGTGCGGCTGTTCGACCGGGGGCAGCATCGGCTGGCGGCGCGGCCCGAGCACTACCTGAATCACCAGGCGTTCACCGTGTTTCACCGCCGTGAGCGCGCTCAGAATGGAGCGGCTCGACGCCACACGGTCGACCGGTTCCAGTGGCCAGTCCGTCGCGGTCAGCTTCAACCGCCGCGCCGTGACAATGTCGCCGCGCTCCTCGGTATCGAATGGGGTCACCACCGCGCCGGATACGAGCTGCTCGACCGACCGCCGAACACCTTGGGCGTGCCGGAGTTGGCTGCCGACGAGATATTCCACGCCGTCGCTGGTCGAACGGGCTTCGAGGATGAGCTGGGGCGCGTGCTTCTGGGCGGCCCAGTGGCGGAGCAGCGACGTGGCTGCTCCTTCACGAAACGGGCTGGGCCAGAAGAGGAGTTGCCATACGAGGGAGTCGGCCGTCAGCTCGGGCGCCTGATTATTTGTCGGCATGGTCGGCCTCCTTCTTTTCGGTGCGGGATTTCTCCGCCTCGGCAGCACGAGCAGCCTCGGCCAGAGCCAGCGCGAGGAACGCCTTTCCTAGCAGCCGAATATCCGGCTGTTCACGCCGTACTGCCCGCACATAGATCCGTCGTTCGAGTTTCGCCTGGTGACGCTGTTCCCGGTCACGTCGGCGGTAATTTGATCGTCCCGTTTTAGACATAGCTATCCTCCTCTTCGAATCAGGTTTTATAGTGGTCGCCACCAGCGAAGATGATCGCCGGGCTAGCCGGTGAATTTATTCACCAGATCCCGTCTCTACTATGCGGTGAATAAATTCACCAGGCAATAGAGTTTGAGCAAACTACAACACCGAAACGGCTACCAACAACAGGGGTGGAAATTGTGATTTGTTTGAAGAATTTTGGTCACCACCCGGCACGCATTTTCCGCCAAACGATGATGCCGCTGACGACCAAGGCGATCAGCCCGATCACCCCCAGGATCACCACCAGCGTCGGCCACATCGACTGAATCAGGCTGACCGCGAAGTAGATCGCGATCACGCCAAGCAGGATGGCGATGCAGGCCCGCTTGAACGCCTCGGCCATGCCGGAGGGAGAATCCCCGCCGCTCATTTCGGCCACCGCCGTACCCATGCGATGGCCTCGGCCGCGATGATGCCCGCGAACGCCAGCGCCAACCGGCTGCTCGCCGGTGCCAACTCCTGCCGCTGCCCGGCATAGCGCTGGATGTCGCGGGATAACCGCAACGCTCGCCGGAGCACGAAGTTCACGATGTCGCTGGCCGTTTCGAGATCGTCACCCTCGGGGACTTTCGGCTGTAGCTGGTTCAGGACGACGCGGTGGTTCATCGGACGGTCCATGGTCACCACTCCCCACCGAGATCGTCGGGCTCCCCCTCGCCCTCGGTGGGCGCGATCGGCACCGGCGCCATGCGCTTGGGCGCGGCCGTGGACGTCGTGCCCGTGGTGGCCTTGCCGTCCTCGGCCACCAACTCGTCCAACCGCTCCATCAGCTCTATGAGGATGGAGCGGTCGACGTCGACGCGCGGGGCGATCAGATTGCCGGACGGATTGCCTTGCTGCGAAGAGAAATTCGCTTCCGCACCGCACCCCTGGTGGTACGACCGGGCCAGCAGCCGCACCTGATCCGCCCCCTTGATCGGCGCGCCGATCGTGGCGAGCGTGGTGGCGACGATCCGTTCGGCCTTCAGCTTGAGCGGCGGCAATTGCGCAGCCAGGCCGTCGATCTGGCGATTGAGCGCCACCCGCTGCCGTTCCATCGGCTCCAGTTGCAGCGCCAGCTGCCCGACCTCGTCGGTCTGGAGCGAGCCGTCGCGGAACTTGGTGGCGAACACCACCACGTTGACCACGATGACGATGAGCGCGAAGAACACGCCCAAGATCGCTGCCCCGGTGACGCCGCCGCCCGCGGCCAGGCTGTCGCTGATGATCCGGTAGGCCATGACAATCCCGGCCCCGGCGGCGAGCGTCGTGGCCAAGCCCACGAAGACCAGCGGCACGATGCGCGCCGGGCCCGCGGGCAAGGTGATGCCTCCGCCAGTGTCCTTGTAGCCCTTCAGATCCCGGCCGAAGAACTTGAGCCCCACGGCCACGGCCGCCGTGCCCAAGCAGGCGAAGACGACGGCCGTGATGAGCGGGATCAGGCTCGTGCCCCAGGCCGCGCCGTCCCCGCTGGTGAGGCCAGCGACATCGACATTGAAGACCTGCATGAGGAAGTACAGGATGACCGGGCCGTCCAACAGCGCCGCCCATGTCGAGAAGCGGTGCAACCAGACCGGCACCCGCCGGTGCTTCAGACTCCCGGCGTCGCGTTCCTCGGTGATCGCCCTGCTGACGGTCGTCATGCGCTCACGCGCCTCGCGCGCCGAGATAACGTCGCCGTTCATGCCGGTGACGGACTGCTCGTCCAGCCGATCGAGTTCGGCCCGCGTCGTGGCCATCTCGCCCTTGATGGTGGCGGCCTCGTCCACCAGCTGGCCGAGCTGTTCGGCGCCGCGGTCGCGGGCTTCCTCGGCAGCCAGCATGCCCTTGCTCATGACGAGGGCCTCCATCTGGCTGAAGGTGTCGGGCTCGCGCTGCTCGCCGATGCGTTCCTGTTCGCTATGCAGCGCCAGCACCTGGCCTAACCAGTTGCGGGGGATCGGCTTGCCGGTGGCCAGCGAAATGGCGATGTCGCGCTTGGGTATGGACGGCGGTGAGGTTGCACCGGCGCCGGCCGCCGGCGGCGTCGGGATCGGCGGATCAGTCGGCTTGCGCAGAGTCACGGAGGGCTGTGGTTCGGGCTGACGGCCGTTCGGCCGGGCGGGCATGAGGGTCATGACGGTATCTCCAATCTGGATACTGGACAGGGGTGTTGGGAGAAATATGCGTGCCGGGCATCAGTGGCCGCTCCGGTGGAAGATCAGCTCGACGCGCCGGTTCTGCTGGGCTTTGAACTCGTCGAAGACGCCATTGGTGAAGTTCAGCACCACCGGCTCGTTGGCATCGTGGCCTGAGACGTTGCCCAGCAGTTCGGACGGCAGCCCCAGTGCCACGAGGCGATCCGCCACGGCACGGGCCCGCCGCTCGGACAGGCTGTTGCGGGTGTCCTCGGTACCGGTGTCCGCGATGTGCCCGGTGACGTCGATGGACTGGACAGCGCAGCGGGAAGCGGCCTCCACCATGGGCCGGAGGGCATCGTCGGCGTTCGTTGGCAGGACTGGACTGTCCGGCGCGAAGTGCAGCGTGGCGTCGTTCAAGCTTGCCCACACCGGGCAGCCGCCCTCGGTGATAGCGTCGGGCACGGACACCACAGGTACGGGCATGGTGGCCACCGGCGCCGCCGCAGCTGAAGGGTCGTGCGCGACAGTGCAGCTGGCTGCCTCGGCCCGCTGGCAGATCCCGGTCCACAGCTGTTCGACCACGGTGCGGGCGAACGGCGGCAACCCCGGTTGCGATCCGGCAGCGATACCCAGGCCATGGAACGTCACGTGACGGCCGGACAGGCTGGGCAGGCGGCCCTGCCGGGCGATGCTGTCGATGACGCTGTCCGGCTTGGCGTTCCAGCCAACGACGCGAAGGTCGACCGGCGCCACCGTGCTGATTCCGGAGGAGATGATGTGCAGATCGCCGGGCAGCTGGCTGGCGCGATCAAGGAGAGCGAGGAGATTGAGGCCGGGCTGCTCGGCCTGCGCGTTCGCCACCGAATCGTCCAGTTCGCGCAGCGAGGCGGTGATCCGGCGATCGGCGTCGGCTGCTGCGTGCTGCACCTGGCCGTTTGGCCGGAGCGGCGTCAGGTCGGTGGTGGTGACCGTGCCAGTGGCCGAGGACAGCACGCGCACGGTGGCGTGGTCGGGGCGCTTGGAACGCTTGGCTATGTTCACCAGCTCGGCGGTGAGCGAATCCGGCAAGGCGGCGCGGGGTTCGGCGCTGGTGGCCGTCGCCGCGATGGTGACGGCAGCGGTCGATGACCCTACCGGCGCCGAAGTGCAGCTGCACAGCAGCCCAGTCAGCAGGATCGCGACGGCCAACGCCAATACGAAGTAGCGGACAGCGTCGCGAACAGTCGGACGGCCCAAGTAGGGCCGGATGTTCTTCAGGGGCATAGCGTGGTGGTCCTTTCGAAGAGGAGTGGTGAGAGATGGAGCGGGGTCGGGAAAAGCCCGACCCCGCATCCCGGCGACGTCAGATCAGCGGCGGCCTCCCTTCTGGCGGCGACGCTTCCGGTCATCCGGGCTGAAGCGCTTGGCGAGCTTCATGTGGATCCGGAAGGCCACGTCCGGGAAGACGATCAGGTACGTGAGCATCAGGAATGCCCATACCGTCAGCGCCAGTTCCAAGGCGTTCTCCTTTTCCTATTCCAGCTTTTCCGTGTGGAGAAGCTGAGTAAGAGAATCCCTTAGTGGCGAGCCGATAAATAGGCTTCGAAGACCGGTTCAACACACGGTTCGAAGTCGAGTTCGCCGATAACGCGAACCACGAAGCAGACCGCGAACCGGGGTGAGAACGCTTGACGAACATCAGGTATTGCTCTGAGCGATTTTCGGCCGCGCCGAAGTCAAATGCAGACTAGCTCGCAGTGGATTGTAAGGACTACAAAAGTGTGCTATTAATGGTTGTAACAAAACTTAATACAAATATATGCCCGAGCAAACCGAATCCATTCTATTTGACCAAACTCACACCGAAACAAATTCAGCCCGGGATGTTAAATACTTCCACACGCTCGGCTCCGGTGTGCTGAAAGGTGTCGAGACACCTGCCGGTTTTCCAGAGGCGGTAGATACCCACCTTCAGACGCTCCGGCAAGGCATCATAGAACGATTCCCCTCAGACCTTGAGGGTCTGAACATGGACCGGATAGATTCCTTTTTCGACAAGCGCGATTTGCGAAGGTCCCCGCTCGTCGTATGGCCGTATGACCGCCAGGAAGAATTGACAAAGTACATCACTGATACCATCGGGCCATTCGAAAGCATGGAACGAGGCGGGGTGTACATAGCTCCGCTCGACCTTACTGTCGCGTTTCGCGACAAAGCGCTTGAGGAGGCAAATGGCGGGCCTGAAATCACCGAAAGTCTGATTGTCCATGAGCAGGCTCATGGCAGCAATGCGCATCACATTACTAGAGCTGTCGCGCCGGAGCATGGCACACTTCCGAACATTGAAGTTCCACGTCACGGACAAGCTACACACTCCCACGGCGAGAAGACGGTAGGGCTCTTTCTTGAAGAAGCGTTCGCGGACTACACGAGGGGGCAATACCTCGAAGAGATAGGCATGAAAAATGGCGTCCTGAACCTAGAGGGACGCATGACGACGACCCACGACGGCTACGACAAAGAGCTTCCGATGTCGCTGAAATACGCTTTTAGACTCACTGACGGCACCCTGACCTCTAGTCCGTCTTCCCACGCTGCGATGGCCCTGGAAATGCTGCTGGAAAAAGATCCCGACTTATGGCCCGCCATGCTAAAAGGCCGTCACGACGTAGACGGTCTGCGCGAAGTCGCGCAGCGACTCAATGCGATCCAGCCAGGGCTCTACAAGACACTTCGTGACAATTTCAATGGGGAGATGGTGTTCCACGAGGGGCTGGGATATGTCGTCGAGATACTGAAGGGCAGCGGTCAAGCAACTAGTTCGCAAGCAACGGTCACTCCTGCAGTATGAGCCAGGCCGTCACCGACGGGGCGTCGAGTTCGCTAGGGTCGTGGTCTCCTTTTTGTGAGAAGCGACCGCTTGGTGATGGGATGAATAATTTCTGGCGTAACGGCAAAGCTGTAGCCATGCGATACTCGCTGCATGTGTGCGCTTTCTCTGGTGACCCGCGATCACCAGCGGCTGTACCGCGAGCTGGAGAGCTTACGTAAGCGAAGCATCCCTCTGGCATTCGGCCATCACGAGGGGACGGGGCCGATCAAGATCGAGATTCTGACTCGCATCGTGCAAGCGCTGCATCCGGGCACGGACGGCAACGAAGTCCAGCTCATCCAAGCCACCACCGCGACCGTGGCTGCCGCTATCGCGCAGCTTCCCAACGAAAGGCTGCCCAAAACGGACAGGAGTTCTCCTGTCACTTACCGGCAAGCCGCGTCGCTAATGTTTCAGGTGCCTCCCCTCCCGCTGGAACTCCTCGCTCAAATCGAGCATCAGTACGAGACGCCGAAACACATGTACGCAAAGATTGCACGCTACGTGCAGGAACTGGCTGCTATCCCAGATACAGACAAAGCCATTCAGGAAGTCAATAGTCGGATACGCAGCGAGCTAGCTGCAACACTACTCAGGGAAGAGAAAAGTATGGCTGCTCAAGCGCACGATCTCGGCGCTGGTAAAGAAACAGACGAAACGGCGGCTGCGCGAGATGCGGTGCAGGAGGAAACCGCATCCGAGCCGGAGGCATCTCATGCCACATCACCACAACCTACTGCCGCGCCGACCGCAGGGTTGCCAGGAATGACCGTGACCGTCACCAGCTCGGAGAACGTCGTCGTCGGCCCATACGCCAGCCAGACCAACCATTTTCATAAATGAGGCGCAGATGAGGGGGGAATCACCGGGCGAAGAGCGCCCTACAAGCAGAGTCACCGGAACCAACATTGTCGTCGGCCCGCACAGCAGGCAGATCAACCACTTCTGGCGCGATAAGCGAACGCGCCTGCTGGTCCTGGCCGGGATCGTTGTGACGGTGCTGACCGGTGCCACGGTGATCTATGCGCTGCTGCCGGATCCGCCGCGTCCGTCGTTGGAGCTGGCGGCGCTTGCCGTGGCGCAGCCCGAGCAGATCGACGGGGAGGTCAGCGGTTCTGTCGGGATGGCGCCGAAGCCGTTCTCGATCGGCGCGACGAACGCTGATATCACGCTCAAGAACAACGGGTCCGCTCCGGCGCTGATCACCGCAGCGAACGTACAAGTCTTGTTCGCCGAACAGCTGGACGACTGCGCGAAAGCCGGTGGTGGACCGTCTGTAATCACCGGCCACTACACGGCCAAGCTGCCAACGCCGCTTCCATCGCGGCCGTTCGCGGTGAAGCGTGACATGCGGTTCGAAGTCAAGGGAGGGTCGGTCGACCGGTTGTCGTTCTCGGTCGGGCCGGAGCAGCAGAACATCTCGTCGCCGCGGCCGTACCTGATCGTTGCTCACGTGGCGCTCGTGCACGATGGGTCGGCGTCGCTGGACGTTGGGAATATCGCCATCGTCACGAATACCAACGCGATTCGCCGCCAAGCCGCCGAGCCGGTCGACATCCAGTGCGTGGAAAAGAATTCCGCTCTGTTGGACTCGCTGTATGAGATCCAGGCCATTCGATCGACAGAGATCGACCACCTCCGCGATCGGTACCGCGAGATTCTGACTCCGGAGACGGTGCCGGCGCAGCAGCGTTGCCGGAACTGGCCGGAGTCATCGCAGATTCCGCAGCTGTGCGCGACCTACCGGCAGCGTGAGTTGTCGGTCAGCGTGCACCTCACCGAGCCGCCGGTTGTCGATAAGACGATGATCGTCGTCCGCGTCGACACCGATGATCCGGCTCAGAAGTACCAGGTCGTTGTGGCGCTACAAACCATTCCTGGCAGTTCGCCGGGGCCGCGCTGGTCGTGCAGCGGACTGGGGCTTAGCCGCGGTACCGACGACGCGTCGGGCCCGTGCTCACAGTGGACCACGCTCGATATGGGAACCGACGGTGTACTCACCCTGAAGACTCAGGTTTATCCCTACTTCACCCACCGCATGCTCACACTGACCGCTGATCTGAAGCAGCAGACCGGCCGCAGAACCAACGTCCTCGTTGCCAGCACACCGAACGACAAGGGGCTCACCGTTGAGCGAGGATACTGAGCAGCCCCAGCCATCGATGGTCGGCATCCAGCACGTCGACAACGTCGTCGTCGGCCCAAACAGCAGGCAGATCAACCATTATTGGCGCGACCCTCGGATGCGTGCGCTCATCATTGCAAGCACCGTGCTCGTCATCGTCGCAGTGGGAGTATCGACAACTCTGTTGTGGCCAAAGCCAGCACGAGCCGCGCTGGAGCTGGCGGCCGTGGAAGTCGCACTCTCACATGAGATCAACGGCGATACTTTCAGCCTGGCCGATCCCGTCCCTACAGCATATCCAGGGTCGATCGCGGCGACGCCGGTCGATATCACGCTCAAGAACAACGGCATGGCTCCCGCACTCATCACCGCGATCAAGGCCGAGGTCGTCTACGCCGAGCAACTGGAAGACTGCTACGGCGGCACCGGCGGCGTCTCGTACATCACCGCGAACTACGGTGCCAAGTTTCCGGTCCCTGTCCCGTCCCGGCCGTTTGCGCTCGAATCGAACGTGCGATTCGAGGTCAAGGGTGGTGCCGTCGATCGGTTCACCTTCTCGCTCGGGCCAGAACGGCAATCCAAGTCACCACCAGAGCCGTACCTGATCGCGGCACGACTGTCGTTGGTACACGACAAGGCAGACCAGGCACTCGACCTGGGCACCGTCGCAATCGCGACCGATGTTAAGGGCCTCAACAGGCAAGCCGACCAGCCGACCGATCGGCAGTGCATCGAGAAGAACGCCGCGAAGATGGATCAGCTGTATGCGATTCAGGCGACAAGGGCCAAGGAACTCGACTACCTACGCGGTAGGTACGCCGAGATGACCCACGTCGATTCCACGCCTGCCGAGCGCAGCTGCCAGGAGTGGAAGCAGGAGTCAGCAGTCTCCAGTCTGTGTGCCAAGTACACCCGCCAAGAACTGTTCGTCGCAATGACTCTGAAACAGCAGCCGGTTCCTGATCGAAGCTTGTACATCGTCCGGCTCGACACTAGCGATCCGGCCCAGCGATACCGTCTTCTGCTCAGACCACGACGCGCAGAGGACAATTCGTCTACGGAATGGCACTGCAGCGGCATCGTGCCGGATAAGGGCCCCGCGAGTGTCGCTTTCAGGCCCTGTTCGCTGCACGGTTCAGCACAACTAGGGCAGGACAACACCCTCACGGTGACGACCACACTCGATCCCTGGTTCACGTTCCAGCAGTTCAAGGTGAAGGTCGAGACCAGAGATCACACGCCGACCGGGGACTACGTCACCACGAGCACCACGCCAGACGACAGTCCAGTAGCCGTCCGTCGCGGAACGTAAAGGGGCCGATTCACATGACCGATGAACGGCTCGAACCGCAGCCATCGAATATGGAGGTCCATCACGCGGACAACGTCATCGTCGGCCCATACGGTCGACAAACCATCTACAACTCCCAGTCCGGAGTCCCAATGAAGATCGCGCTCGGAGCCATTGGCGGCACGATCGCGCTGGCACTTACCGCCATCGTGGGCACAGCGACGCTCACCAGCCACTCTCAATCGGCTCTCAGCACAGCATCGCCTCAAGTAGCATCGTCGCCGGCCGTCGTGCCAATCGAAGCCGTGGCACAGTCAGCGAACTGGTCACCGCTGGCAGTCAGTGACGTTGCGCCCCTAAGCCCGCCAGCTGGTGATCTGCGCTTCGTGCTGCCGGAACGGATGGACGTCGATCCCGTCACCTTCGGGGAAGACGAAGTCGACGAGCTTTATGCGAGGTACCGCGGTGTGCCAGTCGGTTCTGCCACAACAACCTTCACACTCCGCAACACAGTCACAGAAACGGTAACCATTACCCGGATGTCAGCCGAGAAGAAGTGCGGTGATCCATACGAGGGCACCGTCTTCCAAGGACGTACGCAAGGCGGTCCGGTCCCGAATATCAAGATAGGGGTCGATCTCGACAAGTCGGCACCGATTGTCCAGCAGATGTATTTTCAACCCGACAGCTCGAACTTCCGGCTTGCTGGGCCAGACTACTTTAAGGAAAACACCGTAACGGTGGATCCCGGCGAGATGAAGACCTTCACGTTGGGTGTAACGACCGAACGTTACGGCTGCAGCTTTGAACTGCGCGTCTACGTCGCGACTAGCAGGGGGACGGTCTATACAGATGTGAATCAAAACGGGCAACCATTCCGTATCTCCGGCTCGGCCGCGCCCGCAGATCCGGATATCTGGTATTCCGGGTACAACGTCTACTACCGGCAAGAGAACGACCCTCTCAAGCCCGGCACATGGTCGAGGCAGGATCCGAAATGAGCCGGAAGCCACCGATGTGAGAGCCAGAACCTTACTGTCGATCCTGGGGGCGATCATCGCCCTGACCGCCGCGTACGTCGTGATTACTCTCAGCCACTATTCGCCGACCGCGAGCGATGTACCGGCAGCACCGGATGGCCCCGATGTCGCGTATGCCCTGACAACTGCTGACGAGTTCGTCCTCCTGCGAGGGCATTCGATCTTGGCGCGGGTCGAGCGGCCCTGGGATCCTGTCGCCGGGGCGATCGTGTGGACGAGTACCGGCAGGCGGGTTGCCTTTCTCTCCGTCGCTCGACCAGATGACGAGCCCGGCAACGTCGAACTCATTTCAATCGACACCACCACCGGCCAACAACATCGCGTTCCTTGTTCAGGCTGCATTGACCTTGCTGCTGCAGACGGGGACCGGATCGTCGCGCTCGTGGTCAATCAGAGCCTCAAACGGACGAAAACCGAGTACTACCGTTCTGATGTCATCGCCAAGGCGGCCCGTGAGCGCAAGGTGCAACTTGTCCAATACGAACTGGGCCAGGATGCACCTCATATCGTTGGGACACCAATGGCGTCAGGAGCCCACGGACTAGTAGCCGGAACCACCAACTATCTCCTGAGCTTCGCTCGGGTGGAAACCAGGGCCGGCAAAGTCGACCGGCATGCGATCACCGCCCATGCCGATGGGAGGGGCTGGCGATTGGAAAAGGAAGGTATCAGGCAGGGTGTCTCCAGTATCGGCGCGACCAAGGAAAGCATGCTCGTTCGCCCACATGACTACGCGTCGTGCAGCTCCAGCCCAAGCGTCACACTGCTCGAAATGGACGGCGAGGTCCACGACACGGACCTATCTGCACTCAAGCCTCCAGACGCCAAGCCAAACGAATGGTCCGGCAGCGTCAGCGACATCTGGTGGGGACTCGACGGCAAGTACCACGCGACGTTTGCCGCCTGGCGATGCGTTTCGCGTGACAACGACCCTAAAATCTGGAAACGATCGGAGCAGGACCTGGTAACGCCTCACTCACTATGGACGCTCGATGCCAGCACCTACACTTGGCACCGCGAACCTGAATTCCCTCCGGCCGGAGCGATTCGCTTCATCGGCGACGGCGAGTTCGTCGCCTTGGTGAAGCCTGATTGCATCGGCGCAATCACGCGCGAAGAATCAGCCGACAAGAAATACTGCAGCCGTGGAACGCTCTACCGGCACCAAAGGGATGGCACCACTGTCAAGGTCGCCGATGATGTGCTCTCTGTTGCCTCCGGCCCTGCACTTCACGGGTGACGGATTGGCCGACGCATCCCAGGCCGGATGGGACGTCACCTGACGTCACCCGGCCGACCTCATCGGTGCCGACTTGGTTAGCCCGCTCTGAATAGATCCCGCTCACCAGACGCAGCAACGTGAGATCCGAACTTGTCCCCGGAATGCGGAGTGGCCGATGAGAGAGAGTGACTGGACGCGCCCAGTGGCCGTCGCAGGACCTGGTTGGACGCCCGCGTTGATATCGCGCTCGCCGAACTGGAACAGTACGGCCTCAACATGCCGTGAGACCGTGTTGCCGAAGACATCAGGGAGCGCGTGACAGCAGTGGCTGCGCAGATGGGCATCACATAGGAGAGCGCTCGCAACTACATCACTTGCGACGTAGTACGCGGCGTCGCCCGCGACATGGCCGTCTCGCTCGCGCATGAGGCACCGGGCGGCGATCCGCTCGATCTGCCACCCACACTGTCCCCGTCGGCCTCGCCGGCCGAACGGACTGGTGAACGTTATTTCAACAGTCTAGGATCAACGCGATAATATAGTGAGACTGTAAATGGTAATGTTCGATTGAAGTGTCGCATCGGCAGTACGGCTGCGTAGCGAGTATGGGGTGGGAGAGATCATATGCCGATCCGGAGACGGCCGTGTAGGCCGTAAGGGACTAGGTCAACTTTTGTATCAAGGAGTCGATTACCACCCAATCGTCTGGGCTCTTCAGGTACTCAAGCACGTGCGCGGGAACTACTTCAGGGTTCCGTTCGGGTATCAGTTCAAGGTTGCGGGTTACTATTCTCATGAGTTCGTCGATACCACGGGCGACCTCGACGGCTCCGTTTCTGCCGCGGACTGGAATCGGAACGTCATTGGCTGCCGACAACGCGAATAACGTGCCGACTGCCATCAATTTCTGGAATATCTCGGTCGGTTCCAGCCCGGTTTCTTCTTCTAACTTCTGCATCATGACGGCCTTCGTGCCAAAGTAGGTGAAGTCCACCTCTCCGTTGGGAAGCGTCACAGACAGATATTCGTGATGCGCATCGTAGTCGATTTCGACGTCGAACAGCTCTTGAAATCGCTGGATGAGGTTGTCCGTCCCGCTCTTGTGGATCTCGAATCTGCTCGCCCTGTGGATCGTTCTCGCCTCTATCCTCTCTAAACCGTCCTGGTCAAGAATGTTATCGGAGGGGAATCGAACCGTGCACTGTCGCGTCTTCCGGTTTGTCGGTGGCCATTCGAGCGATTGCGCCATATCCCAATAGATCTGATCGGTTTCGACATCCCACAGTGTAAGGATGACAGGCTCGGAGAAGTCTTCCCAGATCTCCAAGTGCTGCCGTTCGAACGGGTAAGAAATATAGCGGCCATCCTTCGTTCTGTACCGCGCCGCGTTTGCAACATGTTTCGCTTGAACGAAGAACAAGTACGGTGTGGCCTCGCCCTCATGGAAGATGCGGACCTGGAGGTCCTCGCCGTAGTCCTTGTGCAGTTCCTCAACTGTCCAGCCTACGGACAGAAAGGCGCGCTGTAGCTTCGCGATCGACATATCCGAGTTGACATGGGACATGGGCCGCTTCGGAGGCAAGTCAAACCCCTCACCTTGCAGGACATCTCGGCTGGTGGCCGTGGACCAGGATACTGGCCGCCACCGACAACAGAAGCCGGTCCGCCAGACTGAGCGGATGGCCCATACAGTCAGTCTCGCCGACAACGTGATCAGGCTGCGTCCCATCACCGTGGCCGACGCCGCAGCGCATCTGGTCGGCGAGGACGACGAACTCGTGCGCTGGTACACCGGTGGTCCCAGCACGCTCGACACCGTGGCGAGCTACCTCGAACGCTGTGAGACGCAGGGGCAGACCGATGCCGCCGTCAAGACGTTCGCCATCGACGATGTCACCACCACCGCGCTCACCGGCACTATTGACATCCAGATCGACCAGCCTTTCCTATCCGCAGGGCAAGCGAATCTCGCCTATGGCGTCTATCCGGCGTGGCGCGGCCGAGGCGTCGCCAGTAGGGCGGTTGCCCTGGCCTGTAAGTACCTCACCGACAACCAGGTCGCCGATCACGCTGTCATCCGCGTCCATCCCGACAACCACGCCTCCGCGGCCGTCGCCCTCCGCTGTGGATATCGGTTCAGCCACCAGGCCGTCGACGAGCATGGACCGCTGGACTGGTACACCAAGGCTGTCAGCGATCAAACAGCCGATCCGGTGCCCGGTCTGCTTTGAACCTCGTGGTGGTCGATGAGACGAAGTTGCCTGCGTATGTCGATCCGAACCTGCTCCGAGACAGGAGCGTCCGCGTCCACGTCGCTAGTCCTCAATATGCGACGATACGTGGGTGACGACCCTTGGTGGGCTGACGATGTCTGACAAGCTCGGTGCTGCGACCATACTTAAAGATACCGACCACTCGGCTTTCAATGCGACGATTGGGGTGCTCGAAATGGACTGTCTAGTACGCACCGAGCATCGCGGACTATTCCTTCAGTGCAGCCAGGCTGTGAGACATCCGGGAGGAGTTGAAAAAGCTATTGGTTCATTTTATAATTCTCGCCAGGGATTATTGGAATCGCGGGGATTTATTCTAACCTTTCGCCTACCGCCAACAGGCGCTGCCGTGAATTGTACAGAAATCCGCAACACTCGATCTCAATCCCTTTTTACACTTAACCCGCGAGGATAATATGCCGGACCAAACTTTGAACCTGGGGATTCTCGCACACATCGACGCCGGTAAGACAAGCTTGAGCGAGCGGCTACTCTTCGATAATGGAGCCATCGCCGAACTCGGAAGCGTTGACGGCGGAAACACCCATACGGATAGTAACGAGCTGGAGCGCCAGCGCGGTATTACTATCCGATCTGCGGTGGCATCGTTCGTACTCGATGATCTTCAGGTCAATCTAGTAGACACACCTGGGCACCCTGACTTCATTGCCGAGGTTGAGCGCGCACTGTCCGTTCTGGACGGTGCAGTGCTCGTAGTGTCCGCGGTTGAAGGTGTTCAGGCACAAACTCGCGTCCTCATGCGTTCGCTCAAAAGAATGAATTTGCCTACGCTGATCTTCGTCAACAAGGTCGACCGAATGGGCGCTCGCTACGAGAGTCTGCTTGACGACATTCGCCGCAAACTGGCACCTTCCGTTGTCCCAATGGAGCGAGTGGATAACATTGGCACGTCAGACGCGCACGTGTCTGAACTCTTCGACGACGATTCTTTCCTGGCCTCCACGACTGAGACACTAGCCGAGAACGATGATGAACTGTTGGCACGCGTTGTCGACGGTGATACGCCCAAGAAGCCCGAGATTCAGCGAATCTTGATTGAGCAAACCGCCAAAGGACTTGTCCACCCGGTTTTCTTCGGGTCGGCACTGTCTGGTGCCGGTGCCGGTGAACTTACAAAAGGGATCCGAACCCTTCTCCGTCCGCAGCAAAACACTAGTCGGGATGGGGAGCGACGAGGTGTCGTCTTCGCCATCGAACGTACCGGAAAAGGCGAGAAGGTTGCTTATATCCGCCTATTTTCAGGCCGGCTGTCCGAACGCGAACGAGTAGCCTTTCAACGCAGAGAGTCAAGCGGCCTCATCGACGAGATTCCTGGCCGAATCTCAGGCATGGAAGTGGTCGGCTTTGGCCGCGGCCAACTGACAGCCGGAAATATTGCTAAGGTCCGAGGCTTGTCTCAAGTTCGGGTCGGTGATCGACTGGGCGACTTTGATCAGTCTGCGCTCCAAATGAATTTTTCGCCGCCGATTCTGGAATCTATCGTGCGACCGGAAGAACCGGAACGAAAATCCGAACTACACGCCGCGCTTAGTGCACTCGCTAACGAAGACCCACTGATTCGCATCCGCACAGTAAGCGGCGGTGCGGTCTCTGTCTTGCTGTATGGCGAAGTTCAAAAAGAGGTTATCGCCGAGCGGCTGAAGCGTGAGTTCAACATCAAGGCCATATTCGATGAGACGCAGCCGACGTACTTCGAGCGGCCAGCCGGACGAGGCGACGGAGTTCATGAATTCGATCCCCTTGGTGAAAACGACTTCTGGCAGACTATTGGACTAAGGGTCGAGCCAAATCCAATCGGGTCTGGTAATACGTATAAGAGCGACGTCAAACGCGGTTCGGCCCTCGCCGCGTACCATCGCGCGATCGAGGAGTCTGCGATGAGGACGCTGCAGCAGGGGCTTTACGGCTGGGAGGTTACCGACTGTGCCGTAACGTTTACGCAGATCAACTACGATACGCCAATGAGCGTTGCCGCAGACTTTCGCAACCTGACTCCAATTGTCTTGATGCGGGCGCTTAAAGCGGCTGGCACCGACGTATACGAGCCGACCTATAAGATCGAGGTTGATGTGCCCGAAGACGGCATCAGCGGTGTGATCAGCTTCTTGTCTTCGCTTGACGCCGACCTCTCCAACTCGGTCGAGAGTGACTCTGGTTGGAAGATCTCCGGAGAGATCCCTGCTCGCCGGCTTCAGGAGTTCGCGGTAGCGCTACCTGGACTCACCCATGGGGAGGGTTCTGTCTGGTATGAACCAGGCAGTGACCGGCGTGTCCGCGGCATTGTTCCGACGCGTGAGCGCTTTGACGGCAACCCACTCGACTATCGCGAATACCTGCGGTACATCTCGAATCGAGACGTAAACCGTTCATCAGGATCGACAGAGTGATTGAGATCGTGATCCGCCAAAGGGTAGAAGATCTGAGTTACTGAGAGCAGCGGACGGATACCGTGGATAAGCTGATTAACGCATCCGAGCGTCTAGCAGCTGCGCTGACGACGGAAGCCACCGAGTTCTCTCAATCACTATTTAGGGCGCTTACGCAACCAACAGAGGCAGACGGCCCGTATACTGCGGCAACGGCTATCCTGAGCAATATTGGGCATCTGCTTGCGTATGCGGAAGGAAACCAGCGTCACATTCAATTTGACATGCTCGATCGCTGGCGTGTCGAGCATATTGACAGTTTCGAATGGCGGCTCCGACTTCTCACGCTGTTATCAGATCTTCCTCGCGACGGCACCCAATACGAAGACCAGCACTACGCCTGGGTGTCCATGCTTCGCTCGACGGTCGGAAATCATGACCCTGCACTCATTGCGGAGGAGCAGCAGCTGTACTCAGCGGTGCGTGGTGTCCGCCAGGGCCTCTCCACCGACCGCTCCGCCCTCTTGTCCCGTCTCGGTGTGTCCGCGGATGGCAGGAACCCGGAAACGCGATTCTTCCGCCTGATGAGCCGCACGGGCACCAGCGGCCTGCGGACCAAGCTTGCAGCGGCGTGGGACCGGGTGTCGGACCGCCGGGCGACCGAGCTGGTGGGCATCCTGGACGAGATCGTCAGGCTGCGGTGGAGCGCTGCCAGCCGCCGGGGATTCGGCTCACCACTGGTCGAGACGTTTCGGCGCAGCACACTCACGCCAAACGAAGCTCGGACCTTCATCTCCGGGTATGTAGCCGAGGCGGTCGCCGGCCACCGCCGCCTCGAAGCTGCTGTCGTCAAAGCAGTAGGCCACGTCGACAGTCCGATGGATCACTATGCGTACTACGTCAACCAATTGACCGGCACAGAGACTCTACCGCTGGTGCCGCTCGATGCGTGCCTGTCCCTCATTACAGCAGTAATCGAGTCAGTGTTCAGGTTGAGCGTAGAGGTCTCTAACTCCCGAAGTGATGATCGAATCCGACTTATTTTGAAAGATGATGGCCGAACTCTTGGCCATATTTCAATCGACTTGTTGCCGTTCGTATCATCAGAAACAAATCCGGTGGACGTGCTCGAAACCGAGGGCACCGGCGCCCAGGCCCCAACACTACCGATTGGCCGCGCGTTGTGCCGGTATCAGGTAGGTGCAGATGGTTCCAGACTAGTCAACTTCGAAAGTTCTCATAATTTGTTTCATGAGATGGGGCACGCACTGACTCAGGTACTCGTGAGAAATCGGGAACCTCGGTTATCCGGATACGAATACCTACCGGTCGAGCGGTTGGAGGACCTGAGCACTTGGTTTGAGAAATGGGTGTACCACCCTGAATTCGACGCGCGGATGCCAGCCGGAAGCAGCCTTGCGATCTGCCGTAGGATCAAGTTACTTGAATCTCGGGCTGCCCATTTACAGCGGGCCGTGACTGCGGCCATCGATTTCGACGTCCACGATCGCAGAGTGGGACTCAGCGAATCATTTCGTGCGTTGGACAAAGAGTTTGACATTGCACAGTACGTTCAGATAGGCGATATCGCCGGCCATCTGACACACCCAATGTTCCGCGCATATCCAGGAGGGGCAGGCTTGACTTACCTCTGGGGCGCGGCGTTTGGCGCAGATCAGTTTCGCAAATTTGAGGACGCCAGCCTATCCGAGGTAGTATCTTTAGACTATTCCGATCATTTCCAAAGCTGTTTCGACAGCCGTCGTCCCAGCGAACTGCCAGATGTTCTGGCCGTTCGGCAATTCTACGAGCGGGCTCTGACGGTCTAGTCAGCTGATAGGCATGTGGTCATGATGACCTCGGGGCTCGCTGATGTCCACGGTGCACCGCTCCAATCGCCCTCTTGTCGAACGATTTCAAATCCCGTCGCGGTGAGTATTTCACACAGACGAGTTGGATTTATGAATCGTAACGTCGATGACACGGAATAGGATTCGCCGACGTCATGGAAGCGAAAAGCTGTTTCGTAGTCGACAAGATCTGGAGGACGCTGACGTTCAAAGATATACACCACTTCAACTACGCCGCCGTCTGGCGCGGACACCGTTCTTCGTGTGTTTCTGTCAGTCCACTGCTCCCAACCCCGTACCACTGGATTGCGCACTTCAAAGATGAACTGTCCACTCGGCCCAAGGACCTGCCGAATCGCATCCAGTGCGGCGCGGATATCGTCGTCAGTGAGCAGCAATTGAAAAGCATGTCCTGTCATGACGACGAGGTCGAAACGATCGTTCGTTGGCAATCGCTGCACGTCACTGCACAGCCACTCCACTTCGTCAGTCTTAGCGCGAGCGATCGTAAGCATCGCTGCCGCCGGATCGGCTCCTACCAGACGACCGCGGTGGCCCGACCTCCTTGCTTCTGCGAGCACCTTGCCGGTCCCACATCCGATGTCTAGAACCGAATCGGCAACCATCATCTTTTTCCGGTAGAACTCGTAACAGGGCTGCCAGGGATTCAGAACATCGTAGAGGCTGGCGAATCGGGCCTCTTCATACACGGCATCAACCACTCTCAGCCTCCTTGGCGTATGCCGACCTGCGGAATCCAGTCGATCGCCTCTGCAAACGCCCGAAAGCTCGGTGCCAGGCATGACCGGTGCTCCTGCCGCCATATCCATGTGCGCAGCAGGTGACGGGATTTGTCTTGTGTCGGGTTGTCCGTGAACGAGGTGCGGCTGTGCAGGACGCGGTAGTTGTCGATCCAGACGCTCTCTCCCCGCTGAAGGGTGTGGTCGAACGTCACAGCCGCCCTTTGCGCGACGTCTTCAAACAGATCGAGCGCCGACGATTGCCGGTCGTTCAGACCTCCTGCGGCAAGCCGCATACCTTCCCGCAGCATCAGCGACCCATACCGACAGCTCAGGTGCCCGCGGTACAGGCTGAAAATAGGTGTCTGGATCAGGTGCGGTGCACCCGGCCGCTGTGTCCCCCGAAGGTCCCAGTTCCAAAGTCGGAAGTATTCGGAGACAAGTTCAGGAGCTTCCTCGGTGATCACATCCAACACCGCAGCAGCGCTGGCAAAGGAGTTGGCGCCGCCCGCCGAGCCAGGCCGGAGACACAGGAGCCCTGCAATATCGGTCGGATCGGTGTGCATCAGCATCGGCCCGTTCGACTGGTAGCCGCGCGCCGTAGCAACGTCAACCGGCCGCTCGTCACGGACGGAGACGATGATCTCGCCGTCGCTGTTCTGGGCACTCAGCCGGCCAAGCTGCGTCGCGGCAGTGAGCAAGAACAGGCGCAGTTGAACATCGGTCAGATCACTCAGCCCGTCGCCCGTCACTACCGCCAGTCCAGACCCTCCTGGTCCCAACCGTTCCTCTAGCAGGTCGACGACCACCCCCACCGCGTCCGATGCCATTGCAGGGCCACCGGAGTCGTTGGTAGGCAAGTCCGCAGCGAGGCGACTGACCAGGGTAGCGGGCAACCTCACGACATGATGTGGCTCTCGTCCGAGCACGACCGGTCTCCAGGGATTCAAGCCGGAAGCGCCGTCTGTCATCCATACCTCCTCAAATCAGCGAACCTGACGAGCCGCCATCCAGCTTGCACACCATCCCGTTCGCGATCGGTCCCAGGTTTGCGAGGTATTCGATGCTGCGGTAACAGGACTCAAAGTCAATCAGGGAATCAATCACCAGAGACGTGTTCGACCGGTGCAGATATGTCCGCGCGACCGCTTGGGCTTCCATGCCGCGAGCCTCCGCGATGCGCTGAAATTCTTGTATCTTGCGTTCATCGGCGAGAGGTCCGAGTAGCAGTGTAGACACGCTTGCATTTGACCCGCGGCAGCTATCCGCAAGCGCCGTCGCCAGTACCTTCATTGCAGCCTTACTGGCCGCGTAGGGACCGGTCGACTGCTTGGCGTTGTATATGGAGTCCGAGCTTATGGTGATGCATGAGCACGGTGATCCCTGACGAGAAGCAGCCGACAGGTATTCACGCAGGAGAATATACGGGGTGATGGCGTTGACACGAAACAGCTCAACGAGTTCTCGCGCATCAGGTTGACTCCCGTCGCGCGAACCGTAGCTGACTGCATTGTGGACAATGAGCTCCGGACGTCGCTCGGAAAGAAGCTCATCAAGGGAACTCAGCGCGTCGTCATCATTTAAGTCGGCCTGGAAGTAATCAATAGCACCGGTGAGAAGGTTGTCAGCGCTGACGCTGCGGCCGGTTGCCGTCACCTTCCAACCGGACTGGGCAAGCCGGGTCGAGATGTGTGCGCCTAGACCGCGACTGCCTCCGAGGACGACTGCCTGCTGCATACTAGCCTTTCGTGTGTCTCTGAGCCCGGCTGCGTTCAATATGATTCGCCAGCATCATTGCGGAAGCGAAAATAGTAGAGTTCGCCAGTGTAGGAGGCTCCGTACATGCTGCCGTCGGCGCTGGCAATCGGCGTTATGTCCATTTCTCGGCGGTGGTTGCCGAGCCCTAATAGCTGGCTTGTTTCCCATAGAAATTGACCGTCATCACGCCGAAAACCCTGGATATTTCCACGTGAGGTCGTCGCGATGAAATCGCCCGTTGGCAATACGGTGAATGAGGAATGATCGCGCGGAGTTCCCTCCGGCCGCGTCCACGCAGTCTTGTGTGTCGACACGTCGATGCCGAAAACCCGTCCATCGTCGATGCCGATTACAAGCCTGGAATCCGATACGGCCGGACTTGCGGTGATCTTCCCGCCGAGACTGAGTGAAGCAACACGGACACCTGTAGCCGCCGACAAAAAGTGACATGCCCCGCTGACCGTGCAGACAGCAACTTCCCCTGTCGACTCAATCACTACCGGAGACGCGCGGACTGCCGCCCCAGCATCGAAGTGCCACCGCTCGGTTCCGTCAGGCGCCAAGCAGACGGCATGCTCAGCGCAACCGAACACCATGGCTCCTTCAAGCGTGATCGCGGGGCTTGCGTACGGATCCCGCTGGGCAGCCAGTCCCCCAACTGCGGCGTGCCATGGACGTGGCAGCTGGAAGTCGTACAGCAGCTGGCCCGAGGCGAGGTCGACCCCCAGACCCCTGGAACCGAAGGTGGCAACACCGAGGGTGTCCAGCTCATCAGCAACCGCCGGCGTGGCGTAGATGGGGCCTGGCACCGTCGTCCTCCACACGACGGCTCCATCGAGACTGAAGCAGGTCAACGTCCCGTTGGTGGTTGCGGCTAGGACCGCCTTGCGACGAGTGTCGAGGACCAACGACGCATACACCGGGCCATCGAGCCGGTGCTCCCATCGAACGATCTGCAAATCAGGCGTGTAGTAACGCACCCAACCGTCGTAGCTTGCGAAAACTACGCCTTCGCCCGCAACAACAGCCGGAGTCGCGACAACCGGCACTTCGATGGTGTTACCACTTCCTTTGACGCGGTGGCGCAGCCGCTGATGACCACAAACCGCTGGCTCGGTGCGCCATCGGACCGCCGAAGCATTGTCAGTGAGTAGTAGGACCGCCTTCCGGGGGTCGTGTCGAAATGCTGATCGCACTTATTCCCCCTGAGCCGTCAGTGTGCTGGCCCTGGCTAGTTCGGTTTCGAATCTATTGCGCGATTCCTTAGACGCCCTCTTGGCCACTGCGGCGCCAGCCTCCCGCACATGATGATTTAGCGGCGCTAAGCCGAGAAGAAGGCTGTAGCTGTCAGCAGCAAGGTCATATTCTCCGATAGCCGCACGGCACTTCCCAGCCCGGTACAGGTGATGCCTGACGTATGGCGGGCCGAGGGTTGTTGCTCGCTCGTACATTTCCGCCGCCCGCTCCGTGCGGCCGAATGCCTCATACACTTCGGCCAACTCCCCATAGCTGGGTGACCACACCGGATCAAGGTCGACTAAAGCCTGACCTGCAGCTTCAGCTCGGTCGAGGTCACGTGTCACATAGAGGTGTTCTTTCAGCGTGGATTCATGGTAGGTCTTGAGCGCATTAACCGATGACGCATACGACGAATGCTGAACCGATGTCTCAGCCGCATCATGCGCAATTTCCATGCACCGCCGCGTCATCGACGAATCCCGGCGCGCTGCAGGCAGCATTGCTATGCCCCGGTACCATGCTGACACGGTAGCGGGATCGAGTGCAGTACCGTTTCGCGCGACAGAATTTCCGCGCTTCACGGCCCATACGAAGAGATCGCGCGAAACTTCCTTTCGCTTTAAATACCACACAACTGCTTGTGTACACACATCCAGCACCCGAGCATCGGGAATGCTTCCAGCCTCTACCTCGATCTGCATTGCTTGGAAGAATTCTGTCGATCGTCGGCCGTCATCACAGCGGTTCGAAACAAGAAATTTTAGCCATGCTATCTCAAACCGCTCCCGAGAAGTACAGGAACGATCAGCCGCCAGCTGTATTACCCGCTGAGCGACATCGAAACGTGAGATACTGACGAGTACCGACCCGAGGTTAATGAGCTCGACAACGGGCAGGTCGCCTGCGTCCTCCATCCAACCAGCAAGCCTACGAATCTCAGCAGTTGGCTGGTAGCGAACAGTCGCGACCAACTCATACGACAGCCCTTGAAGCAGGCATACCTCGGCCAGGACGTCCGGCTCGAAGATTTGTGTAAAGGCGTAGCCAAGGCGTTGCCCATCGTATTCACGGTAAGCATCGACACACGCCCGCGAAAAGATGTCAGCGACGAGGTCATGCGAATACGACAGTCCCAGAAGAGTTTCCCCGAAACTGTTTCGCACCGAGATCGTTGTGTCCATACTAGCCTCGCCATGGAGTAGAAAGCTGCGCGAGGCGGACATTCCCGCCCCGCGCAACAACGTTCAATTAGGAGGTGGCGAGCAGGACATCGAGCTCGGCGTCGAGCGCCTCGTCGATGCCTGCGGGGTTCTCCAGGTTGAGCTCGGCGTCCTCAGCTTCGAAGAACACCTCGGCGCTCACGAACGGAAAGAAGGCCGGCTTCTTCTCGAATGGGTTTATGGGCATAAACATCACTCCTCTCGGTGCGGTGAGTGCGAGCGTGCTTGGGTCGCACAGTCGCGAGTCCCATTGTCCTCCAAGGCGTCCCGGTATGCCACACCAATAGACGATCGCACGCCGCTTGAAGCAAAGGATTAACATCCATTCTGGAGCGAACCATGCATTCTGGACCTACCATCCGACTAGCAAACGCTCGATACCGTGAAGCACAGCGCCTCGTCGGATTCCGACCCCGGCTGGATCCTCCATCAGTCTTATGCCGGGGGCTCGATGAAACAGACCGGAAAGAATAGTTTCCAGCTCCATCCTTGCGAGATGCTGGCCGAGACACTTGTGAATGCCATATCCAAAGGCAATATGGCAATTGCGCCTCCGGTGGATGTTCAACTGATTCGGTCGTTCGAAGACGCTCGGGTCGTGGTTTGCCGCACCGATGAGTGCAATCACACCCGAATCCTTGGGAATGACATACCCAGCTATTGACACGGAATCGGTCGTCACACGTGCGGCAACAAGGTCAGCGATCGAAAGGTACCGCAACAGCTCCTCTGTGGCAGGACCGATAAGTGTCGGGTCGGCGCTCACCGTATTCGACAATCCAGGATGAGTTAGAAGTGCCAGCAGACCAACCGAGATCATATTGGTCGTTGTTTCATGCCCGGCCGTGATCAGGGCACCCACGAGTTCAACGAGCTGGTCCCGGTCATACATTCCTGCTTGTTGATAGACACGAACCAAACGACTTAGAACTACTTCACCCGAGTTATCGACCTCGCGGCGCCTGAGTGATTCCGCTATTAACAGGCGGAGCTCGCGTGACGCAGATTCCGCCTCAGCCGGTTGACTTTCTCGGTTCACCAGTATTCGAGATAGCTCACTCAACCGGACAGAGTGCTCAAGGTCGAAGCCCAACAACTCGGTTATCACCCGAGACGGTACCGGTTCCGCCACAGTAGAAACGATATCTGTGGATGGCGGGGAAGCGAATAGGTCGTCCAGGTGCCGGTGGACGATTGTCTCGATCCGCGGTCGAAAGTGCTTTAACCCGTATTGGGAGAACATCGGGGCAACGATCCGTCGATGCACCGCATGGTCGGGTGGGTCCATCCCCGAGTAACCCAACTTTGGACGCACTCCCGCAGTGTTGCGGTGACGCCGGATCGGAAACATGGATGGAAAGGCTGGATGCGAGTGCTCTGAACTGACGTCCGGATGGCACAGGATCTGACAAACGGAATCGTACCGGCTGATAAGCCAGACTTCCTGCCCTGACCCGAGTTTAGTACGACTTATTGGAGCTGATTCACAAAGTGTCGCATACTCCGACGGCATCGCGAGAGGGGTAGGTCTCGCCCAAGGAAACGGCTGTGGTGAAACAACCCGAGAGGCATCCACGCCCTCACCTCTCATTCGCGAATAAGGTCAATCCCGCGCTGACACGATCGGCAAGTTCTGCCAGATCATCGTCTGAATAGATCAGAGCAGGTACCAACTGAATGCAACTCGGCCCAGGGTGCACCAACGCCCCGGCTGCCCTGATGGCTGCGACGAGTCGGTCCACGTCGGCCCGCTCAAGCGGCCCTTGGGCATTAGCCAATTGCAGTGCTCGAAGACAGCCTCTACCCGTAGCACCGACTACCAGCGGCTCACGCTCTACCAACTCGGCGAGCACCACATCAATACGCTTCGCCAAGTTGGAACTCAACAGGATCGAATCGTAGCGTTGATGCTCAGCGATAGTCGCGATAATTGCAGCACCGGCCACTGCTGTGCCGCTTTGAGTCTCGGCGTGACCGAGGACGGTATCAAAATCATGGAATTTCTGCGCAACTGCCCTCGAAACAACGATTGCCGAGGCGGCCATCGTGCCATTCGTAAGAGCTTTCGATGTAATGACAAGGTCCGGCGCTTCGGGCCAACCTTGGCTCTCGAACATCGCATTACCGATTCGCGCGAATCCCGTCGTTATCTCGTCCGCCACCAGGAGGAACCCATGCTCCTTTCGTAGCCGAAGAAGCTCGGCCACATACTCGTCTGACAATGGAATCGCGCCGGTACCGAGCACGGGCTCAACCACGATCGCGGAGACTCTTCCCCGTAGTTTGGCCAGCGCATCCGAAATTGCCGCCGGGTCATTTGCGGCAACATGACCGACAAAGCGCCGATCGACCCCATACATCCGCTGACCCAGCTGTGCATCAGTCAGCGCGAAAGCTCCGTAGGTGAGTCCATGAAAGCCATCGCGCAGGCCAAGGATGATCTTTCTTTCAGGCTCGTTCCGGAGGACGTGAAAGTGCCGCGCGATCTTCATACAGACCTCATTAGCTGCACCACCTGAAGTCGAGAATATGACACGGCTGAACTGTTGCGGCCCTACCAGTTCGACGAGCGCGGCAGCAGCCTGCCGTGTATAGGAATTCTCAAAGCTCCACGAACTGAGGTACGAGGCAGTAGTCAGTGCCTCGGATACAGCTTCCGCAATTGCCGAATTGCCATAACCAAGGTTGGCATTCCACAGTCCGCTCGATCCATCGAGTCGCTCGTGCCCATCTGCGAACCGAACACGGATACCTTTCGCGGAGATAGCGCACAGCGAGTCGTCTCCTTGACGGCGCGGGGGGAGCATCGCTGGCCATAGCGGTCCGGGTGTACCCGTGCCTGGCGTCTCCTCGGTCGACATGTATCAGCTCACCTTCGTATTCAAGTGATCGGCGCGGTCGAGTTGGACCCCCTGTGTGAACGCGGTGGAGAAGTCGACCTCCCACGTGTAGGCACCCCATAGGTCTGCCCCGCGGAGCGCGGTTCGTACGCACGTCGCCTCCCGCAAGTCGGCATGGCGCATGTCCGCGCGGCAGAGCTCGGCTTCGGTGAGATCCGCGCGGCGCAAGCTGGCACTGAATAACACGCTGCCGGACAGCTTCGCGCCCACCAACCGTGCGGCGGTCAGATCAGCTTTCTCGAGATCGGCCCCGGTGAGATCGGCTTCGCTCAAGTCACATCCCATCAATCGCGCCCCCCGCAGATCAGCGCCACGCAGGTTCACTCCGCGGAGATCAACACCGGCGCCGTCCGCGCGCAGCAATCTCCAGCCGTCGACGATCCACCGCGCCTGGGTCACTCCGTCAGAGCCAATCTCAGCAAGTACGAAAATATGCAGGCGACTACGCCCGTCAGGCGGACTGTCGATGCAGTGGTCGCCGACACAGGATGCCTCTTGAACTACGCCCGCCGGCCCGAGCAGCCCCAAGGAGGCCGCATCGGTCATCACAAGGCGGTACCGCTCTGGCGGCTCACTTGAACCACACGCCTGTAGTGCGGCGTCGACAAGTGTGCGTCGGCCCTGCGTCATCATTGGGCCTGTCCGATGCTCTCGACCTCGATCGGGAGGCGAAACGCAGCCACGCCGGGGTCTGGGATGACGTTGAAGAAAAAGATGTGCGTCAGGCGCGCAGTCTCCGCACTGTCGCCGCAGCCAGCGAGGGGCGCATGGTATGCCTCAGCACCTCGGAAGAGAACGAGACGGTTGTACACCGGTGCCACCCGCCCCACGACTTCCCATTTCGAGAGGTCTGCCTTGTCTTGACGGATAACGCGGTCATCGAACTCGGCCGCATCGCAGTAGCCAAGCGCGCGGGCCTGCCGATCCGATGGGGGTGACTCAAAGCCGGTTGCGCGATGGCGGTAGAAGCCGGTCCCAGCTTCCATGGGCGCATCCGGAGTGAGATAGACCATGCCAGCCCAGTCCACCGCGGTATCGGCGTGTACCTTCGGGTGCATCCCTGACGCCCGTGTGATGAACCGGAACCCACCCCAAGTGAACCTGGCTTTATCTACATTCAGCTCTGCGCCCACAAGTTCGCCGAAACGCTGTTTCAGAGTCTTCGAGTCTATCGTTACTTGGCTGGCAAAACCGGGATAATCAGTCGGGCTGATATCCGCGTACTGGGACTTCAAGGCTCGCTCACGAACCGCTCCGGGATTCGCGTAGAAGTTATCAACGAGAACAACGCGACTTCGCATAGGCCCTCAGCTCGTCACACAAGGGAAGGTGATTACTTGGGTGAGTCGTGCCGACTCTGGATCAGCACCGAATCCGGGACCATCGGCGTAGCTTCCTGATGACGCCTTAAACAGCACCAATCGGTTAAATCGCTCTGCAACGAACATGGTTTCCGTCCCGCTCGCTCGCTCGGGCAGCTCGGGCATCGTATAGTGGGAGAACCCACCCTGGCATTGCTCCGGTAAGTTCAACCAGATCAGAGCCACCCAATTGCCGAGGTATTCCTCCGGCAGACGGTCGAGTGCACCGTTCGACAGAACCCTAAAGTTAGCCAACGTATCGTGCGTCGTTTGCGAGATTGGGTCGTTGCCGCACAGCTGCACAATTCTGTCGACACCTTCGCGATCTACAAACCCGCAGGGGAACTGGTGAGCCAGAGCGTTGCGCTGCGATTGGCCGGCAACCAAGGCGAGAGCACGCTCACGGATGTCGATCGGGTTGGGATAGAAATCGTCCACCACCTCGAAGCTCTTTTCCAATGCGAACTCCTTTCCCACTCTCCCGTCGTGCCATCAACGTTTGTGGCTAACCATGAGGCCGTTCTTAGTAGGAATGAGGGCCGAGAATAGTTGCTCGGATCGTGCCACTGCTCGGTTGTACGTGTCGATCGCGTGCACGGCGCCTGCGGCATCGCCGTCGGGTTCTCCTGAAAAATCACCGATAGCGAGCGCATCATCGGCGACCAAGAGCCCGTCATTCGCGAGAAGTGGATAACAAAGCTTCAGGTACTGCGGATACGTCTTCTTTTCAGCGTCAATGAATACCATGTCGAATGACTTTGGTTCAATTCCCCGGAGATAGGTCTCTGCGTCCGCCTCGACGACCTCGACCCGATCAGCCACTCCAGCAGCGGCTATATTGGTCATCGCGACCGCGACGAGCGACGAGTCTCGCTCTAGGCTTATCAAACGCCCACCTTCCGGCAGCCCGCGGGCGATATGTATTGCCGAATAGCCCACAAAGGTCCCCACTTCAAGAACTCTCTGTGGTCGGCGTATCAGGGTGAGTAATTGAAGGAGCCGACCTGCCTGATCATCGACCTGCATCGGCCTCAGATCATGCTCTATCAGCGACTGTCGGAGGATGCTGTCGAGCATTGGCTCACGGCGACCATGAACAGCTCGGAAGTACTTGTCGGCAGAGCTGGCTGCCGTCGTGTTCGCTTCTGTCACGAGACACCTACCCTTGAGACATCATAGAACGAAAAGATGGCCGCCGGAGCAGGCCGTCGACTCGGTAGATCGAAATCGAAACTGTCCGCGAAGAGCTGGCGCGCGTCGTCTGGCGGACTAGTTCGCGAAATCGGATCCAACAGGAACGGTGCGAACTTTTCACAACTGTCCGCCGACCCCCATAGGTAGGCAAAGTTTGCCCCCGGATGGGCCTGAAACATCGGCCATGTGAAATACGCTGGGAAGTCACCGAGACTGCAGTATCGCTGAAGGTTAAACCGACGGTCCAAGCTCTCAAAAGCACCACGTATCCCGACCGCACGATCGCGATGCAGTTCGAAGTCGAGAGCGGCCGTAACACCCCGCTCCAGGTGCGTTCGACGGTACTCCAGGAGTTTCACCCTTTGCGCTGTGGATATGCGCCGCGCTGTCTCGGGCGTCTCAGCGACACGTTTTGTAAAGTCAGGGTGATAAACCCACTTCTCAAACCACATGCTCAGGTTCTCCAGCCGTTCGAGCGGAAGGAAATCGAGCCCCGATCGCGTTGGCAGACGCCGGCGGATCAGTAGATGATTGAGCGCGTGTCCGAACTCATGGAATAAGCTGTGAACATTTTGGAGGTTTATTCGGCTGGAACCATCCTGGCTACGAACGAATCTGCACGATACATAGGCTATCGGGTGCTGAACAAGGTTCGACCATTCTGTCCGGTTACGAATTCCACGTGTGGAGTTGTAAGCCTTCGGTGTACCTTGCGTGTTCCAAAGGTCGAAATTGATGACGCCAAGCATACGGTCGGCATCGTGAACCTGAAATCTGACAACATGCTCGCTTCCTGACGCGATTTCGCTGAATTTCAAGCCGAATGTCACTGTGGCAACGTGAAAGATGAACTCCAAGCAAGTGTCCAGATCGAAAAGCGGAATGACTTCATTGCCTGCGATAGTGTGCATGTAGCGGCCGAAGTGGTCCGCCACGCCACCCTCTGTCGTACCGAGTGCATGGCGGATGTCCGCCTCCAGCTTCTCGTGGCTGCCTATGGCATGTGACAAATAGTCGTCGATAAAGTCCGACGCGGCCGACTCGGACAATCGACATCTCGTCAGGGTCTCACATAGTACCGTGTCGAATCCACGCTTCGCGGCACGCTCACGCCGAGTCCGCGCCATATCATTAACGATGTCTATCAACGATGTGAGCTTCGCATCCCGAGTGCGCAACCAAACCTGATTGAGCTTGCATCGGGTTGCGGCGTTGTCCGTGCCGCTCATAAATCTGTAGAACCGCGGCCATGGCCGTCCCTCGCTAGATCCGATACCAAGTCGCCCAAGCAGGCGCCGCTGGTCGTCTTCGACCGAAGCGAGCACCTCCTTGGCGCATCGCTGAAGGGCGAGAAGTTGGTCGTCTAATTCCTCACTTTTCGATTCTTCGCGGTCTTGGAGATGTGAAAGATACGCGCGACGTGCCTGCTCAGCCTCTTCATCTGAACAGCGCAGATGGCCTAACGCTTCGCGAATTCGACGGTCCAAGCTCGAATCGTCGAAGAACCGTTCCCGCCACGGCAGAAGACGGTGGTAGTCGATGTGTGCCTCGTTGGATTCGAGATAGAGAAATATGTAGGCGACGTTGTCATATATCGCTGTCAGCTCGACAAATGTATCGTCATCGGGAGGGTTGTCGAGTATCGCCACCAGCCTCGTGAACATGAGACCAAGAGTTTCCTCTGTATCGACGAGGCTTTCGGGCTCGTTGCTACCCGCCCGGCGCGTCTCGGTTGCCGAATCTGATACCGTCCGGTCGGGTTCTTTTAGGCTGGAACGTGTGTCGATTCCACCGGATTCAACCTCTACAGAAGTGCTCGCTTGCGAGCGACGAACATCCCCCATCCGAACTCCTGGCGCTCGATACCTGCCTGAATCTCAAGGCAGGCTTGAGCATACCGCAGGAAGGCTCTTCGTTCCTGTCGAAGTGTGGATCCTGCCGCCCTGTCCCGTGCGGTTTTGGCGAGGTGGATGTAACTGCGTCGAAAATATTTGCTGATATCGTCCGCCAATAATATTTCAAACCCCGCTGCCTCCAGCGCCTGGACGTACCCTCGAAAGGAGTACCCCGTATTTCGTAGCATTCCCTCGTAGATCAGAGGGCGAAGCCGTGCCGAAATATCCTTGGCGGGTTCGAGAAAGTCGGTGATCGCGAGGACTCCTCCGGGTGCAAGAACGCGACTAATCTCGTTATGACTTCTTGGTTTATCAATGACATGGTAGAGGGCGTCTTGACTCATCACATGACTGAACGAGCCGTCCGCGTAAGGAAGATTCGTTGCGCTTGCTTGCCGAAATCCGACCCGCAGCGAGCCATTCAATGGAATCCGTTGGCTCGCGTGATCCAAGTGTCGTTTACTCAGGTCAATAGCTTCTACCACGCAACTGAAGCTTCGAGCAATGTGCAGCGCGAGATCGCCGGTGCCACAACCGATATCGAGTACACGAGAGCCAGAGCACAGTCCCGCTTTGGAGGCAAGTACATCGTTTGTTCGGTTTGTCGCTTGTCGATAGTCGTAGGAATTTTCATCGAAATATCCGGCATGCTGCACTGGCTGCCCATCCCAAAGCTCAAGCAGATATTCGAAATCGCGATCGTACATCGCCGCAATCTGCGCTTCAGAGAAGTTGCTTTCCAAATCTGCACCTGTAACTTCGATTCACATATTGGTCGGAGGGCTAGGTTTACATGCCTTGTTCAATCTCAGGGGCTTCCTATATAGTCCGAAGGCAAGTTCTCCCACTCCTGGTACTGGCCGCATCTGAAGGCCCAAGGGTCCAAAGTAGTCGTCACAGGCATCCTTGACTCCGGGTAGGCAATCCCAAGCCCGGGGCGTTTGAGTTCGGTCACAGTAGTCGTCAACGATCAGAACACCACCTGGAGACAACCGTGGCACAACCGCCTCAAGGCTTTCTCGTATAGAGTCGTAGAAGTCCCCATCCAGATACGCGAACGCGATTTCACTGGGCATGGTGTCGGTTATGGTGTCGCGAAACCATCCGGCGTGAATAACGGGCAACGGGGCCGCCCAGTATTCAAACACAGCACGCAGTTCATCTACGGTCGTTGCCATAGCGCCCTGTGCGAAGTACCGATCGTTTGGACCAGGTCGCGGTAGCCCTTCGAAGGAGTCGTAGACATGGAGTTCACGCGGGGCAACACTGCTGTTACGAGAGTGGTCGCAATTTATCAGTTGGAGAAAAGCGGCGGTGTGTCCAGCATTACAACCGAGCTCAACGATGGCACCGTCGATACCGTATTCAAGAACCGCTGATAACATGGTATACAGATGACTTAGGCGCTCCACGTCGGTCATGTCGCTCGCTTCAGCAATTCGGTATAGAACGCTGAGATCCATGAGCGCCTTCCTCACCCTGGGGAATATTGCACATGAGTCTATCGAAACCTGGACGTGCACACCGGAACTCTGGATGTTCATCCGTGCAGCAGCCAGCGTTCTTGCAGATGTACACGTCGAGGTATAGGCCACTCCGCCACGGGTACTGGTATCGCATGCAGCTTCTCAAACCCCCTCGTGCCAGTCGGGGTCCTTGACCCACGGCGGCTCATCCGTATCATCCTCCTCGCTCCACCACCGCACCGGCCTGGCCGGCGGTCGCGCGCTCGGCGATGGCTGATCCTTCTCCGGCCCGGAGTCGAGCGTCTCGTCGTCGGCCCGGGGATCATCCGCCATCGCCACATTCCCCACCGCATGCCGCCCCTGAAGTTCGGTCGTCTTCCACCAGTAGCCGAGCCTGAAGCACAGCGCCCCGGTGAAGATGACCGATCCCGCCCAGGGGATGGCGACAAGGAGAGGCGACATCACTCAGCAGTCACCCTCGGTCAGCAGCAGATAGGCCGCCTCCAGGTGCACGATGCACTCGTCTGGATGATGGAACCGGTGGACATACCGCAGCTCGCGGGCACGTTCGAGCGTCAGTTCCATCAGGTGCACCTGGCACATGAACTCCGCCAGCTTGCCGTCCGCCTGCACAAACGTTCGCTCCGGCATCGGTTCCGGCCTACTCATGCCGAACTCCCATCGTCCGGCTATACCCGCCGGGGCGGAAATTCCGTCCCGTCCCCCTCCGGCCCCTGCTCCTTGGGTAGCCGCAAGCGTCCGGCCCGCACCGCAGCCACCAGCTCGTCGAACGATTCGATGCACCAGCCGAGTTCAGCGGCGTCACGCTCGTGATGTGCAGGCTCGTTCTGCCGGAGCGTATAGCGGACGTACTTCCACACCAGCCACGCCACCCACTGGCTGTAGGTTGACGGGCTCAGCGGCGCATACCCCTGGTACACAACATCTTTGGTGTGTCCGCCTCTTTCACGGTCGATCAGCCAGATCAGCAGGTTGAGCTGCTCATCGACCGAGGCCGAGGCGCTACGACCATGCTCATGCACATGACGCCACTCGCCGACTAATCCACGTGCGCAGCGCAACAGCACCGTCGTCGGTTTCTCCACCCCCGAGAGGACCCGCAGGAACGGCCCGGCGTCCGGTAGTGGCTGATCCGGCCGCGCCTCTACAGGCGGGATCATGAACGCCAATGGCTTGTCTGGGCTGGAGCCATAGAAGATGTTGTGCTCTGGGCTCGTTTCGGGCATCGTGGTTTGCCTTTCGGATTTAGGTACGCGAGGAGGCTCAGTCCCACAGGTCGGCGCAGGGAAGCGGCGGCAGATCGGCCCGGACGTCGTCATCGACGGTCACGACCAGTTCCGGGAACCCCTGTGCCAGTTGGTCGGCGACGTTCTGCGCCTGCTCGGCACTGGCTTGATAGTCCAGCGTGAGGGCGCCGGACTCGATGTGGATGTGCCGGATGCGTCGGGGCGGGGTGATGGGCTGCATGGCAGATCACACTCCGGGCGGCAGGCGCCGGCCGGTTTCGATCTCAGCGACCAGGCCGTCGTAGCCCTCGCACAGTTCCATTAGGCGGTCCGCTTCCGGCAGATCATCGAGGTCGCCCACGTTGGCGCTCACCACTTCCCAGAGCGCGGCCATGCGGGCCGCGATCTCCCCGATCGACTCTGTATGGACGGGGGTCGGGCGGTGATCCGGCACGAGGAGTGGTGTGCCATCCCGGCGGCGGCCCAGCAGCCGCTTCCCCACCGCGTCGTCGATGGCCGTGATCAGCAGGTCGAGTTCTTCTTTGGACGAAACTAACGCTCTCGCAACCGACTGCATCCGTTCGCTGGCCACGGCGTCACTCGCCAGCACCTCGAACGCCAACCGGTACCGCTCCTGGCAGATCACCAAGTCGCGCGCCGGATCCAGGATATCCGGGTCCGTAATTGGCGTCAGGCCAGCGAAGACCGCCAGCAACATTTCGCTGGAGGGCAGTGGTTCGATCGGCGCCCATTCGGGAATCGCGTCGACCGGATCGTGGTCGCTGTCGGGAGGGCAGTCATCTGGGGCGGGGCTGGGCAGTGCGCTCATCGGGATCACCGCGGCTTCGTCGCAGACGGCACCACACGGCCGGCCCGGACGAGCGTGTCGAGTGCCGCCGCCTTGCGCGGGCAGCGCTTCGCCCGGCAGGCAACGTGATAGCGCATCACCGTGTGCGCCTGCTCGATGCTGAATGGTGCGAGAGGCACTTGGTGGGCGGCTACATCGCACATAGCGACGAGCTGATAGATGGCCAGAGAATGCATCGTTTTGGAACCTCGGATCGTGATCGGAGCATCGGGGATGCACCCGGCACCGAGGGCTTTCGCCACCGGCCTGCCACTCCTGGCGGCCAGTGCGCCGCGTGAGGGGGGTACGGCGTCGTCCCGGTACCGGGTGCAGGTCAAGCGTTGATCGGGGGCAGGGACGGGGCCAAGGCCCGGCAGGGGTAGCCCCAATGGGGCTTGACAGGCCCGTATTTGGTGGGTTTACCTGGCAAAACGCGGTACGGCACCTTGCCGCCGGAGGGGCCGAAATACCGGCCATTCCGGGGCATTTCGGGACGGTACCGACGACGGCAGGCTGTTACCAATCGACGAATCGAGAGCGGCCATGAACAGACGGATACCGGCGCGGTGCACATGCGGTGCCGGAGAGACGAATCCGATCAGCGACTGCTCGTCGTGCGCGTCCATTGCCGAGGTGGTGGGGCGCCTGCCCGAGGACTTCTACGAATCGCCCACGTTGCGTTCTGCCCTCGGCAGCTACGACTTCGGCACGATTTTCCTTGCCGTTCGCCAGCAGGCTGGTCTCAGCCAAACGGAACTGGGCGAACTGCTCGATATGAGCCAATCGCGGGTCTCCGCGGTGGAGCGCGGCGAGCGCGGCATTGGCCATGTGAAGTTGGTGGCACGCATTGCCACCAGGCTGGGCATCCCAGCTGAACTACTCGGCTTCGCCGCCGGAATCACCGGTAGCCTGGCCAATAAGGAGGTGAGTTGGGTGGACCGACGCGATTTCCTTGTACTCCTAACTGCAGCCACACTCGGCTCCAATCTGCATCCAGAACTCGCCCGGCTGGGCAACCAGCTGCCCGGGCAAGCGGTGCCGTCGACGCGCACGCACATCGGGGCGGCCGATATCGACGCCATTGAAGCCATTACCGACGGGTTCCGGCGATGGGACCTGGCGCATGGCGGCGGGCTGTGCCGCAGCGCCGCGCTCACCCAACTCCAGCAAGTACGAGCACTCCAAAGTGCGTCGTGCCCGGACGACCTCCGGCCGCGCCTGCTCATCGCCACCGCCGAACTGGCCAGCATGGCGGGCTGGCTTGCCTACGACGTCGAGGATCACGACGCCGCCCGCAAGCTGTGGACCTACGCCCTCGATGCCGCGCACCAAGGCGAGGACCATCCACGCAGCACCGATCTCACGGTCAGCGTTCTGCTGGACATGGCGCACCAGTCGTTGCACCTCGGTCGGCCGGACGAAGCGCTCAAGGTGGCGCAGCTGGCCCAGGCCACCGCGGGCAACCGCAAGAATCCGGCCGCCATCACCACCGAGGCGTATGTCTTCGCCGTACTCGGGTGGTCCCGCGCCGCCCGCGGTGAAGTCGAACCGATGCGCCGGGCGCTCGGTCAGTCCGAAGAGCGCTACGACGACGCCAATTCCGCACCAGTGCCGTCCTGGGCGCGCTGCTGGCGTGGCGTGGTGTCCGAGGCCGAGATCACGGCGCAGCAGGGGTACGCCCTGCATCTGCTGTCGCAATCACAGCCGGAGTACGCACCGCAGGCCGTGACCATGCTCGGCCAGGCCGTCGGCAGTTACGAGAACGCCCACGCTCGCAGCCGGGCGGTCAACCTGCCGCCGCTGGCGGCTGCCCAGTTCCGCGCTGGTGATACCGACAGCGCCATCAAGACTGGCTACCAGGCCATTTCCGCGATCGGCAACGTGTCTTCGACCCGCTGCTACGCCCGGCTCAAGGATCTTTCCAAAGCCGCGGGCCCGTTCGCTGGCCAGCCCGAGGTGGCCGACCTGCGTGCCGATATCCGGGCAGCCATTCCCGTGGTGGCATAGCAGTGTGTGCAGCCCCGGGCCGCTCAGACAGTGAGCTGCCCGGCCGCAACGCGCTGGCGACGGTGTGCCGGATCTTCGGCATGAACAGCCGGGGTGCTCGGCAACTCCACCATCGGTCGAACGCCGTCTACCTGCTGTCAGGCGAGGGCGGGCGTGGCGTCATCGTCCGTTTGGCGCCGGATACCGATCTGCGCAGGCAGCGGGCAACCACCGCGATGGCGGTCACGCGCTGGCTGAGCCAGAAGGCCACGGAACCAGTTGGCCTGCAGCCACTTCCCGGCGACCAACCGGTGTTCGCCGCTGGTGCCGTTGCGACTTTCTGGCCGTACTGCCCACCGAACATCCCGGCGACGTTGACCGATGTCGCCACCTTGCTGCGTCGTCTCCATCGCCAGCCGATGCCGCAGTTTTCCGTACCGGAGTATCGCCCGTTGCATCGGCTACGCGAAGCGCTCGACTTGGATGACACCCGGCCGGAACCTGCACTGCCAGCCGATGATCGCCAGTGGGTACGGAACCGGGCAGAGGAACTGGTCGAGGCCTACCACGCGACCGACTTTCCGCTCGGCATCGGAGTCGTCCATGCCGATGCCCACACCGAGAACGTTGTTTGGAACGGAAATGCCTATGTGCTGATCGACTGGGACCAATCCTGCATCGGCCCACGGGAGTTGGACCTCATCGGCGGGCTGCCGGACCATTTTCAGCGTCCGGAGGCCGAGCGGCGGGAGTTCCTCGATGCCTACGGCTACGACATCCTCAGTTGGCCGGGCTGGCGGCTGCTGCGGGATATTGCCGAGCTGCACTCGATCGCGTCGTACATCCGTCTGGCACCGCATAAGTCGGCCGCGGCCGAACAGCTGGAGGTACGAGTGCGGTCGCTACGTCAAGACGACCGGCATGTGCTTTGGCGGGCGGTGTCCTAACCATCTCAAACTCGGTACAGCCCGTCTCATTGCTCAGTATCCGAGAGGCGTGAAAAGCCGCCCAGGCCATAATCCTTCCTGTTTGTACAGCGTAGCTCCACCTGCCGACAGAAAAGTCACGCCGAAAAGGCCCGAGTAGCAAAACTTTTAGCTATCGCGTAACGAACGGCGGATCACGTTAGTGGCGCGCTGCCCGGCCAGGTACTCAACCGGCACGCTATAAACACCTGCGGCACCTACTCATGCCTGCGAACTCGGAGCAATACGTATCTACCGCTCGCCCGCTGCTTCAGCTTCGACGTGTCTGGTTGCTTTGGCCAGGATAGCTTGAGAATCTTTGCCAAGGGCGGTCGTGAGATGCTGCAGGTCGGCGAACAGGTCGACCAGAGCAGTTTCGATTTCTTGGTTATCGCCGACACGCTTGGCGTAGTGCAGCAGCGTATCCGCCGCCCACAGAGCGCGTGTGTTTATGTCTGACACGAAATCCTCGTTGGTGATGCGGCGTTGATCAAGATCTTTTCCGCCGAGGTATTGGCCCAACTCTGGGACGGTCTTCACCTCGATTGGTGTTGCGTTGTAGTTCGATGATGCTAGTGGCATACATTTGATCTCCGTTTACTGATTTGATTATATAATCACCGCTGTTAGGCATCAATAGCGAATGTCCATAATGCGTCACTATCGATGAACTGTCTTGTTTTATCCCGCAGAAGCTGAATTCGAGCGGCTTTGATATCCCGGCGGCCCGGACAACGGCATAGTCAAGGAAAGCAACGCTTTCCTGGGCGGGGAGTTGGAAGAGGAACACGAACGAGAGCGCATCACGCCAGAGAAGATCCGTCCGGT
The DNA here is from genome assembly GCF_015477605.1 of Nocardia amamiensis. Lineage (GTDB taxonomy): Bacteria > Actinomycetota > Actinomycetes > Mycobacteriales > Mycobacteriaceae > Nocardia > Nocardia amamiensis_A. The sequence continues at coordinate 72,859 of NZ_JADLQX010000011.1, forward strand.
TGTTGACCGGCCGCTCAATCCCTCGGAAATGCCCGTCATCTATGTCATGAGGCGGCATCGCAGATGGTGGTAGCAGCCCGATGTCGTCGATGCTTCGCTGCAAGAAGAACACTGTCCCGCGGCGCAGGGGCCTATGCAGCTGCCCGATCCTGACCGGCTCCTGCTCGGTGAACCTCGTCGTTCTTAACCCAGACGAAGGCGACGCCACTTCGGGGCATGATCCAGCCATCGAACTGTAGACCGATCGTCCTGCCCGGCACCGTGTCCGGGCTTTTGGTGACGACGGTCTTGTGGCTGCTGGCAATGAAGTCGATCAGGTTGACGTAGGCAATGTCCGTGTCGCTGTAGTCGAGGTCGATGTTGATCCCGCGGCTGGGCTGATCAACCGTGAACTGCAGCCACCGGCTCTGCGGCGCGGGTTGTAGGCGGTAGGTGAAGGCGAGGGTCCGTGGTCGGGTCCGATCACTATCCGGTAGTCCGAGATCGACGGTGTAGGTTTGCGCTCCCTTCCGAGCGCTCCGCCGGATGGCACGTTCCTCGCCATCAACGGTGAACTGGACCAGTTCGAAAGCTTCCTTGGCACCAGCGTCGATGCCGCTGGTCGGGTTGTAGTACCAGGCGAAAGTTGAGGCGGGATCGTGGGTCAGGGCGCGGTACTCGTCGGCATCGGATACCGATACGAACCGGCGCAGAGTGCCTGACGGCACGGTGGTGTATTCCTGCCGCACTGTGATGACAAGCCCGGAGGGGTCAGTGGAGACTGCATGGGCGGTATTCGATGTCGGGGTCGTGATCCGAACCGAAAGCTTGACGTCATGCCATCGTTCGATGGACTGCACGGCCTGGTCGCGAATGTCCGTGTAGAGCTCGCGGGCCAACTCCCTGTCCTTAAGCCGCATTGCCAAGCTGTTGGCGATGATCTCGTCCAGGAGCTCAGGAGTGGCCACCCGCCGCAGGTCATCGTCAGCAAAGGCGAATCCCTTGATGACGGCTTCTTTCATGGCGGGTGCCTGCTCGACCAGCAGCCGCCGGAGGCGTGTTTCGTCTGCCTCCTGCTTCTCGCGCTCGAAGTAGCCGTCAAGCCAGACGCCGAGCAGGCCGGCGCCAACGAGGAGCGCGCCCAACTCGCCCCACGGTACCCAGGCCAGCCATCCCAGTTCTCGCACTGCCGGGAGGGACTTACCGACCGCCATGAGCCCGACGCCCGTCACGAACAACACCACGACAGCGAGGAGTTTTTTGGTTCGGAGGAGTCGGTTCAGCGCATCATTCATAGAGTTTGATGCATCTATTGTACCAAGCTGGCGGAATTTGGCCTAGACCAAAAGCAGGGTGGGGCGTCCACTACGAGTGCCCCACCCTGCAGTCAAGCTGTCGGTCGTCAGCCGTTGCCGCCACCGAAGAAGCCGTTTCCGCCTCCCATGGTGCCACCTCCCGTCTTGCCGAAACCCCACGTGGCAGGCATTTCACCTGCAAAGCAGGGGCGAATTGAAACCCGGTGCTAATCGCACGGGCGCGTCGATTCTAGGACTCATAGTATTGGGATACAAGGTCTTGGGATACAAAGTCTCTGGATTTCAAGTCATGGGACGTATGGGCTTGGGTCACCATGCCACCTGCCGCCAAGCCGCCGCTGTCCGCCGCCGCCCAGATTTTCGGCGAGCGAGTACTCGCGCGCCGGAGCGAGCTTGGCCTCAGTCAGGAGAAAGCAGCGGAGGCGTGTGGCTTGCACTGGACCTACCTCGGTCAGGTGGAGCGCGGACAGCGCAATCTCACGCTCCACAACATCTTGAAGATCGCCGCGGGGCTAGAGATCGACGCTGGGGAGTTAGTGAGTGGGTTGCCGGTACCGGAAGCCGTGGCCGACTGAATCGCTCCGCCCTTGGCTGGCCAGATGACCTGTCCCGCGACTCCGGACGGGGCACTGAGGCGGAAGTTTGCGGTCCTAACTCGCGGGCACCGAAACGGTGATATCCCCGCCCGACCTACCGACAATCTTTGCCCCACCAACCTTGGCCAGGAACTCTCGGAAGTTCGAATACCCGTAGCGGTTCTCGTCGAATGTCGGATCAAGCGCCAGCATCTTGCTCTTGATCGCGCTGGCTGTTGGGGTATCGGTCATGATCTGAGAGACAGCCTCGGCGAGCAGCTGTCTGGCGCTGCTCACATCTTTCGCCGAGCCAGCCGGTTTCACTACGCCGGCAGAGGACGCGCTCGGCTCGGCCTGACGCAGTACCGTCTCCCAGAACTTGTACTCGCTACACACCGACACCAGCCGGGCACTGGTGGTGGCCTCGTTGGTGCCGATGCCGATGACGTGCTTGCCGAACTCGCGCAGTTTCTGCACCAGCGGAGTGAAGTCGCTGTCCCCCGTCACCAGGACGAAGACGCCGATGTCAGCGTGGACGATCAGGGTCTCCATCGCATCGACCGCCAGCCGGATGTCGGCGGCGTTCTTGTGTGTACCCGGTGCGAAACGGCCGAGCTGCACCAGGTCAATGCCATTCTCGGCAAGCGCACGCTCGTACTGGCCGAACCGCTCATCACGCCAGTCGGCATACGCTCGGCGCACCGACGCGTTGCCGAACCCCCGACAGAGCCACCGCAGCGCAGATGACGGAATCGCTTTGGCCCCTGCGCCATTGCCGCCAGCACCGAGGACGAGGTTCTCAAAATCCATGAAGACAGCCACGGCCCCGTTGCTGTCTCCGATACGTCCGTCGCGCCGCATGCTCATCACCCCCTGGACCGCTACGTTGGTCGACGCGTGGAGTCTACGTTGCCGGTAGCGAGTCTGGGTGACGTTGAGCACAACGCCGCTATGCCAAGTCGACCCAGGAGTCGCTATCCGTGTGCCAATGGTGTCGTTGTCACCGGCTACTGTTGCCCGCGAAGACACGACGAGCGAAGGGGAGATCATGGCCGGTCGGCTGACGCTGTCTTGGGTCAACAAGGACCAAGCTCTCGTGCCGGACGAGAATGGCGGCTACACCTGGGTCGATCGTGACGATCCCCGAGTCACGGAGGTGCGTCTACTCCACAGTGCAGGTAGCTGCGGAGGACCTACCGGCGATGACAATCTGCTCATCCAGGGTGACAGCTACGACGCCCTCCATGCGCTTGTACGGACTCCGGAGTACGCAAGGCGCTACCGGGGCAAGGTCAAGCTCGTCTACATCGATCCTCCCTTCAACACCGGCCAAGCGTTCGAGCATTACGAGGATGCGCTGGAGCACTCGGTTTGGCTCGGCATGATGCGTGAGCGGTTATTGCTGATTAGAGAACTTCTGTCCGCCGACGGATCCGTATGGGTGCACCTCGATGACGCCGAAATGGCCTACTGCCGAGTCCTCATGGATGAGATCTTCGGGCGCGGAAATTTCATCGCTAACGTGATTTGGCAGAAGATCCATGCACGAAATAACTCGGCGCAACACTTCTCGACGGTACACGACTACATCCTCGTTTATGCGAAGGATCGGGATCTACTCCGGCTCGGCAGAGTGGAACGAACTGAGTTGAGCGATTCTGACTTCTGGAACCCGGACAATGATCCACGGGGCCGCTGGCGGCGGTCAGATCTCACCGCATCTCATTCCTACGAGGATGGTCGGTATGAGGTAATTGGGCCACATGGTGATGCTTTCAGCCCTCGGGGGAACCGATGGTGGTCCGTCTCCAAAGACACGTTCGAGCAGTTGCGCGCGGATAATCGACTCTGGTGGGGTAAGACCGGCCGAACGTTCCCGTTTCGCAAGCGATTCGAGTCTGAGCTGGGTGGGTTGGTTCCGAATACTTTCTGGACACACGACGAGGTGGGCGACAACCGTCAAGCCAAAGCGGAGATAACCAGACTCTTCGGCCGAAGCGCAATTTTTTCTACACCCAAGCCCGAGAAACTTTTGCATCGCATTCTCACTATCGGATCAGACCCAGGCGACATCGTGCTTGACTGTTTTGCAGGGTCAGGTACAACCCTAGCGGTTGCCCACAAGATGGGGAGAAAATGGGTTGGCGTCGAGATGTCACCGTCAACGATCGAGACTTTTACACAACCGCGGCTTGAAAAACTCGTATTGGGCGACGATGCCGGCGGGGTTACGGATGCCCTTAGCTGGTCGGGAGGCGGAGAGTTCCGCTGTCTGACTGTCGGTCCATCCCTCTACGAGCGTGTACGTGAGCGGATGCTTTTGGCCGACTGGGCGAAAGGGGACGAGTTTGCCCAAGCTGTTGCCGCTCAGCTCGGGTTCACATTCGAGATCGATAAGCCCTTCCACGGGCGGAAAGGTCGTGCCCGTCTCGCCGTCCTCGATGGGGTGGCAGACGATGTTGTCGTACGCGCGATTGTCTCCCACCTTGCTGAGGATGAGCGCGTGATAGTCGTCGCCAAGGCTACTGCGCCCGGCGCGGCAGAGACTTTGAAAGACCTAAGCCGCGGGTCTCGGCTACTGAAGGCGCCGCAGGACCTTGTTCGACAGGGGAGGGTTGTTCGATGACGTGGTTGCCTTTTGACGATGCCCTGGTCGAAGAGATTCAGGCGCGCATGGATCTCCGCAAACCCAACGCTAGGGGTCTGGCCGAGGTAGCGAAGGCAATCCAGGCTGGCGACGGCCGCGAAGTTGTCTGCGACCTCGCCACTGGCGTTGGCAAAACCTACCTGGCCGCCGCGCTCGTGGACTACCTCGCAGCGCAGGGCGTGCGCAATATCCTCATCGTGACGCCCGGCAGCACTATCCAGAGCAAGACGATTGATAACTTCACCCCTGGACACCCCAAGTTTGTCGCTGGTGCGGAATATGAACCCACACTTATTACGGCAGACAACTTTTCCCGCGGTCAGGTTGGCGACGCACTGCACGATGATGCGGTCGTCAAGGTCTTCATTTTCAACGTCCAGCAGCTGACGAAGCCGACCATCAAGACGTCGCGGAAGACGCGGGAAACGGACGAGTTCATCGGGCAGGGGCTCTACGACCACCTGCAGAGCGTTGGCGATCTGGTGGTCATCGCGGACGAGCATCATGTCTATCGCGAGAAGGCGAAGGCGTTTGGGGCTGCGGTCCGAGAGCTGAATCCGCGAGCCATCGTCGGCCTGACGGCAACACCTGATGAGTCCGACCTCGACAAGGTCGTTTTCCAGTACAGTCTGGCGGACGCGATCGCCGACGGCCTGGTGAAGACACCGGTCATCGTGTACCGCGAGGACGGCCAGAAAGACATCGAGACCCAGCTGTCCGATGCCTGCCACCTGCGTGCTCGTAAGGAAGAGGTGTGGCACGTTTGGGCAGACCAAAAGGGAAAACCGCAGATCAGTCCCGTGTTGTTCGTGGTTTGTCAGGACATTAAGGACGCTGAGCACGTTGCCAACATCTTGGCCCGGGACGGGTATCTGCCCGGCGAGGGGCAGGTGCTGCTGATCACCAGTCAATCCAGCGACAAGGCACTGGCCGAACTGGCGGCAGTGGAGTCACCGGATTCGCCGGTCCGCGCGGTCGTCAGCGTCAACATGCTGAAAGAAGGCTGGGACGTCAAGAACATTGGCGTCATCGTCGGCTACCGGGCACTGGCGTCGAGCACGCTGACGGAGCAGGTACTCGGCCGCGGCCTGCGCCTGCCGTTCGGTTCCCGTGTCGGCGTAGCGGCTATCGACCACGTTGATCTCGTGGCGCACGATTCCTATAGGAAGCTGCTCGCCAACAAGAATGCGCTGCTTCAGCAGTTGGTCCCCTCGGCGCCCGAGTTGCCGCCTACTCCTCCTTCACCTGATGGGCAGCCGATGCCGTTGCCGTTCGGTGAGTCGCAGCCTAGTCATTCCGAGATCGCCGAAAACGGCGAGTTGCACCTTGTCGGCCCGGCACGTATCCAAGATGGGGACTTGGTCGACGGTACCGAATTCTTGATCCTGTCATCCTTCGAAGCGGCGAAAGAACAGCTCGGAAAGGATCAGGCGGCAGCCAGCCAGGTGCTGTACAAGGTGAAAGACGCGCCGTCCATCGTGTTTCCCCGCCGGGAACGCGAGTACGCACCGGTGACGTTCTCGCTCAGCTACATCGAGAACTCCGCAGCGCAAGCCATCGGCGCCGCGTTCAAGCACGAGTTCCCGGTCCACCTCAAGCGACAAGCGCTGGTTGCTGAGCGGGATATGCACGGCCAGGCCACGGTACAGACTCAGCAGTTGGAAGACGAAGATGCGACCCAGCGGTACGTCTCGGTCGCCGATGTCCGCCAAGAGCTTGAGGACGGTGTCTGGAAGCTGAGGCTTGTGCCTGCCGAAATGCAAGAGCTGAATGCCGCAGCGCGGGTTGCGAAACAGTTCTTGCTTGGCGCAGGTGTCACCGACGACAACGACGAAGCGCTCTGGAGCACGCGACGCACCCAGCAGGCGGTCAAGGAAATCGCGCAGCTGATCAGGGATGCGTATAGCAACCGTCGCTTGCAGCCAAAGTGGAACTACAAGCGGGTTGAAGTACCGATCCGCCGGCCGATGCCGAGTGAGACCGCCAGCCGCTGGGAAGACAAGTTCAACAAGAACAAGTGGTATGGCGACTGGAGCCGATCAATCCAGCCCTTCGCCAACTTCGACGCCAAGAGCACGGAGTTCACTCTGGCGCAGATGTTCGACAGCTCGCCGCATGTCAAGTGGTGGCTTCGGATCTACGAACCTGGAGAGGTTTGGATCGAGCGCGACAACACCAAGAAGTACTACCCGGACTTCATCGTCCTCGACAAAGAGGATGTGTACTGGGTGATCGAGGGTAAATCCGATATCTCGGCCCGCGATATAGAGGTGCTGGATAAAAAGAAAGCTGCAGAGGAATGGGCGCGCCAGGTCCGCGACGACGGACGCTTTGGCATCTGGCGTTACGTCTTCGCTACCGAATCGATAATCAAACAAGCTAAGACATGGGAAGAGCTTATCGCAAAGGCCAAGCCGGAAATGTAGGTTTCTTAACGAAGGCTATTTGTGCGCGTCTCGACCCGTGGCGGCATACGGTCGAGACGCGATTCACAGATTGATGTCGTGAGCTGATGCCCGAGTGTGTGTAGCTTCGCGGTCAAAGTTCACCGATCGCTCAGCGCTCCCCACGAGCTGATCGTAAGTAATAACCTCGATGCGACTGAGTCCCGCCGTGTACTGGCGTAGCGTGCGTGCGACGACTTCCCGTTCGGCTTCCGATGGCCTGTAATGATCAGAATGACCGATAACCACGGTCGCAAACACTCGGCTCATGTCATAGTGCTGGCCAAGCTCGGTTCTGAACGTGCCCGACATTACAACCCCTTGCTCATCCATGCTGCGCAGATAGCTCATCGCTTGAGCGGTGGCTTCGTGGACGGGCGAACCGACAATCCAGTGATTGCGATAAGACTTGATGAGCCCCTTGATACTCGGCCCTTTGAGTTCCACGATATGCAACGTACCGTCGGCGCCGAGAAGGGGGATATCGGTCTCATCAAGCATCGTGAGCGCTCGCCGCGATGCTACGCCCACATAGCGACCGCCGAATATCCAGTAGGCGCTGCCGATGAGCCTTTGCACGTCTGTTTCTGTGCTGCGAGGATTATCGACGAGCTCCCGCAACCGCGCGACCAACTTTCGGCGATCCTCAAGGATGGCCGACTGAGCCGCTGTCATGCCTCGCTCGCTCGATGTGAGAAGATGGACGATCTTTTCGAGATCTGAGTGCTGCATGAGCGCGTCGACGAGGTGTTGCGGATCAACATCGGTTGTCTTCAGAAGCCCCAGTAGCGCCGCACCGGGGGAATCGACATCCACCACCTGGTACCGCCCTGTTCGGGCAACGTCGCTATGGAGGAACGCTAGGAGCTTTTCGATCTCGTCATTTTCGCAGAACCAAGTGTTCTTGTCACTTGTGTCATAATCGACGTCGATCGCTTGATTTGCGGAGGTATCGTTAGCGCGAAAGCGCAGCTCCCGCTTCCTAACCTCGCCGTCATCCGGACTGCCATAATGACTGAGTTCGACAGTTTTTATAACCTTCGGGCCATTTTTGATCACAGCGCCTTTGTGCTGGAGGCGTCGTCCCCTCGCGGCGTTTATCCAGATTCGAAACGCTGTCTCCGCGTCAGCCTGATCTGCCACCATGCCCTCCCGTCGTACCGCGATCCATCCTGCCCGGCTCGAATGTATAGGAAGCATGCGAGCACGGCGGTGTTTTCCCCAGCTGCCGAGCCGGCGGACACGAGCAAGAAGGAGCGCACCGCCGCGGAGCGCTCGCGCCTCCCTAGCTGATTCAGCAGCGTCGCGGACGTGACACCCCGCGACGCCAATGCGCCAGCGGCACCGCAGCCATTGCTATCGGCAGGGCCTTGTGCGGCGTGCTCAGGCTGTCTACCTGTCGGAGCATGGGCTACTGCGGCGTCGGAAGCTGCTGCGTTCGTCCGGTGCTGGTATTCGAAGGGTCAACGCGGTCAAGCGGCAGTGGCCGCACGAACGACTACTCGTTCGCCTTCTTGTACGCCTCGACGATGTCCGCCTGAATCCGTCCGCGGCTGGAGACCTCGTAGCCGTTCTGGCGGGCCCACTCACGGATCGCCTGCGTCTGCTCGCGGCTTGCCGCCGACCGGGCCACGCTCTTGCCCTTAGGGATTCGCCCCACCTTGCGGGCGCGTGGCGTCCACTGCTCGAAGAACCCGCGGAGCGCGCTGGCGTTCAGGACGGACAGGTCGATCTCGTAGGTCGTGCCGTCGAGTCCAAAAACGACGGTCTCCTCGGCCTTGGACTTGCCGTCGTAGTCGTCGACCAGCTCGACGGTGACCTTCCTTGCCACGTACTTTGCCCCTTCACGTTCGTCGGACTGCCGGAACAGGCAAGCGTAGACGGTGATCGAGGAGCTCCTTCGTGCGACATGCAGTAACACCGCACGACTCCTAGACGGTGACGCCTGCGGGCAGCAGCACCAGCGAGCGGACGGCGATCAGCTCAGCGTGCCGGTAGCTTTCCACCTTGGTCACATACCCACTCACCGGATCACGGGTCACAGCCGTGCGATTGGCTCGCGAGACCCGCCAGGCGTGCGGGATGTGCTGCTCGGTCAAGCGGCCCGACGTCTGGTGGATCAAGCTGTCGCCGCCGAACAGCACGGTTGGTACCGCTACTTCATGCCCGGATGTGGCCATTCTTGCAAAAGTATTTCTGCATCCACAAATGTGCCGGTGGTGTCAATGGCGCGAGTTAGCCACCCTGTGGGTGGCAGCTGCGAGGCAATACTGTCCGCCGCGTCGAGGCGCGCCTCTGAGCTGTTCACTTTCCATTTGCCGGCGTAGCGTCCAAGGAGACTGTTGACGCGGTTCCACAGTTCGACGACCGCTTCCTTCCGTATCACCTTTATAGTGCCGATGCTGGATGCTGCTGCCGGCTCAAGTTGCTGGAGGTGGGTAACGATCAGACCGCGGATCGTGTATCCCTGCGTACCCAGTTCTGTCGTAGCCCGCGAGGCCTGATTGTGAGCCTGCCCCACGGCGTGAGCGTCGATCATGCTGTCGGCCAGGTGCTCGATCTTCGCTTCCCACGTCACTACCTCATGGGTGTTCCCGAATATGCCTCGCCACCGGCAATCAGTCGCGGCACCGTATCTCGGTCGTGTCGCCACGAATCCCAGCAGAGTTCCAACAAACTCCAAGGCTTCGGCAAATTGGTCGTGATGAACCGAAGCTAATCCTTCGGTTACACGCCTCCGCCACTTCTCGAATCGCTTGGCAGTACCCATACGCTCAAGGTGATCGTCGAAGCTTTGTACCACCACCGCCCGGAAGTCATCTTCGCCGACGGGCTGTACAGCTCTCTCCTGATTACGGTGTCGAAGCAGGGAGGCGCGGAGGCGATTGAACCATGATGAAGCCCCGCCGCGGGCGATCGCAAGTTGCAGTGTCTCCAGTGATCTCGCGGCTGCTGCAACGTCTCCGCGTCGACCTTCCAGGAAGGCTGCTTTGGCTTCGCACCATTGAGCAAACGCTCCTACTTCACGGATTCCTGCGTGGGAATATGATTCCTGGCGGGTGCGAAAATCGACCTCTGCGCCAACATAGTCCTGCCGCGAATACAGTTTCAACCACCCCGAAACTTCCGTCTTGGAGTCGTCCTCTTGGTTGTTTTCGGCAGTCTGCGGTACTGCGCTTGTGACTTCTAAGAGATCGCTATCGAATTGATCGAAATCGCCGCGCAGAAACGATGTCACTCTTTCGATGAGCTCAGCGTCATCCAGCTCGGTGTAGTCTTCTGCAAGATCGATTTCCGCCTGAATATTTGCTGACAGGCCGCGACGACGTGACTCTTGACCAAAATGTGTACTGAATCGACGGTCGGCGAGGATGTAGACGCCGTAGTCGTCCTCCGAACGATTGCAACGCCCGAGCGCCTGCACGATCCTCTGGTTCAGGCGTTGAATCATGAACTCTGCGTCTCGGAGGTAGCTCACGAGGAACTCCTCCTGAAGATTGATGGCACGCGGCTGTGTCGCCAGGATGACCAGACGACACTGATCGGCCGAAAAGTCCATGCCGTCGAATCTTCCGCCCACAAAAAGATGCCCGGCCGGTGAGGACTTGAACTGATCGATCTCGTCGCCCAGGGGGGACAGCAGCCAGGTCGGACCGTCAGGGAGACCCTGACTCAGCAGCCATTGTTTGACTGCCGTCTGGTAGGTTTCGGCATCTTTTCTGGAGGCACACAGCCACACGCTCTTGGGCTGCACTTGAAGCGCGGCTGCAATAACTCTCTCCAGACGATGAGGCAGATCCGCAGAGTCGTCGGCGTTCAGCACGAGGAGGCGGCGCCCGTAGGTCTGCGCGCTCATGGCTGATTCAATCGGCAATTTTACAATTGGATTTGTGCCCAATCGCCGCGCCAAATCTGCGGGATTACCGATAGTCGCAGAGAGGTATATCCGCTGCTCGGCGTCAGCGTATCGCTCGAAATCTTGCAGCGGATACACGTACGGACGCAGCCATAGCGATCGAGTGGAGCAATAGATATTCACCTCATGGTAGCGATCACGTATGCGACTCCACCTATATCTGAGATCATCATCGGTCAACATTTCTGAAGCAGAGTCCATGATACTGCGGAATCGGTCAGCGAATGCACTCTGATCGAGAAAAGACAGAAGTTCGGTACCCGTCCGAGAAGGCGCGTCCGTCAAGGCATCCTGCAGCGATGCGTAGTCTGGAAACGCTTGAGCTAGGTCACGCACAAGTGCCTGAAATAGGATCGGATGTTCGTAGCGGTCGATTTCCACCGAATAGAGCGAATCGAGGGCGCTCTCAGCTAAGTGCGCATCGTCGATGATTAGAAGATCAGCGCTATCGATCTTCGAGCCCTGGTTGATCATGACCCAGTAGTTCATAACCGCGATCGCTTGAGCCCGACGATACTGACGCTTACTCGGCAGAGGGATCGAATTGCCAGCTCCTTCGAACCGCACAATAGGAACATTGAGCAACGCGCTCTCAGCCTCCATCTGGCGAGCCAGCGTCTTATTGCCCGTCAGTACCGCAACCGTCTTCCCCTCTCGGCGCCACGCTTCGCCAATAAGGAGCGCGATCAGACTCTTCCCGGCACCGGTGGGTAGTTCGATGGCGAGATCAGGGGTGACGGTATAGCTGGCCGAGTACTCTTCCAGAGCCGCCAGCTGACCTGGGCGTAGCTGCGAAAACTTGGAGGAACTCAATTCGCGGAGCAGCCCAGGGTAGTCGATGTCGCCAGACATACCATCGTTGTACACGATCGGAGCGCTGCGCCGCCAAGGATTGAGCACACCCGTAAGAGCAAGTCAAAATAGTCATCTGGGGAACCAGCACCATACGGCGGATGGCCAACAGGACAAGCCGCCATCCGTCTCCTAACCGATCGGGACAGTCCGTTCCGCTCCCTTGCAGCTCCTTCGTAAGACCTGAGACTGGGCTGCTAAACCTAACGACGAGGGCCAAACCCGAGTATTGATTGCCATCCAATCCCGCATAGGCCGCTGTCGCCTACTTGCTACGCTGCCGCCACCCGACAAGTCGATTGCGACCCTCTACTTCTTCTTGCGCTGTGATGATTTGCGCCGTGTGTACCAGCGTCCTTCCGTCGAACTACGAAGTGTTACGCCCGCACGGACCAAAGTCAGTCGTGCAGCGTTGGTTGAGATATCGAAGTTACTGGCAATCTCGATCGTGGACCAGCCGTCGGCGTAGAGATTCACGGCCAACTCGGCTTGCTCGCGGGATAGCTTGAAGGCTCCCCGCTTCTCAACGCCCTGCCTTTTAAGATGGGTGCCCACAGTCTGTGTATGCACTCCGAACGCGCGGGCGAGGTCAGCGATAGACGCACCGGCTTCATACTGCGCCACCAACTTCTGTACTTCGTCCGGCAATAGCCTTCGATTCGGCCTGTACGCCCGTCTTTCCGAATTGGCCGATGTCACCTTGTTGACAAGCTTCTTGCGGGGCGCTCCGACAGGGCGTTCGCCGAGCTTAGCGATTAGACGTTCCAGGGGGCGCGGCAGGTTTGAAAGCGTTCTCGTTAGGCGTACCAAAGCGGGTTCTTTCAAACCTTCACGGTTTGAAAGAGGTCCGCTTAGGTGCACAGATTCCCGTCAGTCGTGACACCTTCCCGAGCCGCGTGTTGGAGGGCACTCGCACACCGGAGGCCACCAGTGGAAACGCGTTCTGACCTGTACCGATTGCTGGCGCATCTGCCGGATCGCGACATCTCTGCCCCCTGCGAAAAGTTTGCTGGCGGAGGTGATCAGCGGTGATCGCGCCGGTCATCCCGCCGCAGTCGCCGTTGCAGGAACTCATCTACGTACCGCAGGTCACGAACCGCGTGGTTCGTACCGCCGAGCTGATGTCGTCTACGGAATCTGCACCGTCGGAGACGGAGGTCGCGTCCTCGACAAGCACACCGTCACCGCCCTGAACTGGCAGCCGGGCACCCGCCTGGAACTCACCTGCCTGGAAGCCGGTGTCCTCCTTGCTCGACCGGCAGTGGACGGGCAGACCTTCATCGCTGCGAGCCGGTCCATCCGGAGACGTCCGCCTCGATTTAGACCGAAATCCCCTACCGTCGCCCCGAACCGGCCACCACCATCCCACCTCCGCACTACTAACCCCATCGTCCATCTACTTCCCTTCCTCCAAGCGCGGTTGTCCGTTCCGCACGAACCTTGCGGGCGAAGGGCGGCTGGTCTGCGGCCCGCAAGGTCGTGCGGACCAAGGACGCGGCGGGGTGCTCGGCTCTAGTTTGCGGAATCGCCGCCTGGTTCGGAGGGGGCGTCGTAGACCAGGGTGTATCGCCAGAACAGGCGCCGCCGGATCCGGGCGCCGGGCAGCTCCAGCGCCGCAGCGGCCCGGATGTCGGCCAGGGTGTCCTTCGGCTCCGCGGTGGGGGCCGTCATGTGCGGGGGCAGCGTATCGACGCGGGCCGGGTGTTTGATCATTCCCATCACGGGGTTGGCGACCATCGCAGGTAGATCGGCGAGCATGTCGACAAGTCCCGCCCCGCGGTAGCAGCCCACGACCACGAGTCGGCCACCCGGGACCAGGCAGTCGCGCAGCTCGCGCAAGGTCGGCACCAAAGGCAGGTGATGCAGGACGGCGAGGAGGATGACGGCGTCCCAGCGCCGCTGGTGGTCGCGTCCGGCGAAGTCAGCTTCGACGATGGTCACCGCAGGGTCGCCGGCGAAGCGCTGCGCCGCCACGCGAACAGTTGCGGCGTCGGGTTCGAGCGCGGTGACAGTAGTGGCGATATCGCGGAGCCGGGCGACGAGGTTGCCTGTGCCGCATCCGATGTCAAGGACATCACGCGCTCCTGACGCTGCCACCTGGCCGACGACCCACGGGCTGTAGTGGTCGTTGTGGCTCCACGGATGGCGCTGGTTGAACCGGTCGAGTCGAGACAGCAGCACCCCTGCATTCTCGCGACCGTCGAAGATGTCCGGACAACCACCGCCGCCCGGACCCGCATCGACACGAGTGGTCACTATCAAAACGTTGACCTCAGGTCCTGGAAGACTCCTCGGACCAGGGCGGGGACCGAGGTGCTGGAGTTCAGTGCCCCAGCGAGCTCGACATCAGCGGCCAAACCGCCGCTGATAAGTTCACGACCCGAGATCGTCACCAGATAGCGCTGCCTACCGGACTTGCGGCTGAAGCGTAGTCGCGGCCAGTTCACGCCAGCTCGACTGCGCACCCTCCTTCGTCGCCTCGGTGAACCGTGCGGCACCGAGGCGACGTCTTGCTGTCTGCTCGATCCGGGTCGCATCCGGTTGGGAACGATCGGGCAGTCCGCGTACTCCGGCACTCGCCGCGAGCAGCCGCACGGCCTGCTCGTATTGCTCGTCACGCGCCGCCAGATCCGCTACACCGACAAGAATTTGGGAGATAAGGGGCGCGTGCCCCGCGACGGATGCCGCCTGGAAGGCCGCGGCATGATGTTCCCGGGCTTCCTCGATACCATTCGCGAGGTAGCCGCGCAGGTTATGTATCACCGCAGTGATCTGCGGCTGCTCGGCCTCGCTTCCCAGCATGGTGGTCGCGGCGCCGATCTGCTCGTATGCCTGCTCGGTGTCGCCGCTCCACCGGGCCAGGTCCGCCTTCGCGAGAGCCAGTTCGGCCAGCGCGTTCGGCCAGGCGACCCGATCCGCACACCGCTGCGCCTCGGCCATGGCAGCCGCCCCCGCCTCCGAATCGCCCGACAGCCAGTACAATTGAGCCTGCCGCGACCGCATCCCGACCACGTCCTCGATCGCGCCGATCTCGGTGACCACCGCGATCGCTTGCTCGAAAAGCTCACATGCCGAGGCGAATTCACCGCGTGTGGCGATTCGATTCGCCAGCTCCGTAAGCGCGAACGAAATCCCCCAGCGCTCGCCGAGTGCCCGGAACTCGGCGAGCGCCGTCTCGAGATACGCGTCCGCATCGCGTCCGCCTTGGCCGAGCATGATCCGCATCTTGCCCAGCTGTAGCCGGGCCAGCGCACGCACCCAGGGATCGTCGTCGGTGAGCAGCGCTTCGAACGCGGGCAGATACTCATCCGGCCCCTGCAACAGGCGTTCCAGCGCGGAGACGAACGCCAACGCCGGATGGCCGGCACGAATGCCCCGGCTGAATCGGTACGCCTTGTGGATCCATTCCTCCACTTGGTACTCGTCATTCCGTCCGGAGCTCACGAAATGCACGACCAGCCCGTACACCGTGGCCCGCGTCGCGTCGTCCACGTCGCCGGACGCGTCCGCGGCCGCGGTGACCAGCTCCATGCCCTCGGCCTTGTGCCCGCTGAGCCACCAGTACCAGCCCGCGGCCGCTGCGAGCCGCATCGCCCCGGCCGCATCGCCGGCCGCGAGCGCGCCACGCATCGCGACGGCGATGTTGTCGTGCTCGACCTCCAGCGTGGCGAGCCACTCCAACTGCTCGGCGCGGCGCAGGTGCGGCTCCGCGGTTTCGGTGAGTCCGGTGAAGTACGCGAGATGCGCCCGGCGCGCGGGATCCGATTCCCCCGCCTCCCCGAGCCGGTCCAGGGCGTACTGCTTGATCGTGTCGAGCATCCGATAGCGCGGCCCGCTGTCCTCAGCGGTGACCAGCAGCGATTTCTCGGTCAACGCGGTCAGCAGCTCGAGCACCTCCCATCGCTCGACCGCCACGTTCTTCCCGGACTCCTGCCCGGTGCTTTTCCCGCCCCCCTGCCCTTCAGGCCCGCCCCCCATGGGCCCGCCCTCCGTGCCCGCGCAGACCTGCTCGGCCGCGTCCAGGCTCGCGCCGCCGGAGAACACCGCGAGCCTGCGCAAGACCATCCGCTCGGCGTCGGTGAGCAGCTCCCAGCTCCAGTCGACCACCGCTCGCAACGTCCGGTGCCGCGGCAGCGCGGTACGGCTGCCGCCGGTGAGCAAGCGGAAGCGATCGTCGAGTCGGTTGGCGAGCTGGTCGAGGGACATGGTGCGCAGCCTGGCCGCAGCCAGTTCGATCGCCAGTGGTATCCCGTCCAGCGCCCGGCAGACGCGCGCCATGGTCGACAGTGTGCGGGCATCGGCCGCGAGATCCTTGCGCACGGCACCGGCTCGATCCCGCAACAGCTGAACAGCCGGGGAGGATTCGATCTCGCCGGAGTCCGCGTCCTCGGAGGGGAGGGCCAGCGGCTCCACCTGCCATAACGCCTCACCCGTGATGCCGAGCGGTTCCCTGCTCGTCGCAAGAATCCGCAACCGCGGACACTCCCCGAGCGCCCGGTGGGCGAACGCCGCAGCGGACTCGATCACATGCTCACAGTTGTCCAGGATCAACAGCGTTTCGCGCTCGCGGATCGCCGCGATGAGCCGGTCCATCGGTTCCGCATTCGGTGCGCCGCCGAGCAGCGCATCCCGGAGCCCGAGCGCGGCGAGCGCCGATTGGGCCACATCGCCACTGGCACCGACGGACGCCAGTTCCACCAGCCAGGGCCCGTCCGGTAGATCGTCGAGCAGGGTCCGCGCGGTTTCCGAAGCCAGCCGGGTTTTCCCTGAGCCACCCGACCCCGTCAGCGTGGTGAGCCGATGGTCTGCGAGAAGTTCGCGCACGGCGGCGACGTCGGCGTATTTGCCGACGAATCTGGTCAACTCCGCCCGCAGATTGGTCTTGCGGTCGTTCTTCTCCGCTCCCACTTCGCCGCGCAGCAGCGCAACGTGCAGT
This sequence comes from Nocardia amamiensis, assembly GCF_015477605.1. Taxonomy (GTDB): domain Bacteria; phylum Actinomycetota; class Actinomycetes; order Mycobacteriales; family Mycobacteriaceae; genus Nocardia; species Nocardia amamiensis_A. The sequence continues at coordinate 89,524 of NZ_JADLQX010000011.1, forward strand.
GCGGAGAGTTCCGGTGAGGGATCCACGCCCAGTGTGTCGGCGAGTGCCTCCCGGGCACGCTGGTACACGATCAGGGCCTCGGCACCACGACCTGCGGCGCCGAGCGCACGCATCAGCGCGGCGACGAGCCGTTCCCGCACCGGATGCCGGGCCACCAGCTCGGTCAGCTCGGTGACCAGCTCCGTACCCCGGCCGAGGCGGATCTCCGCTTCGTAGCGATCCTCCAGAGCCGCGATGCGCAGCCCATCGAACCGGGCGACCACCGCGTCGACAGCCGCGCTGTCCCGCACATCCACGTCCTGCATCAGCGCACCGCGCCACAACTGGAGAGCTTCGCGCAGCAGCCGGGCCTGTCGCGCGTCGTCACCGCCGCGGGCTTGGTCGAGAAGCTGTTCGAACCGCAAGGCGTCGACAGCGCGGGGTTCCACCGTCAACCGGTATCCGCCCGCTTGCCCGTCGAGCGACCCGTCCGGCAGCACCCTCCGCAGTCGGGACACCAGTGCTTGCAAGGCGTTCGCCGCGTCGGACGGCGGCTGCTCACCCCAAATCCAGTCGATCAGCGTCGCTTTCGGGACCGCGCGACCGGGTTCGAGCGCAAGGGCGATCAGCAGTGCCCGTAACCGGGTACCCGGTACCTCGATCAATCCGCCGTCATCTACTCGGATCTCGAGCGGTCCAAGCATCCCGATCTGCACCCGGACATTCTGCCGTGGACGATCGGCAGTCAAGGGCCGCCTACCCCCGCGGATGACAACCGCTCCGACAGCGGCGGCGACCGAGAACGACCATCACCGCCTCGGAAGAGTTGATGCCGCGGCGCACCGGACCGCTGCCTGTTCGTCCCCTCATGTCCGCTGTGACCAGGCCGAACACCGTGTCAGTGGACGTGTCAGGGCGGTATCAGCTCGGTATCAGCCGGGCTGGCGACTGTATTCACACATCAACCAATTCAGACGCTGGAGGAGTACAGCCCATGCCCGCATTCGAGACACCGGAACCGATCGCCATCACCGTCGACGTGCTGTCCGGTCACGTCACGGTGATCGCCTCGGATCGCACCGACACCGTCGTGGAGGTCCGGCCGGCCGATGAGTCCAAAAAGGGTGACGTGCGCGCCGCCGAGCAAACCCGGGTCGATTTCGTCGCCGGCACCCTGACCGTGAAAGCGCCGAGAGACTGGCGGACGTACACCCCGTTCGGCGGCAACCCGTCGATCGTGGTGACCATCGAGGCGCCCACCGGCTCCCGGCTCGAGGGCACCGCCGGTGTGGGGCGGTTGCTGGGAACCGGCGAACTCGGCCAGTGCGACTTGGAGATATCCGCAGGCGACATCACCGTCGAGCGGCCGCGCGGTTCGGTGACCGCGAAAACCGCCAAAGGCAACATCCGCATCGGCGAAGCATCGCGCGGCGTGCTGCGGCTGGAGACATCCATGGGCGAGCTGGAGGTCGGTATCCGCCCGGGCAGCGCGGCGCGGCTGGAAGTCGACGCCCAGCACGGCACCGTGCGGAACCTGATGCAGCCCGTCGACCGGCCGCAGGACAACGAGGAAACCGTAAGGGTGTACGCGCGCAACTCGTTCGGCAACGTGATCATCCGGCACGCCACCGCCGTCTGAGCACATCCAGCTCCCCATCGACCCCGAGTTGCCCGGCGAGCTGTTCGCCACGCCAGAGACAAGAGGAACCATGAAATCCAATCGATCCCGCCATCCGGTTCCCGCCACTCCGCCTGGTCGCACCGGACGGTCCCGCTCCGCACCGACGCGCTCGGGTACGGCTTGCGCTCCCTTCCGGTCACCTGCGAGGGGTAGCTGATGGAACTCAGAGTGGACCGGGAGCGCTGTATCGGCGCCGGCATGTGCGTACTGACCGCCCCCGGAGTGTTCGACCAGGACACCGAGGACGGCCGGGTGGTGCCGCTGGATCCCACGCCCGCGCCTGAGCAGGAGCCGGCCGTCCGAGAGGCCGTCCAGGTGTGCCCGTCCGGCGCGATCACCATCCTCGCCGGCGACTAGACCCACGTCTCCGGCGCGACAACCGCCACGAAAGGAAATCTCATGAGTCAAACGGTTCCCATCCCGCACGGCCTCCCCATGGAGCGCAATGCGGGTCCCTTCGACCCGCCCCGCGAAATCACCCGGCTGCGCGAGGCGCGCCCGGTCAGTCCCATGATCTTCCCCGATGGTCACCAAGGCTGGCTCGTCACCGGCTACGACGCGGTCCGCGGGCTCATGGCCGACACCCGGTTCAGCTCCCGCCAGGACCTCGGCGTTGTCCACGTGCCGTACGAGACTCCCGGCATGCCCGTCGCCACCGAACCATCTCCCCAGGTGCCGGGCCTGTTCGTCGCCATGGACCCGCCGGACCACACCCGGCTGCGGCGCAAGCTCACCGGCGCCTTCACCGTCAAGCGCATGAAAATGCTCGAAGAGCAGATCATCGACATCGCCGAGCGGCAACTGGACGAGATGGCGCGACTGACCCCGCCGGTCGACCTGGTCGAGGAGTTCGCGCTGCCGGTGCCCTCGCTGGTGATCTGCGAACTGCTCGGTGTCCCCTACGCGGACCGGGAGAACTTCCAGGTCAACTCCGCCAAGTTCTTGGTCAAGGACCAGCCGCTCGACGAGAAGATGGCCGCGTACGGCGCAATGACGACCTACCTCGCCGAACTGGTCACGCGCAAGCGGGCCGAACCCGGCGAAGACATACTGTCCGACCTGGCCCGCGACGACGACCTCAGCATCGAGGAGCTGACCGGCATTGCCTTCCTGCTGCTGCTCGCGGGCCACGAGACCACCGCCAACATGCTGGCCCTGGGCACGTTCGCGCTGTTGGAGCATCCCGAGCAGCTGGCGGAACTGCGCGCTGACCCGGATCTGCTGCCCGATGCCGTCGAGGAACTCCTGCGCTACCTGTCCGTTGCCGACATCTTCTATCGCTACGCCACGGACGACATCGAACTCGGCGGTGAAACAATCGGCAAGGGATCGACCGTGGTTGTCTCGTTGCTGGCCGCCAACCGCGACCCCAAGCGCTTCGACGACCCCGACACCCTGGACATCCACCGCAAGGCCCGCGGTCACCTGTCCCTGGGCCACGGCGTCCACCAATGTCTCGGCCAGCAGCTTGCCCGCGTCGAGATGCGCGCCGGTTTCGCCGGACTGCTGCGTCGCTTCCCGACGCTCGAGCTCGCCATCCCTGCCGGGGAGGTGAAACTCAGGACCGACATGAATATCTACGGCGTCCACGAACTGCCGGTCACCTGGACGGAAACCGCCCGGTAAGCCGTCGGCCGAGCGCGTCCCCCGCGTGGGAACGCGCCAAGCGCCGTGCTCCCCGTAGTTGCCGCCGCGATCGCGATCGTCCCGCCCCCTGGCCGGACATGTGGTTGCCTTGGGCTTTGCCGAAGCCGATGTCGCCAGGCAGCGTTTCCTCATCGACCAGCGGTATTCGTGATATTGAACAGAAGAGTTAGCTATGCCAAACTTTTCTGTGTGATGAGGGTCACGTTGCCACAGCGGCGCGGCATAGACGAGTAGGTGATTGCCGATGACGCTGTCGCCGTCACGTCGCCGGTTCCTGGCCGGTGGCGCGCTGGCCGGTGGCGCGGGCCTGGCGCTCGGGATCACCCGGTCGGGGTCGGATACGGTCGCCGTCGCGGACGCGGCCGGGCATCCCGCAGCGCACGGCGGCGGGGTGGAGGGGCCGACCTTCCGATTAGGAGCGGTGGTCGACCACGACGCGAACGGATTCGATCCGACCGAAGTACTGCGGGATTTCGACTACGGCACGGTGTCCCGGTTGCCGGATGGCCGCACTGCCCGGGAGTGGGAAATCGCCAGCGGCGATAGCGATCTCGAGGTGGCGCCGGGAGTGCGGTTTCCGGCGTGGACGTTCAACGGCCGCGTCCCCGGGCCCACATTGCGCTGCACCGAGGGGGATCTGCTGCGCGTGCAATTCACCAACGGCTCGAAACATCCGCACACCGTCCATTTCCACGGCATCCATCCCGCCGAGATGGACGGTATCCCCGGCATCGGACGCGGATTGATCGAGCCCGGGGAGTCGTTCACCTACGAGTTCGACGCCGCGCCCTTCGGGCTGCACCTGTATCACTGCCATGTCGGTCCGCTCGCCGAGCACATCGCCCGCGGCCTCTACGGGACGTTCATCGTCGACCCGGAACAACCTCGCCCGCCCGCGGACGAGCTGGTGATGGTGATGCACGGCTACAACACCACCTTCGACGCCGAGGGCAACCAGCTGTACGCGGTCAACGGAATTCCGTTCCACTACATGCACGAACCGGTGCGGGTGCGCCGCGATCAGCTGGTGCGGATCTATTTGGTGAACGTACTCGAGTACGACCCGATCAACAGCTTCCACATCCACGGCAACTTCTTCGACTACTACCCGACCGGGACCCGGCTCGAACCGTCCGAGTTCACCGACACCATCGTCCAGGCGCAGGGCCAGCGCGGCATTTGCGAACTGCGGTTCCCGCACCCGGGCAAGTTCATGTTCCACGCCCACAAATCCGAATTCGCCGAACTCGGCTGGATGGGTTTGTTCGAGGTCGAAGACCGATGAGCGAAGCTCGAGCACAACCGTCCTCGCGGCTCCCGGGGTGGGTGTCCTTGGCGGGTGCGGCACTGCTCATCGCGGTGGCGCTGGCCGCGCTCGGCCTGCTCGGCAGCCGCGCGCTGCCGGAGCGCACAGGGCCGCCGGTCGAAGAGATCGCCGTCGAGCACACGGTGCTACGGCCGGGGGAGATCGAGTTGAGGGTGCGGAACACCGGCCCGGATCCGGTCACCATCGCGCAAGTGTTCGTCAACGACGCCTACGTCGACCTGCACGGCGGCGAAGCACCGATCGACCGCCTCGACACCGCGACCCTCACCCTGCGCTATCCCTGGATCGATGGTCAGCCCTATCTGGTGTCGATGCTTACGTCCACCGGACTGGTCATCGAACACGAGATCCCCCTTGCCGTCGAAACCCCCCGCCCCGGCACCAGGTTCTTCGCCACGATGGCACTACTGGGTACCTATGTCGGCGTCATCCCTGTCCTGCTCGGCATGCTGCTGCTACCCGTGATACGGCAGGCCGGCCCCAGTGTGCTGCGTGTATTGCTCGCGGTGACGGTCGGGCTGCTGGTGTTCCTGGCCGTCGAGGGCAGCCTCGAAGGACTCGAACTCGCCGGAGGCGCAGGAGCGTTCGGCGGGGCCGAGCTCGTCATCCTCGGGGCCGTGGCCGCGTTCGGGGTGCTCACCGCCGTCGACCGCTACCTCACCACTCGACGCGCCCAAACCTCCGACGAGGGCCGGTCGGGGCTGCGGCTTGCGAGCATGATCGCCGCCGGGATCGGGTTGCACAACCTCGGTGAGGGCTTGGCCATCGGATCCGCCTATGCCGTCGGAGAACTCGCCCTCGGCGCCTTCCTCGTCATCGGCTTCGCCTTGCACAACACCACCGAAGGCATCGCCATCGTCGCACCCCTGGTCCGCGCGCGACCGCGCCTGTCTACCTTGGTGATCCTCGGTGTGATCGCCGGAGCCCCCGCCATTCTCGGCGCGGTCATCGGCGCGAGCATCAACAACACCGAACTGTCCGCGCTACTGCTCGGGGTCGGCGTCGGCGCCATCGCACAAGTCGTGGTGCAGATCGCACCCTCACTACGCACCGACGGCAACCGCCTGCACCCCGCGACGATCGGCGGCATCCTCGGCGGGATCGCGATCATGTACCTCACCGGCCTGCTCATTACCGTCTGAGCAACGGAATACCTGTGCCCGAACAGTAACCACCGCTCCCGGACGTGCCGCGACGAACCCTCCTCGCCGCCGCAGTACTTCCCTCCCCGCAACCAGCTGCGGCTCCGGCCGGGCCGAGCGGCGCCCCGAGCCCTCTCGACGGTGTGCCCACACCCCGGGCTGAAGCGTCGGCTCCATCGATGACGCCGCGATCATCTGGCCCTGCCATGGCAGCAACCTCCGCATCGGCGACGGCACCGGAGTTGGATCAGGCCGCGGCGGATCGAAGCAGCGCGGCGAGGTCCGGTGGCGTCGGCATGCGTTGGCGCAGGCCGACACCGGCGCGGCCGGTGTTGCCTTCTGGGTAGCGGCCCGACAGTGATCCGGGTGCGGCCACGATGATCCGCACGACTTGGCCGAGCGCTTCGCGGCGGTCGCGTTGCCGCACGGCCAGGGTGAACATCGCGACGTGGTTGCGGGTGTGCAGCCACGGATCGGGCTGAGAGAGGACGTGCGCGCGTTCGAGGTGTACCCACCGCTGCTCGGCGGTGAACGCGGCCTTCGCGGCCCGCATCTCCTCGTGATAGCGAGCGCGCGCGGGGACAGGTATGCGGGCCATCAGGAGTCCTTCTTCGCGGGGTTGTCGCAGCAGTCACAGTCATGCCCGGGTGCGCTGGTCGTGCTGAGGGCGGTGGGCGTTGCGCAGCAGGTGTCACCGCGCCAGGCGTTGGCACCTTCCTTGACCGCGATCACCGCGATCACCAGGGCTGCGATCGGGTCGGCCCACGACCAGCCGAACAGGCTGTTGAACAGCAACCCGGCCAGCAGCACGGCTGAGAGATATGTGCACAACAACGTTTGCTTGGAATCGGCCACCGCCGACGCCGAACCGAGTTCGCGTCCGGCCCGGCGCTGCGCGGCCGACAGCACCGGCATGATGACCAGGCTGGCCGCGGCCAGCGCGATCCCGATCGTCGAGTGCTGGGCTTCTCCGACGCCGAGCAGGGCGCGGATCGAGTCGACGGTGACATACAGCGCCAAGGCGAAGAACGAGAACGCGATGATCCGCAGTGCGATCTTCTCCCTGGCTTCGGGATCGCGGCCGGCGAACTGCCAGGCCACCGCCGCCGCCGAGGAAACCTCGATCACCGAATCCAGGCCGAACCCGATCAACGCCGCGGAGGACACCCGCGTGCCCTCGGTGAGCGCGATGACCGCCTCGATCACGTTGTAGGAGATCGTCGCCGCGACCAGCCAGCGGATCCGCCGGGCCAGCACCGCCCGCCGAGCCGACATGGGCCCCGCGATCGGCGGCAGCGACGGCATTCCGAGCGATGCCATCAGCAGCACTCTTGGGTCTCGGCGTCCGGGCAGCACGCCGGATCCACGGCCAGTACGAGCCCGAGCAGATCCTCCAACGCGCGCCCGATCCGCGCGTCGGCCAGCTCGTAACGGCTACGGCGCCCTTCGGGCACCGCGACGACCAACCCGCATCCGCGTAGGCACGCCAGGTGGTTGGACAGAATCTGGCGCGACACTCCGATCCGCTCGGCGAGATCCGACGGATATCCCGGCGCCCGGCGCAGGTTCAACAGGATCTGCGTACGGGTCGGGTCCGACAGCGCGTGCCCGAAACGGGCCAGCGCGTCACTGTGCAACACCATCTCCACATCCCAGATGATACATCAAAATCTGTATTCAGGAGATTATGGACAATTGAAGCTCCGAATGCACGGCTACGGGGCGTGTCCGCGCTCATCCGCTGTTGCGTCGAAGGGCCCGGCGAAAGAGGGGTCCACGGTGACCGGCGACGCGTCATGCCGCGGATTTCCGCCGGCGACTCCCGCGGCAGCAGCAATTTCGTTGTCGCTGGTCAGCCGGAAAACGGCCCGTTCGAGGGTCGGCAGGATATCGGTGATCTCGATGTTCCGGTCGACGAACCGCCCGATCAACGCGTAGGCCAGGTTGGACAGGATCAGTCCGATGTCCTCGATGTAGGACCGATCCGCGCCGTCGACCAGCGCGGCGGCGACCGGCAGGATCTCGCTGATGCCCTGCGCGTCCAATCGCTGTCCGCCCGGACCGGTGCGTGCACGGTGATATGCCTGGAGCATTCTCGGATTGCGCTCCCACGACTCGAACACGTATCGCAAGATGCGCATCAGTCCGTCGCGCAGGGTTTCGCAGCCGGTGGCCGCTCCAGAGCCGCGTAACCGTGCGGGGCCATCCAGCGCTCGACGGCAGCGACGATCAACTCGTCGCGAGTGGCGAACCGGCTGTAGATCGTGGCCAGTGAGACGCGAGCCCGGCGTGCCACCTCTCCGAGCTGGACCGCGTCGTACCCTTTACGGCCGCCGCCTGCTGCCCGGCAACACCGCCGCCTGCAACCCCTCGATGACCATCGCGGCGGTCGCCGAACGGGCACTGGACAATATCGTCGCCCGCGATATCGGCACCCTCATCTGACTCGGCGCATGGCGTGGAGATTGCTCAAACCACTTGGAAGACGGTGCCGATCTCTAGCATCCGCTCAACCGCGTAGGCGGGGTCGAGCAAGGCCTCGGGCGTGTGGATACCCGGCGGCACGGCTTCGCCGCGCAGGCCGAGCAATCGTTCGACCCCGAGGGCGACACCGAGCGCGGTCAAGGGACGCTGCCCCGCCGGGTGGACGAGGTAACGGCTCGTGCGCAGCGGTGCACCCGCCGGACCTACTCCGTCCAAGTCGATCCGCACCTCCATGGAAGCGGGTTCGCCGCGTCGCCTGCCCGGGGATTCGCCGACCGCGAAGTCGAAGCGGACGTTCGGTGCGCCCGTCGCGAGGGCCAGGCTCGGCACATCGAGGACGGCGATGCTCTGGCCGGGCAGGACGACGCCGTCGAGACCGGACACATCCGCCTGGGCGTCTGGGCCGGCGACCCAGGTGAAGACGCCGTCACGGCGCACCAATCCCGCCGAGGTGACCGCCGACCAACGTTGCAGATCCGCTATCCCGGCAGGCCCACCGGTGTCCGATTCGTCCAGGAGGGCGCCGATACGGATGGTGTCGATCCGGTCGAATTCCCGGACCCAGTCCAGTGCGGCGAGGACGACGAGACCGGCGAGATAGTGACTGGCCACCAGAATTGGTGCGGCATCAGCCCGTTGGGCGCCCGCGACGACTTCCGGTGCGATATCGATCAGACCGCTGGAGATGCTGAGGTAGGGCAATCCGCGGTGCTGCGCGAAGCGCAGGCCGTGCCTGCGGTCGTCCCACAGTGCCGCGACGACCGCCGAGTACTCGGTGCGGGGCGGGAGACCTAGATCGCTGCGCTTCAGGTCGATGGTGACGGCATTCGCGGCGCCGAGCTCGTCGGCGACACGCTGCGCGCGATCGAGATCGCGACCCGCGATGGTCAGCGGCAGCGCCGGATACCACCGCCGCAGGAGAGTAGCGGCGCCCGCGCCTGCCTGACCCGAACCACCCATGATCAGAACCGATTTCGACTGCTCCATTGGACTTCCTCTCACGCCGCAGATAGCTACATTTTGTAACTTACACTTTGTAGCTAAACTGAGACGGCAGCGCAAGGGAGGACCATGACCACCACACCGACCCGTCTGTCCAAGCAGGCCAGGCGGGAGCAATTGCTCGACACCGCCATCGCGATCGTGCGCAGTGAGGGCGCCGACGGACTGACCCTGCCCACCCTCGCGGAGGCCGCCGGGGTGAGCAGGCCCATCGTCTACGACCACTTCGGCACACGCCCCGGCCTGCTTCTCGCGCTCTACCGACGACTCGACGAACGGCACCGCGCCGCGACCACGCAGGCGTTGCGGGACGCCGCACCCACCCCGGACGAGATCGCTCGCGTCATGAGCACCGCATACTTCGCCTGCGCCACCGACATGCCGGAGTTCAACGCCGTTTCCGCTGCGCTGAAAGGCAATCCGGAAATGGAGGCGATCCAGCACGAGATGCTCGACAGCTACACGGACTTGATGGCCGCCGCCCTGCTGCCGCACTCCGGCCTCACCGCCGAGGCTCTTCGGCTGCGTTGTGTCGGCGTGCTCGGTGCGGCGGAGGCGATCGCCGCGGAGTTGAATCTGGGGCGGGCAACCACCACCGACGCGATCACCGCGCTGACCGACCTGATCGTGGGCAGCCTCGGCACCACAACCGACCGTTAGGCCGCCGCTCGCGTCGCGCGAGTAATCGATGCTGCTCGGCCACCGGGCCGGCCGCCGTCGCCGCTGGCGACCGCGGCGCAAACGGGCGGCCAGACCCGTGCCAGGTCGCGGAAACTCCGCAGGTCGGCGTCGAAATCTCGCCGATGAAGCGCCAGGACCCTGCGATATGTCCTGGCGCTTCATGACATTGAGCGCTTTTCCGTCGGCGCTCGCGACGACGAACCCCTACCTGGGCGCCGGAGTGAACGGCTCGTTGATCGTGGTGAAGTACTGAGCCAGGGCGGCGATGGCGACCGGGGCCGTGACGAAGAGTTGGCCTGCGAGCGTGCCGAGTGCGCCAACGGCGAGGATTCCGCCCAGGCAACCGACGGCGGCGGCGGGGATGAACGGCCCGAACATGCCGACGATGGTCGCGGCGGCGATGGTCGCGCCCGCGATCCCGCCGAGTACACAGCCGACGATGCCGCCGCCGATGCCGCCGACGGTAGTCCCGATCGCCGCCCCGGTCGCGACAGTGTCCTTCAATCGAGTGAAGGCGGCGACTTCGCGCTCGTACGGCGTTCGCCACAGCGCCTGGTCTTCGAACGGCAGCGCGACCGGCTGGTATACCGCGTGCTCGAGGTCGAATTGCGGTGTCAGCGTGGCGGTTCGGCCCTGAATGTCCGCGGCGATGGGGAAGACGAAATCATCGACCCGGAACTCCAGCGGGGTACCCGCGAGTACGGTGCCGTTGGCTGCTTTGACTTCGAACACCCCGTTCTCGACCTCCATCGAACCCGAGTCGATGTCGACGACCACGCTCTCCGCCGAAGTGGTAGCGGTGTAATTGACGATTCCGCTGTCGAGGGGCTGAGGAGTGGCGCCGGCTGTTCCGGCGGTGATGCCGGTGATCGCCAGCGTCGATACTGCCGCGACCGCCAGCGCGCGACCGAAAATGGCATCCATGGTGAAACCTCCTGCGGGAGTCGTCGTCTCGAAGTCGGTCATCACCGTCGCAGGGTGTGGCTGAAGGCAGCCTGAAGTCGCCTGAAGTCCATTTCAGGAACCGTCGCCGATCGATTCCCGGGACCGGTCAGTGGACGAGCTGATCGGCCCAAGACGACGGCAGGGCGTCGCTGGAGACATCGGCGATCTCATGCAGCCGCTTCGACGGAATCCCCAAGCGGCTCAGTTGGATCAGGCCTTGAGTGACCACCACGATGTTGGCGCTCACAGCCGACAGGGCGGCTTCGTCGACATCGCCCGCGTGACGCATGGCAGGACGCAGCCCGTCGGCGACGCCCTGTTCCATCGCCGTGGTGGTGCGCGTGCCGATAATCGCCACTTCGGGAATGCGGGTGCCGAGGTGGGCGATACTGTTGATCATCAGGCAGCCCCGCCGGTCCGGATGGGCGGCGCAGTCGTCGATGATCGCCTGGAACAACGCACGGACCGCGGAACGTGCCGAACCCGAGGTCGACCCGATGGCCTCGCGAACGAGGCGGGCACGCCGCTCGCAGTAGCGTTCGAACGCCGCGAGAAAAAGGCCGCGCTTACTGCCGTAGGCAGCGTAGATGCTGCCGTTCCCGACGCCGGTCGCGAGCGAGACATCTTCTACCGATGTGCTGTCGAAACCCTTCGACCAGAACAGCTCGGTCGCGGCGTCGAGCAAGTCCGATTCGTCGAACCGTCGCGGCCGTCCCATGGCCCTCACCGTACCAATCGGCCTGCGAGGTCACACACATCACTTGTTATGGAGGCGTGCCTCCACAATAATGGTGGACATGTCTTCCAAATACCGCGATCAGCCCCGCAGGCGGGTGGGCATCCTGGTCTTCGACGGCGTCAAGATGCTCGACTTCGCCGGTCCCGCGGAGGTGTTCGTCGAGGCGAACCAGTCGGTGGCGGGTTACGAAGTGGTGCTGGTCTCGGCCGACGGCGCGGACGCCCAGACCTCGATCGGCGCGCGGGTCGCGGTCAGCTGCGCCGCCGTCGACGCGGGCCGCTTCGATACGGTGGTGATTCCCGGCAGCGAACTTCACCCCACGAAGTTCGTGACCCCCGAGGTTCTGGCGGCGGCACGGCATCTGTCCTGCGCTACGCGGCGCCTGGCATCGATCTGCAGCGGCGCCTTCGTGCTGGCCGATCTGGGGCTGTTCGACGGCAGACGCGCGACCACCCATTGGAAATTCGCGACCGATCTCGCGCGGCGGTTTCCCGCGATCGACGTGGAGCCGGACGCGATCTTCGTGCGCGAGGGCAATCTCTACAGCTCGGCCGGCGTGGCCGCGGGTGTCGATCTGGCGCTCGCACTGGTCGAGGAGGACCACGGTGCCGACGTCGCCCGGCGGGTGGCGCAGTCGCTGGTTGTCTACATGCAGCGCGCGGGCGGGCAGTCGCAGTTCTCGGCCTCGCTGCGCGGACCGGCGCCGCGCAGTCCCCTGGTCCGCGGGGTGGTGGATCTGATCTGCGCGGACCCGGCATTCCCGCACACGGTTCAGACCCTGGCCGCTCACGCCCGGGTCAGCGTCCGTCATCTCACCCGGCTGTTCCGCGCCGAACTCGAACGGTCCCCCGCGGAATACGTCGCCTTCATCCGGTTCGGCATGGCCAGGGACATGCTGCACGCCGGATACGGCGTGACCGAGGCCGCGATGGCCGCTGGGTACGGCAGCAGCGAGGCGCTGCGCCGCGCCTTCGTGGCGCGGCTGGGGATTTCGCCGCGAAAGTACCAGCAGCGCTTCCGATCCACCGGTTCGGCCGCCGCGATGGACCCGGCGATCGAGCGCGCCGTGTCCTGATCGGAGGCTTTTGCGGCCCGTGGTGAGGGGCGCGGCGCGGACTGTCCGGCCGAAACTGTCTCAGGCACAGCAGCGCCCGCCTACCGCGGCAGAAAGGAATGGGATGTCCTTCGTGGCAAGTAAGGTCCTCGCGGTCTCGCAGCGGCCCTTGTCGGCGATCGCGTTCAATGAGCCCGCCTCTGCGGCCGCATGGAAGACGAAGCCCGGCTGGGGCATCGTGTCCAGCGCCGACCGCACCTGGTGATGCAGACCCACCCCGACGAGGTCGCGGCCGTGATCACCGGGGCCATCGCCCAATCCATCTGAGCATCTGCATCTTTCACCATCACTTCCCCCTTCCGGTTACGAGAAAGGCACCAACATGTCAGGAAACCCGCTCGGTATCTCGCTCGAGCAGGCGGCGCAGGAGTTCGTCGACGCGACCGCACAGCCGCCGTTCCTCTACCAGCTGCCACCCGAAGAAGGACGCAAGGCCGTGGACGCGGTCCAGGACTCGCCGATCTTCAAGCCGGACATCGACGAGGAGTGGATCACCGTCGAGGGCGGGCCGACCGGATCGGTGCGGGCCAGGATCGTCAAGCCGCGGGGCGTCACCGGAACACTGCCGGTGATCGTCTACACCCACGGCGCGGGATGGGTGTTCGGCGATGCGCACACCCACGACCGTCTGGTCCGCGATCTCGCCGTCGGCGCGCACGCGGCCGTGGTGTTTCCCGAATACGACCGGTCGCCGGAGGTGCGCTACCCGGTGGCCAACGAGCAGTCCTACCGGGTCGTCCAGTGGGTCACCAGCAATGGCGCGGAGAAAGGCCTCGACTCGTCCCGGATCGCCATCGCGGGCGACTCGGTCGGCGGCAACATGGCCATCGCGTTGACGCTGATGGCGAAGGAGCGCGGAGATGTCTCGTTCGTCCAGCAGGTGCTGTTCTATCCGGTGACCGATGCCAACTTCGATACCGGCTCTTACCACCAGTTCGCCGAAGGATACTTCCTCACTCGCGACGGCATGAAGTGGTTCTGGGACCAGTATACCACCAACCCGGAAGAGCGCGCGCAGATCACCGCGTCGCCGTTGCGGGCAACCACCGAGCAGCTGGCCGGGCTCCCGCCCGCGCTGGTCATCACGGCCGAAGCCGACGTGCTGCGCGACGAGGGTGAAGCCTTCGCGGGCAAGCTGCGCGCCGCGGGCGTCCCGGTCACCCAGGTGCGCTACGGCGGGATCGTCCACGACTTCGTGATGGTCAACTCGTTGCACGGCACCCACGCGGCCGAAGCCGCTGTGGCGCAAGCCGTCGCGACGCTGCGAGCCGCACTGTATCCGGCCTGACTCGACCTCGATCCGTACCGATCACCGAATTCGAAGGAGCCACACTCGTGAGCACCGATTCCGCCGCCGCGCCGACCATCGTGCTGGTCCACGGCGCCTTCGCCGACTCGTCCAGCTGGAACGGAGTCGTCGAACGGCTACGCGCCCAAGGGTATCCCGTGATCTCCGCGGCCAACCCGCTGCGCGGCCTCGACAGCGACGCCGCCTACGTCGCGTCGGTCCTCGACGGCATCGAAGGACCGTGCGTCCTGGTGGGGCATTCCTACGGCGGGAGTGTCATCACTGTCGCGGCAGCGGCGAAATCCAACGTCAACGCCCTCGTTTACATTGCCGCGTTCATCCCCGACGAGGGCGAAAGCGCACTGCAACTGACCGACAAGTTCCCCGGGTCCACACTTGGGCCGACCACCCGGCCCGCGTCCTACCCGCTCACCGACGGAGGCACCGGTACCGAGCTCTACATCCGGCAAGAGGAATTCCATCAGCAATTCGCCGCCGACGTGTCCGCCGCCACCGCGGAGCTGATGGCCGCGACCCAGCGACCGGTCGCCCTCGACGCGCTGCAGCAACCGGCGAGCGCGACGGCGTGGCGGAATGTCCCGGCGTTCGCGTTGGTCACCACCGAGGACACGAACATCCCGGTCCAGGCGCAACGGTTCATGGCCGAACGCGCCGGCGCCCACACTGTCGAGCTCTCCGCCTCGCATGCGGTCTCGGTGTCCCGGCCCGATGCGGTCAGCGATCTGATCATCCGGGCTGCGAAGCAGTAGGAACTGCCGCGACTACTCGCCGATCCGGGCTATCGTCTCCGCTACTCGCTCCAGGTGTTCGGCCATCGCTTGCCGCGCGGCCTCGGGCGAGCCCGCCTCGATGGCCCGGACTATGGCCTCGTGTTCCCGATCGGAGTCGGCGCGGCGGTCCTGGGTCAGATTGAGGAATTCCGACTGCGGGTCCAGCGCGCGGCGGGTATCGGCGACCACGGCGGTCAGCATTTTGTTTCCGCTGGCCGCCGCGATCGCGGTGTGCAACTCGCCGTCGTAGCGGACCCACTCGCGGGCGTCGGTGGCTGCCGCGAGTTTGCCGAGTAGCTCGAAAAGCCGCCGCAGCTGGTCTGGCGTGCGGCGTTGCGCCGCGAACCCCGCGGTGGGGATCTCGATGAGCTGGCGAGCCTCGATCAGATCTCCGGCGTCGACACCGGCGAACGTCAGTTGCGGGCTCTCCTTCGTGGAGACGACGAAAGTTCCCCGGCCCGTATGGGTTTCAGTGAGGCCGAGGGTCGCGCAGGCGTGCAGCGCCTCGCGGACCACCGGGCGGCTGACGCCGAACTGCTGGGCCAAGGCGAGCTCGGCGGGCAAGCGGTCGCCTACCGCGTATTCGCCGCTTTGGATCAGGTCCTTCAGCCGACGAAAGACCGCTTCCGTGGCGCCGATGCGATGCACCCGGCCTTCTTCGACTGTCACGTGACCAAGTATGGAGATCTGCCGATAAGGCGTCAAAACGCTCGGTCCAGCGAGTATTCATGGCATCCGGGCGTTGACAGCGAATGTGACCTGTATTACGGTCAACCTGTCTTACAGCCTGACCGCATGGCAGCCATGCTCCACCTCGCCCTGTTGAGCGCGCTGCCACGCAGGCTGGATTCGGCCCAAGGAAGGTTTCCATGACGCACCACGACGAACTGTCGGCCCGGCCAGCCACGCAGCCACCAGCAGCGAAGCTCGATATCGGCGACGTCGGCTATCAGAAGCAGCTGCGCAAGCGCCATATGCAGATGATCGCGATCGGCGGCTCCATCGGCACCGGGCTCTTCCTCGGGGCCAGCGGCCGCATGGCGCTAGCCGGGCCGTCGCTGGCCATCGTCTACATCGTCTGCGGCATCTTCACGTTCGTGGTCGTGCGCGCGCTCGGAGAGCTGGTGATGTACCGGCCGTCCTCCGGCGCGTTCGTCTCCTACGCCCGCGAATTCCTCGGCGAGCGCGGGACCTATTCCGTCGGCTGGCTGTACTTCCTGAATTGGTCCACCACCCTGGTCGCCGACATCACCGCCGTGGCGCTGTACGCGCATTTCTGGTCGCCGTTCGTACCGATACCGCAGTGGGTTCTCGCGCTGATCGCGCTGGCGGTCGTGGTCGGGCTCAATGTCGTGTCGGTGCGGCTGTTCGGCGAGTTCGAGTTCTGGTTCGCGCTGATCAAGGTCGGCACGATCGTCGCCTTCATGCTGCTGGCCGTGGTGTTCCTCGTCACCGGCACACCGGTCGACGGCAATGTCCCCGGCTTCTCCACAATCACCGACAACGGTGGATTCTTCCCGCACGGTCTCGCTCCGATGCTCACCATCGCGCTCGGCGTGGTGTTCGCGTTCGGCGGGACGGAGATGATCGGCGTGGCCGCCGGTGAATCCGACAACCCCGGCGCGGTTGTTCCAAAGGCCGTCAACTCCATCATGTGGCGGATCATCCTGTTCTACGCCGGCTCGGTGGTCCTGTTCACGCTGTTGCTGCCGTGGACGGCGTACTCCCCCAGCGAGAGCCCGTTCGTCACCGTGATGAGCTCCATCGGGATCCCGCACGCGGGCGATGTCATGAACCTGGTCGTGCTCACCGCCGCGATGTCGAGCCTGAACGCGGGTCTGTACGCGACCGGTCGCACCCTGCGGTCGATGGCCGTGGCCGGGGCGGCGCCACGCTTCGCCGCCCGGATGAATCGCAATGGCGTTCCATACGGCGGAATCCTGATCACCAGTTCGGTGGGCATCGCCGGTGTGGTGCTGAATCTCCTCGTGCCCGAGAGGGCATTCGAGATCGTGCTGAACCTTGCCGGGCTCGGCATCGTCGGGACCTGGGCTTCGATCATGATCTGTCACTGGATATTCGTGCGGAAGTCCCAGCGGGGCGAGTACCGCCGACCGGCCTTCCGGCTGCCGTTCGCTCCGGTGCTGAACATCCTGACCCTCGTCTTCCTGGCCGGTGTCGTCGCGCTGATGTTCTTCGACGACGAGATCGGGCGGATCACGCTCGCGGTGTTCACCGTCGTCGTCGCGGCCATGGTCGCGGGATGGTTCCGGATCAGGGGCCGTCTCGATCCGGACGTGCTCGCCCCGACGGATCAGCCGGACGCGACCGCCGAGGGAGCACGCGGCGCATGAGCACTCGCGCAACAGCACATCCCCACGCGGCATCGCGGGTCCAGGTCCTCTACACCGGCGGCACTTTCGGAATGGCCGACCACGGGGCCGGTATGGGACCGCGTTCGGGAATCGGTGCCGAGATCGCCGACCTCATCGCGCGATACGAGGAGGTGGGCCGGTCGGTCGAGTTGCGATACGCCGAATTCGACCGCGTCATCGACAGCGCCGCCGCCGACTCGGGCACCGCCTTCCGGATAGCGGAGTGGGTGCGATACCGCATCGAATCCGAGCGCCCGGACGGTGTCGTCGTGATCCACGGAACCGACACCATGGCCTACATCGGCGCCCGCATAGCCTTCGAAGTGCGTGATGTCGCTGTCCCGGTGGTGCTGACCGGTGCCCAGATACCCCTCGGACATCCCGGCAGCGATGCGGAACGAAACCTGCATCTCGCACTGGATTCGATTGCCACCCAACCCGGGCCGGGAACCTACATCGGTTTCGGATCCGCTTTGCATCCCGCTGTGCGGGCAAGCAAACGCGCATCCGATGAGTACGACGCCTTCACCACCGTCCGGGAATTCACGCCGCCCCCGTCCCCTCCGGCATTGCTACCGCGACGACACAGCACCGCAACCCGCCTTCCGGTGGGGATGCTCACTGTCTTTCCCGGTCTGCACGCCGACCTGCTCAGCGCCGCGATTCGGCAGTATCCCGGCGGAATAGTCCTCGAATGCTACGGCTCGGGCACGATGCCGCACGGAGCCGACGTAATGGAGACGATCCGGATAGCGACGCGGCGCGGAACCCCGGTCGTCGTGATCACCCAATGTGCCAGCGGTTCGGTCGATCTCGAGCGCTACCTGCCCGGACGCGCACTACTGGAGGCGGGGGTGATCAGCGGGGGCGACATGACCAGGGAGGCGGCGCTCGCCAAACTGGCCTACCTCGTCGACCTCGGGCTCTCCGGCGGGCAACTGCGGGACTGGATGACGACCAACATGCTCGGCGAGCTGTCGAATCCTGCCACGCCGCCCCTGGTACCTGTCCACGAAGACGCCCTGACCGCCCGGAGCCGATGATGACCGACAGCACCCGAACCGAACGCGACTCGCTCGGTACCCGCACTGTGCCCGGCGACGCCTACTGGGGCATCCACACCGCACGCGCGCTGGACAATTTTGCCATCACCGGCGACAGCATCGGGCGATACCCCGCGCTCGTCGCCGCGCTCGCCACGGTCAAGCAGGCCGCCTGCCGCGCCAATCGAGAACTGGGCATCCTCGACGCTCGCCGCGCCGACGCGATCGAATCGGCCTGCGCCGAGATCACGGCCGGCGCGCTGCACGACCAGTTTCCGATCGACCCGATCCAAGGCGGCGCGGGAACCTCGACGAACATGAACGCCAACGAGGTCATCGCCAACCGGGCGCTGGAGCTGCTCGGCCACGACCGCGGGACCTACACCGAACTGGACCCGCTCGACCACGTCAACCTCGGCCAATCCACCAACGACGTGTACCCGACGGCCGTCCGGCTCGCCGTCGTGCGGCACATCCGGGAACTCGTCGCGGCGCTGCGGCGGCTCGCGGACGCGTTCAGCGCCAAAGCGGACGAATTCGCCGACGTCATCAAAATGGGTCGCACCCAGCTGCAAGACGCCGTACCCATGACGCTCGGACAGGAATTCGGCACCTTCGCGGTGATGGTGCGCGAGGACTGCGAACGGCTCGAGGAGGGCATCGCCCTGCTGTGCGAAAGCAACCTCGGCGGCACCGCGATCGGCACCGGAATCAACGGTCATCCCAGTTACCCCGCGCTGGCCTGCGCCCACCTCGCCGAGCTCACCGGCGAACTGGTCACACCTGCGGCCAACCTGATCGAGGCCACCCAGGATTGCGGCGCCTTCGTTCAGGTCTCCGGCATCCTCAAGCGGGTCGCGGTCAAACTGTCCAAGACGTGCAATGACCTGCGGTTGATGTCGTCCGGTCCCACCACGGGATTAGGCGAGATCAATCTGCCGCCGGTCCAGGCCGGGTCATCGATCATGCCGGGGAAGGTCAATCCGGTCATTCCGGAGATCGTCAACCAGGTCGCCTTCGAGGCCATCGGCACCGACCTGACCGTGACCATGGCCGCCGAGGCCGGGCAGCTCCAGCTCAACGCGTTCGAACCGATCATCGCCTACGGCATGCTGCGCACGACCACGCATCTGACCGCCGCGGCCGACACCTTGGCGACCAAGTGTGTCGCGGGCATCACCCCCAATCGCGACCATCTCGAGCAGGGCGTCCGGCGCTCCGTCGGCATCGTGACGGCTCTGACCCCCTACATCGGGTACGCGGCCAGCGCCCGCATCGCCAAACAGGCACTGCAAACCGGGCAATCGGTCGCCGAGATCGCGATCGAACTCGGATTGCTCACACCCGAAGCGATCGAGGAAATCCTCGGAGCCCGGCGGCTCGCCGGCCTCGCGGGTTCCGCAGCCGACACCGCACCGCTTCGCCGCATAGTCCGGACGACCGACGGAGCGGAAATGCCCGCACATCAGCACCGCTTCGGAACCTTCCGCTGAGGCTAGCCGCGCAGTCCGTTCTCGAGTTCGCGCAGTTACCCGACAGCGTCCGGCAGTTCGGCGGCTCCGAGGCGTCGGTAGATCGAGACCGCTTCACGCAGTTCACTCAAAGCTCTGCTGGATGCACGTTCAGCTCGGGTCCGCGCAGTGCGGCGCCGGTCCGAGGTCGCATACCGAGTTCATCCCGAACGCTTGCCGTGGCGATTTGCCCTGTCCTCCAAGTGTTTCTGCTCTTGCGCCAGTAATCGGCTGAGTTGCCGCAAGTCGCTGATCTGTTCCTCCACGCGGGTGCGTTTCTCAGCTAGCAGGCGGGCACCATCCAGGCAGTCGAGGTCGCTGGCACGCAGTCCGTCCAATACTTGCCGAATTTCGGACAGCGAGAAACCCAATGACTGCATGCTCCGCAGCAGGCCGACCTCTCTGACCACGGATTCGGGATACTCCCGATAGTTGCTCCGGGTGCGCTGCACCTCCCCCAGCAGTCCCAGGCGTTCGTAGTAGCGCAAGGCGTGCCGGCCTACGCCGGTCCGCGCCTCCAACTCCCTGATCTGCATGACGTTCCCGCTTGACTGTAAACCTGGCTCTACACCTTAGCCTTCGGCCACCAATTCCTTGAAGGAGGCCGGGATGTTCCTGCTTGCCAGCGCTGAAGCCATCGTGCGGTGCTCGCGCGAAAAGACCTTTGCCTACGCGGCCGATCTGGAGAATTTCGCCGAGTGGTTTCCCGGCGTGCTCAGCGTCGTGTCGCACGACGAGCTGCCGTTCGCGGAATCCGGCAAGCTCTACCTGGAGACCGTGGCGGTGCCGCTGCGGGGGAGGCGGCAAGTGCTGATCCGGGTCGCGGAGGCCACTCCATCCCGGCGGCTTGTCACCGAGGGAGAACTGCCCTTGCTGCAGCCCCGGATGGAGATCGAGTTCCTCGACGCTGGACCAGATGCCTGCGAAGTCCATTGGCGCATGTTCAGCCGGAACAAGAGGTCGCTACCACGCTGGACCATCTTTCCCATAGCCCGCCGGGTGATGACCATGCGCGCCCGGACAGCGCTGCGCAATCTCCGGTGGCGGCTGGAAGACGATGCGGCGCGAGGTGTGACCGAAAAGAAGTAGTGAGCCCGCAGCCGTTTCCGGGATGTCGTGCCCTCAGTCGCAGACCGCTCCGATCGAGGCCGAGCCCACCAGCTTGGTGTATTTCGCCAGGACGCCGCGGGTGTAGCGGGGCGGCAAGGGTTTCCAGCCCTCCTGGCGGCGGGTGAGTTCTTCGGGGTCGACGAGGAGGTCGAGGGTGGCCGACGCGACGTCGAGGCGAACGGGGTCGCCGTCGCGGACGAACGCGATCGGGCCGCCGTCGACCGCTTCCGGGGCGACGTGGCCGACGCACAGACCGGTGGTGCCGCCGGAGAACCGTCCGTCGGTGAGGAGCAGAACGTCTTTGCCGAGGCCCGCGCCTTTGATGGCCGCGGTGATGGCCAGCATCTCACGCATGCCGGGGCCGCCCTTCGGGCCCTCGTACCGGATGACCACCACGTCTCCCGCCGAGATCGTCCCGTCTTCGAGGGCATCCATCGCGGCCCGCTCGCCGTCGAAAACCCGTGCGGTGCCGGCGAAGACGTCGAATTCGAAGCCCGCAGACTTGACGACGGCGCCATCGGGCGCGAGTGAACCCCTGAGAATGGTGATGCCGCCGGTCGGGTGCATCGGCGACGTCATGGCCCGGATCACCTTGCCGTCGGGATCCGGCGGGGTGATGTCGGCCAGGTTCTCCGCGACCGTCCGGCCGGTCACGGTCAGGCAGTCGCCGTGCAGCAATCCGGCGTCGAGCAGCGTCTTCATCAGCACCGGCACGCCGCCGATCCGGTCCACGTCGGTCATCACGTGCCTGCCGAAAGGCTTGACGTCGGCCAGGTGCGGCACCTGGCGACCGATGCGGGCGAAATCGTCGATCGTCAAGTCGACGTTCGCCTCGTGCGCGATCGCCAGCAGGTGCAGAACCGCATTGGTGGAACCGCCGAATGCCATCACGACCGCGATCGCGTTCTCGAAGGCAGGCTTGGTGAGAATGTCGGACGGGGTGATCCCCCGCCGGATCAATTCCACCACCGCCTCGCCGCTGCGCCGGGCGTAGCCGTCGCGGCGGCGGTCGGTCGCGGGCGGCGCCGCGCTGCCCGGCAACGACATGCCGAGCGCCTCGGCCGCACTTGCCATGGTGTTGGCGGTATACATCCCGCCGCAGGCCCCCTCGCCCGGACAGATGGCTCGCTCGATGGCGTCCACATCGTCGCGGCTCATCAGGCCGCGCGCGCAGGCGCCGACCGCCTCGAACGCGTCGATGATCGTCACCTCGCGCTCGCTGCCGTCGGACAGTTTCGCGATACCGGGCAGGATCGAGCCCGCGTACAGGAAGACGCTCGCCAGGTTCAGCCGGGCCGCCGCCATCAGCATCCCGGGCAGCGACTTGTCGCAGCCGGCCAGCAGCACCGCACCGTCCAGGCGCTCGGCCTGCATCACCGTCTCGACGCTGTCGGCGATCACCTCGCGCGAGACCAGGGAGAAGTGCATCCCCTCATGACCCATGGAGATGCCGTCGGACACCGAGATGGTGCCGAACTGCATGGGAAATCCGCCGCCGGAGAACACGCCGTCCTTGCAGCCCCTGGCGAGCCGGTCGAGCGAGAGATTGCACGGGGTGATCTCGTTCCACGACGAGGCCACCCCGATCTGCGGCTTCTCCCAATCCGCGTCGCCCATGCCGACCGCGCGCAGCATCCCGCGGGCCGCCGCCCTCTCCAGGCCGTCGGTGACGTCGCGGCTGCGCGGCTTGAGGTCGGACATCTTCGGATTCTCCGGCACGGTTCCCATCATGCTCGGCCTGCACCGCGAACGGCAGGGACCACGCCGAACCGATCATTGCGATCGGGGCGTCCGCGCGCTGCCGCGGGCGTGCGGCGCGCCGGAACCCGTACGCCCTGAGCGTAATGGCGGACAGACCGGGGACCGGGGACCGTACGCTCGCACCATGACCGAGCATCCGAGACTTCACTCGATCCCGGGAGGACGCGACGACCGGATTCGGGACCCGCAACCGCGGACGGCTCCGGAACCGCTCTGGCGCGAGGCGCTCGGCGAACAGTTGCGCACGCTTCGCCAGGATCGGCGCGAGACGCTGGTGGAAACGGCCGAGCGGGCGGGCATCTCCCCGCAATACCTGTCCGAGGTGGAGCGGGGCCGCAAAGAGCCGTCGAGTGAGATGATCGCCGCTCTGGCGGGATCGCTCGGCACTACGCTGGGCGAGCTCATCCGACAGGTGGCGGATGACCTTCGCGCTCGGCGTCGTGTCGCCTTCCTCGGCCGGCCCGGGCAGCGTTCCAACGCCGGGCCGACGCTCATGGCCCTGGCGGCCTGATCAGTCGCGGGCGCCGAGCACTTGGTCGACGAGGCCGTAGTCGACCGCCGCTCGGGCCGTGAAGACCCGGTCGCGATCGGTGTCGTGGCGCAGCCGTTCCACCGACTGGCCGGTGTGCCGCGACAGGATGGACTCGATTTCCGCACGCATCCGCACCAGTTCGTCGGCCTGCAGGATCAGATCGGGTATCGCACCCTGGCCACGGGCGGCCGGTTGGTGCAGCACCACCCGGGCGTGCGGCAACAAGGCGCGGCGGCCGGGCTCCCCGCCCGCCAGCAGGACGGCGCCGACCGCGATGGCCTGGCCCACGCAAGTGGTCTGCACCGGGGACTTGATGTGCTGCATGGTGTCGTACACGGCGAGCATCGAAGGGAGATCGCCGCCCTCACAGTTGATGTACAGGTTGATCTCCTGCTCCGGGCTCTCCGATTCCAGGTGCAGCAGTTGCGCGATGAGCGCGTTGGCCACACCCGAGTCGATCGGCGTGCCGAGGTAGACGATCCGCTCGGCGAGCAGGTGGGAGTAGATGTCGGTGATCCGCTCGCCGCCGCGCGGATGTTGCGCGATCACATTGGGAATGGTGTAAGTACTCATGCCGAGATTCCGATCCGCTGCCGCTGGGGAACGATCTGTCCGAACGAGTCGACGATGTGATCGATGAAGCCGTACTCCTTGGCTTGGGCGGCGGTGAACCAGCGGTCGTGCAGCGAGTCCTCGTAGATCCGGTCGAACGGCTGGCCGGTGTCCTCGGCGATGATGCCGAGCACCGTGTCGACGGTATGACGCAGATCGTCGGCCTGGACTTCGATGTCGACCGCGGTGCCGCCGATGCCCGCCGACCCCTGATGCATCAGCACCCGGGCATGCGGCAACGCGAAACGCCGACCCCGGCTGCCCGACGACAGAAGAAATTGACCTGCGCTGCAAGCCAATCCGAGAGCAAGCGTGGAGACCTCGCACGGCACCAGTCGCATCACATCACGGATCGCCAGCATCGAAGGGACCGATCCGCCCGGGGAATGGATCCACAGCGAGATGCCCGTCTCCGGGTCTTCCGCGGCGAGGCTGAGCAGCTGTGTCATCAGCAGGGTCCCGTTGTCGTCGTCCAGCGGACCGTCCAGGACGAGGACGCGGCGGCTGAGCAGTTGTTCCCGGGCCCGCCAGCTGAACAACGGGGTCTTGTCATCGTGAGCCATGTCCCCAACCGTGCCCCATTCATCCGGCGAAACCGCTCCCACGCTGCCCTCGGCAGATCTGCTGTCAGCAGCCGAGCCGCGAATACCCGTGCCGGTCACCATGTGGTAGTCGCCGAACCCTCATCAGCACGCCGAGGCGCTCACCCCCCACAGCCACTGGGATGGCTGGCTCCGTGCACACCTGCGCCAGGAATGTCGCCCAGGTGGCCGGTCGGTCACCGGAAGACACCGATGCGTTCGCCGATTGCGCCGAGAGAACACGTTGGAAAGGAGGCGAATCGCTTGCCGCTCCGAGTCACGGGACGACTCGTGCGATGTGGTGCCCGGTCAGCAAGACGACGATGCCCGTCGGCGCGGCATGCGCTGACGGGCATCGTTGCGGCGGAAGGTGACTCGTCAGGACTCGCGTCCCGCGGTCGAGGCGGACCGCTGCCTGTTCGTGCGGGCGCGGCGGCGTTCGGCCTGCAGTTCGGCGAGTTCCTGCTCGAGGATGTCGGCGACGCGGAAGGACCCGGTGTCGTAGATATCCGGGGTGCGAACCGTCGGTGGCTGCGCGAGGTCGGACTTGGTGCTGTCCTTGCCGTTCTCGGACACAGCCGTCGTGGTGCCGGCGAGCGGGCGTCGTGTCGCCGTGATCTCCGGCAGTGCGGCGGTCGGAATTTCACTCTCGGACGCCGAGGTCCGCGGCTGGGTCTGCCGGACGACCACCTTCGCCGGGGCGGGTTCGTCGGCGGGCACCCGCGTCGCCGGTCGGTCGTCGAACTCGGCCGGGGAGACCGGAGTCGGCGCGACGGGCTCGCGGTCCGCGGCGGGATTCCTGCCGTTGGTCGAGGCGGCGCCGCTCTTGGCGACCGCCGCGGCGTCGGCGCTGTCGACCTTCAGCGCCGTGGTGGGACGCGTCTCGACGGATTCCATCGCGTCGAGTGCCTCGATGGTCTCCGGCAGCAGTGGCTTGCGGGGCGTTTCGGCCGGTGCGCGCTTCCGCTCGGCCGGTGCCGGAGCGGGAGGTTCCGGTGCGACCTCGGGTTCCGCGACCGCCTCCGCTACCTCCTCGACCAGCTCGACCGGTGGTGCCGCCGGATACTCGTCGAGCGCCAGCTGTTCGTGCGGCACGCCGGGCGTGGTCACCTCCTGCGGAATCGGCATCCGATACCGCGGCAGCGTGAGCCGGATCTGTTCGGCCGGGTCGGGGAGCTCGCGGACCTGCTCGGTGGCCTTGGCGATGGCGAGGCCGTAGCGTGCGCTGGCGGCGTCGTGGATGAGCAGCGCCACACCGATCATGACCGGTGCGATCGCGTGCACGGCGGCGTCGTACCAGGCGTCCGCGCGCACATACGGGTAGGTGTTGAGGCTGACCGTCAGTGCCAGCAGGGCGATTTCGGCCGCGGCGACCTGGCGGCGGTTGTCGACCACGCCCCATTCGGCCACCTTGTTGGTGCCGATCATGATGATGATCAGGCAGACGCTGATCATGCCTTCGAGCAGGTAGCTGAACCAGTACAGCGGATCGGTCGGCCCACCGGGCGCGATGTTGTGCTGGACGTTGACCGCCGACCACAGCATGCCCGCCGCGACGACACCGGCCAGCGCGCGCAGCGACCAGGATCTGTGCCGATACAGCGAGGCCAGCTTGGCGTGCGGGCTGGATTCGCGGCGCTGCGCGGCAATCGCCTTGCGGGCGAGCAGGAGATCTCGCATGTCGGCCTTCTCGATCGCTTCGGTGGTCTGCCTGGCCCGGTCGGAGGCCGCGGCGGCTGCCTGCGCCTCTTTCCAGCGCTGTCCGCGCTCCTGCGTGCGAATCCGTTCGGCGAGCTCACGTTCGGCATGCAGTTCGTCCTCCGACAGCGCTTGGGTCAGCGCGGGATCGAACTGGTAGGCGAGCCGTCCACGGGCCTTCTCGACCCGTCTCGCCAGCTGTGTAACCTCGTCCTCGATGGGATGTTCGATGACCATCAGCGCTCCCCGCACGGGAGAGTCGATGGCAGACAAGTGATCACGAATGGCAACGGCACCCCACATTCATAGTCGATGCACCGCTACCGGCGAAACCTATTCATTTGCCATCTCGTAAAACTATTCGGCGCGCCGCGAATGACACGCGTCGGCCCTGATGGCATACCTCCGTACTCGAACCGAGCGCCGAACCATTGACCGCTCTATGCTGAGGTGGCGTGCCTTCCCTTCGCGGCGGCGCGTGCGCTCCACGGAGCGCTCGGATACGCCGGTGTCGCCGGGATTCCCTCTCGGCGGCATCGGGCCGGCCATGCGATGAAAGTCCGCACGAACATTTCGATGACACCCGCGACGACGACTATTGGCGAGCCGATCAGCGCCGCCCCGTCGCGCGCTCGGCGTCCACCGCATCCAGCACCCGGGACAGCGTGTCGAACAGCAACCCGTCCAGCCGGTTCTGGTCGACATCGTCGCGGGCCAGCCACTGCACCGTGAGATCCTCGGCCATCGCCCACCACGACCGGACCACCAGACGCTGAGCGGTCGTCGGCTCGTCCCGCCCGAGCGCCGCGAACACACGATCGGTCAATTCGTCGTGCAACTGCTCCATGATCGACTCGAGCACCGGATCCTGCCCCGCCGCGCGCAGCAACCCCACCAACGGCCCGCTGCGCCTGCGCATGTAGCCGACGAAGTTGGCGATCATCGACGCGAGCGGGTCGGCGGCGTCCTGGTCGGGACCGGTGGCGCGCAGGAAGCGCTGAGTGGCGGCGCGGACGAGCTGTGCGTAGTAGTCCTGCTTGGTCGGGAAGTAGTGGAAGAGCAGTCCGCGTGAGATACCGGCCTGCTGCGCGACCGCGTCGACGGTGATCTGGTGCCAGGGCCGGTCGATCAGCATGGCCAGCCCGATCCCGATCAGCTGTCTGCGCCGGTCCCGCGCCGAGCGACGGCCGCCGGGCTCCGCGCCACCCTCGGTCATCCAGCCTCCTGCGTCGTGCGCCTCCTCTATTGAGCAATGCTCAACAATATGCTACCAATGACTCGACCGGAAGTTGAGCAATGCTCAGCACAGCCTCGAGGATGGGTATGGACTTCACGCATTCCGACCGAGCCGTCCGTCTCACCGACCAGGTGCGGCAGTTCGTGCGCGACGAGATCGAGCCGCGCGAGGCCGAGCACGCCGCCTTCCTGCGGGAGTCGCCGTGGGCGGTCCCGCCGGTGGTCGAAGAGCTCAAACAGAAGGCACGGGCCGCGGGGCTGTGGAATCTCTTCCTTCCCGATCCGGAACACGGCGCGGGTCTGAGCAACGTCGACTACGCGCCGATGGCCGAGGCGATGGGCAGCTCCGGCTGGGCGCCGGAGGTGTTCAACTGCAACGCGCCCGACACGGGCAACGCCGAGGTGCTGCTGCATTACGGCAGCCCGGAGCAGCGCCGGGAGTGGCTGCGGCCGCTGCTGGACGGCACGATCCGCTCGGCGTTCTGCATGACCGAGCCCGAGGTCGCCTCCTCCGACGCGACCAACATGGCCGCCACCGCCGTGGTGGACGGCGACGAGATCGTGCTCAACGGCCGCAAGTGGTGGAGCACCGGCATCGGCCATCCGAACTGCGCGTTCGTCATCTTCATGGGACTCACCGACCCGACGGCGCATCCCTATCAGCGCCATTCCATGGTGCTGGTCCCGCTGGACACGCCCGGCGTGCGGGTCGAGCGGATGCTCAGCACCTTCGGCTACCTGGACGAACCCTACGGGCACGGCGAGGTCACCTTCACCGACGTACGACTCCCCTTGGACGCCGTGATCGCCGGGCCTGGACGGGGATTCGAGATCGCGCAGGGCCGCCTCGGCCCCGGCCGCATCCACCACTGCATGCGCGCCATCGGCCTCGCCGAGCGCGCGCTCGAGCTGGCCTGTCGTCGCAGCCTCTCGCGCACCGCGTTCGGCAAGCCGCTGGCCAATCTCGGCGGCAATCGGGAGCGCATCGCGAACGCTCGCGTCGCAATCAATCAGGCCAGGCTGCTCGTCCTGCACACCGCATGGCTGCTGGATACGAAGGGACTGGCCGGCGCGCGCAGTGAGGTGTCCCAGATCAAGGCGGTCGTGCCGAGGATGACCCAGGAAGTCCTCGACATGGCGATCCAATTGCACGGCGGCGCAGGGCTTTCCGATGACTTCCCCTTGGCGCGGGCGTTTGCGGGCATTCGGTCGCTGCGCTTCGCCGACGGTCCCGACGAGGTGCACCTCGGCGTGATCGCCCGCCAGGAACTACGCAAGTACGGGACCGACCGATGAGCGCGCCGGACGCAGGCGCCGTGCGCGCCGAGGACGCCTTCGACGTCTCGGCCATGCACGGCTGGCTCGCCGAGCAGGTGCCGGACCTCGGCGGTCCGCCCGAGGTGCGCCAATTCTCCGGCGGCGCGTCGAATCTCACCTATCTCCTGCGCTATCCGGACCGCGACCTGATCCTGCGACGGCCGCCGAGCGGCACGAAGGCCGCCTCCGCACATGACATGGGCCGCGAGTTCCTGGTGCAGCAACGGCTGCGCCCGCACTACCCGTACGTGCCGCGGATGGTCGCCCGGTGTGTCGACCCTGATGTGATCGGCAGCGAGTTCTACGTGATGGAGCGGCTGGCGGGCACCATCCTGCGCGGCGATCTGCCGGAGGGGATGAGCCTGTCCATCGATCAGGCGCGGCGACTGTCCACCACGGCTTTCGACTGCCTGGTCGAACTGCACGAGGTGGACCCCGTAGCCGCGGGGCTCAGCGAGATCGGCAAAGGATCCGGCTATGTCGGCCGCCAGGTTTCTGGCTGGTCGCGCCGTTTCGTCAATGCGCGCACCGACAATGTCAGCGATTTCGCGGCGGTAATGGCCTGGCTGGATCGCAACCAGCCGCCGGACATCGCGACCACCGTCATCCACAACGACTTCCGTCTCGACAATCTCGTGCTCGACCCGTCCGGTTCGGGCGCGATCGTCGGCGTACTCGACTGGGAGATGGCGACCTTGGGCGATCCCCTGATGGACCTCGGTGGCGCGCTCGCCTACTGGGTGCAGGCCGACGACGACGAGGCCATGCTGGCCGTCCGCCGTCAGCCGAGCCACCTACCGGGCATGCTGACCCGCGCGCAGATCGTCGGCCACTACTGCGAGCGCACCGGCCGTTCGGCCGAGAACTGGCCCTTCTACGAGGTCTTCGGGCTGTTCCGCCTGGCCGTCATCGCCCAGCAGATCTATTACCGCTACCACCACGGGCAGACCACCAACCCGGCGTTCAAGGACTTCTGGATGATGATCAACTACCTGGACTGGCGCTGCCGGAAGATCGCGGGCCTGAGCTGAGGTTTGCCGCCGGTCGTGGGTGTTCCTGCCGATGAGTGTGCGGTTCGACAAGGGCCGCATGCACGGCACTCCGCTCACTATTCAAGCCAGCTCTTGCGCTGGTAGTAGCGGTCCATCTCTTCGTCCTCCTCCGGCGTTGGTTCGCGGCGCTGTTGTGGCACAGACTGCTGCGGAGCTGGCCAGGTTGGAGTTTGAGGCTGCGGCCAAGATGGCGTGGTGGGATGCGCTTGGCGAGGCAATGGCTGGTTGAGAGCGTCGACCGCGCGATCGTGCTGTGCGCGCAGGCGGGGATCGTTCTCAATCTTCGCTATCGCCTCCGCAACAGACTTGCGCGCCTCGACAAGTGCGGTGGCGTGCAGGCGAACGATAGCCTCAACAAGGGTGTCGGGGTCGAGTCGACGGCCGACATCGGTGAGCCGGATCGCACGCAGACTTCCGTCCGGACCGACTTCCACGGCTGCGACATCACCGGCCATGGACGCCGTGGCGGGCTGGGTGAGGGAGGTCTCCAGCTGTTCGATGTTGCTGGTGAGTGGATCAAAATCCGACATAAGAAGTCCTCCCCGTTTCCTGATTCCTGCCGCCGAAGCCTATAGTGACCGGGGACCGGGAAACCAGCAGGCCGGAGGGGTGGCCAAGCGAACCGAGGGGGAAAACTTGGGGGCACAAGACATCCTGTATCTCGACATCCCCGCCACCCGAGCGCTTGCCGATGGGCTCGGAACTGCCGGTGAACAGGTCCGCGTGATCGGCCGGGGCGGTGCCCTCGCGGATGGGATGGCCGACGGTTTCCCAGGTGCCAACGCGCCGAACGCCTACCACGCTGCGAGCCGCCGATCGGATCAAGCGATGGGCGCAGTCGCCACCGCGATGATGGAGATGGGCGGCACCGTCGTCGGTGCGATGGTGACCTATCAGCAGCGTGACCAGTCCACCGCCACCGGAATCGGTGCAGCCGCCGAGGGCGTGCGATGAGCCAGCATCTGACCGTGCCGCAGGTATTGAGTTGGCGTCCCGAAGCCTTCACCGCCCAAGCAGGCGACTGGGATCGACAAGCGAACGAACTGCGTACCAACCTCGATGTCCAAAACCGCTCTGTCGACGGCTCTCACGAGACATTCCAGGGCCGGGCTGGCGACGCGATGCGCGATCGGTTTCGGCAGGTCTACGACAAGGCCCGGAAAACGTTGGAGGCGCTGGAAAAAGGACGTGACGCCGCCAAGATCGCGAGCTTGAACTTCACCACGGCCAAATCCCTGGTGCAGCAGACCAAGGCCGCTGCCGAGACGAAGGGTCTGGATGTCGCTCCTGACGGCACCTGCACGATCAGGGAGTCGACCAAGCACGCTGTTTACGCATCCGTCAATGGTGATGCGAACAGGTACGTCACCGCCATGGCGGCGCTCCGGACATCCGCAGACCAGCAGACCGCTTTCGTCAAGCAGGCGCTGAACCACGCTGCCGACGTGGATAACCAGGCGGAAAAGGCCATCAACACCGCCTTCGCCGACCTACCAGCCGCGGATTCCTTCGGCAACGCGACCACGCCGACGTCGCAGCCGAAGCCGGCGCCGAAGAACGGTACCCCACAGGAGAATCGCGCGTGGTGGGATTCGCTGACCCCTCAGGAGCAGGCGTCGATGATCAACACGCAGCCCGCGTCCGTGGGTAATCTCGATGGCTTGCCCGCAAGCGTGCGCGATCAGGCAAACCGAAATCTGATTCCGATGGAGAAGGCGCGGCTCGATCAGGAAATCGCCGTCAACGAGGCACTCGTGAAGGCCAGCCCGACATCGGCATATGCGCAGCAACAGCTCGAAGACTCCAAGAAGCGCCGAGACGACCTTCTGGCCGTGGAGAAGGCGATTACGAACCAGGATGGCAAACCGCCTCGGCAGCTGATGGTGCTCGATACGCAATCCGGGCGGCAAGTGCGGGCCGCCGTCGCGGTCGGTGACCCGGATAGCGCCGACCACGTTTCGGTCACCACTCCGGGCCTTGGCACGAACGTGCGTGAGTCGCTGGGCAGCATGGTCAACGAAGCAGAGCAACTCAAGAAGGAATCCGAGTCACAACTGTCACAGGCGGGACGACCGAACGAGACCGTTTCCACAATCGCGTGGATCGGCTACGACCCACCGCAGAAGACATACAACGACCTCGATATCGTCAACGTTGCATCTCCGGACCGTGCGCAGGAAGCAGCACCGGTGCTGGCCAGGTTCTATGAGGGCCTCGATGTCGCAAGCACACAAAATGATCCGCACATCACGGCTTTGGGCCACTCGTACGGATCACTGACAACCAGTTTGGCGCTCCAAGAGAACGGCCGGGCGGTCGACGACGTCGTGTTCTACGGGTCACCGGGCCTCGGCGGACATATTCCGGCAGCCCCCATACCCGCACTTCCCGGGTTGATCGCGATGTCCGGTGTGAACGACGTGGTCGACTCGCCAGCTGACCTAGGGTTGCAGAGTCACCACGTGTACCAGATGACCGAGCACGACGACCCGGTGGCGAACTTCAGCAGCTTCGGTCGCAGCCCCAACCAAATTGATTGGATCACCCCTCTCAGCACCGATCCGATCACTGTGGATGGTCGGACTTACACAGGGGCATCGGGACATGCCGAGTACCCGCGTACCGACCCCAGCACCGGTAACCTGCACCGCTCCGGATACAACCTCGCCGCAATCGTGGCAGGACTACCCGAGAATGCGATGCGATGAGAACCCGATTCCAACGGATCAGCCTCACCGTCGTAATCATCCTCACGAGCATCGCCTTGTTGATTATCGGGGCCGTCGTGCTGACGGTCTTGGTCTACGAGGCAGCCGATGATCCAAACCCACGGACGACAGACGAGGAAACTCGGCAGGCTACGCAGCAGCTGCTCGATCGACCCAGCCTCGAAGAGACCGAACGCCAGGTGCGGACGATTACGGAACAGATCGGCACCGTGGCTGGCGAACTCGTGCCAGGAATCCGTCTAGGCCCGAACCGCGACCGAGAGGTCGCCAGCTGTCCGCGGCCATTCGACCAGACAGAGGGCCGGACGGTGCGACTCCAAAATCTGTACTCGGACACACGAATCCCCGACGACGTCTGGCACGTGTATGTCGAACGAGTTCGTGCGCTGGCCGCCACGGTCGGTGCCATCCAGCAGCGGCAGGCAACTGAGGAACCAAGCACCGGGGCGGGGCGTGGAGTCAACTTCTACAACCCCGACACTGGCACGACGATCTGGATCGGCAGCGACCGTGTCACCATCATCTCCGGAACCGTCGGATGCCATCTGCCGCAAGATAAGTTCGGCTCGCCTATCCCCGCGACTCGGTGATATTCGTGGCAGGTGGAACCGTTCGGTCGTGCGGCGCGTCCAAGTAGGTAACCGCACGCTGTAGCAGGAAGGTCAGTGATGGACATCGGACATACCTCGGCGGCCGAACTGTGGCAGGCAGCGGTAGCCGGGCAGTTCCGCCTCGAACCGGATGCCGCGCGTGAATGTGCCGCCCACTTCGACTGGTTCGCGGAGATGATGCGCCTTCGCCAAGAGGAGATGGGACGACTCCAGAAGCTCGATGAATTTCGCGAAGGTCACATTTGATGCTTTTCTGCTCAGCCACCAGACAGCAGTGCGGCGGTCAGGCAGGCGGCGAAATCGAATCGTGCGCCGTGTAGGAAGACGCTGAGGTGGATATCCGGCTCTTCGGGGAGCGGGGAAAGGTCGGTACTCATTTTCGCTCGCCGTCCCGTCGCACGATCTCGGTGGCGCGCTGGCCTACTGGGTGCAGGCCGACAACGACGAGGCCATGCTGGCCGTTCGCCGTCAGCCGAGCCACCTACCGGGCATGCTGACCCGCGCGCAGATCGTCGGCCACTACTGCGAGCGCACCGGCCGTTCGGCCGAGAACTGGCGCGACCGGTCCTCCACGGCCACCGCATGATGTTCGATGCCCGGTTCGCCGATGGCGGTGCCTTCACCGTCAGCGCGACCGGTCCTCGTCCTCGTCTTCGATCCGCTGCCTGATTTCCTCCACCGAGCGCCCCTTCGGGATGCGTTCGGGCCAGAGCAACACCGCTACGAGCACAGCCAGCGGCAGACCGGCAGCGACCGCGATACCGAACATGATCCATCCGTCGCCGATCATCTACCGGCCGCCCTTGGTAGCCCACACCGACCGTCCGCGTGGGGTGATGGCCCATCGGGAGGCGTAGGGCACGCACATGATCAGCCCGCGCCCCTCGAGTTGACCGATCGCCCGGCGCACACTCCATCCGGTGAGCTGGGCTTGCTGCGTGATCTGGGTGGCGGTGAGCATTCCGCCTGGCGCGAGCACTGCCAGTACTGCTGTTTCCGCTGCTGTTCCGGTAGCCATCTGGACCGCCTGCATGTGTCCTCTGATCGTTGGTGAGAACCGACGCCGGGGCGAATAACGTTGCCGGGGTTGACTTCCCGGTGCAATGTTCACCCAGCGGCGGGACCGAGAATCACGCTAGGCGGGCGAGGTCGAAGCTGACCCGGATACGCTGTTGACAGGGGTTTACCGTGCCGGAGAGGGGGCAGATGGTGGAACCGGGTTCGCTGCTGCGTGCCGCTCGCGAGACGGCGGGGATTTCGCTACGCGCCATGGCCGAACGGACGTACTACAGCCCCGCGTATCTCTCGCTGATCGAGTCGGGTAAGCGCCCGGTGCCCGCCGGTGTCGCCGCCGCCTACGAACGAGTGCTCGGCGCGGATCTGGATCGGCTGACGGCGGTGGCGCGCTCACCCGCAAGCGTGGACGCTACGACATTGGCCGATGTGGCGTCGATGCTGTCGGCTACGCGCCGAATCGAGGACGCGGCAGGGGCTGTGACGGTACTCCCGGCGGTGCGCGGCATGTCCGCCATGACCGAAACCTTTGCCAGGGAGGCCCGTACGGCACGAACCGAAGCGGCAGCCCTGGCGTCTGAAGTCGTGCAGTACCGGGCATGGCTGGAACACGCGATCGGAGCCGATACCGCCGCACGGGCCACCATGAGGACGGCGATAGACCTGGCGGAAGAATCCCGCGACCCCGACCGGCTGGTGCACGCCCTGGGCTTCACGGGTTACGTGACTGTGAGTACGGGAGATTACGGCAGGGTCATCGCCCTGTCGGATGCCGCGCTGGCGGTGCGGGGCGCGCACCCCACCCTGGTGGCCTACGGGCGAATGCGACGTGCCGAGCTGCTGGCCGCGCGGGGGGAGTCACGGCAGGCGGGCAGCGCGCTGGCGGCAGCGGAGCCGGAGGCGGCGAACGATCCGCCGCAGTCGATGTACTGGTGGACCCCTGGGTTCGCGGCGGTGCAGCGTGCCGGCGTCCTGGCGCTGCTGGGCCAGACGGCCGACGCGGTTCGAGAAGCGACGCAAGGAGTGGCCGCGATGCCCTCCGAGCACCGGGGAACCGCGTGGCTGGCCTCAGCGCTACGCCGCGTCGACCCGGACATGAGCGCGGACGGCTCCGAGTGAGCGGCAGACACCACCGATACTTCGCCAGTGCGTTCGACCACGGGGCGAAGGTTGCTCATAGGAGCGTAGTAACAACCATGGATAGCCTCGAATGGCGGGTGTCGAGCTTCACCGACAACGAGACGTGCGTCGAAGTAGCCGGTACGTCGGATACGGTCTACGTCCGCAACTCCAACGCGCGCGAGGCCGGAACCGTGGCGTTCACGCGAGCGGAGTTCTCAGCCTGGCTGAAGGGCTGCAAGGCCGGAGAGTTCGACGACTTGGCCTGACCCCTGCGGGCCGATCCCGTTCTGCGAACGGTCTACCGGCCGAGTGCTACAGAGGCGACATTCGCTGTCGTGCAGCCACTTTCGGCCGGAATTCCGGCGAATCGATCACGCAACCAGGCGACCACACTGCGCTCGGCGAGCGTGTTCAGCGTCAGATGTTCGCTCATGTGGTCGCGGATGTAGGTGACCCGGGCGGCGGGGTCCTGGCAGTAGGCGGCGGCGAGATCGTCGGCCGGGCCGATGGGTACGAGCCAGTCGGCGGCCGCGTGGTAGAGGTAGACCGGGGCGTCTGGGACCGACTTGCCCATCCTGGTGCGCGCGAATACGTCCCGCATGATCGGCGTGTGCAGCAGCCCGCCGTGCACCAGGTTGTCGATGTCGAGAAATGGGTCCGTGATGGCCTGTTTCAGCACGCACATCCGGTCCTTCGCCGCGAGCAGCTCGCGGCCGCGCGGCGTGGCGTTCGCGTGCAGGAAGGCGTCCAGCTCCGGTTCCTCGCGGGCGAGCCCGATGATCGCGGCCGCGACCAGACCGGCGCCGGGCCCCTTGTTCGCCTCCCACGACAGGATCTCGAGATCGACATCGGTGCCGCCGGAGACGACGCCGACGAGATTCAGCTCCGGCGCGTAGACCGCGCGCAGTTCCGCTCCGTGCAGGGTGGGGATCGAGCCGCCGGAATAGCCCCACATCGCCACCTCGGTGTCCGCCCCCGGCAGCTCCAGCGGACCGAAACGCTGCGCGGCGCGAATGCCGTCCAAGGCGATCCGCGCGGCCAGCGGACCATGGGCGAACGCCGCGTTCGGCCCCTGATGGTCGGGCACCACGACGCTCCACCCCTGCGCCAGCAACGCCGCCGCGCCGCGCAGTGGATCGATCTGGCCGTCCAGCAACCCCGCCTGCACCGAGCGGCGCACCGTATACGACGGCGCGCAGAAGAGCCCGGTGGAGTCCTCGGCGGGATGCAGCGACACCAGCTTCCCATTTGCCGCGCGCGGTTTCAGCAATGTCGCGACCGCGGCGATCGGCTGGTCGGCGCTGTCGTTGGACCGGTAGGACACCTGCCACACCTCGGCATCCAGCGATGCGCCGAGCTGGTTCGCGATCTCGACCGGCCGCGCGGCGAGTATCTCGCCCGGCCGTTTCGACGCGACCGCATCGGCCGGCGGCCGATAGAACGCGTCCTGCTCCGGCGGCACGGGCTCCACCACCGAACCGTCCGGTGACGCCCCCGACGGCACCGGCATAGCGAGAAGAACCGAAAGCGCCACTCCCACAACCGCACCGCATCGTGCGAATCCCACCGACGACCTCCCCTGAACCGACCCGACGTGCCCCGCATTCGTCGCCGATCGACCGCTCCGGCAGTGAAATCGTAGCTAATCGCCTGCCTCCAAGGGTGTAATGCCGATGCCCCGGAAATCGGAGCGGATCAGTTCGGTGCGGCGATCTTGATGATGGTGGCTTTGCCGCCGCTGGTGGCGACGGTGACGAACTGCCGGTAGGTGCGGTTGGCCGAGTCGGGGCGCAGTTCGGTGATGACCACGTCGTAGCGCCCGTCGAGCATGGAGGTGATCATGACGCAGTGCTGGGTGCCGGCGGGCACGGAAGCGATGCCCGCGTCGATCACGGCGACCGGTGGCACAGCGGCGTCCGAGGCCGTCAACGCTCGGGCGACCGCGCCCGAGCGGGTCACGTAATACGCGTGCTGGAAAGCCAGGATCACGTCCGGACCCGAGTCGACCGAACCGGTGCCGTTGCCGCGCACCAGCTGATCGCCACGGATCGGCTCACAGCCGGGGCCGCCGCCGAGCACCGGGTCGGCGACGGTGGCCGATTGCCGTGGCGCGGACGCCGCGTCCGTGTACACCAGCACCAGCGCCGCGGCGGCGAGCGAGGCGGCCATCCCGACGCCGCCGACCAGCCAGACACGGCGTGGTCCGCGCCGGGCCCGGCGCCGATCGCGGGGCACCCGGCGCGGCTCACGGACGGCGCGGTGCGACGGACCCTGCGGCGCGATCATCCCGGGCCATACGGGCACGCGCTGCGGCCGTGCCCGGCCCGGGCGGGCGGGCAGACCGCCCGGCTCGGACGTGTTCGACGACATGATCTCGCCGCACCCCCTTTTACCGGCGCCTACTCGGCCACCGTGGGTTCCCTCTGAATGCCGTTGGGCAGTAACAACATTGCATATTCGGGCGGATTCTGTCGGTCGAATGGTCAACAGGCAAGACCGCTGCGTCGCCGGAGGTTGCTCGCGACGGTGGCGACCAGCCCGCCGAGTTATCCACCCGCAAAGCATCGGCCCAGCGGATGTATAGTTGCCATAAGCAACTAGTTGTCCTTGCTAACTAATCTGTGGTTTGCAACATCCGAGGTGAGTGCCATGTCCGCTACCGGCCCTGACGGCGCCTCGCCGGCGCTCGGCTCCGTCATGCGCGATGCGCGCTGTGTTGATGGTTCGCTCGCTGCGCTCGCTCACGAACGCACCGTCACGGCGGCCGAGCTCGCCGCCGCCGACGAGCTCGGCAAGCAGCTCGTGCGGTTCATGCGAGCGGTCAACCGGGCGAAGTCGCGGCTGGCCAAGCCGGGCCCGGACGGGCTGGAACGGCTGGCCTACTCCGTGCTGTTCTGCCTGGTCCACGAGGGACCGCAGCGCGCGGGCAGGATCGCCGAACTGCTGCACGCCGAAGCCTCCACTATCAGCAGACAGACCAGATCGCTGGTGGCGCACGGCCTGGTGGAGCGCCGGGCCGATCCGGTCGACGGCCGCGCGTGCGTACTGGCGGCCACCGCCGAGGGCGTGCGCGTCTTCGAGGAGAACCGCGCGCTGCGCAACCGGTGGCTGGCCGACATCCTGGCCGACTGGTCCGCACGGGACCGGGACACCTTGACCGGTCTGCTCGACCGGCTCAACGCAGGGATCGAGACAACTCCCCGGCAGCCATCCGATTCGAAATAGGGCTCTTTCATGACGAATTCCACCACCCGGGCTCCACGGGACCTGGACACGGCCACGGCACTGTCGCACCGGCAGATCCTGACCATCCTGTCCGGCCTGATGCTCGGCATGTTCCTGGCCGCGCTCGACCAGAACATCGTCAGCGTCGCGATCGTGAAGATCGCCAACAGCCTGCACGGTTTCGACGAACAGGCCTGGGCGACCACGGCGTATCTGATCACCGCGACGATCACCACACCGCTGTACGGCAAACTGGCCGACATCTATGGCCGCAAGCCGTTCTATCTGGTGGCGATCGGATTGTTCGTCATCGGTTCGGTGGCATGCACCTTCGCCACCTCGATGTACCAGCTCGCCGGGTTCCGCGCCTTCCAGGGCCTCGGTGCGGGCGGGCTGATGTCGCTGGCGTTCACCATCATCGGCGACATCGTCCCCGTACGGGAACGGGTGCGCTACCAGGGCTATTTCATGATGGTCTTCGGCTCGGCCACCGTACTCGGCCCGGTGCTCGGCGGATTCTTCTCCGACTACCGAGAACTCGGCGGCATCGAAGGCTGGCGCTGGGTGTTCCTGGTGAACGTCCCGGTCGGCGTGCTCGCCATGCTCGTGGTGGCCAAAGTGCTCAACACGCCGCACCAGCGCCAGAAGCACCGCGTCGACTGGTTCGGGGCGCTGGCGCTGACGGTCTTCGTCGTGCCGCTGCTGATCGTCGCCGAGCAGGGCCGCCATTGGGGATGGAGCTCGGAGCGTGCGCTGATCTGCTACGGCGTCGGCGCGGTCGGCTTCCTGCTGTTCGTCCTGGTCGAGTTCCTGATGAAGGACGCGGCGCTGATCCCATTGCGACTGTTCCGGAATTCGACCTTCAGCGTCACCATCCTGGGTGGGTTCATCGTCGGCGTGGCGATGTTCGGCGCGATCACCATGGTCCCGCAGTACTTCCAGGTGGTGCGCGGCTACTCGCCGACGAAGGCCGGGCTGCTGATGCTGCCGCTGGTGCTCGGCATCACCATCGGCTCGCAGGTGGCCGGGCGGATCACCAAGCGGACCGGTCGCTACAAGATCCTGCCGGTGACCGGCACGTTCATCGTTGCGCTCGGCGCGACGCTGTACGCCCAGGTGCATTACGACAGCACGCTGTGGCAGCCGCTGGTGTACGGCGGCGTGATCGGCCTCGGGCTCGGCTGCTGCATGCAAACGTTGATCATCGCCGCGCAGAACGCCGGACCACGCTCGGACATGGGCGTTTCCACCGCGTCGGCCACCTTCTTCCGGCAGATGGGCGGCACCCTCGGCGTCGCGGTGTTCCTGACGATCCTGTTCAACCTGTTGCCGCACCGGATCACCGACGCGTTCGGCGGCGTGCTGCCGCCCGTGTTCGGCCCCGAGCAGCTCAGCGGCATGCAGTCCAACACCAGCGGCATCGCGGCCCTGCCCGACGAGCTGAGGATACCGATCCTCACCGGGTTCACCGACTCCATGCACGGCGTGTTCTACGCGGCGGCCGGCGTGGCGCTGCTGGCCTGCGTGGTGCTGATGTTCATGAAAGAGATTCCGCTGCAAGACAATCCGGTCCCGGCGGCGGCACCGGGCGGTGAGCCGCAGGACGCCGAGTCGCAGTGGGACGCGGATCAGGTCTGGGAGGGCGCCGCGCAAGCGCTGTCGGAGCCGGCGCCGGTGCTCGCCGGGGCGGGCAAGCACGCGTCGGGCGATCCCGCGGGCAACGGCGCGCGGCACGTCGAGCTGCGCGCGAGCTTCGACGCGGCCGACGGCGCGGAGCACGAAGGCCGTTTTCTCAGCGGTTATGTCCACCGCGAAGACGGGCGCCCGGTGCCCTCCGCCGCTGTGACCCTGATCGACCAGCGCGGACGTCAGGCCGGGCGGGCAACCGGGGGCTCCGACGGCGGTTACATCGTCGCAGCGGCCGCTGCGGGCGATTATGTGCTGATCGCGTCGGCCGTCGGCCATCAACCAGCTGCGGTCAACGTCACCGTCGGGGACCAGCCCCGCCAGGTCGACATCACGCTGCTCGGCTCCGGGGAGGTCTCGGGCGTGGTCCGGTCGCGCACCCGCGGCGAGCCGCTGCCCGGCGCGACCGTCACGCTGACCGATCCGGACGGAGAGGTCGTCGCCTCTGCCACCGCCGCCTCCGATGGCGCTTACCTGTGTCATGGCGTTGTCCCAGGCACCTACACCCTGGTGGCGATCGCCGAACACATGCGTCCGAGCGCGACCACGCTGACGGTGCCGGACAGCAGGCCCCTGCACCATGACATCGACCTCGCGCCGATGGCGGTGCTGGCCGGGACGGCGTGGTCGGACGGCGGCCGCGCGGTCTCGGATGTCCAGATCAGCGTGCTCGACGCGGCGGGCGTGCTCATCGCGACGACGCACACCGACGAGACCGGCCGCTACCTGGTCAGCGACCTGCCCGAGGGCGATTACACGATCGTTGCGCGCGGCTATCCGCCGGTGACCAGCCGGGTCACGGTGTGCGGCGGCGAGGCGGCGCACGATGTTCGGCTCAGTTATGAGGTCGAGGACCAAGCGGCCGGGAAGGTTTTGCCCGAGCACTGACTCGCGGTCGCCGCGCGGGACGCGGAGGTACCGTGAACGAACCATCCTCTCGGCGTTCGGAGGCGTGGACCGGTGGAGCAGACATGATCACGACGAGCGCGGCACATTGCCACGTGGACCGTGACGCGGGCGTCGGCGAGAACTACGTGCAGGCCTCGGTTGCGCGTGTCGGCCTCGCCCGGAAGATCTATCGCTCGGACCGCGCGCGCTTGTAATCGCCGAACGGCTCGTCACGCTCGCGGACCGCCTCGCGGAAACCAACGGTGAAAGCACGGTTCGTGAAGGCATAACCCTCCCTGGTGTGGCGGGCGATGCCGTCGAAGACGGTGCTGATCATGCCGGAATTGGCGACGCCCTGCGCGTACAGCGCCGAGTTGAGCGCCAGCTTGGCCATCATGAGCTGGTTGACCGGCATGCGCGCGATCCGGGCGACGAATTCCTCGGTGCGCGCGTCGAGTTCGTCGGCGGGCCAGGATTCGACCGCGAGGCCCCATTCGACGGCCTGTTTGCCGGTGAGGCAGTCACCGGTGAACAGCAGGCGTTTGGCGCGCTGGTCACCGAGACGATGCGCCCACATGCCCGCGGCCGGGACGCCCCACACGCGGGTGGGCGGATAACCGATCTTGGTGTCGTCGGCGCAGATGATCTGGTCGGCGAACAGGGCGATGTCGCTGCCACCCGCCACGGCGAAGCCGTGCAGCTTGGCCACGGTCGGCTTGTTCGCCTGCAGCAGGCTGGCGAACCCGCGGTTGAACCGGCTCATCATCGCGTAGTCGATCATCGGATCCCAGGTCTGCGCCGGGTCGTGATTGCGGCCCTGCACCACCGGATCGACGACCGTTCCCGCCACGTCGTCGGGTCCGCCGGTCACCGCGAAACTCTGCTCGGCGAACATGCTCAGGTCGTAACCGCCGCAGAAGCCCTTGCCGCGCCCGGACAGCAGGATCACATGCACCCGTGGGTCCAGATCGGCGCGCTCCACCGCGCGCGCCAAATCGAGCGGGGTGTCCGGGGTGATCGCGTTGCCTTTTTCCGGCCTGTTGAACGTGATCCGCGCAATCCGGCCGTCTCGTTCGTAGGTCAGCGTGCGGTACTCAGCCGCGTTGTCCGGTTCGGGGCGGCCCGCCCACGGCGAGTCCGGGGTCTCGGCCCAGTTGCGATACCACGCGGCCGCGTCGTCCTGGAGTCCACTGTCGGTCATCGTTTTCCTTTCGACGTCGGCTGGAACCGGGTATCCGCAGTCTGGCGCACGCGGCGTTTGACAGTCAATACTGACTGTGAAATCGTCCTGGGCGACGAAGGGGAGCCCGATGGCCGGACGACGCGAGGAGCAGAAGCGGGCGACTCGCGTCCGCATTCTCGACGCCGCCGCGGATCTCCTGGCCGAGCGGGGCTACTCCGCGCTGTCCACGCTGTCGGTGCAGCGAGCGGCGGGCGTCAGCCGCGGGGCGCTACTCCATCACTTCCCCACTATCGACGCGTTGGTTTCGGGGCTGGTCGGCCATCTGGTCGCACGCAACGAAGCTGCCGTCCGAGAGGTCGCCGATCGACTCGGCGACGGCTCCGACCCGGTACTGCGCGCCCTGACCGCGTTGTCCGAATCGATGGGGCGCCCTGCGGCACAAGCGGAATTCGAGTTATGGGCGGCCGCGCGCACCGATCCGTCGCTTGCCGAGGCGTTGCGGGCGGCCGAACGGCAGGCCGGGCGGGATCTCCATCGTGTGGTCGATGCGCTGTTCGGTCCGGAAGTCGCGGCCCATCCGCGCTATCCGGCCGTCCGGGATCTCACGGTCGCGATACTGCGCGGCACCGCGATGTCCCGGCCACTGCGCTCGACGGAGCGCGCTGCCGCGGCAACCATCGACCGATGGGCGGAGGCCATCGCCATCCTGCTCAGTCACAGCCCGTAGCAATCG
The DNA here is from genome assembly GCF_015477605.1 of Nocardia amamiensis. GTDB lineage: Bacteria > Actinomycetota > Actinomycetes > Mycobacteriales > Mycobacteriaceae > Nocardia > Nocardia amamiensis_A. Next base: position 132,363 of record NZ_JADLQX010000011.1, read on the forward strand.
TCTGGCGCAAGCCGAGGTGAACGGGCTGTGATATGCGTCACATAGTCGGTCGATTGTGCTGTCTGACACAGTCTCGCTATCCTGGCTGCACTTTGAGACCACCGAGTCTCATTGCTGCCTTCGACGGGGCCGGGTCCGACCACCGCGCGGCACCGGCGGAGGCCGATTCCTGCCGGGGAGCGCCTGCGGCGCGTGGACTACCAGGAGCGAACGCATGCGATCGAAGTTGATCTCTGCGGCCATCGGTATCGCGGCGATGACGCTGATGTGCGTCTGCCCCGGCAGCGGGCCGGCCGTCGCGGAACCGGAGTGCCCGAGCTTGTACGTGGTGGCGATCCCGGGAACATGGGAGACCACCGATCGGCCGGACGACGACCGGCCCGGACCCGGAATGCTCGCGGGGGTCACTGCCGGACTGCCGAGCTCGGCGCGGGTGGACTACGTCAGCTACGCCGCTACGGCGTTCCCGTGGGAGAGCGAGGTCTACGGCGCCTCCAAGCGTGAGGCCGTGGACAACGCGCGCGGCATGATCGCGGCGATGGCCAGGGAGTGCGGTGCGACGAAGATCGCGCTTCTCGGCTACAGCCAAGGAGCCGACGCCGCGGGAGATCTCGCCGCGGAGATCGGCACCGGCCTCGGCGTCGTTCCGCCGCACCGGATCGCGGCGGTCGGACTCATCTCCGATCCGCGCCGCTCCCCCGCCGACGCTCTGGTCGGGCCGCCGGTCGCCGGTGCGGGCGCGGGGGGTCCGCGGATCGGCGGGTTCGGTTTCGTCAGCCCGCAGACCCGCACCATCTGCGCGGTCGGCGACCTCTACTGCGCCACAGCCGCGGACGACTTCGTGACCCGCTTCGCGGGCTTCCTGGCCCAGACCTCGCATCCGGACCCGGCCTACCTCTGGCGCTACCAACTCGAAATGAACGCCATCCTCGGCGACCTGATGTCCAACGGCGGGATCACGCTGCTGCAGAGCCAGCTGTCGGACTCGGCCAACCAGGAACGCGCGCGACTGCTCGAGGAGTTCTACCGCTCCGAGGCCCACACCGCCTACGGCAGCTACCCCGTCGGCGGGGGCGCGACCGCGCTGTCGTGGATGCACGACTGGCTGAGCTCGCAGGCCTCAGCAGAGGGCACGTAGACAGCCAGGAACGCCCCGACCTAGGTAGCGGGCTACTTCACCACGACGATCGGGCGGGTCGACGGGTTCGATCAGCCACGACCGGCGCTCTGGCGCATCCGGCGAACCGGCCCCAGCGCGAGCTGTTCGCGGTCGGCCGCGACCTCGACGCGCAGACCGAGAACCTCTCACCGCTGGCTGGCCTACCTACTGCTGACCGTCCCGCTCACCTCCAGCAGCTCGACGCGTTCGATGCCGCCACCGGCCGCCGTCACATCCGTCACCGGATGCGCAAGGCGGTCAGCCGCCAGCCCGCCGACCGGGTGCGCACGATCCGGGCCGCCAGCGCGAAATGCCTGGCACCGCGGGCGTAGGCGGCGTAAACCTCGGCGGTCTTGGCATCGACGAGCGCCACACTCACCCGCATCGGCACCGCGACGCCCAGAGCGCGGCCCGGCACCAGGTCTGCCGCGATCAGGGTGCGCGTCGCGGCGATGACCGTGGCGTCGGCGACCACGGCGAGCTGCGCGACCGGTCTCCTGCGGTCCAGCACCTCCAGCACGATCCGCACCGCTGAATCGGCGAAACGCCGCGCCGAGAAGAGTGTTTCGTCATCGCGCCGAGTTCCCTGGGGATGACTCCGGCGCAGCGCGCCGCGCACGCCCGCGCTCGGCCGCCCGGACGCGGCGACGTTCGTCCGCGGTCGGCACGGTAGTGCGCGCGCTGCCGCCGGATCGCTCGCCGGCCGGTCGCGCTCGACCCGGCGACGACTGTCCAACGGCGGCTCCGGATTCGGAGCGGGTGTCAACCAATCGCGATATCCAGCCATCCAAGCACCTTCCAAAACCGCTGTGTCCGAAGTCACTTTTGGCGACCGATTCTGCGGACCCGCCGCCGAATGTCGTGCGTAGTCGGCTACCCGAGTACCTACGCACGCGTCGCCAGCGGGAAGGGGCTCGCATAGCGGTCGACCTATGTTGGAAGCGCAGGAACCGACGCCGAAGCGGAGAGCCCGAATGACCGACGAGCGAGGAGCGGACGTGACCGCATCCGGAAGGCCGAAGCCGCCGCGGCGCCTGGCCCGGATCGGTTTGCTGACGCTCGCGGCGGCGGCGGCCGGGTACGTCGCACTCAGCCAGCTGATCGCCGTCGTGCCGGTCTCCTGGGTCATGCCGTTGCTGCGCAACGCGATCAGCCAATCCGCCCTGCTGTTGCTCGGCGCGGTGCGCGACGCGATGGGCTCATGGAATGTGGTTCTGGCGGTGGTGACGGCCGGACTCGCGCTGGTAGCACTGCGCCGCAGTGTGGCGGGCCGGCGGCGCGTCGCGGGAACGGTGGCCGCGGTGGCCGCCGTGGGTCTGGCACTTTCCGTCACGACGAGCGCGGCGCTGGTGTTCGCGGCGCGAGACGCGGCGGGCGCGTGGCTACCGTTCGCCCCGGCCGTTCCGTTCAGCACCGTCGGTGACCCGCCCGACGAGACCGTCACGTACGCGACCGTCGACGGGCAGCCGATCCAGGCGGATCTGTACCTGCCCACGTCCGGATCCGCGCCTGCGCCGCTGGTGCTCAGCATCCACGGCGGCGCATTCGTCAGCGGCAGCCGCGGCACCAACGCCTACACCACATGGCTGGCCGACAACGGCTACGCCGTCCTCGATGTGGACTACCGCCTCTCCGACGACGCCGTGCATCGCTGGGACACCGCGGACGCCGACGTCGCCTGCGCATTGACCTGGGCCGCGGCACACGCGCGGCAGTACAACTGGGACATGCGCCGCGTCGCCGCGTTCGGCGGCTCGGCGGGCGGCAATCTCGCGATCAACGTGGCGAACAAGATCAACGCCGGTGTCCTGCGGCCCAGCTGCGGTAACGCCGCCGAGCTGCCCAGAGTGGGCGCGGTGATCGCGCTGTATCCCGCGGTCGACCTCACCGCCTCCGGCACGGAGACCGCGGTCGGCTCCGACGCGGCTCGGCAGTATCTCGGCGGAACGCCCGAGCAGTATCCCGATCGGTACACCGCGACCGACTCCGCACCGCACATCACCGGCAAGTCCCCGCCGACGCTATTGGTCCAGGGCGCGAACGACCACCTCGTGCTGGCCACGCACACCGCGGCCTACGCCGCCGCGCTCGATGCCGCGGCCATCCCCCACCGCTACGTCGAGCTCCCCTTCCTCGACCACGCCTTCGGCAGCACTGAACTCGATACCGGCGCCCAGGTGACCCGCCTTCTCACCGGCACCTGGCTGGAGGAATACCTGCAGTAACCGGCGCCACACCGCCGTCTGGGGAATAGCCGTGCCCGCACCGCCGTTCCATTGGTTGCCATATCCACCAAATTGGTTCAGACTGAGAACGAAGGAGGCGTCGTGCAGTTCGGAATTTTCACGGTCGGCGATGTGACGACCGACCCGACCACCGGGCGGACGCCGAGTGAGCACGAGCGCATCACGGCGATGGTGACGATCGCGCAGAAGGCCGAAGAAGTCGGACTGGACGTGTTCGCCACCGGCGAGCACCACAACCCGCCGTTCGTGCCGTCGTCGCCCACGACGATGCTCGGTTACATCGCGGCACGGACCGAGCGGCTTCAGCTCTCCACCGCCACCACGCTGATCACCACGAACGATCCGGTGAAGATCGCCGAGGACTTCGCCATGTTGCAGCACCTGGCCGGGGGCCGCGTCGACCTGATGCTCGGCCGCGGCAACACCGGACCGGTCTATCCCTGGTTCGGCAAGGACATCCGGGACGGCATTCCGCTGGCGATCGAGAATTACCACCTGCTGCACCGGCTCTGGCGCGAGGACGTGGTCGACTGGGAGGGCAAGTTCCGCACGCCGCTGCAGTCGTTCACCTCGACGCCGCGTCCATTGGACGGCGTGCCGCCGTTCGTCTGGCACGGCTCGATCCGCAGTCCGGAAATCGCCGAGCAGGCCGCCTACTACGGTGACGGATTCTTCGCCAACAACATCTTCTGGCCGAAGGAGCACTTCCAGCGGCTGATCTCGCTGTACCGCAGGCGCTACGAGCACTACGGGCACGGCTCGGCCGACCAGGCCATCGTCGGACTGGGCGGGCAGGTGTTCATGCGCAAGAACTCCCAGGACGCGGTGCGGGAATTCCGGCCCTACTTCGACAACGCGCCGGTCTACGGACACGGCCCGTCGCTGGAGGAGTTCACCGAGCAGACCCCACTCACCGTGGGCAGCCCGCAGGAAGTCATCGACAAGACGCTCACCTTCCGCGAGTCGTTCGGCGACTACCAGCGCCAGCTGTTCCTGATGGACCATGCGGGCCTTCCGCTGAAAACCGTACTGGAGCAACTGGATCTGCTCGGTGCGGAAGTCGTGCCGGTGCTGCGCAAGGAATTCGACGCCATGCGCCCCGCGCACGTTCCGGACGCGCCGACGCACGCAAGCCTGGTCGCCGCCCGCGCCGCCGCCCCGGAGGCGACACGATGACCCGCGTCGCCGTCGTCTCCGCGGGACTGTCCCAACCCTCGTCGACCAGACTCCTCGCCGATCGGCTCGCCACGGCGACCGGTAAGGCGTTGGCGAACTCGGGCGTCGACGCCTCGTTCGAAGTCGTCGAGCTGCGCGAACACGCCCGCGATCTGGCCGACAACCTGGTGACCGGATTCGCGGCAGGGCCCCTGCGCGCGGCGATCGACACCGTGGTCACCGCCGACGGACTGATCGCCGTCACGCCGATCTTCAACGCCTCCTACAGCGGCCTGTTCAAGACGTTCTTCGACGTGCTGGAACCGGATTCGCTGAGCGGGATGCCGGTGCTGCTCGGCGCCACCGGGGGCTCAGCGCGCCACTCCCTGGCCTTGGAGCACGCGTCGCGGCCGATGTTCAGCTACCTGCGTGCGGCGGTAGCGCCCACATCGGTGTACGCGGCGTCCGAGGACTGGGCATCCGCCGACTCGGATGGATTGATCGCCCGGATCGACCGTGCCGCAATGGAATTCGCCACGCTTCTGACCAACACACCGCGATCGCGTGCCACCGACCCGTACGACGAGCCGGTACCGTTCGCACAGCTTCTCGGCACCCACTGAGTTTCCCGCGATACCCCCGAACCAACCATCCGCCCGCATAGTTTAAATCTCAATCACATGAGGAGAGCATCATGACACCCGAAATGACCAAGGCGCTGCCCGCAGGCACCTGGACCATCGATCCCGTCCACTCCACACTCGGCTTCTCGGTACGCCACCTGATGGTCAGCAAGGTGCGCGGCCGCTTCACCGACTTCTCCGGCAAGCTGGTCATCGCCGAGGACGGCAGTGCCCGGGCCGATGCGGAGATCCGGGTCGACTCGGTCACCACCGACAACGCGCAGCGCGACGCCCACCTGCGCACCGCCGACTTCTTCCAGTCCGAGCAATTCCCGGTGGCCACCTTCGAGTCCACCGGGTTCCGGGTCGACGGCGAGGACGTCGTGGTGGACGGCGACTTCACCATCCGCGGCGTCACCAAGCCGGTGTCGCTCGCCGTCGAGTTCCTCGGCGTGCATCCCGGCATGGGCCAGGGGCCGGTCGCCGGCTTCGAGGCCACAACCGTGATCAATCGCCGCGATTTCGGCATCACCATCGACATGCCGCTGCCCGACGGCGGCGCGGTGATCGGCGACAAGATCACGCTCACCCTCGCGATCGAAGTCGGCCTGCAGTCCTGAACGGCAAGGACGTTCCCGTGCGGGAACGTCCTTCTCGGTCAGAACAGCGTCATCGGCTCGGCGGGCGCGGGCTCGGGCAGCGGGTCGAGCTCCGGCAGGCGCGCACGGACCTCGTCGTGGAAACGGCGAGCCAGCTCCAGCGCGCCCGCGTTGTCCGGCGTGTGCAGGAACACCGTCGGCGACCTGCCTTCGCGCAGCCATGCGGCGACCGTGGCCACCCACGGTTGCCAGCCCGCCACCGTCCGATCGACGTCGTCGCGGCCGTGATAACGCACGATCGGGTTTACCGTCAGCGCGCGCATCCGGCGCGGCACCCGCGGCTTCTTCGCCGCCGCCTCCTGCTCGGCCGCGCTGGCCGGCGGACCGTCGAAAAGCACTGTGGTGTCGAACGGTATCCATTCGGCGTCGACGCGCGACAGCACGTATTCCAGCCTGCGCGCGGCCTGCTCGTCGGCGAAGAACGCGGGATGACGGACTTCGACGGCGGGGCGATAGGCGCGCGGCAGCAGGCGCAGGAATCCGGCGAGCGCACCGAGATCGGTCGGGCCGAACGAGCCGGGCAGCTGTACCCACAGCGCGTGGACGCGTTCCCCGAGCGGCGCCATCGCGGCGAGGAACGACCGCAGTTCCTCCTCGACGCCGGACAGCCTGCGCTCGTGCGTGATCGGTTTGGGCAGCTTGAGCACGAACCGGAACTCCGGATCGCACTGACTCGCCCATGATTCCACGGTGCGCCGCGACGGGGTTGCGTAGAACGTCGTGTTGCCCTCCACCGCGTTGCACCACGTGGCGTACCAGCGCAGCCGCTCCCCCGGAGGGAGCTGCCGTTCCTGCCATGCCGCGTGCGTCCACATCGCACACCCCACATGAAGCCGCATGACTGCGACGCTAACGCAGGCGCGCTCCCCCGCCTCTCCGGGTCTTCAGGCGCGGTGCGCGGCTACCGGGCCCGGGGTTTCGATCGCACCCAGCCGAAGGTCAGTTCGACGGCACGCCTCCATTTCTCGTACTCGTCCTCGCGGTGCCCGGGGTCCATGCGCGGAAGCCATTGGGCGGCAAGGCGCCAATTGTTGCGCAGGCCCTCCAGATCCGGCCAGTAACCGACGGCGAGGCCGGCGGCATACGCCGCACCCAGCGAGACGGTTTCGGCGACGAACGGACGCATGACGGGAACGTCGAGCACGTCGGCCACGATCTGCATGAGCAGGTTGTTCGACGTCATGCCGCCGTCCACGCGCAGGGTGGCGGCCTGCAAGCCGGAGTCGGAGTTCATCGCCTCCATCACGTCGCGGGTCTGCCACGCGGTGGCCTCCAGCACGGCGCGGGCGATGTGCCCCTTGGTGATGTAGGAGGTCAGTCCCGCGATGAGGCCGCGCGCGTCGCTGCGCCAATGCGGCGCGTACAGCCCGGAGAACGCGGGTACCACATAGCAGCCGCCGTTGTCTTCCACGGTGCGCGCGAGGGTTTCGATCTCCGGCGCACTGGTGACCAGGCCGATGTTGTCCCGTACCCACTGCACGAGCGAGCCGGTGACCGCGATCGGCCCCTCCAGCGCGTACACCGGCTCGGGGCCGATCTGGTAGCCGATCGTGGTGAGCAAGCCGTGCTCGGACCGCACCAGATCGCGTCCGGTGTTCATCATCAGGAATCCGCCGGTGCCGTATGTGCACTTGGTTTCCCCGCGCGCGAAACAGGTTTGGCCGAACAGCGCGGCGTGCTGGTCGCCCAGCGCGGCGGCGATCGGGATGCCCGGCACGACCCGGCGGGTCACGCCGTACGGCGCGGTGGAGCGCTGGATGTGCGGCAGCATCGCGGCAGGGATGCCGAAGAACGCCAGCAGTTCGTCGTCCCAGGTGAGGGTGCTGAGGTTCATCAGCAGGGTGCGGCTGGCATTGGTCACATCGGTGAGGTGCAGCCCGCCGTCGACCCCGCCGGTGAGATTCCAGATCAGCCAGGTCTCCATGGTGCCGAACAGCACCTCGCCGCGCTCCGCGCGGTCGCGCAGACCCGGGACGGCGTCCAGCATCCACCGCAGCCGCGGCGCCGCGAAGTACGTGGCCAGCGGCAGGCCGCACAGCTCGCGGATCCGGTCCGCACCCGGACGTTCGCGCAGCTCGCCGACCAACTCCTCGGTGCGCACGTCCTGCCAGACGATGGCGCGCCCGATCGGCATCCCGGTGCGGCGGTCCCACACCACGGTGGTCTCACGCTGATTGGCGATGCCGAGCGCGACGATCTGGTTGGCGGCCACGCCGGAATCCCGCATCGCCTGCGGCACGATCCGCTCAACGTTGCGCCAGATCTCCAGCGCGTCCTGTTCGGCCCATCCCGGTCGCGGATAGTGCTGCTGGTGCGGGCGCTGCGCGACGCCGACCAAGCGGGCGCGCTGGTCGAACAGGATGCAGCGGGTCGAGGTGGTGCCCTGATCGATGGACAGCACGTAGCGTTGCGTCATCGGCGGCCGCCTTCAGTCGAAGTCCGCCGGTCACCGGCCTGCCGGAACTCAGTGCGGCGCACCGAGATCCCTCGAGACCGCCCGTGCGGCGTCGAGGACGTAACCGACCAGCGCCCGCCGGTGCCGCAACTGTGCGTCGCACAGCCGATCCACCCGGCCGGTGATGCCGATGGCGCCGACCACGAGACCGCCGGGCGCCCGGATCGGCGCGGCGATACCCGCCTCGCCCGACCGGAATTCCTCGGTGTCGCCTGCCCATCCGGCCTGCCGCACCACGGCCAGCGCCCTGGCCAGCGCGGCTCGGTCGACGAGGGTGCGGTGCGTGAGCGGAGCCAGTTCGTTTCCGCGTACCGTGGCGGCCAGGTCGGTGTCGTAGGCCAGCAGGACCTTGCCCAGAGCAGTGGCGTGCGGGGGCAGGAGTTCGCCGAGCTCGAGCGCCTGCTCGGTATTGTCCGGCCGGAACACGTGGTGGACCACCACCACCGCGCCGTCGACCGGGGCGCCGATCCGCACCGACTCTCCGGTGCGCGCCGCCAGGGCGTCGGCCCAGTTGATCGCCCGGGAGCGCAGCTCGTTGGCGTCGAGATAGCTGGTGCCCAGATGCAGCAGCGCGGCGCCGAGCTGGTACTTGCCGGTCGCCGGGTCCTGCTCGACGAAACCGACGCCCTGCAACGTGCGCAGAATGCCGTGCGCGGTCGGCTTGGCCAGATCGAGCGCACCGGCGATGTCGCCGATGCCGAGACGACCGGATCCCCGGGCCAGCAGCCGCAGTACGGCCGCCGCCCGCTCGATCGATTGGATCGGACCCGGCATGTGGGGAAACCTATCCTCCAAGTCGGGATTCGACAATGTCGAATCCTCGGTGATACCTGGGCTACATCATTGAAACCCAGTGTGAGCTGCGCCATACATCCTCCTAGCGGGTCGGACGGTAGTGGCGCCGCGTTCTGGCAACCAGCCGAGCCATTCGACATTGTCGAATAGGAGCTATGTCCGACTCGGAAATCCCCCCGTAATTTCCGTTTCACGCACGGTCGCGCCCGCGACCTGCGGGGCGAAACGGAGGCTCAACGATGAACTTCGGCTCAATCTTCCTCAGCGAAGCACTCGGTACCGGGGTACTGCTGCTGCTCGGGGTCGGTGTGGTCGCGAACGTACTGCTGGCCAAGTCCAAAGGACAGGACGGCGGCTGGCTACTGATCAACATCGGATGGGGGTTCGCGGTGCTAGCCGGCGTTTATGTCGCCTATAAGACCGGCGGACACCTCAATCCTGCGGTCACCATCGGCATCCTGTTCAGCGGCGCCGACGAGTACTCCTCCGGAATCGCCATCTCGGGCGCGACCACGCTCGCCTATCTGAGCGGTCAGCTGGCCGGTGCGTTCCTCGGCGCGACCGTTGCCTACCTGGCCTACAAGCGCCACTTCGACGAGGAGACCGACGAGGAGAAGAAGCTCGCGGTGTTCGCCACCGGCCCCGCGATCCGCGCCTTCCGCTGGAACTTCGCCACCGAGGTGATCGGCACGTTCACCCTGGTCCTGGTGATCCTCGCGTTCGGACACACCCCCAGCGGACTCGGCCCGGTCGCGGCGGCGTTCCTCGTCGTCGGCATCGGCGCGTCGCTCGGCGGCCCGACCGGATACGCCATCAACCCGGCTCGCGACCTCGGTCCGCGCATCGCGCACGCACTGCTGCCGGTCAGCAAGGCCGTGCCGGCCGAGGCAAACCGGGTGCCGGTCACCGTGGGCGCCGGTGCGTCGCTGGAATCTCCGGAAGCCGGCACCGAACCGCGCGGCAAGAACTCCGACTGGGGTTATGCCTGGGTGCCGGTGCTCGGCCCGCTGGTCGGCGGCGCGCTCGCCGGTCTCGCTGCCCAGTTCCTGTTCTGAATCCATCCGACAGCAGTTTCTCGAAAGGACCGCGATGACCAAGTTCGTCGGCGCCATCGACCAAGGCACCACGAGCACCCGCTTCATGGTGTTCGACCACAGCGGCAACGAGGTTGCCCGCCACCAGCTCGAGCATGAGCAGATCCTGCCGCGCCCGGGGTGGGTGGAGCACAACCCGACCGAGATCTGGGAGCGCACCCGCGCGGTCATCCAGAGCACGCTCACCAAGGCCGACCTGGTCGCGAGCGATCTGGCCGCGGTCGGCGTCACCAACCAGCGTGAGACCACGGTGGTGTGGAACCGTAAGACCGGGCGGCCGTACTGCAACGCCATCGTGTGGCAGGACACCCGCACCGATCGCATCGCCGCCGATCTGGAGAAGGCCGGGCACGGCGAAACCATCCGGCGCAAGGCGGGCCTGCCGCCCGCCACGTACTTCTCCGGCGGGAAGCTGCGCTGGATCCTGGACAACGTCCCGGGTGTGGCCGAGGACGCCGAGCGCGGCGACGCGCTCTTCGGCACCACCGACACCTGGTTGCTGTGGCAGCTCACCGGCGGCGTGGACGGCGGGGTACACGTCACCGATCCGACCAATGCCAGCCGCACCATGCTGATGAGCCTGGAGACGCTGGACTGGGACGACGAGCTGCTGTCGATCTTCGGCATCCCGCGCGCCATGCTGCCCGCCATCGCTGCCTCGTCCAACCCGGAACTGTTCGGCACCACCCGCGCCGACGGTCCGTTCGGCGGTGCGGTGCCGCTGTCGGGTGTGCTCGGCGACCAGCAGGCGGCCACGGTGGGGCAGGTCTGCTTCCGTCCCGGCGAAGCCAAGAACACCTACGGCACCGGCAACTTCCTGCTGCTCAACACCGGAACCGAGATCGTGCGATCGCAGCACGGCCTGCTCACCACGGTCGCCTACCAGCTCGGCTCGGACAAGCCGGTGTACGCGCTGGAGGGTTCGATCGCGGTGACCGGCTCGGCGGTGCAGTGGCTGCGTGATCAGCTGGGCATCATCTCCGGTGCGGCGCAGAGCGAATCGCTGGCCCGGCAGGCCGAGGACAACGGCGGGGTGTACTTCGTCCCGGCGTTCTCCGGATTGTTCGCGCCGTACTGGCGCTCGGACGCGCGCGGCGCCATCGTCGGCCTGTCGCGCTACAGCACCAACGCCCATCTCGCGCGGGCGACGCTGGAATCGATCTGCTACCAGACCCGGGACGTGGTCGAAGCCATGCAGGCCGATTCCGGTGTGAAGCTGGACGTGCTGCGCGTGGACGGCGGCGTCACCGCCAATGAGCTGTGCATGCAGTTGCAGGCGGACTTCCTCGGTGTGCCGGTGTCGCGTCCGGTAGTCGCCGAGACCACCGCGCTGGGCGCCGCCTACGCGGCGGGGCTCGCTGTCGGATTCTGGAACGACACCGACGAGCTCGAGCAGAACTGGAACGAGGCCAAGCGCTGGAGCCCGACTTGGTCGGAGGAGCAGCGCGAGCGCGGTTACGCGCGCTGGAAGAAGGCCGTCGCCCGCACCCTCGATTGGATCGACGTCGACGAATGAGGGGCGACGTCGGCCTATCCGAATAACACCGAAACAAGGAGAGATACCGCTGTGTCCGCACGATTGGACTCCCAGTACCGCGCCCGCGCGGTGAACTCACTCGGCGACACCGAGATCGATGTGCTCGTCATCGGCGGCGGCGTGGTCGGCGCGGGCGCCGCCCTCGACGCCGCCTCCCGCGGCCTGTCCGTGACCCTGGTCGAGGCCAGGGACTTCGCTGCGGGCACCTCGAGCCGCTCCAGCAAGCTGATCCATGGCGGCTTGCGCTATCTGGAGCAGCTCGACTTCTGGCTGGTGCGCGAGGCGTTGAAGGAGCGCAGCCTGCTGCTGCACCGCCTCGCACCCCACCTGGTGCGGCCCGTTCCGTTCCTGCTGCCGTTGCGGCATCGGGTGTGGGAGCGCGCCTACATCGGAGCGGGTGTCGCGCTGTACGACACCATCGGCGGTGCCCGCGCGCTGCCGATGCACCGGCACTTGTCCCGCACGCGCGCCCTGGAACTGGCGCCCGCGTTGCGCGCGGACGCGCTGACCGGCGCCATCCGGTACTTCGACGCACAGGTCGACGACGCCCGCCACACCATGATGATCGCCCGCACCGCGGCCCAGCACGGCGCGACCGTGCTCACCCGCACCAAGGTGACCGCGCTGCTGCGTGACGGCGAACGCGTGGTCGGCGCGGAGGTCACCGATCTGGAGACCGGCCGGGCGCACACCGTGCGCGCGCGCCGGGTGATCAGCGCGACCGGCGTGTGGACCGACGAGATGAACCGGATGACCGGGGTCGATTTCCCGTTCCACGTCCGCATGTCCAAGGGCGTGCACATCCTGGTGCCGCGCCACCGCCTGAACCTGGACACCGGCTTGATCACGCGCACCGAGAAGAGCGTGCTTTTCGTCATCCCGTGGCACGCGCACTGGATCATCGGAACCACCGACACGGATTGGTCGCTGGACAAGGACCACCCGGCCGCCAGCAATGCCGACGTGCAGTACCTGCTCGACCACGTCAACCGAGTGCTGCGCGACCCGCTCACCCACGAGGACATCGTCGGCACCTACGCGGGGCTGCGCCCGCTGCTGTCCGGCGCGTCGGCCGACACCGCGACGCTCTCCCGGGAGCACGCGGTCGCCGAACCGGCCCCCGGGTTGTTCGTGATCGCGGGCGGCAAGTACACCACCTACCGCGTGATGGCCGCCGACGTCGTCGACGCGGCCGTTGCGGGGCTCGGCCGGGCGGCCGCCCCGTCGGTGACCGAGCATCTGCCGATCATCGGCGCGGTGGGATACCAGGAACTCGCCGCCGACCTGGACAGCCTCGCCCAGCGCGCGGGCCTGCCGAGGGCGACGGTCGAGCGGCTGCTCGGGCGCTACGGTTCGGCGATCACCGACCTGTTCGACCTGATCGAACGCGAACCCGAGCTCGGCAAACCGCTGGCCGGTGCGCCGGACTACCTCGGCGCCGAGGCGGTGTACGCGGTGACCCACGAGGGCGCGCTGCACCTGGACGACGTGCTCACCCGCCGGACCCGGATCTCCATCGAGGCGTCCGACCGCGGACTGGCCGCAGGCCCGGAGGTGGCCTGGCTGATCGGCGCCCACCTGGGCTGGGACGCCGCCACCACTGAGCGCGAGATCACCCGCTACCGCGATCGCGTGTATGCCGAGCTGGCCGCCAATCAGGCGGCCGACGACGAATCCGCCAACGCGGCCCGGCTGGTCGCCGTCGCCTGAGCCCGTGCGTGGCACGGTTCCCGGCGAACCGTGCCACGCCGTACCCACTCCGTCCATACCGGGTCCCGCGCGAAGTCGACTGATTGCCTCATCCGGAAAGGTGTAGGAGGCGAATAGGCCATGACCGCCGAGGGATGGTTCCCACCCGTAGGTGATGTGCACCTGCGGATTTGGCTCGCTGACGTGGCGTTCGACTACGCGGCGGCCGCGGCTGGGCTGGGGCAACCCCACCCGTCGAGTGCGCCATCGCCTGGATGTATGCCGTGTCGACGGCCCGCCACGAATCCGCCGACACGGCTGACCGCGGGCGTGGCGTGGTCCCGCTCAACCGTGGCGCGCCGTGGTCACCCGTCCATGCCGCCGTGCCCGCGTGGAGTCGACTCGTCGGTCTCCAGCTCTTCGTCGGTGGGATGCTCGTCGGCGTGCGTGGGCTTGGTGTGCTCGTCGGCGAAATCCGCGTCCTGCCGCATCGACTCCGCCGTGGTGGGATCGATATTCGGTGTGCTCATACCCGGCGCGTACCCGGTCGTAGGCCCTCGACGCAGGGTGCCGGTAGACGGTCCCCGGCCGTTCTCGATCTTGACCTCGAGCGTGGTTGAGGATGGACCATGGAGCCATGACTCGTCCAGCTGATTTCTGGAATTCCGTCTACGACGATGACACCGCTCCCTGGGTGATCGGCGAGCCACAGCCCGCCATCGTCGAACTCGAACGCGAGGGGTGGATCACCGGACGTGTGCTAGATCCCGGCTGCGGTGCGGGCGAGCACACGATTCTGCTGACCAGACTCGGGTACGACGTGCGCGGCATCGACATGTCGCCCAGCGCGGTGGAGTATGCCCGCGCCAATGCGGCCGCTCAGGGCGTGCCGGCAGCCGTGTTCGAAGTGGCCGATGCGCTCACGCTGGGCGACCGAGCGGATTTCGCCGGTGACCCGCCCGGCTCCGCGCCCGCGTTCGACACCATCGTCGACAGCGCGTTGTTCCATGTTTTCGGGACCGAGGACGCGGAGCGCGCCGCATATGTCCGCAGCCTGCACGCGATCTGCAAGCCCGGCGGCGTTCTCCATGTGCTCGCGCTCTCGGACACCGAGCCCGGGTTCGGCCCTAGGATCAGCGACACCCTGATCCGGGAATCCTTCCGCGACGGCTGGACGGTGGAGGACCTGCGCCCCGCGCGGTACCGGGGACGGATCACCGACACGGTGGCCCAGAACGCGGAAGGACTGGAGGTCTCCGAGTCCGGCAAAGTCGACCTCGCCGCGTGGCTGGCCAGGATCCGCCGCGAGTGACGCCGGCACCCTGCTGTCCGGCGGCACGCTGATCGGTCTTGCCGACGATGCGGCGCTGCACTAGCGTCCTGCTCTCGCGAGACCACTTGGTCTCCAATCCCGGTGCGACGTGCCCGCCGCACGACGTGGGACCTGCGTTCATGATCGGAGCCGATTCGATGGCGATGCTGCTGTACTACATCCTGCTGCCGCTCTATCTAGCCGAAGCCTTCTTCCGTCTGCTGGACTGAGCGGGGTCAGGTCCAGCGCACCACGGGAGCAGCCGCTCCGGCGGTCTCGGCCATCAGACCAGCACTGTTCTCCGCGTCCGCCCGCTGCCGTGCCGACAGCGGCTCGAAACAGGTGACCGTCAGTTCGTTCTCGGCACGTCGGTAGCGCCAGGTGCCGACCACCTCACCGGCGGACAGCACCGCACCGGGTGCCGCGAGGGCGCGCCACACTTCATGGCGGCGCGCACGATCCGGTACCAGAAGCTGGCGATCGACCTGCCGGAGATAGCCGTCGTTCGGCGGTACCAGGACCACGCCCTCGGCCTCGGGCGCCGACCGCACCGCGTCGAGCAGGGGCTCGGGGAGCTCGAGGCCGCGCCCTTCGATGCGGACGCGCACGAGTTCGGCGCCGAGTGTCTTCCAGGCGGCTGTGGGATCGCTGCCGAGCCAGTCACGGAACTGCGTTCGCGTCGTCGGGCCGTTCGCCCGAAAGTAAGCCTCGAGCAATGCGACTCGCGGGTGCTCGACCCGCACACGCTGATGCTCGGGAGCCGGATGGAGCATGGTCGCCCGCTGTCGTGTAGCGAGGACGATCCCGGCCCGGCATCCGGCGGCACGGAACATCCCATCCGGCACATGCGTGGCCGCGCAGCGCTGACACCAGGTGACCAACTCTGGGCGGACCCGGGCGGTGACCTCGGCGCTGGCTCGGCCTTTGGTCATCGGCGTGGTCACCACCGCCGTCAACGCGGCCGCGACCTCCGCCACGGCCGCGAGATACGCCGATCCGCCCTCGTCCGTCGCCACCGGGGCCACGGCGTCGCACACCGTGTCCAGCATGGCCAGCGGATGGGCATGTGGAGCGCCGCGCACCGACCAGACACTCACCAGCGGGCCGTCCGGCCGGACCGCCTCGGCGACGGGCGTGCGGCCGATCACCGCGGTGCGCTGGATCAGTGACTGCTCCGGTCCCCCGCCACGACCGCCTTGCACACCGAGCAGAAGGAGGTCATCGAGCGCGTCGGTGCGGTCCGCGCCGTGCAAACCTTGCCCGCGCCAGCGGAATCCGAGCCAACCAGCCCGTTCGACGGCGATCGCTTGCGCCATGGGCCCACTCTATTGCCTCCGGTCGCCGCACCTGACGCGCTCGGCACCTGCCATTACGGCTATCGCCCCGTCCGGTGTACTCCGCCCCGCACGCCCGAGGTCAGTGCCTACAGCCCGGCTAACCGGCCTGTTCGGCGCCCGGCGGCTGGTGGAAGCCCGGCCCCGCCTTGGGTTCGACCTCGCGCGGGTCGAGCGGCTCGCGGCAGTGGTCGCAAACCAGCAGCGGCGAGGTCTCGTGCCCGCAGCGGCGATGTTCGAGCACGATCGGCGGGCCTTCCGCCCCGACCAGGTGCTTGTCGCCCCAGACCATCATGGAGATGACGATCGGATACAGCTCGCGGCCCGCGGCGGTGAGGTGGTAGTCGACGCGTCCGCCGCCGTGGTCGGTGCGGGTGAGAATGCCCGCGTCGATCAGCATGCGCAGGCGGCTGGTGAGCAGATTGCGGTTGGTGATGCCGATGTTGCGGGCGAAATCGCTGAAGCGGTGCACCCCGAAGAACGCCTCGGCGATCAGCAGGATGGTCCACCGGTCGCCGAGCAGTTCGACGACGCGGGTGACCGAATCGTCGACCGGGCGCCGGAGTGTCATGGCGACATTTTCGCATCCCCCGCCGGTATTGCTTTCCTACCGACGGTATCGGAATAATACCAACAAGCCCGGCGCCGACTCCGGGCCGGACAGCTGGGAGTGTCGATGACGACCACGAACCATCCGACGGACGACTACGTGCGGCTGCTCGACCCGGCGGTGCGGCCGGACCCGTACCCGCTCTTCGCCCGGCTGCGCGAGTCCGGCCCGTTCCGGATCGGCACCGCACCCGTGGTCGTACTGACCCGTTACGACGACTGCGCCGCGATGCTGCGCGATCCGCGGGCCAGCGTCGACCGGTCGCTCGCGCGGTTGCAGCTCGGTGCCATGCCCATCTACGACGGAACACGCGAAGACGGTGCGGCACAGGCGAAACCCTCGTTCCTCTTCCTCGACCCGCCGGACCACACCCGCCTGCGCCGCCTGGTGTCGAAGGCGTTCACCCCACGCGTCGTGCGGCGGCTGGAGCCGCGGATCACCGAGATCGTCGACGATCTGCTCGACCAGCGCGCCCGTGCGGGAACCTTCGACGCGGTCGAGCACTTGGCCTATCCGCTCCCCGTCACAGTGATCTGCGAACTGCTCGGCGTACCGTTGGAAGACGAAGCGCGGCTGAGTAATTGGTCCGCGTTGCTGTCCCGCACGCTCGATCCGACCTCGCGCGCGGCTCCGCAGTTCCGCGCCGACAAGGCCGAAATCCAGCGCGCGGGCACCGAATTGCACGCCTACTTCGAAGAACTCACCGAGCGCCGGCGCCGCACGCCGGGCCCGGACCTGCTGTCCGAACTCATCGCGGCCGAGGACGCCGGTGACGTGCTCACCCACGCGGAGCTCATCTCGACCTGCGCGCTGCTACTGGTCGCGGGACATGAGACCACGGTCAACCTCATCGCCAACGCGACCCTCGCCTTGCTGCGCAGGCCGCACGAACTCGCCGCACTCCGCGCGGACCCGGACCGAGGCCCCGGCGTGGTCGAGGAGACGCTGCGGTTCGACCCTCCGGTCCAGCTGATTCCACGCATCGCCGCCGACGATCTGACCATCGGCGGCATGGACATCCAGCGCGGCGACCTGGTGGTGCTGCTGATCGCCGCCGCACATCGCGATCCCGCTGTGTTCGCCGACCCCGACCGATTCGATCCGGCCCGCGACAACCGCCACTTGGCCTTCGGACTCGGAGCCCACTTCTGCGTCGGCGCGCCGCTGGCCCGCTTGGAAGCGCGGGTAGCGCTGACCCGGTTCGCCCAGCGCGTCGAATCCCCATCGCTACCCATGGACCCTCCGCGCTACCGGGAACACGTCAACCTACGTGGACCCGCGCAGTTGCCCATCGATTTCGTGGCCATTCGACCGCGGTAGCTGTGATGTCTCATGCCGTCGGCGCCTCGGGCGTGGTCTCGAAGACGCGCGAAAGCACCTGTCGCCGAGTTTCATCGGCCTGCCAGTGCGGGATGCGTGCCAGCGAGGCTTGCGGGCTTTACGTGTGTGCGCGGCAAGGGCGGCAGCGTGCTGCTCGACGACTGCTGGCACGCGACCTCGACCGGGACTGAGGTCGATCCGGTTCGCTCGGCTGATCGACGCGGGTAGACGGAATTCAGCCGTCGTAGGACACGTGCGGCGTCCAGGCGTCGGCGGGCCGGGTGGCCGCCGCGTGCAGCGCCGCGGCGACGCGATTCCGGGTGAACGCGCCGTCGCCGAGCACGCCGTTGACCTGCACCGCGACGGCGCGGATGCCCGCGGGGGCCAAAGTGGTGTCCAGGCTGGTCACCAGGTTGCGCACAGCCGCCTTCTGGACGCCGAGCGAGGCGGCCTGATGCCACGGTTCATCCGCGGCCGCACTACCCGTGACCAGCACGCGGGCTCCCCCGGACAGAAAGGGACGCGCGGCCTGGACAGCGGGCAGCAGCGCCGCGGCGCCGGCGGTGAAGTCCGCGATCAGTTCGGGAACCGATAGCTGGAGCGGGTCGGCCTGACGGAAGACGCTCGGGTTGAAGTGCAGCACGTCGATACGACCGTGGCGCTCACCCACCCCGGTGACGATGCCCGCGACGTCGGCGGGATCGGTCAGGTCCACCCCGACGCCCTCCGCGTCGAATCCCTGCCCGCGCAACTGCTCGGCCAGCGGTTCGGCCTCCTGGGGAAACCGGCAGGCCAGCACGGTGGCGAACCCGTCGTCGGCGAACAATTGGGCAACCGACAGCCCGAGGCCGGGACCGGCGCCGAGCACGAGAAGCACAGGAGCAGTCATGGTCATCGAGCCTAGAACCGTGGCCGCGGTCGCGCCGAACAGCGCTGTGCCAGGCGGTTATTCGACGACGGCCTGGATGCGGTTCAGTGTCTCGCGCATGCCGTCGACGTTCGTCTTGCCGCGGGTCCAGCCGGCCAGCAGCCAGTACAGCCGCAGCACCGGGTTGTCGTGCAGCTGGAACGACTCGGTCACGTCGGTGCCGCCGTCCACCGGCTCGAGAACGTAGCGCCACGTGTTGACCGGCATGCCGCCAGGACCGAGCACGGTGAACGCGAACTCGCGGCCGGGCTCGCAGGCGACGATGCGGCACACCGTCCAATACTTCAGCCCCCAGCCATTGCGGTTGACGTGCCCGCGGAACTTCACGCCCACCGCAGGGCCGGTGGCGCCACCGAGCCACTCCGCCGCGAACGTCTCGGGACTGAATCGCCCCGTGTTCTCGATATCGCTGATCAGTTCCCAGATCTTGCCGGCCGGGGCGGCCATCCGGACCGTCACGCTGTCGTGCATGTGCCCAACCCTAATGGGCGCTATCGGACGTGATCGGTCCCCACCCCGTGCACGTCCGGAGCGACGGCCGAGGTATCGCCCAGCAGGCAGCCGGTTCGGCGCCGGTGGTCCGGGGAGCGCCGATTCCAGCCGGACGGCCCAGCCGTCCACGTCGGAGAGCCGCTCACCCGGCTGCAGCACCCAGCAGGCGGCCAGCAGGTCATGACCGAAATGCGCGAGAGCGGCGTGCTCCGGCCAATATTCGCGGGTCCACTCCGGGTCATCGGTGGCCGAGTCGATTCCGCTGCGGACCACACCGACCAACTCGAATTGCAACCGCTGGACCAGTACCCACGCCACGATGTCCATCGGCTTGCGGCGCAACCGGTCGAGCAGTGCCCGCGCGTCGGCGACCGCGCGCCGTTCCATCCAGTGGAAGGTGCGCCGATGCCCGTGCGGCGCGACGCAATACAGCGCGAACACCGCCATCGCGACACCGAGCACCGTCTCCACCAGCCGGTCCCGGATCACCGGCCCGATCGGTCCATCTGTGGTGG
This sequence comes from Nocardia amamiensis, assembly GCF_015477605.1. GTDB lineage: Bacteria > Actinomycetota > Actinomycetes > Mycobacteriales > Mycobacteriaceae > Nocardia > Nocardia amamiensis_A. The sequence continues at coordinate 152,286 of NZ_JADLQX010000011.1, forward strand.
CGACGCCGCCCGCGATCAGCGCGACCGGCGTGATGAACACGACGGCCAGCGCGTAGTTGCGCGGCACGAAGAGCTCGATGCAGAACTGCAGCAAGGCGATGAACACGATCAGCGCATAGCCGGTCGGCCCGAGTTGGTAGATGACCGCGAACAGACCGAGTCCGACGACGGTACCGACGAAACGGTGGATGGCGCGCACCTGCCCGTGCACCCGATCCGGACCGGTCTGCAACACGATCAGCGCACTGAGCACCGCCCAGTGCGGCCGTTCCAGACCCAGCCAGGCGCTGAGCGCACCCGCGCCGAGGCAGCCCACCGCGACGCGCAGCGCACTGATCGCCGCATGCGAGGAGAAGGACAAGGAACGCCGCAACCGGAAGCCCACGCTCGGGCGGGCGAACGAAACCAACGGATCGAGCAGCAGATCGTCGGTGTCGTCGGCCGGTGCGTATCCCGCGAGCTTGCGCCGCGCGCGTTGCAGGGTGGCCAGCAGCGTCGCTTCCCCCGGGTCGCTCGGCAGCCCACCGTCGTAGACCGCGGCCCATGCGTCGGCCATCGCGGCACCCGCCCGGTGACGTAGATCGATAGCGGAGCAGCCTGTCTCCCGGGCCGCCACATACGCGTCCACCGCGCGCACGGCCGCCTCGACCGCCATGCGTTCGGGTTTGCGGTGATCACGCAGCACTCCGGCCATCGAAACGATGATCGAAGCGAGCACACCGCACGCCGCGCTGAGCAGCAGCGTCACCAGCGACGCGCCGGACTCCACGGCTTTCATCGCGCCCGCGCAGACCAGCGCGAAGAACAGCGCGCCCGGCGGACCGAGCCGCAGCGCGTCGATCACGAAGACGGCGAGCGCCGCGACCGCCGACACCACGACCACCATGACCAGCGCAGCGCCGGTTCCGGTGGTGAGCAGTCCGCCGACCAACCCACCCAGGCCACACGCGGCGAGCAGCGCAAGACCGGCCGCGGGCACCACCCGGCCGCGCACCCGGAACGGCCGTCCCTCGCCGTAGAGCACGGCGAAGGCGCCGAAGATGACGAAGACCGCCGCGTCCGGATTGCCGAAACCGGTGACGAGGGCGGCAGGCACGGCGAACGCCAGGGCGGCACGCAGTGCTGGGCTCCACCGCCTGCCCGCCGGCGGCAGGGCGAACAGCTGTGTGCCGACACGGCCCTTCGGCGGCACCGGATCCGGATGTGTCGCGGGCACCTGCTGTCCTTTCTCATCTGGACGGACTGCCTGGTCCACACACTAGATTCGGGACATGACCGCCGACGCTCATATGCCGCTGCCCACGCGCGTCCACGCCTTCGGCGACGACGCGCTCGGCGAGCACGACGCGGTCGCTCTCGCCGCGCTGGTGCGGGCGGGAGCGGTCTCGCCGCGCGAACTCGCCGACGCCGCGGTGGCGCGCGCCCACCAGGTCGAGCAGTTGGCCGCCGTCGCCTACCCGAGCTACGCGAAACCGCTGATCCCCGCCGAGCGGACCGGCGCCTTCTACGGGGTGCCCACGTTCGTCAAAGACAACATCGACGTCGCGGGCATGCCGACCAATCAAGGCACCGCGGCCTTCCGAGCCACACCCGCCCGGGTGCACAGCGGCTACACCCGCCAGTTCCTCAGTACGGGCCTGACCGTCCTCGGCAAGAGCGCCATGCCCGAGTTCGGCTTCAACGCCAGCACTGAGCCGCCGCACGCACCGCCGACGCGCAATCCTTGGCACACCGGATTTTCGGTGGGCGGGTCGTCCGGCGGGGCGGCCGCACTGGTGGCGGCCGGGGTCGTTCCGATCGCGCACGGCAACGACGGCGGCGGGTCGATCCGCATTCCCGCCGCATGCGCCGGGTTGGTCGGTTTGAAGCCGAGCCGAGGACGACATGTCGTGTCGGGGCTGGCCCGCACACTGCCGATCGACATCGTCAGCGAGGGTGTGCTGACCAGAACGGTGCGCGATACGGCGGCTTATGCCGCGGCAGCCGAACGATATTGGCGCAGCCCCGCGCTGCGGCCGATCGGCCGCGTCGAAGGGCCCGCAACGCGGCGGATGCGAATCGCGCTCGTGCTCGACAACGTCGCTGGGCCGGTCCCGGCCGGTCCGACCCGGGATGCCGTGGAAAGGGTGGCCCGCACTCTCGAATCCAACGGCTATTCGGTCGAGCCCGTGCGGCTACCGTTCGACGTGGCGATCGAAAACGCTTTCCTGCACTACTGGGGGCTGCTCGCGGCCACGATCACCACGACGGGAAAGCTGCTCGATCGACGCTTCGACGCACGGCGTGTAGACGATCTGACCATCGGCCTGCGCGGCTTCTTCCTACGGCGGGCCATGCATGCGCCGCTGACCTTCTACCGACTCCGCGCGGCCGCCGCCAGGTACGAACGGGCAGTCGGCCCCTACGACGCGGTGCTGCTCCCGGTGCTCGGCCACACCACACCGGAACTCGGGTATCTCAGTCCCACCGTGCCATTCGAGGAGTTGATCGAACGACTACGCGCCTATGTCTGCTTCACCCCCATCAACAACATCACCGGGACACCCGCCATCACGGTTCCGGGCGGCCGCACCGCCGCCGGGCTCCCCGTCGGAGTCCAGTTCGCCGCCACCCGCGGCAACGAACGCACCCTGCTGGAACTGGCCTACCTGGTCGAGTCGGAGCAGCCGTTCCCTCGTCTGTCCAGCTGACCAGACCAATTTAGATTAGCCTTAGTTGCAGTGATTTTCATTTTCTAATACGAGCGAGCGCCGGAGAGGACGAACCATGGGAACGAACGTCGAATTGGCGGGAGTCCCGGAGACCATGCTGTGGACGCTCTACAACCGAGCGTCGGAAGCGAAGCGGGCGGACGGCATTCTGCACGACCCCGACTGCGTCCGTATCTTCGACGCGCTCGACTACGACTACAAGCGGGCGTTCGGCGCTCCCGACGGCACGCACGCGGTGCGGTCGTTGCGCTTCGACCAGGTGCTGCGGCCCTGGCTGGCGGCGCATCCCGGCGGGACCGTCGTCGAGCTCGCCTCCGGGCTGGAGACTCAGTTCCAGCGGTGTGACGACGGGCAGGTGCGCTGGCTGTGTGTGGACGTTCCCGAAGGCATCGCACTGCGGGAACGGTTCCTGCCACCGAGCGCACGCTGTCGCCACCTGCCGATCAGCGCACTCGATCCGGCCTGGCTGGACGAGGTGGACGCCGGCCGCGGCGTGTTCATCACGGCGCAGGGACTGTTCATGTACTTCGAGCCCATCGATGTGCGGCGCCTGTGCGCCACGATCTTCGAGCGCCTGCCCGGCGTGGAGTTGATGTTCGACACCATCCCGCCGTGGTTCTCCCGGAAGACCCTGCGGGGATTCGGCAAGACGTCGCACTACACCGCTCCGCCGATGCCATGGGGCGTCAAGCGCAGCCGGGTGGCCCGGCTGCTGCGTGACTGGAGCCCACAGGTGGCCGAGGTGACCGTATCGTCCTACGGCCATTCCCGCGGGCCGCTCGCGGTGAGCATGCCGCTGCTCGAACGTCTTCCGGTGCTGCGCGACGTTCCGCCCGCCATAGTCCACGCCCGTGGCGTGCGGTAGCTCAGGGTGCGCTGATACCCGCCGCGGACGACGGACGGTCGCGGTGGACCGGACCGTGGGCATCATCGCAATGGCCATCCAGCACCGGAAGGAGGCGTTGCGTGTCCGGGGCGGTCGAGGAGGTGACGACGTGGCTGTGGTCGACCTGCAACGTGGTGTGGGTGATGCCGTAGTCGTGGTCGAGCAGCCGCTCGATCCGCTGACGCAGTCCATGGCAGTCTGCGCCCGGGCGGACCAGCACGTGCGCCGACAGCGCGATATCGCCGGAGGTGATCTGCCAGACGTGCAGGTCATGCACCTCGTCGACGCCCTGGATGTCGACGAGCCTGCGCCCGAGCACATCCGGATCGACGCCCGCGGGCGCCGCCTCCAGGAAGATCCGGGTGGACTCACGCACCAGCCCGAGCCCCGCCTTGACCATCAGAGCGACGACGACCAGCGTGGCGATCGCGTCCGCCCTGGCGAATCCGGTGGTCAGCACGACGATTCCGGCCACGGCGGTGGCGATGAATCCGTAGAGGTCGTTGAGCACGTGCTGGAAGGCGCCCTCGACGTTGAGACTGGACCGGTTGGCCTTGCTGATCGCCCAGGTCGCCGCGACATTGACCGCGATGCCCGCCAACGCGGTCACTACCACCAGCCCGCCGGTCACCTCCGGCGGCTCCAGCAGACGACGCACCGCCTCATAGCTGAGCCAGCCCGCCAGCACGAGCAGCGTGACACCATTGGCCTGTGCCGAGAGGATCTCGGCACGCTTGTAGCCGTAGGTGTACTTGCCGTTGGCGGGTCGGGCGGCGAGCCGGATCGCGGCGAGCGCGAGCACGATGGCCGCGGCGTCGGTGAGCATGTGCGCCGCGTCGGACAGCAGCGCCAGCGAATTCGCCAGCACACCGACCACGACCTCGACCGCCATGAATCCGGCGATCAGGGCGAGCGCAACGGTCAGCCATCTGCGGTCGGCGTCACGGGACACCCCGTGTCCGTGTGCGTGGCCATGCCCGTGCTCGTGTCCCATCGACCCAGCCCCTTCCCGTCCTTGAAATGTATGCGCATATCTGCATCTGTTCGGTCAGCTTAACGCACCCGGCCTGGCTCGCGGTAGATCAACTCGGTGAGCTGGATCACGTCGCATACGGCTTCGTCGACACGGGAGCGTGCGAGGAAGACGGTGACCGCGCACCGTGCTCGACATCCGATCGCGCGGCTGCGCGGACACCGCGTCGTCAGCCGAGCACGGCGTGCACCAGTGCGTAGGAGGACACTGCGGCAGCCAGCCCGGCGACCACGCTGACCAGCACGTTCATCGCCGCGTAGAAATAGGCGCCCCGCTCGGCCAGCCGCACGGTTTCGTAACCGAAGGTGCTGTAGGTGGTGAGCGCTCCGCAGAAACCGGTGCCGAGCAAGACGAACAGCGGCGTCGCCAGCGCGGTCCCCGCGCCGCTGAGCCCACCGAGCACGAGGCAGCCGATCAGGTTGACCAGGAATGTGCCCCATGGGAACAGGCTGTCGCGACGATCCTGTACCGCACGGTCGATGAGGTATCGCAGCGGCGCTCCGATCGCGCCGCCCACGACGACGAGCAGCACGCTCACGCTGCGCCCTCATCGGGTCCGCAGTCACCCGAGCCGCCGCTGCCAGACTCGACGCTCCGCCCCGCGGCGGTTACCCGAGCTGCGGTATCCCGCCGGGCGCTCATGCCGACCGCACCCGCGCGCGGCGCGCACGCTCGTACCCGGCCCGGGTGAGCCACATCGCCGCGGCCGTGGCAAGCAAAGCGCTGATCAACGTGCCCGCCGCGTAGGCGAAGGCGACGACGACGGTGCCGGGCGTCAGGAGACCGCGGATCTCGTTGGCGTAGGTGGAGAAGGTGGTGAATCCGCCGAGGACGCCAACGCCGAGGAAAGGGCGCAGCAGCCGATGCGCCGCCCAGATCTCGGTGACCGCCACCATGAGGATGCCGATCAGAAAGCAACCGCTGACATTGGTGACGAACGTGGCCATCGGAAAGTGTCCCGGGTGAGCGGGCAATCCCTGGGCGAGTCCATAGCGCGCCAGCGCACCGAGTGCACCGCCCGCGGCGACGACCAGCAGTACAACACCGTGGGTACGCCAGAGTTCCCGCCATGGAGCGCGATTACGCGTGGTGGCATCGGTCTCGAGCGGTTCTTCGGTCAGTTCACCGGGCACGGATGTCTCCTACACGAACGGTTGCGGTGTTCGGGTAGGGACTGTCGGCGACGAATGCCGCGGTTGTTCCGGATGACCGGAGCGGCGAGCCCCACCGCCGCGCGGACGCCAGGATAGTCACCCGGCGACGCGGCCCGCGTAGTGACACCGGAATTCTCGGGAGCGCCGAGGCCGCGTCGCATGCACGCTCACCGCTGTTCAGCGTGTCCGTTGCCGTCGTGCGCGACGAGAACCGAGCAGCCCGCGTGTCTCGCGGCCTTCTCCGCGGTGCTGCCCATGAAACGGCCCCAGATGCCCGAGTGCCCGCTGCGGCCGAGAATCAGCAGGTCGGCATCGTGTTCCGCGGCCGAGGTGGCCAGTTCCCGCGCCGCCTGACCCGCGCGAATCTCCGCCTGCACCGCGATGCCGCGCTGTTCGGCGGCCGCCGCGGCGGCGTTGAGCCATCGCCGGCAGGCCTGCTCCCCGATCGAGCGTTCGTCCTCGATCTCGCCGACCACCGGACCATAGTGCGGCAGAAACTCTTCGACGGCCACCACGGTGAGCGCGGAACGGTGCACCGCCGCCAGGTCGAGCGCCATCGTCAAGGCGGCTCGGGCGCCGGGTGAGTCGTCGTAGCCCACCACGATCCGCTGGAACACCTCTTCATTCTGGTCCCTCGGCGTCGGCCCGAGCCAGCATTCGGGCTACCCGGAGATCACGCCGCGGTCACGGATCGATGTACCGCCAGCACTTCGGCCGCCGCGCGCTCGCCGGAGCGGATCGCGCCCTCGATGTAGCCCGACCACTCCGTGGCGGTTTCGCTGCCCGCCCAGTGGATCGCTCCGACCGGTTGCCGCAGCGCCGAACCCACGGTGGTCAGCACACCCGGCGGGAAGTAAGCGCCGTAGCCGCCGCGGGCGTACGGGTCGTCGGCCCAGACCTTTTCGTGCCACTCGATCGGGTTGCGGGCCGCGTGGCCGAAGGCGCGCACCAGCGAACCGACGATCATTGCGCGTCGGTCGGACGCGGGCAGCGCGGCGAGCCGCTGTGCGGCGCGACCGGGAACCAGCGCGCCGAGTACCCCGGGCCCGCCGGGGCGGGTGGCGTCGAAGGTCACCGGCACCGGATCGTGCAGATTCAGCGACTGGCCGGTGAGCCCGTCGTCGCGCCAGAACGGCCGCTCGTAGACCGCGAATGATTTCAGCACCGACCCCATCGGCACACGCTGAGTCAATTGGTCACGGGCCGCGGGCAGCGGCGGGTCGTAGGCGATGCGTCCGGCGATGGCCGGCGGCACGGCGACGATCACGTGCTCGGCGTGCACGTCACCGAATGCGCCGCCGACCCGGACGCCGTCCCCCTGCTGCCGGATCGAGGTGACGGCGGCGCCGAGACGCAGCGCCTGGCCCAACTCCTCGCCCATGGCCAGTGCGGGCCCGTCGGCTCCGTCGACGAACAACCGGGTCACCGTCTCGGCCGTGATCCCGGCGTCGACGCCGCCCGCCGAACGGATCGTGGTCAGCAAGCCGAGCATCGAGATGCTGCCGACGTCGACGCACAGTTCTTCGCCGATCATCACCTCGGCCAGGTGCCGAGCGCGCCGCTCGGGCAGATTCCGGCGCAACCAGGTCGCCGCCGTCATCGAGTCCAGGCGATCCGCGCCGGGCGTCGTCCACGGGCGCGCGAGGTCGACGCGGGCAGCCATCCGTTCCAGCCGCCACATGGCCTGGCCCAGCACCACCAGGACGAGCGTGGGCAGCGGCGGACGCGCGCCGGTGAACGGCCGCCGCACCACGCCCTCGACCAGCAAGTCGGCCCCGGTCGGCGGTGTATATGTCGCGGCGCCGTACTCCTCGGCCAGCGCGGCGAAGCTGGTGTGCGCGCCCGAGATCCACTGTCCGCCGAGATCCACGGCCCATCCGTCGCCGACCCGCGCGGTGAGCGTCCGGCCGCCGACCCGGTCACCGGCTTCCAGGACGACGACGTCCCGCCCGGACGCACGCAACGCACGCGCCGCGCACAGCCCGGCGTAGCCTGCCCCGACGACAACCACGTCCGCACGGTCCATGGTGGCCTCCCGTCACCGCACCCATAACTCGACAACCACTGTCGATCACGTAACGCCCGTGCGCAACCGGTCTGGACATCCGGCCGCGCGGTGGCAACCTTCCGCCGCCCGTGACGTCCAGCAACATGTGCCGAACCGGCGCAGTCGCGAGTCTGGCTGTCACAGTGCCGAATCCCGCTACCCTCAGCAAGGCGCCGACTGCTCTCGCGAGGAGAGCTGCCGACGGAGAGGCGCTCTTGCCCGGCGCATCCGGTCGATCACGTCGATCCCGCGACGACAGCCACCTTCGCCTGCGGGAACATGCCGCCGACGTTTGCGCGGCAGCCGCGTGGTAGCCGATGGGCTATCGCGTCAGCGTCCCGAGGGCGGCGACGGCCGCCTCCTGCAAGGTCGGCGCCAGCGCGCGCGGAGGCGCCGTGACGCGCCCGCGCACCCATTGGCGGCAGTACTCCTGCGCCGGTCCGACGCAGATCGCATGCGCCACCGGATAACCGTGATCACCCACGTCCACCTCGCCGAGCAATTCTCGGTACCGACGCTCCAACGCGGTGAAAAAGACCCGATTGTGCTGCGCGAGTTCGGGTTCCACGGCGCGCGCGACCTCGTCCGGCAGGGTGGCGAACAGGAAGCGGGCGAGGTCGCGATGATCTTCGACCCAACCGAGATGGGCATCGAGCATCGCGCGGATCGCCTGCTCGGCGCCTATTTCCGGAGCATCGAGGCGCTCGCGCACCGTGCGCTGGTAGTCCAGCATGCCGCCGACGTACACCGCCGCCGCCAGTTCGGCCTTGGAACCGAACGCGTGGAACATGCTGCCGCTGGACAAGCCGAGCCGATCGCGCACGCCCGCCACGGTGAATGTCGCATAGCCCTTGGCCAGAAGCTGCTCAGTAGCCTCGGTCAAGATTCGCTCGCGGGTGTCCGCGGCCATTTCACGCCCCGAACTCGGTATCGATCCCGGATCGCACCGCCGCGAGCACCTGGGCGCGCACCCGCAGCTTGGTCGCCGCATGCGCCGCCAGATCGATCCCGGTCAACCGGTGCGCTTCCGCCGTGGCGCACGCATGCAGCTCGTCCGCGTCGGCGACGAGCACATCGAGGAATCCCCATTCCCGTGCCACCTCGGGGCCGACCAGGACTCCGGTGTTCGCGGCCCGGTCGAATCCGGGCGCGGTGAGCCGATGCCGCGCCACCTCCACCCCGTAGTGCGGAATGGTCAATCCGATCGCGACTTCGTTGAGGCCCAATTTGAAATCCCCGGCGACGCCGAAGCGCACGTCGGTAGCCAGCAGTGTGAATGCGCCCTGGGCGATCGCGTGCCCCGGGCACGCGGCGACCACGGGGAACGGAAATCCGAGCAGTCGATGGATCAGGTCGCCCCCTGCGCGAAGGGTTCGGCGGATGTCGTCCGGCGACCGAGAGAATGTCGCCAGATCGTAGCCCGCGGAGAACATTCGCGACCGCCCGGTGAGCAGGACGACGGCCCGATCCGCCTCGGCGCGGTCCAGTGCGGCGGCGATGTCGCGGATCATGTTCTCCGACATCACATTCGCCTTGCCATCGTCCAACGCGACCGTGGCGACACCGCCGTCGAGCCGATAGGTGACGAGTTCGGTCATGACAGCCTCCTCTAGAGCAGTGCTCTAGAGTATCACTCTAGAGATGGCCTCGGCTATCCGCGGGCGTCCGCGTCGACGCTCGGTCTCGAGCAGGTGTCGTTGTGACAACGATCCGAAACAGCACTGGTCGATTGCCCGATAGAGGGCTGAGGTGATGGTGCCGAAAGGGCCTGGCGCATCCGGGCTTCGGACTAGCCTCTCCGGCAGGCTCAGGTGGAGGAAGCGACATGACCGCAGCAACCGTCATCCGTCCGCTGGCGCCGAGCGAGGCGATCTTCGCCAACAGCGAAGTCCTCGTCGGCTATTCGACCCGGGTGGCCGGTCGGCTGGATCTCGGCGCGCTGTCGGCCGCCTTCGAGGCCGTGGTGCGTGCGCGGCCCATCCTCGGCGCCCGGCTGGAATCCGACGGGCACGGCGGACACCTGCTGCTCGAATCACCCGGCGCGCCACCGGAGATCTCGGTCGCCGACGGCGATCCCGAACAGTTGCTGACCGGCGCCCAGTTGGATCAGCGCAGAACGCTCGGGGCGCTGTGCGTGGTGCGCGACGGTGACAGCGCGGGTGTCACCCTGGTGACCCACCACAGCATCGCGGACGCCTCGCATTCGCTGACCGTGTTCGGCGAGCTGTGGTCCTGCTACACCGATCTGACCCGAGGTCGCCTGCCCGACCTGCCCTCCTACGGATTCCCCCGGTCGGTGGAAGACCTGCTGCGCGAGCGCGGCGTCGAGAAGATCGACACGCCTGCGCTGCCGCCCCGCCCGGTCGGCGTCGCTCGGATCAACCCCGGCCCCGACGATTACCAGCTGCCCCGCACCGCCCGCTGCAGGCTGACCCGGCAGCAGACCGCGGCGCTGGTCGAACTCGGGCACCGGGAGAAGACCACGATCAACGGCCTCGCCTCCGCCGCGATCCTGCTCACGGAGGGGGAACTGCGCGGGCTGCCGCTGACCGAGCTGAGCTATACCTACTCGGTCGACTTGCGCGCCCGGGTGTGGCCGCCGATCGGTATGACCGAGGGCACCAACGTGCTCGGCTTCGCGAATTTCGTGCCGCCGTCGGGGGCCACGCTGGTCGGGCTGGCCCGTGGCATCAGCGACGCGTTGCGCGCCGGGATCGGCGCGGGCATCGTGCAGCAGACCCCGTTGCACATTCCGGAGATCGCCGCGGGGCCTCCGCCGAGCGCACCGGGAATCGTGCTCGCCACCAACTGGGGCCGGGTCTGCGGGCCACGGGTGCCGGACGCGTTGCGGGTCACCGATTTCCGCTCGATCATGCTCGGCAAACCGGACAAGACCGGACACCGCCTCCAGCAGCCGAGCGGCACCATCATCATCAGCACGTTCGACGACCGGCTGAGCATCGAGATCCACCATCCTGACGAGACCACCGCCGAGCAACGGGTGCGTGTGCGACTGCTCGCCGAGCACCTGTCGGCGTCCGGCGCGGGCGCGTGAGGGCGGCCGCCGAAAGACCCAGCCGCGTAATCAGTCGATAGCCGGTACCGGGCTGGAGCGAAGCCGAAGGCAGCCGGAAACGACACCACCGGACGTAGTCAGTCGACAACCCGCACCAGACCGGAGCGAAGCCGAAGGCAGCCGCAAAACGACACAGCCGGACGCCATCCGTCCACAGTCCGACCCGGGCCGGAGCGAAGCCGGAGGCAGCCGCCTATATCGTCGAGGACGACGGCAGTGAGGTGGGTGAGGTGCGGGCGATCGGGACGGCGGCGCGGGAACGGTGGGACCAGCACGCGGGCTGGCGCGGCGCGGTGCGGCAAGCCGAACTTCCTGGCGGACAGCATGTTTGGGTGGTCGCGGGATACGACGAGGTGGCCGCCTTGCTCGCCGACGAACGGCTCAGCCTGGACAAGCGGCGCTCCGGCGGCGGCTACGCGGGCTTCGCGCTGCCGCCCGCGCTGGACCGCAATCTGCTCAATATGGATGGCGACGAACACGGCCGGATCAGACGGTTGGCGGCGCCCGCGTTCTCGCGCGGCGCGGCCGCGAGCCTGCGGCCGGTGGTGCGCCGGATTGCCGACCAGACGTTCGACGCGCTGGACGCGGCGCCGGGCGAGGCGGTCGATCTGCTGGATCGCCTCTGCGTCCCGGTGCCCGCTTTGGTGATCGGCGAATTGCTCGGCGTGCCGGTGGATCTGCACCCCGGCCTGCGTGACGCCGCCACCGCCATGGTGACGTTCGACGCGGCGTCGCCCGAATCCGGGCGGCGGCTCGTCGCGGCGATCGGCTGGCTGACCGCGACCTTCACCGACCTCGTCGCCATGAAGCGCGCCACACCGGGTGAGGATCTGGTCAGCGGATGGCTGCGCGCCGACGATGCCCGGACGCTGCCGGAGGACGAACTCGTCTCGCTCGCCTTCCTGATGATGCTGGCCGGTCTGGAAAACGCGGTACACCTGTGCGGCAACCTGATCGCGGCTCTGCTCGGCTCCGGCGGCATCACGGCGGCCGACTGGTCAGCCCGCCGCCGCGACCTGATGGAGCGAGCCAATCCCCTCCCGTTCGCCATCCGCCGCTTCGCCATGACCGATCTGACCGTGGGCGGCCACACCATCCCCCGCGGCGACACGGTCCTGCTGTCGATATTCGGCGCCGACTCCGATCCCGCCCGCGCGGGCCGGCCGAGCCTCATGTTCGGTCGCGGACCGCACTATTGTCTCGGCGCGCAGACCGCCGACCACATCGTGGACGCCGTCGTCCCGGAACTCTTCGCGCGGTACCCGAAGGCACGACTCGCCATCCCCGAGGCCGAATTGACCTACCGCGATTCCTGGCGCGCCCACGGTTTGACCGCCCTTCCGGTGACACTCGAGGGCTGACCCGAACCGATCATGAAGACCGGACTCCGGCGACAGGGAAGGCGAGCTGGTCCGGAAACGCAGCGTCAAGCGCGAGCGGCGGCGGTGCGGGCCAGCGTCTGCAATGGATCGGTCAGCACATCGGTGAAAGCCAGCTCCGCGGCCCCGATCAGAGTCGCGTCGCCGCCGAGTGTGCTGGTGCGCAACCGGACTCGTTCGCGAACCGCCTGCAGACCGTTCACCGCCACCCGGCTGCGCACCTGCGCCGCGGAAGCGAGATATATCTCGCGCAGCACGCCACCGAAAACCACCATGGACGGATTGAAGATGTTGACCAGGTTCGCGACGCCGTAGCCGAGCCATTCGCCGACCTGGTGCAGCGCGTCCCTGGCGGCCGCGTCGCCGCGGGCGGCGGCCTCGACGATCGCGTCGACCGCCGCCTGCCCCGGCGGATCGGTGCGTCCCGCCGCCGCGATCAACCCGAGTTCGCCCGCCTCGGCCTCGAAACAACCGCGCGAACCGCAGGCGCAGGGCCGCCCGCGCGGGTTCACGATCATGTGCCCGACCTCCCCGCAGTAACCGCCTTCGCCGCCGAGCAGCTCGCCGTTCATGATGATGCCGCCGCCGATGCCGACGTCGCCGTGCAGGTAGATCAGATTCGCCAGGCCTTCGCCCACCCCGCGCTCGCGTTCGGCCAGCGCGCCGAGGTTGGCGTTGTTGCCGACCGCGACCCGGAGCCCGAGATCGAGTTGCTCGGTCATCTTCGCGCCGAACGCGACGTCCACCCAGCCGATGTTGGGCCCGTACCGGACGACGCCGTCCTCCTCGCGGACCATGCCGCAGAACGCGACGCCGACGCCGACGCAGACCGAGTCCGCCGCAGCCGCATCGATCATCGCGCGGGCCATCTCGACCAGCGCGGCGATCACGTCCTCCGGGTCGAAGGCGCCGCTGGGCCGGGCGGTCTCACCGCGATCGAGCACCGTGCCGCCCAGCCCGACCCGCGCCGCGGCGAGCCGGTCCGCGCCGACGTCGAGCGCGACGACGTACACGCGGCGCTCCCGCGGCCGCACCACCAGAGAAGGCCTGCCCGCCCGGCCGGTCTGGCCGGGTAGCTCCTCGCTCACCAAACCCGCGGCGGCGAGGTCGGTGGTCAAGGCAAGGATGGTGCTGCGGTTCAAGCCCATTCGCTCGGCGAGGGTCGCACGCGATACCGCGCCGTCGCGGTGGACGTGCCGCAGCAGCGTGGCGAGATTACGCGTGCGGATCTCCTCGGGGGAAGGTGCTGCTCGCATTCACCGGGCCTTCGTCGGGGGACAGGGGATTCATCGATGCTGGAGCGCGCGCCGGCGGGAGAGCGCGTCGACTCCTGCGGCCAAGAGCAGCACGAATCCTGTCACAACGAATTTCGTGCCCGCGCTGTAGCCCATCAGCCCCATCCCGTTGTTGATCACCGCGACCACCGCGGCGCCGAGCACCGCGTCCAGCATCCGCCCGCGTCCGCCGAACAGGCTGGTGCCGCCGATCACCGCCGCGCCGACCGCGGTCAGCAGCACGTCGCTGCCGCCGGTATTCGGATCGACCGAGTTCGCCCGCGAGGCCGCGATGAGACCGCCGACCGCAGCCATCGTCGAACACAGCACGAAGGCGGTGATTTTCACGCGGTCCACCGCGATACCGGCCCGCCGGGCGGCCTCCGCGTTCCCGCCGACCGCGTAGATGTGCCTGCCGAACGAGGTGCGGTCGAGCACGAAAGTCCACAGCAGCAACAGCGCGGCTATCAGCGGCACCACGATGGGCATGCCGGTCAGCGAATGCAGCTCCGGATTGCGGCTGCGCTCGCCGTTGAGCACCAGCACCGCCGCGCCCGCCACGATCGCGAGCACCGCGACGCGCACCGCGACCACCGACGCCGTGGCACCGGTGAGGCCGAGTTTCGTGCGGGCCCGCAGCTTCCGGTACTGGACGATCGCGAATCCGGTCACGAGGACCGCGTACAGCGCCCACCCCAGCAGCGGGGGCACGTTCTTGTTCGCGAGCGCCACGATCGTCTCGTCGCGGATGGCGATATTGCGGCCGTTGTCCATGATCTTCAGTGCGACGCCCTGCAGGGCCAGAAACGCGGCCAGCGTCACCACGAACGACGGAATTCCGATCTTCACCACGACCGTGCCGATCACGAGTCCGATCGCCACGCCGGTGAGCAGCGAGACCCCCACCGCCAGATACCACGGCCATCCCTTGTCGGTGAGCAGCACGGCGAGCACAGCGGCGCAGACCCCGCTGGTGAACCCGGCCGACAGATCGATCTCGCCGAGCAGCAGGACGAAGATCAGGCCCATCGCGATCACCGCGATCGCCGCGCCCTGGGTGAACAGATTGGCGAAGTTGGCCTCGGACATGAAGACCGGGCGCGCCGCCCAGAAGATCACCGAGAGCACGACGAGCGCGATCACCGACGGCAGCGCGCCCATGTCGCCGCCGCGCACCCGTCCGACGTAACCGGTCACCAGGTCGGACACCGGCGCCACCGCCGGTCGCTGCTGGGTCGCTACCGCGTTCATCGGGTGACTCCGCTCGCTTCGAGACCGAGCGCCCCGCTGCGGCCTGCCGTGATCAATTCGACGACCTGCGCGTGCGTCACGTCGGAGGTCCGGACCTGGGCCGCCATCCGGCCCAGGTAGAGCGCGGCGATCCGGTCGGACACCGCGAAGACGTCGTTCATGTTGTGCGAGATCAGCACGACCGCGAGGCCCTGGTCGGCGAGCCGGCGAACCAGTTCGAGCACCTGCTGGGTCTGCGCGACGCCCAGCGCGGCGGTCGGCTCGTCGAGGATCACCACTTTGCTGTTCCACAGCACGGCTTTCGCGATGGCCACCGTCTGGCGCTGGCCGCCGGACAGGCTCGCCACCTGCTGCCGGACCGACTTGACGGTGCGCACCGACAGGCCGGCCAAGGTCTTGACGGCGAGCTCTTCCATCGCGTACTCGTCCAGGACGAGGCCGTGCCTGCGCTCCCGGCCGAGAAACATGTTCTGGACGATGTCCAGGTTGTCGCAGAGCGCGAGATCCTGGTAGACGATCTCGATGCCGAGCGCGGCCGCGTCGCGCGGATTGTGCACCTGCACCGGCCTGCCCTCGAACAGGAACTCGCCCGCGTCGATCGGATTGGTCCCGCCGATGCACTTGACCAGCGTGGACTTGCCTGCGCCGTTGTCGCCGACGAGCGCGGTGACCTCGCCGGGATAGGCGCTGAAGGCGACTTCGTGCAGGACGTGGACCGGGCCGAAACTCTTCTGTACTCCCCGTAATTCGATGACCGGCAGTTCGGGCATGGGGTAGCTCCTCCGAAGGGGTGGGGCCCCTTCCGCTGTCCCCTCATCGAACCGCGGAAGGGGCGTGCGTATCAGATCCCGTTGTCCGCGCAGAGTTTCGCGAACTCGCCCGCGCACAGCTCGTCTTTGGTGACGTAGCCGTCGGCCACCACGTCCTTGACGTTCTGCGCGTAGATCGGTTTCGGTTCCAGCAGCACGGAGGGAACGTCGGCGTTCGACTCGGGGTCGCGCACCGTGCCGTTGGTCGTGCCCTGCTGCCCCTTCGCCAGGGCGACAGCGAGTTTCGCGGTCGCCTCCGCCTCTTTCTGGATGGCCTTGTAAACGGTCATGCACTGATCGCCGGTGAGCACGTTCTGCAGGCCCTGGACCGTCGCGTCCTGCCCGCTGACCGGGACCTGGCCGTTGAGCTTCTGTTTCTTCAGCACCGCGATCGCGGCGTTGGCCAGTCCGTCGTTCGCGGCGACCACGCCCCCGATGTCCGGCCGTCCCGTGAGCATCTGCTCGAAGATGGTGCCCGCCGTGATGTTGTTCCATTCCGGGACGGCCTGATCCGGGCCCTTCAGGTACTGGCCCGCGTCGAACCTGGGCTTCAGCACGCCGTCGTAGCCGGTCTTCAGCAAGGTCGCGTTGTTGTCGGTCGGCCCGCCGTTGAGGTACGCGACCACAGGACGCACCGCGTTGCGGTCGGTGAGGCACTTCGCGACGCCCTCGCCGAGCAGAGTGCCGACCTTAACGTTGTCGAAGGAGACGTAGTACTGCGCGCCGCCGCCGAGAGTCAGCCGGTCGTAGTCGATCACGGTGACGCCCTGTGCTTTCGCCTTCTGGATCACGGCCTTGCCGGTGCCGCTGTCCAGGTTGGTCATCACCAGCACCGAGGCGCCGTTGGTGATCATCTGGTCGGCGATGGTCTGGAAGGCGTTCTTGTCGCCTTGGGCGTTCTGGATATCCGCCTTGACACCGGCGGCGTCGAACGCCTGCTGCAAGTACTTCCGGTCCGCCGTCTCCCAGCGTGCGGAAGTCTTGCTGTCCGGGAGGATCACGCCGATCTGCGCTTTCCCGGAATCCGCCGAGTCGTCGCCGCAAGCGGTGAGTGCGGCCAGGAGCGCGACCGATAACGCCGCGGCGCTGAACATGCCCTTACGCATGAGTGGGCCTTTCATTCACCGGCCGGGAAGTGGCCCGGCCGGTTGGAGTGGAGCGAATGTTGTTCACGGCAACATATAGGACTGTGACGCAGGGCACAACAGTCAATTTGTTGTCCGCCATAACAATCTCGACACGCGTGCATTTGCCCAGGTGACCGTTAGTCCCCAGGACTGGCGAGCGCTCCGGGAAGGCTCATGAACAGGCGCGTCGACCGCCCGCGCCCGCGGCCCCTGAGGGACCGGAGCGCGGTCGGCGAACCGGAACCCGGGCATCCGGCACATGGCCGGGTGGAACGGACCACCCAGGATCGGGCGCATGGCGGCGGGTCGGCACAGTACGCTGGACGTGAATCATGGCGCGGCAGCGACAGACTGGGATCCGGGAGGGGAACAGTGAACACGCTCGAGCTCGACCCGGCGGCGGTGGCCGCCTACACCGCGATCGCGGACGCGGTATCCAAACAATTGGCGTCGGCGGCGGCGGTCGCCTCCGGCGCGGTGAATCCGGACCAGCTGGCTGCCGATCTCGGGCTGGTCGGCGCGGAGTTCGCGGCACGGTTCTCCGCGGCCGTGTCCGAACACGCTCAGGCGCTGTCCACCGCGGGACAATTGGTCAGCGCGTACGGCCAGGTCCTGCGCGGTTACAGCGAGCAGGCACAGGGTGTCGACGCCGCCACGGCAGGCGCGATCACCCAGGCCGGGGAGGCACTGGCATGAGAAGCCTGATGGGACTGCGGAAACGGTCACACGCCACCCAGCCCGCCACCGAGACTTCCCGGACGCCGAGCACCGAACCGGGCGTCGATCCCCCGATCATTGCCGCACTGGTACGTCCACTGCTGACGTTGCGCTCCTCGCTCGGCACCGGTGTCGGCGTGCCGAATGTGGCCGCGACCAGCGCGCTTTCGGCCGCCACCACGCAGGCGGCCGACACCGAAGGTCCACACCGCGAAGGCTTGCACGCCTTGGAGTCGACGTGGACCTCACGCGGCGCCGACGCGGCGGTGCCCGCGCTGCGCACCACCCAAACGCAGATCGGCGACATCTCCGATCGCGGTCCCGCCTACCTGTCGGTTCTCGGCGACGCGCACGCGACATCCGGGCGCGCGGCCCAGCGCGTCGACCAGATCATCGCGGAGTTCCGGCGCGACGCTCGCGAGATCCTGGACAACGCGAGCTCGGCGCCGGAGACCGACGCCGTCATCACGCGCGCCACCCAGGCGCTGCGCGACGCCATCACCACGGTGACCGCGGCGCGCACCGAAATGAGCGACCACACCAGAAGACTCGATGAGATGGGCCCCCTCACGGTGACCGCGCCATCCGGCGTCGCACAGGGCGGCACCGTACAGCCGGGCACCACCGGGAATTTCGTCCCCGGCAGCACCACACCGGCCACCACACAGCCGATGGACCCGGCCATGGCCGCGCAACTGCAGTTGCAGCAGCAGCTCATCGCCGCGGGGGTGCAGCTGGGCAGCACGGCGATCAACGCGGGCGTCGATATCGGCACGCACATCATCGACAAGATCGCCGAGGTCGGCATGCACACCATCGACACCGTCGCGGCGTCTGCGGACAAGGCGATTCCGGAACTGATCAACCCCGGCTCCACCACGAACTCCGGCACGAACGGCGACGAGTCGAGGAACTCCTCGAAGCTGTTCGACTTCGGCGGGTCGCCGGACAAGCCGTCCTCCAGCGGCAGCAATTCGGTGACCTCGCCGAACAATTCCGCGCCCACCGCTCGGTCGGACGCCCCGAAGCCGGAGAGCAGGCCCGCGCCGGCCGGAGCGCCACCCTTCTTCGACCCGCCCGCACCCGCGGGCCGTCCGGACAATCCTGCCCATCCGGGCCCGACCGGCGGCATGGTGCTGCCGCCGGCGCCGCCTCCGGGCGGCAACGACCAGGAACACAAGCCGCGCGACGGCCAGCTCGGCGTGACCATCCCCTCCGCCGTGACGGCGGTGGTGCCGGTGCTGGGCGAATTCGACGATGACGCCCCCTGACCGGGAGCATCCCAGTCAGGGCGTAGGCCAGAGCAACCCGTTCGACACGGGTCTGCCGATGCTGCGCATTCCCGCGGCCAAGCCGTCGAAGCGGCGTCGTCCGCACGGCCGCCGCAAGATGATTCGCCGCCGCGAACCCGAGTTCGCGGCCGCGGAGCCGCCGCGTGCGCCGGACAAGGCGAGCACGCGGCCGCACTTCGGCGAGTGGGAACAATGGCTCGAACCGTCGCCACCCGCGCAGCAGCCCGAAACGCCGGTCCCGCAGCAGCGCAGCGCGCCCGCCGAGCCGGAACCGCCCACCGCCGAGCAGAGCAACGTCAAGGTTCCCGCGATCATCAATCGATCCGGCATCCACCCCGGCACTCCTGTGCGCCATCCCCGGCGGCACGGGGATCAGCCGCGCGGCAAACGGTCGCTGACCGTGCTGATCGTGCTCGGCATCGCGGTCGCCACGGTCTCGGTCTGCCTGGCCATCGTCTACAGTTCCGCTACGCAGACGCGCACCGCGGCGGCGACATCCCCCGCACGTGCCGCCGGTTCCGCTCAGTCCACCTCGACGTCCACCACCTGGGCCAAGCCGCCGTGGGCGATCGCGACGCCGGGATGCGAGCAACGGCGCACACCCGACGTCGTCTCCGGAACCGACCCGGGCGGCACCGGGAACGGCCCCGATGCCATCCTCGCCTTCGAATACGCCTATTACGCCGAGCGTTCCGGATACCGAGCCCGTGCGGTGGTCGCGCCGGACGCGGCGGTCTCACCCGCGGAGCAGATCCAGCGCGGCATCAACCAGGTGCCTGCCGGAACCCGCTATTGCGTGCGGATCACCCGCGCCGGGGACAGTCCCGCCGGACAGGATCGGTGGGAAGTCCGGCTGACCCAGCAGTTCCCCGGCGAGGAGACGAACACCTTCACACAGTTCATCACCACCCGGACCGGCGCCGATCAAACCCTGATCACCGGGATCACGGCAGGCTGACGCTGCGGCCACGAGCAGCGGCGTGCCGACCTCAGCGCGGCGTGAATCCGACGACCGGGATCACCCGGTCCGTCTTCTCCTGGTACTCCGCGAAGCCGGGCATGACCTCGACCATGGCGGCATAGAGACGGTCGCGTTCCGGCCCCTCGGTGATCGGTGTCGCGGTCACCCGCACCGTTTCGGTGCCGATTTCGAGTGTGGCCTCGGGGTTGGCGCGCTGACACCTAACAGCCGCCCAACGGCGACAGGGGGCACGATGGCGAGGTGCGGGTACTTGTGGTGGAAGACGAGAAATTGCTGGCCGACGCGATCGCCGACGGCCTGCGTCGGCACGCGATGGCGGTGGACGTGGTGTACGACGGCGCGGCGGCGCTGGAGCGCGCGGAGGTCAACGACTACGACGTGGTGGTCCTCGATCGAGACCTGCCCAAGGTCTCCGGTGATTCGGTGTGCGGCACTCTGGTCGAGTCGGATGGTGCGGCCCGGATCCTGATGCTGACCGCCGCAAGTGCTGTGGCCGAACGGGTGGCGGGCCTGGGACTCGGTGCCGACGACTATCTGACCAAGCCGTTCGCATTCGCCGAGCTGGTCGCCCGTATCCAGGCGCTCGGACGACGCGCGCACCGAGCCGCTCCCCCAGTGCTGGAAAGGTCCGGTATCCGCCTGGACCCGCATCGATTCGTCGTGACCAGAGACAGCGAACCCGTCTCTTTGTCGCGCAAAGAGTTCGCGGTGCTGGCCGAATTGCTGCGCGCGGACGGTGGCGTGGTATCGGCCGAGCAACTGTTGGAAAAGGCGTGGGACGAGCACATCGACCCGTTCACCGGCGTGGTGCGGTACACGATCATGAACGTACGGCGGAAGCTCGGTGAGCCGCCGGTGATCGAGACCGAACCCGGCGTGGGGTACCGGATCCGATGAGCGGGCGCACCATCCGGCTGCGGCTCACGCTACTGTACGCGACGGCGTTCTTCGTCGCGGGCGCCGTGCTCATCGCGCTGATGTACTTCTATCTGAACCAGTCGCTGGAGCGACGGCCCGGAGCCGCGGCGCGCGGAGTAGTGCAGGAGTTTCTGGTCAACCGTGCCGAGCGCACCCATACTCGGGTCTCCCCTGAGCTGTACAAGGCGCTGACCGAGCAGGCCGAGCAGAATCGGCGGGACACGTTGCGCACCATGCTGATGTGGTCACTGGTGTCCTTGGGCGCGGTGGGGATCGCCGCGGGAGGATTCGGCTGGTTGATGGCCGGACGCGCCCTGCACCCGTTGCAACGAATCACCGCGACCGCGCGGCGGGTGGCCGACACCAGCCTGCACGAGCGCATCGCCCTCGACGGCCCGCAGGACGAAATCAAGGATCTGGCAGATACTTTCGACGCGATGCTGGAGCGCCTGGACCGCGCGTTCGACGGACAACGCCGGTTCGTCGCCAACGCCTCGCACGAACTGCGCACACCGCTGACCATCAACCGGACGCTGATCGAAGTGGCGCTGGACGATCCGGACGTCCCCGAATCCACTCGCAGGCTCGGCTCCACACTGCTCGAGGTCAACCACCGCCACGAACGGCTCATCGACGGCCTCCTGGTGCTGGCCACGACCGAACAGCGGCTGACCGAACGCCTCCGCGCCGATCTCGCCGACATCGCCAGGGACGCGGTCGCGACGCACGCCGGCCGAGCCGGCGTCCGGATCACCGCCGACCTCGAATCCGCCCCCGTGGTCGGCGACCGGCTGCTGCTGGAACGCCTCGCCCACAATCTGCTCGACAACGCCGTCCGCTACAACGTCCCCGAACACGGCTGGGTCACCGTCCGTTCCCGCGCCGTCGGTGACCATGCCGAACTCGCCGTGGAGAACAGTGGCCCCTCGGTCCCGGCCTTCGAAGTGGACGGGCTCTTCGAACCGTTCCGGAGGCTGGCCACCTCCGAGCGGCTCGCCGAATCCGGCTCGCGCGGCGCCGGGCTGGGTTTGTCCATCGTTCGCTCGGTCGCGCAGGCTCATGGTGGGACGGTCCGTGCGGTGGCGCGCCCGGACGGCGGGCTGCAAGTGACGGTCAAGCTTCCGCCGGTCCGGGGATAACGCGGGGGAAACGGGCGAGTCCGACACCTCGCCCGTCCCGTACTCAGTAGTTGTGGCAGGTGTCGAGGACGACCCGGATCTTGTCCCGGTGCTCCTGCGCACGCGGCGAATCCCGATGCTCCTCGAACTTGCGCTTGGCGTCCGGATGCGTGTCCAGGAACTCCTTCGCCCGCTGCTTGCGCTGATCCACCGGCAGGCTGAGGAACTCCTGCAGCTTGGCCTTCCGATCGGGGTGCGCGTCGAGCCGGGCGGCGAACTCGGGGAACTGGGCGTGCACGGCGGCATCGATCTGCGCGAAGCTGCACGTCGTCTCCAGCAGCGCGCCACCAGGACCTGGCTGTGCGGAGGCGGTCGCCGGAACCAGCAGCGCACCCGCGGCGACCAAGCCGCCGAGTGCGACGGTTGCTCGGAGGAATCTCGTCATGTCGGATAACCCTTTCCGTTGGACGTCGGGCCACCGCGACGTGACCCGGCGCCTAGTCCATCAGGAAGGGTGTTCGGCCAGCGCTAGGAAACCGGCACTGGCTCTCGGACCGCCGATCTCGGCGTCGCGCTGAGCGTCTTGCCGAGGTTCGTGCGCAGGGTGGCGGCCGAATCGAGCAGGTAGTTCTGCCGGACGCGCCACGGCTGACGGTCGCCCTGGCGCGGGAACTCGCCGATCGAGCGCTGGATGTAGCCAGAGGCCAGATCCAGCAGCGGACGCTCGTCCAGCTTGCCCCGCGGCTCGGGCACCACGGCGGCATAGCCCTTGCGGTCCATGTGGTCGAGCACCTTGCACACCAGCCGGGAAGTGAGATCGGCACGCAACGTCCAGGAGGCATTCGTGTACCCGATGCACACCGCGAAATTGGGCACGCCGGTGATCATTGTCCCCTGCCAGACGAACTGCTCGGACAAGTCGACCCGCGCGCCGTCGACGCTGGGGCTGATGCCGCCGAAGGCGCGCAGTCGCAGACCCGTGGCGGTGACCACGACATCCGCCTCCAGCACTTGGCCGGACTTCAGTCGAATGCCTTCCGGGACAAAGGCATCGATGTGATCGGTGACGACCTCGGCTTTTCCCTTCTTCATCGCCTTGAAGAAGTCCGCGTCCGGCACGGCGCACAGGCGCTGATCCCAAGGGTTGTAGCTGGGCGTGAAGTGCTCGGCGACGAGCTTGTCGTCCTTCAGGATTCGCGTGGTGAGGCCGGTGAGGAACTTCCGCGCGGACTCCGGGCGGCGACGGCAGTACTGATAGAAGCCGATGGTGAACAGGATGTTCTTGGTGCGGATCGCCCGATACGCCAGCCGCGCCGGAAGCAGGGCGCGGATCTTGTCGGCGAGCTTGTCGCGGCCTGGTACGGCGCTGATCCAGGTGGGCGTGCGTTGCAGCATCGTCACCAGTTCGGCCTGTTCGGCCAGCGCGGGAACCAGCGTGACCGCGGTGGCGCCGCTGCCGATCACGACGACGCGCTTGCCGCGGTAGTCGAGGTCCTCCGGCCAGAACTGCGGGTGCACCACCGTTCCGGAAAAGGCGGAGATGCCCGGGAATTCCGGTGCGTACGGCCGCTCGTAGTCGTAGTACCCGGCGCAGGAATACAGGAAGCCGCAGGTGAGGGTCCATGTTTCGATGGCGCCCGCCGCGTCGCGGTGCTCTAGCGTCAGCGTCCAGCGCGCGGCCTGACTGTCCCAGTCGGCAGCGAGCACTTTCGTGCGATAGCGGATGTGCCGGTCGATGCCGTATTCCGTCGCGGTCTCGGTGATGTAGCGGAGGATCGACGGGCCATCGGCGAGTGACTCGGACTCCAGCCACGGCTTGAACGGATAGCCGAGTGTGAACATGTCGGAGTCCGAGCGAACACCCGGATACCGGAACAGATCCCAGGTGCCGCCGAGCGTGTCACGCGCCTCCAGAATGGCGTAAGTCTTTGCGCGGCATTCGGTCTGCAGCCGGTAGGCCGCGCCGATACCGGACAGGCCGGCGCCCACGATCACGACATCGAGATATTCCGGCGGTGCGGCGGTCTCCGTCATGCCTCCAGTGTGCGAGCCGAACCGACCGCGTTCTTGACTTCCCGCGACAACTATTTGATTCTGGACGACATGTCCGTGATTCGGTCGGCGGGCTTGCGCGGGTTCCGGGCCACCGTGGCCGAGCTGGGCGGAGACGCCGAGGCGCTGGCCGCGGCGTGCGGCCTGCCTTCCGCCGCGCTCGACGCCGACGACCTGCTCGTTCCCGACGAGCAGCTGGCCGCGGTGCTGGAGCTGGCCGCGCACCAGCTGCGCTGTCCCGACCTGGGCCTGCGGATTTCGCATCGCCAAGATCTCGACATGCTCGGTCCGCTGGCGCTCGCCATCCGGAACTCACCGTCGGTGGCCGACGCGCTCGAGTGCGCGGCGCGGTATCTGTTCCTGCACGCGCGTTCGCTCAGCCTCACGCTGGAACCGGATCCCTATGGCGAGCGCGGCGTGCTCGCGCTGCGGTACGGGGTGCAACCGGGCCTGCCGACACCCGTCCAGGGCACCGACCTCGGGCTGGCGTTCTTACATCGCACCATCCAGCGCCTGGTGGACGCTCGCTACGGTTTGCGTTCGGTCGAGCTGCCCTACCGGCCGGAGGCGCCGATCGCGAGTTACGAGGAGTTCTTCGGCGCACCGGTGCGCATCGAGCGGCCGTCCGCGGCGCTGCGGTTGCCGCGCAGCCTGGCGACCCGCCCGCTCACCGGCGGCGACGAAAACCTGCATCGGCTGGCCATGGCGTTCCTCGCCGAGCAGTCCGGCGGCGCGGACGCGGCGATCGCGCCCAAGGTGCGCGCGGCCGTACGTCAGCTGCTCGGCACGGCGGCTCCCGAGATCGGGTCTGTCGCACGGCTTCTGACGGTCCATCCGCGCACGCTGCAACGGCGCCTGGCCGCCGAGCACACCTCGTTCGCCGCGATCGTGGACGAGGTTCGCAGTGATGCGGCGCGGCGGTATCTGACCACGACGGATATGCCGATGAGTCAGATCGCCTCGCTGATCGGGTTGTCGGAACAGGCGACGTTCACGCGATGCGCCCGAAGATGGTGGGGCACAACCCCTACCGCGCTACGTCGCGCCGGATCGACTGGAATCACTCATCAGCACAACACTTTCGGGTGACAGGACGACAACGGTCCAGCCTCCGATCCGCCCATTTCGGTAACGGTTGCCCAGAAAAGCCTCCGAACCATTCCGGCCGCGACGCCCGGTCTCTACCGTCGAATACCGGGTAGTGCGCGCCGGAAGGGGGATCCCATGGGCAAGCGGAAAGTCGGCACAGCCACCCCCGTGGCGATGGCGGAGCCGAACGTCAGTGAGGCGGCGGCATGAACCCCGATACCTGGCCAGGACGCGTGGCGGACGCACTGCACCGCATCCCCGGACTGACCGCGCCGCAACACTCGTTTCTCGCCGAAGCGCTGGCGGAGCCGGACCGGCGTCTACTCGTTCATCGCAACGTGGCACACCCGCCGGACGATCACGCGCACGCGCTGCTGATCTGCGGCACAGGGCTTTTCGCGTTGTGTTTCACCGCGGACGTTCCGGTCCGGCTGGACCGGATCCGCCACCATGTCGAGGCGAAGTTCGGCAAGGTGCAGTTCGGGCGCGAGAAGGTCGTCCCCCACGACGTGCAGATCGTGCTGCTCGTCCCCGGCGAGATCGGCGTCCGCGAGGACGGCAGATTCGCCCTCGCCGGACCGGCCGAGCTCGATCGGGTGATCCGCGCACGTGATCGGCGGTTGCGGCCGAGCCGGGTGGGGGCGATCGCGAGAACGGTCGCCGACCAGGCCGTCGAGTACGACTTGGTGGAGATCGAAGAACCGCCGGACGAAGCTCCGGCCCTGCTCGACCGCTCGGACGTCACCGCAGCACAGCGCGATGCGGCACTGCACCGGCCGTTCCAGCACTGGATGACCTTCCTCGATCCCGATCAGGAGGCGCTGGTGTCGCGCATGTACACCGGCCCCGCACGCCTGGCGGGTCCGGCGGGCACCGGCAAGACGGTCGTAGCGCTGCACCGCATGGCCAGGCAGGCGAAACGATCCACCGGACGTCAGCTGTACACAACCTTCGTCAAGACGCTGGCGAACTGCCAGGAAACCTACTTCCGCCGGCTCGCGCCAGGGACCGAGGGGCGTGTCCACTTCGCCAGTTTGCATTCCTGGGCGATGGACTTCCTCGCGCAGCGGATCGCCCCGCCGAATCTCGACCCGGTCGGCGCCGATCGTGCTTTCGCCCAGGTCTGGGAGCGGGCGAGAGCCGATTTCGAGGCCGTGGAACCGCGCGGCAGCTACTGGCGCGAGGAGATCGATCGCGTCATCAAAGGCCGGGAGATCAACGATCTCGACGTCTATCAGCGCGTGGAACGCCACGGTCGCAATGGAATTCGACTCGACGACGCGCAACGCGCCGATGTGTGGCACAAGCTCTACGTCCCGTATGTGCGAGAGATGCGCAGGCGGGGCATCTCCGACTACAGCGACGTCATCGCCATCGCGCTGGCCGAGATTCGCAATGAACCGCTCGCGCAACCGTACGAGGCGGTCGTGGTCGACGAGGTACAGGACATGACGCTGGCCGGGCTCCGGCTGGCGCACGCCATCGCCGGTGGCAACGGGTCGAGTCCGCTGCTGCTGCTCGGTGACGGCCAGCAACAGGTGTACGCGGGCGGCTGGCGGATGGCCGACGCGGGCATCACCTTGCGCGGCCGTGGCGAGATTCTCAGGGTGAATTACCGCAATCGCCGACGCGTCTGGGAAAACGCGGCGGGAATCGACGCGGTGAACGCCCTCGGCGATTTCGATGGCGAGTCCGGAGTGTCGCTGCGTGACGCCGACGTCACGCTGCCCGACGGCGCGGTGCAGATCTGGCGGGGACCCGACCAATACCTGGAGAGCGCACTGGTGACCGGCATTCGCGAGTGTGGCCGACCGCTGGCCGACATCGCGGTGCTGACCAGGACGAACCTGGAGGCCGACCGGATCGTCGGCGCGCTCGACGCGGTCGGCATCGCGACGCTGTCCCTGACGGAATTCGATGGAAAACCCTGTGCGGCGGTGAAAGTCGGCACCGTCCACCGCGCCAAGGGCCTCGACTTCGCGGCCGTCTTCCACCCGACCTGGTCCAGCGGCGCCGCACCGCCGACCGGCGCGAGCCGCGAACGAGCAGAGCTCGCCGACCGCCAGAAACTCGTGGCCATCACCCGGGCGCGCGACTACGCCTGGATCGGCGTCCGAGACGACCGGCTGGAGATCGACCGCACCTGAAGCCGGCCCCTCGAATCCCTCCTGGGAAGGCGTGATTCGGCCGCTAGACTCTCCGGGGTCACTGGGAAGGGGGCCGCGATGGACGCGGTTGTCAAGGAGGTCGCCGAGGAGGGCAAGCGCCTGATCGACCGTGCCTGGCTCGGCGAACTCAGCCGCGACCAAGCGGTGCACATGTTCGTCCAGGTCGGTGATGGCATGGTGCGCTACGAAACCGCGCTCACCATCATCGACGACGGTGTGCGGCGGCTGACCGTCAACGCGCGGCGGCTACGGATCCTGCGCTGGTGCACGCTGCTGGAGATTCCGGTTTTCGGCGCGTTCGCGGGGCTGGCGGTCTTTTTCGGCGATTACACCACCGCGGGGATTTCGGCGTTGTTTCTGCTGATTCTGCAGGTTGTTCACCGCTCGATGCTCCCGAGCCCGCCGACGGTGCCCCGCCCACCGGAATAGCCGTCCATGGCGCATCGAGCACCTGGCGAATCGGCCGCGGTGACATAGTCTGCGTTTCATGGACGGCACGATCGGCATACCCGGGCCCCATCCACACGAGCCACACGGTGTGGGCTTCGCGAGCAAGCTGAACTGGTTGCGCGCGGGAGTACTCGGCGCCAATGACGGCATCGTTTCCACCGCGGGCCTCGTCGTCGGCGTCGCCGCGGCTACGACCGACACGGCGGCGCTGTTCACCGCGGGTATCGCGGGCCTGTCTGCCGGTGCTATCTCGATGGCGGTGGGCGAATACGTCTCCGTCAGCACCCAGCGCGATTCCGAGCGTGCCCTGCTGGCGCGAGAACGCAGGGAGCTGCGCGAGGAGCCGGATTACGAGTTGGCCGAACTCGCCGGGATCTACCGAGCAAAGGGTCTGACGGCGGAGACGGCGCGCAAGGTCGCCGAGGAGCTCACCGCGCACGACGCGTTCACCGCCCACGCCGAAGCCGAACTCGGACTGAACCCGGCCGAACTCACCAATCCCTGGCAAGCGGCGTTCTCCTCGGCGGTGTCCTTCATCCTCGGCGCGTTGCTCCCCTTGCTGGCCATACTGTTGCCGCCGGTCAGCGCGCGTATCCCGGTCACCTTCGCGGCGGTGCTCGCGGCGCTCGCGATCACCGGTTCGGTCAGTGCCCGGCTGGGCGGAAGCCCGCGCGGACGCGCGGTGATCCGGGTGGTGCTCGGCGGCGCGCTGGGAATGGGGGTCACCTACGGCATCGGGCAGCTCGCCGACGTGGCCGGAATATGAGCCGGTGCCACGCGACGGCTCATCGCCTCCGCGTGGCACCGGCCGATCCCGAATCAGCGCCGGAACGCGTCCCGTAGCTTGTCCGTGGCACGCTCCAGGTTGCCCCGGAACTGCTCACGACGCCCCTCGGCCTGCAACCGGGAGTTTCCCGTCGTCTTACCGAGGAATTTCTTCACCCTGCCCCGGGTGGCCCGTGCCTGATGCGCGAGGCGATCTTCGAACTTCATGACCAATTCCTTGGGTGTCGAGGCCGCTAGTAGTACCAGCGGCGGCCGCCGACGGGACGGCCCACCGAGCCCGCGACCAGCAGCACCAGACCGATGATCAGCACGATGATGCCCGCCGTGGTGAGCAGTCCAATTCCCAGCAGCCAGCCGAGGACCAAGAGGATGAGGCCGAGAATAATCATTGCCGTATTTCCTTTTCTCGATAATTATTTCGCGGTCAATGGTTTCGAGGTGGAAGCCGTCGCCCCGCGCTCACCTCGCGTCGGTGTGTGCAGCCACCGCCGCCAAGCCGGCTCGCGGGTGGCTTGCGCACCTGTCTCAGGAGTGCCTGCCGCGAGATCACGCCTGGCCGACGCCATCTCGCGACGAGACTGCCTGAGCTCACGACGTGCCGCCGCGCCGCGCCGGGAGACCCGCCAAGCGCCGGAAAGCACCAGCGCCAGCCCGAGCATCCCGATGGCGCCCAGTACGATCCCGTAACCGAACAACGCCCCAGTGGAGCCGTGGAACTGGTAGTCGAATACCGCGAATTGCTGGACGTCGCCGGTGTTGCCGACCACGGCGGCAACACCGATAGTCACCGCCGCGATCAAGACGACGAGCCCGATGATGATGATCATGACAATCCCTGTTGCCTCGATTCGTTATGACAACTCCGCTATTCCCGCAGCCGCCGCGATCAAACCGGGCAAACGTATTGTTTGCATCCTGCAAATCGGTCTATGCGACGTGCATGACCTACACGATTACTTTGCACAATGTGACCCGGGAGTCCGCATCGGCGATCGAAGCGGCACTGCGCGGGGTGAACGGCATCGATTCGGTCGACATCGATGTGCCGTCCGAGCGCGCCCTGGTGAACTCCACCCTCTCCTACGGCGAGGTCCTCGACGTCATCCGGCAGACCGGAGCCGCCGCCTCCTGATCGAGTCTCGGACCGGGCGGGCGCACGGCGGCCGCACGGATCTCCGGACGCCACGCTCGGCTGCTTCGCGGGCAGTCCGCGCATCATCCGCATCCGTCGCTGGGGCGTGCGGGATGATGACCGGGTGACGGACGTGTTCGACTCCGACTTCGCGCGGGACCCGTGGCCAACACTCGATCGGTTGCGCACCGCGGGCGGCGTACACCGAATCCGGACACCTGATGGTCCCCCGGCCTGGCTGGTGACCCGATACCGCGACGTGCGCTCCGGACTGCTGGATCACCGGCTGTCCACCCGGGTCCACTACGCGAAGGGGGAAGACTATCGCGGCTTCGCCGTGCCGCCACCGCTGGACAACCTCCTCAACGCCGCCCCGGCCGACCACGCGCGGTTGCGCGGTCTGGTAACTGCCGAGCTGTCACCGCGACGGCTGGCCGAGTGGACCGAGCTGGCTCCCCGCCTGGTGAATTCGCTATTGCACGAGGTCGTTTCGGGCGAGCCGATCGATTTCGTCGAACGCCTCGCGGTCCCGCTGCCCGCGGCGGTACTCGGCGAACTACTCGGCCTCGACGAGCCGACCCGGAAAAACCTTCTGGCCTGGGCGAATTCGACGCTGATTCCGTCGGCGTCGCCCCCACGCGCCCGCGACACACTCACCACGATGCTGGCGATCATCACCGATGCCACCGCGCACGCGCGCACGAACCGCGCGGACACGGTGCTGGGCCGCCTGGTGGCCGCGCACGCCGACACCGGGTCACCCAGCGCCGACGAACTGGCCGGGCTGCTGTTCTACCTGCTGTTCGTCTGGTACGAGGTGCTGGTCGATCTGGTCGCCGGATCGGTGCTCGCCTTGCTCGGCCGCCCGGACCAGCGCGAGCTGCTGCGCGCGATGTCCGACAAGCACGCCGCCGTGGACGAGCTGCTGCGCTACCTGTCCCCGCAAGTGCTCGCCGGTCCACGGTTCGCGACGACCGAGCTGTCCATCGGCGAAACCACGATCCAGCCGGGACAGACGGTGCTGCTGTGTCTCGCCTCCGCCAATCACGATCCCGAAACCTTCGATCGACCTGAGGAATTGAACCTCACCAGAGACCGCGGCGCGCAGCTCGCACTCGGCTACGGAGTGCATGTCTGCTTGGGCAACGCGCTGGTGCATACGCTCACCACTGCGGTGCTGGATCACGTGCTGACCCGGTGGCCGGATTCGGTGCTGCTGGTGGACGAGCGGGATATCGTCTGGCGCTCCGGGTTTCGGCATCGCGGCCCGCTCGCACTGCCGATGAGGCTCCGTTGAGATGGGGCGAGCGACGATGATCGCCCCACCTGCTACCGCTCTCGGGAGCCGGGCCTCTCACGGTCGTCCACCTATGCGGGGCGACCACACCGGCATGCGCTGGCGGAGCACGGACGAGTATGATCTACGACACACACCCTGTCAACTACAGGAGACACGCTGACCATGGGGGAGGTTCCACACCCGTTCACCCGGGCTCTCAACGCGCTGATCAATGGAATGCACCCGCCCGCTAGCAAAGACGGACGGCCCCTGGAGATCACCCACCGAGCCCTGGCCGAGGACATCCACCGCACCACCGGAGCGCGCCTGTCCGCGAACTACCTCTGGAAGCTGCGCACGGGGCAGGCGGTGAATCCGTCGTACGAGACGCTGGAGGTGTTCCGCGGCTACTTCGGGCTGGACAGTCTCGACCCGTTCACCGATCCGCAGCTGGCCGCGGCGCGCGGCAGCGAGTTGGCATTGATCAACGCGCTCAAGGGAAATGCCGAACACGAGGTGCTGGAGTTGGTGCTGCGCGACGGGCTGCAACAAGGTACGGTCCGCGCGGAGTCGGTGCTGGCGATGCTGGACATCCTGCGGCGCATCGAGACCGAAGACCGCGAGTGAGCGATGCGGATCGCGGCGTGGAGCGAGGACGGAGGTGACCAGCCGGTGCTGGATCGTCGATGGCTGCGGCGCGAACTGCGCGGCCTCGGACTACCCGGCCGGTTCACCGTCGGCGAGCTCGCCGAGGCGGTGGCCGAGCGCCGCGCCCGGCCGCTGCGGCTGCGCCCGGAAAGCTTCCCGGTGACCGGCCTCACCGGCGGACTGCTGGTCACAGAGGCGATCGATTTTATTGCTTACCAACGCAATACCTCGAAGGTGCATCAGGATCACATCGTCTGCCACGAGCTCGGTCATCTGCTCGCCGGCCATCGCACCGTCGATGTGCGCGGCGCGGAAGCGGTACGGCTGCTCGCCCCGAATATCGACCCGGCGGTCGTGCAGCGGATGCTGGGCCGCACCAGTTACGCCCAGCCGCAGGAGCAGGAGGCGGAGGACATCGCGAATATGCTGATGGCCCACCACATCACGCACTGGACCGCCCGGGAGGAGTGGGTGCTGCCCGACGCCGCGCCCGTCGCCGCGCGGCGGCTGCTGGACGCGCTCGGTCCGGGACAGGGTTGAGCCGATGTGGTTCGCGGCGGTGTACGGCGGCATCGGCGCCTTCGCGTTCGCGGCGTTCCTGTGGCGCGCCGGCCTAGCCCTTCGCAGCCCGGACAACCCCGCACGCTGGGCCGTCGCGTTCGCGATCCTCGCGGCGGGGATCGGTTTCGAAGCCGCTGTGCCGCAGATCTATACCTGGCTGGGAGACGTTTCCGGGATCCCGAATCTGGCTTCGCTTGTCGTGTACGGCGCAATCGCGACCGCTGTTCTCGCCCAGATCGTCTGGACCGAGTTCATGGTGGCGCCGCAGGAGCCCGAAAACCGGGCCGCGCGGCGCATCCTCGCGCTGCCTTTGCTCGTGCTCGCGGTGCTTGCGCTGCTGTTCACGGTGGCCCCGGTGCACGACGAGAGTCATCCCACCGACTTCGACGACCACTACGCGAAGGTCCCGCTCGCGGTGGCGTTCCTCGGCGTCTATCTCACCGTGTACTCAGCGGCGCTGATCCGGATCATTCTGCTGTGCCGCAGGTGGATCGGCGAGGTCGACCGCATCTGGTTGCGACGCGGCCTGCGGCTGCTCGCCGTGGGCAGCACCATCGCGCTGGGCTACAGCGTGGGCAAGGTGATCGCGATCGTCGCGGCGTGGTTCGGCATCGGGCTGCGCCGCCTCAACACCGACATCGCGCCCGCCTTCGCCAGTCTCGGCGCGACCGTCATGCTGGTCGGCTACCTGTGCCCCTCGCTGGCGCCCTGGCTGCTGCACACGGTCGCGCGAATGCGGGCGCTGCCCCGGCTGCGTCCGCTGTGGCTGGCCCTGCGCGAGGTGGCCCCGGAACTGGCGCACACGTCGTCGCGGCGTCGTCCGGCCAGCCGGGACCGGGTGTACCGCAGGGTGATCGAGATTCGAGACTGGCTGCTGCGCCTGCAGCCGCACCTGTCCGCCGAGGCGACCGCGGTCGCCGAGCGTCTGGCGACCGAACTGCCGGTCCCGGACCGCACGCGGGCGGCCGCGATCGAAGCCGCGCGCATCGCCGCCGCGCTGCGCGCCTACCGGCTGGGCCTGCCGCCGACCCTGGACGACGAATCCTTCACCGAGCCGAACCAGCCCACGCTCGCCGGCGAGCTGGCCTGGCTGGTCGAGGTCGCCATCCAATTCGACACCGCGCCGCTGGTTCCCGCCACGCTGGCCGAACTGGAGACCAGAGCCGGCGAGGTCAGTACCGGCGGCTCGGCACCCGCGCACGACGGATCGGCACCACCGTCCACCAAGTGACACACCACCACGCCCATTCGAGCGGACCGTAGTCGAAAAACCGCAGCCACATCGCGCTGAACAGCGCCTGCCCCACGATGATCGCGGCAGCCCAACCCAGCAACGAGGCGTAATCGGTGGAGCCGGCCAGCCCGAGGCGAGGTTCGGCGAGCAGGATCAGCGCCGTGGCGCCGACGTAGTTGGTCAGGGCCATCCGGCCCAGCGGCGCAAGCACCTCCGACAACACCTGTCCCGGCTCGATGCGCAGCAGCAGGAGAAATCCGGTCAGGTAGGCGAGCGCGCCGAGCAGACCCGCCACCGCCGCGGCGGGAGTCGACCACAAATCCAGATACGGGGTCCGGTATTCCCACCTGGCCGCCAGCACGGCGGCGGGCAGCGCGACAACGAAGACCACACCGATCTCCCAACCCCGCTCACCCAGGGTCTCGACGATCCCGGCGCGGGCGGCGGCCAAGCCGAGCAGGAACAACCCGGGCACCAGAGCCAGTTCGCCACCGAGGGCCACCGCCACGCCGACGGTGCCTGCCAAGCCCGCGATCAGCACCACCCAATTCGGGAGCACCGCCGCGGGCAGCAGGATCGCCAACCCCACCAGCGCGTACGGTAGCAGCGCCTCTCCCGGCTGGAACTGCTGATGGACCAGGCCGATGACGCCGAGCACGACCAGGTGGCGGACCAGCACGAGTCGCGGACGCTCGCTCCGCTCGGCCGCATGGTCCAGCAGCACGGCGAAGCCGAGCCCGAACACGAACGAGAAGATCGGCAGGAACCGCCCTTCGAAAACCACCGTCAGCGCGTGCCCCACGGGAATCACCAGGCCGGTCTCGTCCGTCGCTGCCATGTCCGCGATCTGCCGGATGGTCACCACCAGCATCCCGCACAGCGCGAAACCCCGTATCGCGTCCAACTCGGGGATGCGTAGCGGGCCCGCCTCGGTGTGCATGGATCTCACGGTATCGAGCAACTGTGCCCACGCCGGGATCTCGCGAGGAGATGTCGCCCACATCGCTTAACGCACGAACTATTAGTGGATTAACTTGGTCAGCGAACGAGGAGGACCGATGGAGACCGAGATCGAGGATCCACTGCGATTGGACCGGCAAGTGTGCTTCGCACTGGCGGTGGCCAATCGGGCGGTGCTGGCCGTCTACCGGCCGCTGCTCGAGCCGCTAGGGCTCACACACCCGCAGTATCTGGTGATGCTCGCACTCTGGGGTGAAGGGCCGATGTCGGTCAAAGCGATCGCCGAAACCATCCAGCTCGACTCCCCCACCCTGTCACCGCTGCTCAAGCGCTTGGAAAGCGGCGGGCTGATCACCCGCCAACGCGACAGCCGGGACGAACGGAACCTGGTGGTGACCCTGACCGAGGCCGGAGCCGCCCTGCGCGAGCAGGCCGAGCAGATTCCACCGGCCGTCGTACGACGGCTCGGCGTGACCTTGGCGGACCTCGAAGAGCTCCGCGAAGTGCTCACCCGGGTGAACCACGCGGCCCGCCGATCCGTGCTCGCCACGGCCGACGACGCGCCCACGACCGCCGACCGAGGAGCCCAGGCATGACCCGAGCACAACGCCGTCCCAACCCCCTCCAATGGATCGGCTACGCGTTCGGACGCCGCCTACCGGATTCGATGAACGAATGGGTGCGCGAGGACCTCACCGGCCGGTACGCCGCGGTCCGGCACGTCGTGCGCGGGCTCGTGCCGTTCACCCCGCTGTTCGCCGCGTTCCTGCTCTTCCCTGGCGAACTCTGGCTACGCGGCGCGATGGTTCTGCTCGCGCTGCTGCTCGCCCTGTTCTACACCGTCGCGTACATGCCGATGAATCGCGCGCACCGGCTCGCGAAACACGGCTTGCCCGCGGATCTGGAGAACCCCCAGCGGGCTCGGCGCCGCGCGCTGGAACGCGCCGAATACGCTGCCCAGCATCCGCATTGACGTTCCGGGACGGACGAATCGGGTTTCGCTCGCTCACCGATGGATTGCACACCGATAGCCTCATGGGCAAAGCAATGCTCACGATCATGGCTGCATTCGCTCGAAAGGCGTGCCCGTTTCCGACATCGCCAAAATGCTCAACTGCTCCCACGCGACGGTGTACCGGTATCTTGCCGACACCGAACCGGCGTAGGTTCATTATCCCGATAACTCGAGCATGCGCCGCCGGCTCCAGGAATGTCGGTACGCTCGAAAGTATGAACGGTATTACCGGCATCGCAAGCGCGCGGCAGAAGCTTGCCCGCGCAAATCACCATATCAACGACCTCGAACGCATGATCTCGGAATACCAGGACGCGAACCCGATCGAAGTCCGGGTCGACCTTTCCGCCAGCACCGAATACGAGAACGAGGTCGACTGCCAAGTAGCGGCCCTAAGCGTCTCCGAGGTGCCCGACGACTGGGCATTGATTACGGGCGATGCACTCACCAACCTACGGGCTGCGCTCGACCATGCTGTTTATCCGCACGCGGAGTATTTCCCAACCTTGCTGAGCCGTACCAACAGTAAGGGCAAGGAGATACGCGTTCAGGAAATCTTCGATGCCACGACTACAGCCATAATTGTCCACCATCAGCCTTATAACGATCCAGAGCCGGCGCACCACCCTCTAGGCCTTCTCTACAAGCTCGTCAACCGCGACAAGCACCGCCAAGTGCTCGTCACCAACTACTTCCGAGCCGAGCTTGTTTTCGCGCCATCGGATGACTACGAAGTCGTGGATATCCCCGGCCTAGCAGTTCACGAACTTGTGCCTGGAGCCGTTTTCAAGCATTTCCGTTTGAGACTACGCCCTGGCATAACCCAGTCCAGGCTCACCTACAACAACCGACTCAGGGCAACTGTCGTCGTGGATGTGCCCGACACAACTGACGACGTGCCGCTTGTCGCCAGCCTGAAAGAGATTCACACACGAGTGTCGGAGATCCTGAACCAACTCGAAGCCGCCGGAATGCTGTAACCGCCTCCGCCCTGCCAATGGCATCCGCAGTCCGGGCCACGATCGTCACCGCGACACCGGGCAGACCGCGGCCCCAGGTGGCCGCGAGAGCGACAAGTGCCACGTGATCGATCTCTACCCCTGAACGGGCGGTCGAGTCGCTCGCCCAGTTCAGTCGTCCAGGTCGATCCGCACCGTAAGCAAGTCGGTGCCGACCAATCGGACTGCCGCGCTGTTGGCGCGTGGCAGAGAGGCGAGGCGGGTGCGCGCGTCGTCATCGGGCAGCAGGTGCGCGGTGCCGGTGCGCCAGTGCCCGTGCAGGCGTAGCCGGACGTGGTTGTCCGCCTTGATGTTCCGGATGTACTGGGAGCGCTCGCCGAACTCGGAGACGAGCCAGAACTCGCTGCCGATCTTTCGTCCGCCGATCGGGGTGATTCGCGGCTGACCACTGACGCGGCCGGTGGTTTCCAGCAGAATCTGGCTGGGCAGGCGGCGAATGATCGGGTTACCGACGCGGCGCTGCAACGTCGTCACCACCCGATGCTGAATGTCGCGCATGTTCGGCATGCGGCGACAGTAACAGCGAGGCTACTCGACGACTGGCTTCGACACAGCCTTGAATCGTGGGCTGATCAGGGCTTATGCACACTGTGTCGCAGGTATGACGCACGCCATGAATGGCAGTGGCGCAATGCCTCTGCGCACGCGGACCCACCGCAGTTGCCGCCATGGCGATTTCGCCGGAGTGCACACCACTTCCACACCGGCCTGAGACTGAAACTTGCAGCACTACCTGGTATTTCGCTGGCCGGAACGAGCGCGGCCGGCTATCTTCCGACGACGGCGAGCGTGGGGTGGTAGCGCCGAGGCGATGTCGTTACCGAAGAACATCCGGTAAGGAATCGACCCCGCGCCGGTCGATAGGTGAGAATTTGGCGGTGCGGACCCAGTTCACTGCCGAGCTCATTGCGTTGACCAAGGACTTGACGCTGATGTGCACGCTCGCCCACGACGCCGTCGAGCGTGTCACCGATGCGTTGGTCGACGCCGACCTCGCCGCCACCTACGAGGCCTTCGCGCTCGACGAGCAGCTGCAGAAGATGTACGGCGCTTGTGAGGCGCGCACCGTGGTGCTGCTGGCGTTGCAGGCGCCCGTCGCCCGCGACCTGCGGCACGTGGTGACCGCGATCCAGATCGCCGGTGAACTATCCCGGATCGGGTGGCTGGCCAGCCGGGTCGCCGATCAGGTGTACCAGCGTCACCCCGCACATGTCGCTCCGCAGCCGATCCTGGACATCCTCGCCGCGATGGGAAAGCTGGCCGCCGAGCACACGGCATTGGCGGGACGCGCGGTCGCCGGTCAGCAACCGCTGCCTGAGGAGACGCCCGCACAATCGATGGAAACGCTCCACCAGCAATTGCATTCGGCGCTGCGCGACCCCGCGTCCCAGCCTCCGACCGATATGGCGATCGACAACGCATTGCTCGCACACCACTTGGAGCGCTGCGTCGATCACACCGCCCGCATTGATCAGCTGATCCGCTTCCTCGACACCGGCGTTCCCCCGACTGCCCAGCACAGCGACGACGAGTGAGCCCACGTCCTAGAGTGGACCTGTGCTGTTCGACCCCGCAGCGGGGGTGCTGATCTCGGACGGCGGCTTGGCCACCGAGCTGGAGGCGCGCGGCCACGACCTGTCCGACGCACTGTGGTCGGCCCGGCTCCTGGTCGACGATCCCGCCGCGATCGAGGCCGTGCACGCGGCATACTTCCAGGTAGGGTCCGATATCGCGACCACAGCGAGCTATCAGGCGTCGTTCGAGGGTTTCGCCGCGCGTGGGCTGAGCCGAGCGGAGTCGATCCGGCTGCTGCGCCGCAGCGTGGCCTTGGCGCGGGCAGCGCGTGACGCCTGTGCGGACGGGCGGCAGCGATGGGTCGCCGCCTCGATCGGACCGTACGGCGCGGCCCGGGCCGACGGCTCGGAGTACCGCGGACGCTATGGACGCAGCGTGGCCGAACTACGGGCTTGGCATCGGCCGAGAATGGAGGTGCTCGCGGACGCGGGCGCCGATCTGCTCGCTCTGGAAACCGTCCCGGACACCGACGAAGCCGAGGCGTTGGTCGACCTGGTGACCGACATCGGTGTGCCCGCGTGGCTCAGCTACACCATCGCAGGCACCCGCACCCGGGCAGGGCAGCCGCTCACGGACGCCTTCGCGGTTGCCGCCGCGTCGGACTCGATCATCGCGATCGGCGTGAACTGCTGCGCGCCCGCCGATGTCGCCACCGCGATCGAACTCGCCGCAGGCACCGGCAAACCCGTGATCGCCTACCCGAACAGCGGCGAAGGCTGGGATGCCGCCCGCCACACCTGGACCGGCCCCGCCCGATTCGCGCCGGAACAGGCACTCGCCTGGGTCGCACGGGGTGCACACGTCATCGGCGGATGCTGCCGCGTCGGCCCGTCCCACATCGCCCGGCTCGCAACAGAACTGCGTGGAACGTGAGCCTCGATCGACCACACTGTGTCTGCCCTTCCGACCGAACTTCCGGCATAGAGAGGTTCGACCGGATCAGCCCTCGCCCAGCATGGGGAAGCGGCCTGAGACGAGCAGGTCGGCGATCGCGTCCATTTTCGCTCGAGGCGCGGCGTAATCGGGATGCGCGCGCAACACCGAAGCCGCGTCGTGCAGATGGATCATCTGCTGTTCGGCTTCGGCCGCGGTGCGACCGCCGGCGCTGACCGGATGGTGTGCGAACACCGGCTTGCGCGGATCGACGCGGCCGAGGGCCAGCGCCTTGTCCACTCGGCGTGAGCAGCGGCAGAACGCTGCCGGGTCGACCAGGCCGCAGGTCGCGTTCATGAAGTTGCCGAGCCTCTTCTTGGCGCGCTCCAACCGTTTCCGGTAGGCGGCCGGGGTGATGTCGAGAACCCAGGCGGCCTCGGTCGAGCTCAGCTCGAATACATCGCCGAGCACGAAGGCGATCCGCTCGTCGCGGGCCAGACATTGCAGCATGCCTTGGCTACACGTGAGCCGCACCTCCGCGGTCAGCAATTGCGCTTCCGGTCCCCGGTAGTCCGCGTCCGCGAGCCCGTCGGCCAGTCCTTCCCGGTAGGCGTCCAGACTCAGCTGCGCGGCCTCCTGCGGGGTCTGCCGTCGCAGATTCAGCAGGTAGTTGACGCCGATGCGGTAGGCCCAGGTGAGCAGCTTCGCCTCGGCGCGCCAGGTGTGCAGGTGGTCGAGGACGCGCAGCAGGATCTCCTGCGTCGCGTCCTCGGCCTCGGCGGGCCGCCAGACCATGCGCAGGGCCAGCCGGTAAAGCGGGTCCTGCAGCAGGCGCACCACCTGCGCGACGGCGTCCCGGTCGCCCGCGACCGCGCGGGCGACCATGTTCTGCTCTTCCGCCGCGACCAGGTCTTGCTCCGTGCCCATCCGGCCATCATTGGGCCTGTCTCGCGGCCTGCGCAAGCGGCACCGGTCACCGCCTGCGCCGGAGCCGGCGCGGACTCCGTCGATCCATTCGGCGAAGCGCCCGCGTCACGGCCGTGCGGCCGCCCCGAGCAGAGCGTGCCGGTCCAACCAGTCCGCGACCGCGCGACCGATTTCGTCCGGCCGGTCCTCCGGCGCGTGGTGCCCGGCCGGACCGATCGGCGCGACCTCGGCGCTCGCGAAGGTGGTCGCGGCCCAGTCGATCGCTTCCGGCGAACCCAGGCCTACGCCGTTCTCCAGCGCCATCAGCAATTTGGGCACCTCGGGCGTGGCGGCCGCCCACGCGCCGTACTCGCGCACGATGGCGACCACATCGGCGGGTTCGCCGTCGAGCGGGAACTCCCGCGGCCACACCAGCAGCGGCTTGCGCGACTCCGGGGTCGGATACGGCGCGCGGTACACGTCGTGGTCCTCGGCGGCGAGGTCGGCGACACCCTTGGGCAGGTTGAACTCGATGAAGGTGTTCTCTTCCAAGATCATTCGCTCGCCTTCGGCGGACCGGAACTTGCGGAAGAGCTCAGCGCCGAGCGGGGGCAGCTCGTCGAAGGCCATCGGCCGCAGAAAGGTCTCGATCAGCGCGATGCCACGCACCCGGCCGGGATGCCCGGCAGCCCAATGCATGCCCAGCGCGCCGCCCCAGTCGTGCCCGACCAGGACTACTTGGTCCAGCCCGAGCGCGTCGAACCAAGCGTCCAAGTAGGCGGCGTGATCGGTGAAGCGGTAGCCGCTGTCGGGCTTGCCCGACTCCCCCATCCCGATCAGGTCGGGCGCCAGTGCTCTGGTTCGATCGGCGACGTGCGGAATCACATTGCGCCACAGGTACGACGAGGTGGGGTTGCCGTGCAGGAACACCACCGGGGTCGCACCCTCGCCTGCGTCGCGGTAGTGGATAAACGAGTCGAGTACTTCGACGGTAGGCATGATGTCGTCCTTCCAGGTTCGGGTTTGCTTGCCTTCACCTGGTTTCGACACCCGATCACGGCCACCTGTGACCGACTGGAGAGTGACACTCGTCACAGTTGTCGAATGGCGCCACGACGTCCGAATATCCGTAGTCATGCAGTAGATGCATGGCGGAAACTGAAGATCATCTGAGAAATTTTCCGGAACATCCGAACGAACTTGCCAATCGACGTCCCGGCTATCTACTGTCTCGATACGTAGAATCAAGCATGATCGAGATGGAGCAAAAAGTGCTGGTGCGCAAGCGGCTACAGGTCGCCGGACCCACCCGCGCCGGCCGGATCCCGATCATCCCTGATCGTCACGAGTGAGTCCGGAGCAGGCGCGGCTCGACACCTCGGGACCTCCCCCTCATCAGCCCCGTGGTGTCGTCCAGTGCGGTCTTCGGAGTGGACAACCATCCGCACAACCGCGCGGCTCCCAGGCCTCCTCGTGATGAACCGCCCCCGAATCGGCGCCGGCACGGCGATTCGGGGGCGGGCCCACTTCTGCTGTCCAACCGCCTTGGCGCACCAGTCCGATCCGGGTAGCTGTGCCGAATCTCATATGCGCCGTGCGTTTGTGTCGGCGCGGCCAATGGATATTTTGACGCCGGTTACAGTTTCCGGTGGGTTCGGCGTTAGGAACTTCGATGAAATCCACAGCACACCGCCTGGCCCTGATCAGCGTCATGGTCGCGACTTCTCTCGGACTGGTCTCCTGCTCCCAGCTCGGAACCAGCGAGTCGTCCGCGGCGACAGGTTGCGGTTCCGGCGGCAAGGCGTGCACCGCCGCCATACCCGGCCGCGAGGCAATGGCCCTGCTGAATTCCCTGCGCGTCGCGGACCGCGCTCCTAAAACCGGTTACAGCCGGGAGGAATTCGGTCCGCCGTGGTCGGACAACGTGTCGGTGCCCGGCGGCAACAACGGCTGCGACACCCGCAACGACATCCTGCAACGCGACCTGACCGCCGTGACATTCAAGTCGGGCAACTGCATCGTCGCCACCGGAACCCTCGACGACCCGTACACGGGCAAGACCATTCAGTTCACGCGCGGCGTGAAGTCATCCGACGACGTGCAGATCGACCATGTCGTCGCGCTCTCGGATGCCTGGCAGAAAGGCGCTCAGAAGCTCTCCGCGGAACGCCGCCGCGATCTGGCGAACGATCCGCTGAACCTGCGTGCCGCGGACGGCCCCGCCAACCAGTCCAAGAGCGATTCCGACGCGGCCGAATGGCTGCCGCCGAACAAGGGCTTCCACTGCGCCTACGTGACCAGTCAGATTCAGGTGAAGGCGGCCTATCAGCTCTGGGTTACCCAGCCCGAGAAAGACGCCATGGCCCGCGTACTGAGCGGCTGTCCCTGAACGGCATTCATCAGGCGACCCCGATGTACTGGTGGTCCCACCGGATCCGGCCGTTGTCGTCCAGCGCGATGACGTCGTAGCCGCCGCCGACCACCGCGCCGTCGGCCTTGGTCACCATGTGCCAGGTGAGGCCGATCAGGTTCGCCGACAGGCGAACTGCCGCTCCCTTCGCCGTGAACACGTGCTCGCCTCGGGCGACGAATTCGTCGTAGGCGCGGTCGACGCGGCGATCCAACGCTTCGTAGCCGCGGATCTCCACGGTCGGGATCGGAAAGGACAGCGCGGCCAGTGCTTCCCGCATCGCCTGCGGCGGGTCGACCAGCACTTGCGCTCCGTCCGCCGACCACAGCTGCCGGACGCGCTGGTACCTGGTCTCGGCGTCGGGCTCGTTCCACAGCGCGACATACCGCTCGGCGAAGTTCGTCAGTTCCTGCTCATCGAGTTGCTTGCTCATACGGCAGAGCTTTGCCGGTCGTCCGATCGCGTGCGATTCCCCGCAGGGTATGGCGAGCGACCCGGCGGCGACCGATACTGCTGCTATGACGACGGTGACGGAACCCGCCGGGTTCGCCCGGCAGCTCAGGCATTGGCGGACGCTGCGCCGGGTCAGTCAACTCGACCTCGCGATCCGCGCCGACACCACACAGCGCCACCTGAGCTTCCTGGAGCAGGGGCGCTCGCGACCGGGACGCACGATGGTGGTGCGCCTGGCCGAATCGCTGGAACTGTCGCTGCGCGAGCGCAACGGACTACTGCTCGCCGCGGGCTACGCGCCTCTCTTCCCCGAATCGGAGCTCGACACCGCGGTATTGGCGCCGGTACTGGAGGCGCTGCGCGCCATCCTGGACGGTCATCTGCCCTACCCGGCGCTGGTCGTGCGGCCCTACGGCATCCTGCTCGCCGCCAACGCCGCTTTCGATGTGCTCGCCGAGGGCGTCGCGCCGTGGCTGCTGGAACCTCCGGTCAACGTGCTCCGGCTCGCGCTGCACCCTGAGGGCTTGGCCGCGCGAGTGGTCAACCTGCCGGAATGGGGCCGGCACATCACCGAGGCGCTGCGCGGCCGGATGACGCGCAGCCCCGACCCAGCCCTGGACGAGCTGATCGCCGAGCTGGAAAGCTATCTGCCGCAGGCCGATCCGGGACCGGACCACCTCGGCTTCGCGGTGCCGCTGCGGCTGCGCTGCGACGCAGGCGAGTTGCGCTTGATCACCACACTCACCTCGTTCGCCACCGCCGTCGACATCACGCTCGCCGAACTCCAGCTGGAGGCGTTCCTCCCCGGCGACGAGCAGACCGCGCGCATCCTGCGCAACCGTGCCGCGCCACGGTAGCGTCGGGCGCCGCGCTCGTCGCCGTTCACCACTGCCTGGCCGCCGCGATCAGCCGCTGGTATACCAACTCGACGTGCGGGCGGGCGGCCGCCCCGGGTCGGCGCACCAGGAACCCCGTGTTGATCGGCGGGTCCTCCGGTTCCAGCAGCGCGACCAGGGCTCCCGAATCCAATTCGGCCGCGCAGAGATAACGCGGCAGCACGCTGATACCCGCGCCCGCCGCGACCGCCGCGGTGACCGCGCGCAGGTCCGCGACGACGAGCGCCGCCTCCGCGGTGAGCCGGATGCCGAAGACGTGTCGCCAGTACCTCCGCAGGATCGGCAGGTCCGCGGCGTAGCTGATCAGCGGGATGCCCGACAACGCTTCCGGGCCTTTGGAGCGCAGCCGCTCCCTATCGATCCGCGCGGCGACAGATGGCGCGGCCACCAGGACGAACTCCTCGTCGGTCAGCGGCTCGGCGACCAGCGTCCGGCCTCTGGGCCGAACCGTGGACACCACCAGGTCGTAGTGTCCGGCGCGCAGCCCGCCGAGCAGATCGTCCGACAGTCCCGCGTCGACCACCAGCCGCACGCCCCGGGCGATCAGTGACGCCAATGCCGGGATAGCGTGCACCGCAAGGAGTTCGGCGGGACCGGCCAACCGAACCGCGGGTTGCGGCGCGGGCTCGGCACGACGGGCCGGACCCGCCACGGTGTCCAGCGCGTCCAACGGTGCGGCGATCCGCGCCGCCAGCTCGGTCGCCGCCGCGGTCGGCGCCACGCCGCGCGGCAGTCGGTCGAACAGCCGCGCGCCCAGCCGCTTTTCCAACGCCTGCAACTGACCGGTGACCGTCGGCTGGGACAGCCCCACCAACCGCGCCCCCGCCGTGATCGACCCTGCGCGGTGCACGGCCAGGAAGGTGCGTAGTTGGTTCAGATCGACATTCCCATCGGAATCCCTATCGTTCACTGAGCAAGTCTATTCCCTGGCCGATACACCCGGTGTTTCGAAGTCCTGCCGGTCCGGTGCACCGGCAGGACTTCACCACTAGGCCGCCGCGAGTTCGCGGTCCGCGGGCGCGTCCCAGTCGATCCGGTAGCGCTGCTCGGGACCCATGGTCTTCTCCGGGTTCATCACCGTCTTGATCATGAGCGGCGCGAGCAGCTGCATCATCTTGCGCCCCACCGGCCCCGGCGTCTTGCTGTGGTTGATCTTCGCCGCACGCGCCGCGACACCCTCCACCCGGCCGCGCCGCAAACGCTCGTAGACGGCGAACGCCTCCGGAGCGGGAAGATCGCGCAGGCAGCGGGCCAGCTGCACGGCGCTCTCGATGGCCAGCGACGCGCCCTGGCCGGAACTGTTGGACGGCGCGTGCACCGCGTCGCCGACCAGCACCATCCGTCCGCGGTACCAATGCGGCACCGGCGGCATGATGTGCAGCGCCCCGACCACCTCCAACTGCTCCTCGGTGGTGCGCCTGGCCAGTTCGCCACCCGGGGTGTCCTCGCCATAGGTCTCGCGCAGAATCTTCAGCCACTGCACGCTGGGGACGGCGCGCGCCGCGGTGAGCGACAGGTACTGCTTGTGCGGCAAGTTGGCGCCCCATGCCACCCGCCCGTCTCCCATCGGCCAGTACAGGTAGTACGCGCGCTTGCCGAACGCGAAAGTCATGGTGTCCGGCGGGATGTCGGCGTCGCACTCGGTGATGGCGCCGAACCCGAGCAT
This sequence comes from Nocardia amamiensis, assembly GCF_015477605.1. Lineage (GTDB taxonomy): Bacteria > Actinomycetota > Actinomycetes > Mycobacteriales > Mycobacteriaceae > Nocardia > Nocardia amamiensis_A. The sequence goes on from NZ_JADLQX010000011.1 coordinate 197,232, forward strand.
GCCGGTGTAGTCGGGACCGGGCGCATTCGGGTCGATCAGCGTGCGCACGGTCGAGCGGATGCCGTCGGCGCCGATCAGCACGTCCGCGGTGGCGGTGCTGCCGTCGGCGAACCGGGCGGTGACGCCCGACTCGTCCTCGCGCACGTCGACCAGGCGCTTGTCGTACTCGAACGGGACGCCCGCCGCGACCGCGTGCCGGTGCAACGCCTGGTGCAGTTCGCTGCGATCGACCAGCTGCAGCGGCGGCAGATCGGACAGGATGGGCAGGGGCAGCCGCTTGTCTCCCACGGACATGTTCATCCCCGTGACCGGGAGCGCGATATCGCGCACGGGATCACCCGCTCCGATGATGTCGAGCGCGGCGACGCCGTTCGGCGCGAGCGCCAGTCCGCTGCCGATGCCGTAGGACGGGCCGGGATAGGCCTCGTAGACGCGGGCGTCGATGCCCGCTTTGCGCAGGGCCGTCGCGACGACGGGTCCGGCGATGCCGCCTCCGATGACCAGGGCGGTACGTGTTGTGGACATAGGTGTCTCCAGGATTCGTGCGATACGGGTTTCGGTTGCCCGAACCGACCCGCGCGCCATCCACCCGGTTATCCTGTGGTTGCCAGCCTTGTAGCCGGGTGCGCGTTCGCGGGCGCGGTTCGAGACTGTTCGATCGGCCCCGGCGGTGGTGTTGCCGCACCTCGCCGGGTCCGGTTTCGACTAGCTCTCGGCCATCCCCCTCTCCACCAGTTCGGCGACCTCGGACTGTCGCATGCCGCGGTCGTGCCACTCCCGCCACTGCGCCAGCCCAGGGAAGGTGCCCTCGGTCAGCTCGTCGCGCAGCGAACGCGTCCATGCCGCTTCGGCTTCCAGCATCGCCACCCCGAACTCGGTTTCGACGATGAACAACCGGGGCAGCGTCGCGCTGAGTTCGTCGAGTTCGCGGCGCACCGTCCCGATGGTCTGCTCCAGCGCGTCCAGGCGTTTGCCGAGCAACTCGATCACTTCGCCGGGCGGCAGCACCGCGAGAATGGACAGACCCGCTACGAAGCGGTGCTGTTCCGGCTCCGGTGTGGACAGCAGTTCCCTGGTCCAGTCGGCCATCTCGGCGCGGCCCGCGTCGGTGATCTGGTAGATCACCCGCTCCGGCCGCGCACCCTCGCGTTCACTGCCGACGACCTCGAGGAAGCCGACCTTCGCCATGTTCTGCACCACGGTGTAGAGCGAACCCCACTTGATCGTCATGTCGTGGTCTTTGCCCCGGTCGCGCAGGGTCTGCGCGATCTCGTAGCGATGCATCGGCCGCTCGACGATCACGGACAGCACCGCGAGCGCCAGCAGGTTGTCCACCTTGCGTTTCTTCATCGCGGCACCTCCTCTACTCGTCTACAAATATACGTGCACGAGTATTGTGGCGCAAGTGGCTCAGGCGAGCACGGACTCCTCCTCCCGTGCCTGGTCTTCCAGCAACTTGGTGGCGATGTTCGTCAGTGCCTGATCCAGCAGCGCGGTCGGTGGGGTCGGCGGCGTTCCAGTACTTCGGTCAGGTTGCGGCTCACCGATTCCGGCGCCGCATGAGCACCGCGACCGGCACGTTGACGTAGAAGCACCACCGCCAGCTGGCATTGTCGGTGAACAGACCGCCCAGTGTCGGGCCGATCACCGTGGTCACGCCGAAAACCGCACCCAGCGCGCCCTGGTACTTGCCGCGCTGCCGCAGCGGAATGATGTCGGCGATCAGCGCCATCGAGGTGACCATCAGTCCGCCGGCGGCGATGGTGGGCAGCGCCGTGGCGACGATGGTCTGGTCCAAGGCGGCCATCAGCATGCCGAGCACGATCGTGGCGAACACGATGTCGGTCCTGGCCCTGCTCATCGGGGCAGCCGGGTCATCGGCGACAGCAACCGCACCGGTCATTAGCCCAGTATGGGACGTTGCCGCCGAGGGGACATTCCAGCGACACGGCAGCGAATCAGCCGAGCAGGCCTTCGAGCGCCTTGGCCCGCCCGGGCTGCCGCAGCTTCGCCATGCCCTTGGCCTCGATCTGGCGAGCCCGCTCGCGGGAGAATCCGTAGGTCTTGCCGACCTCGTCCAGGGTTCGCGGTTCTCCGTCGCGCAAGCCGAAGCGCAATGCGATCACCTCGGCCTCGCGTACGGTCAGCGAGCCGAGCACTTTGTCGAGCTGGCCGCGCAGGGCGGTCTCGGCCACCGCGTCGGACGGATCGGGCGCGGTATCGGCGATGAGCTCGCCGAATTCGGTGGCATCCTCCCCGACCGGAGTCTGCAGCGACAGCGGTTCGCGGCCGAGGTCGAGCAGTTCGCGCACCTTCTCCTCGGACAGCTCCAGCTCCGCGGCGAGTTCCGTCACCGTGGCAGGGCGGGCCGAGCGTTGGGCAAGGGCGCGCTGCGCACGATTCACCCGGTTGAGCACGTCGACGACATGCACCGGGATGCGGATGGTGCGGCCCTGATCGGCCAGCGCGCGTCCGATCGACTGCTTGATCCACCAGGTCGCGTAGGTGGAGAACTTCAGTCCGCGCCGGTGGTCGAACTTCTCCACCGCACGCATCATCCCGAGTGTCCCTTCCTGGACCAGATCCAGCAGCGACATGCCCGCCGGCGTGGGATACCGCTTGGCGATCGAGACGACCAGGCGCAGATTGGCTTCGATCATACGGTTCTTGGCCCGTTGACCGTCCGAGATCCGGCGACGCAATTCCCGGCGCTCCCGCGCGTCGAGTCCCGCTGCCTCGCCGGAGTTTCCGAGGCGGCGAGCGGCGCACTCGCCGGCCTCGATCCGTTCACCGAGCTCGAACTCCTGCGCGGCGGTGAGCAGCGTGGTGCGGCCGATGAGCCGTAAGTAGTCCTTGATCGGGTCCTCGCTGACGGATCCCGTGAAACGGGTCGGATGGGTGCACAACTGGGTCACGGAACGTCCTTCCTGCGGGGGTGGACCGTTCGGCGGCGCTCGGAGCACGCCGCCGAACGGCGGGTCGGGAGCGGTGGTCAGCCGCGCCCGGGAATCCACAGAGGTCGCTGCGGCTTGGCGCGATAGGCCGTTGCGGGGCGAATCGGCTTGGTTCCCTTCAATTCTCGGCGCGAGGCACTCGGGAAGGAGTGGGCCGGGTGCGCCGCGGCGATCGCGGAGGTGGCGCCGTCCCCTTTGGTACCGAGCAGGCGAACCGCGGTCTCGATGACGGCGTGAGCACTGGTCTTATCGGGCATGGTGGCCGATCCCTTTCGGTCGATGGTGGAACTGATGCGAGCCGAGGTTGCTTCGACAAGTCCGTGGTTCATTCGCGCTGGCACTCCTTCGTTCTAGTGACGACCACAAACTTATGCTGCACCTAAAATTATGTCAAGAAGATTTTTGTGTCGATATCAGATATCGTGGCGGCATGACCTCAGCAGACCTCGGGCTTCGCGCCAGGAAGAAGCAGCAGACCAGGGAGAACATCTCCCACCAGGCGACCCTGCTGTTCCTCGAGCACGGCTTCGACAACGTGACGATCGCCGACGTCGCCGCGGCGGCACAGGTCGCCAAGATGACGGTGACCAACTACTTCCCTCGCAAAGAGGACCTCGCCCTCGACCTGCACGACGTGTTCGTCGACCAGCTCGCGCGTGCGGTGCGGGAGCGCGAACCCGGCGAGTCCGCGGTCGCGGCGCTGCGTCGGGTCTATCTGGACGCGGCGGCGCGGCACGATCCGGTGATCGGCTTCTCCGGACCCGAATTCGCCCGCATGATCACCGGCAGTCCGGCGCTGGTGGCCCGGTTACGCGAGTTCCACGACGAGCGCGAACAGGCGCTCGCCACTACCTTGGCCGACGAAACCGGCTCCGCCGCAACCGATATCACGCCCCGCGTGGCGGCCGCGCTACTGGGCGGAGTGCACCGCGTGCTGTTCGACGAAACCTTGCGCCGCACTCTCGACGGGCAATCCAACGACGACATCGCCACCGCCCTCATCGAATACATCGCCACCGCGTTCGACACACTGGAACAGGCGATCGGCGATTACGCAGTCCGCGGCGATTAGCTCGGTTCCGGCCGCTCCAGCAGTGACATCGCGATCGGGACGAGCAGATCGACCAGTTCGGCGACGGCCGGGCGCGGGTCCGCGAGCACCCACTCGTGCGCAAGCCCGTTGATCGCGCCGATGAGAGCGCTCGCGGCCCATCCGGGTGCCCCGCGTACCCGGGAACCGGGCGCGACCACCGGCACGACGTGGGACTCCAGCACGGACGCCCAGGCGTGGCGCCGCGCGCGACGATGCCGCTCCATCCGGTCGCTCACCCCGACCACTTCGATGAAGGCGAGCTTGGCGCGATAGGGGTCGGAGCCGATCGATTCGAGGTAAGCGGTGACCACGGCGGTCATCGCGGCGTTCAGATCGAATCGGGGGTCGAGTTGCCGCATCCGCGCCAGCACGGCGCCCGCGGCCTCGTCCTGAATCCGGTCGTAGGCCGCCACCAGGACGTCCTCCCTGGTGTGGAACTCCTCGTAGAACTGCCGCTTGGACAGACCCGCGGCGGCGCACACGTCGGCCAGCGAGCAGTCCGCGTAGCCGCGCTCGGCGAAGATCCGCGTCGCCGCCTCGAGGAACCGCTGACGCCGCTCGGCCTTCCGCTCGACGACGGCGCGCCCACCGTATTGCCTGCCCACTGTGGCCGTCACACCTTCCACGGTAGCGAAATCACAGCGACCACGACCGGTCTGTGCGGGCACCCGGTGTGCAGCCATGGCGGCGGGCATCCGGAACCGTGACGGGGCAGCCGATCGACGGCTCGGCGGCCACGCAAATGCCCGTGTCGCGGCGGCTATCCACGGAAACCGGCACCCGCGTCTGAGACAATCGGGACGAATGCCGCACACACCTTCCCCAGAAACTTACTCCAAAGTAAGGTTGGCCCATGGCGTGGAAACCTGCTGAGATCCCGGCCCAGACGGGACGCACCTTTGTCATCACCGGCGCGAACGGCGGTCTCGGCGCCGTGACCACCGAAGTCCTCGCGGCCAAAGGCGCGACCGTGATCATGGCCTGCCGCAACACGGCCAAGGCAAAGGAGGTGGCCGACCGCATCGACGGCGATGTCCGGGTGGCCGAACTCGACCTTGCCGACCTGGCCTCGGTGCGCAAATTCGCTCACGACAGCGGCGAATTCGACGTGCTGATCAACAACGCGGGGCTGATGAACCTGCCGTTCTCCCGGACCAAGGACGGTTTCGAAACCCAGTGGGGAGTCAACCACCTCGGGCACTTCGCGCTCACCGGCCTGCTGCTGGACCGGATCACCGACCGTGTGGTGACGCTGTCCAGCATCGCGCACAAGCAGACCCCGAAGCTCCGGATCGACGACCTCGACTACAAAAAGCGCCGTTACCAGCGCAATCTCGCGTACGCGCAGTCCAAACTGTGCAACCTGATGTTCGCGCGGGAACTGCAACGCAGGCTGACGGAGTCCGGGTCCGCCAAACGCTCCTACGCCGTGCACCCCGGTGTCTCGGCCACCGACCTCTTCGCGCACACCGAGACGCCGCTCGACCACATCGCCAAGCCCTTCATCCGCCTGATCGGGCACTCCCCCGCCAAGGCGGCCCACTCGACGCTGTTCGCGGCGACCATGCCCGACGCCGACCCCACGGTGTACTGGGGCCCGACCTGGCTCTTCGGCACGCAGGGCCCGGTGCGCGCCTCCTCGTCCACCGGCCTGTCGAAGAACAAAGACCTGTGGCAGCGGCTGTGGACGGAATCCGAGCGACTGACCGGCGTCATCTACCCCTTCTGAGCGATCCCTCGTTCTGAGCGTCACTGGTCGACTGCGTCGTCAGCCACCAGTCCACGGCAGACACCCGGTGCGGTGCGTACCACGCGACGCAACCGCAGAGGCCCCACTCCGCTTTCGAGCGCAGCGAGATCGAGCATTACCCGTTCGCGGTGCCGCAGGCACCGCGAACAAACCCAGCTCTACGGCCTGCGTAGTAGAACGGGTACCGTAGAGGCCGTGTCCGCCTCACCTCGCCGCTCGGCACACAATCGTCCGGCCCTCATCACGCTGGTGATCGTCGCCGCGCTGGGCTGCCTGGCGCTGGCCTGGTGGCAATGGGAGCGGTACGAGTCCGCGAGTGGCACCGGCCAGAATCTCGGGTACGCGCTGCAGTGGCCGCTGTTCGCGGCGTTCGCCGTCTTCGCCTACTTCCGGTTCGTCCGGCTCGAGCGCGAGGCCGAGGAAGAGGACGAACCCGCCGACCCGGGCCGCGCCGCCGCCGCATCCGGACGCGCCGCGAAATCGGTTGCGCCCAAGGAGATCCCGGCGGGCCTGCTGCCCGAGCGCCCGAAGGCCGTCCGGGACGAGGACCCGGTGCTCGCCGAGTACAACCGGTACCTCGCCGAGCTGCACGCCAACGACATCGATGCGCAGGTCCGCCTGCACACCCGCGAGAGGAGCGCCGGTTGACCACCAGCGAGAATTCCACCGAGACCGCCGTCGCCCCCGGGTCGGCGGCGAAGGCCGCCAAGATCGCCCCGGCGCTGCTGCGCTACCGCACGCTGGCCTGGATCACCGGTCTCTGGCTGCTGCTGCTCACCGGTGAGATGATCGCCAAGTACGGCTTCGGCATGCATCCCCCGAGCTGGATCGCCGTCGTGCACGGCTGGGTGTACTTCGTCTACCTGCTGGTCACGGCCGATCTCGCGGTCAAGGTGCGCTGGCCGGTCCCGCGCACCGTCGGCACCCTGCTCGCCGGCACCATCCCGCTGCTGTCGTTCTTCGTCGAGCACGTCAATGCGAAGCAGGTCAAGCAGGACTTCGGGGTCTGACCCGCTTCAGCCGGCCAGCGCGGCCAGCGCGGGCACCAACCGAGACAGCGCCCGCCCACGATGGGAGACCGCGTCCTTCTGGGCGGGCGTCAGTTGCGCCGCGGTGATGTCGCCGCCCGCGGGGATGAACAGCGGGTCGTAGCCGAAACCGCCGTCGCCGACCGGCTTGCGCCCGATCGAGCCCGGCCATTCGCCGCGCACCACGGTCTGCGCGCCGCCCGGCACCACCAGCGCGCAGGCGGACACGAACCGCGCGCCGCGCCGCTCGTCCGGGACGTCGGCGAGCTGCGCCAGCAGCAGCGCGTTGTTGGCGGCGTCGTCCCCGTGCCCGCCCGACCATCGCGCCGACAGCACGCCGGGCATTCCGTTCAACGCGTCGACCTCGAGGCCGGAATCGTCGGCGACACAGGCTATACCGGTGGCGGCGGCACCGTCGCGCGCCTTGGCCAGCGCGTTCTCCTCGAACGTCGCGCCGGTCTCGGGAGCTTCGTCGTACGGGGGAACGTCGTCCAGCCCGACGATCTCGATTCCGGCGACGCCCGCCTCGTCGAGGATGCGGCGCAGCTCGTTCAGCTTCTTGGCATTGCGGCTGGCGACCAGCAGACGGCTGGTCATCACTTCTTCTTCGGCTCGGCCTGCTCCGGGAGCACGCCGGGGTACGGCAGCGCCAGCGCTTCTTTCTGCACGACGAACAACTGCTCGCAGGCCGCGAGCGCGGAGTCGAGCAGCTTGTCCAGCGTGGAGCGCGGGAAGGTGGCGCCCTCGCCGGTGCCCTGGATCTCCACCAGGGTGCCGGTGTCGGTGGCGACCACGTTCATGTCGACCTCGGCGCGGGAATCCTCTTCGTACGGCAGGTCCACGCGCACCCGGCCGTCGACCACGCCGACGCTCACCGCGGCGATCGCGCAGGAGATCGGCTGCGGGTCGGCCAAGGCGCCGGCCGCGCCGAGGTAGGTCACCGCATCGGCCAGCGCCACGTAGGCGCCGGTGATGGCGGCCGTTCTGGTGCCGCCGTCGGCCTGGAGCACGTCGCAGTCGATCGCGATGGTGTTCTCACCGATGGCGGCGAGGTCGATGCAGGCGCGCAGCGAGCGGCCGACCAGCCGGCTGATCTCCTGGGTCCGCCCGCCGATCTTGCCCTTCACCGATTCGCGGCCGCTGCGGGTGTGCGTCGCGGCGGGCAGCATCGCGTATTCGGCGGTGAGCCAGCCCAGCCCGGAGTCGCGGCGCCACATGGGCACGCCCTCGGTGACACTCGCGGTGCACATAACCCGCGTCTGCCCGAATTCCACCAGCACGGAACCGGCTGGATGCGTAGTGAATCCACGGGTGATCCGGACCTCGCGGAGCTCATCGTCCGCCCTGCCATCGGCTCGTCTCGACACGGGCCACAGCCTACTGTGTCTAATTTGCGGTGCCTGCGGCACCGCGTGTTCGCGGCCCCCTTATGGCTCGGGCCGCGAACGGGCGATGCTCGGTCTCGCTTCGCTCGGAAACGGAAGCGGGGCCAGTGTGGTTGCCCGAGGAAGCCACCGCGCGACCCGGATGATCCCGACCCCCCAAGTACTCGCCGTGTCCCATGATCGCCGCTGGCGACTCCGCTGCGGAAGCATCGGCTGCGCGCATGCGATCGCACGGCGATCCGACTTGCCACAGAGCTCAGGGCATGCCCCAGGTCGCCAACGGCCCCTAATGGCACGCGCTTCGCGGCCGGTGGGGATCGAACCAGATCAGAGATCGAAAGTCTCGCCCGGCGCCACCGCGTGTACCGGGCCGGAGAACTGTGCCTTCGCCTCGGCGATCACGTCCTCGCGGGAGGTCCACGGGGGGATGTGGGTGAGCAGCAGTTCCTTCACTCCGGCCTCGGCGGCGATCTGGCCCGCCTCGGTGCCCGAAAGATGTATGCCGGGCGGGCGATTGGCCGGGTCGTGCGTCCAGGACGCCTCGGCCATCAGGACGTCGGCGCCCTGCGCGAGTTCGTGGACCTGCGGGCACAGCGCGGTGTCGCCGGTGTAGACGAACGTGCGGCCACTCGCGGTCTCGATCCGCAGGCCATAGGACTCCGGCGGGTGATACATCCGGCGCGCCGTGACGGTGTGGCCCGGCCCGAATTCGACCGGCTGTCCCTCGGCCCACGGCTGCATGTCGATCACGTCGGACCAGTCGTCGCATTCGCCCCCGACCTCGGCGGAAGCGTTGCCGATACGCAGCGACGTATCCGAGGGACCGCGCACGATCGCCTTCCCCTCCGGCGGCGTGGGGTGGTAACGCCGCCACACCAGCAGGCCCGGCAAATCCAGGCAGTGGTCCGCGTGCAGATGCGTCAGGAAGATGTCGACCTCGCCCGGGTCGGCGTAGCGCTGCAACGCGCCGAGCACTCCCGGGCCGAAATCGATGACCGTCGGCGGCATATCCGGGCCGGTCAGCAGGTAGCCCGACGCAGGAGAGTCCGGGCCGGCCACGCTGCCCGAACACCCGAGGACGGTAAGGCGCATTCCCCCATGCTGCCACGCGGAATTCTGGCTCACGAAAGTGTCCCCCTCATTTCGCGACGGGCCGCGCGCTCACCGCGGCGACGCGTTGACTCCGGCTCGATCCCCGCGGCGGTGTCGACGTTCATCACCAGAGAGTACCCAGCCAGCGAACAGTCCACCCAACGCCCCGAAAAGATGCCCCTGCCAAGAGATTCCCGGCTGTCCCGGCAGGACGCCCCACAGCAGCGAGCCGTACAGGGCAAGCACCACGAGACCGAGCGCGATCTGTCCGATATTGCGGGCGAACCAGCCGCGCGAGATGACGAATGTCAGCCAGCCGAACACCAGCCCGGAGGCCCCGATGTGCACGCTGCCAGTCGCTCCGGTGAGCCAGGTGCCGACCCCCGCGACGAGCCAGATGATCACGGTCGCGGCCAATCCGCGGCCGATGCCGGCCAGCAGCACCAGAAAGCCGAGCACCAGCACCGGGAACGTGTTGCCGATCAGATGACCCCAGCCACTGTGCAGCACCGGGGCGAACAGGATGCCGGACAGCCCGTCGGCCTCGCGCGGCTCGATGCCCGCGTAGTCGAGCCGACCGCCGAGCGCGGTGTCGACTGTTTCGACACCGTAGAGCAGACCCAGGAATCCGAGGATCAGCATCCCGGAACGCAACCACAGTCGCTTGATGACGGTGAATCCCCCGCTCGGCGCGGGCGACGGCCCCGGCACGCCGATGGGCTTCCCCAACCGCGCACGCATCGCCGCGATCCGATCAGGGTCGAACGACGGCCCGAGTCCCGCGCCGGTCATGGCCACCTCCTCGCCGCGCGGGGTCGTGGCCCCGCCTCACCGAGGGTACCGGCGCGTGCTGGGAATCAGGCCCAGAGCTGGCCGTCGAGCCGCTCTTCCGCCTCCTCGAGGGTGCCGTCGTAGGCGCCGGTGGACAGATACTTCCACCCGCCGTCGGCGACAACGAACGCGATGTCCGCCCGCGTGCCCGCCTGCACCGCCTTGCGGGCGACGCCGAGCGCCGCGTGCAGGATGGCGCCGGTGGAGATCCCGGCGAAGATGCCTTCTTCCAGCACCAATTCGCGCGTGCGTTTGACCGCGTCATAGGGACCGACCGAGAAACGTGTGGTCAGCACGCTTTCGTCGTACAGCTCGGGGATGAATCCCTCATCGATGTTGCGCAGACCGTAGACCAGCTCGCCGTAACGCGGCTCGGCGGCGACGATCTCGATGCCGGGCACCTTCTCGCGCAGGAACCGGCCGGTGCCCATCAGCGTGCCCGTGGTGCCGAGACCCGCGACGAAATGCGTGATCTCCGGCAGGTCGGCCAGGATCTCCGGGCCGGTGGTCTCGTAGTGCGCCAACGCGTTCGCCGGATTGCCGTACTGGTAGAGCATCACCCAGTCGGGGTTCTCCGCCGCGATCTGCTTGGCCAGCGCGACGGCCTGATTGGAGCCGCCCGCCGCGGGGGAATCGATGATCTGTGCGCCGAACATGGTGAGCAGCTGCCGACGCTCGACCGAGGTGTTCTCCGGCATCACGCAGATCAGCCGGTAGCCCTTGAGCTTGGCGGCCATGGCCAGGGAGATGCCGGTGTTGCCGCTGGTGGGTTCCAGGATGGTGCATCCGGGGCGCAGCAGCCCGTCGGCCTCGGCCTGTTCGATCATGCGCAGCGCAGGCCGATCCTTGATCGAGCCGGTGGGGTTGCGGTCCTCCAGCTTGGCCCACAACCGCACGTGGTTCTCGCCGTCCCATTGCAGGGACAGGGTGCGCAGCCCGACCAGCGGGGTGTTCCCCAGGGTCGAGATCAGCGATTCGTAACGCGCCACGGGACGGGTCAGCCTCCGGCGACGGCGGGCAGGATGGTCACGCTCGCGTCCTCGGGCACCTCGGCCGCGAGACCACCGGCGAAACGCACGTCCTCGTCGTCGACATAGATGTTGACGTAGCGGTTGAGCTTGCCGTCCTTGAGCAGGCGCTCGGCGACACCGGGGTGGTTGGCCTCGAGGTCGTCGATCAGCGCGGCCAATGTGGCGCCCTCGGCCTGCACCCGCTTCTCACCTCCGGTGAGGCCGCGCATGATGGTCGGGATGGACACGGTTACCGGCATGGGTACTCCTCGTTTTCCGGAACAGGCATCGGTCTAGGTCTCATACGCGTCGACGATCCGCACCGGCTCCTCGGTGACCTCGCCGTCGACGATCCGGTAGCTGCGCAGCTCGTGCTGCTCGGGATCACGGGTGGAGATCAGCACGTAGTGCGCGAACGGCTCGGAGGCATACGACACGTCGGTCCGGCTCGGGTAGGCCTCGGTGGCGGTATGCGAGTGGTAGATCACCACCGGCGTCTCGTCCGCCTCGTCCATCTCCCGCCAGATCTTCAATTGCTCGCCGGAGTCGAAGCGGTAGAAAGTCGGCGAGCGCTCGGCGTTGACCATGGCGATGAAGCGCTCCGGTCGATCCGAGCCCTCCGGCCCCGCGATGACACCGCAGGCCTCATCGGGGTGATCGGCGCGCGCGTGCGCCACCATCGCCTCCACGAGGTCGGCCCTGATCACCAGCACGAGTCGCACACCTTTCCGCAACGCCGACCCATCGCAGTCGACAACGAGCCAGGATATTCGGCTATTCCCACGGACATATCGGGCGGTCCTGTGTTTGTCTCGCAGCGCCTGCGGCGCTGCGTGTTCGCGGCCCATTTGGGGCTCGCGTCCGAGCGGGGCCGCGAACGGGCAATGCTTGGTCTCGCTGCGCTCGAAAGCAGGAGTGGGGCCAGTGGTCGCGTGCGGTGGTGGCCGCAGGACTTGAATGCTCGCTGGCTGGCGGTGGCAGCGACCGGGGTGATGCCGCTGGCGGCTGTGTCGCGGACGCGGCGGCCATCAGGACGCGAAGGCCCGCCAGGCGTGACCATCAAACACCAAATACGTCGTGGTAGGCCGGGATGCCCGCGACCGCGTGCGCCGAGCGGATCGCGTCGACGACGGCGCGTTCGACGCATACCGCGGCCGCCGTGCAGATCTCGTCGAGGACAAGTAGATCGGCCGGAAAGGCGGGCGGCAGCGGAAGGTCGGGGCTCTCCTCGGCAGTCCCGGTGGCGAGCGCGAATATCGTGTCCCCGTCGAGCGGTGAATGCGCGGGACGGATCGCCCTGGCCAGGCCGTCGTGCGCGGTGACCGCCACCCGCCTGCATCCGGAGGGATCGAGCGGGGCGTCCGTCGCCACGACTCCGATCGTGGTGTTGAGCACCGTGCCCTTCACCGGCAGCGCATTGGCCGCGGCCAGCTGCTCGGCGGTCGGCGCGCGCAGGCCGAAGTACTCGGGTCCGTCGGTGCCGCACCCCCACGGCAACCCGGTGCGCGGATCGAACACCGACCCAACGGGATTGGCCACGATCAACGCGGCGACGGTGATCCCCGCGGCGGCGCCTTCGCTCAGGACGACGCTCGCGGTCCCCACCCCGCCTTTGATCGATCCCGCGCGAGCGCCGACCCCCGCACCGACCGACCCGCGGGCGAAATCGACCGCCGCTGCCTTCGCCGCCTGATAGCCGAACTCGGCCGTCGGCCGAATATCCCATGCCCCGACCGGAAGATCGAAGATCACCGCGCCGGGGACGATCGGCACCACCCGGTTCGGGTCGGTCGGATCCATCACGATGCCCGCGCCGTTCTCCTCCAGCCAGCGCATCACGCCGTCGGCCGCGGCGAGACCGTAGGCGCTGCCACCGGTCAACAGGATCGCGTCGACCTGGCGGACGGTGTTCATCGGATCGAGCAGGTCGGTCTCGCGGGTGCCAGGGCCGCCGCCGCGCACGTCGACCGACGCCACCGCGCCGCCCGGCACGCGGACGACCGTGCACCCGGTGGCCGCCCCGGCGCCCAGTGCGGCGTCGGGATCGAGGACGTGGTGATGACCGACCAGCACTCCGGGGACATCGGTGAGCGAACTGTTCTCCCCTGGCTCGGCTTTCACCATCTCTACTCCTCACGGCGGCTGGTCGACCGCGCCGATCTTCGCACCGGAGCCGGTCAGGGAGCCAGCGCTTGCAGCAGTGAGTCCTGCATCCAGGTCAGCCAGTGGTACACGTCCAGGTGCGGAGCGCGCGGATCTTCGGGCTCGAGATGGTCGGGCGTGTCGGCGTCGATGTTCAGCACCGTGCCGAGCGCGAGGCGCACGTCGGTGAGCGCGGTCAGCCACGCGTCGGCCTGCTCGGGGGTGATCACGATCTTGCCGCCCGCGCTCGGCACGGTATCCAGCACCACCGAGCCCGCGGCCAGCTTGGCATCGATGATGTCCGGCTCGTGCAGGCCGCGCAGCGCACTGTTGAGGTCGGCACGCTCGGCATCCGGCGAGCCGGGCTCGTTGCGGTGGAAGTCCGGGAGAAGCCTGCGCAGCCGCGGGTCGTCGGGCGGGGCGGTGTTGCCGGATCGTAATCCGGTCAGCGCGGCCAGATCGTCATCGGGGGCGGACGCGGCACGTTCGGTGAGCAGCCCGGAGACCGCGCCCACCAGTGACCGAAGCACATTGGCCTCGCGTGCGTCCATTTCGGAACGCAGTTTGAGACCGCTCAGCGAGTTCTTCCTGCTCCACTTACGCACGGCGTCAGGGTAGCGTCCTGGTCAGTCGTCCCGTTGCATGGTGGCCCAGAGGCCCGCGGCGTGTAGCCGCTGGACATCATGTTCCATCTTGTCCCGGGAACCGGACGAGACCACCGCCTTGCCCTCGTTGTGGACCTTCAACATCAGCTCGGTCGCCTTCGCTTTGCTGTAGCCGAACAGCTTCTGGAAGATGTAGGTGACGTAATGCATGAGATTGACCGGATCGTCCCAGACCACGGTCACCCACGGGCGGTCCTCCGCCTCCAGGATCTCGGTGTATTCGACCGCCTCTGGCGTCGCCTGTGCCGCCGAAACTGTCGCGTTCGCGGCGCCCATGACGACGTCACCCCGGACTATGTTGCACAAGGCCATAACGTCAAGGGTACGACTCGACTCCCGATAAACAAGCCCACGCAGCCCCGATTCGCGCTTTCCCCGGTTCACCGGGACGATGCCCGCGGCTGCGGCCCGGCCGTCGTGTCTACAGTGACTGCGTGGACCTGCGTGACGGCGCCGCGAGCACGGCGCTGCTGACCGACCAGTACGAACTGACCATGCTCGCCGCGGCGCTCGCCGACGGTTCGGCACGGCGGCAGTGCACCTTCGAGGTGTTCGCCAGACGTTTGCCCAATGGTCGTCGCTACGGCGTGGTCGGTGGCACGGGCAGGTTGCTCGAGGCACTGCGGCGTTTCCGCTTCGATGACGCGGAACTCGCCGTGGCCGCGCCGTTCTCGGATCGGCAAACCCTCGACTGGCTGCGCGACTATCGATTCACCGGCGACATCGACGGCTACGCCGAAGGAGAACTCTATTTCCCCGGCTCCCCGATCCTCTCGGTACGCGGCAGCTTCGCCGAATGCGTGGTGCTGGAGACGCTGGTCCTGTCGATTCTCAACCACGACAGCGCGATCGCGTCGGCGGCAGCGCGCATGGTGAGCGCCGCCGGTGGGCGCCGGATGATCGAGATGGGCTCGCGGCGCGCCCACGAACACGCCGCACCCGACAGTTCCCGCGCCGCGTATCTGGCCGGTTTCGACGCCACCTCCAATCTGGAGGCGGTGCGCCGCTACGGTATTCCGGGCGCGGGCACCAGCGCGCACGCGTTCGTCCTGCTGCACAGCGGCCCCGACGGGGCACACGAGGCCGAAGCGTTCCGCAGCCAGGTGCGGACGCTCGGGATCGGGACGACGCTGCTGGTGGACACCTTCGACATCACCAAGGGTGTGGCGACCGCCATCGAGGTGGCAGGCACCGAACTGGGCGGGGTCCGGATCGACTCCGGCGACCTCGGCGTGCTGGCCCGCCAGGTGCGCGACCAGCTCGACGCACTCGGCGCCACCAAGACCCGCATCGTGGTCTCCGGTGATCTCGACGAGTACGCCATCGCCGCGCTGCGCGCCGAACCGGTCGACGTCTACGGCGTCGGCACGGCGCTGGTCACCGGATCGGGCGCGCCGACAGCGGGAATGGTCTACAAGCTCGTCGAAGTGGACGGGTTGCCGGTGGCCAAACGCAGCAGTCACAAACAATCGCGCGGCGGCACGAAGAAGGCGATCCGGTTGGCCCGCGACACCGGCACGATCGTCGAGGAGATCGTCTACCCGGCGGCCGGACCGGTGCCGCCGTCGAACGGCTTCCGAGCCCGTGAGCTGCTCGTCCCGCTCGTCCGCGGAGGTGCGCAGGTCGAGGACCTGCCTGCACTGTCCGACAGCCGCGACCTGGTCGCCCGCGGGCTGATCAGCCTGCCTTGGGAGGGCCTCAAGTTGTCCTCGGGCGAACCGGCGATCGTGACCACCTTCGTCTGAGGTCAGCGCCTGCGCTCGGCGACACGGCGCACCAGCAGCAGGCCGACACCGAACAGCAGCGCGAATACCGCGCCCATGAGCGCGAAGCGCACCCACGCCGATGGCTCGCCGGGCCGGTCGCCGAGGACGAACGACAGCGTGAGATAGACGGCAGTGGCGATGGTTACGCTGACGAACAGCCTTGCGTGACGCATAACGGTCTCCATGCTGGGACCCGGCGGACCGGGCGGAAGAAACGGACATCCGGTAATCACCGCGCGCAGTGGCGGCGTTTACATCGCGTCCACCGGAATTTTCCCGCGCGTCGGGTGAACCGGTCGTCCGACCTAGCGGCAGAATCTCGATAGGTCACCAGTCACACCGCGGGAGGTCACCGTGACCCGAGCACTGATCATCGTCGACGTCCAGAACGATTTCTGCGAGGGCGGATCGCTCGCGGTCACCGGCGGCGCCGCGGTGGCCGCCCGGATCAGCGAGCATCTCGCGGCGGCGAACTACAGCGTGGTGGTCGCGACCCGCGACTACCACATCGATCCCGGCGCGCACTTCTCCGACGAGCCCGACTACGTGGACAGCTGGCCGCCGCACTGCCGGGTCGGCACGCCAGGCGCCGACTTCCACCCCGCCCTGACCATCGGCCCGATCCACCAGATCTTCTCCAAGGGCGCCTACACCGCGGCCTACTCCGGTTTCGAGGGCAGCACCGAGGACGGCACCGGACTGGCCGACTGGCTGCACGACCGCGGCGTGGACGCCGTCGACGTGGTCGGCATCGCCACCGATCACTGCGTGCGCGCCACCGCGCTGGACGCGCGCATCGAGGGTTTCGACACCCGCGTCCTGCTCGATCTCACCGCCGGGGTCGCACCCGACACCGTGACCGCCGCGCTGGACCGCATGCGCGGGGCCGGCGTGGATCTCGAAGGCAGCATCAGCCGGTAGACCGTCCGGTCTCGCTGACCGGGCCGGCCTGTCGGAGGCACCGAGTAGGCTGCTCGCGTGTCCGAACTTCCGCCCGTTTCCGACCTTTTGGCCACCGCCGTGCAGGCGCTCGGCGGGAAGGAACGCGCCGGGCAGGTGACGATGGCCGCGGCGGTCGATCACGCGATCGATACCAAGGAGCACCTCGCGGTGCAGGCGGGCACGGGTACCGGCAAGTCGCTGGCGTATCTGGTGCCGAGCCTGCGCCACGCGGTGCGCACCGGTCGCACCGTGGTGGTCTCCACGGCGACGATCGCGCTGCAGCGCCAGCTGGTCGACCGGGACCTGCCACGGCTGGCCGAGGCGTTGCGCGGGCCACTGGGCCGGACGCCGAGGTTCGCGATTCTCAAGGGACGCAACAACTATCTGTGCTTGAACAAGATCAACAGCGCCATCCCGGACGAGCCCGCCGAGGCGGAGCTGTTCGACGCGTTCGCGATCTCCCGCCTCGGCCGCGAGGTGCAGCGGCTCAACGACTGGGCCTCCGACACCGAGACCGGAGATCGCGACGAACTCGCCCCCGGGGTGAGCGACCGCGCCTGGCGGAAGGTCAGCGTGTCGTCGCGGGAGTGCCTGGGCAAGTCGCGCTGCCCGTTCGGCCAGGATTGCTTCGCCGAGCGCGCCAGGACGGAATCGGCGCAGGCCGACGTGGTGGTGACCAATCACGCACTGCTCGCGATCAATGCGATCAGCGGCATCCAGGTGCTGCCCGAGCACGACGTGGTGGTCATCGATGAGGCGCACGAACTGGTCGACCGGGTCACCGGCGTGGCCACCGCCGAGCTCGCCCCTTCCGCGATCAGCGCCGCGGCGCGGCGCTGCGCCAAACTCATCGACGAGCAGGAGGTGGACCGCCTCGAGGGCGCCGCCGATGCCTGGCACACCGTGCTCGACGAGCTGCCCGCCGCGCGCTGGGACACCCTCCCCGACGGCGTCGCCCCGGTACTGGCCCTGATCCGGGACGCGGCCTGGAACGCGCGCACCGCCCTCGCGCCGCCGGGCGCCACCACCGCCCAGGGCGATCCGGAGGGCGCCGCGGCCCGCAATCTGGCGCTGGCCGCCATCGATGAGGTGCACGACAGCGCGGTGCGCGCGCTGACCGCGTTCGAGGAGCCCGATCCGGCGGCCCGGCGCGACGTCATATGGTTGGCGGCCGACGAGGTCCGCGGCGTCGTACGCCGCTCGTTGCGCATGGCCCCGCTCTCGGTCGGCGGTTTGTTGCGCAGCAGGCTCTTCGGCACCGCCACCGTCGTGCTGACCTCCGCCACGTTGCAGATCGGCGGCTCGTTCGACGGGCTCGCGATCACCTGGGGCCTGCCCGCGCAGTCGGGCAACCGCGTCGACCCGGCCACCGCGAACGGCGCGGAGGCGCCGTCGGACGCCGAGACCGTCCGCTGGAACTCGCTCGATGTCGGCTCTCCGTTCGACCACGCCAAGTCCGGCATCCTCTACGTCGCCAAGCACCTGCCCGCACCGGGACGCGACGGCTTGGCGCCCGCGTACCTGGACGAGATCGAGCGGCTGATCACCGCGGCGGGCGGACGCACCCTCGGGCTGTTCTCCTCGATGCGCGCGGCGCGCGCGGCCACCGACGCGTTGCGCGACCGGTTGCCGACACCGATCCTGTGCCAGGGCGAGGATGCCACGGGGGCGCTGGTCCGCAAGTTCGCCGACGACCCGGAGACCTCGCTGTTCGGCACACTGTCACTGTGGCAGGGTGTCGACGTGCCGGGACCTTCGCTGAGCCTGGTGATCCTGGACCGCATCCCGTTCCCACGCCCGGACGACCCGCTGCTCACCGCGAGGCAGCGTGCGGTGGAGGCGCGCGGCGGAAACGGATTCATGACGGTGGCCGCCAACCATGCCGCGCTTCTGCTGGCGCAGGGCACCGGGCGCCTGCTGCGCAGCGTCGAGGATCGCGGTGTGGTGGCCATCCTGGATTCCCGCCTCGCCACCGCTCGCTACGGCGGATATCTGCGCGCTTCGCTGCCGCCGTATTGGGAGACCGCCGACCCCGACGTCGTGGTCAAAGCGCTGGGACGACTCGCCGCAGCGGCGGTGTGATACCGCGCACACCCACCGGTCTATATTTCCAGACGGAAGTAGATTGGTGTGCGGTACTTCGGTGACCCCCAATTCCCACACCGAACGTATCGATCGTCCCCGCGCCAAGCCCTGCACGCGGCGCGGGGACACCACCGAATCCCTTGTCCGGCGATGCGATCTCAGCCGCGCACGGCCACCGCGTCGACTTCGAACAACATCCCGGGTAGCGCGAGCGCGGCCACTCCGGTCAGCGTCTGCGCGGGCGGCCTGTCGCCCCAGATCGCCGCGATCTTCTTGCCGAGCACGGCCAGCTTGTCCAGGTCGTGTTCGACGATATGCGTCCGCAATTGCGCGACGTCGGTGAAGTCCAATCCCGCCGAGCGCAGCGCGATGCCGAGATTGGCGAACGCGTTGTCCACCTGAGCCGCGAAATCCATGCTGGTGGTGTGCCCTTCGGCGTCCGAGTCGTACTGCCCCGCGATGAACACCAACTCCCCGCGTGCCGTCGCCACATGGCTGTAGCCGAATCCGGTCGGGTCGTGCAGTCCGGCGGGGTTGCTGATCTCGACGGCCATGGTCATCTCCTTGCTCGGTTGTCTTCTGCTGCAACACCGAAACGACGATCCAGCAGGCCGCGGTGTGACATGACGCCGGCCGGAAACGACCGCGGCGCGGCGACCCGAGGTCACCGCGCCGCGAATTCGGCTATGGCTCAGAGCACCCACTTCAGGATCAGCGTGAGGATGCCGGTCACGACCCCGAGGATCACCGCTCCCACACCCCACACGAATCCCTGACGCTCCCACGGACGTCCCGCATCCAACGAGATCTTGCCGGGACCGGTGAATGCCAGTCCCACGGCCGCGGCCGCGAACAGCACTCCCATCTCGTATCCCTTGCCGGTCAGCAGGCCACCGCTCCAGGTGACGTTGATCGCGTTGATCATGGTGCCGAGCACGGCGGCAGCGGCCAGCGGGGTCAGCAGGCCGAGCAGCAGCAGCAGGCCGCCGCCGAGTTCGGTCAGGCCGGCCAGCGTCCCGAAGATCTTCCCCGGGTTGTAGCCCATTTGCTCGAAGCCGTCGGCGTTGGCTCGCCAGCCCGGGCCGCCCCACCAGCCGAAGAGCTTCTGCGCGCCGTGCGCGGCGAGCAAGCCGCCGAAGACGACTCGCACGATCAGCAAGCCGATGTCGGCGGACATCGCGTCCAACTGGGTGTTCCCGCTGCTGCGTTCGAGTACGGATTTGATGGTCATGCTGGTCCTCATCCCTGCAAGTCGTTCCCGGACATGGTGCCTCGGCAAAAAAACCGGACTGCGGTCCGATTGTCGCACGAAGGGCTCAACTGCCCAACCCACTCGGCTTATTCCACGGTCCGGTGAGTGAGATGGTTCAGCGCGAAAGCGAGCGAGAGGTTACTCCGCGAGGAAGAAGAAGTAGCCGAGGAAGACCACCATCAGCGCCCACATGGCCGGGTGCACTTCCTTGATCCGGCCCCTGGCCACCATGACGACCGGGTACAGCAGCATGCCCATGGCCAGGCCGTTGGCGATGGAGTAGGTCAGCGGCATCATCACGATGGTGACGAACGCCGGAACCGAGTACTCCAACCGGTTCCACTCGATCTGGCCGAGCGCGCGAGCCATGAGGATGCCGACCACGATCAGGGCGGGCGCGGTGATCTCCACGGCGCCCGCCACCACCGCGAAGATCGGGTAGCAGAACATCGCGACAAGGAACCAGCCCGCCGTGGTGACGGCCGTCAGCCCGGTACGGCCGCCCGCCGAGACGCCCGCGGTCGACTCGACATAGGCGGTGGTCGTCGAGGTGCCGATGACGGCGCCCGCCATGGTGCCCACCGAATCCGCGGCCAGCGCGCTGGCGGCACGCGGCAGCTTGCCGTTCTCGTCCAGCAGCCCGGCCTGGTTCGCGACGCCGATCAGGGTGCCGGAGGCGTCGAAGAAGTCCACGAACAGCATGGTGAGCACCACCACCGCCATTTGCGCGGTGAACGCGTCGGGGAGGTGGATGATCGCCTGGCCGAAGGTGTGCTCGAGTCCCCTGGGTGCGGCGACCACGCCGCTGGGCAGATCGACCAAGCCGCTGACGATGCCGACGATAGTGGTGAGCACGATGCCGTAGAGCACCGCGCCGTGCCAGCCGATCACCAGGAACACCAGGGTCACCAGCAGCCCGAACAACGCGAGCAGCGTCGTGCCCTTGGTGAAGTCGCCGAGCGTGACCAGCGTCGCTTCGCTGTTCACCACGATGCCCGCGTTCCGCAGCCCGAGAAACGCCACGAACAGCCCGATGCCCGCGCCGACGGCGAGCTTGAGCTGCATCGGAATGGCATTGAGGATGCGCTCGCGGATCTTCGTGACCGCGAGGACGAAGAAGATCACGCCCGACAGAAACGTGCCCGACAGCGCCACCTGCCACGGAATCCCCATGCCGAGCACCACCGAGTACGCGAAGAACGCGTTGAGTCCCATCCCCGGTGCGAGTGCGATCGGGTACCGGGCCCACAGGCCCATCACCAGCGTGCCGAACACCGCGGCCACCGCGGTCGCGGTGAACACCGCCTGCATGGGGATGCCCTTGTCGCCCAGCGGGCCCTGGTCGCCGAGAATCGCCGGGTTCACCGCGAGGATGTAGCACATCGCGAGGAACGTCACTGTTCCCGCCATGAGCTCCCGCTTCACGGTCGAGCCGGTCGATCGGACGCCGAAGTATCCGTCGACGCGTCCTCGGGTCCGGTGCAGAACGTCGGTGACCATGGCTGACTCCAGTGCGGAACGAAAAGGGATTCCAGGCACGGTAGCCGACGATTCACTGCCTCCGGCAACTCGCGTCAGCCACCGACGACGCTTCCGTGATCAACGCCACGAAACGAACCAGCGGCGACGCCACACCCGAGGTTGCGGCCCATTCGGCCCTGGCGAGTCGGGGCCTCTCGTCGGGCGTGAGTGGCGGGCCGGTCCGGATCGCCGGAAGCTACGCGCTCGGCGCGGACACCAAGCCGAACTCCGCGTCGGAGGCCAGCAGGTCGCTGTGCGGCAGCACGCGCACGGTATAGCCGACCGCGCCGGACAGGGGGACCGGGGTGTCGACGGTGAACAGCTCCACGCCGGAATCGGACCCGCTGTGCGTCATCGGGACCGTCGTGATGTCGGAGAGGTCATCGGTCGCGGACACCCGTCCGAGCACCGCCTGGACCACGACGTCCGAGACGCTCAACCCGCCGAGCTCGACGCGCGCGGTCAGCGACAGCCGCGCCCCGATGACCGGCGTGTCCGGCAGCCCCGCGCTGTCCACCTGGATCACCTTGACCGACGGCCACGCCGACTCCACCCGGTGGCGGTACTCCGCGATCGCGTGCGCGACCGCGAAATCGTCGGCCGTCGCCCGCTGGTAGGCCGCGGCGGCAGGGGCGTAGTACTCCACCGCGTAGTCGCGGACCATCCGGGAGGCCAGCACGTTCGGCCCCAAGGTCTGCAGGGTGTGCCGGACCATCTCGACCCAGCGCACCGGCATGCCCGACGCGTCGCGATCGTAGAAGCGCGGCGCGACGGTGCGCTCGAACAGGTCGTAGAGCGCGGCGGCCTCCAGGTCATCGCGGCGTTGCTCGTCGCGGACGCCGTCCGCCGTTGGGATGGCCCAGCCGTTCTCGCCGTCGAACATCTCGTCCCACCAGCCGTCCCGGATGGACAGGTTGAGCCCGCCGTTCAGCGCGGACTTCATGCCGGAGGTGCCGCACGCCTCCAGCGGGCGCAGCGGGTTGTTCAGCCAGACGTCGCAACCCCAGTACAGGAAGCGAGCCATAGACATGTCGTAGTCGGGCAGGAAGACGATCCGGTGCCGCACTTCCGGATCGTCGGCGAAGCGCACCACCTGCTGGATGAGCGCCTTGCCGCCGTCGTCGGCGGGGTGGCTCTTGCCCGCGACCACCATCTGCATCGGACGGCGCGGGTCCAGCAGCAGGGCGCGCAATCGCTGCGGATCGCGCAGCATCAGGGTGAGGCGCTTGTAGGTCGGCACCCGCCGCGCGAAGCCGACGGTCAGCACGTTCGGATCGAAAACCCCGTTGACCCAGCCGAGTTCGGCCTCCGCCGCGCCGCGTTCCAGCCAGGACGCCCGCAATCGGCGGCGCACTTCCTCGACCAGGATGCCGCGCAGCGTGTTCCGTGTCGACCACAGCTCGGTGAGGTCGACATCGCGCAGCCGTTCCCAGCCGCGCGCCTCCTCGACCAGCTCCGCCCCGATGTGCTGACGGGCCTTGTCCACCCATTCCCGCGCTGCCCAGGTGGTGGCGTGCACACCGTTGGTGACGGACCCGATCGGCACCTCCGCGGGGTCGAATCCGGGCCACAGCGAGGCGAACATGGACCGGCTGACCTCGCCGTGCAACTTCGAGACGCCGTTGGCGCGCTGCGCGAGCCGCAGTCCCATGTGGGCCATGTTGAAGACGGAGGGGTCGGCTTCCCGTCCGAGCGCGACGATCCGGTCCACGGAAAGGCCGGGCAGCAGCGCGGATTCGGATTCGCCGTGCGCGCCGCCGAAGTAGCGGCGCACCATCGGCATCGGAAACCGGTCGATGCCCGCCGGGACCGGGGTGTGCGTGGTGAACACCGTGCCCGCCCGCACCGCGGCCAGCGCGGCATCGAAATCTTGTCCAGCCGCGACGAATTCGCGGATGCGCTCGACGCCGAGGAAGCCCGCGTGGCCTTCGTTCATGTGGAACACGTCGGGATCGGGCAGCCCTTCCACCGCCGTGTAGGCGCGGACCGCGCGGACGCCGCCGATGCCGGCCAGGATCTCCTGCCGGATCCGATGTTCCTGGTCGCCGCCGTAGAGGCGGTCGGTGACCGCGCGCAATTCCGGATCGTTCTCGGCGATGTCCGAGTCGAGCAGCAGCAATGGAATCCGGCCGACCTGCGCGATCCACACCCGCGCGCGCAGCACCCTGCCCTCGGGCATGGCCACGTGGATGAGCACCGGCGAGGCACCCGAGGTGAGCGCACGCAGCGGAAGGCCTTGCGGGTCCAGCGCCGGATAGTGCTCGGCCTGCCAGCCGTCCGCGGACAACGACTGCCGGAAGTACCCCGAGCGGTACAGCAGTCCCACGCCGATCAGCGGCAGTCCCAAATCGGATGCGGCCTTCAGGTGATCGCCGGCCAGGATGCCCAGCCCACCGGAGTAGTTCGGCAGCACCTCGGTAACGCCGAACTCCATCGAGAAGTAGGCGATGCCTTGCACCCCCTCCTCCCCGGCGCGACGCTGGAACCAACCCGGCGCCGCCAGGTAATCGCGCAGGTCCGCGGCCGCGGCGTCCACCCGTGCGACGTAATCCGGATCGGCGGCCAGCTCGTCCAACCGCGCCGCGGGCACCTCGCCCAGCATCCGGACCGGATCATGCCCCATCTCCTGCCACCGCCGCGGATCCAACGCGGCGAACAGGTCCTGCGTCGGCGGATGCCACGACCAGCGCAGGTTGGTGGCGAGCTCACCCAGGGCCGCCAAACGCTCGGGCAGATGGGCACGGACGGTGAAACGACGCAATGCCTTCATTGGGTAGAACCTACACGGGACCGGGCGGACACGCCGTGCTGGCGTACTGGCGGAATGACCTCCGACCTGCACGTTTCGCCCCGATGCCCGGCCGGCAGCGCCACTTACCCGAAGCCGGGTAACCAGCTCTACCGTCACGGAACGGACACGTGACGCTCACCGGCCCCTTTGTCGCAAACGCCGCCCACCTGGAGTTCCGGAGCTCGTCGCGACGTACGGCATGCCGCTACCCGATCGAGACCCGCGCTCGGTTGTGAACTCCGGATCGCGGGGCAAACCCTCAAGCTGTGCGGACCATCCGGCCGCATCAACCGAATCAGTCCGGGAGTGATCAAGATGTGGACGACAGCACACCCGAATCGCGCCCGCAAACGCCACTTGTCGCGGGTCGGAGCAGGCATCACCGGAATCGGAGCCATCGCGACCACCCTCGTGCTCGTCGCACCGAACGCCGGGGCGGCAGTCACATCGGTCAGCGCGGCGCAAGGAATGAGCTTCGGTTTCGCGAATTACGGCACCAACTGCGAATACCGCGTGACGGCCATGATGGACAGTGCTTCATCTTCCGACCCGGTCATGTTCACCGACAGCGCCGGCGGCACTTTCTCCCCGAATCCTGCGCAGGTGAGCGGCAACCAGGCCACCACGACTTGGACGCCCACCGCGACCGGACAACACACCATCTCCGCGACGCAAGGACCCTCGACGACACCAGGGACCGCCATGACGCAGGGAACGGCCGCCGTGAGCACACCAGCGATGACGGTCGGCAACGGCATGAACCTCGGCATCGCGTGCCTGGTAATGCCGTAAGCGCCGCACAGCGGTGCGGCGCGAGCGAGCCGAATGCGGCCACCGTATGACAGCCGCTCAGGCCGAGCAACGGGGACCGCACGCCCATCGGACACCCTGAACGGCTCGCTCACCTAGACACTTTTCGCAGCACGGCTGACGCGCGGCCACGTCGACGGATCGTCAGGCGGGCCGCAGCCAAACCGCGCTGTTCGGCGCGAGTGTCACCGTGGCCGAGGCGGGTCGGTCGTGCCATCGCTCCTCGATCGCCATCACCTCGCCGAGGTTGCCGATACCGGCGCCGCCGTAGTGCACCGCGTCGGTATTGAGCAGTTCGAGCCAGCGGCCCGCGTGCGGAAGGCCGACGCGGTAGGCCTCGTGCATCGATCCGGAGAAGTTGTAGACGCACGCGACGACCGAGCCGTCCGAGCCGTAGCGCAGGAACGCCAGCACGTTGTTGACGCGGTCGTTCGCCTCGATCCACGCGTAGCCGCCCGGCGTGGTGTCCTGACTCCAGAGGGCGGGACAGGCGCGGTAGACCGCGTTCAAGTCCCGCACCAGCGCGGTTATGCCCTGGTGCAGGGGGTTGTCCAGTTCGTGCCAGTCCAGGCCGCGGTCGTGCGACCACTCGCGGAACTGGCCGAAGTCCTGCCCCATGAACAGCAGCTGCTTGCCGGGATGCGCCCACATGTAGGCCAGCAGCGCCCGTACGCCACACGCCTTGGCGAAATCGTCACCCGGCATCCTGGTCCAGAGCGTGCCTTTGCCGTGCACCACCTCGTCGTGGCTGATCGGCAGCACGTAGTTCTCGCTCCAGGCGTACATCAGCGAGAAAGTCATCTCGTTGTGGTGCCAGCCGCGGTGCACCGGGTCGCGGCCGAGGAACCCTAGGGTGTCGTGCATCCAGCCCATGTTCCACTTCATCGTGAACCCGAGTCCGCCGACGTCGGTGCCACGGGTGACGCCGGGCCAAGTGGTGGACTCCTCGGCAATGGTGACGACGCCGGGGTGGTTGCGGTGCACGGTGTCGTTGAGGTCTTGGAGGAAGTCGACGGCCTCCAGGTTCTCCCGGCCACCGTGCACGTTGGGTTCCCACTCGCCTTCCGCGCGCGAGTAATCCAGGTAGAGCATGGAGGCGACCGCGTCCACGCGCAGGCCGTCGATGTGGAATTCCTCGATCCAGTAGTGCGCGTTGGCGACCAGGAAGTTGCGCACCTCCGGTCGGCCGAAATCGAAGACGTAGGTGCCCCAGTCGAGTTGCTCGCCGCGGCGCGGGTCGGCGTGTTCGTAGAGCGGGGTGCCGTCGAAACGGGCCAGCGCCCATTCGTCGCGGGGGAAGTGCGCGGGGACCCAGTCCAGCAGTACTCCGATGTCCGCGGCGTGCATGCGGTCGACGAAAGCGCGGAAGTCGTCGGGGGAACCGAAACGCGCCGTCGGCGCATAGTAGGAGGTGACCTGGTACCCCCACGAACCGCCGAACGGATGCTCGGCGACGGGGAGCAATTCGATGTGGGTATATCCGGCCGCCTGCACGTATTCGACGAGCTGGTCGGCCATTTCCCGATAGCCGAGGCCGGGACGCCACGAGCCCAGATGCACCTCGTAGACGCTCATCGGCGCTCGGGTCGGGTCGGTGGCCGCGCGCCGCTCCAGCCAGGCGTGGTCGTGCCACACGTAGTGGCTTTCGGCGACCACCGAAGCCGTGGCCGGAGGTTGTTCGGTGGCGAAGGCCAGCGGGTCGGCGTGATCGACGGTGCGTCCGTCGGCGCCGTGCACCCGGTATTTGTATTTGCTGCCCGGTCCGACACCCGGGACGAAGACCTCCCAGATGCCGGAGGAGCCCAGCGAGCGCATCGGCGCGGTATTACCGCTCCAGCCGTCGAAATCCCCGATCACGGTGACGCCGCGGGCGTTCGGCGCCCACACCGCGAACGACGTGCCCTGGACTTCGCCGTCCAGGGTGGTGTACCGGCGCGGATGCGCGCCGAGCACTTCCCACAGACGCTCGTGGCGGCCCTCGCCGATCAGATGCAGGTCGAGGTCGCCGAGCGTGGGCAGGAAGCGGTAACCATCGGCGCTGATGATCGTCTGACCGCCGGGATAGGTGGTCACGACGCGATAGTCCATGAGTTCGGGATGCGGCACCACCGCGGCGAACACGCCGTGGCCAACGGATTTCAGCGCATGGTCGACGCCGCCCACTCGCACCGACACCGTTTCCGCATGTGGTCGCAGTACCCGCACGGCCGTGCCATCGGGATGGGGATGCGCGCCGAGCACTGTGTGCGGGTCGGCGTGCGTGCCCGCCGCGAGCAGCATGAGGTCCCTTCGCCTCATCGCAGCGTCCTGCGATAGGCCAGCTCGGTGCGGGCCTGCTGGGATACCGGCGGCAATGTGATGATGTGCGCGACCGCGTGGGCGGGGTCCAACCGCACGTAATTGGTCTGGGCCCAGTGATATTCCTCACCGCTGACCTCGTCGTACACCACCGGGTGGTCGTGCCACTCGCGTCCGATCGCGGGCAGGTCGAGCGAGAGCATGCCCCACTCCGCGCCGAACGGGTTCAGGTTCACCACGACGAGTACGGCGTCGCCGCTGGCCGGGTCGATCTTGGAGTAGGCGAGCAGCGCGTCGTTGTCCACGTGATGGAAGTGCAGGCAGCGTAACTGCTGCAGGGCCGGGTGCGCGCGACGGATCTCGTTGAGCCGGGTGAGCCACGGCTCCAATGATTCCCCGCGGGCCAGCGCCTCGGCGAACGGGCGCGGACGCAGCTCGTACTTTTCCGAGTCCAGGTACTCCTCGCTCCCCGGACGCACCGCCTGATGCTCGAACAGCTCGAAACCCGAATACACGCCCCAGGTGGGTGCGAGGGTGGCAGCCAGCACCGCACGGATGGCGAACATGCCGGGACCGCCGTGCTGCAAGCTCTCGTGCAGGATGTCCGGGGTGTTCACGAACAGGTTCGGGCGGGCTTCGTCGGCCTTCGCGGCCAGCTCGTTGCCGAACTCGGTGAGCTCCCACTTCGCCACCCGCCAGGTGAAATACGTGTAGGACTGGCTGAATCCGCGCCGCGCCAGCCCGTAGAGCCGGGCGGGGCGGGTGAACGCCTCGGACAGGAAGATCACGTCCGGGTCGGTGCGGCGTACGTTCGCGATCAGCCATTCCCAGAAGTCGGCGGGCTTGGTGTGCGGGTTGTCGACGCGGAAGATCTTGACACCCAAGTCGATCCAGTGCCGTACCACGCGCAGCACCTCGGCGTAGAGGCCATCGGGGTCGAGATCGAAGTTGACCGGGTAGATGTCCTGGTACTTCTTCGGCGGGTTCTCGGCGTAGGCGATGCTGCCGTCGGGCAGGGTGATGAACCATTCCGGATGGGCCCGCACCCACGGATGGTCGGGCGCGCATTGCAGAGCGAGATCGAGCGCGACCTCCAGGCCGTGCCGGTGCGCCGCCGCGACGAACGCGGCGAAATCGGCCTCCGTGCCCAGCCCGGGGTGCACGGCATCGTGACCGCCATGCTTCGAACCGATCGCCCACGGCGAGCCGACATCACCCGGCTCCGCGGTGAGCGCGTTGTTGCGGCCTTTGCGGTTCACCTCGCCGATCGGGTGGATCGGCGGCAGGTACACCACGTCGAAGCCCATGCCGGCGATACGCGGGAGTTGCTCGGCCGCGGTCGCGAAGGTGCCGTGGACCGGCTTGCCGGTGGCGTCGCGACCGCCGGTCGAGCGTGGGAAGAATTCGTACCACGAGCCGTAGAGCGCGCGGTGCCGCTCGACGTGGACTGTGTGCTGGGGACCGCGGGTGACCAGGTCGCGCAGCGGTGTGGCGCGCAGGATGTCGGCGACTTCCTCGGTGAAGGCCGGGGCCACCCGCGCGGGTAGCTGCTCGGCGCTGCGCAGTGCCGCCGCGACCGCCCGCAGGCGCTCGAACTGCTTCTTCGGGACGGCCTGCGCGGCGCGCTCGAACAGCCGGGCACCCAGCTCGAGGTCGTTGTCCAAGTCGGCGGCGCTCTGCCCGACGGCCAGCTTCGCCTCGATCGCCGAGCGCCAGGTGGCGATGGGGTCGCTCCACCCTTCGATGCGGTAGGTCCACGTGCCCGCGGCGTTCGGGGTGAACGTGGCATTGAACACGTCGGGTTCGTAGTCCGGCGTCATACGGACACGGGTTGGTCGCGCCGCGCCGGGGCCTTTCACGACCAGCGTGGCGGCGACGGCGTCGTGGCCTTCTCGCCACACCACGGTGCGCACCGGGAATACCTCGCCGACCACGGCCTTGGCAGGCCGACCGCCTGCGATGGACGGGGCAGTGTCATCGATAGCGATGCGGCCGGTCACGGGACCAACCTACCGGTACACCGCGCGGAGGACCGGGTCAGCGGGCATTCCGGAGCGGATTCGGCACGCGGGCGGGCTCGGTCAGCGTGCGTCGGCGGCGAGTCCGAGACCAAGGGCGACCAGGATCGCGGCGAGTGCGCGCTCGACCCGCTGCCGGACGCCGGTCCGGCGCAGCCAGGCACCCGCGCGGTCGGCGGCCAAGACCACTCCGACGCACCAGGCGGTGTCGATCACCAACTGGATGAGCGCCAGGATCAGCACGGTCGGCAGCACCGGCCCGTTGGTGGGAAGGAACTGCGGCAGGATCGTCAGACCGAAGACGGCCGCCTTGGGATTCGCCGCGATCGAGAGCAACGACGCGCGGAAGGCGGAGCCGGGCGTGCGGCCCGACGGGAGCAACTTCGTCATCGCGCTACCGAACTCGTCCCCGCCGCGCGCACCCCGCCACGCCTGCACGCCGAGCCAGATCAACACCAGCGCCCCGACGATGTGCACCGCTGTATGCATCGCCCGGTTCGCGACCAAGAGCACCGACAGACCGGCCCCGCCTGCGAGCGTCCAGCCGAGCACGCCGATTTCGTTCCCGGCCACGGCCGCCAGGCCCGCGGTGCGTCCGTCCCGTACCGAGCGCTGCAGGAACAGAGCGGTCGCCGGTCCCGGCAGCGCCGCGAGAATCAGGCAGGCCAGCAGGAATTGGGGAAGAACGTGAACCCAGTGCGGCATCAGCCGATGGTCCCAGTTCCGCCCCGGCTCGGCCATTGGTTTCCGGGGCCATCTTCGCGGGCATCCCGGGAAGTCGCGGTCAGGCGGACCGCGGCCAACTCGAAAAGGCGCCGGCCCGCGCGCTCAGTACAGTGCGGCGGCGAGCTTACGGCGCGCGGACACGACGAACGGCTCGGCCTGGTCGAACAGCTCGAACAGTTCCAGCAGGCGCGTGCGCGCCTTCGTGCGCTCGTCGCCCGCCGTGCGCTTGACGACCTCGATCAGCCGGTCGAACGCCGCCTCCGGTCGCTGCTGGAACAGCTCCAGGTCGGCGGCGTCGATCGCGGCGTCGACATTCGACGGGTCGGCGTCCGCGGTCGCGATGGCCCCCTCCGGAAGCTCCTGCGCGCGGGCGAGGAACCGCAGCTGGCGCAGCGCGCCCTTGGCCTCCTCGTTCGCCGGCTCGGCGGCGAGGATGGCCTCGTAGGCCGCCTCCGCGCCAGCCAGGTCACCCTGCTCCAGCGCGGCCTCGGCCGCCGCGAAACGCGGGTCCTCGGCCGGCTGCTGTGGCTGTCCACCGCCCTCCAGCTTGCCCGCCACCGCGTCGACCACCGCGTCCAGCCACTGCCGGACCTGCGGCTCCGGCTGCGCGCCCTCGAAGTCGGCCAACGGCTGCCCGGCCGCGATCGCGATCACCGTGGGGATGCCCTGCACCCGCAGCGCCTGCGCGATGCGCATGTTGGCCTCGGCCTCGACGGTGGCAAGGTCCCAGGCGCCGCCGTCGGCGGCCACCAGACGCTCCAGCGTCCGGACCAGTTCGACGCTGCCCGGGCTGCGCTGCGAGTACAGCACGACCACCACGGGCACCTGCATCGAGCGACGCAGGACCTTGGTCTCGAAATCGGCCTCGGACACCGCGTAGTCGCCGGCCGCACCGCCCGCGCCACTCGCGGGCTGCTTCAGGCTGGACAGATCGACCGCGCCGGACATGGCGGCGGCGACAGCGGGCGAAGGACGGCGTGCGGCTGGTCGATTCACAACGTCCAGTTTGTCACGACGTGGCCGACGCGGGCGCCGCGGACTCGGCCGAAATACCGTTGCTCAGCTCACCCAGCTGACCCGAACGCACCGCCCAGACCTCGAACAGCACCGTGCAGAACGGCGGAATGCTCGATATCAGCGCGAGGATGGTGGTCTTGGCGCTCCAGCGCAGCTCGCGCGCCGCCACGATGGCGATGAGAACGAACACCACGAACACGATTCCGTGCGTCATGCCGAACACCTTGACCGGCCACATCACCGGCTCGGGAATCCGCTTGAACACCATGCCGATGATCAGCAGCAGCCAGGAGATCGCCTCCAGCACCGCGACGAAACGGAAACGCTTGGCCACAGTGCTCAGGTCGAAGACATTGCCCATGCGCCCCATTGTGCCGGATGCACTACATCCCGTCGTAGTTGAACGGATCACACCCGGACACAGCGGGACCTCGCATGCCCCGCGTCAGACGCGGACGATCAGCGCGTCACCCTGACCGCCGCCACCGCAGAGTGCGGCCGCGCCGACACCGCCCCCGCGGCGCTTCAGCTCCAGCACCAGGTGCAGCAGGATGCGCGCACCCGACATGCCCAGCGGGTGGCCGATGGCGATGGCGCCGCCGTTGACGTTCACCTTCTCCGGGTCGATGCCCAGCTTGCGAGTGGAAGCGATGCCGACCGCGGCGAACGCCTCGTTGATCTCCACCAAGTCCAGCTCGGCGGGCGAAATGCCCTCGCGGGCGCAGGCCTTGGCGATGGCGTCGGCGGGCTGGTCCTGCAGGGTCGAGTCGGGGCCCGCGACCACGCCTGCCGCGCCGATCTCGGCGATCCAGCTCAGACCGAGCGACTGCGCCTTCTCCTTGCTCATCACCACGACCGCGGCCGCGCCGTCGGAGATCTGTGAGGCGGTGCCCGCGGTGATCGTGCCGTCCTTGCGGAACGCTGGGCGCAACTTGGCCAGCGACTCGGCCGTGGTGTCGGCGCGGATGCCCTCGTCGCTGGTCACCAGCACCGGATCGCCCTTGCGCTGCGGCACCGCGACCGGGACCACCTCGTCGTCGAAGACGCCGTTCTTCCACGCGGCCGCCGCACGCTGGTGCGAGGCCGCCGCGAACGCGTCCTGATCCGCTCGGCTGACCGGCTCGCTGTCGTTGCGCTGCTCGGTGAGCGCGCCCATCGCCTGGTCGGTGAAGATGTCGTGCAGGCCGTCGTAGGCCATGTGGTCGCGCAGCGTCACGTCGCCGTATTTGAAGCCTTCGCGGCTCTTTTCGAGCAGATGCGGCGCCTGGCTCATGGACTCCTGGCCGCCCGCGACGACGATCTCGTACTCTCCGGCCCGGATCAACTGGTCGGCGAGGGCGATCGCGTTGATGCCGGACAGGCAGACCTTGTTCAACGTCAGCGCGGGCACGTCCATGGGAATGCCCGCGGCCGCCGCCGCCTGGCGGGCGGGAATCTGGCCTGCGCCTGCCGTGAGCACCTGACCCATGATCACGTAGTCGACCTGGTCGGGCGCGACGCCGCCCTTCTCCAGCGCCGCCTTGATGGCGAAACCGCCCAAATCGGAGCCGCTGAAGTCCTTCAGACCCCCGAGCAGCCGGCCGACCGGGGTACGCGCACCGGAGACGATCACGGAAGTGGTCACGACGAGCCTCGCATTCGTAGATCTGCCCGCGCCTACCCGCGGCGCGAGAGCAAGTTTTCCTACTCAACGGTAGCGGGTCCGGCTCACGCGTCCTGGGCCAGGTCGCGCTACGTTCGACTGGTGAGCACCGTTACGGATCAGTCATCTTTCATCCCCGCGGACTACGTGACCGCGGTCGACCACGTCGGCATCGCGGTGCCCGACCTGGATGCCGCGGTGGCCTGGTACGCCGAGAACCTCGGCATGGTGGAGACCCATCGCGAGGTCAACGAGTCGCAGGGCGTGCACGAGGCCATGCTGTCGCTGCCCGGCGCACCGGACCGAGCGACCGCCCTGCAATTGCTGGCGCCGCTCAACGCGGAGTCCACCATCGCGAAGTTCATCGACCGCAGCGGCCCGGGCTTGCAGCAACTGGCCTACCGGGTGACCGACATCGACGCCGTCTCCGCGTACCTCCGTGCCAAGGGGCTGCGTTTGCTGTACGAAGCTCCACGGCCCGGAACGGCCGATTCCCGCATCAATTTCATCCACCCGAAGGATGCTGGCGGTGTGCTGATCGAGTTGGTCGAACCGAACGCGAATGTTACGCACTAGTATCAAGGTCAGGTCGAGAAAACTCGTCGGAATGACATTCGCAGTCGAGTCACCATCGGGTGTCCTCAGGCTGTAGTTTGTGTGCCATGTCGTCACCCGAGTCCGATCGCAATCGCTTCGTTGCACTGCCCTTCACCGTTGTGCGCAAGGGTTATGCGCAAGACGAGGTGCGTAATTACTTCGACCGCTTCGACGCGGAACTGAGAGTCACCGCCACCGACCGCGATGCCGCTGCGGCACAAGCACGTAACCTCGCAAGCCAGCTGGAAGACGCGCGCGACGAGATCGACGAACTCCGCAAGGAGGTCGACCGACTCTCGGTGCCGCCCACCACCGCGGAAGGCATGTCCGACCGCATTTCCCGCATGCTGCGCCTGGCCTCCGACGAGGCGTCCGAGGTCCGTGCCCTGGCGCAGGCCGAGGCAGCGGAAATGGTGTCGATCGCCGAGCAGCAGGCCACCGAGATGCGTGGCAAGTACGAGTCGCTGCTCGCCGAGACCAAGGAGAAGCGCGAGGCGCTCGAAATCGAATTCGAGCAGACCCTCGCGAACGCACGCACCGAGTCCGCCAAGATCATCGAGGCCGCCCAGGCCGAGGCCGACCGCATCGCGAAGGAAGCCGACGCGAAGCGCAAGGCCACCCAGCAGGACTTCGAGGCCACCATGGCCGAGCGTCGCACCAAGCTCACCCG
The DNA here is from genome assembly GCF_015477605.1 of Nocardia amamiensis. Taxonomy (GTDB): domain Bacteria; phylum Actinomycetota; class Actinomycetes; order Mycobacteriales; family Mycobacteriaceae; genus Nocardia; species Nocardia amamiensis_A. The sequence goes on from NZ_JADLQX010000011.1 coordinate 231,317, forward strand.
CGCGATGGAAGAGCTGGAGGCCACCAGCCGCGCCGAGGCCGCCCAGCGGATCAAGGACGCCACCGACGAGGCCAACCGCCTCATCACCTCCGCCACCCAGACCTCCGAGCGCAAGATCGCGCACGCGAAGGAACTGGCCGAGGAGATGCGCGTGCTGCGCGGTCGCGTGCTCGCCCAGCTGCTCGGTATCCGCGGTCAGCTCGACTCGGTGCCCGCGATGCTCGCCGCGGTCAACCGGGAAAGCGAACTGCTGGACGGCGTTCCGGATCAGCGCAAGTCGATCGGCGGCGGCACCAAGTCGGTCACCGGCTCGCGTCAGAAGGCGATCCCCGAGGTCGCCACTGAGGACGACGAGATCGACTCGGACGAGCGCGAGAGCGCCGACATCAGCAACTGACGTCGGGCCACGGCGACTGAAGCAGCACCAACCGAATTCACCGAAGGCCGCCCCGCACCGGGGCGGCCTTCCCTAATTCCAAGACCTCCACGTCCGCAACGACTATCGCGGCAGCGAGAACCCACGCGTCAGGCTCTCCGCCGACCGGCGGAGAGGTCCGGCATAGTCGATTGCCGCGAGCTGCCGGTCAGCGTGCCGCTTGCGCCCCCGGGTACAGCGCGGTTGCGCAGTTCAACGTTGTGCCGACGGCAGCGTGCAGACACCCACCGGTGCCTCGACCGGATAGTGCTCGCTGTCCAGGCCATCGCGCTCGGGTTCAGCTGAGCCTCGAAAAGCAGTCCGGGAGCGCACATCCGGCCGATCAGCGGCGCTCCGCTACTCCCGGAAGCCTGTTGCTGGTCTTCTGGCGCGTCAGGACCAGCGCCGGGTGATTCTGCGTGTTCGGCGAGCGTTCCAGCATCCACGGTGCCAGTGTCTGCGATCGTCCTCGCCGCCGTCGGCGGGCCAGGCGACAATGTGGGCGACCCCGGGCGCGATCTCGTGGTCGCAGCCGGGGCAGCGGTAGGTCTTGATCGCACGGGTGCCTGGGATCGTGCGGACAACGTACGTCTCGTCACCGTCCGGTCCCGCCTCCATGCGACCGAACACGCCCCCGAGCGGTGCCCGCGAGCGATCAGCGTGGCGATCCGAACGCGGCTTCCGGCGGGGCATGCGCCAAGCCTATTACCCGCTCGCGGGCCGTCCGTACCCCGGCTTCAGAACAGGCGGAATTCGTTGCTCTCCGTGCCGCGTAGAGCGTCGTAATCGAGGGTGAGACAGCGGATGCCGCGATCCTCGGCGAGCGTGCGGGCTTGCGGTTTGATCTGCTGGGCCGCGAAAACGCCGGTGACCGGGGCCAGCAGCGGGTCGCGGTTGAGCAGCTCCAGGTAACGGGTGAGCTGTTCGACGCCGTCGATCTCGCCGCGTCGTTTGATCTCGACCGCGACCGTGCCGCCGTCGGCGTCCCGGCACAGCAGGTCCACCGGTCCGATCGCGGTCATGTACTCGCGGCGGATGAGTGTGTAGCCCGCGCCCAGCGTCTGCACGTGCTCGGCGAGCAGCTCCTGCAGGTGGGCCTCCACCCCGTCCTTCACCAGGCCCGGATCGACGCCCAGCTCATGCGAGGAGTCGTGCTCGAAGTCCTCGATGGTGATGCGAAGTTCTTCCCCGGCCTTGTTCGAGACCACCCACAGTGCCTTCGCGCCCTCCGGGAGCGGGGTGTCGCCGTTGCGTTCCTCCAGCCAGCACGGCGGGCTCATCCAGTTCAGCGGCTTGTAGGAGCCGCCGTCGGAGTGCACGAGCACCGAGCCGTCCGCTTTCATCAGTAGCAGCCTGCGGGCCATCGGAAGATGGGCGGTGAGTCGCCCTACGTAGTCGACCTGGCAGCGAGCAATCACTAGGCGCACCCAAGCACTGTAGGTGAGCGCCCAAATGCCGTTGCGGTCAGCCCATCAGCAGCATCGCCGCGAGGAGCGCGCTCACGACGAGCAGCGCGATTTCGACCTGGGTGAGCCTGCGCCGGGCGATTGTTCTCGCGCGAATCATGAAGATGCCGGAGGCCGTCCCGATGATGAACGCCACGAGGTGACCGACGTGGGTGAAAGTCTGCCCGAGCAGTACACCCCCGATGGCAACGGCCGACCACGCTGTGGTCCAAGCGATCCGCCGCCGCTGCGGCACGGCCGCGACCAGTGCGCCCACCAGCGCCATGGCGCCGTAGCTGATGCCGACGTCTTCGGCCCAACGGACGCTCCCTGGAACCCACCCAGCTTCTACGCCCAACCACAAACCGGCCGCCACAAGCAACGTGGCGCCGATGTGACCGGCCAGGAAGACGCCGACCAAATGCACTGCACCGAAACGGAGTTCCGCAAGGGCGAGCAAACCGGCGAGCAATGGGATGATGACCCAGGCTCCCGCGACGTCACCGATCACGAACGCGCTGGACAGCAGCGTTCCGATTCGACCACTCAGGAGGTTGTGCAGATTGGTACTCGCGTGCAGCACCATCCGCGTCTGCGCGGAGTCACTGAGCACGGAGAAAACCGCCGAGACCGCGATCAGCGCCGCCACATAACCGGCCGTCGCGGGCAATCTCTGCCGCCACCAACGCGATTGCGCCTGCGTGCGGGGATCGAGCGGCGCCGAGGCGTTCGGCGTCGGCGCGACGACCATATCTACCTCCATCGTCCGCAGGATAACCCTGCTCCGTAGCCGTCGCGGCGTTCTGCCGAGACTTTCGCCCATATACGACGAAAGGCCCTCGACATGGTCGAGGGCCTTTCGTGAAGGATGTTCCGGCGGTGTCCTACTCTCCCACACCCTGTCGAGTGCAGTACCATCGGCGCTGGCAGGCTTAGCTTCCGGGTTCGGAATGGGACCGGGCGTTTCCCTGCCG
>NZ_JADLQX010000120.1 GCF_015477605.1 Nocardia amamiensis
CCTACAACCAGGAACAACAGTGGAAAAGCTGGCCAGACCAGCGGCTACCCCATGCCCGAAACACGCGCGTTCACGCCCCCCCGGGCGCGCGAACGAACCAGAACCCCACTCCACGGATCCAGGCTAAATCAGCAACACAGCCCACGGCAACGCAGAAGCAACCGCCGAATCCCGATGCGCTACACGGTAACTAAGCACAAAGAACGACATGTCGGCAGCGCGACTACCGGCAGCGGCACGGCGCCACCCCGGACCCACGCAAGCGAGGGGGTCGGCGGGCACGGCGATAACCCTGACGGGTAGCCGTAACGATGTCACGGCTGTCGTCATGATCAATAACGACCCCTGAACCGCGAATCAGCCCGAAATGGCTTGGCGCGACTTTCCGCGCCCTGTAACGGTCGTGAGCAGCGGGAATACACCCCGCAGGGGCTCTTGACATCCCCGCCCGCAGTGGCAGGCTCCCTGGGTGAGGCCGGGGTCTGAAGCGTCGAGTTCGGGCACTGGCCGAAACGCCGCGGGCTCGGTCGTCCCTCCAGGTGCCGAGCCTGCGGTGTCGCGAACCGCCCACCCGGGGTGGGGCGGGTACCTCTAACACCTCGGACACGCGTGAGCCGCGGTTGCAGGCACTCTGACCAGCGAGACTCTATGATCTGCCGCTGTCGCGGGCAGGCTCCGCTCGTGACAGCACAGAGGATGGCTACACGCCCTGGAGCCCGCCCGGAACCTCACTCACCAGGCGGGCTCCAGGGTGCGTCCGCCCGTACGCCTGCACCAAACCGACTGTACAGCATGGGATTTCGCGAATGAATCGGAGTGACTTGGATAAAAATGGTTGGTGGGCAACGGTATTCATGATCAAATGGTTTCCGCCATGCCGAGTCCTCACACACCTGGGTGTGGTGCACCACAGGATGGCAGCGGCCCCGACCCCGTTTCGCCCGAACAGGGGTCGGGGCCGCTCCCTGCGTCGGATCGCCATCCGGTCACCCACCGCCTGTGTTGCGGCAAGGAGCGAGGCTCAGCAGTTCGGCTGGAACGGGTAACACCCGCGCGGCGGTGCAGTTGGTGGTGGGGCCTGAACGGGTGGTGCTGGTGGAGCAGGCTCCTCGGCCACGGGTGGTGGTGCAGGTTCTGTGCTGTCCTGCTGGACCGTTTCCGGGGTGCTCGTTCCCCGAGGCTCGTCGTTCGAGTCGGTGGGAAGAACCAGCCATACACCCAGGCAGATCGCCGCGACCACGGCTGCTGCCGCGATCAGTGGCCCGGCTCGACCTGGCTTGTGTGGTTCCGGAAGGGCAACCGGCAGTGACGGTTCGGGCTGGCGGCGGTCTGTGGTGTCGCCGGGAATCCGCCCGAGATCACGCGCAGCCGCCGGCCGGGGGAACGCTGTCGCAGGCTCCGGCGGCGGCGGTGCCGCGGGCACGGCCTGCAGCCGCGGTGTGGGTGGCGTCGCCTGGGGGATCGGGCGCGGCTGTGGTCGCGGATTGTCGCGCCGTGCCGGTGGGGCCTGTGGCGGGGATATGGGCAATGCGCGTTCGAGAGCGGCGAGTGAGATATCTGGTGGTAGAGGGATCTGCCCACGCTGGATCTGCAGGTACCGCACTTCGATCTGGCCTTGGCGCTCGATGCGGAATCGGCCCCTGGAGTACCAGTCGTCGTAGGTGCCTTTGCCGCTGTGGTGGCGGCCGCCGCACTCGCACACGCACTCCCATACCGTGTCCGGGCGGGCGGTCTGGCAGCTGTGGCTGCACGTCATCGTCGGTGAGACCTGTAGTCGCATCTCGATCTCGCCGTACCGATCGGCCATCGCCGACGCCAAGGGCAGCAGATGGTTGGCGCTGAGCTCCCAGACCTTGAGGTGGCCGTGAACGATCGGTTTGATCGGAACCCCCTTGCCCACGACCGCCCTGATCCAGGGTTTGTTCGAGAAGCCTTCGTAGGGCAGGTACAGGCCCGTGGGGTCCAAGTCCGTCAGAACTGGCGGTAAGCCTTACCGCACATAGTCTCCGGAGTCGTCGCGCCCCGGGCAGAGGCGTTTGAGGTTCACCCCGAATGGTGGACAGGGTTTCAAGCAGCCTCGGCTGCGACTGTCAGGGACTGCTCATAGCGTACGGGGCTGAGCATCCCGAGGGCGGAGTGCCGCCGCTCATGGTTGTAGTAGTGGACCCTGTCAATCCCCTCGAAGTGTGGAGGCTCCCTTATGCGGCCTCGTCTCGTGACAGGGCTGCAGTTGAGGCCGCACGGACGGCGGCCATATGGGTCTCGTAGTTGATCGGCGACATTGCGCCGCACAGGCT
>NZ_JADLQX010000121.1 GCF_015477605.1 Nocardia amamiensis
GCCGTCGCCGCCGCGCTCAACAGCCGTCCCCGCAAAACACTCGGCTGGAGGACGCCGGTCGAAGCACTCAACGAGCTGCTACTGTCGGCCCAACAAAGCGGTGTTGCGACGACCGATTGAGCCCGGGCAGTACACCAGCTGGGCTTCGGGCAGCGGATCCGCACAGCCGGATTGCTCGGCTCGATGGGGTCGATCGGGGACTGCTTCGACAACAGTATGGTCGAAAGCTTCTTCGGAACACTGCAATTGGAGTTGCTCGACCGCAAACAGTGGATCACGCGCCAAGAACTGGCGAACGCGATCTTCGACTACATCGAAACCTTCTACAACCCCGCAAGGCGACACTCGAAGATCGGAATGCTCAGCCCCGTAGAGTACGAACGAGCCCACACCCCCGCTCACGCAGCCGCGTGAGCATCACACCCAACCCGTCCGGGAAACCGGGGCAAGCTCAACGAAGACCGCTGGGCGCCATCGCGCCGGACGTGGATTCATAGCCGGAGTGATGGCATTGCGGGTGAGCCCGCCGAACCGGTGAACTGGCACTCCCAGACCAGATAGGATTCGATGAGTTCCTGTAGCGCCTCGACAACCGCTGTGATGTCCTCGGTGCTGGCGTCGAGCCCAAGCGCTCGCGTCCGCGAGACCATACAAGCCAACCGGTGACATATCGCCGCTACGACAACCTCCACAGCCGATCCCGCAAGCACTGCCCTGGGCCGTTGAAGACGAGTTACCGTCACCCGAATCCGGTAGACCACGTTCAACTACGTGGAACGACAATTCGACAAAGCAGTCTCTCGCTCCTACGGCGGCCTACACGTATCCACTGGCAGAAACACTTTCTGATTCCCGACTCGCTTCAGGGAGGCGATCCGTTCACGCCGTCACATCTCTGACTGGCACAACTTTCGAACTATGGCAGAGGGAGCGATTCCGTTCTGCATATTATCGTCGGGCGGATCGTCGCGTTCCAGCTCCCGAAAGTGCGGCGGCGCGGCGGTCGGCAGGGGATGCGGACGCCGCGTCTCGCATTCAGGTGGTCAGTTCTCCTCGCCGGACATGGCCTCGATGAGCGACTTGGGACGCATATCCACCCAGTTCGTCTCCACGTACTCCAGGCAGGACTTGCGGTTGGCAGCACCGTAGACGATGGACCAGCCGCCGGGGACGGCCGCGAAGACCGGCCATAAGGAGTGTTGGCCCTCCTGGTTGATCAGGACGTAGAACCTGGCGTTGTCGTCGTCGAACGGGTTGGTCATTTCATTTACTTTCTGGTGAGGTATGGGGTGGGATGCTGTTAGGAATAGACGTCCGAGCCAATCACAACGTCGCTCAAAAGATTCTTACTGGACGCTGTATTGAATTTCCGAACCGGATCCCTATAAGAAATGCCGGTGCCAAGCATGATTCCGTGCTCGGCGCCAGCTGATTTCGTCGACACCTATTCTGTGGTCATGATCGTGATCTCGTCGTCGGCCGGGTCGGTCGCCTCCCCCGGTGCGACGAACCAGTGGCTGACCTCGGCTTCGGTGAGGTCGGCGTCCAGGTCGCCGGTCGGGAGGACCGCGAGGGCACCCGCTGTGGCGGAGGCCAGGAACTCCAGCACAGCCGGTTGGCCGGCGGTGGCGGTGGTGTACGTGGTCGACTCGTAGGTGATCTCGTACTGCTCGCGCACCTGTTCGGCCCGGGCCAGCGCCTCGGACTGGGAGAACGTGACGACTCCGTTTGCCGTGGTGACGACGAACGCCGGGTGTTCTTCGCCGAGCGGGCGTACTCGGTCGGCGTAGGACACCGGGTGCGGCGCGGCCGCGGCGAGGTCCTGGCGCACCTGCGGGTCGTCGAGTGCCACCCAGCGGATGTCGCTGTCGGACAGCGGCTCCCGGGTGATCCCGAATCCGGCGCCCGCGGCGGTCAGCTCGTCGGCCGTGCGGTCACCCGCGAACAGGCAGGCCGCACCGGCCTTCTGCACCGCCCACACCGCGACCACGGCGTCCACC
>NZ_JADLQX010000122.1 GCF_015477605.1 Nocardia amamiensis
CTACCGTGAACACGGACGTACCTTCCCGACCGGCGTTGGCGCGCCGGCATGATCAAGACTTCGGACTGATAGATCATCCGGGAAGGTGCGTCCTTCCCGTCATCCACAGGTCCTGATCATTGCTCCGTACTCATCGCCGATGAAGTCCAGGCCTCGCAGGTTGCGGACGGTGCTTCGCACTCCGTCACATCCCACCAACCAGTCAGGACGAACGAGCTCCACATCTTTTCGGCCGTCGGCATCGGTGTGTATCAGCGTCGCGTTGACGGGGCCGTCGTCATCGATCGTGAGCGAGCAGAGTTCGGTGTCCCATTCCACGAACACGCCGCACGAAGCGAGCTGGTCACGCAGCACGCCTTCCAGACAGTCCTGCTCGAGGATGAGGATGCCGGGAAACCTGTCATTCAATCGCGTGAAGTCAAGCCGCTCCGGCTCGTCGTCACCTTGGAAGTGGAAGACCATCCCGCCGCTCCAAACGCCCAACTCAAGCAAGCGATCGACGATCCCCGCCCTGTCATACCCCTCAAGTGTCCGGATATGGACTGTGAACGCTCTCGATGTCGTTGCAGGACCGGACCTCTTGTCGATCACACGGCACGGCACAGCCCGGCGCAGCAATTCGTGGGCAAGGGTCAAACCCGTGGGCCCGGCACCGACGATGAGAATCGGGGCAACAGAGGTTCGATACATGGGGATCCTTCGTGCCGTGCGTGTGGCGCCCAGTGACCATGGAACCCAACCGGTTTCGGGTGTCACATATTCGTCGCAAGAGAGCCGCTGTTGCATGAGACCTCGTTTGTGAGACCATGGTCGCCAGCCACGACTCTCACACGGACCCGACGGGAACGGAATACGAAATTGCTGGCGGGTACCTAGAGAATCACTTACCTACATTGGTCGCGGTGACGCCCGGACGTAGGCGAGGGCAACCAAGACCCGCGTGCGACAGCTGACTTGGGCGGCCCTGTTGCCGCACTGCATGTAAATACAGATGTCCAGTTGACCCGACCGCGTTCGACGGGCGGCCGCCGGTGTTGACCTTGGATGGCTGCTGGATCGTGGACTCGACTCAGGTGCCGTGCGGGTACCGCACATCCGACTGCGGCGCTGTCGTGGCTGGCTGGCTTGGCAGGCTACAGCCACTGCGGCTCGCATTCACGGTTGTCCTGGAGGTTGAATCTGTATTTCGATGTGCCCCGGATCGGGATGCCGATCCTGTGGGCGCTGTCCGCACCGAGAATGGGTCAACCCGAGGTAATTCGGCCACGTGGCACTCAGTGAAGGGGGCGAGATGGATAACACGAAACCCCCGCTGTGGACCAGGTCGGCGAAGGAGACGGATACTGTCGCCATGGACGGTCGACGCTGTGTAAACGAGAGCTACTTGTGATAGTTGCGCAGACGGGAGTGATCCTGGTCTCGGCCCAAACGGTCGGCCGCTGGCCTTGGAGTGCCTACGGTGATGCCTCGGACTGTCGATGGTTCTGGTTGGGTGTCTGTGGTCTTTTTCCGGCTGCGGCGTCGACTTCAGGCATGAGATTTGCAGGAATCTTCGCCCGGACTTCCTTTCGCGAAGAGATACCCAGCTTTGAAAATATAGCCGCGACTTGCGCGTCGATCGTTCGCCGGGATACCCCTCGCCGCTCGGCTATTGCTCTATTCGTGTACCCGGCAGCGACCAAGATTGCGATCTCGAGCTGTGGCGTCGACAGGGTGTACAAAGGGGTCTCGGGTACAGGTGGTGGCGCAGAGTCCATGACCAGCTCGCCCAGAGCGAGACGATGCACCTCGTTACGCACAGGGCTGAGTCGCGCACCGCGTTGTTCTGCAGCCGTGTAGGCGGCACCGCCGAGTACTTTGCGGGCCACGTGTCGGTTGCCAGGGGGAAGGGACCACTTCGGAGCTGGTTTTGCCCTGAGCATGGGACCACCCGTTTGCCACTGATGGGACCACCTGACTAGCGGTTTTGCCAGTTATGGGACCACCCGGCGC
>NZ_JADLQX010000123.1 GCF_015477605.1 Nocardia amamiensis
ACCGAAAAGGTGCTCCTACAACCTCGATCTTCGACCCTCAGTAAGTCGAATTATCGCAGGTCAGAGCACCTTTTCGCTATTCCCGACACGAAGTGCCGGGAAAAGCATGAATGGCCGAGGCTAGTGCGTTCCGGCTGCACCTGACCTCCTCCTTGCGCGCGGGTTACGTGCGCGTATTACTCACGTCGTGCTGGTTGGATGAGTTGAATCCGATCGGACGGATCGCGTTCCGGTAGATTGTCCGGACACGAACTACGCCGATCCGAACGCCGTCGTCCGGGAGCGAGGTTGGGCTGGTGAACCGCCGAGGTGCCGAGTGTCTCCAGCGGAGAACCGCAAGCTCCAGGGCACGATCTGAGGTGATGACGCCGTCATCACCAGGCGGCGGACCCATGCGCTGACGCCGTGATGACCGGGTCATCAGCAGAGGTGGTATCGTCTGTCGCGAAATGTAGTGACGCGTCGCGAAACGGCAGTTGAGCGTCGGTGATATGTGTGAGTCGGCTTGCTGACCTGGTAGAACAAGGAGAGGCCCGACGAGGTTCAAGTCCTCGTAGGAATCGCACAGGGCAAGACCGAGACCGCCTGCGAGCTCGCGGCCGCGTTCGAAGACGCCTGGCTCGACGCGCACGCCCAACTCAACCCGAACGCGATTCCCGGCACCCGGGATCTGCACGCCCCGGTCGCCTACGTCCAGACCCCGGTGACCGCGAAACCGAAATCCACCTGCCAGGCGATCCTGGACTTCTACGGCGCCGACTACAAGCGAATGAACCTGCCGCAGCTGACCAGACAAGTCCGCGCCTCACTGCACGACCACGCTACGAAAGTGCTGCTGCTCGACGACATCACCCGGTTGAAGATGCACCGCGCCGACGACCAGGACACCCTCGACCTGATGCGCGCGTTCATGAGCATGCACACCACGCTGGTGCTCATCGGGTCGACATCCCCCGCTCCGGGCTGCTGCGAGAAGGCCGCCACGACCCGCGCACCGGGCAATGGGTGTTCCCGCCACCACCCCCGGATCTCGCAGACGACGAAGCGACCCAGACCGAACGCCGCTTCGACCTGCTTCACCTCGAACCGTTCCGCTACAACACCCCCGCCGGCGTCGCCGCCTGGATTGCCCACCTCGACGGGCTTGCGCAGAGCATGCGACTGTTCGACGCCGCACCCGACATGCTCACCGGCGGCAACATGCCCGAATACCTGTTCCGCCGCACCAACGGCGTCGTCGGGCTACTCGAGCGCCTCATCGAGGACGGCTGCACCGAAGCCATCAACACGGGCGTCGAGAACCTCACCTCGGACCTGCTCGACACCATCACCATCAACCTCGGCAACATCCCCGGGCCCGCCCGCACCAACGACGAAATCCTCAACATTCCAATAACACCCGGACCCGAGAAACGAAAGCGGAGACGCAATACCGTCTTCGACGACCGCGGCCTGCCGCCAGCCATCGGAAACCCAGGCTGACATGCGCAGACCACGACCGTTGCCGCGCAGTCTGGACCCAATACCGGACGAGTCGTTACCGGGATACATCCTGCGCTTGGCCCACAGACTCGACCTCACACCGGCGAGGAGCGTCATGCTGACGATGTCGTCAACGGACGGTCTCCGGCACGCCTGTCGAAGTTCTCACGAAACGATGGTCCAACTCGCTCCTGCGACCCACGACCAGTTCACGACCATGACGCAGCTCGAGTCCAGTGAGGCCGACGCGCTTACGCTCGGATCGTTCGCCGCGCGATATCCCATCCCACCGGAGCCAACCAATTCCAAAAGCTACGGCAGCCTGTTCACTCATCGAACATGGTGGCTGCTCACGGGCCCGACCTGAGATTCCCCCGCTGAGCCGGAGAGCGGATTACCTGGTTCCGACTGGAACCGGTTGATGGTAGCTGGCTTCGTATTCGTCGGGTGAACGCCAACCAAGCTTCTTCTGGATGCGCTGGGTGTTGTAC
>NZ_JADLQX010000124.1 GCF_015477605.1 Nocardia amamiensis
CGCCAGTTCCGGATCGACCCTTCTGACACCCCGAACACCCGCTGGGCCTCCGCGGACGTCATGCCATCGCGTATCGCTCCCATCACCCGCATCCGCAACGCCTCCTGCTGCCCCGGGGAAAGCCTGCACATGTCCATCCTCAGACCATCACCCACCCACGGAACATCATGTGGCACAACCGATCCGTTTCACATCAATAACTCACGGGTTTCATCACCGGCCCAATCGCCCTCAAACGAGGAAGTACCGTTAGCACATCGCGCGGCTGAAATGCGCTCGCTCTCTCGCTAGCGGCTCCAAACGCCGAGGATGAATACAGGCCCACGACCGTGACAGGCGGTTGCCCGAACGGAGAAGCGCGGCCCCGGCTGCGTGTTCGGGCACACCGCGGTCGACGGCTACTCGCGGCGGCCTACGCCGAGGCGTCGCGCGACGAGAAAGCCGTTATAGCAACCGTTTCAGTTCCATGGTGTGGCCGACGCAGGTTCCGGTACGCGGTCACGCGGGAGTGGAGTTCGGCCGCGCGGCGGTCGGTGAGCGATGCGATCTGATCGAGGACAACCCGGACCCGCGCGGTATCGGTGTCTGCCTGCTCCCATGAACGGGCAAAGCTCGGATCCAGTGCGTCCGGCCGGTTCAGCAGCGCCTCGAACAGCTCCCCGAGCACATCGCGTTGCCGCGTTCGACGTGCTCGAAGTCCATCCGCACAGAGCACGTTGCGCAAGTGCAGCGCCTCGAGCACTGCTATCTCACCGCGAGCGCGCGCAGGCACGACCAGCTCGCCACGATAACGCCCAAGAGGCTCTGATCCTCCGATGATCCGCGTCGCGCGCACTGCCGCCGCGATGAAGCGCCGGGTGAGCATTCGGCGGGCCACCGCTATTGTCGTTGCCGATGCTTCCGGGGCGGTGAGCGCTACAACAGCAGGGAGCTCGATCAGTTCGACTGCATAACAGTCGATTTCGTCGGCAGGTATGTCGCTGAAATAGGTGCGAGCCATCTCGGCGATCTCGGCACGCTCGGCGCGGTCAGCGAGCGCAGCTAGCACGACAGCGCCGGATAAAAGGCCATTGACCAGATCGGCGACGGTATTGGCAATGTCGTCGGCCCAGTCCATGATCTGCGCCTCGAAGCACAGCTGGTGATCGGGAGCGTCGTCGCGGATCCACTGCAGTGTGGCGGAATCCTCGGCATACACACCATGCTTTGCGCCGCCGATCTCAATGCCCCAGGGGTATTTGCAAGTCGCGTCGAGAACAGCGCGCGTCAGGTTGAGCCCCCCTTCGGGGTTGTGGTTCGGGTAGTCACACTCCAAGTGCGTCAGTATGCGCAGAGTCTGCGCGGTCGCATCGAAGCTCAGGCCGCGGGCGCGAGCACAGGCATCGAGAACCTGTTCCCCGTTGCGCCCGAACGGAGGACAGCCAAGGTCATGAGCCAGGCACGCGGTTTCCACCACCGCCACGTCGGCGCCGAGTTCACGAGCAAGACTAGTGCCGATCCCAGCTACATCCAAGCTGTGCGTCAGCCGATTGTGCGGGATCACCCCAGCGTCGGGCTCGTCTACCTGAGTAACGTTCGACAGCCGCCGCAACGCATGACTGTCCCACAACCGCCGACGATCTCGCTCGAATGCCGAGCACGCACCACTGTAGGAGTCCCGGCTGTCGAAACGCAGCTCATAGCGACGACGTTGCTGGTCATGATCGGTGTAGCCGAATGACATCGGTGGCTCCAAAGCATCTAGGGCGGGAGTTCGACTCCCGCCAGCTGACAACGGCACATGAATCTGGCCGAGACCACGAACCGCGGTCAAGTCCAAACGCGTGGTGTATTGAGGTGATTGCCGCGTGATCCTTTCGGTCAGGCGGTCAGTGCTGGGGTGGTGTCCTCTTGTTCGTTGGGGTCGGTGGTACCGCGTGAGCGGGCGAGGACGT
>NZ_JADLQX010000125.1 GCF_015477605.1 Nocardia amamiensis
AGTGGAACAGGGTGCCGCCGCCGGCCCCGGCAATCTGTGCCAGACGAGCGCGAACCACGATGCCGGAGGCGAGGGTGACGTCGGTGGTATGAGCGCCGCGGTCCAGATCGTCGGTCAGCATCCGCAGACAGTCGGACACCTGCTGCACGCATAGAGATACCGTCTGCAAGGCACTGCCAAAACCAACGAAGGCGCCTGCCATCCAGACTGCGACTGTGACGACAGGTTTTATCTGTCACTTGCAGGTCGTATCTGTCACCGGGTGGGGTGTGCGGTGTCGATGTGAGCGGCAAGCTGGTCGGCCAGTGCCGTCAGGCTGTGGTGCAGCCGGATCTGATGCAGCGTCCGAGTGTCCGGACTCGCCCATGCTGGCCTGGGCTTGCTCTTCAAGTGGGGCCAGCCGGCGGGCTCGCTGCCCATCAGTACTGGTGCGTATCGTTGTTCTCCGGAAGTGATGGTGCTCCAGACCAGCGCGGACGCGAAGTATCGGTTGAAGTCGCTGTGCAGGTTCGTGTTGTTGGGGGCGATGCCATCGATGATCTCGTTCCATCGGTCGGATGAGATGGACCAGTCCGCGAGCCCGAGTCGGCGGCGGCGATAGTTGACGTGCCGGTCGAGTTGGCGGAAGTGGTTGGCGATCGCTTCGATGGCTTTGCCGAATTCGGTTGGTTCATCTCGGTTTTCGGCCCAGCGTTTGACGACGTTTCCGCTGGTCAACACTCTGATTCCGTGATGATCGATGACCGTTCGGATTCCGAGGTAATGTGCTGATTCGCCGAGTGACTTGCCTGAGATCAATTTGACCAGCCGGACCGCGGTGACGCGACGGAGGGTGGTTTCTGGGATGCCGTCGAAGTGCGCCAGGTAGCGATCGAAAATGTCGTCGGGAAGCCACTGTGGCACGTGTTCGAGGCTGAAGCGTGTCTGCGGTCCGCGGGCTGGCGTGAAGCTCATCCGCAGGTCCGTTGGTCCCAGGCGGCTTTCCCTGACCCGTTCGACTGAGCGGAATGCCTCTTGGGCTGCGCGGCGCAGGCCTGGGGAGCACTCGGTGCTGACGAGCTGTCGGGCCCTGGCGAGTTGGTGATCGCGCCTGAAGGTCGTTGTCGGGAGCAGTTCGCGGATCAGGTCGCGTGCAGCCCGGTGATTTTCGCTGGCGATGATGGTGTGGGCGACGGAGAGGAGCCCGGCGCCGGCCTCGGGATCGAGCGGTCGCCAGTCTGCGGATGCGGCGGCTGTTCGGGGGCTGGTGTGCTGGTGCTTGTCGATGTGTGCGTCGACGGCGTCGTTGAACGCCGGGATCGGCGTTAGTGTCCGAGCACGCGCTCAGTTTTTGTGGACGAGGCTGCTGAGTATCCGCAGGCCGGTGAAGTATTCGGTGGGTCGTGTCGGTTCACCGACGCTGAGGATGGTTCCGGCTCCGTCGGTGCTGAGTGCGTCGATGAGCCGTTGTTGCAAGACGAGGGCGTATGCAGACAGCGGTGTCCTGGCTTGTGTGGTGTCGAGTCTGGCGCCGCAATCGGCAACGGCGCTCAGTCGGGTGTCGGTGGGAGTCCATCGGCATTGAGCTGGGTGCAGGCCGTGGATGCGTGGTCCGGGCAGTAATGGGAGTCTGCGGCCGTCTCGGATGGTGCCGTGGGCGGGTCTGCCGCAGTCGGGGCATAGGTGTTGCAGCAGTTGGCGGTGTTCCAGGCAGGCGAAGACGATGGGCAATCGCCATGAGCGCCGCCAGCCGCCGCCGTGTGTTTGGTGGACTGTGGATCCATTGCCTGCCAGGCAATCCGGGCAGTAGCGGGTTGAGATTCCCCCGTTTTCCGGAGGGCTCCGATGTGTGGTCCGATAGGACCGGAAGGAGTCATCTGTGGCAGCACCGAGGAAGTATCCCGACGAGTTGAGGGCTCGCGCGGTCCGGTTGTACCGGGA
>NZ_JADLQX010000126.1 GCF_015477605.1 Nocardia amamiensis
TACTGCAACTGCACTCGGTTTGATGGGATCGTGGTCGGACTTGACTTTTACGTAACGTCAATTTTTAGCGTCTTGTGTATGTCGAAGAATCCGGTCAAGCAGACGCGAACGGTGACCATGCACCTGGACGCCGGGAACGCGTCGATGGTTGAACTGGGCAAGATGCTGGGTCCGACCGGGATCCCACCGTTCGCGGTCAAGAAGGAGTACGACGCGCTCACCGCATCCTCTCGCGGGGAGATCATTCCGGCGGTCGTAACCTTCACTCCGGATCGGAAATGGTCGATGCGGCTGAAGACGCCGCCGACCTCGGCGCTGATCCGGACGGCGCTGGGCGGGTCGCAAGGATCGAGCCGACCAGGCCATGACAGCTGCGGATCGCTCACTCGGCAGCAGTTGCGTGCCATCGCGCAGCGCAAGCTGCCCGACCTGAACACCTCTGATGTCGAGGTCGCGATGCGCATCGTTGCGGGCACGGCGCGCTCGATGGGCGTGCGCGTCGCGAGCTGAGGGGTGATGGGACTTCGGCAAAGCCGGCCGTCTTCACCGGTTCCGCACTTCGCCGCCCTGGAACCGGGCTTGTCGGCGCTCGAACGGCTCGCGACGCGTGATCTTGGGGTGTGGGCGATGCTGTCCACGGCGGCGCGCGGCGACGTCGATGATGCCACCGGGCTACTCAATGAGCGATTGGAAGCGACCGGCACTACCGTGCGGGTGCGTCGGGTTGCCCAGGGCTGGGTCCTCGTGGCAGCCGGCACTCCTGAAACGGTGGCAACATGCCTGCTGAGCTTGGCCGGCCTGATCGCAGCCGACGGGTGGCGGCGGGTGAAGACGTGCGAAAGATTGTCATGCGCAACGGTGTTCATAGACCGAACCAATGGCACCAGCGGCCGATTCTGCCGATCCCATCGCCGCGTTGCCGATTGACGCCGCACGGCGGTCACACGAGCGGGCGTCCTCGCCGTTTGTAGTGGCTCAGGCGGGCTTGGTGTTGTCGGCGGCGTCGCCAAAGCGACCAGCCCCAGATGTGGTGGGCGGGATTGAGCCGGGTCAGCACGAACGCGATGAGCAGGCGGCGGATCTCGGGTAGTGTGAGTGCGATCATGCCTTCGTCGAGGTCGCTGGGTCCCCTTTTGCAGCAAGGGTTTTCGTTGCAGCGAGCCATGCCGCCGCGAGCATCGACAGGGTGATGTGGGCGTACCAGGCGCGCCATTTGCGGACCTGGTAGTGATCCAGCCCGGCTTCGCCCTTGGCCTGCTGGAATGCTTCCTCCACATGCCAGCGCGACCCCGCGACCCACGCCAGGTCGACCAGCCGGGACCGGTGCGGGCCGTAGCAGATGTAGTAGGCGATCTCATACTCGCCCTTGCTGTTCGGACTCAGCGCGCGGCGTGCCAGCAGCCAGTGCCCGCGCCCGCGAGCCCAGGTCCCCTCGATCGGCCGCCGGGCCCAGTCATATTCGCGGGGCCCGTGCGCGCCGGCCCCGACCGACAGTCGCTGCCATTTCGCCGCGGCGAGGTCGGCGATCAGCTCGTCGGCGCGGGCGGTGCGCTCGGCGCGGGTGGTCAACTGGTGGTCACAGCGGGTGGCCATCACATACGACACGTCCTGGTCCTCGAGCCAGTTCCGCAGGTAGGGAGCCTGTCCGTAGACCTCATCAGCTGTGAACCACGCGAACGACACCCCCGCGGAGAGGGTCCGTTCCAGCATGGCGATCATCTGCCGCGCTTTGGTCGCGAACCCGACCTCGTCGGGGATCCCGGCGGCGCGACAGCGGTCTCGATCCGCTGTCCACGACTCGGGAACATAGAGTTCACGGTCGATCAGAGCGTGGCCGTGCTTGGACGCGTACGCCAGAAACACCCCGATCTGGCAATTCTCCGTACG
>NZ_JADLQX010000127.1 GCF_015477605.1 Nocardia amamiensis
CGCTCGCACAAACACTTCCGGCTTCCGGGCCACCGGCACCACCTCCACCGGCAGCATCACCGGCAACAGGTCCACGATCAACCCGACACCCGGTTACCGAGGCAACCTACTTGGACAAGGCACTAGCTTGAGTGTTAACCTCTGAGCTGGGTTTTTATCCTGTTCGGCGGGGTCGTGGCCCGGCGGGTTTGGATGGCTTCTGGTTGCTGGGTGTTTTGATGTGCACGTCGTAGCGGGGTGCCGGACGCTTGTTGCGGTGGCCGGCTGGTCGACCGGGTCCGGGTCGGGAGGGTTTCGGTGCGCTGGCGGGACAGGCTGCTTTCCGGCGGAGGTGCCGAAAGCCTCGACGGACACGTGCTGGTGTAAGCCGTTGTGGGGCTGCGGGTTTCTCCCACGGCCGCCGGATGTCGATGGTGAGTTCACGAGCAAGGCGCAGCTGGGTGTAGGCGGCCACAAGCAGCCAGGTCCATCTGTCCGCGGCGGCGGGATCGCGGGGTTTCGGGACGTTCCAGCCCAGAGTTTGTTTGAGCATGCGGAAGGTGTGCTCGATATCGAACCGCCGCAGAAATGCCTGCCACAGCACATCGACCTCGGCGGCATTCAGGTCGACGACCGAATGCCACAACCACACCGGTTTCGGGATGGCGCCACTGGGCAGCCGGTCGACGTCGAGTCGGATCACGGTGCCTTCGATCACCGGCAGCTTCCCGGCCTGGACAGTCCAGGATGATCGATGAGTAAGCCTGGGGTGCAAGCGATTCCATGACCGTGCTGTGGCCGGGCCGTAGAGGCGGGTGTCGGTCGTGACGGCGGTATCGGGCTCACCCCAGGTCGCGGGATCGCCGAAGACGAACTCGCCGCCGTGCCTGGGTGGACGGCCGGTCGTCCCGGGCTGCCATGCGGGTGCGCGGCGGCGCAGGACCCGGTCCGACCGCATCCGGCCCAGCACGGCCACGGGCAGATCTGCCAGCAGGAACGCCAGCCGGGGTGCGTCGTAGCCGGCGTCGGCGACGATCCAGATATCCGGATCACCCCCTCGCCAGTGCCCGGCCTCGATCAGATTGCCGATCACGGTGCGCAGCTGGTCCGCGGTGACCGTGGCGGCCTCGTCACCGGGTGCCAGCCGCACCGCATCCAGTGGCGCGGTCCAAGAACTACGCCCCGACTCCAGAGCGCAGACCACCGAGTACGGCCAGCCGGGAATCATCTGATGAGTGTTCTTGGCGCGCCCGTAGGTGTGACACAGTATCCGCTGCGGGCAGGTATGCGCTTCCGGTCGCAACCAAGAGGTGATGTCCACCGCCAGCACCAACCGGCCGTCCGCGGCCCGCGGCAACGGCACCGAGACCAGCGCCCGCCGCAACCGTGCGATGTCGATCCGACCCCGCTCCAGCGCCGCATACACGCTGCCGTGACCCCGGCGATGCTCGCCAACCAGTGACAGCTCCGGCAATGACCGCACCGGCCCGTCCGCGCACAACACCGCGTCCACCACATCGAATACCGCATCCGCCCGCCGGGGCAGGCACCGATACAACTCCTGCCGGAACGCCGACAGCTCCCCGACCGCACCGGCGCAGCCGGTGTCGTGCACACTGTTCACCGAAGCCCTTGGTTATCGAAAGTCTTTCTGTCGCAAGGAGACATGATCAACCAAGGGCTTCACCCATGATCACCCGGGGTACTGAAAACCCAGCTCAGAGGGTCGGGTGGCCCTGGGGGATCTCGTAAAAAATAACCCTGGAGTTCGTTGGGGTCCGTGCTGACGGTCTCCGTGCTGGACCTGGGGGTTCTCCGTGTTTCGCTGGTTCTTGGCCGTTGTGACTGAACTTCGGATAGCCTGAGCCGATCTCAA
>NZ_JADLQX010000128.1 GCF_015477605.1 Nocardia amamiensis
ACGCGCGGGTCAACCGGCTGGCCCGCTTCCTGATCGCCGACGGCGTCGGGCCGGAATCGCTTGTCGCGCTGGGCATGCGCCGCTCGCTCGAGCTGGTGATCGGCATGCACGCGGTGGTGAAGGCCGGTGGCGCGTACGTGCCGATCGATCCGGATCATCCGGCCGAGCGCACCGCCTACATCCTCGACAGCGCCGCGCCGGTGTGCGTGCTCACGCTGTCGGCCGATGAGCTGGACCTACCGGAGTCGGTGCGCCGGGTGGAGATCGACACCCTGGATGTGTCGGCGTACTCCGCGGAGCCGGTCACCGACGCCGACCGGGTGGCGCCGCTGCGCCCGGACAACACCGCCTACGTCATCTACACCTCGGGCTCGACCGGTCGCCCGAAGGGCGTGGCGGTCACCCACCGCGCGATCGTCAACCAGCAGCTGTGGATGCTGGACGAGTACCGGCTGACCGCGCAGGACGTGTACCTGCAGAAGACCGCGACCACCTTCGACGTGTCGCTGTGGGGCTACTTCCTTCCGTTGCTGGTGGGCGCGAAGCTGGTCATCGCGTCGCCGGACGGGCATCGTGACCCGCTGTACGTCGCGGACATGATCTCCCGGCACGGGGTCACCGTGACCGACTTCGTCCCGTCCATGCTGACGGTGTTCGTCGCGCACGCCACCCCGGCTCAATGTGCCACGCTGCGCGCGGTTTTCGTGATCGGCGAGGCGCTGCCGCCGGAGACCGCCGCGAGTTTCCGCGCACTTACCGACGCGGGACTGCACAACCTGTACGGCCCCACCGAGGCCGCGGTCTCGGTGACCTACTGGGAGGCGACGGCCGCCGACACGGTGACCGTGCCGATCGGTATCCCGGAGTGGAACGTCCAGGTGTACGTGCTGGATTCGCGACTGCGTCCGGCCCCGATCGGCGCGCCGGGCGAGCTGTACCTGGGCGGGCGTCAGCTCGCTCGTGGCTACCGCGGTCGTCCCGATCTGACCTCGGACCGGTTCGTCGCCAATCCGCTGTCGGCCACCGGCGAGCGGATGTACCGCACCGGCGACCTGGTGCGCTGGAACGAAGCGGGCACGCTGGAGTACATCGGCCGCACCGACTTCCAGGTGAAGTTCCGCGGTCAGCGCATCGAGCTGGGCGAGATCGAAACCGATCTGCTCGCGCACCCCGCGGTCAGTCAGGCCGTGGTGCTGGTCGTGGACACCGCCACCGGTCAGCAATTGGTCGCCTACGTGGTGGCGGCTCCTGGTCAGTCCGTGGATCCGGCTGCGCTGACCAGGTTCGTCGCGGAGAAGCTGCCGAGCTACATGGTGCCCGCGTCGATCATGGTGCTGGACGCCTTCCCGCTCAACACCAGCGGCAAGCTGGATCGCAAAGCCCTGCCGGAGCCGGTGTTCAGCGCCGACGCGGGTGATTTCCGCGCGCCGCGCACTCAGGCCGAGCAGATCGTGGCGGGCATCTTCGCCGACGTGCTCAGCCAGGACCGGATCGGCATCGACGACAACTTCTTCGACCTGGGCGGCAACTCGCTGGTCGCGACCCAGGTGGTGGCGCGTATCGGCGCGGCCTTCGGCACCCAGATCGGGGTGCGCGCGCTGTTCGAGACCCCGACCGTGGCCGGGATCGCCGCGCGGGCGGAGAACGCCGCCCCCGCCGACGCGTCGCGTCCGCCGCTGGTGGCCCAGCAGTTGCCGGAACGGGTGCCGCTGTCGCTGGCGCAGCAGCGCATGTGGTTCATCAACCAGTTCGACCCGACCGTGCCGACCTACAACCTGCCGTTCGTGGTGCGGATGCGCGGCCAGGTGGATCTGGACGCGCTG
>NZ_JADLQX010000129.1 GCF_015477605.1 Nocardia amamiensis
GCGTTCGCCCGCCGCCTCGATCGCGTCCTCGCGGCCGTGACCGCCGATCCGACCGTCCCGATCGGTGACATCGACCTGCTCGCGCCCGAGGAGCACGCGCGGGTGCTGGTCGATTGGAACGACACCGGGCGTCCGGTGGACCAGCTCGCCACGCTGGTCTCGCTGTTCGACGCGCAGGCGGCGGCCACGCCCGATGCGATCGCGCTGGAATTCGACGACGAGCGGCTGACCTATCGCCAGTTGCAGGAGCGGGCCAACCGCATCGCGCGGCAGCTGATCGGCGCGGGTGTCGGCCCGGAATCGCTGGTGGCGCTGGCGCTGCGGCGCTCGACCGAACTGGTCGTCGCGATGTACGCGGTGGTGCAGACCGGCGCGGCCTACGTCCCCCTGGACCCGGACCAGCCCGCCGACCGCGTCAACTACATCATCGAGACCGCGCGGCCGAGGATGATCCTCTACCGCTCGGCGGACGGTTTCGACTTCGACCCGCAGCCGCAGGTGACGGTGCTTTCGGTCGAGGGCATCGAAGGGGTGCCCGGCTTCGCCGCCACCAGCGGCGCGCCGATCACCGACGACGAGCGCACGCGGCCGTTGCGGCCGGAGAACACCGCGTACGTGATCTTCACCTCCGGTTCGACCGGCCGCCCGAAGGGTGTGGCGGTCAGCCACGCCGCGATCGTCAACCGGCTGCTGTGGATGCAGCACGAGTACCCGATCGGTCCCAAGGACGCGGTGCTGCAGAAGACCCCCGCCACGTTCGACGTGTCGGTATGGGAGTTCTTCTGGCCGTTGCAGACCGGTGCCAGGTTGGTCGTCGCGCGCCCCGATGGGCACCGCGACCCGGTCTATCTGTCCCAGGTCATCGCCGAGAAGCACATCACCACAGCGCATTTCGTGCCGTCGATGCTCTCGGTCTTCGTCGCCACGCTGGGTAATGAGAACGGCGACGGTCTCGCCGCGCCGCGGCTACGGCAGGTCTTCGCCTCCGGCGAGGCGCTGCCGGCGCAAACGGCACAACGCTTGCGCGAGCTGACCGGCGCGCGGTTGCACAACCTGTACGGCCCCACCGAGGCCGCGGTCGACGTGACCTATCACGAAGCGACGGACGCGGATACGGTGTCGGTGCCGATCGGACGCCCGGTGTGGAACACCCGCGTCTTCGTGCTGGACAGCCGTCTGCACCCGGTCGCGCCGGGTGTCGCGGGTGAGTTGTATCTCGCGGGCGATCAGCTCGCGCTGGGCTACCTGGGCCGATCGGACCTGACCGCGGACCGGTTCGTCGCCAACCCGTACGGCGCGCCGGGTGAGCGGATGTACCGCACCGGTGACCTGGTGACCTGGACCGCCGACGGTGAGCTGGAATACCTGGGCCGCACCGACTTCCAGGTGAAGCTGCGCGGTCTGCGCATCGAGCTGGGCGAGATCGAGGCCGCGCTGCTGGCGCAGCCGGGTGTCGCCCAGTCGGTGGTCGTGCTCCGCTCCGACGCCCACGCGGGTGACCAGCTGGTCGGCTACCTGGTGGCCGAGGCCGAGACGACCGTCGACATCGATGAGGTGAAGGCCGCGCTGGCCACCGCGCTGCCGGGTTACATGATCCCGGCCGCGCTGGTCGTGCTGAACGCGTTCCCGGTCAACGCCTCCGGCAAGCTCGATCGCAAGGCGCTGCCTGCGCCGGTTTTCGAGGCCAAGGTGTTCCGTGCCCCGTCCACTCCGATCGAGGAGATCGTGGCGGAGGTCTTCGCCGATCTGCTCGGCGTGCCGCGCGTCGGCGTGGACGACGACT
>NZ_JADLQX010000012.1 GCF_015477605.1 Nocardia amamiensis
CGTATCCGTAAGCCACCGCGTTGCTGGTACCACCCGTCGTGGTAACAGTGACCCCGACGATGCCAGCGGCACGCGCAGGGGCCACCGCGGTGACCTCGGTGTCCGAGACCACGGTGAACGACGTAGCGGGTGTCGTGCCGAAGCGGACGGCAACGGTTCGGGTGAAGTTGGTACCGGTAAGGGTGACGGTATTGCCACCGGTGACCGGCCCGAAGCGGGGAGCGACCGTGGTAAGCGTCGGAGCCGGGGTGAAGCCGTAGAGAACACCGCTGCTCGTACCACCCCGCGTGGTGACGGTGATCGCCACAGTGCCGGTGCGCGCGGGAGCGACGGCCGTGATCTGGGTATCGGAGACCACGGTGAACGAAGTGGCCGGCGTGATCCCGAAGCGGACGGCGGTAGTTCCGGTGAGGTTCGTACCGGTGAGAGTGACAGTGTTGCCGCCGGTCTCGGGCCCGAAACGGGGAGCCACGCCGGCGAGTGCCGGGCGCGGCACGTAGGCGTAGGCCACCGGGTTGCTGGTGCCGCCCGCGGTGGTGACGGTTACGTTCGCCGAGCCGGACCCGGCAGGCACGACCGCCGTGATCTGGGAATCCGACACCACGGTGAACGAAACCGCCTGGTTGGCACCGAAGTCCACCGACGTCGCGTCGGTGAAGCCGCTGCCGGTGAGGATGACCGTGTTGCCGCCGGTTTCGGGTCCGGAGTTGGGGACCACCGTGGTGACCGCAGGCACCGGGACGTAGTCATAGCGGACGCCGCCGGTGGTGCCGCCCGTCGTGGTGACAGTGACGTCGACCGTGCCGGTCCCGGCCGGCACGACCGCGCTTATCTCGGTATCCGAGACCACGGTGAAGGAAACCGCCGCTGTTCCACCGAAATCAACCGCGCTTACCTCAGTGAATCCGGTGCCGAGGAGGCTGACTGTATTGCCGCCGGTCTCCGGACCGGAGCCAGGGCTGACGGAGTCGAGGGTCGGTGCCGGGACGAACGTGTAGAGGGCACCGTTGCTGGTACCGCCGGAAGCGGTGACGGTGACCGCGGTGGTGCTGTTGTGTTCCGGAGCGAACGCCGCGACCGCGGCTATGCCGGTAGCGGCCCGAGCGTTCGGTGTGTCGGTGTGCGCGGGAGCAACCGCCGTGATCTCGGTATCCGACACCACAGTGAACGAGGCCGCGGCAGTGGGACCGAAGTTCACGGCGGTGGCGGTGCTGAATCCCGTCCCGGTGAGGGTGACGGCGTTGCCACCGGTCTCCGGGCCGGTGCCGGGAACGATCGGGGCGAGTGTCGGCGCCGGAACATACGTATAGGCCACCGCGTTGCTGACCCCACCCGCGGTGGTGACGGTTACATTCACCGAGCCGGTCCCGGCAGGCACGACAGCGCTGATCTCGGTGCCCGACACGACGGTGAACGAAACCGCCGGTGTCCCGTCGAAGTTCACCGCCGTCGCACCGGTGAGATCGGTGCCGGTCAGGATGACGGTGTTGCCGCCCGTCTCCGGACCGGAGTCCGGCGCCGCCGAAGCCAGCGTCGGCACCGGAACGTAGGTATAGGAGAAGCCGTTGCCGACGCCACCCGGCGTCGTGACCGTGACCGTGACCGTCCCGGTCCCAGCGGGAGCGACCGCGCTGATCTCGGTTTCCGACACCACCGTGAAGGAAACCGCCGCTGTCCCATCGAACTCGACCGCGCTAGCCGCAGCCAATCCGGTCCCGGTCAGCGTGACCGTGTTGCCACCGGGCTCCGGACCGGAGTCAGGGACCAACGCGGCAAGGGTCGGCGCCGGAACATAGTTGTAGAGGACGCCGTTGCTGGTACCGCCGATAGCCGTGACGGTCACCGCCGCCGTCCCGGTACGCGCAGGCACGACCACCCTGAGCTCGGTATCCGACACCACAGTGAACGAAGGCGCCGGAGTCAGACCGAAGTTCACAACAGTCGTGCCGGTGAAGTTCGTGCCGGTCAGGGTCACGGTGTTGCCACCGCTCTCCGGACCGGAATCGGGAACCACCGAGGCGAGGGTCGGTGCCGGGACATAGGTATACGCCACCGGATTGCTGACGCCACCCGCCGTAGTGACGGTGACGTCCACCGAACCCGTCCCCGCACAAGCGACCGCGGTGATCCGCGAATCGGAAACCACGGTGAACGAAACCGCTTCGTTGCCACCGAAATTCACCGCAGTAGTCCCAGTGAGCCCCGTTCCGGTCAGGATGACGGTGTTCCCGCCCGTCTCGGGACCGGAGTCCGGGACCACCGAAGCCAGCATCGGCGCCGGGACATAGATGTAGGAGACACCGTTGCTGTCACCGCCCGGGGCGGTGACCGTGACGGTGACGGCACCGGTCCCGGCAGGTACGACCGCGCTGATCTCGGCATCCGAAACCACCGAGAACGCGGTCGCGGCGGTCCCGTCGAAGTGCACGGCCGTCGCGCCGGTGAATTCGGCACCGTGCAGCGTGACGGTGTTGCCACCGGCCTCCGGACCGGAGCCTGGGACGACGGAGGTGAGCGTCGGCGCTGGAATGTAGGTGTAGGTCACCGGGTTGCTGAGGCCGCCCGTGGTGGTGACGGTGACATCGGCCAAGCCGGATCGCGGGGGTACGACCGCGGTGATCGTGGTGTCGGAGACGACGGTGAAGGAGATCGCCGGTGTCCCATTGAAATGCACGGCGGTGGCGCCGGTGAGGTCCGCGCCGGTCAAGGTGACGGTGTTGCCACCCGTCTCCGGACCGGAGTCGGGGACGATCGAGGCGAGGGTCGGAGCCGGGACATAGGTGTAGGTCGCCGGGCTGCTGGTGCCGCCCGCGGTGGCAACAGTGACATCGACGATGCCGGTGCCCGCAGGCGCCAAGGCGCTGATCTGGGTATCCGAGACGACGGTGAAAGCAATCGCGGTATTCGCGCCGAAACGGACCGCGGTGGTACCGCGGAGATTCGCGCCGGTGAGGACGACGGTGTTGCCACCGGTCTCCGGCCCTGCGTTCGGGACAACGGAGCCCAGTGCGGGTGCAGGGACGTAGGTGTAGGCCACCGTGTTGCTGGTGCCACCTGTCGCGGTGACGGTGATATCCCGTCTGCCAGTACCTGTGGGGGCGACGGCGCTGATCTCGGTGTCGGAGACCACGGTGAACGCGGTCGCCGGAGTCGCGCCGAAACGGACGGCGCTGGTGCCGGTGAATCCGGTGCCCCTGATGACGACAGTGTTCCCGCCCGTCTCGGGCCCGGAGTTCGGGGTGGTCGAAATCAATGTCGGTGCGGCGACATACGTGTAGACGACCGCGTTGCTGGTGCCGCCCACCGTGGTGACCGTGACTACGACGGGTCCTGCGGTCCCGGCGGGCGCCACGGCGGTGATCGTGCTGCCGGAGACGACGGTGAAGGAGATCGCCGGTGTCCCATTGAAATGCACGGCGGTGGCACGGATCAGGTTCGTTCCGGTGAGCGTCACGGTATTACCACCGCGCTCGGGACCGGAACCCGGGGCGATCGAGGCGAGCGCAGGTGCCGGGACGTAGGTGTAGGTCACCGGGTTGCTGGTGCCGCCCGTGGTGGCGACGACGACACCGACGGTGCCGGTACCCGCAGGCACCGAAGCGCTGATCTGGGTGTCCGAGACGACCGTGAAAGCGATCGCGGTGTTCGAACCGAAATGAACGGCCGTGGCACCTCTGAGGTTGGTGCCGGTGAGAACGACGGTGTTGCCACCGGTCTCCGGACCGGAGCCCGGGATCACCGAGCCGAGTGCGGGAACGGGGACATAGGTGTAGGAAACGGTGTTGCTGGTGCCGACGATCGTGGTGACGGTGACATCGGCTGTGCCGTTTCCCGCCGGCGCTACGGCGGTGATCTGGGTATCGGAATCGACGGTGAAGGCAATCGCCGCTGCCGCACCGAACCTCACAGCGGTCGCTCCGGTGAATCCGGTGCCGCTGAGGACGACGGTGTTGCCGCCTGCCGCCGGACCGGAGCTGGGGCTGACCGAGATCAGCGTCGGCACGGTGGCGTAGGTGTAGCTCACCGCGTTGCTGATACCGCCCGAAGTGATGACGGTGACCTGCACAGTTCCCGTCCCAGGAGGAGCGATCGCGGTGATCCGCGTCGGCGAATCGACGGTGAAGGTGGTCGCCTTGGAACCGAATCGCACCGTTACGGGACCGGTGAATCCGGTGCCGGTTATCACCACCGCATTGCCCCCGGAGGGCGGGCCCGAAGTCGGTGAGACCGAAGCGAGAGTCGGGAGTACGACAAAGATGTAGGGCAGTGGGTTGCTCGTGCCGACCGGGGCGCTGACGGTCACCGGAACTATGCCGGTACCCGGTGGAACCACTGCGGTGATCTGGGCATCCGAAACCGCGGTGAACGAACTGGCCGGAGTACTACCGAAATTCACGCCGGTCGCACTGGACAGACCCGATCCGTGGAGAGTGACCGTGATCCCAGTTGGCCCTTGGGTGGGACTGATCGAGGTCAGCGACGGAACCGCCACATAGGTGTAGGGCAGAGCGTTGCTCGTGCCGTCCGGCAGTGCGGTGACAGTGACCGGCACCGTGCCTGTTCCGGCCGGGGCGATGGCCGTGATCCGAGTGCCGGAGTCGACGGTGAACGTGGTCGGCACCGAGCCGAAGCGCACGGTCAGCGGACCGGGACCGAACCCGGTGCCGGTTATCACCACACGATTGCCTCCGGAAGCCGGACCCGAAATCGGTGAAAGCGAGGTGACAGTAGGCATGGGCCTGCCCTCCGACGGTGACTCGAGGTGGAAACGGTGATACGCATCGGTGCCGACTTGCCGTAGTCGGCTCTATCCAGTAAGGCTTAGGCCGCAACATCTCGGCAACGAATCCGCGCTCCGATTTTGTCCGTTTTCAGATCACGCCGACCCGGACGACTATCGAGGTGAACGGAAAACTTGCCCGCCGAAGCTATTCGGAGAGCGGCGCGTTCGGCCGTCTCCGGCCGGTGAACCCCGCCTGCGCACTACTCTGGAAGCTGGACGCACAGCGGGGTGACAGGGGTGAGCGTTTGAACATCGCGAAAGGGGTTGGGGCGCCGGTGTTCCGGTCTGCCATCCTGGCGGATCTCGGGGAGATCGCTACGCTCGAGCAGACCGAGTTCGGTGAGCTGGCATACCCGTACTTCGCGCTGCGCCAGCTCTTCGATCTGCACGGAGGTCATTGGGTTGTCGCTGATCTCGACGGCGCCTTCTGCGGCTACGCGATGGTGGCGCTCGGCTCGCCGCAGTGTGCCTGGGTGATCGGGCTCGCGATCGCGCCGCAGTGCCGCGGCCGCGGCTACGGGCGGGCGCTTCTGGATGACGCGCTGGAACGCTGCCGGATCGCCGATGTGGAGGATGTGTTCCTCACCGTCCGGCCGACCGATCAACCGGCGTCGAACCTGTACAAGACAGCCGGATTCGTCTGGGCCGCATACGAAGAGCACTACTTCGGGGCGGGCGAGCCGCGCGACGTCCTGGTACGGCGAATCCAGCACAGACCGGCGCCACCGCCGATCACCGATCCCGCCTCGGACATCTGGCGCAAGCGCGGGCGACGCCCCGACTAGGCGGCTGCCTCGCCTCCGCAGCGCGGGGCAACCGACGGACTGCGCCTTCCGCCTGCCTCGCCCCACTCGGCCCGGCACAGCTATGGACGGAATTTCGTTCGGATGCGCCCGTAATGCGATGAATTCCGTTGGTATGGTGGGATGTTACGCCGTCATGACGGACAGGCTGCGGGGGAGGACGCTCTCGATGACCGACTACGACAACCCGGTCACCCACGTGCAGTTCGGGAACTCACCCGACATCTGGATCGACCAGCACGCCACGGGCTACGCGCAGGAAGTCGCGGACTACTTGGACGAGCTGAGCGCCGGGACCAGGCAGCCGGACGAGAAGCAGCTGCTGGATTCGTTCAACAATCACGTCGAAAAGGTGGTCACCGCTTTCGATCACACGAAGGTCAAGCATCGTGGTGACAGCCTGCTCTTCTCCGATATCTACGCCGCCGCCGACGACAACACCGCGATGGACGAGGTGCTCCAGCGCGCCCATGTCGAGCTGCTGATGGCGCTGCTGGCCGCGGAGGTCGAGCTGCGCGGACCGCTGAGCCTGAGCCGGACCCAGAACATCCGGTTGGCCGAGATCTACGAGGACCTCGGCCACCGGCTCCTCGCCGCCGCGCTGCCGGGCCGGCGGACCAAGACGTTTCTCCCCGGGCACGCGGCCATGGCCTTCCTGCGCGCGTCGGGTCTGCACGCGCTCAACGAGGACGTCGACGCGCAGGACCGGTGCGGCCTCGCCTTGGCCAGAGCCCGCAGGTCGGCGACCTATCCCGCCTGGCGCCGCAGCGTCGGCTGGATCTCGGACCTGCTGTGCGGCTATGGCTATCGGCCGTTCCGGCTACTCGGCTGGATAGCCGCGCAACTACTCCTGTTCACCGTCGCACTGTGGCTGAGCACGTCCCTTCCGGTCACCACAGCGCTGCACATGTGCCTGATCAATTTCCTCAATCCGGTGGGTCTCGGCGATCTGCAAGAGGTCGGCCGGATCGGACGCGCCCTGCTCATGGTCGAGGCGTACGCCGGGATCGTGTCCACCTCGGTGTTCTTCGCGCTGCTGGTCCGCCGGTGGTTCCGGCTGTGACCGGAGTTCAATCCGGTGCGTTGATCGTGGAGGCGCGCATGGCGGCCAATGTGGCCACCGACATGCGGTCGCGCAGCTGGCCCACCCGCGCCGACCACTCGCGGGTGAAGCCGGGGTCGCGATCCAGTTGCTCCCACAGGCCGCGCAGCGCCGCGGGCGTGTGGGCGCCGGGCATCCACAAGTGCGCCAGGTTCGTCAGCAACGGCGCGATTATCGCGGCCGACTCCGCGCTGGACGGCGGGTAGAGGTCGGCCTCCTCGACCACGGTGTCCGCGACGGTGAGCAGCCAGTCGTGCAGCGCGAGGTCCTCGCAGAAGCGGTCCGCCACAGCGAGTTCCGCCTCGTCACGCACGGTCACCAGGACCGTGCGCACCAGTTCGTCCTGCAATTGGAACGTCAGCATGGGGCGGGGCACGTCGGCGATCCGCGCGGCCCAGCGCAGCCGCGCCGTTCGCGTCTGCATCGGCGCGTGCTGATCCAGGCGCATGTCCATCCGGATCTTGGCGAGGAGCCGCTGACTGATCGAGGCCAGATCCAGAACGCCGTCGGGCTGCTCGCCCGCGGCGAGGAAACCGTCGGCCAGCTCCCCGCTGGTCGCCTCGGTGACCCGCGAGACCACCTCCGTCACCCCGACCCGGGTCAGGTAGTGCGACCAGGTCTGTCGCTGCTTCACCTCGGCGGGGACGACCGTGGTGTGCGCCGAACTCTGCAGCACTCGTCCGCCGACGACCACCGCGTTGGTCGCCACCGTCCCGATCGCGCGCACATTGCCACGCGGCTTGGTGGCCAGCTGGCAATCGACCCCGACCGCGGTGGTCGGCGACGTGGCCAGCGTGGTCGGACGCTCCCGCCACAGCACCCGGCGTCCGGGTATCAGCGCGAGCAGTTCCTCCAGCAGGTCGCGTCCGAGCGCCGTCGAATCCGGCACCAGGCAGGTACGGATCTCGCCCAGCAGAATCAGCGGTCCGGCGGCGGAAGGCGCTGGCGCCGAACTCGTTCCGGGCACAGCCCGCTCGGACCTTCCCGCCAGCGGCGGCCTCCGCACCGACCGCCGGCCGCGCCCCTCCCTGGCCACGGCCGCCAACCGGCGCAGCCGCTCGCCGTGCGAGGGCTGGTCACGGCCGGAACAGGAGTGCGACGCTCCGCTCATATCACGACCCATCCAGCAGATAGTGACTCATCCGCTCGGTCACCTTGCGCGGCACGGTGACCGGGACGTCCTCGTCGCCGCCCCGGGCGATGATCTGCTCGACCACTTCCTCCTCGAGATCGATGTGATCCAGGATTACCCGCACCGCGTGTTCGATACCCAGATACCGCTGCGGCAACAGCGACAGCGACCGATAGGCGGCGAACGGTTTGGCCTGCGGGTTGAGTTTCACGACGGCGGGCATCTCCCACCACTGCGGCGGCCAGCCGTCCTCCGGCCGCCACAGCTGCGGGTCGACGACGGGTTCGCCGTCGTAGCGCAGCATCCCGAGCCGCTGCAGCTGCCAGATCGACGCGAGGAACGGGCACGACCATTTGGTGTGCACCTCGGCCCGGCCGTTCACCTTCTTGGTCTGCTTGCTCCACATCTGCACGTCGAGGAAGATCGAGTGCTCGCGCCTGCCGAACTCCTCCGGCGGCTCGTACGGCAGGCGGTGCATGGCCTGGCCGGGCTCGTCGTCGGAGGCCCTGCGCCCGTTGCACAGCCAGCCGGACTCCGCGGTCGGCGGGCGGCGTCCGTTCGATCCCTCCGACGGCTCGGCCACGATCCGCGCGGCCACCATCTCCGCCAACGGGATACGGCGATCACCGGCCGATGGCGCCTCGAAGCATCCCGCCTCGCGGGCCAGATAGTCGATGGTCACGCCGCACTCCGCGGCGGCGCCGAGCAGCTTGCCGAGTATCTCCCCCGGATCGGTGTCGTGCCGGAAGTAGTCGTCGATCAGGAAGCAGGTGCTCACCCGCGCACGCGGCCCGAACTCGGCCTGCGCCGCGGCGGTGAACGCCGGGATCAGCGGTGCGACCTTGCGGAACTGCGCACGGATACGATCCTCGCCGTTGCTCAGATCGTTCATGTAGAAGTGGCCCACCTCGATGGAAAGGTGGGACAACGGGACCTGGGCGACCCGCGGTCGCTCGGTCGCCTCGCTATAGCCTGCTACGTGATCCAATGCTGATCGACAACCCTTCCGGGATCGTGCTTTCGCGAAAGCGCGGGCGAGTTCGGATCTATTCCCAGGTCGCGGCGTGCAGGAGCCGACCGGCTAGCTGGTTGAAGGCGGCGGCGGTCTCCTCGTTGGCGATGCTGTTGGCGACATCGGCGTCCAGGATGATCTGCTCACGCCATTGCAGCACGGGCTCCACCGGGGTCTTGCCGAGCAAGGATGTCGCGCCGAGCCGGTTCTTGCCCGCCAACGTGACCAAGGCCCCGTTCTGTTCCTGCAACCACTTGACCTGCGCCGCGCCGGGGCCGCCGGTCATCTCGTTCACTTGCGGCACCGCGGTGCGCACGTAGCGAATGTTCGCGAGCAGTTTCCGCGAGTCGTGCTTCCAGTGGCTGCCGGTCTCCAGCAAGCCGTGCGGACCGTGGACCAGTCCGCTGGCCGCCAGGATGTGCTGGCGGGTCCAGCGGTGGAAGACCAGCCAGCGCACTGTCTTCGAGGCCAGCTGCGGCGCCGCCGTCGCGCGCAGCGCCAACTCCATCGCCAGCGAGCGGCCCGCACTCAGGTCCACGAAACAGACCTTGAACTCCTGTTCCAGGCCGACGAACAGTTCCGTGCAGCGGCGCACCACGTCGTCGTTGATGCTGTCGAACTCCGCGCCGCCTTCGTCACCGGGGAACAGGACCAGCCGCCCGGTCCTGGTCCGCATCTTGCGCAAGCCGACGCGATCGGTCTTGGCGCGCACGTCGATCTGCCTGGCGATGCCGTTCTTCCCGAGCAGATACTCGTGCAGCCCGTCCCCATCGGGGGTTCCCCGCTCCACGGAACCGATTTCGAACAGGGCGCCCGCGGTCGGTGAACCGAAGTCGAAATCGAGATAAGCCACGCTCATCCCGCTGAGGCACAGACGGTAGGCGAGATTGCAGCTGGTCACCGAACGTCCGGTACCGCCCTTGTCGGAGGTCGCGAACACGATCATGGTTACGTGGCCCTTGTCGCGTCCATGCGGGCATAGGCCAGCTTGTGCAGTTCGCGCAGCGCGTCGGCGGCGAGCACGAACGCCGTGCCCGCCTGCCTGCGGGCCACCAGCTGCCTGGCTTGCTCGAGGTTCTCCTCCACCCGGTCGAGGGTGATCCGGTTCTCCGAGACGTCGTCGATGCTGACGCTCAGCATTTCCTGGTTGAGCAGGTGCTCGGCCTCGTTGAGCAGTTCCACCGCGCGCACCACCATCGCCGGGGATGTCAACGGCGGCTCGCGGAACGTGCGGTCCGCGCTGACCAGGCATTCGATCACACGCTCGGTCATGTACCAGGACGGCTTCGTCTCCCGCGCCGTGCCGTTGCCGAAGACTCCGGCGGGATCGTCCCAGAGCCCGGCCGCGAGACCGGTGGTGATGATGCGCGCTTCCAGATGATCCATCGTCGACTTGGCCAGATCCATCAGCCGGTCGCGGGCGGTGATATTGCTGGAGAGCCTGGCGGCCTGCAACAGCCGCTTCAACAGCACAGCGGCGAAATCCGATACCTCCCACTGCAACAGCGGACCGTCGTCGACAGATTCCGTGCCGCGCAAGGACAATCGCACGCCCGGCGCGTGCATCTGCACTGCGGGGTCGTCACGCGTGGTCCTGCGGATGATCCGGCCACGTCTGGCCAGTTCGTCGAAAATCGCCACGGCTCTGGTCAAGTCGTCATCGGAGGCGGTGCGGTTGATCAGATCCTGGATCAGCACGGCGGACACGATGAGACTGAAGTAGTCCGATTCCTCGCCGTCGGAGGTGCGCCACGGGATGTCCTCCAGCGGCCATGAGCCGGACCCGAACCGGGCCACCGTCGACCAGTAACGCTGGGTCAGGTCCCAGCGGATCCGCAGCGCTTCGGCCAGCCGGTACTGCTGTTCGTCGAGCAGGTCCAGTTCCCTGGTGCGCTGGGAGATCAAGTCGTTGATGCCGTCCAGCGCGATGACGGTGAAGTACAGGTAAGGACGCGGATCGGCGATACCGGGCTGCATGGCGATGGCGGCGTCCACGAAGCCGACCGGAGCCGCGTCGCGAACCAGGCCCCAGCTCCAGCCGCATTCGAACAGCAGTTCCTCATCGTCCAGCTCGGTGTCCGGCGTCTGCCCGAGCGTGATGTCGTTGCGCAGCCGGGCGCGGACCCGCTCCAGGCTGCGCGTGATGCCCTCGGCGACCGATTTGCTGGGCAGGTCGCTCTGATTGAGCATGCCCAGCATTACTTGTCCCGCCTCGGATTTCGGCTCGACCGTATTGACCACGAAACTGCGGACCAGACCCGTCATCGCGGCGGTGAGGCGGGCGCTGAGTCTGCCGGTGAGCTTCTCGATCCGGTCGATGAGAGTGGCGCGCCCCTCCGCACGGACCCAGCCCTCGTAGACCCGCAGGAAGCGCAGCCCGGCCAGACACAGCGTCAGCGACATGGAGTACGAGTCGACGACCTCGATTTCACGCTGCACCGCAGTGGGTTCGCGCTCGTCGGCCGAGCGCAGGTAGCTGCCCGCGGCGAAGATGGGCTCGCCGTCCGGTTCGCCGGCACTGTCCGGTTCGCCGTCCGGTCCGATCCGGTTGGTATTGCGGAGAATGTAGTCCTCCAGCAAGGCGATCACGACGGTTCCGATCTTCGTCTGACCGCCGAACGGCGACAGGACCGAACTGACGTCGTCGGCCATGCTGTCGGGACGATCCAGCGCGAGACTCTCGATCTCGGTGGCCGGATACAGCAGACACAGCAGTTGCTCGGAATCGCTGATCGAATTGGCGGCCATGCGACCGCCCCAGTGCCACTCGGCACCGTCCCAGGACACGGATAGCGCGGAGCGCCACAGATCCAGAATCTGTTGCCGCGGTTGAATTCTCACCCTACCCCGTCCTCACACCCCTCGTCGCGGACCGCGCTGATCTCCAACCCGGCGGAGACTCACGGCGGCGATACTGCGGAAAACTTATCACGGGGGAACCCGCTGCGTCGGTCTCCGCACGATTTACCTAGCACTGTACGGAAAGCATTCCGAACAGCGGATATTCCGGACTCAGAGAGTCAGTCGGACCATGTCGGCGGTGCGGGCCAGACCGGGGAACGCCTCCGGCGTCGAGCGCGGGTGCAGCGCGTGCACCGCGAGCCGGAACATGACCGCCCGCAACAACATCTGCGGCCACTCCGGAAGATCGGTCCAGCGATCCAGCAATCCGTCGTCCGCGCCGCCCCACGCCAGCGCGTCCACCACGATCACCGCGGCCGCCCACGGCACCGGCCGCCAGTACGGGGTGATATCGGTGAGACCGGGAGTGTGCGCACCGGCGAACAACACGGTGCCGAAGAGGTCGCCGTGCACCAACTGCGCCGGTGTCTGCACCGGCTTGCGCAGCGTGGCCAGCTGGCCGATGAGTTCCAGGCTGCGCTGGCCGTCCGGCGAGGTGGACAGCAGCGCACCGCCCGCGCGCAAGGTGCGCAGCGGCACCGCCTCCCACGCGGCGCGATCCGCGGCGACGAACACGTCCACGTCAACCCAGGGCACGACCGGCGGCTGCGATAGGAAGCGGGGCCGCTCCAACTCGGCCGTAGCCTGATGCAGCCGCAGCGACACCGAGACCACCTCGTCGTGCCGGGGTTCCGGTACCCCTTCCAGATAGGTGTCCGCGCGCCAGCCGGACACGACGTAGCGGCCGTCGGTGGCGCGCACCGGGCGGGCCAGCCGCAGCCCGTCCACCCGCAACGTCTCCCGCACCTTCGCCGACCACGCCGCGCGCGCGTGATCGGCGACCGGACTGAGCACCACATCCCCGCAGCGCCAGCCACCTTCCCAGTCGCCGAGGGAAACCGGGGTCACTTCGCGCAGACCGAACGTGGCGCGCACATGCTCGGGAGGTTCCACAGAAGTCACGGCCGTACGGTACGTCGTGTCTGATTTGGCGCGCTTGCGGCGCGCCGTGTTCGCGGCTCTAGTACACCGGCAGTGATCTGTCGATCTGGTTGGCCCAGGCGATCACGCCGCCTTGCAGGTGGGTGGCGTCGGCGAAGCCCGCGCGTTTCAGGGCGGCCAGGGCTTCGGCGGAGCGCACGCCGGTCTTGCAGTGCAGCACGATCGGGCGGTTCTGCGGCAGCTCGGCCAATGCCTCGCCGGACAGGATGCGGTCCTTCGGGATCAGCTTGGCGCCCTCGATGTGCACGATGTCCCATTCGACCGGCTCGCGCACGTCGATCAGCTCGATCTCCTTGCCCGCGTCGAACAGGTCCTTGAGTTCGCGCGCGGTGATGGTGGACCCGGCCACGGCCGCTTGGCCCTCCTCGGACACCACCCCGCAGAACGCCTCGTAGTCGATCAGCTCGGTGATCGGCTGGCGCTCCGGGTCGCGGCGCAGCTTGATCGTCCGGTAGTTCATGTCCAGTGCGTCGTACACCATCAGCCTGCCCAGCAGGGGGTCGCCGATGCCGGTGATCAGCTTGATCGCCTCGGTCACCATCACCGACCCGATCGACGCGCACAGCACGCCGAGCACACCGCCCTCGGCGCAGGACGGCACCATGCCGGGCGGCGGGGCCTCGGGGTAGAGGTCGCGGTAGTTGATGCCGCGCCCGTCCGGGGCGTCCTCCCAGAACACCGAGACCTGGCCCTCGAACCGGTAGATCGAGCCCCACACGTACGGCTTGCCCGCCAGCACGGCGGCGTCGTTGACCAGGTAGCGGGTGGCGAAGTTGTCGGTGCCGTCGACGATCAGGTCGTACTCGCGGAACAACTCGACGGCGTTCTCCGGCTCCAACCGGAGCTTGTGCAGCCGCACGTCGATGCCGGAGTTGATCTCCAGGATGGAGTCGCGCGCGCTGTCGGCCTTGGAGCGGCCGATGTCGGATTCCCCGTGGATGATCTGGCGCTGCAGGTTGGAGGCGTCGACCTCGTCGAACTCGACGATGCCGAGTGTGCCGACGCCCGCCGCGGCGAGGTACAGCAGGGCGGGCGAGCCGAGGCCGCCCGCGCCGATCACCAGCACTTTTGCGTTCTTCAGACGCTTCTGCCCGTCCACGCCGAGATCCGGGATGATCAGGTGCCTGCTGTACCGGGCGACCTCATCCCTGGTCAGCTCCGCGGCCGGCTCCACAAGTGGCGGCAGGGACTTGGGTGATGACACGTCCAGGACTCCTCGAATCGCTTGGCCGATCGGACGGCGGTATGGCGCCGCTTCGCGGGCGCCCAACTGTGCAACACCGACGACCGGACCCTTCTTCCCGACCTATGTTCGCGCATAGCCTCGCGCTCTACCCGCGCGGGTAGGGCCAGGGGTTGAATCGGCAGCGCTTGCCGTCCATCGGGACGACGCCGTGCGGATCCAGGGCGGCGATGTCGTCGTTCTTGGTGCCGAAGGTCTGCTGCATCATCACCGGCGCGAGCCCACCGTCGGTCTCGCACGCTTGGTGCTGGTGATAGCCGATGGC
Organism: Nocardia amamiensis; assembly: GCF_015477605.1. Lineage (GTDB taxonomy): Bacteria > Actinomycetota > Actinomycetes > Mycobacteriales > Mycobacteriaceae > Nocardia > Nocardia amamiensis_A. The sequence continues at coordinate 14,244 of NZ_JADLQX010000012.1, forward strand.
GTGGCCGACCTCGTGGTTGATCAGGTACTGCCGGTAGGACCCGACATCGCCCTCGAACGCCAGCGCGCCACGCACCCAGCGGACCTCGGAGAGCACCACGCGCCTGCTGCTGGCGTTGTAGCAGGAGGTGTCGATCGGAATGTCGAAACCGCATTCCTTGCGGCTGGATCCCCGGGAGGTGAGCGAGATGCGGAAGTCGGCCCCGCCGTGGTCGACCCGGCGGAAGGCGAACTTGCGGTCGTTCGCCCAGCCCTTCGGGTTGGCGAGGGTGGAATCGATCATCTTGGCCACGGCCACGTCACCGCCCAAGGCGGAGGTGTCCACGCCGTCCTCGATCTCCACGGTGTACCGGAAGACGTTCTGCGTTCCGAAGCCGACCTGGGCGGTGGTGCCCGCCACCACGCGCCAGGTGCCCGCGCCGGTCTCGGCGAACGGGCCGCCTTCGGGCAGCGCCCCGGTGGGCAGATCGGTGGGAAAGTGCCCGTCCCCCGGCGGAGCGCCGATGATGCCCACGCTCGCGGTGCGCGGACTGAGGCTGCCGGGAGCGGGGGCCACGGCGACATTACTGGTGCCGGTGGTGCGGATCGCGTCGACGACCACCAAGACCGTGATCACGACCAGCACCGGCAGCGCGTACGCCCGCCAGCCGTAGGTGGAGACGAATCTGCCGAGTGCGCTCTGCTTCTTGGCGTCCCGGTCCGGACGGGTTCGGCCGCGGCTCTCGTCGGCGGTGGGGTCCCAGCGGGCGCGCAGCGGCTGGTGGGAACGCTCGCCTTTCTGGCGGTACAGGCCCAGCGGATCGTAGCTATCGACGCCGTCCCCATCCCGCTGCGATGGGATCGAATCGGGCTGCGGCACAGCTGATTCGGGAGTTTCCGTAGGACGCTTCCGGTTCCGCGCCGCACGGCCGGGTGATCCACCGCCCGCACCGGACCGCTTCGCCGCCCCGGTTCGAGCCGCTCCGTCCGATCGCGCCTCTGGCCAGGTTCTCGCCATGGGACCCGACCCTACGGAACCGGGCGCGCCGTAGCCAGCCGGGTCGCGCGAACCGCGCCTCCCGGCGGATTCGCTCTCCGGTCGATCGGTCACGCGGACCAGGGTCGCACAGGACCGACCTACCGATTCCGGGCACATCGCGCACCGCTTCGATGCGACAATTCTCACCGGGTGGCAACAGTTGCCCGGCCCCGATCGGCGGGCCGGCGACAACCGGGTATCGTTCATTGGATAACCCGGTGCACACCCCTTCTGCCGGGGAATCGACTGGGAGAGCCGAAAATGACTGACCTCGTGGATCGGATGACGTCCCGCAGAATGTCGTCCGAGGCCTTGGCACCTGCCAAACGCGGTACCCGCCTTCCGCGCGACGAGAGACGTCAACAGCTACTCGCGGCGGCGAGCGAAGTGTTCGTGCAGCGCGGCTACCACGCCGCGGGCATGGACGAGATCTCGCAGTGTGCCGGAGTGAGCAAGCCGGTGCTGTACCAGCACTTCAGCAGCAAACTGGAGCTCTACCTCGCGGTGCTGCAGAACTACGTGGACATGCTGGTGTCCAGCGTGCGCCAAGCGCTGCGGTCGACCACCGACAACCGGCAGCGCGTGCGCGCGGCGGTGCAGGCCTACTTCGATTTCGTGGACAACGAGATGCAGGGCTTCCGCCTGGTCTTCGAATCCGACCTGACCAGCGAGCCGCAGGTGCAGCGCCGGGTCGAGCAGGCCACCGAAGCGTGCGTGGACGCGGTCTTCGACCTGGTGGCACACGACTCCGGCCTCGACCCCTACCGCGCGCGCATCCTGGCAGTCGGGCTGGTCGGCGCGAGCCAGTTCACCGCGCGCTACTGGCTGGAGGCCGATCGGCCGATCCCGAAGGAGGAGGCGGTGGACACCACCGTCTCGCTCGCGTGGGGCGGCCTGAAGCACGTGCCGCTGCACCCGCTCGGCTGATCGGGCACACCGAAAGACGAACGAGCCCCTGTCCCCGAGCGATCGGGGGCAGGGGCTCGATGCGTGCGGGCCGGAGGCCGGAGATCAGACCGCGGCGAAACCGACGCGGCCGCTGGCGGGCGAGCCGATCTCCACGTAGGCGACCTTCGACGCCTGAATCAAGAACTTGCGGCCCTTCTCATCGGTGAGCGACAAGACCCCGCCGTCACCGCCGAGCGCACCGGACACCAGCGCCTCGACCTCGTCCTGGGTCTGCGCGCTGTTGATCACCAGCTCGCGCGGGCTATCCGAAATACCGATCTTGACCTCCACGGCCAACCTCCGAACCTGAGAGTCCTGTGCTTGTCGATTCCAGGCTAGTTGGGGCTCGGCGCGCCGTTTACTTGGGCTCGATGAGCTGGATCTCGAGTTCGATCTTCACGGTGTCGCTGAGCATGCCGGGCAACGGGCCGCCGACGCCGAAATCGGTGCGCTTGATGGTGCCGGTGGCGGAGAAGCCGGCATGCCGGTCGCCCGTCGGGCCGAAGTCCTGCACACCGCCCCACTCGACCTCCAAGGTGACCGGCTTGGTGACCGGCTTGGTGACCGTGCCGAGCGTGGCCTCACCCTGAACCTCGAAGCTCTCCGCGACGACCACGGGATGGGTGGCGCGGAAGGTCAGCGTGGGACGGTTGGCGACATCGAGGAAGTCGGCGGTGCGGATGTGCGCGTCCCGGTCGGGGTTGCCGGTGTCGAAAGAATCGAGGTGGATCGTCGCGCCGATGGTGGCCGCGCCCGACTCGTCGACCACGAATTCGGTCTCGAACCGGGTGAACCCGCCACGCACCTTGGAGATGCCGAGATGGCGAATGGTGAAGGCGACCGAGGAGTGCGCGGCGTCCAGCGCCCAGGAACCGGCTTTCAGCTGAGTGGAGGTGGTGGATTCCGAGGTAGATGTCATACCTCCGACAATGAACGGACCGCGGTCCGTTAGCCACACCGCCGTTATCCTGGACCTGACAGGGCGCGGATAACCGTGCCTGGACCAGGCACGATGGACGCATGGCTCGTAACGGATTCGGAGAGTTCCTCATCGCACGGCGCGCCGAGCTGCGGCCGGCCGACGTCGGGCTGCCCGATGGCAGGCGGCGCAGGACGCCGGGTCTGCGCCGGGAAGAGGTCGCCGTCCGCGCGGGCGTCAGCGCCGACTACCTCGCCCGGCTGGAGCAGGGCCGCGACACGAACCCTTCGGCCGCGGTGATCGACGCCCTGGCCAACGCGCTGCTGCTGCGCGGCGACGATCGCCAGTACTTCAGCATGCTCGCGCTCGCCTCGGGCAACGAATCCCGCTGCGCTCGATGCGCGGGTAGCGAATCCGCCGAAGAGCAGGTGGCCGCGACGATCGAGACGATCCTGCACGCGTTGCAGCCGACTCCCGCCTTCGTGGTCGGCCGAAAGTTGAACGTGCTGGGCTGGAACCAGGCGTGGGCGGATTTCGTTGCGCCGCTCGGCCTGCTGGACGGCCCGGATCAGCCCAATCTGGCCTGGTACACCTTCATGCACCCCGCCGCGCGGCGCGTCCTGCGCAATTGGGAGCACGCCGCCGACACCTTCAGCGCCGCCCTCTGCCGCGCCAAACTTCATCGGCCGGGCGATGATTCACTGCTGGAGATGATCGAGGCACTGCGCAGGCTCCCGGATTTCGCGGATCGCTGGAAGCCACACCGGGTCGGCGCCTCCGGCTCGGGCACGCTCCAGCTCGACCATCCGGTGCACGGACTGGTCGAGGTGCCGTTCGAGACCCTGGAGGCCGACCGCGACCAGAGCGTCGTCGTCTGGCTCCCCGACCGGGCGAGCACCCACGCACCGGGCCTCCGGCTGGTGCAGAACCGCGCCGTGAACGAGTAGCTCTAGATGCCCAGGACGGCCATGCGTTCGGCGTGACTGGCCTGCATCCGCTCGAACAGCGCGGCGATGCCGTTGAGATCGCCGGTGGCGGTGAGGACCAGATCGGTGAGCTCGTCGCGCTGCGCCATGACGTATTGGGCCTGGGTGATCGCCTCGCCGAGCAGCCGCCTGCCCCACAGCCTGAGGCGGTCGCGTTCGGAGCGGCTCTCGGTGACCGCCCGGCGCACCTCCTCGACGACGAATTCGGAGTGCCTGGTCTCGGCGAGCACGTCGCGCACCACCGCGGCGACGTCGGGAGCCAGCGCGCCGGCGATCTCGGTGTAGAAGTCCGCGGCGATGCCGTCACCGACGTAGAACTTCACCATCGACTCGAGCCAGGTCGAGGGGTCGGTGGACTGGTGATAGGCGTCCAGCGCCCGCACGAACGGCGCCATGGCGTCGAAGACGTCCGCGCCGCGCGCGGCCAGCGCGGACTCCAACGTCTTGAAGTGGTCCATCTCGGCCGCGGCCATCGTCGCCACCGCCACCTTGCCCCGCAGGGTCGGCGACAGCTTCGCCTCCTCCGCCAGCCGGTAGAACGCGGAGATCTCACCGTAGGCGAGCACCGCGAACAGATCGGTGACGCCGGGATGACTCGCGGGGATGGAGAGGTTTGCTGGGTCGGTCGACGAAACACCTAACGCGGCAGGTGACTGTGCTCCCATGCGCCCCAGCGTAATACTCGGCGCGGATTACGCGGCCTCAGCCAAGAACTTCTCCAGATAACTCCATGTCGTGTCGCGCGCGGTGGGTCCGGCCAGGATCCCCAAGTGACTACCCGGCGCGGTTTCGTAGCGAACCAGCGCAGCCCCGGTGAGGGTGCGGGTACCGGCCTCGACGGCGGCGGCCGGGGTGATCACGTCGGCGGGCCCGCCGACCAGCAGGACCGGCGCGGTCACCCGCGCCAGCTCGATGCGGCGCTCGCCGAGCCGCACGACGCCGCGTCCGATGTCGTTGCCGAGAATCAATCGGCGCCACAGCTGGCCGTAGAAGCGACCCGGATAGCCGGGCATCTCGGCCATGAAGCGATCGATGGACTCCATCCTGGCCAGCGCCTCGGTGTGGGCGATATTGCTCGCCACGAACCACGGCCTGGTCAGCTCGCGGTCCCAGGCGGTGATCTTGTAGCCGATCCGGGTCAGCGCCGCGGGGACGCCACCGGTCGCGCGGATGACGGTCGAGGTGACCCGGCCGCCGGTGAGCTTCGTGACCGCGCGCAGCTGCGGGATGCCGGTCATCCGGTCGTAGTCCAGGGGTGAGCCGACCGCCGTGATGGACCGGATCGGCAGCTCGGGGTGCGCCGCCGCGGCGAGCAGGGCCAGCGTGCCGCCGATCGACCAGCCGACCAGGTCGACGGGACGTCCGTCGCGGTCGGCGCTGGTGCGCAGCACCGCTTCGGGGAGGATGTCGTCGATCCAGTCCTCGAAACCCATGCGCCGGTCGGCGAAGGTGATCTCGCCGTAGTCGACGACGTACGGACGGTGGCCGACCTCCAGCAGGAACCGCGCCAGGCTCTGGTCGGGCCGCAGGTCGAAACAGGTGGCGGGCGCGGCGAGCGGAGGAACCAGCAGCACGGCCGAATCCGCGTCCGCCGCGATGTCCGCCGCGCGCTCGAAGCGCCGCAGTTGCCGGTGCGGCTGATCCCACAGCAGCGTCGAAGGAGTCGGGTCCGGCGCCTCGATGCCGGAGCCGAAGGTCAGAGCCCACGCGTTGCGCGCGGCAAGGGACACAGTGTCGGCAAGGCTCACGACAACGAATGTCTCACATGCCGGTACCGGCGGTAACAGCAAGTCCCGGTCCCGCGTCTAGCGGCGCCCCATGCCGACGGGGTTGAGCGGCGGAACCACCGCTTCCTGCACGCTGCGGACCAGCGGCTCGAGCGATATGGTCAACTCGGTCATGGCGTCGGCCGACAAGACCGCGAGCGCCCCCGTCCACGCGGCCTCGTCGGTGTCGGCCTCCACCCGCGCCAGCAGCTCGGCTCCGCTCGCGGTGAGCGTCGGATCAACCGGTTCCCCCTCCACCACACCCCTGGCCCGCAACTCGTCGAAGGCGTCCGCCCATTCCGCTTCCGACAGCCCGCGCGCGGGGCGCATCACCGATTCCGGCGCCTTGCCGGCCGCAACCTGCGCGACCAGCGCCTGGCGACCGCTCAGGCCGTGGGTGACCAACGCGGCGACATGGCCGTCACCGCGATGCTCACGCAGCGAGGTGGTCAGCTGCCAGAGAGCGGCAACCGGGTCGGTGGGCAGCGGCAAGGCCGCGTTCGCGGCGAACAACGGCCGGCCGGTCGGGTCGGCCGCGCGCTGCACCGGGGCGAGCAGTTCGACCGCACGCGCGCACACCGCCTCATCCGCGCCGACACCTCGCAGCAGCCCGGTGACCAGGTCGAGCCGAGCCGCAAGACAGCGCTGCGGCGTGGCCCGCTCCCACGCCTCGGGCAGCGCCCGGCGCACCATGTCGGGGTGGAATCCGGCGAAGACCGCCTGCACCGTCGCCGGCGTCACCGCACCCAGCGGAGCGGCGCGAAACGCGAAGTAGGTCTGCCAGTAACCGCGCAACCCGATGCCGACACCGGCCTCCTTGACGCCGGCGCCGAAATAGACGACATCGTGCAGCGGTTCGAGTGTGGTCCAGATTTGCCGGGCCGGATGAATTGCCATGTGGCGCAGCGTACGTCGGCGGCCGACACGGCGAAAGGAAGCCGCGGGTTTCCAGCATTTTCGATAGCGCGCCGCAGTGGCAATTCGAGCGGCGCACAATATCACGCTACAATCACCGTGGACAACGGAAAGTTTCGCCCGACGGAGTTGCCGGACGCCGCGCTCATGCGAACCCGCGGGGAGGCAGGTGGGACCGCCGACGGGTTTCGGGTGCGAGGTTTTCGTTGGACAGGAAAATGTGCGCGCACCAGTTCCGCGTCACCATTGCGCCGCGCCGATGTCTTGCGAGGTAGCCGCCGTTTTTTCGGCAGGCGCCCGGCATCCGGAGCGTGGCCGGGTGAGTATCGCCTGCGGAGTCGTGGTCGTCGCGGACCACCCGGTCCGCCCCACCTCGTGCGTGCGGGACATGATTACGAGGAAGGCACGAACCTGAGCAAGATCACAGTCGATCAGGAACCGGGACTGGCGGACACCCTGTTGACGGCCGAACTGGACGCAACGCATACCGCCCCGACTTTCGCCGAATTGGGCGTGCGCGCGGAAATCGTCCGCGCACTCGGCGAGATCGGAATCGAACGTACTTTCGCCATTCAAGAACTGACTCTCCCGCTGGCGCTCGCCGGCGAGGATCTCATCGGTCAGGCCCGCACCGGCATGGGTAAAACCTTCGGATTCGGCGTGCCGCTGCTGCACCGGATCGCGACCGCCGAATCGGGCACCACCCCGCTGGACGGCACGCCGCGGGCACTGGTCATCGTGCCGACCAGGGAGCTGTGCCTCCAGGTCACGCAGGACTTGGAGAACGCGAGCAAGTACCTCACCAACCACCAGGGTCCGCTGCGCGTGGCGTCGATCTACGGCGGGCGCCCCTATGAGGCGCAGATCGAGGCGCTGCGGGCGGGCGTGGACGTGGTGGTCGGCACGCCGGGCCGACTACTGGACCTCGCCGACCAGCAGCACTTGATCCTCGGCAAGATCGGCGTGCTCGTGCTCGACGAAGCCGACGAGATGCTGGACCTTGGCTTCCTGCCGGACATCGAGCGCATCCTCGGCATGGTTCCGGACAAGCGCCAGACCATGCTGTTCTCGGCGACCATGCCCGGCCCGATCATCACGCTGGCCCGCACCTTCCTGACCCGCCCGACGCACATCCGGGCCGAGGAGCCGCACGATTCCGCCGTGCACGACCGCACCGCCCAGTTCGTCTACCGCGCCCACGCGCTGGACAAGGGCGAGCTGATCGCGCGGATACTGCAAGCCGAGAGCCGCGGCGCCACGATGATCTTCACGCGCACCAAGCGCACCGCGCAGAAGGTGGCCGACGAGCTGGCCGAGCGCGGGTTCGCGGTCGGCGCGGTGCACGGCGACCTCGGCCAGATCGCCCGCGAGAAGGCGCTGACCAAGTTCCGCAAGGGCACCATCGACGTGCTCGTCGCGACCGACGTCGCGGCGCGCGGCATCGACATCGACGACGTCACGCACGTCATCAACTACCAGTGCCCGGAGGACGAGAAGACCTACGTGCACCGGATCGGCCGCACCGGTCGAGCCGGGCGCACCGGCGTCGCGGTGACCCTGATCGACTGGGACGAGCTCAGCCGCTGGTCGTCGATCGACAGCGCGCTCGGGCTCGGCATCCCCGATCCGGTCGAGACGTATTCGCGCTCACCGCACCTGTACACCGATCTGGGCATTCCCGAAGACGCGAACGGCCTGATCCGCAAGCCGAAGCCGGAGCGAGACCCGGACGCGGTCGTCGTCGAGCGCCCGGCCCGCACCACACGCAAGCGCAACCGCAGGCGCACCCGTGGCGGTCAGCCGATCGACGTCACGCCGGACATCGCCGCCGCCGACGAGGGCGACGCCGACGCCACCGGAGCGGACGCCCCGGTCGCCGTGGAGGCCGATGCCGACACGGCCGAGCGGCCGGCACGACGCAGGCGCAGGCGGCGCAAGCCGGCTGGTGACGCGGCGGACGGAGCGGCCACCGACGAAGCAGGTACCGAAGGCTCCGACACCTCCCCCGAGGACGGCGCCGACGATGCCGGTTCCGGCGATCGGCCCGCTCGTCGCCGCCGCAGGCGGCGCAGGTCCGCGGAGGGCGAAGCGGCGGCCGACGGCGCCGAGAGCACGGCCGAGCCCGCCGCTGCCGCGTCTGCCTGACCGTCCCGATCGGCTAGTCTCGCACTCGTGCTCGCACCCGAGCGGCGGACCCGCGCCGACATCAGCGCTGCCGTGGCGATCGCGGTTCTCGTGGCGATCGCGGCGGTCGTGGTCTGGGTCCGCGGAGACGCGCACGGCACCGAATCGGTGACCGCCGCGACGACGGTAACCACCCCCGTCGCCGCCGATCGGCTGCCCACCTCGCTGCGCGAACTGTGGCGCGCGCCGGACCGCGCGAGCACGCGAGCGCTCGTGTCCGGCGGCATCGCGGTCACCGGTGAAGACGACACCGTCATCGGCCGCGACCCGGGCACCGGCGATCAGCTCTGGAAATACCAGCGCGACATGCCGCTGTGCGGGATCGAGGGACAGTACGGCATGGTCGTCGCGGTGTACCGCGACGACCGCGGCTGCAGCCAGACCACGCTGCTCGCCGGGGACAGCGGCGACCGGCGCACCGCGCGCAGCAGTTACATGGACTCCAGCGTGCGGCTGTCGGTCGACGGCACCTACGTTCTCGCGCAGGGGCCGCGACGGCTGGAGATGTGGCGCTCGGATCTGGTGCGCACCGCGGAATACGGCTTCGTCGACGCGCCGGTGAACGTGCGGACCCAACCGCGCAAAGGCTGCACGCTGCTGTCGGCGAGTTCCAGTCCGTCCCGGCTCGCTGTGCTGGAGCGTTGCCCCGCTGATCCCACCAATCGGCTCACCGTGCTCAATCCGGCGCCGAAGGACAACACGGTGCCCGAGGAGTACGGCTCCCACGTATTGACCGGTCCCGGAATGGATTCCGCCGACGCCAGGGTGGTCGCGGTGTCCGACAGCCGGATCGTGCTGTACCTCCCGGGCGTCACGGCGGGCGCGAAGTCGCTCCCACCCCGCCTGTCCGTCTACGACGGAAACGGCAACCCGCTTGTGGTGCACCAGCTTTCGGCCCCGCTGGGACCGGATGCCACGACCACCCGAATCGGATCGGCCTACCTCGTCTTCACCGGCAACAGCGTAATCGCCTTGAATGGAAGCACATTCGACCCACTATGGACTTCGGGCGCGGCCCTCGGCACGCCCGCGCTCATGGCGGGCAAGCTGCTGCTGCCCACCAACGGCGCGCTGGCGGTCCTCGATCCGGCCACAGGCGCCGAGGTCGGGCGCATCCCGGTGGAGCGGCCCGGCTACACCGGCAGGCCCATCTCCCTTGCGGTACTTGGCAACACCGTGCTCGAACTACGTGACGGAGAACTGCACGCTCTCGGCTGAGCCGGGTTTGCGGGCAGCGTCCGCGGCGCTGGCAGCATCATGGCCGACCGCCCGAACTTGTCGGTGCCTCGGGACAGACTGGCCGCATGAGCGCAAACGATTCCTCCGCAGCGGAATCCACGCCCGCGATCACGTCCTACGACGATCCGGACGCGCCATGGAACCAGCAGTACTCCGACGAAGAGGCCGCCCAGTGGAACGACGGTGTGATCCAAGAGTTCCGCGACAACGAGGGCAAGGTGGGCGGCGCCTACGAGGGCGGCGAACTGTTGCTGCTCACCACCACCGGCGCCAAAAGCGGTAAGCGTCACGTGGTCCCGCTCGGGCTGCTGCGGCGCGGCGAGACCTTGTACGTGAGTTCGTTCATCGAAGACAAGTACCCGGCCTGGTACTACAACGTCAAAGCCGATTCTCGCGTGACCATCGAGTTGGGTTCGACCACCTACCAGGGCACGGCGCGGGCGCTGGAGGGCGCCGAGTACGAGGAGTTCGCGGGCTGGGTGTTGGCGAACAATCCGTTGCTCGCGGACTACCAGGCCAAAGTCACGCGTCCGTTGCCGCTGGTCGTGCTCGAACTCGGCGAGCCGATCCGGGCGTGACTCGCCCCGGTGCGGGCGGTGCCGCGCGGTCGTGGCCATGATGGGAGGCATGTCCGTACACGATGGCGCCCGACTGGTTCTGCTCCGGCACGGCGAAACCGCGTGGTCCCGCGAGCGGCGCCACACCGGTCGCACCGATCTGCCGCTCACTGAAAACGGCGAACGGCAAGCCGAGGCCGCCGGACGCCTGCTGCCCACGCTGAAACTGCGAAATCCCCTGGTGTACACCAGCCCTCGGCAACGCGCGGTGCGCACCGCGGAGCTGGCCGGGCTCACCGGCGCCGTGATCGACGCCGATCTCGCCGAATGGGACTACGGCGCCTACGAGGGCCTGACCACCCCGCAGATCCGTGAGTCCGCGCCGGGCTGGACCATCTGGACCGGCGAGGTTCCCGACGGTGAGAGCGCGGATCAGGTGCATGCACGCGCCGACCGGGCCCTGGCCACCGTCGAGCCGGTGCTTTCCGAGCGGGATCTCGTGCTGGTGGGGCACGGACATTTCTCCCGCGCGCTGATCGCCCGATGGGCTGAATTCGAGGTCAGGGAGGGCCGCCGTTTCGCCATGTCGACCGGCGCGCTGACCGTGCTCGGCTACGAACACGACGCGCGCACCATCCACGCACACAACCTGATACCCAACGGAGCGTCACAGTGACCCGAACCGTCGACCCCGCAAGCGGTCCGACCAACCTCAGCGCGGCCGATCCGGGCGCGGTGGATCTCGGCGACGCGGTCTTGCGCCGTGCCGTCCCGTCCGACGTGCCCGCGTTGGTCGACCTCGTCTACGACCTGGCCGACTACGAGAAAGCGCGACACGAGTGCTCGGTGACGGCCGAGCAGTTGCATGCCGCGCTGTTCGGGCCGCAGCCGAAGGTGTTCGCGCACGTGGTGGCGGACGAGACGGGTCTGCTCGGCTGCGCCGTCTGGTTTCTCAACTTCTCCACCTGGGACGGCGTGCACGGCATCTACCTGGAGGACCTGTACGTCAAGCCGGAGACCAGAGGCAAGGGCTACGGCAAGGCGCTGCTCACCGCGCTGGCGAAGGAGGCGGTGGACCAGGGCTACAGCCGCGTCGCCTGGTCGGTGCTGACCTGGAACAAGCCCTCCATCGACTTCTACGAGTCGATCGGCGCCGTGGCCCAGGACGAATGGGTCGGCTACCGGCTGGCGGGCGAGGCGCTCGGCAAACTGGCCGCCGAGGCGCGGTAACGCGGATGTCCTGGCTCGCGCGGGTCGGCCGAGCGTCTTGGCCCGCCACCGCGGAGGCGGCCACGGCGATGCAGGACGATCTGCGACCGCTGGTCGATCCGGTGACGCCGCCTGGAACCCGCTTCCGCACGGTGGCCGGCCTCGACTCGGCCTACCACGACACCGGCGCCGTGGCCGCCGCGGTCGTCGTCTTGGACGCCACCACGCTGCGCCCGGTATCGTCCGCCGTCGCGCACGGCGTCGCCGCCTTCCCATACGTACCCGGCCTGCTCGCCTTCCGCGAGATCCCGACCACCCTCGCCGCGCTCGAAAAGCTCGATATCGCACCGGATCTGCTGATCTGCGACGGACAGGGACTCGCCCACCCGCGCCGCTTCGGCCTCGCCTGCCACCTCGGACTGCTGACCGGAGTACCGACGATCGGTGCAGCGAAAACCGTCTGGGGCGACTACACGGAACCGGGCCCGCACCGCGGCGCGGCCACCGACATCACCATCGACCGCGAGGTGGTCGGGCGCGCGCTACGCACCAGAACCGGCGTCAAACCGGTCTTCGTCTCCGTCGGCCACCGCATCGACCTCGACACCGCCTGCGCCCAGGTGCTCGCCATGACCCCGCGCTACCGGCTGCCGGAGACCACCAGGCACGCCGACCAGCTGTGCCGTGCGGCGCTGCGCGCAGCGGCCCGGACCTACTCCGGTTCCACCCCGTAGTCCTGCGCCGAGCGGCAGGCCGAAGACGACGCGCACGGCGAGCGGAACCAACCTGAAAAGCGCGCTGGACCGACTCATGCGATGCCGATGAGCAGCGATCAGACCACCGGGAGCAGCAGCTGAGCGATGACGGCCGCCCCAGGGGTTCCCCGCGGCAGCCCGACACCCGCAGCGAGTGCCGACCAGCTGTGCCGTGCGGCGCTGCGCGCAGCGGCCCGGACCTACTCCGGTTCCACCCCGTAGTCCTGCGCCATCCAGCGCGTGGATGGCGGTGCGAACAGCAGTACGAGCGCGCTCACCGCGACCAACCCGAGCAGCGTGCCGTAGACCGGCTGGTGGGAGTCGGTGAGCAGCGACCAGGTCACCGGGAGCAGCAGCAATTGAGCGATGACGGCGATGGATCGGCCCCAGCGTTTGCCCAGCAGCAGCCCGACGCCCGCCGCCAGCACCGCGCCGCCGAGGATGCCGAACCAGGCGGCCGTGCCGTAGCCGCTGGTCGCGGTCTGGTCGTGGCCGAGCAACCCGCGCACCACCAGCACGATCGCGACCACCACGGCGACCACCCCTTCGAGCGTCACCAGCCCACCGGCCGCCCGGACCGTTGACGGCACACCCACCGAACCCGCACCCTTGGCGCTCACGGCCGCCCCTCGCTGACGCGCGGCAAAATAGCGCATGCCCGCGCGCTGTGTCCTGGGCGCACTCGCTGACACTCCGGCACGACCGCGCCGCCCCGACGCTTCGCTCCCTCGGCCGCGACCACACGCTGCGGTCCAGCTTCACTCGATGACGCGCTCATGCCTCCACCTCGCTGGCGCTCACTTCCGGCACAAGCGCGAGCGCGGCTGTGTCAATGGTCCGCTCGCTCCGCTCGCTCATGCCTCCACCTCGCTGGCGCTCACTTCCGGCACAAGCGCGAGCGCGGCTGTGTCGATCGTTTCGCTCGCTCACGCGGCAAGCCTACGACCCGGAGGTCCAGGACTCGCCCCGGCGTAGACCGATGGTCGCGTCCAGCGCGGGCGTCGCTCGCCGCTTTCCGGCCCGGGTCAGCGGCCAACTAGGCTGCGAACGTGCGGACGCTGCTGATCGTGAACCCGAATGCCACCTCGACTACGCCGGCGACCCGGGACCTGCTGGCGCACGCGTTGGAGAGCCGCACCCAGCTGACGGTTGCGCACACCCAGCACCGCGGTCACGCGGCGGAACTGGCCCAGTGGGCAGCGACCAATGAGATGGACCTGATCGTCGTGCACGGTGGCGATGGGACGGTCAACGAGACCATCAACGGCTTCCTTCCGCTGCCCGAACTGGACGACGGCCAGGCCTGGCTGCCGCGCTTGGGCGTGATCCCCGGCGGCTCGGCGAACGTCTTCGCCAGGGCGCTCGGCATCTCGCCGGACCCGGTGACCGCAACCAACCAGCTCATCGACCTGCTCACGGTGGATTCCGATCGCCGCATCGGCCTCGGCACGGCGGACGACCGCTGGTTCTGTTTCAGCGCGGGCGTCGGATTGGACGCCGATGTGTGTGAGGCGATCGACGCCAGCCGCGCACGCGGCCGCACCGCCACCCCCGCCCGCTATGTTCGAACAACTGTGCGACAATTCTTCCGGGCAAAACGCAACGAACCGAGCGTTCGAGTCGAAATTCCCGGCCGCGAATCCGTGGACGGGGTGCATTACGCGTTCGTTACGAACACCACACCCTGGACATACTTGAACGCCACACCGGTGCACACCAACCCCGGCACCCGCTTCGAAACGGGGCTCGGCGTGTTTGCCGTGCGGTCCATGGCGGTGCTCCCGACACTCCTGCTCGCGCGTCAGCTTCTCATGCCCAACGGAAACCCCAAGTCGCGCAATTTATTTCGCGAAGACGACGTTCCCACCGTACGAATCGAGTCCAAAGAACCCATCGGCCTGCAAATCGATGGCGACTTCATCGGGAAGCGCAACGTGGTGGATTTCACCGCGGTGCCCGACGTCCTCGCCGTGGTCGCGCCGCACCCGCACTGAGCACGAAACGCCGCGAAAAACATCGCGGTTGTGCTGCGAAAACCAGGTAGAGCGAGTACAAAGGACCGGGCAGGCTCCCCATGTGGGGGCCTTTGGAGCGTGACCTTCCCCACGGTGCACCGCGTGCCTATTGACATCTACGGTGTTCGTGAAAGCATTCACAAGCAACCGTGCGGAAACATTCGAGTCGCACAAGTGAACGAACCACAAACCATAGGCGCCGTGTGCGGCGCCCAGCAAAGGAGCAGAGGAATGGACTGGCGCCACAAGGCCATCTGTCGCGATGAGGACCCCGAGCTGTTCTTCCCGGTGGGTAACAGTGGTCCGGCGCTCGCGCAGATTGCCGATGCCAAGCTGGTCTGCGCTCGCTGCCCCGTAACCGCCGACTGCCTGTCCTGGGCCCTGAAGTCCGGACAAGACGCCGGCGTGTGGGGTGGTATGAGCGAGGACGAGCGCCGGGCGCTGAAGCGCCGGAACGCGCGCACCCGCACCCGCACCGTCGTCTGAGACGAGCCGCCTTACCGGGCCATTCAGCAGCCCGGCCCGGTAAGCATTTCCAGCCCGGCACCCCAGGTGCCGGGCTGTGTTGCGTCTCGGGCCGAAATGTATTGCGGCGCTGCAAAACAAGCACCGTCAGCGGCCGGAGCGGCGCCCCAGCGGCACACGCAGGACGGCGTCGGTGCCGATGTCGGCACCAGGGTGCAGGCCGATGGAACCGCCCAGTTCGGCGGTGACCAGGGTGCGGACGATTTGGAGGCCGAGGCGGTCGGAGGATTCCAGGCTGAAACCCGGTGGGAGGCCGCGGCCGTCGTCGCTGATGATCACGTCCAGCCACCGGGCGGAACGCTCGGAACGTATTGTCACCGTGCCGTTTTCGCCGGAATCGAAGGCGTGCTCGATGGCGTTCTGCACCAGTTCGGTCAGCACCATCACCAGCGGGGTCGCGCGTTCGGCGGAGAAGACACCGAGCGAGCCCGCGCGGCGCACTTTGATGCGCGTGGTGTGCACGGTGGCGACGTCGGCCATGATCGGCAGCAGCCGGTCGACGACCTCGTCCAGGTCGACCTCTTCGTCCACCGACATGGACAGCATTTCGTGCACGGACGCGATGGAGGTGACCCTGCGCACCGATTCGGTGAGCGCGACCTGCGCCTCCTCGTTCTCGGTGCGGCGGGCTTGCAGGCGAAGCAGGGCGGCGACGGTTTGCAGGTTGTTCTTCACCCGGTGATGGATCTCCCGGATGGTGGCGTCCTTGCTGAGCAGGGCGCGATCGCGCCGTTTCACCTCGGTGACGTCGCGAACGAGCACGGCGGCGCCGGCCAGTTCACCGTGCGGGCGCAAGACGAGCGTGCGCAGCAGCACGGTGGCGCCGCGCGCCTCGACCTCCATGCGCCGCCCGGTCCGGCCCGCGAGCGCGGCCTGGATGTCGCCGACCACCTCTTGCGCGTCGAATGGGTCGGTGATCAGGGATCGGGTGGTGACGGCGAGGTCCTGTCCGGCCAGATCGGCTTGCAAGCCCATCCGGTGGTAGGCCGAGAGGGCGTTCGGGCTGGCGTAGACGACGATTCCCTCGGTGTCGAGCCGGATGAATCCGTCTCCCGCGCGGGGGCTGGAATGGGTGGCCGCGCGATCCTCGGTGGTCGGGAAGGTGCCGTCGGCGATCATCTGGCACAGGTCGTCGGCGCAGGCCACGTAGGCGGTCTCCAGTTGGCTGCGCACCCGGGGACGTTGGATATCGGTATCCCGGCTGAGCACGGCGATCACGTCGTCGCCGCAGCGCACCGGGATCGCCTCGCGCATGGCGTGCATCGGGTGGGGGTGATACACGCCGGATGCCTCGACCTCGCTGTCGGCCCGCACGATTTCGCCGGTCACCAGAGCGTCGAACACCTGCGGGTGGTCGACCCGCAGGGCGACCGTCCCGACCAGGTCTTCCTGGTGCACGGTGGGGGCGGTGGTCGGGCGGCACTGCGCGACGCACACGATATCCGCGCCTTCGGTCACCGGGCCCGCACCGACCCACAACAGCAGGTCGGCGAAGGACAGATCGGCCAGCAGCTGCCAATCGCCCACCACCCGCTGCAGATGGTCGACGGCGACGCCGGGTAGGTCGGTGTGCTCGGCCAGCAACTCGCTCAGTGTCGCCATGAAGATCTACCGCCGGAATCGCTCAGGAAATGACCGCGATGAGATGCCCGGCCTTGATCGCGTCGCCTTCCTTGACGCCGACCGAGGTCACCGTGCCGCTGGACTCCGCGACCACCGGGATCTCCATTTTCATCGACTCGAGGATAACCAGCGTGTCGCCCTCCTGGACCTCGTCGCCTTCGGCGACGACCACCTGGTAGACGACCGACACCAGCTCGGCGAGCACTTCCTCCGCCATGGCACCCCATTCCTCTTCGGCCTGCATCCGCTGACGGTACAGCCAACCACACATGAAACAATGGCCTTCAACCAGAAGGGAGACTACTCATGGGTAAGCGCGGACGTAAGAAGCGTAGTCGCAAGGGAAACGCGGCCAACCACGGCAAGCGGCCCAACGCCTGAGCGCACGCTCGGCCCGCAAACGCGAAGCGGCACGCCTTCCTGCAGGAAGGCGTGCCGCTTCGCGTTTGCAACCGGCTAGTCGGAGGTCTCGACCGAAGTCTCGGTGGCGATGAACGCGCGGCGCAATTCGACGGTCAGCCGCTCGCGCAGCGACTCGGGCGCGCGGTCGCCGCCGCACTTGCGGCTGAGCAGGCCCTTGATCTTCTCCTCGATGCCGTAGGCCTCGATACACGGGCTGCAATGCTCCATGTGATGCTGCAACCGAGCCCGGGTCGCCTCGTCGCACTCCCCGTCCAGCATCAACCACACGTCGGCGAGCACCGCCGTGCAGTCGAGCTCCATATCAGGGTCCCAATCGCTCATGACTGCGCCTCGCTGGCGCTCGGCTCCGTCACGAGCGAGTGCTCGGCCGTGTTCAATGTTCGCTCGCTCATGGCTGCTTGACCTCCTGGCGTTCCCCCGACCGGTTGAATCCACGCTCGCGCGCCACGTCGGCGAGCAAACCTTTCAATTGTTTCCGGCCGCGGTGCAGCCGGGACATCACCGTACCGATGGGGGTGCCCATGATGTCGGCGATTTCCTTATACGGGAAGCCCTCGACATCCGCGTAGTACACCGCCATCCGGAATTCCTCCGGCAGTTCTTGCAATGCCGCCTTGATGTCGTCGTCCGGCAAAGCATCGAGTGCCTCGACCTCGGCGGAGCGCAGGCCCTGTGAGGTGTGCTCGGCGGTCGCGGCCAACTGCCAGTCGGTGATCTCGTCGGTGGGGTACTGCGCCGGCTGCCGCTGCTTCTTGCGGTAGGAGTTGATGTAGGTGTTGGTCAGGATCCGGTACAGCCAGGCACGGAGGTTGGTGCCCTCCCGGAACGACTTGAACCCCTGATACGCCTTGACGTAGGTCTCCTGGACCAGATCCTCGGCGTCCGCCGGGTTCCTGGTCATGCGCAGCGCGGCGCCGTAGAGCTGGTCGAGCAGCGGCAGCGCGTCCCGCTCGAACCGCTGTGCCAGCTCGGCATCGTCGACGGCAGCGACATCGTCGGCCACCACGTCATCGTCGCTCGTCACACCTGTCCCTTCGATTGCCGTACCTGCCAAATCTACCGGCAACGGCATATCGAGCGGGAATCCGCCTTCGGTCGGTGACACCGCGGTCCATACCGGACGATCATCGAGCAGCACGGGCACCGATATCTCCTTCACGTCTCCATAGGGCCTGCTCACGCGATGGAAACCCATCCGAGCGCTGTGTATCGCCTACAACATGCGCGGCCCCTGCGGTGTTCCCGTGACCACCGACTCGCGGCGAAATTCCAGGAAATCCCGTTGCGACCAGGGCTTGTCCCGCCGCTAATGTTTCGGCCATGGCAGCAGGCTCGACACCGGCGATCCGCACGTTGACCCAGGCTGAGGTGCCGCACCGGGTGCACGTCTACAAGCACGATCCACGCGCGGACTCCTACGGCACCGAGGCGGTGGATGCGTTGGGCGCCGAACTCGGGGTGGCGGCCGAGCAGATCTTCAAGACCCTGGTCATCGAGCTGGCCACCGGCGCACTCGCGGTGGCGGTGCTTCCCGTGCCGAACACGTTGTCGCTCAAGGCCGCCGCCGCGGCCCTGGGCGCGTCGAAGGCGAGCATGGCCGACAAGACCCGAGCGGAGAAGACGACCGGGTACGTACTCGGCGGCATCTCCCCGCTCGGCCAGCGCAAACCGCTGCCCACCGTGATCGATGACTCGGCGTTGTCCTGGGACCGCGTGTTGTGCAGCGCGGGGCGGCGCGGTCTGGAGATCGAGCTGGCGCCCGCCGATCTGATCCGGCTGACCAGCGCGGTCACCGCACCGGTGATATCCGCGTAATCCAGCCAGAATCGCTGCGATCTGTGCGTTACTTGGAAACGGCCAGATTGATCCGACTCGAGGATGTGATGCGAATGTTCGCGCACCAGCGTTTGCGCACCATGATCGTCGTGTTGTTCGGAACTCTCGTCGTGGCGCTCGGTTCGGTGTCGGTCCTCGCCCCGCAGGCCGCCGCCGCTCCGAGCATCCCGGCGGTCACACAGGTCAGCGATTACCCCTTCGACTTCGGCGGACAGGGCAACGACAATCGTTACCCCTTCGATTTCGACGGCAAGGGCAACGATTCCCCGGCCGGTCAGGGCATGTTCGAGCAGGACGAGAAATCGGAGAAGACCGAGAAGCTCGGCGGGACTCTCACGACCAAGATCATCGATCTGGTCGCCGGGATGATCAAATGCGGTCTGAATATCGCCACGCCTAGCGTGAAGTGCAGTTTCTGATATCTCGCTGCGCCGCGTGTTCGCGGCTCGGCTCGGATCCGGGCCGCGAACGGGCAATTCTCGGTCTCGCTTGCCCCGGAAACAGGATTGGGCCGATGTGGGTGCGTTGCGTGGCCAATCGTGGCAGCGGGGCGGGTCAGAGCAGGCTGATCTGCCCGGACGGCTCCTGATCCTGAACTCGGGCCAGCAACTCCGGGCCGTTGTTGCGCACGCTGTTGACCAGCGCGGGCACCGGGCGCGGCACGATTCCGGCGACCGTCTCCTCGCTCGGGGTCTCCAGCAGCGTCGCCGGGGCCGGGTGGTCCGGGTCCAGCCACGCGTCCCAGTGCTCCTGCGGCATGGGCAGCGGCATGCGGTCGTGGATGCGGATGAGATCTCCCACCGCGTCGGTGGTGAGGACGGTGCACGACAGCAGCGGCTCACTCTCCGGCTGGGAACGGTCACGCCACACCGACCACAGCCCCGCCATGTAGAGCCGGGAACCGTCGGCGTTGGCCATGTAATACGGATGTTTGACGACCTTGCCTTTCGCCCCCGGCTCGGCGTTCGGTTCGACCACCCACTCGTACCAGCCGTCCATCGGCACCAGGCAGCGACGATATTTCACCGCGTCGCGGAAGGATGGCGTGGTGGCGGCCTTGTCGGCGCGGGCGTTGAACAACGGCTTGCCCTTGACCGGCACGCCGGGCTCGGCGGCCTTGGTCCACACCGGGATCAGCCCCCAGCGCATACGCCGGATACGACGTTTCGGATCGTCGTCCTTACGGCCCGGGTCGTGCCGTTCGACCACGGTGAGGATCTGGGTAGTGGGAGCGACGTTGTAATTGGTGAAGGCGCCCTGATCGGTGGTATCGGTCTCGTCGATCGCGTCCAACTCGGCCGCGAGCCTGCCCGGATTGGTCGTGGTCGCATATCGTCCGCACATATCCCGATACTCCCACCCGCCACCGACAGTGTCGGGGACAATGGGCCCATAATTGGTGACCTGTTGAGAGTTTTGACATAGCATTCTCTCATCGGCAAGGACGGTCCGCCCGTCCATTCAGGCGTGCGCATCGACCGGCCACCGCAGACGGCAAGAGGAGACCCACTGTGACATCAACCGACACCAGACCGGCCGACCACGACACCGCCCTCACGTCGGTGAATCCGGCGACAGGCGAGGTGATCGGCACACACGTCATCGCCGACGACGCGGCGGTGGCGGCCGCGGTCGCGAAGGCCCGCGCGGCGGCGGCCACTTGGGGGGCACTGAGTTTCGACGAGCGGCGCACGCATCTGCTGCGCTGGTCGAGCAAGCTGGTGCAGAAGTCGGAGGAGTTCTGCGCATTGATCCACGCCGAGAACGGCAAACCGCTCGACGACGCGTTTCTCGAACTCATGCTCGCGCTCGAGCACATCGCCTGGGCGGCCAAGCACGCCAAGAAGGTGCTCGGCCCCAAGCGGATCTTCCCCGGCGCGCTGATGTCGAACTTCAGCGCCCGGCTGGAACTGCGCCCGCTGGGCGTCATCGGCGTGATCGGCCCGTGGAACTACCCGGTCTACACACCGAACGGCTCGATCGCCTACGCGCTGGCCGCGGGCAATACCGTCGTGTTCAAGCCGAGCGAATACTCCACCAGCATCGGCAATTTCCTCGCCGACGCTTTCGCCGAGGCCAATCCCGAACTGCCCGACGGCGTCTTCATCACGATCAACGGTTACGGCGCGACCGGCGCGGCGCTGGTGCGCTCGGACGTCGACAAGATCGCCTTCACCGGCTCGACCGCCACCGGCAAGCGGATCATGGCCGCGGCCGCGGAGAAGCTGACACCGGTGCTGCTGGAGTGCGGCGGCAAGGACGCGGTGATCGTCGCCGCCGACGCCGACATCAAGGCCGCCGCCGACGCGGTCGCCTGGGGCGCCACCGCCAACAGCGGCCAGACCTGCGCGGGCGTCGAGCGGGTGTACGTGGACCGTGCGGTGCGCGAGGAGTTCGTCGCCGAGGTCAAGCGGATCCTCGGGGACATCAAGCCCGGTTCGGACGACAAGGCCGCCTACGGCCCGATGACCATGCCGAGCCAGGTCGACGTGGTGCGCCGCCACATCGAGGACGCGCTGAAGAACGGCGGCACCGCCGTCCTCGGCGGGCCCGAGTCGGTCAAGGCGCCGTTCATCGAGCCGGTGGTGCTCGTCGACGTGGACGAGAACTCGGAGGCGGTATGCGAGGAGACCTTCGGCCCGACCATCACCATCCGCACCGTCGACGGCGTGGACGAGGCGGTCGAGCTGGCCAACAAGTCCAAGTACGGCCTGTCCTCCGCGGTGTACTCGAAGAAGAGCGGCCTGGACATCGCACGCAGGCTGCGCGTCGGCGCCACCTCGGTGAACTCGGTGCTCGCCTTCGCCGCCATCCCCGGCCTGCCCTTCGGCGGCGTCGGCGACTCCGGCATCGGCCGCATCCACGGCGAGCCCGGGCTGCGCGAGTTCGTCCGCCCGCACTCGATCGCGGTGCAGCGCTTCGCCGTTCCCGGCATGGCGCTGCTGAGCTACACGCGCACCGCGTCCACGATGAAACTGCTGCGCAAACTGGTCCCGGTCCTGCACGGCCGCCACAAGTAGGAAACCGCGGCAATCGGTCCGGGTACTCGACGCCATGGGGTACCCGGACCTGCCCTGCCGCGCCGCCGCCGAATCGGCGGGCGCGTGCACCCCGGCGGAAATGGCGCAGTCCGTCGCCTTCGGCCGGATCCGCGACGTGGCAACGGTAGAGCTGTACCTGCGCCGCGGAAGTCGCCAGCGGCGGTCGCTCGGACGCCAGCCACAAGGGGGCCGCGAACACGCAGCGCCGCAGGCGCTGCAAATCGAACACAGTGCATGATGGACGGGTGAACTTCTGGCCAGCGCCCCATGTCGATGTCCCCGTGCACGCGACCGTGACCCTGCCCGGCTCGAAATCGATCACGAACCGGGCGCTCATCTTGGCCGCTCTGGCCGATGGACCATCGACGATCACCGGTGCGCTGCGTAGCCGGGACACGAACCTGATGATCGGCGCGTTGCGCGCGCTGGGTACGCGCATCGAGGGCGAGCGGGACACTTTGACCATCACCCCGGCGCCGCTGGGTGGTGGCGCGGTGGACTGCGGGCTGGCCGGCACCGTGATGCGCTTCTTGCCGCCGGTCGCGGCGCTGGCGTCCGGCGACGTCGCGTTCGACGGTGACGAGCAGGCCAGGATTCGCCCGCTGCGCACCATCCTGGACGCGCTGCGCGCGCTCGGCGCGGATATCGCCGGTGACTCGCTGCCGTTCAGTGTGCACGGCACAGGCGCGCTGCGCGGCGGCACGGTGACCATCGACGCGTCCGGGTCGTCGCAGTTCGTTTCCGGCCTTCTGCTGTCGGCCGCCCGCTTCGACGAGGGCTTGGTGGTGCATCACGACGGTAAGGCGCTGCCCTCGGTGCCGCACATCGAGATGACCGTGGAGATGCTGCGCCGTGCCGACGTGCGGGTACAAGCGCCCGCGGACAGCTTCAAAGCGCAGACCTGGACCGTGGAGCACGGACCGATCCGCGCGGTGGATTGGGAGGTGGAGCCGGACCTGTCCAATGCCACTCCATTCCTGGCCGCGGCCGCGATCACCGGCGGCACTGTCAGCATCCCGCACTGGCCGCGCCTGACCACCCAGCCGGGTGACGTGATCCGCGAAATCCTGGTGCGGATGGGCGCCGAGGCGAGGATCTTCGACGGTGTGCTCACCGTGCACGGCCCCGAGCGGCTCGCCGGCATCGACATCGATCTGCACGACGTGGGCGAGCTGACCCCGACCGTCGCCGCGCTCGCCGCGCTGGCCGACTCCCCGACGGTACTGCGCGGCATCGCCCACCTGCGTGGCCACGAGACCGACCGGCTGGCCGCGCTGTGCACCGAGATCAACCGGCTCGGCGGCAAGGTGACCGAGACCGAGGACGGTCTGGAGATCGTGCCCACCGAGTTGCACGGCGGCAAGTGGCATTCCTACGCCGATCACCGGATGGCCACGGCCGGAGCGATTCTCGGCCTCCGGGTCCCCGGCGTCGAGATCGAGGACATCGGGACCACGGCCAAGACCCTGCCGAACTTCGTGGCCCTGTGGGAGCGGATGCTCGATCCGGCGCTATCCGACGAAGGAGCGGCGCCCTGAGCCGCAGACGCTCCACGGCCAGCTACGACGAATCCGACGTGCGGGTTCGTCCGGGGCGTAGTTCGCGTCCCCGCACCAAGACCCGGCCGCAGCACAGCGATGCCGAGTCCGCGATGGTCGTCTCCGTCGACCGGGGGCGCTGGGGGTGTGTGCTCGACGGCGACGCCGATCGCCGCATCGTCGCCATGCGGGCGCGCGAGCTGGGCCGCACTCCCATCGTGGTGGGCGACCAAGTGGACGTGGTCGGCGATCTGTCCGGACGCCCGGACACGCTCGCCCGCATCGTCCGGATTGCCGACCGCCGAACGGTGTTGCGCCGCACCGCCGACGACACCGATCCTTTCGAGCGGATCGTGGTCGGCAACGCCGAACAGCTGTTCATCGTGGTCGCGCTCGCCGACCCGCCGCCGCGCACCGGCTTCGTGGAACGCGCGATGGTCGCCGCGTATGCCGGTGGGCTGCAACCGATTCTGTGCCTGACCAAACACGATCTGGCCGCCGACTCCGAATTCGCCGCGGCCTTCGACGATCTCGACCTCACCATCGTCTACGGCGGCATCGACGACCCGCTCGACACGGTGCTCGAGCTGCTCACCGACCGCCTCACCGCGTTGATCGGCCACTCCGGCGTCGGCAAGTCCACATTGGTGAATCGCCTTGTGCCGGACGCGGATCGAGCCGTCGGCGAGGTCTCCGGGGTGGGTAAGGGCAAGCACACCTCCACCCAGTCCGTCGCCCTGCCGCTGCCTGGTAGCGGCTGGGTCATCGATACTCCTGGCGTCAGGTCGTTCGGCTTGGCGCACATCACCCCCGACGACGTCATCGCCGCCTTCACCGATCTCGCAGAAGCCATCGAGGACTGTCCGCGCGGCTGCACCCACCTCGGCCCGCCCGCCGATCCGGAATGCGCATTGGACGAGCTCACCGGCAAAGAGCACCGCGTGGCAGCCATCCGCCGCCTGCTCGTCGCCCTCGCCTCCAACGACCCCTGGTAGGCGGAACGCCGCTCAGCGCCGGCGATCAGTGCCCGTCCGGCTGGCCGGGCGCGAACGGCCATTCTTCGAACCACGTGCACCGACCCGAGTCGTCGAAGCGCAGAATCCACAGGTCTCGCCAGTGCGACGGGGTGTCGCGGGTGTATTCCACCTCCACCCGCACCACGGCGGTATCCCGGTCCACCGCGACGATATGGGAGCGCATGGTGAACGGCTCGTCGGGCCCGTCCCTGCCCTCCTCCCAGAATTCGGCGAGAGCGCCCAGACCCGTGAGCGGCTGCGCCCACGGCGACACCAGGTACCCGGCGTCCGCGGCGAACAGCTCGCCGAGCTGTTCGGTGCCCGCCGACCGCCAGGCTCGCTCGTATCCGGCCACCCATGTCTGCACAGCCGCACGGTCCATTCCGGGAAACCTACGCCGGTTCGCACGTTCAGTAGACGAAGCCACCACGGTGGCGCCGGGGCGGCGTCGAGCGATCGAGGCAACCGGTCAGCGGGTGTTGGGATGGGTGACCGGTGCAACATATCGCGGACTCGCCGCAGCGTATGCGCGATCGTAAGGGTCGTAGATGGAGTCGTCGATGATGTCGGCGACGTCCGGTGTAGCCGCTCGGTTCCCTGAGAAGAGCGCCAGAGCCTCCTCACGGGGCACAGCCATCCGTCGGTGAGCGCGCCGATGCGGAACCAGGCCCGCGGCGGAAGCGCGCACCCGCCGGGTGTCACTCACGTCCATAGCGGGGCAGGCAGCCGGTATCCAATGGGAAACCAAAGGGTTCGGGCAATGGGATTTCATCGCCGTACGTCCCATCGAGCCGGCCGTGATACGTGCCGTCCTTGGGATGGGTGTACAACGCCCATCGGCCGTAGCGCGGATCGATCGACAGCAACATGCGAACGCCTGCCGTGCTGTACCACCCATTCTTGTCCGTAATCTGCTGGGCCTTCTCCGTCTTGGAGATCACCTCGACAGCGAGTTCGACATCACGCGGGTCGGCCAACCAACCATCGTCGTCATCCCATGCCTCGGGCAGGACCACGAGGTCGGGTGTGCAGTAGTCGTCGTCATCGTCCGGCATCTGGATCGACGAAACTTCGTATGCCGCCAGCCCGCCCGGCATCCGTGCCTCGATCTGTTGCCGCAATCGCCGAATCGTCCCCGCGTGCTTGCCACGAGGTGTCGGTGACATCACGAGACTTCCTCCCAGAATCTCGACGCGCAGACCCGTAGCGCGCTCTATCTGCTCAGCGACAGCACGCAGGTGGCCTGGGCGCGGGTGCATGGCAGGGATGGTCACGGACGATCACTCCAACCCTCGCGGACGGCTGCACACGACTTCACGATACGGCAGGACGGCGCGGACAAGTCCGCGCCGACACAACCGTCTGCTCAGTGCCTGCGGCGGGACTTCGGGCCGCGCTTGCCCTTCGCCTCCGCCCGGGCCGCCTCGCGGCGCTCGCGGCGGGTGGGCTGGGGGCCACCGTCGACGCCGTACTCCTCGGCGTCGCTGCGCACGGCGGCGTGACCGCCCTCGTCGGGACCCGAGTAGCTGAAGCCACGGGGGCCGGACTGGTCGATACCCCTGGCACGCAGCGCGGCCGGAGCGGCGTGGCCGTTGCCCGCAGGGGCCTCCTCGGTCGGAAGCGGACGCGGGGCGGCGGCCATGGCGCCGACCGGGGAACGCAGGCCCGGCTCGACCGCAACGCCTTCCGGCTGCGGCTGCGCCACCTCGACCTGCAGGTTGAACAGGAAGCCGACCGACTCCTCCTTGAGGCCGTCGAGCATCGCGCTGAACATGTCGAAGCCCTCGCGCTGGTACTCCACCAGCGGGTCGCGCTGCGCCATCGCGCGCAGGCCGATGCCCTCCTTGAGGTAATCCATCTCGTAGAGGTGCTCGCGCCACTTGCGGTCGAGCACCGAAAGCAGCACCTGCCGTTCGAGATTGCGCATGCTGCCCTCGCCCGCGAGACCATCGATCTCCGCCTCGCGGCGTTCGTAGGCCGCGTGCGCGTCGTCCAGCAGCGCCTCGAGCAGCTCCTCGCGGGTCAGCTCGCCCGCCTCGCCGACCTCGGTCTCGCCGGCCAGGTCCCGGTAGTCCACGCTCACCGGGTACAGCGTCTTCAGCGCCGTCCACAGCTTGTCCAGATCCCAGTCCTCGACGTAGCCATCGGCGGTGGCGCCGTCCACATAGGCGGTGATCACGTCGGTGATCATGCTCTGGACCTGGCCCTCCATGTCCTCGCCGCGCAGGATCCGGTCGCGCTCGCCGTAGATGACGGTGCGCTGCTGGTTCATCACCTCGTCGTACTTGAGGACGTTCTTGCGGATCTCGAAGTTCTGCTGCTCGACCTGCGTCTGCGCGCTCTTGATGGCCTTGGAGACCATCTTCGCCTCGATCGGCACGTCGTCGGGCAAGTTCAGCCGCGTCATGATCGCTTCCAGCGCGGCGCCGTTGAACCGGCGCATCAGCTCGTCGCCCAGCGACAGGTAGAAGCGCGACTCACCCGGGTCGCCCTGACGGCCGGAGCGGCCGCGCAGCTGGTTGTCGATGCGGCGCGACTCGTGCCGCTCGGTGCCGAGCACGTAGAGCCCGCCCGCGTCGCGCACCGCGTCGGCATCCTCGGCGGTCTGGGCCTTGACCTGATCCAGCGTGGGCAGCCACGCCCGCTCGTACTCATCGGGCGTCTCGACCGGGTCGAGCCCCTGCTTGCGCAGCAGGATGTCGGCGATGATGTCGGGGTTGCCGCCGAGCACGATGTCGGTACCACGCCCGGCCATGTTCGTCGCGACGGTGACCGCGCCCGGCCGCCCGGCCTCCGCGATGATCTCGGCTTCCTTCTCGTGGAACTTCGCGTTCAGCACGTTGTGCGGGATGCCGCGCTTGGTGAACTGCTTGGACAGGTACTCCGAGCGCTCGACACTGGTGGTGCCGATCAGCACCGGCTGGCCCTTCTCGTGCCGCTCGGTGACGTCGTCGACCACCGCGGAGAACTTGGCCTCCTCGGTCTTGTAGATCAGGTCGGACTGGTCGGCGCGGACCATCGGCTTGTTGGTCGGGATGGGGACCACGCCGAGGTTGTAGATCTGGTGCAGCTCGGCGGCCTCGGTCTCGGCGGTACCGGTCATGCCGGACAGCTTGTCGTAGAGGCGGAAGTAGTTCTGCAGCGTGATGGTGGCCAGGGTCTGGTTCTCCGGCTGGATCTCGACGCCTTCCTTGGCCTCGATCGCCTGGTGCATGCCCTCGTTGTAGCGGCGCCCGACCAGAATGCGGCCGGTGAACTCGTCGACGATGATCACTTCGCCGTCGCGGACGATGTAGTCCTTGTCGCGGGTGTAGAGCTCCTTGGCCTTGACGGCGTTGTTCAGGTAGCTCACCAGCGGCGAGTTCGCGGCCTCGTACAGGTTGTCGATGCCGAGCTGGTCCTCGACGAACTCGACGCCCGCCTCGTGCACGCCGATGGTGCGCTTCTTGATGTCGACCTCGTAGTGCAGGTCCTTCTTCAGCAGCGGCGCGATGCGCGCGAATTCGGCGTACCACTTCGACGAGGCATCGGCCGGGCCGGAGATGATCAGCGGGGTGCGGGCCTCGTCGATGAGGATGGAGTCGACCTCGTCGACGATGGCGAAGTTGTGCCCGCGCTGCACCAGGTCGTCCAGCGAGTGGGTCATGTTGTCGCGCAGGTAGTCGAAGCCGAACTCGTTGTTCGTGCCGTAGGTGATGTCGGCGCCGTAGGCCAGCCGGCGCTGGGCCGGGGTCATGCCGGACAGGATCACGCCGACCTCGAGGCCGAGGAAGCGGTGCACGCGGCCCATCCACTCGGCGTCGCGCTTGGCCAGGTAGTCGTTCACGGTGACGACGTGCACGCCGTCGCCGCTGATCGCGTTCAGGTAGGCGGGCAGCACACAGGTGAGGGTCTTGCCCTCACCGGTCTTCATCTCGGCGATATTGCCGGTGTGCAGCGCGGCGCCGCCCATCACCTGCACCTTGTAGTGCTTCTGGCTGAGCACCCGCCAGGACGCCTCACGCGCGACCGCGAACGCCTCGGCCATCAGCTGGCCGAGCGGGTCGGTCTCGCCCTCTTCGACCATCTCGGCGTAGCGCTCGCGGAACTCGTCGGTCTTGGCCCGCAGCTCGGCGTCGCTGAGGTCCTCGTATTCCGGCTCGAGGGCGAGGACCTGGTCGGCGAAATGCGAGAGCCGCTTGACAATGCGACCCTCACCAATCCGAAGCAACCTCGTCAGTGTCAGCGCAGGCACGGGTCTCGTCAGTCCTCTGGTCGGTGTGTCTGTGTTGTTTTGCAGCGCCTGCGGCGCTGCGTGTTCGCGGGCCCACCTGTGGCTCGCGTCCGAGCGACCGCCGCTTGCGACTTCGTCGCTTGCGCGTCGGCCGCTCGGACGCGAGCCGGGCCGCGAACGGGCAATGCTCGGTCTCGCTTCGCTCGGAAGCGGGAGTTGGGCCGAGTGGTCACGCAGAGTGACAACATCGGGACCTCGATGTTTGCTGGCCCCGTCGTAGCCGGATAGGTGACCGCTGCTGGCCACTTTACCGTTTTATGCGGCGGTCGCTCAGACGCGAGCCGGGCCGCGAACAACAACGCTCCGATCTCCGTTCGCTTTATCCGTTCTCTCGAAAGCGACCGAATGGTCACGCATCAGTGACGACAGCAGGACCGCGAACGTTCGCCAGCCCGTCGTAGCCGGACCGCTGCCAGCCACTCTAGCGTTTATGCGGCGGCCCTTCAGGCGCGAGCCGGGTAGCGAGCAATGCCGGGTGTCGCCACCTCGGAGCGGAGTCGGGCGGGTGTAGTTGCGTAGGCCGACGACCGCCGCGTTGAATGCTCCAGCGGCGCCCATGGCGCTGCTTCGACACGGTGAGCGGCCGGATGTGTTGACTGTGCATCCCGGTTCCAGCTGTGATCGAATCGGTTTGCCGGGTTCGAAGGCAAAAGCTTGCCACAGCGGCGTGGGCAGGCAAAGAAGTGCACGAATTCACCGGATATGCCACAACGGCAGGGGTAACGGTTGCTGCGGCAGCACAATAAGCGGGGGCGGCATCGGGAAAAGGAGTACCGGGCAGCGTGATCACGAGACTGACGCCGCAGGACACGGCGTTCTACCGGCTCGAATCGAGCAGCAATCCGATCCATATCGGGTCTCTCGCGATCGTCCGGAACACCGAGCCCGGCGACAGTGCCACGCCGATCCTGGACTACGACCGGCTGGTCGACCTGGTCGAGAGCAGGCTCGCGCTGGTGCCGCGGTACCGCCGCAAAGTGCGGGAGATCCCGCTGTCGCTCGGCCGCCCGGTCTGGGTGGAGGACAGCCGGTTCGACATCACCTATCACATCCGGCGCTCCGCGCTGCCCGGTCCCGGCACGGACGAGCAGCTGCACGAGCTCGTCTCCCGGCTCGCCTCGCATCCGCTGGACCCGGCACGGCCGCTGTGGGAGATGTACCTGATCGAACGGCTGTCCGAGGGGCGCTGCGCGATCTTCACCAAGTCGCACTCGGCGCTGGTGGACGGCGAGACCGCCCTGGAGATCGGCCACGTGATCCTCGACACCGGGCCCGCGCCGCGCGAGCTGGCCGACGACGCCTGGATCGCGCCGCGCGAGCCGGGCGACCTCGAGCTGCTGGTCGGCGCGCTGGGCCACCTCGCGGCTCGGCCGCGCAGGGCGCTGGAGGTGGCCCGCGACGCGAGCGCGAGCGCGTTCGCTGTGCTCGGCACCGCGGGCAAGGCGGTGGAGTCGATTATCTCGGCGGTGCGCGCCGCGGCGGCAGGCGCCCCGGACAGCCCGCTGAACACCCCCACCTCACGGACTCGGCGCTTCGTGGTGGTGCGCACCGAACTGGAGGACTATCGCGCCATCCGCGGGCGCTTCGACTGCTCGATCAACGACACGATCCTCGCGGTGGTCACCGGCGCGCTGCGCAACTGGCTGCTGTCGCGCGGTGAGGCACTGGTCGAGTCCACGACGTTGCGGGCTGTGGTGCCGATGTCGGTGTACCTGGAGGGAAGCGAAGGAAACCAGGCGCAGGCGGCGAGCGAGGTGTCGTCGTTCCTGATCGATCTTCCGGTCGGCGAGCCGAATCCGGTGATGCGGCTGTCGCACATCGCGCACGCCACCGAGCCCAACGGCCGCCAGCGGCACGCCGTCCGCGCGCGCACCCTGGTGCACCTGGCCGGGTTCGCTCCGGCCAGCCTGCATGCGATGAGCGTGCGCGCGGCGAGTACGTTCGCAGAACACACGTTCAACTTGGTGATCACCAACGCGCCGGGTCCGCAGGCGCCGATGTACATCGGCGGCGCGCGGATGCTGGAGATGTATCCGGTATCGCCACTGCTGCGCAATCAAGCGTTGAGCATCGGGATCACGTCCTACGACGGACATGTCTTCTACGGTCTCAACGCCGACCGCGACGCGATGGCCGATATCGGCGTGCTGGCCGCGGCGGTGCGCGATTCCATGGAGGAGATGCTCGGTGCCTGCATCTGAACAGAAGAAGCTGCGGGTCTATATCCCGGCGACGGTGCCGATGCTGCGCACGCTGGTCGCCGACCGGGTGCTGGCCGCTGTCGGCGGGACCGCCTTCGCGGTGACGCCCGCGCTGCGCGAGGCGTATGCCTCCGGCGATGACGAAGAACTCGGCGAGGTGGCCATGGCCGAGGCCGCCCGCGCCTCGCTGCGGCTGCTCGCCGCCGAACGCGAGGCGATCGGCGAATCGGCGGACCTTCCCGAACCGGAGCACCCGGACGACGCCGCACCGGTCATCGGCGGCGGCCCGGTCTACCGGCGCGCGGTGGTCGCCGCCGACGTGACCGGCGCGAAGCTGCGGCCCGATCTGGACGACGCGGTGGTCCGGCTGGCGGGCCCGATCAGCTACCAGCAGATCGCCTCCGTGCACGTCGACCTGGCCGACGCCGAGCCGCAGGTCGCCAAGGCCGTCGACGTGGTCGACGCGGCCGATCTCGGCGACACCGACGCCGAATTCGTCCTCGGTGACGCCGAAGACCACCAGCTGGCCTGGTACGCCGCGCAGGAGCTGCCGTTCCTGCTCGAACTGCTGTAACGCCGGACCGGGCGCGGCGTCGTCGATCGGCACGGTATCCGGGTGCTCGGCCGGTGTTCCCGGGCTCGCCCACCCGCAGTAACCTACGATGCCGTAACCTTGCTGCCGAGGCCGCGTTCGCTCGAGGAGACGGCGGCCCGCGCAACCGACAACAGGGAGACCGACGGCAGCGATGGGTTCGAAAATTGGGGGCTTCTCGGTGCGAGGTGTTCGTGCGTGGCTGGAGGCGCCCGCCGCGAGTGTCGCCGAGCGCGGCGGCAAGCTGAACATGCTGCGCGGCGCCGTGGCGCGGGTGACCACCCCGCTGCTGCCGGATGACTACCTGCATCTGGCCAACCCGCTGTGGTCGGCGCGCGAGCTGCGCGGACGCATCGTGGAGGTCCGCAAGGAAACCGCCGACTCGGCCACGCTGGTGATCCAGCCGGGCTGGGGCTTCGACTTCACCTACCAACCCGGCCAGTACATCGGTATCGGCATCCTGGTCGACGGACGGTGGCATTGGCGCTCCTACTCGCTGACCTGCCCGCCGGACTGGTCCGCGCCGGAGCACGGCGGCAAGCGGCTGATCTCGATCGCGGTGAAAGCGATGCCGGAGGGTTTCCTGTCCAGCCACCTGGTCAGCGGGGTTCCGGTCGGCACCATCGTCCGGCTGGCCGCCCCGAAGGGTGGATTCGTGCTGCCGTACCCGCCGCCGGAGAAGGTGCTGTTCCTCACCGCGGGCAGCGGTATCACCCCGGTGATGTCCATGCTGCGCGCGATGGACCGCCGCGAGGTCTTCACCGATGTGGCGCATCTGCATTCGGCACGCACCGCCGACGACGTGATGTTCGGCGATGAGCTGCGCGACCTGCACGATCGCAATCCGGGTTTCCGCACCCACCTGCATCTCACCGCGGAACGCGGCAAGTTCGCGCTCACCGATCTGGACACCGAGTTCCCCGACTGGCGCGAGCGGCACACCTGGGCGTGCGGGCCGGCCGGAATGCTCGACGAGATCGAGAAGCACTGGCGCGACGCGGGCCGGTCGGACCGGCTGCACGTGGAGCGGTTCGAGATCGAGCGCTCCGCGGTCGGCGCGGGCGGCACGGTCACCTTCGGCAAGACCGGACGCACCGCGGAGGTGGACGGCGCGACCAGCCTGCTGGAGGCAGGCGAGTCGGTCGGCGTGCAGATGCCGTTCGGCTGCCGGATGGGCATCTGTCAGACCTGCGTCGTCACCGTCAGTTCCGGCCATGTGCGCGATCTGCGCAACGGCGACGAGCGCCGCGAGGGCGACAAGGTGCAGACCTGCGTCTCCGCCGCCGCGGGCGATTGCACTCTGGACATTTAGCCCGGCAGGTACCCTCGATCTGGATCGAGTAGGGAAAGGACCCCGGTGGCCATCACCGATATCAAGGCGTTCGCTCACCTCACGGCGACCGACATCGAGACCCTGGGGCAGGAACTGGATTCCGTCCGGCGCTCGGTGGAGTCGTCCCGCGGCGAGCGCGACGCCAAGTACATCCGGCGCACGATCGCGGCGCAGCGCGGTCTGGAGGTCGCAGCCCGCGCCGTGCTCTTCGGCAGTCGCAACCGTTGGGCATGGCTGACCGGAACCGCGCTGCTGTCGGTCGCCAAGATCATCGAGAATATGGAGCTCGGGCACAACGTCGGCCACGGGCAATGGGACTGGATGAACGACCCGGAGATCCACTCCAGCTCCTGGGAGTGGGACATGACGGGTCCCTCCTCGCAGTGGCGCCGCGCGCACAACTACTCCCACCACACCTACACCAATGTCCTGGGCAAGGACGAGGATCTCGGCTTCGGCATCCTGCGGATGACCCGCGACGAGCCGTGGCGTCCGATCCACCTGGTGCAGCCGTTGGCGAACCTGCTGCTGGCCGCGACCTTCGAGTGGGGCATCGCGCTGCACGACTGGGGCATCGAAAAGGAGCTGGCGGGCACGCCGCGCTGGCAGCTGGCCTCGGAGCCGAACAAGGAGTTCGGCCGCAAGATCTGCCGTCAGGTGGCCAAGGACTTCCTGATCTACCCCGCGCTCACCGGGCCTGCGTTCAAGCAGACGCTGAAGGCCAACGCGGCGGCGAACCTGGTGCGCAACCTATGGGCGTACGCGGTGATCTTCTGCGGCCACTTCCCCGACGGCGCGGAGAAGTTCACCATCGAGCAGCTGGAGGACGAGACCAGCGGCGAGTGGTATCTGCGCCAGATGCTCGGCAGCGCCAATTTCAAAGCCGGTCCCGCCATGGCGTTCATGAGCGGCAACCTCTGCTACCAGATCGAGCACCATCTGTTCCCGGATCTGCCGAGCAACCGCTACCCCGAGATCGCGGTGCGGGTTCGCGAGCTGTGCGACAAGTACGACCTGCCCTACACCACCGGCTCGCTGGGCAAACAGTATCTGCTCGCCTTCCGCACCATCCACAAGCTGGCGCTGCCGGACCGGTTCCTCAAGGCGACCGCCGACAACGCCCCGGAGACCTCCTCGGAACGCAAGTTCGCGGGCATCACGCTGCCGTCGCTGGGTGGCGTGACACTGCCGGGCGCGGAGTCCACGCACTGGCTGCGCGTCGATCCGGAGACCGGCAAGCGCCGCGGCCTGCGTTCAGCGCTGCACGAGGCGAAAGTGGTGCTCCAGGAGAAGGCGCGGCAGGAGAAAGAGATGCTGCGCGAGGCCAAGGCGGCACTGAAGGAGAAGGCCGAGCACGAGCGGCAGCTCCTGCGCGAGGCCAAGCTCGCGCTCCAGGAAAGAGCCCGCCAGGAACAGGCGGCGCTGCGCGAAAAAGCCAAGCGGGACAAGCCTTTTCGACTTCGCCGAAAGGGGCGTTAATTTAGCATCCCGCCCCGCGGATCGCAATAGGGGATTTGCCACACCTTTGCCGCCGAGTCAGCAACCTACGGTCTCGTAACTTACGGTAAAGTAACCCGCATGGCGATCTCCGATGTCAAGGAATACGCGCACCTCACCGAGGCCGACGTGGAAGCACTCGGTGCCGAGTTCGACGCGATCCGACGGGAAATCGAGGCGTCGCGCGGTGCGCGCGACGCGAAGTACATCCGCAATGTCATCCGGCTGCAGAGAGTGCTCGAGATCAGCGGCCGGGCGGTGCTGTTCGCCAGCCCCGTCCGGGCCGCCTGGCTGGCCGGCGTCGCCCTGCTCGGCACCGCCAAGATCATCGAGAACATGGAGATCGGGCACAACGTCATGCACGGGCAGTGGGACTGGATGAACGATCCGGAGATCCACTCCAGCTCGTGGGAATGGGACAACACGGGTGCGGCCAAGCACTGGAAGCACACGCACAACTACCTGCACCACAAGTACACCAACGTGCTCGGCATGGACGACGACATCGGCTACGGCCTGCTGCGGGTGACTCGCGACCAGCGCTGGAAGCCGTTCAATCTGGGCAATCCGGTCTACAACCTGGTGCTGCAGCTGTTCTTCGAGTACGGCGTGGCCATCCAGCACCTGGAGTTGGGCAAGCTGGCGGCGGGGCGGTACAAACCGGGCACTCCCGAGCGCGCCGAGTTCGAGCGCAAGCGCAGCGAGGCGCTCACCAAGATGGGCAAGCAGATCCTCAAGGACTACGTGGTCTTCCCGGCGCTCACCGGTCCCGCGTTCTTCTCCACGCTGACCGCGAACCTGGCCGCCAACGCGGTCCGCAACGTGTGGTCCAACGCGGTGATCTTCTGCGGGCACTTCCCCGACGGCGCGGAGAAGTTCACCAAGGCCGATATCGACGGCGAGACGAAGGGCCAGTGGTACCTGCGCCAGATGCTGGGCAGCGCCAATATCTCCGGCGGCCCGGTCATGCACTTCATGACCGGCAATCTGAGCCACCAGATCGAGCACCACCTGTTCCCCGACCTGCCGAGCAACCGGTACGCCGACATCGCCGTGCGGGTGCGCGAGCTGGCCGACAAGTACGACCTGCCCTACACCACCGGCTCGCTGCCGGTGCAGTACTTCAAGGCGTGGCGGACCATTCTCAAGCTGTCGCTGCCGAACAAGTACCTGAGCGCCACCGCCGACGACGCCCCGGAAACCGCCTCGGAGCGCAAATTCCGCGGCCGCACCAGCGCCACGGTCGACCCGGTGACCGGCAAGCGCCGTGGACTGCGCACGGCGCTCGCCCAGGGTCGCCGGCGGTTCACCCGGCGCTCCCCCACCGCTGCGCGTCGGTAGGCCGTACTAGTCGGGGGTGACGCGGGATTTGCGTGCAGGTCCCGTGTTGGTGCAGCTGGGGTTCTGGGCGTACCCGGGGCGTTATG
The DNA here is from genome assembly GCF_015477605.1 of Nocardia amamiensis. Taxonomy (GTDB): domain Bacteria; phylum Actinomycetota; class Actinomycetes; order Mycobacteriales; family Mycobacteriaceae; genus Nocardia; species Nocardia amamiensis_A. Next base: position 50,079 of record NZ_JADLQX010000012.1, read on the forward strand.
GGGGCCTCTGTCCGGTTGACTTGCGCCGCAGTCGGTCCCAGCGGGTGCCGCGGCAGGGCTCGGAGGCGACTTCGGACGACGCGGTGTGCGCCGGCGGTCGCGAGTTTGGTTGACTCGGGCGGTGCATGCTGAGGTGCTGAGCGTCTACGAGGCCATCCGGCGTCGCCGTGACGTGCGCGCGGAGTTCACCGGCGAGATCGTGGACGACACCACGCTGTGGCGGCTGCTCGACGCCGCACACCGCGCGCCGAGCGTCGGCAACTCGCAGCCGTGGGACTTCGTGCTCGTCCGCGAGCAGGCGACCTTGCGCAAGTTCGCCGAGCACGTCGCGCAGCGGCGCGTCGAGTTCCGGGACGCGCTGCCACCGGAGCGCGCGGCGACTTTCGAGCCGATCAAGATCGAAGGCATCCTGGAGAGCGGCACCGGCATCGTGGTCTGCTACGACCACGGCCGAGGCGGACCGCAGGTGCTCGGGCGGGCGACGGTGCCCGAAACCGGCGTCTATTCGGCGGTTCTCGCGATACAGAACTTCTGGCTGGCCGCCACGGCCGAGGGCGTCGGCGTCGGCTGGGTGTCGTTCTACGACCCCGATTTCCTCGCCGACCTGATCGACCTCCCCGAGGGCATCCGCCCGGTCGCCTGGCTCTGCGTCGGTCCGGTCGACGAATTCCAGGACATTCCTGATCTGGAGCGCTTCGGCTGGCGCGCCGGACGGCCGCTGACGGACGCGGTGCATCACGAAACCTACCGCGGCTGAGCCCGCGGTTGGTTCATGGTTCAATCGCACGCCGACTGGGTACGAAGAGGACGAAACTGCTTCTGACGCAGTCTTCTTCGTTCGCGGTGTTTCCAGGAGGTTTGTGCAATGGCCAATGTCGATGCTGTTCGCCTATCGAACGAGCTGGGCATCGATCTGGCACAGGCGATGTTGCGCCTGCGCCGGGAGGGCATTCCCGGCGAGACCAAGCACCAGACCTGCCTGCGGATCATCGCCGACGAAGGACGCCATCGGCGGCCGGGCACTCCGAGCAGGCCCTGAACCCGCGCTCCGCTGATCGTCTCGGCATGCCCGGCCACCGACGCGGTGGCCGGGCACGGTATCCGCTGCGAGGGAAGAGAATGTTCACCGTCGGCCCCCTTCGCCGACGGTGAACCTCGGCGCAGCGACGATCCCCTCCACCGCCGCTACCGGTCTGCCACGCGCCGTTGCGCGACAGACCGGACGCCCATCCCGGCGAACGCCCCTGCTCGTCCCGGAACCCGGCGCACGGCCGCCCCTCCGGGCCTCAGCGCAAAAGTACCGTACCAACTTTCGACGGATTTTCCAAACTCTTTCTATTTGTTTGCCTCCAGCCTGCTAGCGGCTTACCATGGACCCACTATGCATAGCCCTTCGGAGCTGTCGCGGCAGAAGAGATTCGGGCGAATCATCAAGGAACGCCGGGACGAGCTCGGCCTCACCCAGCTACAGATCGGCGACCTCGGGGGACCTTCGGCGCCGACCATCCGGAAGATCGAAGACGGCGAGGCGACGATCAGCGTGCACACGCTGAACAAGCTCGACGCGCCGCTGCGATGGCTGCCGGGCAGCGCCGCGCGCACCTACGCGGGCGGAACCCCCGCCGACGACGAACCGGCCGGCACCTCCCAGGGCGAAGGCAAGTCGGTGGTGGCCGGACCCGACGCGATCCGATTCGACATCGCCGACCTCACCGGGCTGCTCGCGGCTTCCGGCCGGCTCAACGACGTCGTCGAGCACGGCCGTACCGCAGACCCACAGGTGGTGGCGGCGATCGCCGAACTCAATCGGGTGGTTTCCAAGCTGTCCGCGCGCTACGCGACCGCGATGCTCGAACGCAATGGCGGCCCGGGCAGGCAACTGCATCCGCTGGTCGAGATGGCCTTCGCGCACTTACTCGCGGTGCCGGCGGAGGCCAGTGACGCCACCGAACTACAGGAACGCCGGTACCGCCGCTGGCTGGCCGGCCGATCGGAGGATCTCGATGCGGCGACCGAAGCCCAATTCCGCGCACGCTGGCTGGCGGCGAACATGGCGACGACCGCGGTTCGAAACGGCGGCGACTGAGGGGACGAACATGACCGACGACGGGCCGGACGGCGCCGCTCCAACCCTGAGCCACAAGATCAATCGGCTGTTCGCCGTGGTGCACCCGCGATCGGCCCCGGAGCGCAGCACCGCGTCCGTCGCCGCGCAGGTCAGCGAATTCCTCGGGCGCGAGGTGGAGGCCGGTTACCTGACCAGCCTGCGCGGCGGCGAATTCGACCACGAGAATCGCGGGCGCACGCTCGATGTCGAGATCTTGGTCGCGGTGGCGCGCAGCTTCGGTGTGTCCGCCGACTACCTCCTCACCAGCGGCCCCGCCGCCGCGGCGATCGATCGGGAGCTCGAACTGCTCGCGACCATGCGGGACGCGAACGTCGCCAGCATCGCGCTGCGCGGTTCCAACGTCGACCAATCGATGCTGGCCAAGATCATCCAGAGCACGTCGGGCGCCGCGCCGCCGAGCCGGTAAAATGTTTGCCTACATGGGCCCATGGGCGAGCGCAGCGCGCAGCGCGCATGCCGGAGCCGAGCGTCAGCGACGCGCAGGCATGAGCTTTCGTAGGAGACCGATCGCATGGCCATCCAGGCCCGGTTCCGGAGCTTGACACGGGACCTACCCATTCCCCACCCATGGGATTTGTCCACTTACCTCGACGACGTCGCGGCGTACCGCGGCCGGAGCATCAGCTTGCTGCCGATCGACACCGCGCTGCTCGCCGGCACCGGTTGCGGCACGGGCAGCGGCCTGTGGATCGCCAAGCAGGACAGCGACGTCATCGTCTACGGGGCCGACACCACCGAATGGCACGCCGAGCACATCATCGTGCACGAGCTGGGGCACATGCTGCTGGGACACGGCCCGGAGCAGTCCGATCCGGACGACGACGAGCCGTCCGCGAGCACGCCGACCGTGGCCGCGATCGCCGAGCTGCTGCCCTCGATCTCGCCGGAGTCCATCGCCCACGTGCTCGGACGCACCGATTACGGCACGCTGCGTGAGCGCGACGCGGAAACCTTCGCCGACATGGTGATGCTGCACGCCATGCGCCCCCCGCGCCGCGACTCGCTGCTGCACCGGACATTCTTCCGCGACCGCAGGCGGTGACCTCGGCGATCCCGGCGCCGATCGCGATACCGCTGATCGCCTTCGTCGCGCTGGTCGCCGTGGGGCGGCTCGTCCTGCTGCGCCACACGGCCGTCGATCGCCTGCACAACCGGGCGATGCTGTGGGGTGTCGCCACGCTGATACTGCTCGAACGCGGCATCGCACCGCAGATCGGCAGTCTGCTGCATCAGCTTTCGATGGGCACGCTGCTGATGGCGGTAGTGAACCTCTACGGTGCCGCGAAGCTGTGGGCCGGCGCCGACTCCGCTACCGCATTGGTCCGGCAGCGGGCGTACGACTCGGCCGGTCTCGCCGCTTCTCGCGCTGGCACGCCGCTGGCCGAGGGCGAAGACGGCGTTCCAACGCAAATCTCCGGGCATCCAGCCGGCGAGCTGAATACCCGGAGAGTCGGGCGAAAACGGTGTCGTCAGGCGAGCCTGATTAGGCCGTAATCGAAGGCGTGACGGCGATAGACCACCGAGGGCCGATCGGTCTCCTTGTCCTGGAACAGGAAGAAGTCGTGACCGACGAGCTCCATCTGATAGAGCGCGTCATCGACGGTCATCGGCGTGGCCGCGTGCACCTTGGTGCGCACGATGTGGCCGGGACCCTCGGCGTAATCCTGCTCCTGCGCTTCCGCACGCTGCTCCTGCGTGGCGCTCGACCCGCTCGGCTGCTCGAACAGCGAATCGTCCACCAGGTCCGCTGTGGCCTGAGCGACGGAGACCGGCGTCTTGTCGCCGTAGTGCACCCGGCGGCGGTCCTTGGTGCGACGCAGCCGGCTCTCCAGCTTCGCCGTCACGGACTCGAACGCGGCGTAGAAGCTGTCCGCGCGGGCCTCCGCCCGGACCACGGGACCTTTTCCGCGCGCGGTGATTTCGACCCGCTGGCAGCTCTTTCGCTGGCGGCGGTTGCGCTCGTGGAACAGCTCCACGTCGAAGAGGAACATGGAGGGATCGAAGCGTTCTAATCGGGAGAGTTTTTCCGCGACGTAAATTCGAAAATGGTCAGGCACCTCCACGTTGCGGCCCTTCACCACAATGTCGGCGCGCATCGCTCGCTGGCGTTCCGCTGGGGGTTGCTCTGGCGCTTCCTGGGTGCCGGAATCCAGCACCGACGGAGCGGGATCTTTCACTGAAGGTCGTGAAGAAGTCGTCACGCGTACCTCCCGGATCTGGCCGCACAGACCGATTCACGTGCGGCGGGATTGAGCAGTGCCGATCGACAATCGCTCGGCACAAGTTGTCCGAGGCGCCACCTCCAAACTCCCGGTTCGGGTGTGTGTTCGCGACGCTAGTACGCCAACCGGCCGATCGCCAGTGTTCACGCAAATTTCCCCCCGGTCACGCAGCGCACGTAACCAGAACGCCACAAGTCAGCAATCCGATCAGTGTCAATGCGCGTACCGCTTCGCGGGCCGTCGCGCCGGTGGTCAGCACGTCGTCGACGATCACCACCTCGGCGTTCGCCGGAACTCCCCGGTCAGCGCCTTGGCCGGGTACGGTGGTGACCCGCCCGTCCAGGTTGCGCGCCCGCTCCGCGGGCGTCAAGCCCACCGAATCGCGCACACCCGGCGCCAGCCGCAACAGGGATACCACTCGGCTATCCGGCAGCCATCGTGCGGCTACCCGCGCCGAACGCAGCACCGGATCGCCGCCTCTGCGCCGTGCCGCCACGGCCCTGCTGGGCGCGGGCACCAGCACCAGGGGCCGCCCGGCCGACCGCAGCTCGGCGAGCCCGCCCGCGAGCGCGGCGCCCATCGGCTCCGCGAGATCCCGCCGCCCGCGTTCCTTCGCCGCGAGCACCGCCCGGCGGGCGGGACCGGCATACGGCCCGAGGGCCCAGCACGGGACTCCCGGATCGGTGCGCGGCCATACCCGCACCGGTGGACCGGCCAGCGCGGCGGTGCACTCGGCGCACCACCCGGAGCCGGGCCGCCCGCAGCCCGCACAGTCGGCGGGCAGGATCAGATCGAGCAGGGTCCGCATCGCCCGAGTGTGCACCCACCCGCCGACAAGTCGATCCATCGCCTGCGGCACCCGAGGGAACACCGACTCCCTTGCTGCAGAACCCTTTCGCCACATTCCCGGCGCCGCAGAACGCGGACAGATCCCGTGCACATTGCATGGGACCCAGCAAGGGCCATGAGCTCATCGCACATCCCCGTCACCCGCCTAGTACGGCCTAAGACCGCAGAGGCGGGCAACGCTCAGCCGGGAAGCACCGGAAGGGCGTTCGCGCCGAGTCCGGGTACTTCGCGCCAATAGGGCTGTCCCTGATCCGGGGCCGGGGCGGTGGTCAGCTCGAGCACCGCGCGCGAGTCGGCGACGTACTGGTGGTCCGGGCTCGCGCTCACCGAGCGGACCGGCGCGGTCAGGTTCTGCGCCGTCAGCGGGGTCGGCTCGGATCCGTCCACCGAGACGGTGCTCACCGGGTCGACATTGCCTTCGCGCGCGATGATGATCGTGTCGGCGTCGAGCCAATCCACCGACACGGCGGCTGTGCTGAGGCCGACGCCAACCGGAATCGCGGAGGTCAAGCTCAACTTTCCATCGGGCTGCGGCACCACGACCGCGACATACACCTTGCCGTCGGCGATCATCGCCGCCCGCACGCCGGAACGGGAGATCCGGAGTTCGGTGATCGGCAGCCGCGGCGCCGTGGCCGACGAGGCCGCCGTCAGCGCCGAGATGTCGACATCCTGCACCGATACGTTTCCGGTTGCGCGGTCATGGACCGCGCGGATGACCCGCCCGCCGTCCAGCACCGCCCATCCCGCGCTGCCGTCGGCGGTCCATGACGGCCGGGTGATGGTGAAGCCTTCGGCGACGGGAAACGCATTGCCGCCGTACGTGCCGACCATCAGTGCGCGCGACGGCTCCCCCGCCGGCCTGCCCGCCTCGGCGACCGCCGCGACCAACTGTCCATCCGGGGACAGCGCCGCCGACTGCAGGTTGTTCACCCGGCCGAAGTAGCCGGGCGTCGGCGCGCTGCCGCCGCTATCGGTCACCTGCACCAATCCCCCGCCGCGCAGGGCGTGCAGACCGACCTGGTTGCGCGTGGACGTGCCGGGATTGAACTGCTGCACGTCCGCGACGCTCCATCCGTTCGCGGCGAACCGCTCGTCCAGCGGTTTGCCGTCGGCGAGCAGCATGTAGGGGCCGAGAATGTCAGCGCCGGAGAGCGTGAGCACCACCTGGGCGGCCAGCGATTCCCGCTCTCGCGGATTCAGCCCCGACGCGCCGGCGAAGTCGAGCTTGACTCCGCCGAGCCCGATACCGACGCCCTCCGGGTCACCGTTGATCTTGGTGATCGTGCCGCGCAGCGCGACCGGCGGCGCCAGCTCGTTGCGCAGCACCGACGCGAGGGCAGGCTGCGGCCCCTCGAGCAGCGAACTCAGCAATCGCTGGGTCAACTGCCCCTTCGGCACCGAGATCCAACGCAGATCCGGGACCGTCGTGTTGCCGCTCGGATCGATGAAGTACAGCGCGTAGCGCCGATATGACTTGAAGAAAGCGGTGGAGTCCATCACCACGCCGTCGGGCAGCTCGTCGATGCGCCACTCGCCGTCGACCTTGGTCAGCTCGATCTTGTTCTCGACGATGACGATGTCGTCGCTCGGGCGATATCCGCCGTCGGCGGCCAGCTCGCCGACCTTGCGCGCGCGGATCTTGTAGGTGGCCTTGTCACCGGAGCGGGATTCCCGCAGCGTGTCGGGTTTCTCCACGATGACTGTGCCCGCCGCGTCATCCCACTGGGTAGAGGCGGCCGGAGTCATGTACTGGCGGGCGGCCAGATGCCGGTTGGCCGGGTCGGCCGTGGCCTGGAGGAAGTCGCGCAGCAGGAGATCGGGATCGCGGTTGGCGACCGGCGGCGGCGGGCCCTCAGGGGTGGGCTCGCGGTTGAGAGTGCCCAGTGCCTCCGGCGCGGACGACTCGGGCAGGCTGGCGCACCCGGTGAGCGGCGACAAGACCACCGCGACCACCGCGACCAGCACGATCAGCCGCCGCATCCGCGCGGACCCGACACGCATTCTCATGACTGCCCGTCCCCGGATTCGCGGGTAGGGCCGCCACCGGCCTGCGCCGACTCGGGCGCCTGCGATCCATTCGGACCGGACGCGGGTGCCTCACCGGATGGGGTGCTCTCGCCCGCTGTCGCCATGTCGCCCGATTCCGCGGCATCTGCCCGCGCCGCCTCCGGTTTCGGGGCCTCGACGCTCACTTCGTCCGTGCGCACACCATCCACTCCGGCAGTGCCCGATTCCGTGCTCACGTCGTCCGTGCGCACACCATCCGCCCCAGCGGTGCCCGACTTCGCATCGTCCGGCCCGGCCTGCGGGCCTACGCTGTCCGCGTGCGCCGCATCCGATCCGGTACTGCTCGGTTCCAGCGTTTCCCGCCCGGCATCGGGTGTCCGCGGGGCACCGGGTCCGGCCACATTCGACTCGGCGGAACCGGCCTTCGCGGTGGACGCCTCCGTGTCCGTGACGGTCGCGCCATCCGCCTCGGCGGCAGCGGGCTCGGCGGGCGGCTCCTCGACCAGTCGCATCGACTTGCGGGCCGGCTCCAGCGGCAGCGGACTCGGGCCGAGCTTCTTGCCGCGCACCAACGGCAACGTCAGGCGGAAGCTCGCGCCGACACCGATCTCGCCCCACGCCTCCAGCTTGCCCTCGTGCAGGTTCGCGTCCTCCACGCTGATCGACAGACCCAGGCCGGTGCCGCCGGAGCGGCGCATCCGGGACGGGTCCGAACGCCAGAACCGGTTGAAGACCAGCTTCTCCTCGCCGGGCCGGAGGCCGACGCCCTGATCGCGCACGACGACGCCGACCGCGTTGGCCTCGACGTCGCCGCGCATGCGCAGCAGCACCGGCTTGCCCTCGCTGTGGTCGATCGCGTTGGCCAGCAGATTGCGCAGCACGCGCTCCACGCGGCGCGGATCGACCTCGGCGACCAGCGGCTCATCCGGCATATCGGTGATCACCTCGACCCCGGCGTCCTTGGCCAGGTGCCGCACGGTGGAGATCGCGGCCCGCGCGCACATCCGCACGTCCAGCGACTCGACCTGGAGTTCGGCGACGCCCGCGTCGTGCCTGCTGATCTCCAGCAGGTCGTTGAGCAGACCCTCGAACCGGTCCAGCTCGTTGACCAGCAGCTCGGCGCTGCGGGCCAGGGCGGGGTCGAGGTCGTCGCTACTGCCGTGGATGAGGTCGGCGGCCATGCGCACGGTGGTCAGCGGGGTGCGCAACTCGTGGCTGACGTCGGAGGTGAACCGGCGCTGCAGGTTGCCGAACTCTTCCAGCTGGGTGATCTGGTTGGACAGGCTCTCGGCCATCTCGTTGAACGCCTGGGCCAGCCGCGCCATGTCGTCCTCGCCGCGCACCAGCATGCGTTCTTTGAGCCTGCCGTCGGCGAATCGGCCCGCGATCCGCGCCGCGGAGCGGATCGGCAGAACCACCTGCCTGGTGACCAGCGCGGTGATCGCGGCGAGCAACACCAGCAGCACGATGCCGCCGACCAGCATGGTGCCGCGCATCAGCGCCAGACTGCGCTCCTCGTTGGCCAGCGGGAAGATCAGGTAGATCTCCAGGGTCGGGATCTCGGCGCTGGGACTGCCGATGATCAGCGCACGGCCGTGGTAGCCCTCCGCGTCGGCGACCGTGGCGAACTGGTAGCTCACCTGGTTGCGCTGCACGAACCGGCGCAGCTCCTCGGGCACCTCCTGGATCGGGCCGGTGGAGATCTGCTGCGGCGGCATGCCGCCGATGACGCTCAGTGCCGTATCGAAAGTCCCTGCCGCACCGGTGGATTGGCCGGTGCCACCGCGGTTGGACAGCGCGTTGCGCGCCTCTTCCAGCCGCTGCGGCTGGCCGCCGAGATCGTGTACGCCGGCCAGCTGGCTTTCCACCGTATGGCGCGCGCGGTCCATCTCCTCGACCGCCGCGTTGATCTTGGCGTCGAGCAGCCGGTCGGTGATCTGACTGGTCAGCACCACGCCGAGGATCGTGATGACGATCAGCGACAGGGTCAGCGTCGACACGATGACGCGCAGCTGCAGGGACCGGCGCCAGAGGTGGCCGAGAGCAACGCCGACCTCTTGGAACCAGGCCACGACCGGTGCCAGCGATCGTTGCAGACGCGCGATCACGCTGGTGAGATCCGCCGCCCGGTCTTGGCGGGGCCCTTCGTGGTCAGCCAAGCTACCGCCTCCGGGCCCGCAACTCGGTCCGGATCACGGCGGTCCGGCCTTGTAACCGACACCGCGGACGGTCAGCACGATCTCCGGGTTCTCCGGATCCTTCTCGACCTTCGCCCGCAGACGCTGCACGTGAACATTCACCAACCGGGTGTCGGCAGCGTGCCGGTAGCCCCAGACCTGCTCCAGCAGGACCTCCCGGGTGAACACCTGGCGCGGCTTGCGGGCCAGCGCGACGAGCAGGTCGAACTCCAGCGGCGTCAGCGAGATCTGCTGGCCGCCCCGGCTGACCTTGTGCGCGGGCACGTCGATCACGATATCCGCGATCGACAGCAGCTCGGCGGGCTCCTCCTCGGTACGGCGCAGCCGGGCACGTACCCGGGCGACGAGTTCCTTCGGCTTGAACGGCTTGACGATGTAATCGTCGGCGCCCGATTCCAGACCCAGCACGACGTCGACCGTGTCGGTCTTGGCCGTGAGCATCACGATCGGAACCCCGGAATCGGCCCGCAGCACGCGGCACACATCGATGCCGTTCATGCCGGGCAGCATCAGGTCCAGCAACACCAAATCGGGGCGGATCTCGCGAACCGCCGCCAGGGCCTGTGTGCCGTCGCCGACCACGTGCGGGTCGAACCCTTCCCCGCGCAGGACGATCGTGAGCATCTCAGCGAGTGCCATATCGTCGTCGACGACCAGAATCTTCGGCTTCATAACTACTATGTTGTCATCTCCCAGGCGAGGATCGGGCCGCCACGCCAACACTGGTGCCAACCTGCGGCACAGCCAACCTTATCGACCAACGATTTCGATGATCCGCGCGGTCAGCGTAGCGGGGCCGTCCTCGGATCGATATGTCCACCACGGCCCATGCCAGCCGTGTTCGGCCAGCTCGCGGTACACCGCACCGGTCCGGTGTTGCAGACCGCCGTCCCGCTCGTAGGCGTCGAGCGCGCGTTCGGCGTCGAGTTCGCCTCGCCTGCGGGCACGCTCGACGGCCAACTCGGTCGGCACGTCCAGCAACACCTGGAGCGCGGGCGCGGGCAGGGCGAATCGGCCGAACTCCAATTCGCCCACCCACCGCACTATTTCGCCGTCGGCCGACTGGCCGAGCCGGGCGGCGGAATAGGCGGCGTTGGAGGCGACGTAGCGGTCGAGAAGCACGATGTCGTTGTCCACCAACAGCTTCGACAGCTCGTCGTGGGCGTCCGCGCGGTCCAGCGCGAACAGCAGCGCCATGCCGTTGACCGAGCGGGCGAGGTCGCCGTGCGCGCCGCGCAGCGCCTCGGCGGCCAGGTCGGCGTGCACCGAGACGCGGTAGCGCGGGAAGGCCATCGTGGCGACGCGCAGCCCGCGACCGCGCAGATCGGCGACCACCTTGTCGATCAGCGTCCGCTTGCCCGCGCCGTCGAGGCCTTCGACCGCTATCAGCACTCCCATGACCAGGCAGAATACCCCGCCAGCTGCCCGCTGCCGACATCGCCTGACCAACGCGGATGCCAACTACTTGCGCCGAGCCACGACCCTGCCGACCGACGGCCGACTGGACCCGGCCGGGCGTCTCTGCCAACCACCTCACAGCGCACAGCTGGTCGGCTCAGTCCAGCGCAACCGCCGTCAGACCGAACTCACCGATCCGGATCACCCCTCGGCCCGCCAGACGCCCCTGCTTGTACATGGCCTCAGCAAGATGGGTCGACAACAAGCTCTTCCACCACTCCCAAGGCGATTGCGGCGAAGCCTCGTAGCCACCCTCACTCACCGTGCGCTGGTAGTACTCGGCAAGCTCCTCTGCGGCGAACTGGATCTCCACCGGAGGTCGAACCAATTCTCCGGCGCGGCGCTCGATCCACAGCGAGCCGTTTCGTTCGACGATGCCGAGATCCCAATCCCGGCCGGCCTCGATGATCGATCTCACCAGATCAGCGAGGGTAGGGTCAGACACGACAACCACCTCCGGGATATGCGGTGACAATGTTCCCCGTTGCGGTGTTCACAATAACCGTCGGCTGGGCCGTGGCCTCAATCGTGCCACGGACCTTGTTGACCAAGTAGATCTGGCCGGAGTAGCAGTGCCTGTCACTCCCGACGGAGCGTTGAACGTCGGGGTTGCTCATCGACTTCGCAATGGCCATGTCGGCGATATCGCGCCAGTTCCGTCCCTCGATATCGGCAAGCCGTTGCCAATCGTTCAGATGTGAACCCTGGATATGCCGGAAACCCCAACCCCTATTGCCGCACCGCAATGTGCCCATGCTGTAGGTGGCAACCACCTTGTCTTCCGGCGTGCTGATGCCGCACGCACCCCACACCTGCTGGGCTGACGCGGTGGGAGCAGTCGCTACAGCACCACCGGTGGCCAGACCGGCCAGCAGCACTACAATGCTCGCGCCAATTGGCCCTGGGTTGCACTTCATCTCGGATTCCCCCTCCGGTTGCGCACTAAATACGCGGTATCGCAGTGCGCCCCATGGTTAGTGGAGGTGCACTCCCCAAGCAGAAGCCTATTCAATCCAGCGGGCCCAACGCAAGAGGCCGTCGCCGAGTCGAACTCCGCGGATGTAGTGCCCGATTCAGGAAAAACAAAGGCCGCTGGCACCTTTCGGTGCTAGCGGCCTCCGGGAGCTCTGCGCCTCAGTAGCGGTAGTGATCCGGCTTGAACGGGCCCTCCACGTCCACGCCGATGTACTCGGCCTGGTCCTTGGTGAGCTTGGTCAGCTCGCCGCCGAGCGCCTCGACGTGGATGCGAGCGACCTTCTCATCCAAGTGCTTCGGCAGGCGGTAGACCTCGTTGTCGTACTCCTCGGGCTTGGTCCACAGCTCGATCTGCGCGATCACCTGGTTGGAGAAGCTGTTCGACATCACGAACGACGGATGCCCGGTCGCGTTGCCGAGGTTCAGCAGACGCCCCTCCGACAGCACCAGGATCGAACGGCCGCTCTCCTTGAACGTCCACAGGTCGACCTGCGGCTTGATGTTCAGTTTCGTTGCGCCGCAGCGCTCCAGCGCGGCCATGTCGATCTCGTTGTCGAAGTGACCGATGTTGCCCAGGATGGCCTGGTCCTTCATCGCCTTCATGTGGTCGAGGGTGATGATGTCCTTGTTGCCGGTGGCGGTGATGACGATGTCGGCCTCGCCGATCGCCTTCTCCACGGTCACCACGTCGTAGCCGTCCATCAGCGCCTGCAGCGCGTTGATCGGGTCGATCTCGGTGACCTGCACCCGGGCGCCCTGTCCGGCAAGCGATTCCGCGCAGCCCTTGCCGACATCGCCGTAGCCGCAGATCAATACCTTCTTGCCGCCGATGAGCACGTCGGTGCCGCGGTTGATGCCGTCGATCAGCGAGTGGCGGGTGCCGTACTTGTTGTCGAACTTGCTCTTGGTGACCGAGTCGTTGACGTTGATCGCCGGGAAGACCAGCTCGCCCGCCGCCGCGAACTGGTAGAGCCGCAGCACGCCGGTGGTGGTCTCCTCGGTGACGCCGCGGACCGATGCGGCGATCCTGCCCCACTTGCCGCGGTCGGTCTCGAACCGCTCGCGCAGCAGGTTCAAGAACACCTTGTACTCGGCCGAGTGGTCGGCGTCCTCCGGCGGCACCACGCCCGCCTTCTCGAACTGCGCGCCGCGCAGCACGAGCATGGTGGCGTCGCCGCCGTCGTCGAGGATCATGTTGGCCGGCTCGTCCGGCCAGGTGAGCATCTGCTCGGCGGCCCACCAGTACTCCTCCAGGGTCTCGCCCTTCCAGGCGAACACCGGGGTGCCCTTGGGCTCGTCGACGGTGCCGTGCGGGCCGACGACCACGGCGGCCGCCGCGTGGTCCTGGGTGGAGAAGATGTTGCACGAGGCCCAGCGCACCTGCGCGCCCAGCGCCGTGAGGGTCTCGATCAGCACCGCGGTCTGCACCGTCATGTGCAGCGAGCCGGAGATGCGCGCGCCCTGCAGCGGCCGCACCTCGGCGTACTCACGGCGCAGCGCCATCAGACCGGGCATCTCGTGTTCGGCGAGACGGATCTCCTTGCGGCCGAAGTCGGCCAGCGACAGATCCGCCACCTTGTAGTCGATGCCGCCTCGGACATCGGCGGTCAACGACGTGCGTGCGGGAAGTTCTGAGGTGGTCATCAGCCTCTCCTGGTTCGGCAAGTACCGAGGCAAGGCTAGTCGCTCGCGACCGCGAGCGGACCACGCGGCTGCCTCTGCTCCGCTCGGCCCGGCGTGGCCTGCCGCCGGTCTTCGTCCGACCGAGCCGTCTACGCGGCCGTCTCGGCCTTTACGCGATCACCCCGCGGGCGGCCAGGATCCGGCGCCGTTTGCGCGGCTGGATGTTCGCCAGCGTGAGGTCGCCGCCGTAGTGGGCGAGGACGCGCTTGTCCATCACCCACCGCCACAGCGGCGGAACGGCGGCGAACACGATCATGGTGGCGTACCCGGCCGGCAGTTGCGGGGCCTGCTCGGAGCTGCGCAGCGTCTGGTAGCGACGGCCCGGGTTGGCGTGGTGATCGCTGTGGCGCTGCAGGTGGAACAGGAAGATGTTGGTGACCAGGTGGTCGCTGTTCCAGCTGTCCCGCGGCGAGCAGCGAGCGTACATGCCGTTCGGTCGGCGAGCACGCAGCAAACCGTAGTGCTCGACGTAGTTCACCGTCTCCAGCAGGCCGATGCCGATCACCGCCTGCAACGCCAGCCAGGGCAGCACCTGGTAGCCGAACGCCGCGACCAGGGCGCCGAACAGCACCACCGTCATCGACCACGCCTGCAGGATGTGGTTGTCGACGCTCCACCAGCCCTTGCCCTTGCGGGCGAGACGCTCGCGCTCCAGGGCGATCGCCGAACGGAAGCTCCCGGAGACGCTGCGCGGCAGGAATTCCCACAGCGACTCCCCCAGCCTGCCGCTGGCCGGGTCCTCCGGCGTCGCCACGCGCACATGGTGGCCGCGGTTGTGCTCGACGAAGAAGTGCCCGTACCCGGACTGGGCGAGGGCGATCTTGGCCAGCCAGCGTTCCATCCGCTCGACCCGGTGCCCGAGTTCGTGGGCGGCGTTGATGCCGATGCCACTGACGAAACCCAGGGTGGCGGCCAAGCCGAGCTTGTCGACCACGCTCAGCTCGTCACCGGCCCACATGTAGCTCGCGATCACCAGCCCGACCAGCTGCACCGGCAGCATCAGATAGGTGCACCACCGGTAGTACCTATCGTTGGACAGCAGCTCGTAGTGCTCGTCCTTGGGGTTGTTGCCGTCCACGCCGATTGCCCAGTCCAGCACCGGAATCACGATCAGCACGATGATCGGGCCGATCCACCAGAACACCTCCACACCGGTGTGGAGCACAAGCTGCGACGGCAGCAAAGCCGACGATGGCGCGAGCAAGCCGAGAACCCACAGATGGCGTTTGGGATCGGGCGATCCCACCGGATTGCCAACCGTTTGCACTTTTGCCCCATCTCGATGAAGACACGAAACTCCGACGACCCGACCCGCCTGAGAATACTTGCAGACTTGCCGTTTGTTACACACCGGTTGGCGGTGAAACGTGTCGGCGATTACAAGCCGTGCAGTCGGTTTTCAAGTCGCCGCGCAGATGCTGAGGCGTCGCGAGCCGGTTGCCCGCGCCCGCTCAGCTCTGCACCCGCGCGGCGAGGATCGCCTCCACGTAAGGACTCAGCAGCGCGCTCAGCTCCGCGGGCACGTCCCGCCCCGGCTCCGGCGGAGTGGGGATGTAGCTGAGGGCGATCCGCACCAGCGCGTGCGCGATCACGTCCGACTCGGCCGCCGTCGCCGCCACCCAGCTGTGCTGGAAGGCGAGCGCCAGCCGCTCGGTCGCGTGCTCGAGCAACGGCCCGGCATCGAGCGTGATCAGCCGCAGCAGATCCAGCTTCACCTCGCCCGCGACCAGCGACTGGACCAGGGGGTCGGCGGCCGCGTCGACGAAGAAGTTGGCCATGCCGTCGCGGAAGGCGGCGCGGGCGTCACCGACGTTTCCGTTGATCGCCGCGTCCACGTGATCGACCAGGTCGTCGGCCAGGCGCAGGGCGTAGGCCTGGGTGAGCCCGCTGCGCGAGCCGAACTCGTTGTAGAGCGTCTGCCTGCTCACGCCAGCCCTGGCCGCGACGTCACCGAGCGTGATCTTGGACCAGTCCCGCTCGGTGAGCAGCTGGCGCATCGCGTCCAGGACCGACGTCCGCAGCAGTTCCCGCGCGGCCTCCTGGTAGGGAGTCCTGGTTCCGTTGCGCGGCATACTCGCGACACTGTCACGGGGAACTGCCGCAGTCAAAATCTCACGACCGTTCGATTTCGACCATGAAGAAGTCCGCCTTGGCGGCGCCGCAGTCCGGACAGGTCCAGTCGTCGGGGATGTCGTCCCAGCGGGTGCCCGGCGCGATGCCGTCCTCCGGCCAGCCCTTGGCCTCGTCGTATTCGAAGCCGCACTGAATGCACTGATAGAGCTTGTAGTCACTCATTTGCTCACCCCTGTCAATTCGAAGTCGATCTTCTCCCGCACGCCGCAGTCCGGGCAGCACCAGTCGTCCGGCACCGTCTCCCACCGGGTGCCCGGCGGGAATCCCTCGTGCGGCGCGCCTTTCGCCTCGTCGAAGACGTAGTCGCAGACGGGGCAGCGGTACGAGCTCATGCGCCCCCACCTCCGGCGACTCCATCTCGGACGCCGTAGCGCGCGAGCACCTTATCCCGCTTGCCCGGGTCGATGTTGGCGCGGGTGATGTCGCCGTCGTAGTGCGCGAGCACGCGCTTGTCCATGACGCGGCGCCACAGCGGAGGGAAGTAGGCCAGCAGGATCATGCTGGCGTAACCGCTCGGCAGGTTCGGCGCACCGTCCCAGCTGCGCAGCGTCTGGTAGCGGCGGGTCGGGTAGGCGTGATGATCGCTGTGCCGCTGCAGGTGGTACAGGAAGATGTTGGTGACGATGTGGTCGCTGTTCCAGCTGTGCACCGGAGCCGGCCGCTCGTACCGTCCGCTCGCCGTGCGCTGGCGCACCAAGCCGTAGTGCTCCAGGTAGTTCACCGCCTCCAGCAGGCTGAAGCCGACCACGGCCTGCAGGATCAGATACGGCAGCAGCTCGATGCCGAACACCGCCAGCAGCGCCGCGTACAGCACGGCCGACATCAGCCAGGCGCTGAGCACCTCGTTGCGCAGGCTCCACGGTTTCGCGCCGAGCCGCTCCAGGCGGACCTTCTCCAGATGCCAGGACGACTTCAGGCTGCCCCACACAGTGCGCGGCCAGAACGCCCAGAACGTCTCGCCCACCCGGGAACTGGCCGGATCCTCCGGCGTCGCTACGCGGACATGGTGGCCGCGGTTGTGCTCGATGTAGAAGTGCCCGTAGAACGACTGGGCCAGCGCGATGCGGGAGAGCCAGCGTTCCAGGTCCACCTTCTTGTGGCCGAGTTCGTGCGCGGTATTGATGCCGATGCCACCGATCATGCCCACGGTGATCGCCAGGCCGATCTTGTCCACCACGTGCAACCCGCCGTCGATGCCGAGCCAGCTCACGTCGTTCGCGGTGATCAGGTAGGCGCCCATCAGCAGCACGGCGTACTGGAACGGCAGGTACAGGTAGGTGAGGTAGCGGTAGTACCTGTCGTTCTCCAGGTACTCCATCACCTCATCCGGCGGGTTCGAGCCGTCCGGCCCGAAGCAGATGTCGGCGATCGGAATCAGCACGTAGACCAGGATCGGCCCGAGCCAGAAGGGCACATGCGCGAGGCGATGCCAGCCGATTTCGTTCAACGCCCAGATGAGCGGAAGCCCGATCGTGAACAGGCCCGTAGGGGCGAACAACCCCCACAGCCACAAATAGCGTTTGCGGTCGCGCCAAGCCGGTACCTCGACCGGCCGCACGGCACTGTCGGCGTTCGTCGACATCGTTGTCTCCATTCCACAAGGACACGTCACATGTGACGTGCATTACCTCTCACAGTGGACGATAGACGGTCATTTGTCGCCTGTCTAGACAAATCAGACAATTTGTAAACCCCGATGGGGCGCGAAACGACAAAGCCCCGACCGGATGGGGCATCCGGCCGGGGCTCCAGCGCTGGGAGGGTCAGCGCAACAGAACGTCGGCGTCGGCGGGCAACGCGTCCACTGGCCACCAGCGCAGATCGGTGGATTCGTGACTCCGCACCGGGACCGCGCCCGCGGGAGCGGTGATACGGAACAGGAGGTCGAGGTGCCGGGTGGGCACCCCCAGCGAGCACTTGATCGGATGCGCCTGGGCGCCATACAGACCCGGCTCCAGCCGCAGACCCGCGATGCCCGACTCCTCGGTCGCTTCGCGCAGCGCGGCGGCCGCGACGGTGTCGTCGCGCTCCTCGCAATGGCCGCCGAGCTGGATCCAACGGCCGACGCGTGGATGCAGGGTGAGCAGCACCTCGCGACCGTCCGCGGAGAAGACCACCGCGGAGGCGGTGATGTGGCCCGGCGCGTGTTCGCGCAGGCAGCCGCGCGGAGCCGAGCCGAGGAACGCCAGCATCGCCTCGCGCAGCGACCGATCGGAATCGGCTGCCGGACACCAGGATTCGAGCAGCGCGGTCGCCGAGGCGTGCAGGGATTCCGCG
Organism: Nocardia amamiensis; assembly: GCF_015477605.1. Classification (GTDB taxonomy): domain Bacteria; phylum Actinomycetota; class Actinomycetes; order Mycobacteriales; family Mycobacteriaceae; genus Nocardia; species Nocardia amamiensis_A. The sequence goes on from NZ_JADLQX010000012.1 coordinate 68,012, forward strand.
CTCACCGGCCGCGCCCCGGTTCGCCGCGCCCGACCCGGCCGAGCACCGTCACAGCTCGACCAGCCCGGAACCGGCGCCGACCACCGGCCGCGGGGTCAGCTCTTCGAGCGGATGACCGATGGCGATCGCGCCGAGTGGACTCCAGTCCTCGGCCAGTCCGAGGACATCGCGGGTGACCTCCGGCGCGAAGATCGTCGAACCGATCCAGCAGCTGCCGATCCCCTCGGCGGCCAAGGCGACCAGCAAGCCCTGCACCGCCGCGCCCACGGCGACGGTGAACATGGTGTGTTCGTACCCACGGCGCAGTAGATCCGGATAGTCGTGCGCCCCATCCGGCACGCAGAACGGGATGATCACCTCGGGAGCGTCGAACAGGATGCGGCCGCGGGCGATCCGGCGCTCGATCCGCTCCGGCGCGAGCCCGTCGGCGGCCAGATCCGCGCGCCACTTCTCCGCCATCGCCTCGAGCAACTGGGTGCGCAGTCCCGGCTTGCGCAGCCAGACGAATCGCACCGGGCGCGTGTGATGCGGGGCTGGGGCGGTCAGCGCGACCGACACCGCCGCCCGAATGCGTTCGGGATCGACCGGAGCGTCGGCGAACTGGCGAATCGAGCGACGCAGCAGGATCGCCTCTTTACGCCCGCGCTCGATCGCCTCGGCGGTGCCGAGCCAGAACAGGTCCTCGGTGCCGCCGCGCAGCAGATCGGTGGCGCTGGATCCGTCGTCGACCACCGGCAGCCCGCGCACCACGGCCACCGGGACACCGCCCAGCTTGCCTTTCACGAGGTCCGCGGCGGCCGCGAGTTCGTCGGCCACGGCGACCTGGGTGACGAACAGCTCGTTGCCCTGGCCGTCCACCGCGCCCGCGTAGTCGTACAGCACCCGGAGCCCAGCGGCGCCGATGGCCGCGTCGGTCTGGCCATTGCGCCACGCACGACCCATGGTGTCGGTGACCACCACCGCGACCGTCACGCCCAGCCGTTGGGCCAGCGCCGCGCGCAGCGCCTTGGCGCTGGCGTCCGGATCGGTGGGCAGCAGCACCAACTCGCCCTGCTCGACGTTCGAGCCGTCGACACCGGAGGCCGCCTGCACGATGCCGAGCTTGTTCTCGGTGATCAGCGTGCGACCCCTGCGCGCGAGTACGCGCACCGCTTCCTGGTCGATGAGCGTGCGCCGGACGGCATCGCGTTCCTCGGGGTCCACCGGCGCGTCCACGATGCGTCCCTCGACCTTCGCGACGATCTTGCTCGTGACCACGAGCACGTCGCCGTCGGCCAGCCACGGCGCGCATCGGGCGATGTGTTCGGCGAGGTCGTCACCCGGCCGGAATTCCGGCAGCCCGGTGATGGGCAGGATGCGCAGCTCTCCGGCCGCGTGATCGGTCGGTGTGGTCGTCACGGCTTCACTCCGGCGAGATCCAGCGCCTGACGCACCATTTCGGCGGTGGCCGGCGGGTCGGTCATCAACAAGGGCACGCTGCGCACCTCCACACCGGGCACGTCGGCGGTGTCGGTGCTGTGGATCAGCCAGCCGTCCAGGATTCCGGTGGCCGATCGCGCGCCGTAGTAGCGGCCGATCGCCTCGGCCGAGGTCTGGACCCCGATCACCGACAGGCACTCGTCGGCCATGCCGCGCAACGGCTTGCCGTCGATGACGCCGGAGACGCCGATCACCTTGGCCGCGGTGGTGCGCAGCGCACCGCGGATACCGGGCACCGCCAGGATGGCGCCGATGCTCACGACGGGGTTCGACGGTGCGAGCAAGACCACATCAGCGGATTCTATGATTTCGATCACATTTGGCGCCGGTTTGGCCTCCTCGGCGCCAATTGTGGCGAATCCATGGGTCTCGATGTTCGCACGGTAGCGAACCCACCACTCCTGGAAATGGATCGCGCGTCGTTCGCCAGGGTTGTCCGGATCGGTCACAACGACATGCGTTTCGCAGCGATCATCGGTTGCCGGGATCAGTTTCACGCCCGGCTCCCACCGGTTGCACAGCGCCTCGGTGACCGCAGAGAGCGGGTATCCGGCGCGCAACATTTCGGTGCGGATCAGATGCGTGGCGATATCGCGGTCGCCCAAACCGAACCAGTCCGGCTGCGCGCGATATTTCGCGAGCTCCTCCTTGGCGTGCCAGGTCTCGCCGACCCGACCCCAGCCCCGCTCGGTATCGATGCCGCCGCCCAGGGTATACATGCAGGTATCGAGGTCGGGACAGATCCGGAGGCCGTGCATCCAGACGTCGTCGCCGACGTTCACGATGGCGGCGACATCGGCCTCGGGCAGCAGTTCCCGGACGCCCTGAAGGAAACGCGCGCCACCGACGCCGCCGACCAGCACGGCGATCCGGGGTCCGTGCGTGGCGCCCGCTTGTTGTCCAGTCACATCCGCACAGCCTATGCGGTGGCGTGGCAACTCCCGTTCGCGGCAAATTTGCTGTTTATTTGCTATTGCACGGAGCGAGATCAGTTCGGAATGCGGCTGCGGATAGTAACGGAATAGCGACGGCGGCTTGACCATCGACGCGTCCGGCGTGTCTAATCACAGTCATGTCATTCCGGGTTCGCGCGAGAGTTCAAGGCGCGAGCGGCATTTCGAACACATGTTCGCATAGGGATGACAAGCTCGGGGACGTCCGCGGGACAACGTCGCGGGGTATGGCCGTCGGTGCGCGTGTTGGTCCGACGGAAAGAATCATTCTGCGCTAACACACAGTGAGGAGGCGGAGCGTGGCCAATGAGATGGTCTCGCCGACCGATTCCACAGCAGGCGCAGCACGTGGCGTCTGCGCAGACAACGGCTGGAAGGACGGAGAGGGGGGTGACGGAGTCGCGGCGCCCCGGCTCAGCCTGGTCGTGACCGGCTTCGACGAGATGTTCGAATCCATCGAAGAGCAGTGGCAGGAGCGCGCTCTGTGCGCGCAGACCGATCCGGAGGCGTTCTTCCCCGAGAAGGGCGGCTCCACCCGTGAGGCCAAACGGATCTGCATGGGGTGTGAAGTACGCGACGAGTGCTTGGAGTACGCACTCGCGCACGATGAGCGCTTCGGCATCTGGGGCGGTCTCTCCGAGCGGGAGCGCCGCCGCCTCAAGCGCGGCATCGGCTGACCGACGTACGCGGCGCCCGGAGTCGAAGTCCCTACCAGGGCGACTCCGGGCACAGCGACACGACCGGAGCGGATCTCGCCGCCTCGATGCGGACGGCCGGAGCCGGCTGGCCTAGATTTTGTGTCATGGCACGTTCCCGTAAGCGCCGACCGCCGACCGCCCGGTCGGTGACCCGCCGCGGCCGTGGGGTGCGCGGGCCGATGCTGCCGCCCACCGTGCCGGCGTGGCGGACCCGCGGCCAGAAGTTCGACCGGCTGGTGCTGGAGGCGTTCGCCCCGCTGGACAGCCGCTGGCACGACCGGCTCACCAAGCTGGACATCGCCGTCGATGACGTTCCGAAAATCCGTCCGCTGCATCCGGATTCGGTCACCTGGCCGGACGAGGTGGTCGCCGACGGACCGGTGCCGCTGTCCCGGCTCATCCCGGCGGGCGTCGATCGGCACGGCGCGGCCACCCGGGCGCGGGTGGTGCTGTTCCGCAAGCCGCTCGAGCTGCGCGCCAGCGATCCCGACGATCTGGTGGACCTGCTGCGCGAAGTGCTGGTCCAGCAGGTCGCCACCTACCTCGGCGTCGACCCGGACGTGATCGATCCGGAAGCCGAGTGATTCGCACCCATCCACCCGGCGGCGGACCCCGAATGCCGTTGCGGGGTCGATCCCGGGCGACCGCATGTGTGGGCCGGCCACCCCCTGGGTACTCCGAGAACTCCCGCTCTGCGACATACCGCGGGCCGTCGCACGCGCGACCGCGGAAGGCCGTGCTGTCCTCATTTTGCTGAAAGCAGACCGAGATTCTTCAAGCGTGTCTGTCCCCATCGATGCGGCAGGGGGGTTACGCTCATCGGCGTGATTCCCATGCGTCGTTGCTGCCGTCCAGGCTGCAAGAATCCGGCCGTCGCGACGCTCACCTATGTGTACTCGGATTCGACGGCAGTGGTCGGGCCGCTCGCGACGGTCGCCGAACCGCACTCCTGGGATCTCTGCGAAACGCACGGCTCCCGAATCACCGCTCCGAAGGGCTGGGAACTGGTCCGCCACGAAGGCGGATTCTCCTCCAGCACACCGGATGACGACGATCTGACCGCGCTAGCGGAGGCGGTGCGCGAAGCCGGGCTGCGCCGCCGACCGCCGGAACACGAACAGCGCGGCTATCGCGACTACACACCCCCGCCGCCGCGCACCACGCGCACCGGCCGCCGCGGCCATCTCCGCGTGCTTCCCGACCCGCCGTCCTGATCCGGCCAGGAGGGTGTCGGACCCGCCCGGAGCAACCACTAGGGTGTTGGGCATGACAGTCGCCCGCTCTGCCGAATTCGTGAACGCGGTGATCAAGGCCTACGACGTTCGCGGCGTGGTCGGTGATCAGATCGACGCGGAATTCGTCAGGGACGTCGGCGCGTCGTTCGCCAGGTTGATGCGCGCGGAAGGCGCGAGCCGGATCGTCATCGGACACGACATGCGGGACTCCTCCCCCGAGCTCTCGGCCGCCTTCGCCGACGGCGTGCTCGGCCAGGGACTCGATGTGGTGCACATCGGCCTCGCCTCGACCGACCAGCTGTACTTCGCCTCCGGCCACCTGGATTGCCCGGGCGCCATGTTCACCGCCAGCCACAACCCGGCCCGCTACAACGGCATCAAGCTGTGCCGCGCCAAGGCTCTCCCGGTGGGACAGGACACCGGCCTGGCCACGATCAAGAACGAGCTGATCGAAGGCGTCCCCGACTGCCCCGGCCATCGCGGCACCGCGACCGAAATCGATCTGCTCGCCGACTACGCGGCATTCCTGCGCGGCTTGGTCGATCTCGGCGGCATCCGCCCGCTCACCATCGCCGTGGACGCGGGCAACGGCATGGGCGGGCACACCGTGCCCGCGGTGCTCGGCACGCTGCCGCAGGTGACCGTCGTCCCGCTGTATTTCGAGTTGGACGGCAGCTTCCCGAACCATGAGGCCAACCCGCTCGACCCGGCGAACCTGGTGGACCTGCAGAAGCTGGTCCGCAGCTCGGGCGCGGACATCGGCCTGGCCTTCGACGGCGACGCCGACCGCTGCTTCGTGGTCGACGAGAACGGCGACCCGGTGTCGCCCTCGGCGATCACCGCCCTGGTCGCCGAGCGGGAACTGGCCAAGGAGCCGGGCGCGGTGATCATCCACAACCTGATCACCTCCCGGGCGGTGCCGGAGCTGGTGCACGAGCTGGGCGGTACGCCGGTGCGCACCAGGGTGGGCCACTCGTTCATCAAGCAGGAAATGGCCGCCACCGGAGCCGTATTCGGCGGCGAGCACTCCGCGCACTACTACTTCCGCGACTTCTGGGGCGCCGACTCCGGCATGCTCGCGGCGCTGCACGTGCTCGCAGCGCTCGGCGAGAAGGACCGGCCGGTGTCGGAACTGATGTCGTCGTACGCGACCTACGCGGCTTCCGGCGAGATCAATTCCACGGTGTCCGACGCCGCGGAGCGGACGATGGCCGTGGTGGACGCTTTCGCGGACCGGGCGCACTCGGTGGACCGGCTGGACGGGGTGACCGTGCAGCTGGCCGACAACGCCTGGTTCAACCTGCGCGCGTCGAATACCGAGCCGTTGCTCCGGCTGAACGTCGAGGCCCGATCGGCGGAGGAAGTAGACGCACTCGTAATCGAGATCCTGAGCATCGTGCGCTCCTGACTGGAATAGTGGAATCACAGGCCTTGGATTCGCCCGACTCGGTCTCGGCACGGCAACCCGACCGGGTGGGCGCGGGGGCGGAAACGACACAGCGCGATGAGGGGAGGTGGGACGCCCGATGATCGCTGGAACACCGGTGCTCGACCTCGACGATGCCGCTTCACTCGAGGCAGCCGATGCCGGCGGCGCCCTGCGCTCGGCCGCCTCCGGCGGCGCCCAGGTGCGCGCCACTGCGGCGGCCGTCGGTGAGGACGCGCTGGCCCGCCTGGCCGATCTGCGACCGCGCAGCGTGGTACTGGTCTCCGGTGCCGGACGGGCGGCGCGGGCCGCGAGCCTGCTCGTCGCCGCCATCGGCGACCGTGCCGGCCTGCCCGTCGTGTCCGCCGCCGCCCTCCCGCCGTGGGTCAGTCCACTGGATGTCGTGCTGGTCGCAGGCGACGACGCGGGCGACCCGCGGCTGATCGACGCGGTCGATCGGGCGCTGCGCCGCGGCGCGGAAGTGGTCGTCGCCGCGCCGCACGAAGGGCCGCTGCGTGCCGCGGCGGCCGGTCGAGCCGCCGTGCTGGAGCCGAGGGTGCAGGTGCTCGGGCACAACCGTCTGCTGCGCTTCCTGGCCGCTGGGATCGCGGTGCTGCGCGCGGTCGACCCGGTGCGCACCGGCGTGGCCGTCCCCGAACTCGCCGAGCTGGCCGACGTGCTGGACGCGGAGGCGCTGCGCGACGGTCCGCACAACGAGGTCTTCCACAATCCCGCCAAGACGTTGGCCGCGCGCATGCAACAGCGCGGCATCGTGCTGGCGGGCGATTCACCGGCCGCCGCCGAACTGGCCGAGCACGGCGCCGAAGTGCTGCTGCAGTCGGCGGGCAAGGTGGCCACCGCGGTGGACCTGGCCGAGGCCGTGGCGGCGAAGGCCACGATGAGCGAGGCCGCAGGCGAATCCGCGCCCGGTTTCGATCCGCTGTTCCACGACGAGGAACTCGACGGACCCGCTCCGGTGGAGCGCATCCGGGTGTTCGTGCTCAGCGCCGATCGCGATCGCGCCGCCGCGCGCCGCCGCATCGCGGTGTTCGGCGGCGAGTCGAATCTGGTGGACGCCGATCTGGTGAACGCCGACGTCGACCTGCTGCATACCGAGATGACCGACCCCACCGCACCCGGGCCGACCCATGCCGAGGAGTCCGCGCCAGGACGAGGCACCGAACTCGAACAGCTCGCCGTGCTCGCGCTGCGACTGGAGATGGCCGCCGCCTACCTGCGGCTGATCGGCTCGCGCGCCGTCGCGGCCGACAGCCAGGGGCAGTTCGGGGGAAGCTACTAGTGCACGAACTCGTTGGTGCGCTCCGTTCGTATGCCTGGGGATCGCGCACCGCGCTCGCTCACCTGTGCGGCAGACCGGTGCCGTCCGCCCATCCGGAGGCGGAACTGTGGTTCGGAGCCCACCCCGCCGACCCCGCGTACGTGCGGCTCGGCGACCGCACCACCTCGCTGCTGGAGCTCGTCGCCGAAGACCCGGATCGGGAATTGGGCTCCGCCGCCGTGGAATTCGGCGGCAAGCTCCCGTTCCTGCTGAAGGTCCTGGCGGCCGAGGAGCCACTGTCCCTGCAGGCGCATCCGAGCATGGCGCAGGCCAAGGCGGGGTTCGATAAGGAGAACCGGGCCAAGGTGCCATTGGACTCGCCGCTGCGCAACTACCGCGACGAGAACCACAAGCCCGAGTTGATCGTCGCGCTGGATCGCTTCGAGGCGCTGGCCGGTTTCCGCGACCCGCACCGCACGGTCGCGTTGCTGCGCGCGCTGGCCGTGGACGCGCTGAGCTCCTATACCGAACTGCTTGCCGCCCAACCGGATTCGGCTGGTCTGCGCACCTTGTTCACCACCTGGATCACGCTGCCGCAGCACGTGCTCGCCACGCTGCTGCCCGCGGTGCTTGACGGCTGCGTGCGGTATCTGTCCGGCAAGGGCACGCGCGAGTTCACCGCCGAGGCGCGCACCACGCTGGAACTCGCCGAGGCCTACCCCGGCGACGCGGGTGTGCTCGCTTCGCTGCTGCTGAACCGGGTCACCCTGCAGCCGGGTCAGGGGTTGTTCATGGCGGCCGGGAACCTGCACGCCTACCTGCGTGGGCTGGGCGTGGAGATCATGGCCAACTCGGACAACGTGCTGCGCGGCGGTCTCACCCCGAAACACGTCGACGTGCCGGAGCTGTTGCGAGTGCTGGACTTCGAGCCGATCAGCCTGCCCGTGGTGCTGCCGGAACCGGCGGGCGACGGGTCGGTGCGCTATCGCACGCCCGCGCCCGAGTTCGCGCTACGGCGCTTCGACCTCGTCGCGGGCTCGGCGCGGGTACCGCTCACCGCGGCGGGACCGGGCATCGTGCTGTGCACCGCGGGGACGGTGCGGCTGTGGCAGAACGACTCCTCGCTGGAGCTCACCCGCGGCGGCGCGGCCTGGATCTCCGCCGCCGACATCGACATTCGGGCCCAGGCGGTGGACGGCGACGTCCAGCTGTTCTGCGCGTGCGTCGGCCCGACCGCCTGAACTGTCCGCCCGTTAGGCTGTTCGCGGATAGCTCGAAGACAGAGAGGACATGCTGCCATGTCGGCTGGCGGTGGCAAGAAGGCGATCATCGCCGCGTTGACGGCGAACGCGGGAATCGCCGCGGCGAAGTTCGTCGGTGCGGCGATCACGGGCTCGGGATCGATGCTCGCCGAGGCCGTGCACTCCGTGGCCGATACCGGCAATCAGGGATTGCTGCTGCTCGGGCAGCGGCGCGCCGCGAAGGAAGCGACGGAGCTGCACCCGTTCGGGTACGCGCGCAATCGCTACTTCTATTCGTTCATCGTGGCGCTGGTGCTGTTCACCCTCGGCTCCGGATACGCGATCTACGAGGGCATCCACAAGGTCCAGCATCCAGAGGAGCTGAGTTCGCCGATCGTGGCGATCGTGATCCTGCTGATCGCGATCGGGCTGGAGATCTACAGCTTCACGACCGCGGTCCGCGAGTCCAGGCCGCTCAAGGGCGACGCGAGCTGGTGGCGGTTCATCCGTAATTCGCGCAGCCCGGAGCTTCCGGTGGTGCTGCTGGAGGACACCGGCGCGCTCATCGGTCTGCTGCTGGCGTTCGCGGGTGTCGGCTTGACCATGCTCACCGGCGACCCGGTCTGGGACGGTCTCGGCACCCTGGCCATCGGCGCGCTGCTCGGTGTCATCGCGATCGTGCTGATCGTGGAGATGCAAAGCCTGCTGATCGGCGAGGGCGCCACGCCCGACGAGAACCGGCTGATCCACGCGAACCTGGTCGACGACACCCGCATCGATCGGGTGATCCACCTCAAGACCCAGTACCTCGGCCCGGAGGAGTTGCTCGTGGCGGCGAAGGTCAGCGTGGTTCCCGGCCTGGACGTCGCCGCCATCGCGACCGCGATCGATGACGCCGAGTCCCGCGTCCGCGCGGCGGTGCCCGCGGCCCGCGTCATCTACCTCGAACCCGACCTGTACCGCACCGAGCCAGCCAAGAGCTAGGTGCCGCTGGTTCCGCGCACAGCGCGACGTTGTGCGCGGAGCCGGAGTGATCTCTCCGTAACGCGGCTGCGGACGCCGTCGGCACCGAACCGGCGTGTTTGCGCGCAGCTCGGCAGCGCCGAATACGCAGAAGCTCGAGAGTGTCTGGCGGATAGCGAAGCGTTCGCGCAAGGCGCGGCGTCCCGCATATCGGCGCCGTATTGCGGGTGCCGCAGGTGTGCGAGATTCTCAGTGGAGCTGAGTGGCTGAGGTGCGCAGGAGGTCGAAGGGGTCGGTGCGGACGGCGAAACGGTCGCGTAGGGCGTGGCGTGCGGCATGCATGCCGCTCATGCCGTGTACGCCCGGCCCTGGCGGGGTGGCCGAGGAGCACAGGTAGACGCCGGGAATGGAAGTGGCGTAGGGGTTCCAGCGGGGCGCCGGGCGGAATGCGAACTGACGCAGAGTCATCGCGCCCGCGGAGATGTCGCCGCCGATGTAGTTGGCGTTGTGGGCTGGCATTTCTGCCGCGGTGCGGACGTTCTTGGCCACGATCAGGTCGCGGAAACCCGGTGCGAAGCGCTCCACCTGGGCGATCACGTCCTCACTGATGTCGCGGGTGGAGCCGTTCGGCACGTGGGCGTAGGTGTAGAAGGTGTGGCCGCCTGCGGGCGCGCGTGTGGAGTCGACCACGCCGGGCTGGATGGACAGCACGTACGGGCGTTCGGCATGTCGTCCCATGGCGACGGCGTGCTCGGCCGCCATGGCTTCGGCGCGGGTGCCGATCACGTGCACCGTTCCGGCCAGCGCACAGCCTTCGGCCTGCCACGGCACCGGACCGGAAAGGGCGAAGTCGACCTTGCAGGCCGCGCCACCGTAGCGGAAGCGCCGCAGTCGCTTCGCATAGCGTGCGGGCAACCGATGCTCCGCGATGCGCAGCAGCTCGGCCGGGGCGATGTCGAGCAGGATCGCGCGGGCGCCGGCGAACTCGTCCAGCGAGTCGACCCGGTGCCCGGTGTGCACCCGGCCGCCGAGACGTTCCAGCTCGGCGATCAGCGCGTCCGGTATCGCCTGGCTGCCGCCGCGCGGAAGAACCCAGCCCCCGGCATGGCCCAGAGTCGCCAGCATCAGCCCGGCCCCGGCGGCCGTGATCGCGCGCGGCGGGATGATGGCGTGGGTGGCGACGCCGGTCAGCAGGGCGGGGGCAACCTCGTCGTCGAACCTGATGTCCCACAGCGGGGATCCCTGCTCGAGCGTGCGCAGGCCGAAACGGATTGCGGTCGCGAGCCCCGATGGCACGCGGCGCAGATCCGACATTCCGAGATCGACCACGTCCGGCCAGTGCCGCACCAGCGGCGCGAACAACCTGCGCCAGGCCGCGCCGTCGCGACCGAGGCCATCGACTGTCCGCTCCAGATCCCGCCAGGCCAGCCCGGCGACGCCGCCATCGAGCGGATGCGCGTAGGACACCTCCGGGGTGAGCAGCTCGACACCGTGCGCGCCCAGATCGAACGCGCGGAACATCGGCGACGCCAACGCCATCGGATGCGCGCCGGCACACACGTCGTGCCGGTAGCCGGGCAGTGTCAGCTCGGCCGTCCGCGATCCACCCCCCGGCGTCGCCTCCGCCTCGTAGACCTCCACGGCCAGCCCCGCCCTGGCCATGATCACCGCGGCGGCGAGCCCGTTCGGCCCGGAGCCGACCACCACCACATCAGCCATACCCCCACGCTACCGGCGGATGGTCCTCGCGGCGGATGCGCGCCGCCGCCATCGCCGTCGAACAGTGAGCTTCTTCATCGCCGACACGTCAGCGATCATCGCGGCCTACGACAGCGCGGCTCCCCAGGGCGCACGTGTCCGCGAGCTGCTCGCGACGTCCCGTCGCGGTCGTCTCACCACTGGTACTCGATGAGGTCGACCACCTACTCATCGCACGCTTCGGTAAAGATTCAGCTACCTGGTCGCGCCCGGCACCATCGCCCCGGGCTTCGGGCTTCCCGCCTGGCCGGACGGTGACGCGGCGGCGTTCATGAACCTGAAGGGCGTGCGGGACACCGTCTTCGGCGTGCTGATCCTGGTCCTGCTCGGCCTCCGACAGCGGTACGCGCTGGGCATCGTGAGCCTGGTCGTCGCGCTGGTGCCGCTCGGCGACATGCTCACCGTGCTGAGCTGGAACGGTTCCGCCGCCGCGGCATTCGGCATCCACGGCCTGACCGCCGCGCTGGTCGCGCTGACCGGTGCGCTGCTGATCCGCGAGCACGGCCCGCGCGACCGTCACGCGGCCGCGACGGCGTGACAGGCCGCCACCACCGGCCGCCGAATCCTGCGGCAGCGCAGTGGAATCAGGCCGCGAGGTGATCCGAGACATATGCGCCGACCCGGCGATGAGTTGCCGGATCTCGCCCCGTCATAACCATCGAACGCACGACGAGCAAGGAGATCGACCATGGCGACCAAGCCGCACGGCCCCGCGTCCTACTTTCCCTCCATCGAGGCCAAGTACGGCCGCACCATCGACGAGTGGAAAGCCGCCATGCGCGCCACCGGGCTGACCTCGCACAAGGAACTCGTCGAGTGGCTGAAGACCGAGCACGGGTTCGGGCACGGCCACGCCAGCGCGATCACCCAGCACCACCTCCACCCGGAGAAGTGGACGGCCTGACCCGGACGCCACGAAGGGCCCGCAGGTCATGCGGGCCCTTCGTCGTTCACCGGTTTACGCCTTGACCAGATCTATGGCCTCGGTCTCCTGGGTGAGCGGTGCGCCGGGCGTCCCGTGGTCGTCGTCGACCATGGTGCGCTCATCGAACGGCAGCTTGCGGTCGAGCACCTCGCGTACCTGGTCCGCGTCGACGGTCTTGGTCCAGGTGCCGATCAGCACCGTGGCGACCGCGTTGCCGGAGAAGTTGGTCAGCGCCCGCGCCTCGGACATGAAGCGGTCGATGCCGACGATCACGCCGACGCCGTCGAGGAGCTCGGGCCGGTGGCTCTGCAATCCGCCGGCCAGCGTGGCCAGGCCCGCCCCGGTGACGCCTGCCGCCCCCTTGGACGCGACGATCATGAACAGCAGCAGGCCGACCTGCTCGCCGACGGACAGCGGCTTGCCCATCGCCTCGGCGATGAACAGCGACGCCATGGTCAGGTAGATGGCGGTGCCGTCCAGGTTGAACGAATACCCGGTCGGCACGACGACACCCACCGTGGTGCGCTCGACGCCCAAGTGATCCATCTTCGCGATCAAACGCGGCAGCGCCGATTCCGAGGACGACGTCGCGACGATCAGCAGGTACTCCCGCGCCAGATAGCGAACCAGCTTGAAGATCGACACCCGCGAGACCGACCACAGCAGCACGCCCAGCACACCGAAGACGAACACCAAGCAGGTCAGGTAGAACGCGATCATCAGCGTGCCCAGCTTCACCACCGCGTCCAGGCCGGTCTTGCCGACCACGTTGGCGATCGCGCCGAAGGCGCCGACCGGCGCCAGCCACAGGATCATCACCAGGATCCGGAAGACCAGCTTCTGCAGCAGTGCCACCCCACGCACGATCGGCTCGCCCGCCGCGCCCATGGCCTGCACCGCGAAACCGACCAGCAGCGCGACGAACAGCGCTTGCAGGACGTTGCCTGCGGTGAGCGAGGACAGCAGCGTGGAGGGAACGATGTTCTGGATGAAGTCCCAGGTGCCGCCCGCACTGTGCGCCTTGTCGGCCAGATCGTGACCGGCTTTGGTCGACTTGGCGATGTTCAGCCCGGTACCCGGTTGCAGCAGGTTGCCGACGACCAGGCCGATCCCGAGCGCGATGGTCGACATGACCAGGAAGTAGCCGATCGCCAGGCCGCCGACCTTGCCGACCGTGGCAGCCGCGCGCACCGAGCCGATCCCGAGCACGATGGTGCAGAAGATGACGGGAGCGATCATCATCTTGATGAGATTGACGAAGATGGTGCCGAGCGGCGCGAACGACTGCGCGACGCCGGGCGCCAGCCAGCCGACCAGTACGCCCGCGACCACCGCCACGATGACAGCCAGGTACAGCCAATGGGTGCGGTCGTGCCGCGTTCGAGTCGAGTCGCTCATGGCGAGGGTTTCCCTTCGAGAGGTACCGAAGTGAGGTGGCTCACGCCCCCCAGGCAGAATGATGGTCGGCCGGGTGACTCCGGTCACTGTTTGGTGCATTACTTTCAGTGGAGGAAGAGCTTGTGAGACTCAGGCGGCTCTCCCTCGCCGGTCAGGCCTTCGTCTTCCAGTTGGTCGTGCTAGCGATGATGGTCGTGATCGCGGCGGTGCTCGCGGTGCTGGACGCCAGGCGCGACAGCGACGTCATCACCACCCGCGAAGTCACCGACGTCGCGGTGACCGTGGCCGATTCGCCCTTCACCATCGAAGCCGTCCGCACCCCCGATCCGGCGGTGCTGCTGCAGCCGGTGGCCGAGGAGATCCGGCGCGAGACCGGCATGGACTTCATCGTCGTCATGGCGCCGGATCGAACCCGCTACACGCACACCAATCCCGCGATGATCGGACTGCCGTTCAGCGGCAACATCGATCGCGCGCTGGCGGGCGAGACCTTCACCGAGACGTACACCGGCAGCCTCGGCCCCTCCATCCGGGCCGTCACTCCGGTCCACGACGACGGCAGGATCGTCGCTCTGGTCGCCGTGGGTGTGACCCGCGCGAAGATCGGCGACCAGGTCGCCACCCAGCTTCCGGTGATCCTCGGCGTCGCGGGCGCGGGGTTGCTGATCGCGGCGATGGGATCGTTCCTGCTGAGCCGCCGGCTGCGGCGGCAGACCCACGGCCTGGCACCCGACGAACTGCGCGTGATGTACGAGCACCATGACGCCGTGCTGCACTCGGTCCGCGAGGGACTGATGGTGTTCGGATCGTCCGGCGAGAACGCCGAGGTGGTCAACGACGAGGCGCGCCGCCTGCTCGACCTGCCCGCGGGCGCGGTGCGGCGCAGCGACCTCCCACTGTCGCTACAGCGGATGAGCTCGGGCACCGTGCGCGACGAGATGCATGTGACCACCGATCGGATCCTGCTGGTCAACCAGGACACCGTGGAGTGGGAGGGCCGCCAGATCGGCACGGTGATGACGATTCGCGACCATACCGAATTGCAGGCGGTGATGGGCGAACTCGATTCCGTGCGCAGCTTCGCGGAGTCGCTGCAGGCGCAGGCGCACGAGTCCGCGAACCGGCTGCACACGGTGGTCACCATGGTTGAACTCGGCCGCCATCAGGAAGCCGTCGACTTCGCCACCTCGGAGCTCCAGATGTCCCAGGCGCTGATCGACCGGCTGTTCGCGGCGGTCGGCGCGCCCGCGCTCGCCGCGCTGTTGCTCGGCAAGGTGAACCAGGCCGCCGAACGCGGCATCGAGCTGACCATCACCGACGACACCGCCCTCGATTCGGTGGACCCGCTGTCGCCGCACGAAACCGTCACGTTGGTCGGCAATCTCATCGACAACGCGATCGACGCCGCGGCGGACAGCCCGTCCGGCTGGGTGGAGGTCACGTTGCGGCATCAGAAGCTGGACACCGCTGCCGGGGCGGTGAACGGCGCGGCCATGCTGGTCGTCCGGGTCGCCGACAGCGGGCCAGGAATGTCGGCGGAGATGTTCGCGCGCGCGTCGCAACGCGGCTATTCGACCAAAGCCCACCATCACGGGCTCGGTCTCGCACTGGTCCACCGGCTGGTGGCCCGCCACGGCGGAACCATCCGCACCCAACGGGATCCCGAAAGCGCGGTGACCGTGACGATTCCACGAAAGGAAGCACGATGATCCGAGTGCTTATCGTCGAGGACGAGCCGCTGATCGCCGAAGCGCACCGCGCCTACGTGGAGCGCATCGCCGGATTCACGCCCGTCGGCGTCGCCCATACCGGACGCGAGGCGATGCGCGCGGCGGCCGATGCCGCCGCCGAGGGCACTCCGATCGACCTGGTGCTGATGGACATCGGACTACCGGACGCCAGCGGCCTGGACGTCGCCGCCGCGCTGACCGGGCTGGCGCCGCGCCCGGACGTCATCGCGATCACCTCCGCGCGCGATCTCGCCTTGGTGCGCACGGCCGTGTCGCACGGCGTCGTGCTGTACCTGCTGAAGCCGTTCACGTTCGCCGCGTTCCGCGACAAGCTGGACCGCTACCGCGAGTTCCGCACCGCACTACCCGCGGGCGAGAGCGCTATCTCGCAGCACGACATCGATCGGGCGTTGAGCGCGTTGCGCACTCCCGACCAGCGCGCTGCCACCCCCAAGGGCGTCGCGCCGCAGACGCTGGACGAGATCTCCCGGGCAGTGCGCGCCGCCGAGAACGAGGGCGTCACGGCCGCGGACACCGCGACCGCGATCGGGGTCTCCCGCATCACCGCCTGGCGTTATCTGGAGAAACTCGCCGACGACGGCCTGGTGATCCGGCGCTCGGACTACGGCAGAGCAGGTCGTCCGAAGACTCGCTACGTCTGGAAGAGCGCAGGCTGATCACACCGCCGACGGTTCCGGCGCCTGCGCACGGCGGCCTAGCTGGACCGGCATCCGCTCATAGCCGTGCAGCGTGAACAGCTTGCGCCGCTTCGGCGCACCATCCAGGCGCAAGTCGGGGAACCGCTCGAACAGCGCCCGCAGCGCGTAGCCGCCCTCCATCCTGGCCAGGCTGGCGCCGAGGCAGGCGTGCACGCCGCTGCTGAAGGACAGGTGGTCCTTGGCGTTCTCGCGCCCGACGTCGAACCGTCCGGGATCGGCGAAGACCGCGGGGTCGTAGTTGGCGCCGGCCAGCGACAGCACCACCGTGTTGCCCGCGCGCACCAGGACGCCGTCGAGCTCCACGTCGGCCAACGCGGTCCGCGCGGTGGTGTGCACCGGCGAGTCGAAGCGCAGGATCTCCTCGACGGCGTTGGGCCACAGCTCCGGCTCGGCACGCAGCCGCTCCAGCTGGTCGGGGTGGGCCAGCAGCTGTGCGACGCCGTTGCCGATCAGGTTGACCGTCGTCTCGAAGCCGGCGCCCATGAGCAGGCTCGCGGTGGCCTTGAGCGCGACGGAGTCCAGGTCGCCCGCGGTGACCAGGCTGCTGAGGATGTCCTCGCCCGGTTCCCGGCGCAGCCGTTCGATGTGCCGGTCCAGGTACTCGTTCATCACCTCCATGGCCAGCAGGGCCTTGCGATACACGCGCCAGGAGACGCCGATGTCCAGCAACGGCGTCATCTGATCGCCCCAGTCGAGGAACCTCGCCTTGTCCTCGTCAGGGAAGCCGAGCATCTCGGAGATGATCGCGATCGGCACCTGCGAGGCGTACGACTCGATCAGATCGGCCGGGCCGCCCGCGGGCAGCGCGTTCAGCAGCTCCTCGGTGACCGTCTCGACGCGATCGCGCAGCCTGCGGACGGCGCGCGGGGTGAACGCCGAAGCGACCGGCTTGCGCATCCGGGTGTGCTCCGGCGGATCGATCACCAGCATCGACGGCGGCTCGACCGGGTTCGGCGGCAGCGGGAAGCGCGCGGCGAGCTTCTGCATCGGTTTGGGGATGTTGAAGCTCTCCGTGGTGCGCACTCCGAAACGGGTGTCACGCAGGATGGAACGGCACAGTTCGTGGTCGAAGGTCGCCCACGCGATCGAGGTCCGCAGCAGCCTGCCTTGCCCGCGCAACTGCTCGATCAGCGGGTAGGGGTCATCGCAGCCGGCGGCCCCGGCCATCAATGCGGCGAACGGGTCGCCGCGGCGGTCCTGTAAACGCAGCGCGAGGCGAGGTGCGCCCTGTACCGACAACCAGCGGAACCAATACTGTGGCTTCATATTCAACCCCGTCGTTGTGCTGTCCACTCCACCGTACGGAAGTCCGCCAACTAGTGGAACGTCCTATGGTCGGATCGGCGCCTATACCGCGGTAGGAGCCACCGCGGTGCCGGGATCACGATGAGTCACAGACGCTGCGCGGTCACTCGTTCCGACGCGATTCGCCGGTCGCGCAGCGCCGGATCGGGGTTGACCACCTGCACCAGCGAGGCGCCTGCGGCGAGCACCGCTACGTAGGCGTCGACGAGTTCGGCCGGGGTGTCCCACGGCGTGCTGGACAGCACCCGGTCGCCCTCGGCGAAGCCTTGCCGCAGCGCCGATTTCCGTGCCTCGGCGAGCACCTCGGCGACCGGCATGCCCTCCAGCGCGACACCGGCGCCGCGGGGCAGGAACTGGTCGCCGTGCACGCGGACGGAGGTGGCGAAATCGGTGATGCCCACCGGCAGATCACGCACCGGGGAGCCCATGGCGTCCAGCGACAGGGCCGCCACCTCACCGGCGCCGTCGGTCTCGTCGAGGCGAGCGGGGGTCGCCAAGGCCAAGTCGGCGTCCTCGTCGGGGTGCAGCACCACCTCGGTGCCCGCCCACCAGCAGCCGAGCAGCACCGCGGCGGTCTGCCAATGCGCGGGCAGCAGCACGGCGACCCGGGCGCCCGGGCTCAGACCGAATTCGTCGCGAATCAGGTTGGCGGTCTTGGCCGCCCAGTTCGCCAGGGTCAGGCCGGACAGTTCGATCCGCGCGCCGGTCGCGTCGTCGTAATAGGTGACGCGCGGGCCCGCGGGCTCGCGGGCGAGGATCGGATCGAGTACCGCTTCGGTGAGTGTGTGTGCCTGGTCGATGTCACGCATGGTTCAGTTCACGCATTTCGGTCCGTTCTGGCCTGCATCGATCGGGGGGGCGGGTGGGACGGGCGTTGCGGAGGTCGACGTCCCGGAGAAGTCGAACACCCGCCCGGCCGCCGAGCCCGGACCAGAATAGTCGCTCGCCAGCACGACGCTCACCGAATCCGGCGACAGCGCCGGATCCGCGAGGATCGGCAGCCCGCCGAGCGCCGTGGCGACCGCCTTGGCCTTCCGGCTCGACGGGTCCGCGGCGAGCACCCGGCTGCCGGTCACCCGCTCACCGGTGTAGTTGGACACCGCGCCTTGGCGGAAGCCCTTGGCGCTCAGCGCCTGCGCCACCTCCGCCGCGAGCCCGCCGACGCCGCCCGCGTTGTAGACGTTGACGGTCACCGTCGCCGGGTCGCCGCCGGACTCGGGTGTCCGCGTGGGTTCCACTTCGCCGACCAGCGAGGCGATGTAGGTCTTGACGGCCTTGGGCTCGATCTTGACCACGGATTCGCCGTTGCTGGTCTCCCCGTTGAGGTCGGCGACCGGAATGGTCTCGAAGGTCACCTGCCCGCCGGAGAGATCCTTCAACTGCTGGAGGAAGGCGAGCACGTCCCAGCCCTCGTCCACCACGATCGTCCGTCCCACCGCGTCGCTGAGCTTGTGCAATGTGCCCGGACTGCTGAGGGTCTTCGCGCTGAGCACTTGCCGGACCAACTGCGCCATGAACACCTGCTGGCGAACAATGCGATCGATGTCGCCGCGCTGCAGATTGTGGCGCTGGCGCACGAAGCTCAGCGCCCGCGACCCGTCCAGGCGCTGACGGCCCGCCGGGAAATCGGCGCCGGACATCCATTCCTCGACGGGGTTTCGCAGGCACACCTCGACCCCGCCGACCGCGTCGGTGAGCAGCACGAAGCCGAGCAGGCTCACCTCGGCGTAGTGGTCGACGGTGAGCCCGGTCAGGGCGGCCACGGTCTTGATCAGCGCCTGCCTGCCCGCCTGGGTGGACTGCCGTTCCGCGTCGGTCTCCGAGACGCCCTGCTCGGTCAGCTTCACGTACTGGGCCGCCTTGGTCACGCCGTAGGCCGAGTTGATCTTGCCCATGCCGAGGCCGGGGATGTCGACGTAGGAGTCGCGCGGAATGGAGATCGCGGTGGCCGAGCGACCGTCGTTCGGCACGCGCAGCAGCACGATGGTGTCGGTGTTGGTGCCGGTCTCATCGCCCGCGTGCAGGATGGCGCGCTCGCGGTCGGACAGCGGATTGCCGTGCGCGTCGGTCCGGCTGTCCACGCCGACCAGCAGGATGTCCACCGCGCCGTCCCGGCCGCCGCCGAGTCCGAGGTCACCGATGCGCTCGATGTTCGCGACCAGCGCATCGACGCTGCGCCAGGCGAATCCGGTGAGCACGAGCACGATGACGGCGGCGGCCGCGGCGAGCGAGCGCAACGGTCCGAACGACTGTGTGCTGGGCTGGGGCGGCCCCGACGACACCGATGTGCCCCTCCGCTGCGACAACTCTGCATCCTCTCGCCGAAACTGAGTTCATGGCGACGTGTGCGCTATCGCTCCGCCACCTATGGTTCCCGCCCGCCCCGCCCGGTTCCGGGATCCCCCCGACGCCTCGAGCTAACGAACGGTTACTGCGAAGGACCTCAACCGCGAGTGCGGCGGCATGCCAGACTTGCGCCCGTGACCGACCTCACCGCGCCCGAATCCACCGTATCCGCACGCCTCGTCGTCACGGGAGCGCACGGGCAGGTGGGCCGGGAACTGCTGCGTCTCGCGCCGGCCGCCCACGGCTACGGGCGCGCCGAACTCGACATCACCGACCCCGCCGCCGTGCGCGCGGTACTCACACCCGGCGACGTGGTGCTGAACTGCGCCGCCTACACCGCCGTCGACCGGGCCGAAACCGAGACCGAGGCAGCGTACGCGGGTAACGCGACCGGACCGGCCGTGCTCGCCGAGGCGTGCGCGGCGCTCGGGGCACGGCTGATCCATCTGTCCACCGACTATGTCTTTCCAGGTACCCACCAGCGGCCATATGACACCACCGATCCGACCGGACCAGCATCCGTCTACGGAAAATCCAAGCTCGCCGGCGAGCAGGCGGTCCTGGCCGGGTGCCCGAACGCACACGTGGTGCGCACCGCATGGGTATACACCGGGCGCGGCGGCGATTTCGTCGCGACGATGCTGCGGTTGGAACGGGAACGCGACACCGTCGACGTGGTGGACGACGAAATCGGCTCACCCACCTACGCCGCCGATCTGGCCGCCGCACTGCTGGAGCTGGCGGGGCGACCGGACGCGCCGCGAATCCTGCACGCCACCAACGCGGGCCAGGCCAGCCGGTTCGAACTCGCCCGCGCGGTGTTCGCCGGGATCGGCGCCGACCCGGAGCGGGTCCGGCCCTGTGCCTCGTCCGCGTTTCCCAGACCCGCACGGCGCCCGGCATATTCGGTGCTGTCACCGCGTGCCTGGGACAACGCGGGGCTGACCCCCCTGCGGGCTTGGCGTACGGCACTGGGCGACGCGCTGGCGCGCCGGTCCGGCTAGGGTGGGCGTTCATGAGCACGCTTGCCGTCGTCACGGTGACCTACTCGCCGGGTGAACACCTCGAGCACTTCATCACCACCCTCGCCGCGGCCACCACGGAGAAACCGCAGGTGATCCTCGCCGACAACGGGTCGGTGGACGGCGTTCCGGAGCTGGTCGCGGAGGCCAACTCGCACGTGCGGCTGCTGCGCACCGGCGGCAACATCGGCTATGGCGGCGCGATCAACCGTGCCGTCGCGGAGATCGATCCGGCCATCGAGTTCATCGTGATCGCCAACCCCGACATCCGCTGGGGCGCCGATTCCATCGACAAGCTGCTCGAGGCGGCCGGGCGCTGGCCACGCGCGGGCGCCCTCGGGCCGCTGGTGCTGGAGCCGGACGGCAGCGTGTATCCCTCCGCCCGGCGGGTGCCGGGACTGCTCGACGGCGCCGGTCACGCGATTCTGGGCACGGTGTGGAAGTCCAACCCGTGGACCCGCCGGTACCGGCAGGAGAACGAGGAGATCTCCGAACGGGCGGTCGGCTGGCTGTCCGGGTCGTGCCTGCTGGTGCGGCGCTCGGCGTTCGACTCGATCGACGGCTTCGACTCGCGCTACTTCATGTACATGGAGGACGTCGACTTCGGCGACCGGATGGGCAAGGCGGGCTGGCACAACGTGTTCGTGCCGGACGCCGAGGTCACCCATGCCAAGGGGCATGCGGCGGGCCGCCATCCCGAAGTCATGCTGCCCGCCCACCACGCCAGCGCCTACCGGTTCCAGGCCGACCGGCATCCGCACTGGTGGCAGGCGCCGTTGCGGCTGGCGCTGCGGGCCGGACTTGCGGTGCGCTCGAAGATTGCGGTTCGATCTGCCCTGCGCCAACAGGCGCGCGACGCCGGGTAGCCGGTGCCGCGACGAGAATCGATGTTGTGAACAGGGGAGCCTTGATGGCGGGAAATGCAGGCACCGACGCCGTGATCCTGGTCGGCGGGCAGGGCACGCGGTTGCGGCCGCTGACCCTGTCAGCACCCAAGCCGATGCTGCCGACGGCCGGGTTGCCGTTCCTGACCCATCTGCTCGCCCGCATCGCGGAAGCCGGGATCAGCCACGTGGTGCTGGGCACCTCGTTCAAGGCCGAGGTGTTCGAAGAGCACTTCGGCGACGGCTCCGAGCTGGGGCTGGAGATCGAGTACGTCACCGAGACCGAGCCGCTGGGCACCGGCGGCGCCATCCGCAACGTGCTGCCCAAGCTGCGCGCCGACAACGTGATGGTGTTCAACGGCGACGTGCTCGGCGGCACCGATCTCGGCGCGGTGCTCGACACGCACGAGTCCACCCGCGCCGACGTGACGCTGCACCTGGTCCGGGTGAGCGATCCGCGCGCGTTCGGCTGCGTGCCCACCGACGAGGACGGCCGGGTCACCGCGTTCCTGGAGAAGACCCAGGATCCGCCGACCGACCAGATCAACGCCGGGTGCTATGTCTTCCGCCGCGAGTACATCGAGAAGATCCCGGCCGGGCGTCCGGTGTCGGTGGAGCGCGAGGTGTTTCCCTCGCTGCTGGCCGAGGGCGCTCGCCTCCAGGCGCACGTCGACACCTCCTACTGGCGCGACATGGGCACCCCCGAGGACTTCGTCCGCGGCTCCGCCGACCTGGTCCGCGGTATCGCCCCCTCCCCCGCCCTGCCTGGTCAGCGCGGCGAATCGCTGGTGCACCCCGGAGCGGGCGTCGCCCCCGGCGCGGTGCTCATCGGCGGCACGGTGGTCGGCCGCGGCGCCGAGATCGGCGCGGGCGCACGCCTGGACGGCGCGGTCGTCTTCGATGGCGCGCGGATCGAAGCCGGCGCCACGGTGGAGCGCACCATCATCGGCTTCGGCGCCCGCATCGGCCCGCGCGCCCTCGTCCGCGACGGTGTCATCGGCGACGGCGCGAACATCGGCGCCCGGTGCGAACTCCTGCGCGGCGCCCGCGTCTGGCCGGGCGTCGAGATCCCCGACGGCGGCATCCGCTTCTCCACCGACGTCTGAACCCCCTTCACGCGCTGCGGTGGAGTTCTTCGCGGGTCACCCGGCGGGCGATCTCCTCGACGTCGGCAGCAGTGAGCCCGCCGGAGCCTGCTGGTGCACAGCCCGCCTCAGCAGCTTTCGCAGCTTCCGGCGGCCTCGACCTCGGTGGCTTCGGCTTCCTCGTCGATGACCTGAGCACGAATGGCGTCGTGACGGGCCCGGCGGGCGGCCTTGGCGGGGCCGGTCATGGGTTGGAGGCTAGCTGAAGCCGACGGCTTGTCCGCCCCAGGCGGTGTGCAAGTCGCGGTCGGGGTCGTCGACGACTCGGTCGGCGGTGTCGATGACCAGGGTGGTGCGGGCCGGAAGGCGGTAGGGCGGCCAGTGTTTGGAGCCGTCCAGGGCGGCGGGGACGCCGTAGGTGGCGAAGGCCAGCCAGCGGCGCATGATGCGGCCGGAGATGTCCGTGGCTGTCTTGCGGCCGCCGAGCCAGAAGGTCGGGTCGCGGTTGATCGTGCCGAAATTGCCGAAGACATAGGGCAGCTCGGTGGCGTGGCCCGCGCCGACGCGCGCCGCCCGCAGCATCGGAGTGGCGTAGTCGAAGCGGTACATCCAGGTCGGCGAGTGCTGGGCGTGGCCGTCGGCCACCCAGTGCGCCGGCATCCGGAACGCCGCGTCGGTGGACATGGCCAACGCCCCGCGGGCCTTGTTCAGATCCGGGTAGGCCGACGTGATCTCGGCGACCCGCTCCGGTGACATTCCCGGATGGGTCGCCGCGACGTCGCGCAGCATCGCGTTCACCGCGTCCGGGGTCACCGGCATGATCGGCGAGCGCAACAGCCGGAACAGCGACGCCTCGTCCTTGTTGGTGCCGATCATCAACGGCACCCGGTGCGAACTCCCGCGCTGGAACCGGTCGATCGGGTAGGTCGGCAGCAGATCCCCGTCGACCACGGGGGCGGCCGCCAGCCTGCCGGGCTCCTTCAACGGGATCTCGTCGAGCAGGACGCCCGCCGCCGCCACGATCCGATCGATCGGGCACTCCAGCAGCTCCTTGGCCCGGGACGTGGGCAACTCCAGCAACTCCAGGAATCTCCGCGCCACCGTCGCCGCCCGCTCCGGTCCGAATACCGTGGTCGCGGGCGGGCTCTGGGCGATCGCCCGGTGGAACAGGCCCTCGGCACGCGGCGAGGTCAGCAATGCGGTGACGCAGCCCGCGCCGGAGGATTCGCCGAACAGCGTGACATTGCCGGGGTCGCCGCCGAACGCGGCGATGTTCTGCCGCACCCATTCCAGCGCGGCGATCTGGTCGTGCAGCCCGAGGTTCGGCACGAAGTCGTCGCCGAGCGAAGACAGATCGAGGAACCCGAGCGCGCCGAGCCGATAGTTGACCGCGACGACTACGACGTCACCGGTCAGGGCCAGTTTGCGCCCGTCGTAGATCTCCTGCGCGGCGGTGCCGAGGCAGTACGCGCCGCCGTGCAACCAGACCAGCACCGGGCGCGGCTCCCGCACCGAGTCGCCGCCCGCATACCGCGGCGACCAGACGTTCAACCACAGGCAGTCCTCACCCATCGTGAGACCCGAGTCGACGGGCACCATGGGGCCCATCGACTGCGGCGCGATCCGGCCGGAGCGGGTGCAGTCGCGTGCGCCGTCCCACGGCTGTGGTGGCTGCGGTGGGGCGAACCGCGCCGGACCGGCGGGCGCGGACGCGTAGGGGATACTGCGCCACAACGAAACGGAGCCCTGGCGAACTCCACGCACATCGCCGTACACCGTCCGCGCGATCGGCTCGGCGAAATCGTCAGGACCGGGCACCGCCTCGGAGAACTGGGCGCGCATCGCAGACCTCCTCATACTTCTTTTTCGAGAGTACGACGAAGATCAGTACGGCCATATTTCGATGCCGATTCATTGCTGCGTCGTGACGCATTCATCCGCTGTTCAGGCCGCCGTATCCGACCCACGGTGTCGAATCGATCACGGCAGGGCTTCCCACCGGCTTCCTTCTGATAGCGGCCGAGATGCTGGCGCACGACTCGGGCGGCGCGCAAACTCGGAGACCATGGACATCCGCCTTCGTCCGGCCGTCCCCGCCACAATCTCACCGACCCCGTGCCGGAACCCTCGCCACCCTAGCGGCCGATGTTGTCGGATGTCGGCGCCGCTGCCGTCCGGGGCCTCGATGATGCCTTTCATGACCGCGCCGCCCAGCCAGCGCTACGGAGGGCGGCGCGAAGGGTTCGGCACAGCTCGATCCGAACGCGTCCTGGGCGCAGACCCTAGAATGAGCGGATGCCGAGTTACAGCTATCGGTGCCGCAGCTGCGGCGACACGTTCGAGGTGACCCGCCCGATGGCGGAGTCGTCGGCCCCCGCGGCCTGTCCTTGCGGGCATGACGACACAGTCAAGTTGCTGACCACGTTCGCCACCGTCAGCCGGGGCGGCGGCAACGCGCCCGCGCCGAGCCCCGCGGCGCCCCCGGCGGGTGGCGGATGCTGCGGTGGCGGCTGCTGCAGCTGATTCCCCCATCCAGCCGCGGCAAGTTCAATCGGTCGCCGCCGGGCCTGCAACACCCGGACGGGGACAGCTGCTGCTGACTCCGGCGCCAGCCGCTGCGGCTTCAAGCGGGCCCCGCGGTACGCCGCCAGCGGGCCGCCGCTGACTTCGCTTCGGTCGCCGCGGGTTCAATCGCGCCCACCTCGGGGCCTGCGCGGACCCGCCGGGCTGCCGCTACCGCTGACCTTGCTTCGGTCGCCACGCGTTGCATCGGGCTCGCGCGACGCCGTGGCGCCCGCGGCGTCCTGTTGCTGCCGGATGCGCGGGACACCTGCGGGTTTCAGTCGCGCCGGTCGACGTGACCGAGGTCGCGCTCCGGGGCCACTCGGTCGCGCACCCGCTGCTTGAGCACCGCGATGTCGGGGAAGCCGCCGTCGGATTTGCGCTCCCAGATCTGTTCGCCGTCGACGGTGATCCGGAAGACCCCGCCGGAACCGGGGATGAGCGCGACCTCACCCAGTTCGGTGGCGAACGTGCTGAGCAATTCCTGCGCCATCCAGCTCGCCCGCAGCAGCCAGCGGCATTGGGTGCAGTACTCGATCGCGACGCGTGCCATGCCCGCTGACGCTACCGGTCAGGCGTCGTGCGTGCCGTCCAGGTAGGCCCAGGCTCCGCCGGACCGGGCGAATCTGCTGGTCTCGTGCAGTGTGCCGCGGCCGTCCGCGTCCCGGTAATGAGCGACGAACTCCACGGTGCCGGTGTCGTCGAACAGGCCGCCGTGCTCGGTGCGGGCGATCTCCAGGAAGAGCCAGCGTTGTACGGGATCGAGAGCCAGTTCCCGGGGACGAGTGCGCGGATGCCAGGAGCGCAGCAGGTAGTCGGCGTCGCCCACCGCGAACGCCGTGTACCGCGACCGCATCAGCGCCTCGGCGGTGGCGGCGGCGCGCTCGCCCCGCAGTACCGGACCACAGCAATCGTCGAATGCCTCGCCGCGCCCGCACGGGCACCTGCGCGGCCCACTCATACCGTGCGCGCTTCCGAATGAGCGGATCGTCGATCGTCACGCAGGCTTGTGCTTCCGGACCCGGCGCTTCCCGGCCGCCTTTCGGAGTCGGCAAGCCGTCTGTGATTACGCGGGCTGCTCCCGGACCTGACGCTCATGCGCACGATCTTGCCGCCGCTCGCATCAGGCACGCCCGGCGGGTATCAATTTGTGCGGCTTTTTTCGCGGGGCGCGGAGTATAGCGACCGGAACTGTGATTTGCTTCCTATAGACGTCGAATTGGTCCTGAGTCTGAGCTGCGTTTTCAGGAGGATCGTTGACTGAGGTAAAGCCCCGAGCAACGCCCGAACTGGAGGCGGTGCGCCCCTATCCGGCCAGGTTGGGCCCGAAGGGCTCCTATATCTGGAAGATGGTGACGACCACCGACCCGAAGGTGCTCGGCGTCATGTACTTGACGACGTCGGTGGGCTTCTTCATGGTCGGGGGCCTGATGGCGCTGTTGATACGCGGTGAGCTGGCACAGCCCGGCCTGCAGTTCCTCTCGACCGAGCAGTACAACCAGCTGTTCACCATGCACGGCACGATCATGCTGCTGTTCTATGCCACTCCGATCGTGTTCGGCTTCGCCAACGTCGTCCTGCCGCTGCAGATCGGCGCGCCCGATGTCGCCTTCCCGCGGTTGAACGCCTTCAGTTACTGGCTGTATCTGTTCGGCGCCACCATGGCGACCTCGGGGTTCATCACCCCGGGCGGCGCGGCGGATTTCGGCTGGACGGCGTACTCGCCGCTGACCGACATGGTGCACTCCCCGGGGGTGGGGGGCGATCTGTGGGTCATGGGGCTGGCGGTCTCCGGTCTGGGCACCATCCTCGGTGGTGTGAACATGCTGACCACCGTGATCTGCCTGCGCGCGCCCGGCATGACCATGTTCCGGATGCCGATCTTCACCTGGAACATCACCGTCACCAGCATCCTGGTTCTGCTGGTCTTCCCGCTGCTGACCGCCGCGCTGTTCGGCCTGGAGGTGGATCGTCGCCTAGGTGGCCACATCTACGACCCCGCGACCGGCGGAACTCTTTTGTGGCAACACCTGTTCTGGTTCTTCGGCCACCCCGAGGTGTACATCATCGCGCTGCCGTTCTTCGGCATCGTCTCGGAGATCTTCCCGGTGTTCAGCCGCAAGCCGATCTTCGGTTACACCACGCTGGTCTACGCCACCATGGGCATCGCGGGCCTGTCCATGGCCGTGTGGGCGCATCACATGTTCGCCACCGGCGCGGTGCTGCTGCCGTTCTTCTCGTTCATGACCTTCCTCATCGCGGTGCCGACCGGCGTGAAGTTCTTCAACTGGATCGGCACGATGTGGCGGGGGCAGCTGACCTTCGAATCGCCGATGCTGTTCGCGCTCGGCTTCCTGGTGACGTTCCTGTTCGGCGGTTTGTCCGGTGTCATCCTGGCGAGCCCGCCGCTGGACTTCCACGTCACCGATTCCTACTTCGTCGTGGCGCACTTCCACTACGTGCTCTTCGGCACCATCGTGTTCGCCACCTTCGCGGGCATCTATTTCTGGTTCCCGAAGATGACCGGGCGCATGATGGACGAGCGCCTGGCCAAGTGGCACTTCTGGACGACGTTGGTGGGGTTCCACACCACCTTCCTGGTGCAGCACTGGGTGGGCGCCGAGGGCATGCCGCGCCGCTACGCCGACTACCTGCCCACCGACGATTTCACCCTGCTGAACATGATCTCCACGATCGGCGCCTTCGTGCTCGGCGCCTCGATGCTGCCGTTCCTGTGGAACGTCTTCAAGAGCTACCGCTACGGCGAAGTCGTCACCGTGGACGATCCGTGGGGTTACGGCAACTCGCTGGAGTGGGCCACTACCTGCCCGCCGCCGCGGCACAACTTCTACGAACTGCCGCGCATCCGCTCCGAGCGGCCCGCGTTCGAGCTGCACTACCCGCACATGATCGAGCGAATGCGCGGCGAGGCGCATGTCGGCTGGGGTTCGGGCAGGCATTACCAGGCACTGGCCGACAGCGAAACCCGAACCGATGCGAGCAAGCCGACCTAGCCACGGTGCGCGTCGACGGCAGCCAGCTCCGCGGCGAGAGCGAGGGTCTGTTCGCGCCAGCGGCGCAGATCGGTGACGCTGGGCGCGAGTTCGTAGTCGTGGTGGTGCGCGGCACGCGACAGCGCCGCCCACAGCACCGCGACCCGCGCCGCAACGTCCGGTCCCGCGAAGGCGCGCAAGGCGATCAGCTGCGCTCGCATCGGACAGCGGACCAGCGCGGGCGCCAGCCGCAGCCACACTTCGTCGACGGCCTGTTCGAGGGCGATCCGCAGAATCCACGCCGTCGCCCGCGACCACAACCCGCCCGCGTCGGTCACCGCTCCGGCGAGCAGCAGATCCACGGTCTCCAGCCGCTCGGCTACCGACGGATGGTCGGCGAGCTTGCGACGTCCGCCGTTCTCGCGCCCGCGTTGCCCGTGCCGAGACGGCCGCCCGCGAGCCCCGTGGCCGCGGCGCGCGCCGGTGGGGCGACGCCGCCCACTCATGCCCGCGCCTCGGCGCTCGGCTCCGGCACGCGCGTCACCGGGCCAGCCACGCGACGAACTTCTCCGTCTCAGCGATCAGCTCGCGCATGTCGCGCCCGATCGGCACATGTGCCCCCGCCGTGGCGTCGCGCAGTGCGTCCACCACCCACCGTCCTTCCCGCGCGATGAGATTCTTGTTCAGATCGTCCACTTTGCTGCCGACTCCGAACACCGCCAGCGCCACCTTCGCCCTGGTGGAGTGCGCGGCGTCGATGTGGCGTTCCACCTCGCTGTGGTTCATGCCCGCCGCGAGCAAAGTGCGTCTGGCTCTGGCCAAGCTGGCCGCCTCCACCGCGGAGCGGCAGCACGTGGCCACCAGTTCGTCGGCGATCGCCGCGGGTAGCTGCGGAGTGCGCACCAGGGCGCGGGCGTCATCGAGGTACCGGCGGATCGGGTCGCTGGACACTCGCACTTCGACCACCGAACGGTCGCGGCGCTGCACCTCGAGCACGGTCGCGTCGAGCTGCATTCGCCGCACCGCTTCAGCGAGGCGCTCGTCATGGGTGAAGACCACCACCTGACGGCTCCACGCGACCGTCGCGAGTACCTGGGCCAGGCCGTCCACCTTGGCCGGGTCCATCGCCTGCACCGGGTCATCGATCATGACGAACCGAAACGGGCTCTCCTCCACCGTGGCGCGCGGCAGGAACAGCGAAAGCCCGAGCGCGTGCAGCTCACCCTGGCTCATCACACCGAGCGCGGCGCCGTCCACCTCGTCTACGGTCACATCCAGAAGCACGCGACGCGCGGTGCCCGTGTTGCCTTGCAGGCGGATCGCACCCAGCTCGACATTGCTCTGCTGCCGCAGCGTGCGCCAGACCCACCGGGCCGTGGTCTCCAACGGCGTCATCCGCTCGCCGCGCAGGCCCGCGGTGGCCGACTTCAGCCAGTCCTCGGCCTTCTTCACGGTGCGCAGTTCGGGCGCGTGCGCGGCGACCTCGCGCGCACCCTCCAACCAGTTCACGATCCGCGGGACCAGCGGCGTCCACACCTCGTCCAGGCGGTCGAGTTCCTTGCGCGTGCCCTGTTGCAGCAGGTCGAGCTCATCGACCAGCCGCGCGTGCGCTCGGCGGAGCCGGTCGGGCAGATCCGCTGTGTAGTCGGTGGTGGTCAGCGCGGCCCACTCGGCCCAGGCTTCGCGCACCGCGGTGGTGTCCACGGACGGCGGGTTGCGCGGGTCGAAATCCAGTTCGGCCGGGACGAGTTCCGGCAGCGCCCGGGCCGCCCGCACGGCGTTGCCCAGTTCGACGCGAGCGGTGGTCAGCGCGTCGACGCGGGCGGCGAGCTGCGCTATGGCGGAGTCGGTGTCGCGCGCCCAGTCTCGGTCGAGCGCGCCCCGGCCGCATACCGGGCACGGACAGGTCCCGCTCGCCGCCTGGTGTTCCCGCGCCTTGCGCAACAGCTCGAGCACGCGCAGATCGGCCTCGGCGTCGGCGGTGGCGCCTTCGGCGAGCGCCGAGCCCCAGGTTTCGAGACGGGCCGCGACCGCCTCCACTTCCGTGTCGGCGGGCAGCGCGAGCCGCACGATCGCCCGCAGGCCATCCCGACCGGCCGGGTCGTCTACCGAACCGAGCACCTCGCGGCCGATGGCGGCGAGATCCGGCTGTGCCGGTCGCAGCAGACCGGCCACCCGTACCGCCCGGTCGTCGGCCACCGCGGCGAGTTGTTCGAGCAGTTCCAGTCGTTCCTGGCGGGAATCCCGGACGGCGCGTTCCAGTTCCAAGCGCCGCATCCGGATGCGTTCCTGCGCCAGGGTCAGTTCGTCCAGCCCGAGCAGCTGGTGCAGCGCGTCGAACAGGTCGCTCGGCTTGCCGTCGACCAGCGCGCCGAGTTCGCTGTAGGACAGGAACGGTCGGTAGAGCTCGAGTTGCGCCGCCCACGGGGCGGTGTCGAATTCGGTTGGCGCAGTGGGCGGATAACGCTGGGTCCAGTTCGCGTCGGACAGGTCAGCGTCGGCGGCCCATTCTTTCGCGATGGTCAGCCGCGGCGCGTCGCCCGCCGTGAGCAGTTCCAGCTCGATGCGGGCCGCGGCGCCGTCGTGCAGGTTGCGCCACCCTTCCCGCCACGCCGCCGACCGGCCGTCCCAGCGACGGTTCCCGCCCGTCAGAGCCAATTCGGCGGCCTCGGCGAAACTGGATTTACCGCTGCCGTTGCGGCCGACGACGAGGGTGAGGCCGGGACCTGGCGGAAGGTGCAGTGTGGTCTCCGGCCCGATGCCGCGGAAGCCGCGGACGCGAATGGCGCTCAGGAAGATGCCGGAGTGCTCGAACATCGTTGGCGCGTCATCGGATTCGGCGGCGCCCAAGGCGCGCAGCACGGTGCGCGTGATCGACGGCGTCGCCGCGGGGTCCTCGGCGAGACGCCTGGTCACCACCTCCGACAACCGGGGTGGCGCATCGGAAGGACCGCCGGCCTGGACGGCACCGGGATCCATGCGCATGCGAACAACCCCTCCACATCGAGCCGCTACACGTCCTCCGACCCCGTGCGCGGCGCCTTTGTCGAAGCTGTGCGAAACGCTACCCGATCGCGTCCGAATCGCCCACCGTGCCCATGCGAATCTGCCCGCGGGGATGGATATGGTCATCGGAACGCCTGCGCCGCGTCTCGATGTCCACCCCTCGCGCCAACCCCGGCGGGCAGCTCGATGGTGTCAACACCCGTCCGGGTGGCTCGGTCGAGCCGAACAGGACAGGATGCCAGAGCACGCCATCCGGCGCAACATTTGCCGGACCGGCGAATCCGGCGCCCGGACAAGCGGTTCCGTGCGCGACCCGGCACCGGGCGCCGCACCTGTCGGTGCGCTGCGGTAGAACTCGGGTGAACCGAGGAATGAAGGAAGGCGATGAGCCACCACCGAGCTGGAGCCGTCCGATGACAACGCCGTGGACCGAAGACCAGGTCGCGGCGGTGGCGCCGGACGCGAGTTCGCTGTCGGCAGCGCGCAAGCTGGTGGGCCGCTGGCGCGAGAGCGGGCAGCACGGCGACGCCCTGTGGGGGCGATGCCAGGGCAGCGGCGCCACGCCGTACCAGACGATCATCGATGTGTCCGGTCCCGCGTATCGGTGCTCCTGTCCGAGTCGCAAGTTCCCCTGCAAGCACGCGCTGTCGCTGTTGCTGCGGTGGGCCGCGGGCGAGGTTCCGTCCGCCACGGAGATCGCGGACTACGCGGCGTCCTGGATCGGCGGCCGTGCCGCGCGAGCCACCTCCGCCGGCCGGTCCCGCACCCCGAACCCGGCCACCGCCGAGCAGCGCAGAGTGCGCGTGACCGCTGGGTTGGAGGAACTCGATGTCTGGCTCGGGGATCAGGTGCGCACCGGTCTCGCCCAGAGCGACCGCTCGTTTCGCGCGTTCGAGACCATCGCCGCCAGGATGGTCGACGCGCAGGCCCCCGGCATCGCCGCGGCGCTGCGGCAGCTGCCGACCACGGTGGCCACCAGAACCGACTGGCCCGACATCGTGCTGCGCGAGTACGCGCGCATGCACCTGCTCGTCGCAGCGCACCGCCAGCTCGACGCGGCGCCGCCCGCGCTGAGCGCCAGCATCCGCACCCACATCGGCTATCCGAACCCCGCCGAGGCGGTGCGCGCCGAACCGCCGGTCCGGGACCGATGGATGGTCTTCGGTCTGCGGGTCACCGAGGAGGAGCGCCTCTACACCAGGCGCACCTGGCTGTACGGGCGCGTGACCAGGCGATGGGCGCTGATCGTCGACCATTCCTTCGGTTCCCCGAGTTTCCCCGCCGACCTTCCCGCGCTGGGGCAACTGGCCGACGCGGAGCTGCATTTCTATCCGGGCACGGCGCCGCTGCGGGCCCTCTGGGGCGAGCGGCACGGCCCTGCCGAACCCTTCACCACGCTGCCGGCAGACGCCGAGCGGCCGGCCACCATCGCCGCCGCGCTGGCCGATCACGCCGCGGCGCTCGGCGCGGATCCGTGGCTGCGTTCCTGGCCGATGCTGCTGGTCGACGTGGTGCCCGCCCGGACCGAACAGGGCTGGTACGTCACCGAATCCGACGGCACCGCGCTGCCCATCCGCGCCACCGAGGGCCCGTGGACGCTGCTGGCCGTCTCCGGCGGTCATCCCGTAACGGTGCTCGGTGAGTGGAACGCCGATGGGCTGGCGCCGATTTCGGTATTCGCCACCGGCGAGGTGATCGACTTGGCGCGCGCGGACCCGTTCGGACCGGATGTGCCGCGATCCCCCGATGGGCGCACGGTGAACGCCGCGCATGCGGCGAGCGCCGATCTGACCTCCGCGGCCCTGCTTGGCACCGCGCGCCGGACGCCGGATCTCGCCGCGCTGGCTCCCGCGGTAGCGCGGGCGGCGGATCGGTTGTCGGCCGACCCGGCCCTGCGGCTACTCGAATCCGCCGCTCTGCAAGATCTTTTCAGCCGCGGCGGGGTCGCGCCGGCCGCGGCGACCGCACCGGAGCCCGCGGCCGACGATGCCCGGAGGCTGCTGCCGCGCCCGGCGGCCGGCCGTCTCGCACGCATGCTGAGGGAGCGCTCGGCTTTCCTTCCCGAGTGGTTCGACGCGGCGGCCCCGCACGACTATCGGGCCCCGGACGCGCTGTGCGAGCAGCTGCTCGAGCACGCGAAGATCAACGCCACCCTGCGCGAGTCCCTGCTGCGCCTGGCGGGCGCGCGTGGCAGCTGGCTGGCCGCGCAGCATCCGCAGTGGCGTGACCTGGTGCGGCGGCCCGCAGCCACGGATTCCGCGGACACCTGGCGGTTCGGGCAGCCGCCCGAGCGGCGCGACTGGCTGGCCCGGCTACGACGCGACGACCCCGCCGCCGCAAGGACACAGCTCGCGGCGGCGTGGCCGAAAGAATCCGGTCCGATCAAGGCCGAACTGGTCGCCGTGCTCGCCGACGGCCTCGCTCGAGCGGACGAACCGCTCCTGGAAACGGCGCTGGACGACCGGCGTGCGGATGTGCGCCGTACCGCGGCTGGACTGCTCGCGCTGCTGCCGGAATCGGCGTTCGCCGGGCGCATGCGCGCCAGGGCCGGCGCGTGGGTCCGCGTCGAGCACCGCATACTGCACACGAATCTGGTTCTCGCGCTGCCCGATTCGCTCGACAGTGGCACCCAGCGCGACGGCATCACCGACCGAACGGTCGAATTCGCCTACCGCTGGAACGGCGCACCCGACGTACCCGCCGCCTGGCTGCGGCAGATGGTGGCGGCGACCCAACTGTCGCACTGGGCGGCGCTGCTCGGCACGCCGGAGCAGGCGGTGCGGGCCACGATCGAGGACCGGTTCCGGCAACCGGTCTTCGATGGCTGGGTGGATGCCGCACTGGCCCAACGTGATTCGTCCTGGGCGCGAGCACTGTTCGATGCGGGCGTGCCGACCGACCTGGCGATGCTGCGCAGGCGGGAGCTGTTCGCGCTGCTGCCGCTGCCGGATCGGACCGCGCACCTGGTGCGGTTGGACGGCTCTTGGCTCTCCGAGATCGAGGCGCTGCTGCCCGCGATGGGGCATCCGTGGCCGGAAGCGCTGGCGCAGCATGTGATCCTGCTGCTGTTCGAGCGGGCGCGCGCGGCGGCGCGGCGCCCGGACGCGCACGGCGTCTCCCCGAACGCGCACCGCTCACTGCTCGCCTCGGCCGCCGTCCACCTCCCGATAGCCGCCGCGGCCACGCTCTCCGCGATCGCGCGCCGATGCGACGATCCCACCTGGCAGCGGACCTTCGACCAGCTCGCCCACGACCTCAACCACCGCTCGATGATGCTCGAGGAGTTGCAGTGACCACCACCGAACCTAATCCGGACCTGCTGCGCCCGCACGCCGAACAGGCGTACGCCGACGAGCTGCGCGCCCTCGCCGCCGCCGACGACCGGCCCCGCCCGCCGTCCTGGCGGCTGTCCCCATGGGCGGTGGTCACCTACCTGCTCGGCGGCGCCTTGGACGACGGCACCGTGATCACCCCGAAGTATGTCGGCCCGCGCAGGCTGATGGAGGTGGCGGTGGCGACGCTGGCCACCGACCGGGCGCTGCTGCTGCTCGGCGTACCCGGCACCGCCAAAACCTGGGTTTCGGAACATCTTTCCGCCGCCATCAGCGGTGCGTCGACGCTGCTGGTGCAGGGCACGTCGGGCACCGCGGAGGAGGCGATCCGGTACGGCTGGAACTACGCGCGGCTGCTGGCCGAAGGACCGAGCGAAGGCGCGCTGGTGCCGTCGCCGGTGCTGACCGCCATGCGCACCGGCGCCATCGCCCGGATCGAGGAGCTCACCCGCATCCCCTCCGACGTGCAGGACGCGCTGATCACCATCCTCTCGGAGAAGACCTTGCCGGTGCCCGAACTCGGCATGGAGGTGCAGGCGGCCAAGGGCTTCAACGTGATCGCCACCGCCAACGACCGCGACCGCGGGGTGAACGAACTGTCCTCCGCGTTGCGCCGCCGGTTCAACACGGTGGTGCTGCCACTGCCCGCGAGCGAGGACGAGGAGGTCGCCATCGTCAGCAGGCGGGTCGAGCAGCTCGGCTCCGCTCTGGAACTGCCCACCGTGCCCGCGGCGGCCGAGGAGGTGCGGCGGGTGGTGCGGGTATTCCGCGAGCTGCGGTCGGGCAGCACGGCCGACGGCCGCACCAAACTCAAGTCGCCCTCGGGAACACTGTCCACCGCCGAGGCGATCTCGGTGATCACCAACGGCATCGCGCTGTCGGCCCATTTCGGCGACGGAGTGCTGCGCGCCTCCGATATCGCGGGCGCCGTGCTCGGCTCGGTGATCAAGGACCCGGTGGCCGACGCGGTGGTGTGGACCGAGTACCTGGAGGCCGTGGTGCGCGAGCGGCCGGACTGGTCGGATTTCTACCGCGCCTGCCGTGAGGTCACCGGGTGAGTCCCGAATCCGCGCCGGTGGCCAGGGTTTTCGGCATCCGGCACCACGGTCCCGGGTCGGCGCGTTCGCTGCGCCTGGCCCTGGAGGCGTTTCGCCCCGACATGATCCTCATCGAGGGCCCCGCCGACGCCGATCCGCTGGTGGGCTACGTCGCCGCCGAGGGAATGACCCCTCCGGTCGCCCTGCTGGCGTACGTTCCGGATACACCGGCCAAGGCGGCGTTCTGGCCGTACGCGGTGTTCTCCCCCGAATGGCAGGCGCTGCGCTATGCCGTGCGCAACGAGGTGCCGGTCCGATTCTGCGATCTCCCCGCCACCATCGCGCTCGCTGTGGAGGACGAGCCCGGTGACCGGTTCGATCCGCTCGCCGCACTCGCCGAGGCAGGCGGCTACGACGACGCCGAACGCTGGTGGGACGCGGTCGTGGAATCGGTGCCCGACGCGGACGCGTTCGAACCGATCACCGAGGCGATGGGCGCTCTGCGGGAGTCCGCCGAGCGCAGCGGGCGCGAACGAGAGCACGCACCAACGCGCGCTGACGAACGGGCGAATGTCGAGGAGCCGCACGACGAGGCCGTTGACGAACGCACAGCCGACGTCGAGCCCGCGAAGAACCAGCCAGCCCACGTCGAACGCGGGAATGACGAAGCAGCCGACGGAGAACCGGCCGGCCCAGCGGCCCGCTCCGAATCCGCGGCCGGCCGGCCGGCCGGCGCCACGTCCGCGAACGGCCGATCAACGCACGACGAACCCGCGCGCGGTCGATCCATGCCGGGTCTGTCCGGCCACGACGAGCCAGCGCGGGACGAATCGGCGGAGGTCCGAGCGCCGGAACCGGATTCGGTCGCGGAGGCACTTTCCGACACCGAACTCGTCCGCCGACAGCCGTACGAGCCGATCACCATCGACGCCCACACCCTCCGCCGCGAAGCCTATATGCGCCAGACCATGCGCAAGGCGCTCAAGGACGGTGCGACGCGGCTGGCGGTGGTGTGCGGCGCATGGCATGCGCCAGCGCTCACGGGCGCGCTCGGTCCCGCCGCGCCGGATGCCCGGCTGTTGAAAGGACTCCCGAAGACCAAAGCCCGGCTCACCTGGGTGCCGTGGACGCACTCGCGGCTGTCCACCTCCTCCGGGTATGGAGCCGGGGTCACCTCGCCGGGCTGGTACCACCACCTGTTCACCGAGACCGAGCGGCCGATCGCCCGGTGGCTGAC
This sequence comes from Nocardia amamiensis, assembly GCF_015477605.1. Classification (GTDB taxonomy): domain Bacteria; phylum Actinomycetota; class Actinomycetes; order Mycobacteriales; family Mycobacteriaceae; genus Nocardia; species Nocardia amamiensis_A. The sequence continues at coordinate 104,625 of NZ_JADLQX010000012.1, forward strand.
CAAGGTCGCCGGGGTGCTGCGCGGTCACGACCTGCCGGTCTCCAGCGCGCACGTCATCGAATCCGTCCGTCTCGCAGACACCCTCGCCGCGCTGCGCGGACGGCCGCTCGCGGGATTGTCGGAGGTTACCGAGGCGACCCGATCGGTGCTGTGCGGCGGCGACGAGACGATGCTGCGGCTGGTGGTGAGCGAACTGGTGGTGGGCGAAGCGCTGGGCGCCGTGCCGGAGCAGACGCCGACCGTGCCGCTGGAGGCGGACCTGCGCGCCACGATCCGTTCGCTGCGCATGAAGCAGGAGCCGCTGGCCCGCACTGTCGACCTCGATCTGCGCAAGGAACGCGAGGTCGCGCGCTCGCGCCTGTTGCACCGGCTGCGCGTGCTGGAGATCGACTGGGGCACGCTCACCACGAGCGATGTGCGCAGCACCGGAACCTTCCGGGAAACTTGGACACTGGAGTGGCGCCCCGAGTACGCCATCTCGATCATCGAGGCGTCTCGCTGGGGCACCACCATCCGCACCGCCGCGGAGGCGAAGATCCTCGACACCGCGGGCAGCGCCGACCGCACCGTCGGCGAGCTCACCGCCGCGCTGGAGGTGGCCCTGCTCGCCGATCTCGGCGGTGCCACCGACGGGCTGATCGCCCGGCTGGAGTCCACCGCCGCACTCGACCACGACGTCACCCACCTGCTCGCCGCGCTGCCCGGCCTGATCCGGACACTGCGCTACGGCGACGTGCGCGGCACCGACACCAAGGCGCTGGCCCACGTCGCCGACGGACTGCTGGTGCGCATCTGCGCCGGCTTGTCCGCGGCGGTCACCGGGTTGGACACCGACGCCGCGACCGAGCTGCGCACGCTGCTCGACGCGGCACACACCGCCATCCACACCAGAGACGACAGCTGGGCAACCGGCGAATGGCTGGCTGCCCTGCACCGCGTCGCCGATCGCGACGACGTGCACGGCGCCCTCGTGGGTCGCGCCGTCCGCCTGCTCGCCGACGCGGGCCGCATCGACGAGGCCGAATCCGCACGCAGGCTCTCCGCCGCCCTGTCGGTGGGCAATCCGGCCGCAGCCAAGGCGGCCTGGATCGATGGGTTCGTCGGTGGCCGCGGACTGCTGCTCGTCCATGACCGAGAGTTGTTGCGGCTCATCGACGACTGGCTGCGCGGACTCGGCGAGGAGACATTCGTCGAAACACTGCCGCTGCTGCGCCGCACCTTCGGCGCGTTCGAATCCGGCGAGCGCCGCGCACTCGGGCAGGCGGTGCGCGACGGCGGGTCCGTCGCTGTCTCCTCGGCCGCGGCGGGTCTCGACCTGGACCGCGCGACCGCCGCAGTACGCACCGCCGCAGAGATTTTGGGAGTGACGGTATGAGCGAGCCGATCATCAACACAGCGCGCATGGCGCATGCTGGAGCCGAGCGCCGGCGCGGCGCAGGCATGAGCCATTGCGGAAGGCGCACCGCATGACCGACGAAACACAAGCCAGACGTTGGCGATTGGTGCTGGGCGCGGCGGCGGAGGAAGGGCTCGGCGGGCTGGGTTCCAGTGCGGACGCGGCCATGGACCGGGCGCTGTCCGCGCTGTACAACACCGACGAGACCTCCCCCGGAAAACGCACCGGCGGGTTGCAAGGCTCGGCTCCGCGCGTGGCCCGCTGGCTCGGTGACATTCGCAGCTACTTCCCCTCCACCGTGGTCGAGGTCATGCAGCGCGACGCTGTGCAGCGGCTCAACCTCACCCAACTGCTGCTGGAGCCGGAGCTGCTCGAAGCGGTGGAGCCGGACGTGCACTTGGTCGGCACTTTGCTGAGCCTGAACCGGGTGATGCCCGAGACCACCAAAGCGACGGCGCGCATGGTGGTGGAGAAGGTGGTGCGCGAGATCGAGCAGCGCATTGCGGCACAGACCGTCGCCGCCGTCTCCGGCGCACTGAACCGCGCCGCGCGCGTCACCCGGCCCCGACTGCGAGATATCGACTGGGACCGCACCATTCGCAAGAATCTCGCCACCTATCTGCCCGAGCATCGCACCGTGGTACCGGAACGCCTGGTGGGCTATGGCCGCAAGGCACAGGCGGTGCGACGCGACGTGGTGCTCGCCATCGACCAGTCCGGCTCGATGGCCGCCAGCGTCGTGTACGCGTCGGTGTTCGGCGCGGTGCTGGCGTCCATGCGCTCGCTGCGCACCTCGCTGGTCGTCTTCGACACCGAGATCGTCGATCTGACCGACAAACTCGACGACCCGGTGGAGGTCCTGTTCGGTACGCAACTAGGCGGCGGCACCGACATCAACCGCGCCCTCGCCTACTGCCAGTCGCTGATCACCCGCCCCGCCGACACCCTGTTCGTCCTGATCTCCGACCTCTACGAGGGCGGCATCCGCGACGAGATGCTGCGCCGCATCCACGCGATGCGCGAATCCGGCGCACAGATCGTCGTGCTGCTCGCCCTGTCCGACGACGGCGCCCCCGCCTTCGACCACGAAAACGCCGCGGCCCTCTCCGCCCTCGGCATCCCAGCCTTCGCCTGCACCCCCGACAAATTCCCCACCCTGCTGGCCGTAGCCCTCGACCGCGGCGACGTCCAATCCTGGGCCAACGCCAACGCCGCACACCGTTAGCCGAGCACGTGGCCGAGCCCCCTCTCGCGCGCGTATCCCCGTCGTGCCGAACTTCGGCCCGAGGCGGCGACCACCTCCTGCTCGCACCATCGCGCGGTCAGGTCAAGCTGGACGGCCGGATGCTTCCGGGATGCGAAGGCAGTCGGCAAGTTCTCGCTGCGAGCCGATGACTCGAAGCGGGTGTGGACAGTTCGTCCACACCCGCTTCGGAGACCGTGAAGTCGACACTGTGCGAAGTCGACCATTGAGCGACCATCGATCGGTCGACGACGTCGACCGCGCGGGGGTCAGTTGGTGAAGCCCTCCAGGAGGGAGACGACCTGGACGGCGAGATTCAGCAGGGTGTTCAGAACGGTCATCGGTTCCATGGCAACTCCTTGTCCGGGCTGGCGAACAGGACGGCTAGGCGATCGTACGCGGACGAGACGGTTTTCCACGTGATCGCCACCGGCGTGTACCGGATCGGCTCAATTGCTGCTCAGAGCGGTTTTCCGCGGAACAGGACCCATGATGCCCCAGGCGGTGGCCGCAGCGGGGACCAGGAACGGATGCAGCGCGGCCGACAGAGCTAGCAACAGCATGGCAACGATGGCGTCGAGCCAGTAGTGGTTGGCCGTGCCCACGACCACGAGCAGGGTCAGCGCGGGGTGCGCCAGGGCGAGCCAGCGCCATCGCGTGCGCGTGGCGGCGACCATCGCGACGGCAAGCAGCAGCGCCCAGCCGACGTGCAGCGACGGCAAGGCGGCGAACTGATTCGACAGCCCGCCGGAATCGACCTCGCCGTATACGGATTGGCCGTACAGCGCGGCCAAGTCGACAAAGCCGCGATCAGGGAGCATCCGCGGCGGCGCCAGCGGGACCAGCATGTGTACCAGTAACGCCGCACCGGTCAAAGCCACCATCAGGTTCCTGGTCCAGCGGTAGTGTTCGGGCCGAAACACCCACAGCCATAGCAAGACTCCGGCAGCAACCGTGAAATGCGCGCTGGCGTAATAGAAGTTGGCCGGGACGGCGAGAAAGTCATGGTCCAGAAACAATCCCTGGACCTTCCGCTCCCCCAGGAAACCGAGTCGCTCCTCCAACCCGAGCACACTGTGCGCGTTCGCCATCGCACGACCGGTGTCGTCAGCGGTCACCAGGCGCCCGGCGCGATAACCGAGGTAGAGCACAGTGATCAGCCCGAGCTGCCCGATCGCCTCCGCACCGCGACCGCGCACAGCCGCTCGAATCCGTTCGACGACCCCGCCCGGCGCGAACTCGACTCCCACACCAGGGCCGCCTAGACCCACGGCAACCATCGCACGGCCTCCTTCCCCGTTGAACCAGGCCGATGCCCTGCATTAAGTGGAGCAATAACCTCCGTTTAAACTAGCAGTACCGAACCGACAACTTCAGCAGTATGTGACCGGGCATACACGCGCCGCTCCGACAATTGAATTCGCTTGCCCCCAACGAGAATTCGCGATACCCGCGGCATGCACCCGGCTCAGCGACAACCCGATCGCGAACGCATCGCATTAGGCGAATTCCGTTGGAGTCGGATACGAGTTCGAGCGGGAGCAGGTTGCGAATCAGCACCCGGCCCACATCCGGCGCGGTCCGAGTCCCGTCGCCTCGCGGAGATCGTCCGACAAACCGGCCTCCGCCGGGACGACGGGCTGATCACGTCGGCGAATCAACTTGACTTGGAGTGCGCTCCAGGTCGTAGCGTCACGGATCGTGAGCGCGGCTCACCATCGAATTTCGGCGTCACCAAGGAGGACTCCCGCATGATCGCGACCAGGAAACTCGGCGAGCTGACCGTCGGTGCACAGGGGCTCGGCTGCATGGGCATGAGCCAGGCATACGGCGTGCGCGGAAATGACGACGAGTCGATCGCCACCATCCATCGCGCCCTGGATCTGGGTGTCACGCTGCTGGACACGGCGAACGTCTACGGCCCCGAGACGAACGAGCGGCTCGTCGGCCGCGCCATCGCCGACCGCCGCGACCAGGTGGTGCTGGCCACTAAGTTCGGCATCGTATGGGGCGAGGGCGGCGCGATGGGTGCGCGGGGCGACGCGGCCTACGTCAAACAGTCCTGCGACGCGTCGCTGGCCCGGCTCGGTGTCGACCACATCGACCTGTACTACCAGCATCGCGTCGACCCCGACGTGCCGATCGAGGAGACCTGGGGTGCGCTGGCGGAACTTGTGGCCGCAGGCAAGGTGCGCTACCTCGGCATCTCCGAGGCGTCGGCAGCGACCATCCGCCGCGCCAACGCCGTGCATCCGGTGACAGCCCTGCAGAGCGAATGGTCGCTGTGGACCCGCGACATCGAAGCCGAGGTCCTGCCGGCCTGCCGTGAGCTGGGCATCGGTATCGTGCCGTTCGCACCGCTCGGCCGCGGCTTCCTCACCGGTGCCATCACCTCCACCGCCGAACTGCCCGCCGACGACATGCGCCGCCGACTGCCCCGCTTCGCCGACGGCAACCTCGACCGCAATCTCGCCATCGTCGCCGCGCTCCGCGCCCTCGCCGACGAAAAAGGCGTCACCGCAGGTCAATTGGCGTTGGCGTGGGTACACAGCCGCGGCGCCGACGTGGTGCCGATTCCGGGCACCAAACGCCGCACCTATCTGGAGCAGAACGTCGCCGCCGCCGACATCGAGTTGAGCAACGAGGATCTGATCCGCATCGAGGCGGCGGCTCCGGCCGAAGCCGTTGCCGGCGCCCGCTACCCCGAGGAGCTCGCACGCGCCGCGGGTAAGTGACGGGCGCCTCGGCGACAGACCGCCAATTCCGTTGCCCCGCCGACACCGGCCACCGCGATGGGGTGTCGGCGGGAACCGGCTTGCCCTTGTCTGCGTCAAAGTAGTGTGACAGCTAGACTGACATGGGGGGTTCAGCCGTGCGTGGATCCAGACCAATTACGGCGGTGTCGTCAGCGGATTGCTGGCGTCGGTCGTATCGATCGCGGTTGCGGTGGCCATCTTCGACGCGTGATCAGCGGAGCGACCGGATCACAGCCGGAATGTCGCACTCGGTTCCATGTGCGCGACCGGTCTCCGATCTCCATCAGGAGGCAAGCGCCCGGCGGAATCCCCCGGTGGCTTGCGCAGTCCTCAGCTCAACGCTTTCTTCACCAACTCGGCGATCCTTGCCTCGTCGGCGGCGTCGATTTCGTCAGCGCGACAGCGGTCGGCCACATGGTCACCAACCACCGGTACTCCTTGTGATGCTAGTCACCACATTGGATGGAACCCCGTGCGCCACAGGCAGGTCTAAGAGAGATAGAAGCGAATCCAGAAGCAAGGAGCTGCAGCGGTACATAGACGAGAATCTTTGTACAGCAATATGATCCGCAGCAACCACACCACGCAGAGTGTCCGCATACGCCATGTGATCGACGAAGGGGAGGGGTGATGGAGGATCTGGCCGCGCGGTTCGGGGAGCTGAGTCGCCTGGTACCGATCCCCTACCCATGGGACACAACAGAATACGTCGTGCGGGTAGCCGAGTACCGGGGACGGCCGATCACGTTGTGCCCGATCGACGTCAACGCCCTCTTGGGCACCGGATGCGGCACCGGAAGCGGCCTGTGGATCGCCCGGGAAGACGATGACGTGATCATGTACGGTGCTGACACCGAATGGCATGCCGATCACATCATCGCGCACGAGATCGGTCACATGCTGCTCGGCCACGGAGCGGGTGTGAGCGGTTCCGGTGGCAGCGATGCAGCTGAACTGCCGTTGCGCGAGTTGATGCCCTCGCTGTCGCTGGAAACCATCCGCAGCGTACTGCGCCGCCAAGATTACGGCAGTGAGCGAGAACGCGCCGCCGAAACCTTCGCCGACCTGCTGCTGGTCGAAGCGATGCTGCCGAAGCGGTCGGCGAGCCGGCTCCGCTCGACGTTCTTCCGAAACCGGCATCGATGAGATGACCTCCCCGATACCGGGTCTGATCGCCTGGCCCGTCCTGACAGGTATCACGCTGGTGCTCGCCGGTCGGTGGTGGCTGTTGCGCGACAGCGTCGTCGACCGGCTCATCAACCGCGCGCTGGCCGCCGCTCTCTCCGGGCTCTTGTTGAGAGAGGCATGGTTCGAGCAGTCACTGGCCTGGCTGCTGCCCGGCGACGACAGCGACGTGGTCAACCTCGCCCGACAGCTCTCGCTGGGGGCCATCTTGTTGATCGTCTCGAATATCTACGGCATCGCCAAGCTGTGGGCAGGCACCGATCCCGCGCACACCTGGCGCAGACAGCGGCGTTACGACCTCGTCACGATCACAATCACCGCCGTCATCCTGATCGCGGGGACGCCCGCCCGCCGCGCCGACCAATTGATCGACCAACACCTGGGCTGGCAGGCTGTCGTGGTCTGGGTCGTGTTCTCCCTGCCGATCGGCGCTACCGCCCTGCTCGTCAGCCGGGTAGGTGTGCGCGAGATGCGCGCAGACGACACCACCTGGCGGGAACGCGCCCTATACATAGTGATTCTGTGCTTGGCAGTGGCCCTCGGGATCGAAGCGGTCGCAAACCCCATCGAGACCGCCAAGAGTGTCGTGACAGACCATCCGGTACATGATCCCGAGATGCACCGGAAAGCATGGAGCTTCTTTCTCGCGGCCGTCGGCGCTCCCGCCGTGGTCACGGTGCCGCTGATCAGCGCCCTGCTCAGCCACATCGGATGGGACCGCACCGGCCGCTACTGCCGCCGCCTGCAACCGATGTGGGCCGATCTCACCGCAGCCGTACCCGAAATCGTGCTCGAGATGCCGCGCGACCACAACAGCCGTACAGACCCCGCTATCCGTCTGCACCGCATGACAGTCGAGATCCGCGACAGCCTGCTACACCTCAAACGCTACAGCCACAGCCCCGGCGATCTGGCCGCCACCACCGGTGACCCCCAAATCCATGCCCACCGCATCGCCGAGGCCATCGCCACCAAAGCTGCCGGATGCCCACCGATCGCGAGCCCGTCCATGCCCCGGCACCACGTCCACCCGGGCGCACGCGACCTCACCGAAGAGCTGCGCCAGCTACTCGCACTCGCCAAAGCCTGGCCACCCACCCGCAGCCCGACAACCACCATCAACCATGGTCCCAGCCGACTCGGCCTCTAGCCGGATAGGAGCCACATCTTCATGGCGGTCACGACGACCTCGAACAACCCTCCCACCCCGCTGCCGCACCCACGCTGGCGGCTGCCGGTCCTCGGCGACCTGCTGACGATCAATCCATTCAAGCCGACACAAACCTCCATGCGCGACGCCCAGGAGTTGGGCCCCATCTTCGAACGCAGAATCGTCAACTGGCCGATGATCGTTGTCTCCGGCGCAGACCTCATCGCCGAGATCAACGACGAAAAGCACTGGACCAAACACGTCGGGGTGCTGTTCAAAAAGCTCAGGCCTGTCGCCCGAGACGGGCTCTTCACCGCCTACAACCATGAACCCAACTGGGCCAAAGCGCACAATATCCTCGCTCCCAGCTTCACCCAGTCCGCGATGCGCGGCTACCACCAGACCATGACCGAAGCGGTCAGCGAGCTACTCGACTATTGGGACCAGCGTGAAGGCCAGTGGGTAGACATCCCCGAAGACATGAACAAACTGACCTTGGAGATCATCTCCAGAGCCGGGTTCGCCTACTCCTTCGACTCGTTCACTCGCGATGACATCGACCCGTTTGTCGCCGCGATGCTGCGGGGGTTGACCTACATCAACCGCAACGCCAACCTGCCCCCTCTGCTGCAGAAGACACTCGGCCGCCATGCCGCAGACCAGCACAAGCGCGACATTGTCTACGTCCACCAGATCGTCGACGATGTCATCGCCGCCCGTCAGGCCAGCGGCACCGTCGGCGAACACGGTGACTTGCTCGACCGCATGCTCACCGTGCCCGACCCGGACACCGGCGAACAGCTCGACGCCCTCAACATCCGCAACCAGATCCTGACCTTCCTGGTAGCCGGCCACGAAACCTCGGCCGGTGTGCTCGCCTTCGCCCTCTACGAACTGGCACGCCACCCCGAACTGGCCGCGAAGGCCCGCGCTGAACTCGACGACCGCTTTCCCGGCCGCGACCGGCCGACCATCGCGTTCGAAGATGTGGCCAAACTGCGGTATCTGCGCCGCATCGTCGACGAGACACTGCGGTTGTGGCCTATCGCCCCAGGCTATTTCCGGGAGGCGCGCCATGAGGTCGTCATCGGTGATGGCCGCTACCGGTTCGACAAGGGCGACTGGGTTTTTGTGCTCACCCTTCAAGCTCACCGCGACAAGAGCGCGTGGGGCGCCGACGCCGAGGAATGGGACCCCGACCGCTGGCAACCCGAACGACAGCGAGAACTCGGCCAGCACGTCTACAAGCCGTTCGGCACCGGCACACGAGCCTGCATCGGCCGCCAGTTCGCCTATCACGAAGTGATGCTCGCCCTCGCCCATGTGCTACACGCATACGACTTCGAGCACAACCCAGGCTACAAGCTGGACATCGCCGAGCAGATCACGCTCAAACCCCGCGGATTCAAACTCAGGTTGGCCCGCCGACGGTGACCAGTCCGCGGGTCAGCGCCGTGGTCGACGAGCAGTGAACAGAGTGACGTCGCCGACCTAGGCGATGGGGAACTGCTCCAGCGCTGCTTGGAGCCGAGCCCGCTGGCAGTGGTCTGTGGATCGCCCGGGATGACGACGAGGTGATCACGTGCGGGGCTGACACCGAATGGCACGCCGATCACATCATTTACAGGTATCACGTTGGTGCTCGCCGGTCGGTGGTGGCTATTGCAGGACAGCGTCGTCGACCGGCTCATCAACCGCGCGCTCGCCGCCTCTGCACACACCTAGTTGATCAACCAAGACTTGGCCACACACCCGCAGCCCGACACCACCATCGACCATGGTCCCCAGCCGACTCGGCCTCTTGCCGGATAGGACCGTGAACTGGTCCTCAGCTCACCGCTTTCCGCACCAGCTCGGCGATCCTCGCCTCGTCGGCGGCGGTCAACTTCGTCAGCGCGAAAGCGGTCGGCCACATGGTGCCTTCGTCGAGGTTCGCGATGTCGTTGAAGCCTAACGTCGCGTACCGGGCCTTGAACTTCGCCGCACTTTGGAAGAAGCAGACGACCTTCCCGTCCTTGGCGTACGCGGGCATGCCGTACCAGAGTTTCGGCGTCAGGTCCGGTGCACTGGCGGTGACGACGGTATGGATCCGTTCGGCCATGGCGCGATCCGATTCCGACATCTCGGCGATCTTCGCGAGTACGTCTTTCGCCCCGTCCTCCTTGGTCGCGCGCGAGCCGCGGCGCGCGGCCGTCTTCAGCTCTTGGGCGTGCTCCTTCATCGCGGCTCGTTCTTCGTCCGTGAATCCCACGGCCGCCTTGGTCTTCGCGGTTCCATTGGCGGACTTCTGCGCGTTCTTCATTGCCGATTACCTCTCTACCAGCCTCGACGGGGACACTCATCATGCTATGAAGTCCGCGCCGCGGAGGCTTCTTCAAAACTGATCAATCGTCGCGAAGGTACGGCCAGCGAGCGTTCATGACTGTCGCTTCCACCTGAAGAGATGCCGATTCGCGCGATCGCGAGTCGGCTCTGGCAACCGCTGGGACGGAAAGTCACGACCGGCTCACCCGGGCGCCGGGGGAGGTGCTTTCTCCGCGGACTTGGGTATCCGGTCGACGTCCTGCGCGGGCTTCGCGCCGTGGTATCTGGATGGAGGAGCAGCATGACCCACAGCGGTCTATCCCACACCGCCGGGCAGATCGCCCAGAGCAGCGTGTTCGCGCGCGTCGCCCGCGCCGGCTATGTCATGTCCGGCCTCGTCCACCTGCTCATCGGCTACATCGCCATCCGGCTCGCGTTCGGCGGTGGGGGCAACGCTGATCAATCCGGGGCCATGGCGGAGTTGGCGGATAGACCGGGTGGCGAGTTCACCCTGTGGGTGGGCGTGGTCGCGTTCGTGCTGATGGCGCTCTGGCGGCTGGCGGAGGCCGTCTTCGGCAGCGCGTCCGAGCCGGGGGCCGGCAACCGGAAGTCCGAAGTGTCCGATCGGGCCAAAGCGCTCGCGCTGTCCGTCGTCTATTTCGCGCTCGCGATCACCGCGTTCCGTTTCGCACAGGGCAGTGGGCAGTCGAGCAGTAGCCAGAGTGTCGGGCTCACCGCACGCCTGATGCAGCACACGGCGGGCACGATCGTGCTCGTCGCTGCTGGGCTGGTCATCATCGCGGTCGGCGGCTACCACGTGCACAAAGGAGCCAGCCAGAATTTCCTCGACGATCTTCGCGGGGTCCCGAGCGCCTTTGTGCGGCGGCTGGGCACTGTGGGCTACATCGCCAAAGGGCTGGCCGTCGCCGCGGTCGGGTTGCTGGTCATCCTCGCCGCGACCGAATCCGATCCGAACAAGTCCGCAGGCCTGGACGGGGCCGTGAAAACGCTCGGTGCGCAACCCTTCGGCATGGTCCTGCTCCTGATCGCGGGGTCAGGCATCATCACTTACGGGCTCTACAGCTTCGTCATGGCCCGCACCACCAAGATGTAGCGCTCGGCGCCGACTGCGCACAAGGCCGTGCGGCGCACAACCGTTGTGCGCCGCACGGGTTTTCAGAGGTCGGCGATCGCCGCGAGCGGGGGTGTGCGCGCGGCGCGCACCGCGGGCCAGAGCGCGGCCAGTACTCCGACGACGGCCGAGCTGATCAAGACGAGCACCAGTTGCGTCCACGGGATCGCGATCTGGTCCAGGCCGAGGTCGCGCAGGGTGCGCAGGAAGCCGACGCCGAGGCCCAGTCCGAGCAGCATGCCCACGATCGCGCCGAATACCGCGATCAGCATGGACTCGAGATAGATCGTCCTGCGCACCTGCATGCGCTGCATGCCGACAGCGCGCAGCATGCCGATCTCCCGGCGACGCTCCACCACCGAGAGCGCGAGCGTATTGACGATGCCCAGGATCGCGATCACCACCGCCAACGCGAGCAGGCCGTAGAGGATTGCCAGCATTGTGTTGATCTGCCTGCCCTGTGCGCCCTTGTACTCCTCACGGTCCTGCACCTGCACCACGACGAATTGCTCGGTCGCTTTCTCCAGGTCGGTGCGCATCTGGGTGATGTCCGCGCCCGGCTTCGCCTTGACCAGCACCAGGAAGTTGGTCCGGAAGTTGAGCGGAACCGCCTCGTTGTAGACGGCTTGCGGCACCACCATGGGACCGAGCAGCGGAGTGTTCTTGTACACGCCGGTCACCGTGAGCGCGACCTTCTTGCCATCGAAGCTGGTCAGACTCACCGGTTCGCCCACCTTCCAGCCCCGTTTGCCGGCCTCGTCGTCCGATACGAGCACGTCGCGGTCGCCGAGAGTGTTGCTCCCTCGCACGATTTCGTAGTTCAGCACGCTGTCCAGCGGCCCATCCGCGGACGCGGCGAAGACCTGCTCGTTGCCGATCTTGAAAGCGGCGCCGCGGAGTCCGACCACCTCGGCCACCCCGGGAACTTTCGTGCGGGCCGCGTCGGCCGCGCCGAACGGAACTCCGAGCAATTGCGGGCCCGCAAGCGCGTAGTCGGCTCGCACCCCCTTGTCGATCAGCACCCCGACGCTGGCCTTGGCCGACGCGCCCAGCATGCCGATCGCCGAGACCAGCATCAGCCCGAGGGTGAGCGCGAATGCCGTCGCGGCGGTGCGCCGGGGATTGCGCGCCGCGTTGTTGCGCGCCATGTGGCCGATCGGCCCGAACGGCCGCACCAGCACCCCGAGCCCGGCCACTACCGGCCGAGACAGCGCGGGCCCTGCGAGCAATACCGCGAAGATCAGGCCGAGTGCGCCGACGCCGACCGTCGCGGCCGCCGTACCGCCCGTGCGCTGCGCACCCAGCACCACGAACGCGACACCGAGCACGGCGAGCACCGCTCCGATGACCGTGCGCCAGCGCAGCGACTCCCCGGTGGAGGCGAACTCCTCCCGCATGGCCTGCACGGGTGGAATCCGCGCCGCCCGGCGTGCCGGCGCGTACGCGCTGACCATCGTCACCGCGAGACCGACGAACAGCCCGACCAGGATGGTGCGCGGCAGCACCGCCATCGATCCGGTCGGCAGGCCCAAGTCGAAGGCGTTCAACACCGCCGACAACCCGAACGCCAAGCCGACGCCACCCGCGAGCCCGATCGCACTGCCGATCAACCCGATGACGAACGCCTCGGCCACCACCGACCGGCCGACCTGCTGACGGCTCGCGCCGACCGCGCGCAGCAACGCCAGCTCACGCAACCGCTGCGCGACGATCATCGAGAAGGTGTTGTAGATGATGAACGTGCCGACGATCAGCGCGATCGCGCCGAAGGCGAGCAGGAAGTAGTTGATGAAGTTGAGCGCGTTGGAGACTTCCTTCTTCAGGTCGGCGCGGACCTGATCGCTGTTCTGCACCTTGTAGCCGGGCAGGTCCCTGCCCAAGTTGTCGCGTAGTTCGTCGCCGGGGATGCCGCTGGCCGCCAGGTCCACGTAGGCGACGTGCAGGCCGTCGGTGAACAGCTTGCGCGCTTGGGTGTCGTCGAACAGCACGCCGATCAAACCACCGGTTTCCGACGGGATTTCGTAGATCCCGGTGAGGGTCACGTCGATGGGATCCGGCTGCGAGGGGATCAGGATCTTGGTCCGGTCGCCGATCTTCAGCCCGGCCCGCTCGGCTCCGCCGGTGTTGAGGGCGATCTCGCCAGGGCGCGCGGGCGGGACACCTTGGACGAACTTCTCCGGCTCCGCGACAGCCTTCTCCGGCGGCAGGTAGGACGTGCCGAAGGTGGGCGCTCCGCCGGTCTGCACCGCTTTCTTGCCCGCCGGATCGAGCAGCACCACCGGCCCGTTCACGCTCGGGGCCACCGTGCCGACACCGGGGTATTTCGCCAGCTCGTCCACCACGTTGTTCGGAATGCCCTGCGCTTGGCGCTCTTTCGGGCTCACCCGGACATCGACGCCTTTGGCCTCGTTGGCGAAGATTCCGTCGAAGGTGCGCTGCAGCGTGTCGGTGAACACGAACGAGCCCGCGATGAAGGCCGTGCCGAGCACCACCGAAAGCAGCGTCAGGGCCAAGCGGACCTTGTGCGCGGCGAGATTGCGCAGCGCCACTTTGCGCATCGGACTTCCGGCCATGATTGTCACGCCTGCTCCAGCGCTTTCATCCGGTCCAGCACGGTGTCGGCGGTCGGATCGCGCATCTCGTCGACGATGCGCCCGTCGGCCAGGAACACCACGCGGTCGGCGAACCCGGCCGCGTGCGGCTCGTGCGTGACGATGACGACCGTCTGCCCGAACTCGTCCACCGCCGCGCGCAGGATCGACAGCACCTCCTCCGAGGCGCGGGAGTCGAGATTGCCGGTCGGCTCGTCGCCGAAGATGATCTCCGGTTTGCCCGCCAGCGCCCGCGCGCACGCCACCCGCTGCTGCTGTCCGCCGGACAGCTCACTGGGCCGGTGGGTGAGCCGATCGGTCAGCCCGAGCCGCTTCAGCACCGTGTCCAGCCAGCCCTGGTCGGGTTTGCGCCCGGCGATGTCCAGCGGCAACGTGATGTTCTCCAGCGCCGTGAGCGTCGGCACCAGGTTGAACGCCTGGAACACGAAGCCGATCCGGTCCCGGCGCAGGCGCGTCATCTGCTTGTCGGACAGGGTGGTGAGGTCGGTGTCGCCGATGCGCACGGCGCCGGAACTGGCGCTGTCGAGCCCGGCCAGGCAGTGCATCAGGGTCGACTTCCCCGATCCGGACGGGCCCATGATCGCGGTGAACTCTCCCTTCGCGAACTCGGTCGACACACCGTCCAAGGCCCTGACCTGGGTATCACCCGATCCGTAGACCTTCGTCAGTTCGATGGCACGGGCCGCGACATCGGTCGTGACCGCCGTGTCGGCGGTGGCGCCCAAGGCTTGCGAAGTCATGCCGTCCAGTCTTACCGGGATCGCGGTCACATGCCATCAGGGAAAACCCTGTGTTTTCGGCCGCGCTCGCGGAGACCACCCCCGAAACCTGGGCGGCGGATGCTGCTCAGCGGTCACTCCTGGGGCAAGGGCCTGCGGAGCTCGGTGACGGCGATGCGGGCGGTCTCGGCAATGGCGGCATCGACGACCGGCAGGTGCGGGTCGGCGCGCGCCGCACGGGTGAAAACCGCGACCGCGACCGGATACTCGCCGGGGAACTCCACCACCGCGACCTCGTTGCGGATCACGCCGATGGTTCCGGTCTTGCCCGCGACCGACACGCTGCGGTGCGGGAAAGCCGCGGCGATGCGATGCGGCCAGACCTGGTAGCGCATGACGCTGCGGACGAACTCGGTCTGTTCGGGAGACAGCACCGTGCCGCTCCACAGTGCGCGGAGGAAGCGGGTCATTTCCTCCGGTGTCGTCGCGCTCGTGTAAGAGGGGTCGTACGCCGACACCGACCATGCGTCGTCGTTCTCCGCCAGGATCGCGAACGCCTCGGCGGTGGTGTGCGTGTCGGTGTCGCGGACCAGGCTGCGATGCAGGTCGGCGGTGCCGCCCACGATCCGGGTCTGGGTGAGACCGAGCTGGTCGAGCAGTTCCTCGACCGCGCCGAGCCCGGTCGCGCCGAGCAGGACATCGGCCGCCGCGTTGTCGGAGACGGTCATCATCGAGGTCGCCAGGTCGCGCAGGCTCATGGTCACCGGGTCGCGCAGGACCGCGATGCCGGTCGGGCCGGGCGTGCAGTCCGACGGGGTCACCGTGAGCCGGGCCGTGGGATCGATGCGCCCCGCGTCGATGTAGCGGCAGAACGCGACGAACAGCGGCAGCTTGTACACCGACGCGACGACCACCCGCTCGCCACCTCCGATGGAGATTTCGGCAGCGGAGTCGTCGCAGCGGCGGGCGTGCAGCCAGCCGGTACATCCCGCATCGGCGAAGACGGCGCGAATCCGCTCCTCGGCGCGCCCATACGGCTCACCCGTCGCCCGATCACCGCTCCTCATGGAGTCGCCGCGCGAGGCTTTCTGCCCACCCGTCATCCGACCGTCGCTTCTCGACAAGTCGCTACGCAACGCTCTCTGCCCACCTGTCACCCGACCGGACCCCTCACCGAGTCGCAACGCAACGCTTTCTGCTCACCCGTCACCCGACGACCACCATCAACTCGCTACACGACGCTTTCTTCATTGGAGGCGCTCCCGGTAGAGCACCCGGTCCACCGCATCGGCTTGGGTGTCGGCTCCCGGACGGTGGACGACGCGCACTCGCAGGGCTACCGCCTGCGGCGCCAGGCGCAGCCACGTCACGCCCGGCGTGGCAGACGGAGGAGTCGCCGTGAGCCCGAAGCTCGTTCCGGCGGCCACCGCGGCGAATAGGGCGCGGTCGTCGAGCGCGGGCACGGTCGGTGCGTCCAGGCCGCGCTCGCGCAGCAGGTCCAGCACGGTGTCGAAGGCGGGCGGGTTGGTGGCGCGCGGCGGGTGGGCGAAATTCAGTCCGGCGAGCATGGGGAAGGTGGGGCGTTCCGCGCCGGCGCTGCGGTGATCCGACGGCACGACCAGCCATCGCGGCAGCTTGACGACCGGGCGGGCCTCGACGCCGTCGACCAGGGCCGGATGCTCGATGACCGCGACGTCGCATAGGCCGGCGCGCACATCGGCGACCAGGTCGACGGTCGCGCCGACTGTGGTCGATACCGCGGCGTCCGGGGCGACCACGGTCCGCAGTGCGCCCACGCAGGCCGTGACCACCCGGTCGGGCAGTGCCGCGGTCGCGCCCCAGTGCACGGCGCCGTGGGCGTGTGCGATGCGGTGCGACTCGGCGAGCAGCCGCTCGGCGTCATCGACCAGCAGTCGAGCGCGAGGGAGAAGCTGGAGACCGGCAGAGGTGAGCACGGCGCCTTGGCGGGTGCGGTGGATCAGGTCGACGCCCAGGTGCCGTTCGAGCCGCCGGAGTCCCTGGGACAGCGGTGGTTGGGTCATGTCGAGCGCGGCCGCCGCCCTGCCGAAGTGCCCCTCGTCCGCGACGGACACGAAGAAGCGAAGGTGGCGGATCAGGTCCATGCGGTCATTGAACCAGTGGTGTTCCGGACCGTGGTTTCGTCGCCAGGCCGCGGTGTCCGCCGGAACCGAACCGTGCGGGCGAACCTGCGGCGATATCGAAGTCAACTCGTCCGCGCCGGGGTCTGATATTGGCGCGTACCGCCGTGTCGATGGTGTGGTGCGGCGGTGACCTTCGCACCATTTGCTCCCCAGGCCGGTCGTCGCCGACTTCTCGCCGCCGCGGCGGTATCCGTGCTGGCCGCCGTCACCGCCGCGTGCGGGTCCGGCGGCGATGCACCGGCGAACCCGAACACCACCCCCGCTGCCGCGACCCCGTCGTTCATCGAGATGGAGACGAACCACGCAGCGCGGCTGGGTGTGTACGCGACCGACACCGCTTCCGGCCGCACCGTCGCCTATCGGGACGGTGAGCGGTTCCCGATGGCTTCCACGTTCAAGGGTCTCGCGTGCGGTGCTCTGCTGCGCGACCATCCGCTGTCGACGGGTTACTTCGATCAGGTGATCCACTACCCTCGGACCGATCTCGTCGAGTATTCGCCGGTGACCGAGAAGCACGTCGACACCGGCATGACCGTTGCCGAATTGTGCGACGCCGCGATCACCGTGTCGGACAACACCGCCGGCAACCAGCTGCTGAAACTCCTCGGTGGCCCTGCGGGTTTCACTGCTTTCCTGCGTTCCATCGGCGACAACACCTCGCGCCTCGACCGCTGGGAAACCGAACTGAACACAGCCATCCCGGGCGACGAACGGGACACCACCACACCGGCAGCGCTCGCCGCCGACTACCGAGTCCTTGTCCTCGGCGATGTTCTCGGCGAACCCGAACGGGAGCGATTGAAGTCGTGGCTCATCGCCAATACCACCGGCGACAAACGTATCCGTGCCGGGCTGCCCGCAGGGTGGACGGTCGGCGACAAGACCGGCAGCCCCGCCTACGGCAGCGCCCTCGACGTCGCCATCGCGTGGCCGCCCGGACGCGCCCCGCTCGTCATCGCCGTCCTGACGACGAAGTTCGAGCAGAATGCCCAAGCCGACAACCCTCTGGTCGCCGACGCAGCTCGCGCCGCCGTCGAGGCGCTCAGGTAAAAGCGGAACCGTGACTGCATCGCCTACGATCGCTCGCCGCACACTACTCGGAGCGGCATTACTTCTTCCCCTGGCCGGATGTGCGAGCCACACGACGTCCGCGCCCTCATCCGACCCGATCGGTGGGCCGGGCTCAGTGGGAGTCACACCCACTGTGAACGACTCCGATATCCGCCTGGCCGAGTTGGAGCGGAAGTTCGGCGCACGCCTGGGTGTGTACGCCCTCGCCACCGGCACCGGTGTCACCGTCGCCTACCGAGCGGACGAACGATTCGCATTTTGTTCGACGTTCAAGGGATTGGCGGCCGCGGCGGTCCTGCAACGTAATCCTTTGTCGCACTTGGATACCGTCGTCACCTACACAGAAGCCGACCTCACAAAGAACGCATCCATCACACCACGGCATGTGGCCACGGGGATGACGATCGGTCAGCTGTGTGACGCCGCGATCCGCTACAGCGACGGCACGGCCGGCAACCTCCTGCTCCGTGATCTCGGCGGACCGGCCGAGCTGACGGCATTTGTCCGCGGCCTCGGCGACACGGTGACCCGGATGGACCGGATCGAGCCGCTGATCACCGAGGCCACTCCGGGAGATCAGCGAGACACCTCGTCTCCCCGGGCATTGGGCAGCGATTACCAGAAGATCGTGCTGGGGGACGCGCTGCCGGACGAGAAGCGCGCTTTCCTCCGCGACCTCTTGGAGCGCAACGCCACCCGCGCCGGAGCTCGACGAATCCGGGCCGGGATCCCGCAGGGCTGGACCGTTGCCGACAAAACGGGAACCGGTGACTACGGGACATTGAACGACATCGCCATCGTCTGGCCTCCGGGTTCCGCACCGCTGGTCGTCGCGATCATGTCCAGTAAGGCCGACCGGGATGCCGCATACGACGAGGCCCTCCTCGCGGAGGCCGCCGCATCTGTGGTGAGCGCTCTGACGTGACCCGGGCGCGGCCAACGTGGCCGGACCCGTCCCGGTCACCATCGACCGGCACGGATCGTCGGCGCGCTCGCGCGGTACACCGGCGATTTCGCGCTGTCCGAAGATCCAGCCCAGGAGGCACTGGCCGAGACACTGGTGACCTGGTCCCGCGAGGGCGTGCAATCCGGCCGGGTGGTTGCTCACCGACGGCCCGCGCCGCGCGATAGACGCGACCCGCCGCCCTCGATGAGAGGTCCGCCGCAGAGTTTGCGCCGGGGCGCCTTACGCGGCGAGTCGAATGAGTTGAATCAGGTCGCCGCAGGTAATTTGACACCGACGTACTGTTTGCTCACAAGTTGCCCACTATGGCGAGAGGAACAGAATGAAGCGTGTCGCATCCATCGTGACGGTGCTGGCGGGCGCGGTCTGCGCGGCCGCGCTCGCGGCTGCTCCCGCGTCGGCGGCGATTCCGCCATCCGGAGTGTTCTGCACGGGGATGACGTGCGTGAACTCGACCTCCGTACCGCAGGTGGTGACCGGAATGGCAGTGTGTCCCACCGGGCACACGCTGCCGGTCAATGCGGTGATCCTGCCGTTCGGCGTTCACGTCGTCGGTTTCGTGTGCCCGAACGGCGCCCCGCCGATGGCACTCAGCTTCTGACCTGGCGAGGCGCGCAAACCTTTTCCCGCCTATAGCTGGGGCCGACCGGAACGCTCCTTGTCGACGACCCACTCGAAGGCCGATGCTTCCGAGCGGGCTCCTTCGACGGCGCGGGAGCGGTTGGGTTCACCGAGGTCGGCGAGTAGATCTTCCGACATCGCCACCAACTCGGCCAGCGTGGCCGGGGTGAACCATGGTGGTCTGGTCGCGAACAAGATGTCCTCGGAGGCGGTGTTGCCGCTCGCGCCCGGCGCGAAGGGGCAGCCGCCGAGTCCCCCGAGCGCGCCGTCGACCATGTCCGCGCCCGCGGTGATGGCGGCGAGGGTGTTGGCCACGCCCATCCCCCAGGTGTCATGGCCGTGAAAGACAATGCGCCGGTGGGGAGTCCGATCGCGTACCGCGGTGACGAGCGCGGCCACCTGACCCGGATGCGCCTGTCCGAGCGTGTCGGCGAGGACGATGTCGTCCGCGCCCGCGGTGCGGGGATCGCGGGCGATGGCCAGTACCCGCTCCGGGTCGACCGGACCGTCGAACGGGCAGGTGAAGGAGGTCGCCAGGCACAGCTGGATCGACCCGTCCACCTCGCGTGCCACGCGCACCGCGTCCGGCATGGCGGCGATGCTGGCCTCGGTGTCGCGCCCGATGTTCGCCCGATTGTGCGCGTCCGAGACCGAGAAGCAGTACTGGAAGTTGCGCACGCCAGCCGCGGCGGCCTTCTCGACATGCCGCGGGGTGGCCACCCACACCCAGCAGCGGCGCAACTCCTCGGGCGTCAGCGCGGCGACCAACTCCATCGTGTTCGCCATCGGGGGGACCAGGTCCGGGCGCGCCATCGAGCCGATTTCGAGCGCGGGAACCCCCAGCGCGAGCAGGCGGCGGACCAGGTCCACCTTGCGCTGCACCGGCAGCAGCTTGCCGGTCAGCTGCAATCCGTCGCGCAGCGTGACATCGCGTAGCACCGGCGCGGTCATCGTTGCTCCCGCGCCTGGCGGCGGCCGCACATCACGCCACCCCAAGGCTTTTCGCCCGCTCCGGTCGGATTGGGCTGCACCGTGGGCCTGCTGCTGCCCGGCGAACGCAGTTCCCATACTCCGCGTCCCCGGGGACGCCTGCGGTCGTGCGGCTGTGTGCTCATCGCTCCTCCCGTATCTTCGCGCTTCCGGTCTCGGTGAGGCGCTCCGCCATCGAGTCGGCGCGACAAGGCGCGTGGACGTTGTTGCTCATCGCGCCTCCAACGCGTCTATCTCGGCGTCGCTCATACCGAGCAACCCGGACAGCACCTCGCGGGTGTGCTCGCCCAGATCGGGGCCGACGGTGCGGATGGGCAGCGACTGTTCGCCGATCACCGGGACGATGCCGGGGAAACCGACCGTCTTCGGTTCCGGCGCACCGACATCCACGGCGAAAGGCTGGATCATGTTGCGTGCCTGATACTGCTCGTCGGCCACGATGTCGGCAGCCGTATAAATCGGGCCGCACGGAATGGCGGCGGCTTCCAGGAGTTTCAGCGCCTCGCTGCGAGTGTGGCGGATCGTCCACTCGCCGATGGCCGCGTCCAGGCGCTCGCGGTGCCGCCAGCGGCCCGCGTTGTCCTGGAGTTCCGGGTCGGCGGCCAGGTCGGGGCGGTCGATGACCTGCATGTAGCGCTGGAAGATGGCATCGCCGTTACCGCCGATGATGATGCTGGTTCCGTCGGCGCACGGGTAGGCGTTGCTCGGCGCGATGCCCTCCATCCGGCCACCCACGCGCTCGCGCTGGATGCCGTAGGCCAAGTAGTCCGGCACCAGCGACTCCATCACCGACAGGATCGCCTCGTTGAGCGCCACGTCGATCACCCGCTCCCGCAGCGGAGCCGGTCCGTCCGCGTCGGGGCGGCGCTCCCGCTGGAAGAGCGCCATCACGGTGCCGAACGCGGCGTAGATGCCGGCGATGGAATCCCCGATCGAGACGCCCGTGCGCACAGGCGGACGATCCGGGTCGCCCACCAGCTCACGCAGGCCGCCGACCGCCTCGGCCACCGCCGCGAATCCCGGCCGCGCCGACATCGGCCCGGTCTGCCCGTAGGCGGAGATCCTGGTGATCACCAGGTCCGGGTTCGCCTCGTTCAGCACCTCCGGGCCCAGGCCCCACTTCTCCAGCATGCCGGGCCGGAAATTCTCCAGCAGCACATCGCAGCGCCGGATCAGCTCCAGCACGACGCCGCGCCCCGCTTCGGTACGCAGGTCCAGCGTGATCGACTTCTTGTTGCGGTTGATCGTCCGGTAGAGCATCGAGGTGTCGCCGCCGTAGAGCCGCCAGTTGCGCAGCTCGTCGCCCACCTTCGGGCGTTCCACCTTGATCACCTCGGCGCCGAAGTCGCCGAGGATGCGCCCCGCGGTCGGCGCGGCGATGTAGTTGCCGAGTTCCAGGACGCGCACCCCGTCCAGCGGCCTAATACCCATGGCCACCAGTGTGGACCATGCGGCCATCGGCCTCGGCGCCACCCGCGATTCAGCGGCGGCGTGGCGTGAGTGGTCCCCGCTCAGGACGCGAGCAGCTGCGTGTCCTCGATGATCGAGTAGTGCTCGGCGTTGCCCGCGATGCTGGTGCTCGCCACGCCGTCGACGCCGACCGGGACGTCGCCGGCCAGCGTGATGCGGGTCAGCTTGCGCGGCTGGTCGTCGTAGTCGTCGATGGCGTAGTGCTGGGTGGCGCGGTTGTCCCAGATGGCGACGTCGCCGGGTGCCCAGTTCCAGCGGGCGGTGTTCTCCAGACGGGTGACCCGATCCTGGAACAGCCGGAACAGCGCATGCGATTCGGTGCTGGACAGCCCGGCGAAATGCTTGACGAAGTGGCCGAGCAGCAGCGCCCGCTCCCCGGTCTCCGGGTGGACCCGCACCACGGGGTGCTCGGTCTCGTAGTAGGTGGACTCGAACTCGGCCCGGTAGACGGCGGCGTTCGGCCGCGGCGCCGCACCCGTGCGGGCGGCGTAGTCGTAGACGTTGGTGTGCACCGCGCGCAAGGACTCCGCGAGCCGCTTCAACGGCTCCGGCAGCGAGTCGTAAGCCGCGACGGTGGAGGCCCAGGTGGTGGCGCCACCGTAGCTCGGCAGGTGCACCGCGCGCAGGATCGAGGCCTTCGGGATGCGGTCGACGAAAGTGACGTCGGTGTGCCAGCTGTTGGCGCGGCCGTGCTCGGAATCGATGGCCAGGCTCTTCACGCCGTGCGAGGTGACGGTCGGGTGCGGGGTGGTCGGCGTGCCGAGCAGCTGGGCGAACTCGTACTGCCCGTCCTCGGTGAGGTGGTCCTGCCCGCGGAAGAAGATGACCTTGTGCTCCAGCAGGGCGCGACGGATCACCTCGACGGTGGCCGGGTCCAGGTCGCTGCCGAGCCGGACGTTGTCGACCCGCGCGCCGATGCGGGCGCCGAGCCTGGTCACGGAGGCGGTGGAGGGGGTGGCGGGCGCGACCGTCATGGGATCACCTTCGCTTGTCAGATCGGTTGCTACTAACCCGAGCACATCACCGAGACCACGCCGTCACCAGGATTTTCGTCGCGCTGATCCCAAACGAACGCCGAACGGCGAAGCCCACCCGAGTCTGGCCCGCACACCACAGCCGATCACTGCCGAACAACCACGTAACGGATGAAGCCCACCCAGCCCCACCGGGTGCGCGTCTTACGAGCACCGTTCGCGCTGCAAATCAAACACAGTGTTCGCGCAAGTACGCCAGATCCTCCGCGACGCCCTCGGCGGGGGTTTCCAGGATCACCGGAGCACCCGCCGTTTTGCAGACTTCGGCCAGCAACTGTGGATCGATGGTGCCGTCGGAGAAATTGGCGTGGCGGTCGGCGCCGGAATTGAACTCGTCGCGTGAGGAGTTCAAGTGCACCAGGTCGATCCGGCCGGTGATCGCCTTGATCCGGTCGACGACGCCGACCAGTTCCTCGCCGCCCGCCCAGGCGTGGCAGGTGTCCAGGCAGAACCCGGCGCCGTAGTCGCCGACCGCGTCCCACAGGCGCGCGATGGAATCGAAGTGCCTGGCCATGGCGTGATTGCCGCCCGCGGTGTTCTCGATCAGGATCGGCACCGCGAAGCCGCCCTTGTCCTGCTGGCGCTCGAACAGCTTGCGCCAATTATCGATTCCGGTCTCCAGCTCGGCGTCGGAGCGCACGTGCCCGCCGTGCACCACCAAGCCGAACGCACCGAGGTCGGCGGCCGCCTTCGCCTGCTGCGCCACCGCGTTGCGCGACGGCATGCGCAGCCGGTTGTTCAGGCTCGCCACGTTGATCTGATATGAGGAGTGCACCACGACCTCGATCGGGCTCGCGAGGATCTCCTCGGTCCGCGGATGCGGGGTGGGTTTGTCCCAGCTCTGGGGATCGACCACGAACATCTGGATGAGATCGGCGCCGAGTCTCTCGCCGAAGCCGATCGGGTCGCTGTCGAGCCGGACATGTGCTCCAATGCGCATGCGGTCAGCGTAACCAGTACCACCGACAGCGGCTGGATGTCGCGCCGCGACTGTTGCATCCCGATGGCCCGGCGAGATACATGGTTAGTGTCCGCGCGCTCGACTCGACAAGGCGGTGTAACGGTGTTGCAGACCGGCGATGTCTTCGCGGGCTACGTCATCAAACGCGTGCTCGGCCATGGCGGCATGGGCACCGTGTACCTGGCCCAGCATCCTCGGCTGCCGCGGCTGACCGCCCTGAAGCTGCTGAAGCGGGAACTGTACGCCGACGCCGACATCCGCCGCCGCTTCGAACGCGAGGCCGATCTGGTCGCGCGGCTGGATCATCCGAACATCGTCACGGTGTTCGATCGAGGCGCCGAGGACCAGCAGCTGTGGATCTCCATGCAGTACGTGCCCGGCGCGGACGCCTCCTGCGTCGACGTCGACGTGCTCGCGCCCGGCCGCGCGGTGCAGATCATCGCCGACACCGCCGCCGCACTCGATTTCGCGCACGCCAACCAGGTGCTGCACCGCGACGTGAAACCGGCCAACATCCTGCTGGCCAAAGCGCCGATCGGGCAGCGGGAGCGAGTGCTGCTCACCGATTTCGGCATCGCGGGCATACGCGGCGCCGACACCACGATCCGCTCGGCCGGCACGATCACCGCGACGCTCGCCTTCGGCGCGCCGGAACAGCTGATCGGCCAGCCGCTGGACGACCGGGCCGATCAATATTCGCTGGCCTGCACGCTGTTCTGGATGCTCACCGGCGCGCCGCCGTACTCGGGCGCCAACCCGGCCGCGGTGGTGAACAGTCACCTGTACGCACCGATCCCGGCACTGAGCCGGGTGCGTCCCGGCCTGCCGCCCGCGCTGGACCCGGTGCTGGCCCGCGCCATGGCCAAGCGCCCGGTGGATCGGTTCGCCAGCTGCGCCGAGTTCGCGGCCGCGGCCGAGCATGCCACCGGGCAGCGCATGGCACCGCACAACGCCGCGCCGCACCTGGGCGTCCACGCCGACGGATACGCACCGGCACAGCACACCTCGGCAGCACCACAGCATCCCGCACCGCCGACACAGCACACCGCGCCGCAGCCGTCGACACCGCAGGAACCGCCTCGGCCGCCACGCCCGAGTTTTCCGCCGCCGCGCCGACCTGTCCATCCTGGAATGATCGAGCTGCCGAACCTCCCCATGCGCCCGGGGTCAGCCGGGCGGCCGCACCAGCGCCCTCCGGAGCCGCGCCCGCCGCCGAGCGGGCGGGGCCGCCGTCCGCCACCTGCGTGTCGCCACGCTCGACGAGCGATGGGCGGCCGCGCGACTACTGCTAAGGTTTCGATGTTTTCCGTGGTCCGGCCCATCTCGGACCGCGCGTTCTAATGCTGTACGCCTGTTCGCCGGTGGGTCCCGGCGAGCGGCGGGAAGTGGAGCAGTCATGCTGGCCAGCGGTGACGTTTTCGCCGGCTATGTCATCGAGCGGCAACTCGGCCGCGGTGGCATGGGATCGGTGTATCTGGCGAAACATCCGCGGCTGCCGCGGATGACCGCGCTGAAGCTGCTGAATCGGGAGATGTTCTTCGACAAGGAGGTGCGGGCGCGGTTCGAACGGGAGGCGGATCTGGTCGCCCAGCTCGATCACCCGAACATCGTCACGGTCTACGACCGCGGGCTCGAGGACGAGCAACTGTGGATTTCGATGCAGTACGTCGACGGCATCGACGCGGCCTCGGTGCAACCGGCGTCGCTGCCGCCCGAACGCGCGGTCCAGATCATCAAGGAGACCGCCGACGCGCTGGACTACGCGCACGGCAACGGCGTGCTGCACCGCGACGTGAAACCCGCCAACATCCTGCTGGCCCGCTCCGGCGCCGGGCGCGGAGAGCGGGTGTACCTCACCGACTTCGGTATCGCGCGATTGCGCGACGACACCGGTCATCTCACCCAGACCGGCACCTTCACCGCGACCCTCGCCTACGCCTCGCCCGAACAGCTCACCGGCGCCTCGCTCGACCACCGCTCCGACCAGTATTCGCTGGCCTGCTCGCTGTTCTGGCTGTTCACCGGCACCGGCCCGTTCTCGGCGACCAACCCGGCCGCGGTCATCCAGGGGCATTTGCAAGGTGCGCCACCGGCGTTGAGCAGCGTCCGGCCCGGGCTGCCCTACGCGCTCGACGGCGTGCTCGCGAAAGCTATGGCCAAGCGTCCCGATGACAGGTACGGCAGCTGCGCCGAATTCGCCGCGGCCGCCATGCAGGCGCTGACCAATCCGAGCGTGCCGTCGATGCCGGTGGTCGGCGGTCCCCGGCCGGTCACGGGTCCACCGCAGCCGACCATGGGTCCGCGCCCGACGACCGGACCGCAGATCCCGACCACCGGCACGCCGCACCCCGTGGCGCACGGTGGTCACGTGAGCGGCCCCGGCTACCAGGTGAACGGACCGCACACCAGCGGACCGAATTCGCTTGCCGCAGGGGCGTCGCCGGTGACGCCGCCGCCGGCGACGATGGTGAACCCGAATCCGCACACCGGCCCGGCGCCGCAGCCCACCGCCGGCAATCCCTACACCCGGCAACCTGGGTTCTCCGGCTTCGCCGCTGCGCCGCACGGCGCGCACATGCATCCCTCGGCAGGACCGCCGGCCAAGAAGAACACCGGTCTGATCATCGGCATCGCGGTGGGCGTCGTGGTGCTGATCGTCGTGGTGCTCGGCATCATCGGCGCGGTCTCCGATTCGGGCTCGACCGCCGGTCCGACGACCACTACGGCGGTCAAGCCGAACCTCATCGACCCGACGCCGGAAGCGGTCGGCGCGGAGTTCCCCCGGATGGTGCCCGCCTCCCAGACCGAGGAGATCGGTTACAACGGCGCCGAGTGCTGGCTGGCCTCGCCGAGCTCGCCGCCGTCGCCCAACCAGGGCGACCCGGACTTCGGTGACTGGGCCGTGCAATGGCGCTGCTACAAGGGCGGCAACAACGACGATCCGTACTACCGCATCTACGCCTACAAGACGACCGCCGACGTGCAGAGCGTGCTGAAGGGCCTGCCCGCGCAGACCACCAAGTCCACCGACACCAACGGCGGAAAGTCCTACACCAACTACAAATACACCGACAACGGCGCCAAGATGGTCACCGCGTTCACCGGCGACCCGGATCGCGCCCAATTCCTGATGTACACCGATGGCTTCAGCTTCACTACGATCGACGAGCTGCTGCGCTGGTGGCGCTCGGCTCCGCTGAACTGACCCATGCTGAACACCGGTGAGGTTTTCGCCGGGTACACCATCGAACGCCTGCTCGGCCGCGGCGGGATGGGCTCGGTGTACCTGGCGCGGCATCCGCGGCTGCCCCGGCTGACGGCGATGAAGCTGTTGAACCCGGAGCTATTCCACGACAAGGAGATCCGCGCCCGCTTCGAGCGGGAAGCGGATCTCGTCGCGCGGCTGGACCACCCGAACATCGTCACGGTGTTCGACCGCGGCGTCGAGGGCGAGCGGCTGTGGATCTGCATGCGCTACATCGACGGCACCGATGCCGCCGCGGTGGACGCGTGGACGCTACCGCCGCACCGGGCGGTGCAGATCATCGCCGAGACGGCCAAGGCGCTGGACTTCGCGCACAGCCGCGGCGTGTTGCACCGCGACGTGAAACCGGCGAACATTCTGCTGGAACGCGCCGAGGGCGGGCCGGAGCGGGTCTACCTCACCGACTTCGGCATCGCTCGTTTCCGAGACGACACCGGACGCCTCACCCAGACCGGCAGTTTCACCGCCACCCTGGCCTATGCGGCCCCGGAGCAGTTGTCCGGAGGTGTGCTGGATCACCGGGTGGATCAGTACTCCCTGGGCTGCACGCTGTTCCGGCTGCTGACCGGCACGGTGCCGTTCGACGCCACCAATCCGGTCGCGGTGATCCAGGGACATCTCAGCGCACCGCCGCCGCCGGTCAGCAGGCTGCGTCCAGGGCTGCCGGCGGCGTTGGACGCGGTGCTGGCCAAGGCCATGGCCAAGCACCCTGCCGACCGCTTCGACTCCTGTACCGAATTCGCCAGCGCCGCGTGGCAGGCGCTGACGGCGCCCGCGTCGTGGCAGCCACCTCTTCCGCCGAATCACCCTGGACCCCCTACCGATTCGTCGGCGGTGCCGTCGTGGCAGCCGTCTCCTCTGCCTAACGGCCCTGCCCTCCAGTCCGATTCGTCGGCGCGGCGGCGGGAGGCACGCGCCTATCTCGGCCCGGTGCGACGTTCCCGCTGGCATGCCTCGGTGGGCGGGTGGCTCGGCCTGCTGCTGGTGCTCGGTCTGATCGGCCTGATCATCAAGGCGACGCTCAATGACCCCGGATCCTCCGGTTCCACTGGTCCCACGACCACCGTGCGCACCCAGAACGTCCTGCCCTCGACCCGCGGTCGTCCGGCAACGACCGCTGCGACCACGACCGTTCCGGCCTACCCGGATCGCGCCACGACCGGCGCCCGCGCCGCGGAACTGAGCGCCGCGTTCCCGGACATGCTGCCCGAGACCACGGCTGACACCTTGGTGCACGCCGGTACCGGATACAACAAGGCGGGCTGCTTCGCCCACGAACCGGGTGAATCGACGCCCGACCACGACGACCCGGATCTCGGCAACTGGGTGCTGATGTGGAGCTGCTTCGGCGGACCGAACAAGGCGGCCTTCGACTTCTACCTCTACGGCTCCCCCGCCGACGCGCAGGCCGTGCTGGACGCCTTGCCCGCCAACGACCGCGCCACCGCCACCAACAACAGCGGCCATACCTACACGAACTACACCCTGCGCGGCAGCCGCAACCTGCGCCCGCGAATGCTCACCGCGTTTCCTGGCGACCCGCGCCGAGGGGCCATGCTGATGTACAGCACCGGCTTCATCGCCACCGAGACCGAGTTCATGAACTGGTGGAACTCGGCCCCGCTGAACTGATCTTCGCCGCAGCTCTATACGCCGATCGGGCGAGCAACTCAGGCCAATGACTGGCCCCCGGTTATCGACGCCTGCCGACAGGAAGGCTCTGGCCTACACACTTGTGTGGGTGAAACCGGCCCGAATGACGTGGGAACCAACGCTCACGCCGTATCAGCGTGAGCCGAGGACGTCCGAGAAGGACGGCGCCTACCGATCTCACCGATTGGGAGACACGCTGGAGTCGAAGACGTAGTGCGCGAAGTCGTGGGTCGGGTGGAACCCGATTGTGCGGTAGATCCGGGTAGCCGTGGCGTTGGCCGTGTCGGCGAACAGGCAGACGTCCAAGCCTTCGGCGCGGAGCAGCTTCGCCACGTGCGCGGTCACGGCGCTGGCATAGCCGTGCCCGCGCGCGGCGGGCGGGGTGTAGACCGGCCCGATCCGCGACCAGCCTTGGACCGGAATCTGGTAGGCGGCAAGGCTCACCGGCCCGCACTCGCGCTCCCACAGCCACCAGCGGCCCGCGAGGATGCGGCGACGGATTGCGGCCTTGCCCAGTCCGGGTCCCATCTCCAACTCCTCGCGCATGGCGGCCAGCCATGCCTGCAACAGCGCGATATCGGATTCGACCGCCTGACGCGGGTTTCCGGCCACGTCGGGTATCCGCAGAGTGCCGAGCGCGTACAGCCTCGTCGTGGAGGACTGGCGAATTCCCGTGCCGAACAGCGCACACCAGTGCTGGGCGAAGGCGGTCGCGTCATCGGCGATGCCCTCGACACCCGCGCTGTCGGGAACCACGTCGGCCAGCGCCGCGGCCACCGCCGCGATGCTGTCAGGCGGTAGCTCACCGAGGTACACGTCGCGACGCCCCACCCGCATGGCGGCGCCGATCACCGAATCGTCCTCGTCGTGGATCGAGAGGAATCGCGACGGCTCCGCCGGAGCGTCGAGCCCCGTGACGTGATTGGCGATGCTGGTGGTGATCACGGTATGGCGCAACGGATCACGCAGCAGGAACGACCCGGCGCGCGAGCGGAACTCGGTGGCGTCGGTGGTGATATCGATCCTCATGCAGATCACGGTAGGCGCCTGAAACCTTGCGCGCCCTGATTTTTCAGCCGGCTTCGCCACCACCCGCACGGAGCTTGAGCAGGACCAGCCCCGCGGTGCACGCGAGAATGAGTCCGGCCACGGTGATTTCGACGTGCAGGCCCGCGATGCCCAGCACCGCCCCGACCAGTCCGCCGATGAAGATCAGCCAGGCCAGCGTCCGCGACAGAATCGTGGACAGCGTGCGCGCCTGCTGATTCGACGCCAGATGCTGTGTAGTTGCCGACACCGCATCTTCCGCGGCGCGGGATGACCCACGCCGGGAGGCTGTCGAGTAAGCTCCCATCATCTACTCCTCGATGACGCCGGTCAGAGAACCACTGTCACGTTCTCACACAACGTGTCTCTCAGCCCGATACCGGCGTCTCACGCGTAACTTTGCTCACACACGCTACGACTCCGGCACGCCGGAAGATAGCGACACGTGCCCGCGACACGCCGACGAGACCAATTCGATATCTGAATTATCAGCGTTTAAGGCGCCCTCGGGCGCCTATCCCAGCGACCGCTCACCTCGCTCGACCAACCGGCCTCGAGTAAGGTGAGGCCACTCGATACACACGAGGAGAGTGTCACCGATGGAGAGCAGCAGGGCCAAGATCGCCGGTCCGGCGATCGCCGCGGGAGCGGTTTCCATCGGACTCGTCCTGATCGGCGCGTGCGGGGTCGGCAAGCACGACACCTACGTCCCGCCACCGCCGCTGAAGGCGGGTCAGCATGCCGAGCCGGTCGTCCGGGAGGACACCACCGGCCCGACGACCCCCAAGGTGATCATCCCGCCCTCGCCGACCTGGAAGATCGCGCCGTACAACCAGCAGCGCGCAACGCCGTTCGCGGGTTTCATCACCAGCACCTCCGCCGACCCCTCCGCCCCGGTCGACGACCCCGCCCACGCCGCGCCGCCCGGGGACACGCGGCCGCCGGCCACCACGCGAGCGGCCGAACCGTCGGACGAGCCGACCGCAACGCCGCGCAGAACCACCACTGCGCGAGACGAAGAGGAGTGACCTGCGGTGGTGTGCGCGAATCGCACACCACCGCACAGTCCTACAGCTCGGGCAACTCGTAGTCGCCGACGCGGGCACTGAGCACCCGCAGATGCTCGAGGCCACTGCCGAGGGTGCGCTCGATCGCGGTCAACCGGGCCACGTAGTGGCCGACCGGGTACTCGGCGGTGACGCCGATGCCGCCGTGCATCTGGATCGCTTCCTGCCCGATGTGGCGTGCCGCGCGGCCGACCTGCAAGCGCGCCCGCGAGGCGATCACCGGGTCGTCGGCGCCGTCGGCCAGCGACGCGGTGGCGTACAGGCTCATGCTGCGCGCCAGTTCCAGCGAGACGTACATGTTCGCCGCGCGCTGGGTGAGCGTCTGGAACTTCGAGAGCGTGACGCCGAACTGCTTGCGCTGCTTGAGGTACTCGGTGGTGAGCCGCAGCGCCTCTTCCATCGCGCCGACCGACTCCGCGCACAGGCTCGCCTGCGCGTGCGTGAGCACCGAGGCGATCACATCGGCCGCGTCCCCCTCGCCGAGCCGCTCGGCGGGCGCGTCGGTCAGTTCCAGCTGCGCGCCGCGCTGGCCGTCCACCGTGCGGTAGGCCTTGCGGACCACGCCCGCCGCGTCCGGCGCGACCAGGAACAGCCCCACCCCGCCGTCCGGCAATACCGCGCTGACCACCAGCTCGTCGGCGCTGTCACCGTGCGGAACGGGATTCTTGACACCGGTCAGCGTGTACGAATCACCGTTCGCGGCGGCCGTGGTCGCCAGTTCGGTGGCCGGCCAGCGCACCCCGGGCTCGGCGTGGGCGAACGCGAGCAGTTTCGCGCCCGAGGCGACCTCCGGCAGAATCCGCTGCCGCTGCTCGGCGCTGCCCGCCTCGGCGATCAGCCCACCCGGCACCAGCACAGCGTCCAGGATCGGTTCGGGCGCGAGCCTGCGGCCGACCTCTTCCAGCACGACCATCGTCTCCACCGGACCGGCGCCGACGCCGCCGTCCTCCTCGGCGAAGCTCAGCCCGAGCACGCCGAGTTCGGCGAGCTGACGCCACACGTCGCGGCTCCAGCCCAGGTCGGAATCGGTGATCTTGAGCCGGGACTCGGCGTCGTAGGTGCGGGCGAGCAGGTCGCGAACCGTGTCGCGGAGCATGACCTGTTCATCGGTGAGATCGAAATCCATGGTGACGCCTCACAATCCGAGGATCGTGGAGGCGATGATGGTGCGCTGCACCTCGCTGGAGCCTCCGTAGATGGTTGTCTTGCGGTAGTTCAGGTAGCTGGGGCCGCTGCGCTGCGCCCAGTCGGGCGAGGCGATGTCGTCCGCCTCCACCGGGATCGCGTCGGGTCCCGCGATGTCCAGCAGCAGCTCGGTGGCCGCCTGCTGCAGCTCGGAGCCGCGCAGCTTCAGCACCGACGAAGCCGGATTCGGCTTGCCGTCCTCGGAGTTGGAGACCACCCGCAGCTGGGTGAGCTCCAGCGCGAGCAGTTCGTTCTCCAGCTCGGCGACCCGCGCCGCGAACACCGGGTCCTCCAGCAGCGTTCCGTTGCCCGACCTGATCTGGGCCGCGTGCTGCTTCGCGACGCCGAGCTTGACCTTGGTGCGGCCGACGCCGGTGATGCCGGTGCGCTCGTTGCCGAGCAGGAACTTCGCGTAGGTCCAGCCCATGTTCTCCTCGCCGACCAGCTGATCGGCGGGCACCCGGACGTTCTCGAAGAAGACCTCGTTCACCTCGTACCCACCGTCGATCAGCTTGATCGGACGGATGGTCACGCCGGGCGATTTCACGTCGAACAGCAGGAACGAGATGCCCGACTGCTTCTTCGCCGCGGTGGGGTCGGTGCGGACCAGGCAGAAGATCCAGTCCGCGTACTGGGCCAGCGTGGTCCAGATCTTCTGGCCGTTGACGATGTAGGAATCGCCGTCGCGGACCGCGGTGGTGCGCAGCGAGGCCAGGTCGGAGCCGGCGTCCGGCTCGGAGAAGCCCTGGCACCACCAGATGTCCAGCGCGGCGGTCGGCGGCAGGAAGCGCTCCTTCAGCTCCTGGGAGCCGAAGTGGGCGATCACCGGGCCGACCATCTGCGCGTTGAAGGTCAGCGGCTCCGGCACCGAGGCGAGCTGCATCTCGTCATGCCAGATGTGCCGCTGCATCGGCGTCCAGTCCTTGCCGCCCCACTCGACGGGCCAGTTGGGCACCGCGAGGCCGTGGTCGTTGAGGATCTTCTGCGTGGTGACGATGTCGTCGCGGGTCAGCTCCCGGCCTGCGCGCAGGCGCTCGCGGATGTCCTCCGGGATCTCGGTCCGATAGAACTTTCGCAGTTCGTCGCGGAAGGCGACGTCGTCGGGGGACAAGGATAGTTTCATACGTAGCTCCCTGTGTGTCTCGTACGTCCCGAGTCAAACGTACCCTGCGGGAAACGTCCACTGTCGACTGGATCACACGGAGAGGTCGCGTAGGTCACGAGCGGCTGCTATGGGCGCAGCCGGACGGAGTCCGCCGGTGTCCCGGGCCGGACCCGAGGGGAAGGCGCCGCAGGAAGGGCACAGCACGGACGTAGCCCGGCCGCACGCCGGTGTCAGCGAAGGCGGGGCAGCCGACTATCCAGTACGGCGGAACCGGGGACCTGGTACGTTGCTGCTCGTAGATCGGGGACCAGGCAGGATTTGTATCGAGGAGAACGAGTGAACGGCAGGACGATCGCACGCGCCGCCGCGGCTGCGGCTTCTCTCGGCATCGGCGCGGTTCTGACTTTCGCCGTTCCGGCGGCCGCCGAGCAGACCCCGGCGCCCGTGGACACGGGCTTGGCCCACTTGACCGAGACCGCCGGATCCGACCCGACCGCGCAAGAAGGCGTCGCCGCGCTCACCCGGTACGCCACCCTGATCGACGCCGCCAACCTGCGTGACGTCTCCAGCGTGTTCACCCCCTTCTCCTACGCCGCGCCCACCTTCGGCTGTGGCAGCAACGGGCCGATCACCACGATCATCGCCGCCGCGACCACCGATGGATCGGGCACTGGCCGGGACCTGAACGTCCCGCCCGGTGCACTGCGGTTCAGCGCCACCCCTTCGCACCCCGGCGCGCCGCTGGCCTCCGGGCTCGTCGTCGCGTGGGTCAACGTGAACACG
Source organism: Nocardia amamiensis (assembly GCF_015477605.1). Lineage (GTDB taxonomy): Bacteria > Actinomycetota > Actinomycetes > Mycobacteriales > Mycobacteriaceae > Nocardia > Nocardia amamiensis_A. The sequence continues at coordinate 138,500 of NZ_JADLQX010000012.1, forward strand.
GGCGCCAGCGGCATCACCCCGCTCGACGATGTGACCGAATACCGTTTGCCGACGCTGTCCAAGACGGTCGACAGCGGTCCGGGCACGGTGCTGGCCTCGATGTGGGGCATCATCGACTACCCGTTCGCGCACTGCGTGATGACACCCACAGTCGGCCTCTTCACGGTGCCCGACCGCCCGGCCCCCGCACCCGCCCCGGCCGCCCCGGCACCGGTCCCACCCGGCCCGAACGGATCCGGACCCGCACCGGCCCCCGCAACTCCATAGCCCCTGCCAGGTCCCGGACTCCGCATACGCGCTCACGCTCGCACTAGCCGGAGTTACCACGGCCCCCTCCCGAATATGACCTCGGTTCCGGACGGAATGATGAGTTCGGAGTTGTAGGTAACCCGCGACAGCTCGTCGATGGTCGTTACCTGAACCGTATCCGTCACCCTGGAATAGGTGTCGGTGTCCGGGTCGTGCACCACTTCATGCTTTGGCGGAGGCCAAAAGGAATACACCTCGGGAGATCCATCCGAGCCCACACGTCCCGTGGCCATCGAGACGTGGAGGGCGTCCCGGCCCCACATAACGAGGTCACCGCGTTGCGGCCTCGGGCCACCCGGCTCTCCGGTGTAGATACTGCGCTCCCCTGGAATGAGCCGATCGCCCATTCGGTTCAGCCAGGAGTCCAGCACCCCCTTCCCGAATCTCCCATTGGGATCTCTCGGCGGATCGAGCAGCTCACGGAGCGTGGGTTTATCCAGCACCCCCGCCCGAGCGGCGGCATAGCAGGTCATCTCCCAGCAGTTCAGACCGTAGTGCCGGTTCAGCGGGGCAAGAGGCCCCTCTGTTCTCAGCCACCTTTCGAGGGTTCTCAGATCATGTCGATACGCTCCGGGATCATAGTTCGCCCACCTCGCCTCACCACCTTCTCGCCGCATTCTTTCGAATTCATCCGCAATCAGCTGCGGGGCATTCTCCGGCGTCGAAATACGTGCCGGAGGGTCCGGCCACACGTAATCAGTTCTGTCGAACTTGCCGTTGTCCGACATGCTCTTTTCATTGCCGACTCCAGCGTCATCGAGCGTACGTGAATTCACCGCGTCGCTTTCCGCGAACACTCTGGTCCCGCGCACACCTTCGGCCACTTCCTCCAGGTCACGACGGAGAATGCCACTCGCATCGCCGATTCCACGGTTCAGCCGGCGCAGCACTCCGGCAATTGTTCTGCTCAATTCACTAGCGAACATCGGGTCACTCCGGGCTCAGAGCGCATCCGAGTCCTCAGGCCGCTGGCCTGAGGACCGGAAAGATCTTGGACAGTGAGTTACGGAACATGTGAACGCTCAGCGTAAGTCGCGGATTCGCACGGAACACCGGAACCGGGATTCTCTGCCCCGCATCGCAATTTGCGAGCCTCGAAACAAAACTTCGCTGACCGGCACCCTGACTGTCACGCCCGGAGCTGTCCGTCTTGTCGGTGCCATGGGGATGGAGAGGGTTGGCTGCAATCGGTGGCAGACCACCGAGCGGGAGGTTTCATGCCATCCGGCGGCATGGCGCTGTCGGCAGGCGGTGCGATCGGCTCAGCGGCGGGTGCGGAGGTATTCGTCGTGCTCGCGGTCTTCGAGGTAGTAGCGGTGAGTGAGGGTGGTGAGGCGGGTGATCTCCGCCGTCATCGCGGCGGCGTTCATCGGCTTGGCGATGATCGGGTCGCCGGTTTTGACGTAGTAGCGACCGTCCTCGTAGTCCATCCACCAGAATCCGCGTCCAAACGACGGGCGGGCGTCGACGGCGGGGCCTGGGAGCACGGTGATTTCACCGAGGCCGCGGCGGACGCGTTTGAAGATGCGGTCGAGCTGCTGCGCGATGCTCACTTCGTGCGCCCGGCGTACCGGCCGCTCCCGGTCGGCAGTGACCTCCGCGCGGCGGACTTCGATCGGCGGGTTTGCACCGGCCTGCGCGTGCGGTAGCGCCGCGACCGCGTACGCTGCGACTTGGCTTGCGGCGCAGTACTTTACGATCACATCCGCGCCGATATCGGGCAGCGAGCCAGGCAGCTGGGTCACAGTCGCTGCGGCCTCGCCCTGGACAGCACCGTGGAACCTGAGGGTTTGGGTCAGGCCGGGGCCGCTGAAGCCCTTCGATTCGATTCTGACCTCCGGTTCGAGCAATACCCCCAGTGCGCGCTCCAGCTCGATCGAGTGCTTTCCGAGCAGTGCGTCAACTGCCGCGTCCCGCTGCCTGGCCAAATCGTCGAAATCCAGAGCCTGTGGGCGGAATTGGATCGGATAGGGCAACCGGTCCCGGCCGTAGGCGGCACACAGGATATGGAATTCGAGGCCGCTGAATCGCCACTCACTCATCGGGGTTGCTGCCGATGACCGGTGGAACCGTCCTGGGCATCGAGTCCAGTCCGGTGACTTCCTCGCCGTGTGCCTTGGTAATCAAATAGTCCTTGACGCCGGAGGTCTGCTCGTCGTCCTTGCGCTGAGCCGCGCCCGGCGCCATCCCCGGCATCCCGGCCATTCCGGGGCGACCGGAGCCGGGTGCACCCGACCGCGCGGCCGCCGCAGCCGGGGTTGCCGCGGGCTGCTGCGGTACGCCGGGGATACTCCGGCCCGGGGCACCAGTGGTATTGGGAGAACCAGGAATGCCGGTGGGGCGGCCGGTGGGAGTGCGGCCGCTCGGGGTACGGCCGGTCGGCGCTCCCGGCGTGCCGGGTGGAGTGACACCGGGAGCGTTCGAGACCGGAGAGGCGGTGGTATTGGGAGTCGACTGCGGAGTAGTGGGCGCAGTTGGCGCGGTCGACTGTGGGGTTGTGGTAGCCGCGGGAGTGACCGACTCCGGTGTGGTCCCGGCCGGTTGGGTGCCCGGGTCCGGCTGCCCGTTCTGGCTCTCGCTGCCTTTGTCGCCCGTACTGGGTCCAGCGCCATTGTCCGAGCTGGTTGCTCCTGGCACTCCGGGCCCCGACGGTGCGGGACCGGGTGAGTCGCTGATGACATTCGGCGCTGCCGGAATGACCGGCACCCCATTGTCGGTCTGGTTCGCGACCTGCCAGTACACCGTCTGGAGGACGCGCTGCGCCTCGGCGCGAGCTTCCTCGGTGGTGTAATCGCCCGATTTCATCACGCCGTCTTGTGGAAGCGTTTTGCCCTTCAGGTCGGGCACCTGTGTGATGCCCGGCGTCAGCGCCTGGGTCTGGTGCAAGCCGGTGTACATCTCGGTCAGCTTGAGGTGGAGCAGGTGCGCGGCGTGGGTCAACTGCCCCGCCCCGTCGCTGTACTTCCGCACCGCTTCGGACGCCTTGCCCGCGGCCTGGCCCGACCACCCGCCCGCGATGGTTCGCTGCACGCTGGCATTGAAGGACTCAGTGGTGTCCCGGAAGGCGGTGCCGATCTGGAACCATGCCTCGGCGGCCTGGAGTACGGTTCCCGGGTTCATGGCGGCCACCCGCCCGATCAAGTCTTCCAGCGGAAGCGTTTCGAACAGCGCGAGGTCTTCGTTGGTGATCTTCGGCGGTTCGTAATCCCCGTCGAACTGGTCGTTACCGATGTTCGTGAGGGTGTAGATATTCGCCCGATCGCGGTTCCACTGCTCCTGCGCCGCGATGATCCGGTCCCGATACTCTTCGTAGGTCATGACGGGATATCGATTCCGGCGATCTTGTCGGAGTTCGATTGGTCGACGGACCGGAAGTTCTCGATCGCCTTCTCGAATACTTCCTTCATAAGCATTACCTCGTCGATGTGCTCTTTGATCCGGGTCTGGATCGAATCTGCGCCAGTGGAGCCTTTTAGCGAAAACTTCTCTTCCAGAACTTGACCCGACGGAAATCCACCGAAGCCCGAGACAAGCTCGACCCTCCGCGCCACGAGCAAGATATCTCGTAGACTCTCGAGGTGGCGATCACAGTCTTGCGCTAGCCCGTTTCCGACGTTCTCGTCGAGGAGTAGCTCGCCTGCGTTGGCAGAGTTGAGCAACTGCCGCCACGTCGACGTACTTCCTTCAGCCATAGGAACACCTATCCGTTTGGCAGATACTTGGCAAGGTCGGATGCATGCCTCACCGCTACAGTGCACGGCTCCTCTTGCTGAGGCTCGCCATAGCGCCCAAGCATGTCAAATATCACCGTTCCGCCTGGGGATTCAACAGCAACACCGCATCCGAGATGGTCATCATCGCTAGCAAGATTGAACTGGACTGCACGGCGATTCGCGATACTCAAGGGCTTGAAGTCAACGAAATCTCGGCGATTTTGAACATCTGCTAGCGTCGGTGTCCCGGCGAGAATGCCAAGGTTGTACCAACGGGCGAAAGCACGCCAGTCACAACTTTTCCAACCGTCGAACTCCACCCCCGCGGTGCCCTGCTTCTTGCTGGCTGGATCCAATCCAGATGCACGCGCAGCGTCGTCCGGCAGCGTGCAGGGATCCCACGGAGCCGCACCCTTAGCGGGTGACGTTTTCGCCGTAGAGGCATTGGCGCTTACAGACGTGTTCTGCCCGGTCGCGGTCGGCGTACCGTCGGAATTGTTCCCGCATGCGGCGAGTACCAGCGCTGCACCGGCCGCGAGCGCGACGGCTCGAAGAGTATTCCCCCTGCTCGTCATCGGCTCCCTCACTGCCGGTGATGGCTAGTGCTTCTGCCGTGGGCCGGACCGGCTCCTCCGCCCCCGTGACTTCGGCCGACTTTACCGTTGGGTTCAGCGAGGCGGCAAGCGCAGCAACGCGCTTCGAGTCGTAGTGCGCAGTGGCGAAACCCTGTTACCGCCCCTATGGTCCGCCGGGCAAACGCCGCCGCCCGGCACGCACTTCCGCCGCCATGTCCTCATAGCCGATGGCCAGCTCGGCAAGCCGTTCCCAGACATCGCCCAGTTCACCGGGGGACGTACTGGCCAGTGCGGCGTAGGCGCAGGCGGTGAGCTGGCCCAGACGGTCGACAACCGCGCCGATGGTCTCGGTGTGTACCAAGGCCGCGCCGTGTGACGGTGGGAGTTGCGCAGTAACCCAGCGGTCGATATCGCGCACCAGGCGAGCGCGCAGGATGTCGATGTCGTCTGCGGTGTCACGGTTCGCGCACAGGCGCCGCTCGTGCAGGCAGGACAGTTCATGGGCGAAGCGCAGTAGCGGATGGTCATTGGCAATATCGCCCCTGCAGGCCCGCAGCAGTTGGTGTTTGGAGGGCAACGGATCGCTCGCGATCATGATGCGCCCCTCCGGCAACGATCTGAGCCGTTCATCGACGCACCGCCTTTGCCGAATAGTCGAGCAGTGTCTCCACAACGGTGGTCATGTTGGGGCGGTATGGATCTCGCGGTGCGACCACCCACCGGCGATAGCCCGCCAGCTCGTCGGCCGGGCCGGGCAACGCGATCTCACCGCCCGCCGGGACGATCGAGGCGCTCAGCCGCATCAACCGCGCCGCGATGACGTGGTCGCCCGCCAACTCCGGCGGCTCCGCCCTGGTCAAGAAGGTCCAGCGCCGCGAACGGTGCCAGACGATCGGCCCGCGCAAACCCTGTCTCGCAAGCCGGTCGCGCACCGTTTCTCCCCAGAGCTCGGGCATCGTCACCGCGCCGACCGGAACTCCCGCGCGTAGCACGATGCGGTGCGCCTCACGGTCGACGTAGCACGGCAATCCGCAGGCGTGCCGGTAGTAGTGGTATCGGTGTATGACGTCGGCGGGCGCATGCATCGGTCTACCTCCTGCGGGCGATCGGTTGTGGTAAGGCACCCGACGCCGAGGGCATCAACACACACGCCAGCACGGCCACACAGGCGAAGCGAGAAAGCGCCCAGAGGAGAAGTGGTGCGTACTGCTCACCCCGGCGTCGGGGCCGGACGCAACGTTATGAGTTGCAGCACAAGGGATCTGTCCTCAAGGGACAGACAGCGATGGATCGGAGTCAGTTCTTCGGTGCCAAGTCGGGTGCGATGCCGAGACGCCAGGCCAGGCCGCGCAGGTTACGGCCGCCCGCATCACGCCGAGCCGTCCGAAGCTGATCGGCCACGGCCTCACGAACAAAGAAATCACTCCGGACACGTTGGGGGGCAATCTCTTCCGCTTTCAGTAACATTGCCAAGCCTCGATCTCGGCACTTCGGTTCAACGAGCAGAGCCCGACCGACCTCGGCGTAGTAGTTCGCCTGTCGCACTGGGCTGGGAATGGCCTCCACAGGCACATGTGCGGCCTGTTCCACAGCCCGCACGCCGTCTCCGAGTTCCAGACCGATCGAAGACCGCCAAATATCGACATTGATACGTCCGAACCAGAACCCACCGAAGGTACCCACTTCGTCGTCCATCCGCGCGGCCACCGCCGCTGCCTCGTCCAGATGGGTTTCGGCGGTGCTGCGGTCCGCCTGAACGGCCGCAGCCAGAGCCGCGTTCAGGTGCAGCATTCCGTAGCTCTGGATCGTGGCCGAGTCGTCCAGATGTGGGCTGAGCTGGTCGGCCATTGCTACTGATCGGTTGTACTGCTTACTCCGTGACACCTCTCCGGCGACACTGCCACGCAACCACACTGCGAACCCGATGGACGCGGGCGACCCGAGTTCCTCCGCACACTGGTACGCCGCCTTCGCCGCCAGCAACGGCAGCCCACGGCCCCCCAACCGTTTGGTAGCCCACGCCATCGCGTCGTAGCAGATGATCAGCCCGCGCAGAACCTGTTCGCGTAACTCGGGCATCCGCACGTGCGCCGCGTGCAACTCGCTGAGCAACCCCGGCGTAAGCCCGCCCTGAGCGGCGTAGTCGGCGGCCTGACGATAACGCCTCAGCCGCCGCAGATCTGCGGCGATCTCCGGCCACGGCCGGATAGGAACCTCGAGGTCTTCACCGAGTTCGCACTCATCCAAGGCGTTCTCGAATGCGATCAACGCGCTGTGCGCCGCTGCGGTGACACCGTCCGGTGACTCCCACGGTCGCCCGGTCAATTCCGATGGCGCCACCTGCAACGCCCGCGCCAGCGCCTCCACGGTGTGCCGGTTGGATAGCGGTTGCTCCCCACGTTCGAGGCGGCCGAGATATCCGTAACTGATACCAGCCAGGCCCGCGACAACCTCCAGGCTTTGCCCGCGCCACGAACGGATCTCACGCAGCCTGCGCCCGACCTCATTCGGGGGAATGTCGTTCATGGCGTGCTCCTCCGCCGATGATGGCTACCCACTTGTGACGGTACCTGTCGGTTCTTGCCGGGCGCCCGATATCGCACACTGGAGGCTGGCTCGTGACCTCGCGCGGCAACGGCCGAGCGGCACCCGCACCAAGTCACCGGATGCGGTGCCGCTGCGGAATACAGCCCAGCAGGGCGAAGAACGCGCGGATGTCCGCGACGTGGGCGGCACGCAGTCACCGCGAACCCGGGACAGACACCACCCGCGGCCGATCGGTCCAGGCGGAAGACGAAGCAATGGCGGGGACGCAGGAGAAGACCACTTCACGCCCGAGGCGTCCGGGTCGACTTCCGATGACGGGTGAACACCACGGCAGGCGGGGGTCGTTGGGGGCGCTCGTCAGGGCAGCGGGGTGCGGTGCAGGGTGACCAGCAGGCGCCAGACCCGCTGCGCGATCTCGGCGGGGGTCGCCTCGATGAGGCCGTGCAGCCAGTCGGCGAGCACCCCTGCGAAGGTCGCGGCCACGGCCGAGGCGACCAGATCGGGCTCCGGCGCACCGACCAGGGTGCGCTCGGTGTGGCTGCGGGCGCGTAGATCCTGATGGAGTACCTGGCCGAGCGGGCCGCTGCCGCCCGGGCGCAGTAGTTCCCGGTAGAGCCCGGCATGCGAGGTGAGACGGTCGAAGAAGGCAAGCAGGGCGGGCGGCGGGGTGGCGGGGTCGGGTGTACCGCGCCAGGCGTGCAGGGCCTCCACGGCATCGCGGACGATATCGGCGCAGGCGTCGACGGCGAGCGCCTCCAGGTCGGCGTAGTGGAGATAGAACGTAGCGCGGCCGACCCCAGCCCGGCGCACCAGCGCGGCGACGCTGACCTCTGCCAGCGGGCGGCTGGCGCACTCCTCCAGCAGTGCCCGCCGCAGCTTGGCCCGGGTCCGTGCGGTGCGGGGATCTGCCTGCACCGAAGTCACCGGGCCAGCAGGACGGCGACGAGCGCCAGCGCCCCGGGCAACGCCTGGGCGGTCAGGATGCGCCGGTTGGCGGTGAGGCCGCCGTACAGTCCAGCGACGAGCACGCAGACGAGGAAGAAGACCTGGATCCCGAACCTGGTCGGTTCCTCGGCGATCAGAGCCCAGACCAGCCCGGCCGCCAGGAACCCGTTGTAGAGACCTTGGTTCGCGGCAAGCGGGGCGGTGGCGCGGGCCATCGGCGCATCGAAGCCGGAGAGTTTTCGGCCCGGCTTCCTCTCCCACAAGAACATCTCCAGAACCAGGATGTATGCGTGCAGCGCGGCCACAAGGCCGACCAGCACATTCGCGGTCATCTCCATCGGCGTATCCACTCTCTCAGACTTCATGTACAGATGTCTAGAATACATAGACAGATGTCCATCAAATGACCGACCTGGAGATAACCCACGTGGCCGCGTCCGCTGCGGCGGACGTCGATCATGTACACCTGCGCCGACGCCAGCGGCACCGCGCCTGAGGCGGCGCCGCCCTGATCTACTCAGCGCAACATGGCGAAGAACGCGCGGATGTCCGCGGCGTGCGCGTCCGGGCACTCCATCGCCACGAAATGGTTGCCGGTGTTGCCCTCCGGCCAATGCAGGATGGTGTTGTCCTGTTCGGCGAGTCGCCGCATGAGCGCGGAGCCGCCGCCGTAAGTGCCGGTCGGCACCAGCTTCTGGCCCTTCGGCCACGCGAACCCGCCCTCGCCGAGGCCGTTGTACATCGGCCAGGACGACGAGGCCGCGGTGTTGGTGAACCAGTACAGGCTGATGTTGGTCAGCAGGTGGTCACGGCTGATCACGTCCTCGACGCGGTCGGCGAGCGGGGCGAACTCGGTGAACTTCTGCATCAACCAGGCGAGCAGACCCGCCAGCGAGTCGGTCCAGGCGTGCGCGAAGGTCTGCGGCGCGTCGTGCAGCAGCACGTGGTGGTTCACGCCGGTCATCCAGGTCTGCATGAGGTCCCACTCGGCGCGTTCGTCCGGGGTCATGGTGGGCACGTCTGCCTCGGTCGGCATCGCCCTACCCGCCGCCGACGCTGCCGCCTATGTCAGTGGCAGCCGAACCGACTGGGGCACACCGGCATACTTACTCCGCCTTCGCCGCAACGACTTCGGCGCCGGTTTGGGTCTCGGCTGGGCGAGATGGAACTGGTTCAGTTGGCCCGGTAGCGGGAGGCGAGTTCGGGGCTCTGTCCGCCGAACGCGGCGAGGTCGGCCTTGAAGACGGCGTCGAGGAGGCCGGCGTCTTCCACGCCGGGGGCGCAGACGACTTCGCCGAGCTCGAGTCCGCGCAGTCCGGCGGTGACGACCTCGTCGGCGGTCATGCGGGGCACGGCGCTCAGGTCGAGGCCTTGGCGCTCGTGGAATTCGGTGGCGACGATGCCTGGGCAGAGGACCTCGACCTGGACGCCGGTGCCTTCCAGTTCGGCGCTGAGCGTCTGGGACATGGCGACGAGGTGGGCCAGGGTGCCGGCGTAGACGGCACGGCGGGGCATGACGGAACCGTCGGCGGGGCCGCTGAAGGCGATCATCCCGGCCACGTTGATGATCTTTCCTTCGCCACGTTCCTGCATGCCGGTGACGGCAGCGCGGGCGAGCATGGTGGGGGCGACGACCTTGACGTGGACGAGTTCGCGGGCCTTGTCGGCGGGCAGTTGGGCCAGCGGCATGTAGTGGGCGACGCCGGCGTTGTTGACGAGCATGGTCAGCGGCTCTCCTGAGCAGATCTCGGCAACGGTGTCGATGCCGGTCTCGGTGGACAGGTCGGCGGCGACAGCGCGGACCGTGACTTCGGGGTGGTCGGCGGCGAACTCCTCGAGGCGGTCCTTGCGGCGGCCGACGATGATCAGGTCGTGGCCGTCCGCAGCGAGGCGTTCGGCGAATGCCTTGCCGATGCCGGAGGTGGCGCCGGTGATCAGGGCGAGCTTGCTCATGCGTGCTGTTCCTTTCGGGTGTGGGCCGAAGTGGCCGGAGTGAGTGTGTGTTCGGTCGGCGTACTCGGCGACGGCCTCAGGTGTCGAGGCGGTCCAGCAGCCGCGCAAGTCCGCGCGCTCCGGCCAGGCCACGCTCGGTGACGGCGGTGGAGTCGATTCCGGCTTCGCGCATGGCTTGGTCGAACAGCTCGATGTCCAGCACTTCCAGTACGGAGAGGTGTTCGACGATGTCGGGCCGCACGATGGCACTCAGCAGGGACAGTGCTGCGCTGGCGGCGCTGCCCAGCTGGAGGAGCTCCACCAGCCGGCTGGGATCCAGCTCCAGCTCTACTGCCAGTTCGACGATCTCCCCGATCGCGGCCTGGTTCATCATCAGCAGCGCGTTGTTGAACAGCTTCGCCGTCTGGCCCGCGCCGGCGTCACCGAGGTGCACCACGTGGCGGGAGAAGGACTCGAACACGGGCTTGCAGCGCTCGGCCGCGGACTGCGGACCGCCGACCATCGTGGTCAGTCGGCGCTCTTCCGCGGCCGGGCGGCCTCCGCTGACCGGCGCGTCCAACACCTCCACACCGCCCTTCGCGCACAGCTCGCTCAGCCGCACGGCGTTGCTGGGAAGTCCGGTGCCGTGGTTGACGACGACCGCGCCAGGACGCAGGCCTTCGAGCAACTGGCCGGCCAGCTGCAGGACGTCGTCGTCGGTACGGACGCACAAGCCGACGAGGTCGCAGGCGGCCGCCAGCTCACCGACCGTGTCGTGCCGTTGGTGGGCGACCGTGCCGAGGCTGTCCAGGGAGACGGGGCGCCGGGCCCAGGCGTGCAGGGGGAAGCCCGCTTCGGCAATCGCGGTGGCCATGGGCAGGCCCTGGTCACCCAGCCCGATGAACCCCACGACGGGCCTTGCGGCTGTTCGTGCTTCTGTCATGCCTCCACGGTCGGCTCGAAACGCATGATCAGGTAGTAGACCCGTTTTCCTGGGAGTGGCGGTACCAGGACAGGCAGCTATTCGCTCGTCACAATCGACGGCATGGCGACCACAGCACTCGGCGCGGCCTTGCACCGCTGGCGCGATCACGTCTCGCCCCAGGCCGTCGGCCTCCCCGCGGGCGGACGCAGGCGCGCCGTCGGGCTGCGCCGCGAGGAACTGGCCCAGCTGGCCGGCATCTCCGCCGACTACATCATCCGGCTCGAACAGGGACGCGCCACCAATCCCTCACCGCAGGTCGTCGAAGCCCTGGCCCGCGCGCTGCGACTCACCCAGGAGGAACGCGCCCACCTCTTCCACCTGGCCGGCCTCGCCCCACCAGGCCCCGGCATGGTTCCGCGGCACATCACCCCCAGCGTGCACCGCATGCTGGACCGGCTGACCGGCACGCCTGTCGCCGTCTTCGACGCCGCCTGGACCCAGCTGCTCGCCAATCCCCTCTATACGGCACTCATGGGGGAATGGGACGGCAACGACCTCAACGCGGTCTGGCGCAACTTCCTCAACCCCCACAGCCGCGTACGCCACACCCCCGAATCCAAAGCCGCTCTCCAGCAAGCACAAGTCGCCGACCTGTCCCGCACCGCCAGCCGCTACCCCGATGACGAGAAGCTGCACTCTCTCATCGCCGAATTACGCCGCCGCAGCGCTCACTTCGACAGGCTTTGGGAATCAAGCGCCTTCGGCCGGCACCAAGCCGCCCGCAAAACCATCGATCACCCCCACGTCGGCGCACTGACCCTGGACTGCGACGTCCTCAGCGTCGACGGCAGCGACCTGCGCATCATGGTCTACACAGCCCAACCCGGCACCGAAGACGCCGCCCGCCTGGCGGTCCTGAGCGTCATAGGAACACAGACCCTCGTCGGATAACCCCCGGGGAGATGCGGAGCCCGGACATCTGCGCCAAGGGTCCTCGACTGGGGAATGCGACAATGCGCTGACATTTGTGTTCTACGTTCGACGGGAGACCGCGGTAAATCAATGGGACGACGTTCGTGAGCTGTGGAGCGGCTCGCTGGCGCCGATTCCGGCCCACCTCGTCGGGCCGCACGTCTCGGCCGGCACAGCAGCATTCCTGATCGCGGTCGGGCTGCCGATCGAGCACCCGCTCGAGTTCACGTTCTACCACGATGAGCGGCTGCTCAACCCCGCCGTACGGGGAGAGCGGACCTTCATCGTGTTCGGCGATGACACCGGCACCGTGCCGTTCGCGATCGAGCGCGGCCGAGAAGAGGTGTTCAGCCTCTACCCGGATGGCCCGTTCATGTTCATCAACTCCACGATCGCCGACTTCGTGTACTGCTACGGGCTCTTCAGCCAACGGGTCGAGCGAATCGTCCAGACGCCGTTCGCCGATCGCAAACCACTCGTCGATGAGCTTCGCGGTCTCATCGCCGCCCGGGACCCGGAGGCTCTCGACCCCGACGACCTGCTCGCGTGGTGGGACTCACTGCTGGAGCCGTACGAGCAGTGAACTGCCGCAACCCGCGCCCGTGCGTTTAGGGAGTGGCCGGGCGATGTTTATCGAGATAAGAGTCGACAGCGGATGTCCGTATCTGTGGGTAGCAGGTCCTCGAGGGACCCTGTCGGCGTGCGGAGACTTGTTCTGTGACGTCCGGGTAGCTCTCGCGGGTGCGATGTCGTTGCGCGACCGGTCGTTTCGATCGGTGCGACAGCCGGCCATGAGTCCCCGGCGTCACCTGAGGCACCCATCAACTACGAGCAGACAGGACTCGGATGACCAGCGACGGCGTCACCTTCATCAACGTCTTCGAAATACCCGCCGACGAAATCGATGAATTCATCACGAACTGGCACGAACGCGCGAGGATCATGCGCCAGGCACCGGGTTTCCGCGATGTACGCCTGCACCGGGCACTCCTTCCGGATACCCGATTCCAACTGGTCAACGTCGCACACTGGGATAGTGTCGAAGCCTGCGAGGCCGCGGGAGCCAATCCGGTCGTCGTCGAATCGGTGGACGCCGCCAGAAAGGTCGCCAGCGCAAATCCGGCTCTCTACCAGGTCGTAGCCGAATACCTGTGATCTCGCCGAGGTGAAGCCCAAGCGAACACCCGCGCCGCGGTGGGGTCACCCGGCGAGACCGGTGATCAGTCCGGGGCGTTACGCGGTCGAGGCCGGGGGCCGATCTGATCGAGCAATGCGTTGACCTCGTCCGGAAAACCATTGGTCACCGGCTTCGGAGTCTTGTTCGGAAACCGGCGCGCTACGTGTTCCTCGGCGGCCGATCCCGGTAGCACGTAGACGGGTTCCGATTTGTTCTGCAACGGACGCACGACCTCGTCGAGGTGTCCCTTCCGGTCGTCGAGGAACGCGCCGATCACGTCCTCGCCGGCCGGGCACACTGCCATGCAGTAACCGGCCTTGTAGCTGGGTTTGAACGACAGGCTCTGCCACATCGAGAACGACTCGCCCGTGGTGACGCGTTCGCGATACTCGTCGCGGTCCGCGCTGTCGGCGACCGTTTCGGCCCAATCGGTGAAGCCGCCCATGAACTCTCGATAGTTGTGGGTGTAGCACGCCTGAAAATCGAAACCACCGTCGTTGGTGATCGCACCGACCGGGCACGCGGAGACGCAGAGCTTGCACTCGAGACACGGATTGAACTCCAGGGCCGCGCTCGGCTCGTCTACCACGGCATCCGTGACGACCGTGCCGAGCAGAATGAAGTTGCCGAATTTCGGGTGAATGACGTTGCGGTGTATACCCATGACGCCCAAGCCCGCGGCCTCTGCTACCACCTTGTGAGCGATTACCCAGATGCGGCCAGGGAACTGATGGACCTCCATCGGATACCCCGGTGCGGGATAGACAGCCCGGTAGCCGGCATCTTGGAGGGCCCTGGTGATACGGCGCGACACTTCGTTGGTTTCGTCGTCGGCGTGGTTGAACTCGGTATTGGCGAGGCTACGCAGAGGACTGCGCAGATTGTCGCGATTCATCCGCACACAGAACGCCACGAACGTGCGGGCCGTGGGCAGAATCCCCCGCGCGTGCTCGAATTCTTCCGCCACCCTCGGATCGTCGACCGGAACGAAGCCCACATCGTCCGCGCCTGCGGCGAGGCAGATCTCCCGCAGGCGCGCGGTGGTCACGACCGGATCAGGCGTGGTCCGCGCCCGCTCGGTCACCTGTTTGACGGTCGGGTGGTCGGCCAGCCGCCGCCTCGTCGGTTCCTGGTCCGTCGACATCGGTCCCTCCTGATTCCACGAGACCGGAACGGCCTCACCAAGTTAGACCCCGCGAGTCACCAAAACTCATCGCTCGATTGCCCCCGTATCCGTCGATGTCCGGACACACCGACGCGCGACTGTCCGCCGGACCGGCATCCACGCTGGAGGTCGTTCCCGAATGTCACTTACCCTGCTCCATCGCCGAGGGAACACTAGATTGGGACTCGATACTCGTTCGGCAATCACGACAACTGATGGAGCTGAGAATGGCGCTCGGAACGGTAGTGCGCGGATTCAACGCCGGGTTCCTGGCACTCACCAAGGCGCCGTGGATCGGGCCGCTGGTGGGCCGGAACATCACGGAGGTCACCTACGTCGGCCGGCGATCCGGGCGGACGATCAGTACACCGGTGGCCTTTCGGCGCTCCGGCGACGAAGTCACGATCAATGTGGCCCTGCCGGACCGGAAGGCGTGGTGGCGCAACTTTCTCGGCGCGGGCGGCCCCCTCTCGCTGCGGTTGGATGGCGTCGAACGATCCGGGCATGCCGTCGCCCGACGCGATGACAAGGGCCGCGTCAGTGTCCAGGTGCGCTTGAACGATGCCTGACCGGGGCACGTCTCGCCGCGGCGGCAGCGGTCGACCGCGGTGTGGCCCGAGCTCCTTTCGAGACCGGGCCACACGCGTCAGCCGAGCGGCAGCTCCAGATAGGACGGGGCGCTCTCCGAGGAGCTGATGGTGATCGTGGAGCCGATCGAGTTGGCCGTGGAATAGAGGAAATCCATTCCGTCGAGTACCAGCATCAGCCGGTGGCCGTCCGGCACGTCGTAGGCGGCTGCCTGCAACTCCCAGACGACAGTGGCGGGCATCCCGGAGTCGACGGTCTTCGGCTCGTGGGTGATGATCCGCCCCGCGCCCATTTCATCGACATCGAGCAGGTAGGCCACCACAGTCGCGGACTCGTGGGTGCTCTCCAGGGTCACTTGCAGCCGGGGAATTCCACGAATCCGTCTGGCTACGCCACTATTCGGTGCGACCAGCGGCCCAGTCGACCAAATCAGGGCATGGCTGCGTTCGATCTCGTTCGTTCGGTAGATCTTCGGGTTGCCGGACCATTCCTCCTGGCCGGTCGTCATGAGCTTGTCCATCGCGACGACCTCCGGCTCGTCACCGACGGTGAAGCTGCGCTGCCAGCCGGACGTGTTCTGCGGGCTCAGCGCGCCGTCGCCGCCTTCGCGCTCATCGGTCAGGGTCAGTGACTCGATCTCGGTGGTGACGTCGGCCCACGACGCCCGCTCCTCCCGCCGGGCCGGTTCGATGATCGTGTTCTGGTCACCTGCCGGGGTCGTGACGTAGGTGAACATGACCTGGTTGCTGATCTGCGGCCAGCTGTCCACGCCGTTGTCGACGCCTTTGAGGTGATAGTCGAGCCAGGCATACGCCTCGGACAGTGGCAGATTCGGCCCGGCGCCCGGCGCGGGCGGGGCGATCAGGCCAGGTCCCTCCGGAGCCGCGTGATCGCCGATCCACATGTTCAGCCTTTTGGGTTCGGGAAGCTTGTCGAAGGTTTCCAGAACCTGGTTGACGGGGAAAAGTCCCTCGTGCCAGGTGTTGGAAAAGAAGGTCGGAACCGCGCGGGTGTCGCCATCGATGTAGGTTTCCGGCGAGCGCTCCGTGCCCCAATCGACGACGTCTTGCATTTCCCGGCCTTCGGCGAATTTCGCCAGAATGCTCAGAGCCTCCGCATCGAACTTGTCCTCTTTCGCGCCCCCGGTGAGGCCGACCAGAGCCTGGACAGCCCTGAGATGGCGGGTGCCGTTGTCGTACAAGCTGGTAGCGAGGTTGCCCCAGGTACTCAGGGCGACGACCACGTCGACCCGGTCGTCGTGCGCGGCCACCAACTGGCTGATGCCGGAGCCGTACGACTCGCCCATAAAGGCGACGGCGCTGGGGGCGCACGCGTCTATCGCATATTCGAGCACCGATATACCGTCCGTCCGATCCAGTCGACCGGCGACATGGACGGTGCCTTCGGACGTCCCCAACCACGGCAGGTTTGTGCCCGGGACGGTGGACCAGCCGATTCCGCGTGGGGTGTAGGCCAGCACGTGGTAGCCCTTGACCGCGAGCGTGAGGTACGCGTACTCGAACAACGGCCACCCCACCGGCGTCCATCCGGCAGGAATGATCACCAGCGGGCACGGCCGGGTCGTGACCTGCCGCAGCATGTGTGCCGACAGGCCGGTCCCATCTTCGGCCTCTATACGCGGAAATGTCGGCACGACAAGGTTCAACGCCTGGTTCACCAACTCCCCGACGTCGTCGGGTACCAGCCCCGTGCCGCTGCGTTTTTTGACCGCAGCCACCAAGTTCGAAGCGAAGTGAACAGCTTCCGGGCGGACCGCGCCCTGATCATCCCAGGCCCCTTCGACGGAGATCCGAGCGACCTCTTCGGACGTGATTCCGATGACCGAATCGCCTTGCGACATACGATTCCTTCCTGCCAGTTATGGAAACTGCATCCGGCTCACAGCTTGACATGTCACACGATGAATTCACGGGATTCGACCATGTGTGCATTTCGGCGAGACACGTCGATCACCAGCAAGAACGCCCCGACACATCGCGCGGATTCGAACAAAGCCCCGTCCAGCGGTTCAGCCCGAATCGAAACGAACTCGAATTCTGGAACACCACAGATCAACGAACCGGCGCGAAGAAAAACCAATCCCAATATACGGAGCTGTCCAATTTTTCCGGCAAGGCAGCCTGACGCACATCGCACCCACCCCGCTATCGATGCGGACAGCCGACCACCGATATCCAGTCGCTGCCATACACGGCCCAGTCGGCCAGTCGATCAGCGGGACAGCCGGACTCGCAGGATGGTGCCGACCTCGGTACTCGCGAGCAGTTCATCCGGGCTGCCGGGAACCGCGGCGACGGCGGTCAGCGGCTGGCCGTTGAGGACCGCGCACGCGGCGCCGGTGGCGGGATCGACGCGGACCAATTGGCCTGCGAGGGTAGTCACGTAGAGGATGCCCGCTTGGTCGACCAGGAGGTCGTCGGCGAAGTCCGGCAGGCCGGGCAGCGGCGAGGACAGATCGGCGACGGCGCTGCGGGCGGCGGGCGCGGCGAGCGGGATGCGGACGATCCGGCCCAGCGGGCCGCCGTTGGCGGTCACGTAGAGCACGCCGTCGTGGACGGCGGCGCCGTTGGCGGCGAGCCCCGCCACCGCCTCGCTCCACGCGGCGTCGACAGCTCCGTCCGGACGTACCTTGACCACACCGGAAATGGTCGCGACATAGAGGTTTCCGGCCGGGTCGAACGCCGCGCCGTTCGGCATCGTGAAGCCGGAGACGAAGATCTCCGGCTGCGGCGCGGCCGCGCTCGGATCGAAGCGGATCACCCCGCCGGGGCGGACGACGCTGACCGGCGCGTCACCGTAGACGACGTAGAGCAGTCCGTCCGGGCCGAGCCGGACCGCGCCAGGAAATTCCACCGGCACGGTCGCGGTCAGCTTGCCCGCGGCGTCGTAGCGCTGGACCTCGTTGCGGTACAGCCGGGAAACCCACAGATTGCCCTGCGCGTCGTACCCCAGGTTCTCCGCCCAGTCGAGCACCGGCAGCCCGGCGGGCACCGCGGTAGCCGCGACGGCGGGCGCACAGGAGGCGACCGACGGCGCCGCGGTGGCGATCGGCGCGAACGCACCGGCGAGGGCGACCGCCGCGGCGGACAAGAGCAAGGCGCCTGGACGGCAGAAGCTTCGCAACGGGCACCTCGGACTCGGGATAAGGGGCGGGTCGCCGCGCAGTGTAACCGCCTTTCACCGGAAATTGTGCGGTCCATCAGCGACACGATCTTTGGCACTATCGGTGCATGCCCTTCTTCGACGGCGCGCGCGGCCGGTTGCACTATCGGCGGTGGCCGATGGAAAACGCGCTGTACAGCGTCGTCTTGTTACCCGGAATCGGTCAGCACAGCGGTCACTATCACCGCTTCGCGCGCGCCATGAACTCCGCCGCGGCCGAGGTGTGGGCATTGGACACCTCCGGACATGGGCTGAGCGAGGGCGACCCGCGGCGGCCGGGCACCCTGACCGAGCTGGCGGATGACGCGACGCGGTTCGTCGAGCTGGTCCGGGCCGCGCAGCCGCGGCCGGTGATCTTGATGGGACACTCGCTCGGCGCGGTCACGGCGCTGGCCACGCTCGGTGCCGCGGTACCTGATCCAGCGCATGCGACACCGGATTCGGCTGCGTCCGCGTCGGACTATCCGCTGCGACCCGCCCTGCCCGCGCGGGAGCTGGCGGGACTCGTACTGTCCGGCGTCCCGAAGCGCGCGCTCGGCGGCGGAGCGCCAGGCGCGCCGGGAACGCCGCTGCCACGCGAACTTCCGGTGCTCGCGGTGCACGGAGTGGATGATCGGCGCGCACCGATCGATGCGATCAGGGTATGGACTAGCCGCCACGAATCGGTAGATTTACGGCAGTACACCGACGCAGGGCACGACCTGCTGCACGAGCCGGTGCACGCGCGGGTCACTGCCGACGTCGCGAACTGGATACAGGGTGTCGTCGTGGGGTTGGCACGACGTCCGTAAACCGAACACGCTCTTCGGATGAGGAAGGGGGACGGCGCATATGCCATCGCAGGAGAACGGGTTCGGCGGAGAGCCACCCGCCGAGGTCACCGCGCCCGGTATCGACGTCGCCGCGCTGAACCGGGCGGTCGACGACGGCTCGCTGTGGATCGACGGCCTGCTGGTCGCCGACGGCGCACATGAGCGGTGCGCACGGCAGTACGAGCAGCTCGCCGACCGGGTAGAGGCGCAGATTCGTATCTTGAGCGCGGCAACGTCGCTGCCCGGTTTCGGCGGATTCGCCTCGGGTGACGCGCTGCGCGGCGGTTTCGAGCGCAAGGCCGACGGCGCGATCGCCCGGCTCGCCGAATATGCCGCCGAGGCACGGGAACTCGCGCAGACCTTCCGTGCCGCCGCCGCGGCGTACCAGAACGCCGACCAGGCGCTCGCCGTGGCGGTCGAGCGGATCGACGTGACGGGAGCCGCTCATGCGTAAGATGCCGCGCGCCGGTGAGCGGGCCACCCACCGGCGCACCGACCCCGCCTACTCGCCCAACGTCGAGATGTTCGACAACCTCACCCATGCGGAGATCCACGCCAAGGTCCAGCTGCTGCATCCCGGCGTCCTCGCGGGTGGCCAGCAGGCCTGGGGCGACGCCGCGGCGCATCTCGCCGACGCGATCTTCCAGGCGCACACCGAGATTCGCGCCGTCATCGCCGACGGCTGGCGCGGCGCGGCCGCTGAGAACGCGGATGCGGTGGTGCGCGTGTTCGAGCAGAGCGGCCAAGACCTCGCCGACGTTTTCGCCGTGGTCTCGCAACGCCTCGGACAGGCGAGCGACGCGGCGGAGGCGCTGCGGGCCGCGGTATCCGAGCCCGCCGACGGCACGCCGGATCTCGGTGCGGCGCTGCTGGATCCGGACCAGGCGACCAGCAATGTCGAGGGCCAGAAGGCGAGCGAGCACGCACGTCAGGATGTCGTGCGCGCGATGAACGACATCTACGCGGGCGTGTTCATCCGGACCGGCACCGACGTGCCCGCGTTCCCCGACGAACTGGACGACCCGGCACCTGCCCCGTCCGCTGCCGCACCGGCGAGCAGAATCACCGGAGCCGACTCGATTTCCCGTGGTGCGCAGTCGATTTCGCTCGAAAGCGCCCCCCAAGGTCCGAGCCGGACAGTGGAGCCCAGCCTGAGCGCGGCGCCAACTGCCCAGACCCCCGCCGACGACAACCCGACGACGACAACCGCGGGAGTCACACCGACCGGCACCCCCGTCGCGGGAGACGCACCGACGGCGACGCCCCGCGTCGTATCCGCCGCCGAGACACCGCTCTCGACGGTCCCGGCCGCGTCCGGGGTCCGCGCCGTTCCCACGACGAGCGCACCTGGACCGAGGACCGCCTCCGCATCGGCGACCGGCGAGCCGGTCATCGTGCCCGGCGCGGGTAGCCAGCTCCCGCCCGAGGACCAGCGCAAGCGTGACGAGCGGCGCAAGGACAACGACAGCGGCGATGCGGTCACCGGCCTCGGCGCCGGCGCGGTGGGCGGGTTGATGGGCGGCGCGCTGGCCGCGGCCGACGCCCCGCGCTCGGGGCCGAGCCCGGCCGCGAACGCCGCGAGCGCGCGAGCCGTGCCCGTCGACGACGAAGACGACGAATTCGACCTGGACGACCTCCCGACCTTCCTGGAGCCCTCCGACGACGGCGGTGAACTCATCGGGTCGATGGATCCGACCACGCCGCCCGTGCTGGGCGAATGGGCCGAGTACGAGTGAACTGGACGCTGACCCCGGACCAGTTCGCGCTGGCTTGGTCGCGCACCGACGGCGATCGAATCCCCTATCCCCTCGCCGTACGTCTGTCCGCACGCGACACCGGGGAGCGAGCAGCGCAGTTGCCAGCGCTCGAGCGCTGGTGCGATGACGTGCTGGACGCGGATCTGGAAGCGGCGCTGCGCGTTCTCGCGCAGCCGGACCTGCGGATCGAGGTGTTCGGTCAGCGTGATTCGGCACCGGCCCCGGCGACCTGCGTTCCGCACCGGGATGGCGGACCGTTGACGCCGCCTCCGGCACCGTCGGCGAATGGCGAGCAGGCACCCGGCACGGCTCCACGGCCAATCCGGATTCTCGGCGCCGTAACCGGCAACGTCGCGGTGGTCGCGGCGCAGCGGGCGGGTGCGACGGCGGATCGCGGAGGCGACGTGCGGTTGTTCGTCGGCAGCTCTAAAAACCTATGTGCGCGGGTGGTTTCGATGCTGCCGGAAAACGTTCCTGGCACCCTGGGGCGCCTGACCGCTCCCCGTGCCCAAGTGGGCGAGGACAGCCGCAATCTGGTGACCATCCCGGTCGCCGGTCCGTCCACGCCGGCCCGGATCCGCAAGCTGCTGAAGCAACCGCGCGATGGCATCGGCCAGATCGTCGTCTCCGCCCGCCGCGGCACGGGCGAGCCGCGCCCGTTCGGCGTGCTGTGCTGGATCGACGTCGTCGCCGACGGCCGATACGCCGTGCGCACCGGTACCGACGTCGACATCGTCGCCGTGACCGCGGACCGTTTCGCCGCCCAGTTGCGCCCGCTGGTCAGCGCGGCCGCGCGCACGTCCACGGCCTACGCCCAACGCTGAACGCCCGGCGGAACTCTGCCGCGTGGGAACGCGGCCCGGGACGATACGTTCCGGCCGGATCCCTGGCGCGCAGTCGAGTTCAGCTGGCCGCCTGCAATGCCAGGGTGGCGATTGCCGGGGCCATGTACAGCAGCGGGAACGGCGTGGTCTTGTAGGAGCGAGCACGCAGCGTGGTCACAACGGCACCGGTGAAGTAGAGAATGAGACCGATGGCGGCGGCCACGCCCACGACCGGGATGAAGAAGCCGGCCACAAGGCCGACCGCCCCGGCGGCCTTGGCCGAGCCGAGCCAGTTCCACCACGACTTCGGTACGCCGTACTCCACCAAGGGCTCCACGACGAACTTCTGCCTGGTGAGCAGGGAGTAGGCCGAGAAGCCGATCCACAAGGCGGACAGGACACCAACGATGTAGTAAGCGGTGGTCATCGGAATCACGTTCCCTTCGCAGTTCGTTTTCACGTATCTGTCGAGGAGACGATGGACCGGCCGCGAGTGTGACATGCGATGACTGGACCGAACCTGGTAGCGGAGCGCCCGTGGCTATCGGCACCGGCGCCGTCGACAGGGTCATCGGGTTGACGGCTGGAGCGGACTGCTTACGGTGTACGAGTGCCACTCTATGAATTCGAAGGCAAACGTCCCGAGGTCGATCCGTCGGCGTTCATCGCGCCGACCGCGACGCTGATCGGCGATGTGCGAGTCGAGGCGGGCGCCTCGATCTGGTACGGCGCGGTGCTGCGGGCGGACCTGGCGCCGATCGTCATCCGGGAACGCGCCAATATCCAGGACAACGCGGTCCTGCACGTGCCGCCGGACGTGCCGATGGAGATCGGTTCCGGCGCGACCATCGCGCACAGCGTGGTTTTCCACGGGGCCGCGGTCGGCGCCGAGGCCATCGTCGGCAACGGCACCACGGTGCTGGACCTGGCCACCATCGGGGCGGGCAGCATGATCGCCGCGCATTCGCTGGTGCCGCCCGGCGCCGAGATCCCCGACGGTGTGCTCGCCGCGGGATCGCCCGCCGAGGTGAAGCGCCCGATCGAGGGCACGCAAGCCCAGATGTGGGTGCGGCTGAACCCGGGCTTCTACGCGGAGCTGGCGCAGCGCCATCGCAAGGGCATCACCGAGATCTGAGCGCGCTCAGCACAGCAGCGCGGTGACCTCCGCGTCCCCGAGCTGATGGAAGTCACGGTAGGCGCCGCCGACGCCGCCCAGCGAGCGCGGCACCCACGGACAGACCACCTCGTCGGCCTCGTCGGCCACCCGGCGCATCGCCTCCGTCGAGGCGACCGGTATCGCGGCCACGACCCGCGCGGGCTGGTGGAGGCGCGCGACCCGGCAGGCGGCCGCGACGGTGGCGCCGGTCGCCATCCCGTCGTCGACGATCACCACCGTGCGTCCCTCCAGCGGAATCGGCTGGGCGTCGCCGCGCAGCACCTGCTTGCGCCGTTCCAACTCGGCGCGCTCCCTGGCCTCGATCGCGGCCACGTGCTGCTGCGATACGCCGGTGTGCGCCAGCACGTCCGAGTTGAGCACACGCACGCCGTCCTCGCCGATGGCGCCCATGGCCAGCTCCGGCTGCCACGGCACACCCAGCTTGCGAACCAAGAGGACGTCGAGGTCACCACCGATCACGTCGCGCACCGCGGCGGCCACCGGGACCCCGCCCCGGGGCAGGCCGAGCACCAGCGGGTTCGACGCCCGCAGGTGTTCCAGATGCGCACCCAGCGCGCGACCGGCCGAGGTCCGATCGGTGTAGACCATCGATTCGAACGCTACTCCGGTCCGCGCGCGGCGATCGAGAATCTGCGCAACGCGAGGCTCGGGTTGGTGGTGCGCACCTTGCTCAGGTACGCGAGGTCGATGCCCGCGGTCAGCACACCGGGCTCGTCGCCGAGTTCCGCGAGCACCGCACCGGTCGGGTCCACGATCATCGAGGCGCCCGCACCTCGCGGTGCTGCCTGATCCGCGGCGGCCACGTACACGGTGTTCTCGATGGCGCGGGCACGCACCAGCGTCGTCCACTGGTCCACCTTCCCCGGCCCTGGAATCCACTGCGCGGGCAGCAGCAGCACCTGCGCGCCGGCGGCGGCGACCCGGCGCACGCCTTCCGGGAAGCGCAGATCGAAGCAGGTCTGCATGCCGAATGTGACATCCGCGACGGTGAAGGTGGCCGGCGCTTCGATCGCGCCCGGCTCGACCACGTCGGACTCCACGTGCCCGAAGGCGTCGTAGAGGTGCACCTTCCGGTACCGCGTGACGAGGCCGCCGTCGGGTCCGAGCACGACGAGCGTGTTGCGAATCCGGTCACCACCGGGGGCGACTTGCTCTACCGTTCCGGCGACCAGAAACACCCCGAATTCGCGGGCGATATCGCCGAGTCCGGTGACGAACGGGCCGGTCAACGGCTCGGCGACGGCGACGACCCGCTCGTCGAGACGGGTCACGGCAAACATCGAGTATTCCGGCGCGACCACCACGCGCGCCCCACGCTCGCCGGCCGCGCGCACGTGTTCGCGCAGCGCGCCGAGGTTGGCCGAAGGGTCGGTCGAGGGGGCGAACTGGACGACCGCCACGTCCAGCTGATCCGGCGTCCGGTCCTGATGCGCGGGCGAGTCGTCCAGTTGCATAGATCTCACCGTATTGGGGCGGTGGCCGGGACGGCCAGCACGAGGCAGTAAACTGCTGGTCAATGAGTACCAATCAGGTCGACAGCGTTCCTGGCGACAACGACAGGGACACCGACGGCCCGTCTTTCGCCGATCTCGGTATCGATGACCGCATCCTCGCCGCTATTGCCGACGTCGGCTATGAATCGCCTTCGCCGATTCAGGCCGCGACGATTCCCCCGCTGCTCTCCGGCGCCGATGTGGTCGGTCTCGCGCAGACCGGCACCGGCAAGACCGCCGCCTTCGCCATCCCGATCCTGATGGGCCTGGAGGCCACCGGCCGGAGCCCGCGCGCGCTCGTGCTCGCCCCGACCCGCGAGCTCGCGATCCAGGTCGCCGAGGCGTTCGGCCGCTACGCCGCGCACATCCCCGGCCTGCATGTGCTGCCGATCTACGGTGGCCAGAGCTACGGCGTCCAGCTGTCGGGCCTGCGCCGCGGCGCGCACGTCGTGGTCGGTACGCCGGGCCGGGTGATCGATCACCTGGAGAAGGGCACGCTCGACCTGTCGCAGCTGCAATACCTGGTGCTCGACGAGGCCGACGAGATGCTCAAGATGGGCTTCCAGGAGGACGTCGAACGCATCCTCGCCGACACGCCCTCGGACAAGCAGGTGGCGCTGTTCTCCGCGACCATGCCTCCGGCGATCCGCAAGATCTCCAAGCAGTACCTGCACGATCCGGTCGAGATCACGGTCAAGGCGAAGACCTCGACGGCCACCAACATCACCCAGCGCTGGGTGCTGGTCTCGCATCAGCGCAAGCTGGACGCGCTCACCCGGGTCCTCGAGGTCGAGTCGTTCGAGGCGATGATCATCTTCGTCCGCACCAAGCAGGCCACCGAGGAGCTCGCCGAGAAGCTGCGCGCCAGGGGTTTCTCCGCCGCCGCGATCAACGGCGACATCGCGCAGAACCAGCGCGAGCGCACCATCGGCCAGCTCAAGTCCGGTTCGCTCGACATCCTGGTCGCCACCGACGTCGCCGCCCGCGGGCTGGACGTGGACCGCATCTCGCACGTGGTCAACTACGACATCCCGCACGACACCGAGTCCTACGTGCACCGGATCGGCCGCACCGGCCGGGCCGGCCGCAGCGGTGAGGCACTGCTGTTCGTGGCGCCGCGCGAGCGGCACCTGCTCAAGTCGATCGAGCGGGCCACCCGGCACCCGCTGACCGAGATGCAGTTGCCCAGCGTGGAAGACGTCAACGCCCAGCGCGTCACCAAGTTCGGCGACGCCATCACCGAGAACCTCACCTCGTCGAATATCGCGCTGTTCCGGAAGCTGATCGAGGATTACGAGCGCGAGCACAACATCCCGCTGGCCGATATCGCGGCGGCACTGGCGGTCGGCTCGCACGACGGCGACAACTTCTTCATGGAGCCCGAGCCGGAGCCGGCCGAGCGCCCGCAGCGCGATCGTCCGCTGCGCGAGCGGCCCGCGCGGCGGTTCGAGGAGGACCGCGGCGGGTCGCACCACCGCGTCAGCGGAACGGAGCTGGCGACCTACCGGATCAGCGTCGGCAAGCGGCATCGCGTGGTGCCCGGCGCGATCGTCGGCGCGATCGCCAACGAAGGCGGCCTGCGCCGCAGCGATTTCGGGCACATCAGCATCCGCCCCGATCACAGCCTCGTGGAGCTGCCCGCGCAGCTGCCCGCGGAGACGCTGGAGGCATTGCGGCGCACCAGGATCAGTGGTGTGCTGATCCAGTTGCAGCTGGACTCGGGTCCGCCGCAGCATCGCACGTTCAGCCGCGGCCAGCGCCGGGAGCGCGAGGGCGCCAAACGACCGGAGCGCCGTAAGCCACGCTCCTGAGCCGGGGAGGGTACGCCGAGGTAGACGCATCCGGACGGGTTCCGTCCACACCGCGCCGGGTCGAGCGAAGGCTCGCACAGCCGCTCATGCGCAGACGAGCGAAGGCTCGAGCAGCCGCTATGCGCCGGGCCACGCGCAGTCGAGGCAGCCGCATAGCTACAGTGTTGCCGTCCGTGCGTAACGAGGCGCACACGGCAGCGGGTGTCCCGCGAAGACACAGGAGGGCCGCGTTTGTTCGTGTTCGGTGATCGTGTCGTCTGCACCGCCGTCGATCTTGTGCGCGCGGCGCACTGCGAATTCGCCATGCTGCGCGCCCTCGATACCGAACTGGGCACCCTCCCAGCCGAACCCGGCACCGCCGCACCGGCGCCCGAACACGCACGTGAAATCGATGACGCTCGGCAACGCCATCTCGCCGACTACCGCGCCCGGTTCCCGGGAGCGGTCGTGGAGATCGACCGCCCGCCGGACAACGTCGGAGACCCGGCCGAACCCAGCGATGGAGTGAGCGCATCGGCACCCAGTGATGGAGTGAGCGGTCGCGCATCGGCACGTATCGCGGCCCTGACGGCCGCGCACACCGAAACCGTCGCGGCCCTGCGCGCGGGCGCGCACGTCGTCCACGGCGCCACCTTCTTCGACGGCCGATTCCATAGCTCCTGTGACTTTCTGGTACGCGCGGAACATCGAGTCCGCTACACCGTGCACGGCGCCGCGCGCACGGCGGCGGATCGCGTGGGCGCCGCGCTCGAACTCGCCGCCTGCGCCGCCGCCCTCGACCGTTCGGGCGCGCTGACCGCGCCTTTCGTCCGGCTGCACCTGGGCGAGGTGAGCATGGCCGAGGCGCTGAGCGAGCTGCTGCCGGTGTATCGGGCGCGCAGGCGCCGGGTGGAGCGCATCGTGGACGAGAAGCTCGGCGAACTGCTGCCGGTCCAGTGGGGCGACCCCCGCTATCTCGCCTGCGGCCGCTGCCGCACCTGCACCGCCGCCCTGTCGGCCGCCCGCGATCTGCTGCTCGTCGCCGGAATGGCGTCCCCGATCCGCGCCCGCCTGCGCGAAGCCGGAGTGAGCACCATCGATCGCCTGGCCGCCACCGAGATCGCGGTGCCGGGTGTGCCGCCGCGTACCGTCGCGGCGCTGCGTCGCCAGGCGGAAATCCAACTGCGGCGCGAAGTTTCGAACGAACCGACGTACGCCCTGACCGACCCGGCCGCGCTGGGCGCACTGCCGCCGCCCTCCCCCGGCGACCTCACGCTCACCATCGGGGGCGGCGGACGGATGCCCCGCACGGTCGAGATCGGCGGCTTGGACAGTGTGCACCTGTCCCTGTGTTGGTCTTCCGGCCCGGATGAGCGGGGCGGCGGCGGGACCGCGGAACGCCGCGCGCTCGAGCAGGTGCTCGACTCTCTGGCACAGCGGCGGCGGATGTATCCGGACCTGCACATCTATCACTACACCTCGGCGGCGCGCACGGCGCTGCTGCACTGCGCCGGGCAGCACGGCGTCGGCGAGGAGTTCGTCGACGAGTTGCTCCGCGCGGGCGTCCTGGTCGACCTGTACCCGGTCGTACGCAACGCGATGATCATCGGCGAGCCGTCCTATGACCTGAGCACACTGCGGCGAATGTGGCCCGATGCGGAACATTCGAGCGACAATCACACCGTATTCCGGCTGCGCGATTGGCTGCTCGATTGTGCGTCCGAGCAACGTGATGCCCGGGACAGTGCGTGGAGCACGGTGCCCGTCGCAGGCGAAGCGGAGCCCGCGCCGGCGTCCCGGCAATGGTCACCGCGGGCTGCCGCGGTGGAATTCGCTGCGGGACCGGAAGGCGCACAGCATCCTGTCGACCATGCCGCCGAGCAGCACCTCGGACCGCAGGCAAGAGCCGGTTCGTGGTGGACCGCGACCGTCCCGGGCACGCCGGAACCCGCGCCGGCGCCCCGGCAATCGTCAGCGGGGGCTGGTGCGGCGGAATACGTGGCGGAACCGGGGGATGCACAGCATCCTGCCGAGCAGCACCTCGCACCGCAGGCAAGGGCCGGTTCGTGGTGGACCGCGGCCGTCCCGGCCGCGCCGGAACCCGCACCACCGCCCCGGCCGTCGTCTCTGGAGGCTGCCTTGGCGGAATACGCTGCGGGACTGGGTGATTCCCTGCACCCCGCGGCTTTGATGGCCGCCGCACTCGGCTATCACCGGCGCGAGCGGCAGCCGCTGTGGTGGGCCCATGCCGACCGGCTCAGCCACCCGGTGGACGAATGGCCCGACGCGCCAGGGGTTCTCGTCGCCGACTGGGGCACGGTGGACACCAAATGGCATCGTCGCCCCGACCTCCCGACCATGCGGCGGTATCTGACGCTGACCGGCCGAATCGGAACCGGCGCTAGCGGCGCGGCGGGGCCGAGTGTGCTCACCCCCGGCACAACGGTCTACACCTTCTACGACCAGCCGCCGCCCGCGGGCATGGTCACCGCGGTCGGCCACCGGGCTACCGCGACGGCGACGGTGCTCGGATGCTCGGTGGACACCGAGTTCGACGACACCGTCCGGCTGGAGGAACTGCTGCCCGAAGGCTGCGAGCCCTACGACGAGCTGCCGACCGCCATCGCGCCCGACCTGCCAGCCTGGGACGAAAACGCCGAACTCACGGTCGAACTGGCGGCGCAACAGTTGCTCATGACCCTCCCGGACACGCCGCGGGAAGCGGTCTTCGACATCCTCGCGCGCCGCCCGCCCCGGCTCCACGGCGGCGTGAGGTTGCCCGAGGTGCACGGCGATCATGCAGCGGCGATCACCGCGGCCGTGCGCGCGCTCGACCGCTCCTACGTCGCGGTGCAGGGACCGTCGGGAACCGGGAAGACTTCGACCACGGCCCGGGTGCTGGAGCGCCTGGTCACCAAGCACAACTGGCGCGTCGGCATCGTCGCGCGGGACCACGCGACCGTGGAGAACCTGCTCGACGCGATCGTGCGGGTCGGCGTGCTGCCGGAGCTGGTCGCCAAGAAGGACGCGGCGGCGGTCGCCCCGGTGTGGGCGGTGATCGACGCCGCCCGCTATCCGCGTTTCCTGGACAACGCCATCAGTGGCTGCGTGCTCGGCGGCACTCCGGCCGATTTCGCGAACGAGGAACTGGTGCCGCGTGAAGCCCTCGATCTGCTCCTGATCGCCGACGCGGGCCGTTTCGCGCTGGCCGACACCGTGGCCGTCGCCGCGAGCGCACGCAACCTGCTGCTGCTCGGCGATCCCGTGCCGTCGGCCGTGCGCGGGACCCATCCGGCTCCGGTCGGTGAATCAGTGCTCGGCTGGCTGGCCCAGGGGCGTCAGACTCTGCCCTCCGAACGCGGCTACTTCCTGGACCGGACCTGGCGGATGCATCCCGCGGTATGCGAACCCGTCTCCCGGCTGTACTACGACGGACGACTGCGCTCCAATGAAACCGTCACGCTGGCAAGGCGTCTGGACGGCGAGGAGCCCGGCGTGCGCACCGTCCTGGTCGACCACCACGGGAGTGCCACCACCTCGCCCGCCGAGGCGCGGGAGGTGGTGCGCCGGGTCCGCGCGCTGCTCGGCATGTCCTGGACGATCGGCGCGACGACGCGCCGGGTGCACCCGCACGACATCTTCGTGGTCGCGCCATACGCCGCGCAGGTGGGGCGGATCCGGACCATGCTCGCCCGGGCGAAGATCGAGGACGTGCTGGTGGGCACGCCGGATCGATTCCGTGGCAGGGAAGCGGCGGTGGTGCTGCTTTCGATGACCACATCCAGCCCCGCCGACGCCCCTTACGGCATGCGGTCGCTGTTGTCCCGGGGGCTGATCCGCGCCGCGCTGTGCCGGGCCATGTGGAAGGCGATCATCATCCGCTCGCCGCTGCTCACCGAGTATCTGCCCGCCACCATGGAAGAGCTGGCCGACCTGGGCGCGTTCCTGCGGCTGGGCTGACCGCGGTCAGCCGAAGCAGACGCCCTCGCCACGGTAGGTCGGCACGGAGACGCGGGAGCCGTCGGCGTCGACCAGATGAAGCGTGTCGAACCGCTCGCACAGTTCCCCGGCCTTCGCGTGCCGGAACCACACCCGATCACCGATCCGCAGTTCCGCGGCGCCCGACAGCGGCGTTTGCACCTCTCCGGCGCCTTCGGTGCCGAGCAGCTTCAATCCGCTGGGCCACACCGGTTTCGGTACTCGGGACGGCCCTGCCGGGCCCGAGGCGATGTAGCCGCCCGCGAAGACGGTGGCGATCTTCCCCGTGGGCCGCCGCAGTACGGAGGTGGCGAAATACAGTGCGGGCCTGGGGGTGAACGATCGGTAGTGGTCGAACAGCGTCGGCACGTAGAGGCCCGATCCGGCGGTCACCTCGGTCACGTCCGGGTCGGCGACGCTGACTTCGATGGATCCGGTGCCGCCGCTGTTGACGATCTCCAGCTTGCCGGTCACCGAGCGGACCGCGTCGAGCACCTTCGCGCGCCGCTTGGCGATCTCCGCCGCCGACGCCCGCTTCACCAGTCGCACCGCGGCATTCGCGTCGGGCAGCCCGGCGATCTGCGCCTCGTAGGTCATCACGCCCACCACGTCGAAACCGCGGCGCACCGCGTCGCTCGTCAAGGCGGCCGCTTCCTGTGGCGTCCGAACCGGGGACCGGCGGACACCGAGATGCAGCGGGCCGATGCGCAGCGAGGCGTCCACGTCCAGGCAGACCCGGGGGCGCACCCGATCGGTGCCGAGAGCGGCACGGATCAGCTCGAGCTGGGCGGCGTCATCGATCATGAGCGTGATCGATCGCAACAGGATGTCGTCGGAGGCCAGTTCGGACAGCGCGGCGCGGTCCACGGTCGGATAGCCGAGCAGGACGTCGCGCGCCCCGTGGCGCACCAGCCAGATGGCCTCACGCAGGGAATAGGACATGATGCCCGCGAAACCGCCCGCGGCGGTGAGGTCCGCACCGAGGACTTCGGCGAGAACGGCGCGGCAGCGCACAGATTTGCTGGCCACCCGCACCGGGACACCGCCGGCGCGACGCACCAGATCGGCGGCGTTGGCGCGCAGCACGGCCAGGTCGAGGGCGGCCAGCGGTGGGTCCAGTTCGGCGGTGGCCGCGTGCAGCCCCGCGATCGGCGACGTCTGGGTCACCAGGACACTCAACCACCAAACTGGTCGATCGTCCAGTATTTCGGAAGAGCTAGGCCTCGACGGCTTTGGTGACCAGAGTGCTGGTCATATCGTCGAGGACCACGAGCATGGTCTCGTCGTTGCAGTCGGCCAGCCAGCGCAAGACGGTGCCCTGTACGAGCGAGACGACAAGCGACGCGATCGACTCGACCGGCTCCAGCCATTGCGTTTGCGAACGTTCCGCGCACAGCTCCAAAAACGCGGTAACCTCCGCGTCCTTGTCGCGATAGAACGCTGCCGCGATCGGGTCCGGCAAGCAGCTGTTGCCCGCCTCCCAGTTCGTCCGCAACGCCTGCACGGTCATCTCGTATGACCTGACCTGCTTGATCGGAGTGGCCTTGACCAGCGGCCAGTACGCGCTGATTCCGGCATGCAGCAGCACGCGCAGTGCGCGGAGGCCCGTGTAGTCGAGTGTTGCCGCCGCCTGTTCGACGGCCTCGAGAACGGCCGGCCGTAGCCGAATCTCCGTTATTACTTCTCCACCTGCGCTCAACGACGACTCCCTCGGCGAAAGAACACTTACGCACCTCGGTCGGCACGACTCGCTGAACATGGCGGGCAACTTCTAGAAAACTCCACGCTGCCCGGTCCAACGTTCATCAATGTTAGAGGGTTCTCCGGTTTTAGAAACGGGTTCATTGGGTATTTCCGTACTGGAAGAATGTTTTGTTACCCAACCGCGATCGCGATGCAATGGACCCGTGTCGCCCGGAATCCCCGCCATGACGGGCGATCTCGGACCGTGCCGGTCATCGACAGACCGTAGAAGAGGGTACGGTCCGCGGCCCTAGCATCCCAAGTCTTGTGATGAACCCCACACTGGAACCACCCAAATCGGTCAGCTTATTGTGTGGGGTTCGATCCGCGATGGACATCCTTTCGTACCGCGGGGCCGATAGCCTGGATCGGTGACTCTCTCGCCACCCGCCGACCAGTACTTCCTCTCCGGCACCTTCAACTTCCGGGATACCGGCGGCCTGCGCACCGATGACGGCGCGAAGGTCCGCCCCGGGGTGCTGCTGCGCTCGGCCCAGCTGAGCGGGCTCGACGAGGCGGGCCACGCCGCGCTGCGCGAACTGCGCGTCACCGACGTGCACGACCTGCGCGGACACCGCGAGATCGCGCATATCGGGGCCGATCGCCTGCCCGCGGACGTCCGGCTGACCGTCACGCCGTTCGATTCCAGAATGGCCGAGGCCCCGCCGCACGAGGCGACCGCGCGGACCGCGTACACGCACATGCTCGAGGTCTACCGGATGTTCCCGGCGTTACCCGAGGCACACGCCGCCATCGCGGCGCTCGCCGAATCCATCCTGCGCGGCGCCGGCGCCGTGCTGGTGCACTGCGCGGCGGGCAAGGACCGCACCGGCTGGGCCGTCGCGACACTGCTGCGCGCGGTCGGCGTCACCGAAGACGATGTGCGGGCCGATTACCTGGAGAGCAACGGGGCCGTCCCCGCACTGCGCTCCTTGATGACGTCGAAACTGCTGGGCGGCGAGGAGGTCTCGGTGGACCTGCTCGGCGTGCGCGAGGAATACCTGGAGACCGCTACGGTCTCGATGCGGGAGCTGCACGGCGATCTGCGCGGCTATATCAGGGCCGTCGGCCTGACGCCCGAGCTGCTCGCGCGCCTGCGCACCCGCATGCTGGAGTGAGTCCGGACTACTCGGCGGGCACCGCTTCCCGGCGCACCAAGCCGTCGGCGTCGATCGTCACTTGGTCGCCGGTGTGGAACCAGGTTCCGGTGAAACGCGCCGCGGTGGTGGTCGGGTCGTCCCAATAGCGTGGCGTGACGTTCGGCCCGCGGCACAGCAGTTCCCCGTGTCCCGCGGTCGCCTTCGGGCCCCATAGCGCCAATTCGGTACCGCCGAACGGGAATCCGAGCACGGCGTCCGCGCCCGACGGGTCTGCCGCCTGCTCGGCGTCGTCCACCGCGAGGCCGATGCCGCTGGTCTCGGTCGCACCCCAGACCGACCACTGCCGAGCGGCCGGGAACACACCACGGAGTTCGGCCGTCAGGTCGAGGAGGGTGGCCGACGCCGCGGCGCGTTCGGCACGGTGACCGGCTTTGCTGATCCGCGCGACGCCCTCGGTGCACAGCCCCTCGGCGCGCAGCTCGGCCAGCTCCGGCACCAGGCCCGCGAAGATCCGCGGGGTCGCGGAGACCATGTCGATGCGTTCCGCCGCGATGGCCTCGGCCATGCCGCAGCTGTCCCGGGCGAGCACGACCGTGCCACCGACCGCGAAGGTCGGCAAAAGCTGATCGACACAGCCGCTGGCGTGCGCCAACGGCAGCAGCACCAGATTGCGCAGGCCGTCGGTGGGCAGATCCAGCGCGGCGACCATGGAGCGCACCGCGGAGAGCAGGTTCTCGTTGGTCAGTTCCACGCCCTTGGGCGTGCAGGAGCCGCTCGTGTAACACAGCAGCGCCAGATCACTCAGCGACGCACCGTCATCGATGTACGCTGCGCCGTCGGGCAGCTCTGTCTCGCCCCCTGGACGGCCGAGCACGAAATCCGCACGGCTGTCGATGATCACCCGCTCGGCCACCGCCTCCGGCAAACCGTCGTGCACCAGCACCGGCACCGCACCGCTGAGCAGGGCGCCGAGGAAGGCTTGCACCCAGCGCGCACCCGAGGGCAGGTAGATGGCGACCCGATCGCCGTAGCCGATCCCGTGCTCCTGCAAACCGCCGGCGATCCGGGACGCGGCGTGCCACAGCTCCCGATAGGTCAGGCGCGGGCCGCCGACCTCCACCACCGCCTCACGGGTGGAAAACGCGTGCACCTGCAGATCCAGTAGCTCGGTCAGCGCTGGTGTGAGGTTTCCGTAGCGCAGTACGCCGTCGGCGCCTCGGGCTAGCGGGTTATCCCAGACATGCGGGCCGGTCAGGGGGTATTCGACGAGAAACTGCGACATTCGTCCTCCGCGTGCCTCGAGTGAGCAGGCACCTGCGACTATATGACTCGGGTCACAATCTCGCTGGGATAGGCGACGAACGTGTCCGACCTGTCACCGGCCGGTGTAGCTGGCCTTGCCCGGACCCACCTCGAGAAAACTGCGCACGGCCCCCCGGAGATCGTCGGTCGCGAACAGGGCGCCGGACACCTCCGGTGTCGCCGAATCCGCATGTGCCACACCGCCGGAACGCCACGCCTCGATGATCCGCTTGGTTGCCGCGTGCGCCTTCGTCGGGCCGTCGGCCAGCCGGTGGGTCAGCGCCCTCGCCGCCGCGTCGAGGTCGTCGTGCACCGCGTTCACCACACCCCACTCGGCCATCGTCGCCGCGTCGTAGAGGTCGCCGGTCATCACGAACTCGCGAGCCCGTCCCGACCCGGCGCGCTCGGCCAGACGCTGCGGGCCGCCCATCGACGGGGTCAGCCCGACCACGGTCTCCACCAACCCGAACTTCGCCTTCGGCGCGGCCAGCAGGATGTCGCAGGCGAGTGCGATCTCGAAGGCCGCGGTCAGCGTCAGCCCGTGCGCGGCGAACACCACCGGGCACGGCAGCGCCTCCAGCGGATGGATGATCTGCGCGAACAGCGTCTGCCACAACTCGGCGCCCTGCTCGACGGTCAGGCCGTCGAACACGTGCACGTCCACACCGCCGGACACCACCTTGCCTTCGGCGCGCAGCAGCAGTGCGCGCGGCGGTCGCGCGGACAGCTCGGCGACGTCGGCGATCACCGCGTCCAGCATCGCCCGATCGAACAGGTTGAGCGGCGGATGGGCGAACGTGAGGGTCGCCACCTCGGCGCCGGCGTCGGTGCAGTCGCGTTCCAGGCGGGTGGCCTTCGTTTCACTCATCCGGTCAGCCTAGGCGTACCTCCGCCTCCGCTCCGGCCGTGCGCGGGGCTGAGGACGCACTGCGTCCGACAAGGCCAACGTGCGTACCTCCTGCCTCCGCTCCGGCCCTGCGCGGGGCTGAGGACGCACTGCGTCGACAAGGCCAACGTGCGTAACTCCTGCCTCCGCCGCGGGCACGCGCTTGCTGAAGACCGACTACGTCCGACAGCGCCCATCGGCCCTTCGATCTGCGAAACTGTCCAGGTGACCAAGTCGGCTAGCGAAAGCGGTTCCTACGTCGAGCCCGGCGAGTTCAAGAGGGACACGAACTACATCACCACCCGGATCACGGCCGACGGCCGCGACGGCTATCCGGTCGAGCCGGGGCGCTACCGGCTCGTCGCGGCGCGGGCCTGCCCGTGGGCCAACCGCACCTTGATCGTGCGGCGTCTGCTCGGCCTCGAGCAGGTGCTCTCGCTCGGCCTGTGCGGTCCCACGCACGACAAGCTCAGCTGGACCTTCGACCTGGATCCCGGCGGCGTCGACCCGGTGCTCGGCATCCCCCGGCTGCGCGACGCGTACCTGGCACGATTCCCGGACTATCCGCGCGGCATCACGGTGCCCGCCATCGTGGACGTGCCGAGCGGGCAGGTTGTCACCAACGACTACGCCCAGATCACGGTGGACTTCTCCACCGAGTGGAACGACTATCACCGGCCCGGCGCGCCGCGGCTGTACCCCGAATCGCTGCGCGCGGAGATCGATGAGGTGAACCTCGCGGTGTTCCGCGACGTCAACAACGGCGTCTACCGGTGCGGGTTCGCCGGCGCGCAGGACGCCTACGACGCCGCCTACAACCGGCTCTTCAACCGGCTGGATTGGCTGTCGGAACGCCTTGCCGCACAACGCTATCTGGTCGGCGACACGATAACCGAAGCGGACATACGGCTCTTTACGACACTGGTGCGCTTCGACGCCGTCTATCACGGGCACTTCAAGTGCAACCGGTCCAAACTCACCGAGATGCCGGTGCTGTGGGCGTACGCGCGCGATCTGTACCAGACCCCCGGCTTCGGCGACACCATCGACTTCGGGCAGATCAAGGCGCACTACTACTTGGTGCACCGGGACATCAACCCGACCGGAATCGTCCCGAAGGGTCCCGACCTGGCGAACTGGTTGACCCCGCACGGCAGAGAAGCCCTCGGCGGCAGCCCGTTCGGCGACGGAACCCCGCCGCCCCCGCCACCATTGGCCGAACGCGCACCCGCGGTGCAGGGCCCCGCATAACGTTGCCCGGCCGAGTTCGAGCGAAGGCGAGGCAGCCTGATGGAACCGATCCGCCTGGGTACTTCGTTGTCATGACGAGCTGACGGCAACCGGTGCCATACAGTTCAACCCAGGAGACCGGAAGAGGAGGATGCCGCCGATGCTCAAAGGCGCGTTCGAGAAGACGGTGGTCGAGCTGCTCGATACCGGGTCCCGCCTGCAGGCGCCCGCGGTCGCCAAGTATGTGGACCGGATCCGGCGCTCCCACCCCGACGAAACCCCCGCACAGATCATCGAGCGGTTGGAGAAGCAATACCTGCTCGCGGTGACCGGCAGCGGTGGCGCGGTGGGCGCGACCGCCGCGCTCCCCGGCGTCGGCACCATCGCCGCGGTCGCCGCGGTGAGCGCGGAAACCACCTTCTTCATGGAGGCATCGGCGGTCTTCACCCTCGCGGTGGCCGCGGTGCACGGCATTTCGCCGCAGGATCAAGAGCAGCGCAGGGCGTTGGTGCTGGCCGTTGTGCTGGGCGAGAGCGGCATGGAGATCGTGCAGAAAACCGTCGGCACCTCCGCGAAGAACTGGGGCACGGTATTCGCCAACCGGATTCCCGGGCTGTCGAGCATGAATGATTCGCTGCTGAAGCGGTTCATCATCCGGTTCATCACCAAGCGCGCCGCGCTGATGGCGGGCAAGGTGCTGCCCGCAGGCATCGGCGCCGTGATCGGCGGCGCGGGCAACCGCGCGCTCGGCAAGGCCACGGTCACCAACGCGCGCAACGCATTCGGGCCGCCACCGGTCGTCTGGCCGGCCGACCGGTACCTGATCGTCGACGCCGATCCGCTCACCGCGATCGACCCGTCGAAGCCGCAACCTCCGGCCACGCCACGATGAGCGTGCGCCGCGCGCCCACCGGAGCGCGCCCGGTCGCGTTCGCGGTCCGGGGATTGACCAAGCGGTACGACCTGGCGACCGCCGTGACGGACGTCAGCTTCACCGTGCCCTCCGGCACCACCGCGGCGCTGGTGGGTCCGCGGGGTGCGGGCAAGACCACGATCCTGCGGGCGCTCCTCGGGCTCGTCGCCCCTAGTTCCGGTACCGCCTCCGTGGTCGGACCGGGCTCGGCGCGACCCGACGCCGGCGCTTCGGCTCGGGTGGTCGGCGGCGTGCTCGCGCCCCGCGGACTGCATCCGGCTCGGACAGCGCGACAGCACCTGCTGATCTACGCGGCTGCGGCGGGCCTTCCGGACGCACGGGCGGGCGAGGTGCTCGAGCTCGTAGGACTGGAAGAGCACACCGCGACCAAGATCGGCAACCTGTCGATCGGGCAGCAGACCAGACTCGCGCTGGCCACCGCGCTGCTCGGCGATCCTCCGCTGCTGGTGCTCGACGATCCGATGGACGGACTCGACGGCGCCGAACGCGGCTGGCTGCAGGAGTTCCTGCGCAGGCACACCCGCCGCGGCGGCAGCGCCCTGCTGTCCAGCGAGAGCCTCGCCGCGGTGCTTCCGGGCGCGGACCACCTGATCGTGCTGAACGAGGGCGCGGTGGTGTACCAGGGCAGCCCGGCCCGGCTGCGGCGCGGACATCCGGACCGGCTGGTCGTCGCGGCGTCCCCGCCCATCGCGCTGGCGACCGTGCTCGCCGCACAAGGGTTTACCGACGCGGTGATCCGCCCGGATGGCCGCCTCGCCGTCGCCGAGGCCGACGAGGCGCAGATCCGAGCGGCGGCCACCACGGCCAAAGTGCGGATCGACAGCATCGTCTCCGACCCCATCCACCCCGACCGGGTGCTCGCGTCGCTGACCAAACCCACGGCCGCGCCCGCGCCGCACTATCCCGGCCTCGCCGCGCCCGGCACCCAGCAACCGTCGCCGCTGCCCTACGGAATCCCACGATGATCGCTATCCTCCCCGCGGACTTGGTGCCGACCGTCAACTCCGAGATCCGCAAGGTCGTCACGATGCCGCGCGGCCAGCTGGTCGCGGGCGCCGTACTCGCGATCGCGCTGATCGCGAGCATCGCCTCGGCGGGCCTGGCCGGGCCGCCGGACCCGCGCGGCGAGCCTGCCACCGGCGCGGCGACGATCGGCCTCTATGTCGGTCTCGGCGTGGTCGCGCTCGCGGCCGCCGTCTTCGGCGCGGTGAGCACCGGCGCGGAGTATCGGTACCACACGGTGCCGGTCAGCGTGCTGTTCACCGCCGACCGCGATCGGCTGGCCGCCGCGAAGTTCCTGGTCATCGGTTGTTGCGCGGTGGCGGCGGCCGCGGCCGTCGAACTGGTCTCGCTCGGCGGCCTGCTCGCCGCGGGTCGCGACAAGATCGCCATAACCGCGGAGCTGTTCGCCGTGCTCGGCGGCGGCCTGCTCGCCGCGGTGTGCTGGTCGCTGATCGGCGCGAGCGCGGGCATCCTGGTGCGCTCCTCGTCCAGGGCGGTGGCGCTGCTGCTCGGCTGGATCGGGCTCGCCGAGCCACTGCTGTGGCTGGTCAGCCGCTTTCTCGGCATCCCGGGCGTGGTGACCCTGCTGCCCGTTTCCGCCACCGTCGGCACCGTAGCCGTCGGCTCCTATCCGGAAAGCGATTTCCTCGCCCCCACCCCGGCCGCCATCGTGGTGCTGCTGCTGTGGACCATCGGCCTAGGTGCCGCGAGCTGGTGGAGCCTGCGCACCCGCGACCTGTGACCCCACGCCGGGAACAACGGCCTGTCGGTGGGCGTCGGTACCGTCGATGAAGAACGCGGTACGACGAAGGGGGCGAGCTGGCGTGGTGGACGGGGGCGGCCAACCAGGATGGATACGCAGGCTGTGGGCCGAATGCCGGCCGCACCGCGCGGTGCTTGCCGGGATCACGGCGGCGATTCTCGGCGGCGCGGTCATCGAGACGGCCGGGCCGCTGCTGACCAAAAAGGCCATCGACGCGGCCGGTGTCGGTGATACCGCTGCCATCAGCGCGGTCGCTGGCCTCTTCCTGGTACTGGCCGTCAGCCGCTCCGCGGCCGGATTCGGGCGGAGGTTGCTGGCCGGACGACTGTCACTGGACGTGCAGCACGCGCTGCGCGTGAATCTCCTCGGTTCACTGCAGCGGTTGGACGGCATCGGCCAGGACACCCTGCGCACCGGGCAGGTGGTGTCGCGGTCGATCACCGATCTCCAGCTGGTCCAGGGTCTGATGGCGATGGTGCCGCTGTCGGGTATGGCGCTGCTGGAATTCGTGCTCGCCGCTGTGGTCATGATCTGGCTGTCGCCGCCCCTGGCCGCCGTCGCGCTGCTGGTGGTGCCCGCGATCGGACTGGTGGTCTACCGAATGCGCCCCCGGCTGCACGCGGCGACCTGGTCCGCGCAGCAGCGCGCCGCCGACCTCGCCCAGCACGTCGAGGAGACGGTCACCGGGGTGCGGGTGGTGAAGGGCTTCGGTCAGGAAGCGCGGATGGTCGATCTGCTGGAACGCCACGGCCGCAGACTGTTCGCGGAGCGGATGCGCGCCGCGAAGATCGACGCCCGCTTCGCGCCGACGGTGGCGACGATTCCACAATTCGGCATGGTCGCGGTCATCGCGCTCGGTGGACTGCTGGCCCTGCACGGCAGCATAGGGATCGGCACCTTCGTCGCGTTCGCCGCGTACGTCGCCGTCATGACCGGCACCGCGCGCATCCTGTCGTCGGTGATCGTCATGGCTCAGCTGACCAGGGCGGCGGCCGAACGGGTGTTCCAGGTGATCGACGCCGCGCCGGTCATCGCCGACCCGGATCGTCCGCTGGAGCTGCCGGACGGGCCGCTCGGCATCGAAATCGACGCGCTCACCTTCGGATTCGATCCCGATCAGCCCGTTCTGCGCGAGCTGGACCTGCGCATCCGTCCCGGTGAGACGGTGGCCGTCATAGGCCCGGCGGGGTCGGGCAAGTCCACGCTCGCCCTGCTGCTCCCCCGGTTCTACGCGCCGGACTCCGGCAATATCCGGCTGTTCGCCGAAGCCGCGCCGCTGCGCGCCGACCCGGCCGACGCGTCGGCTGCCGGGCAGAGCGGGCCGAGCATCGACCCCGCGGATGCGTTCACCGTCACCGGGAATGGTGCGCACACCGCGACGCTCACCGCGGAAACCATCGGTGTCGACATCGCCGACCTGCGCGCCGCCGACCTGCGTGCGGCCATCGGCGTCGTCTTCGACGATCCCTTCCTGTTCTCCGACACGATCGCCGCGAATATCGCGCTCGGCCGGCCAGAGGCCACCGACGAGGAGATCAGGCAAGCCGCCGCGCAGGCCGCCGCCGACGAATTCATCGCCGAGCTTCCGGACGGCTACGACACCGTGGTCGGCGAGCGCGGCCTGACCCTCTCCGGCGGCCAGCGGCAGCGGATCGCGCTGGCGAGAGCACTGCTGGCGCGCCCGCGCATCCTGGTGCTCGACGACGCCACCTCGGCCGTGGACGCGGTGACCGAGGCGGCGATCTTCGACGCGCTGCCCGACCGCGGCGGCCGGACCACGCTGATCCTGGCGCATCGGGAATCGACGCTCGCCCATGCCGATCGCGTGATCAGGCTGCCCGCACCCGCCGGGCACGCCGCCCCGGCGCCGGACATCACCCCGTCCGGGGCGGGGAACAGACAGGCACCGAGTCGTTCCGAAGGTGGCCGGTTCGCGGGCGCCGCGGCCGACGTGAGCGAGACCCCCGAACTGCGCCGCACCATCGAGCGCCTGCCACCCGCCATCGAGCAGCCCGGCCTGGACGTAGAGCGTTTCCGCGAGCCCGATCCGCGGTTCGGATTGCGCCGCATGTTGCGCCCCGTGCGCTGGCTCGTGCTGACGGTGATGGCGCTGCTGGCCGCCGACGCGGCGATCGGCGTCGCGTTCCCGCCGCTGGTGCGCTACGCGATCGATGGTGGCGTGCTGGGTGATGATGCCGCGGCGCTGGTTCGCGCGACGCTGTTCGGCGCGGTGCTCGCCGCCGCGGGCTGGGCGGTCGGCGCTGCGACCACCGTGCTGACGGCGCGCACCGGGGAACGGGTGCTGTTCGGCTTGCGGATCCGCAGCTTCGCGCATCTACAGCGGCTCGGACTACTACGAACGCGAACTGTCCGGTCGGATCATGACCCGGATGACCACCGACGTCGACGCACTGTCGACGTTTCTGCAGACCGGGGTGGCCACCACCCTGGTCGGCCTGCTGACGCTGGTCGGCATCACGGTCGCGTTGCTGGTGATCGATGTCTCGCTGGCGCTGGTCGTGCTGGCGACGGTGCCTGCATTGGTGCTGGCGACGGTGCTGTTCCGGCGGGTGTCGTCCGTCGCGTACACCGTGTCACGAGAACATGTGTCGGCGGTCAACGCCGATTTCCAAGAAAACGTGACGGGGTTGCGCGCGGTGCAGGCGAACCGGAACGAGCCGCGTGCGGCCCGTCGTTTCGCGGAGTATTCGCAGCGCTACCGCGACAGCCGCTTGCGAGCCCAGCGGGCGATCGCGCTGTACTTCGCGTTCGTCGTCGGATGGGCCGACGTGGCGCTGGCCGCGGTGGTGTTCTTCGGCGCGCGGGAGGTCGCCTCCGGTTCGACCAGCGCAGGGACGCTGGTCGCGTTCGTGCTGTATCTCCAACTGCTGTTCGGACCGATCCTGCAGCTGTCCCAAGTCTTCGACGGCTACCAGCAGGCCAGGGTCGGGCTGCGGCGGATCGGGGATCTGCTGCGCACGCCGTCCTCGATCACCGCCGATCCGGCCGATCCCGTGCCGATAGCGCGGGGGTTGCGCGGCGATGTCGCCTTCGACAATGTCCGGTTCCGGTACGCGGGCAGCCGGGTTCCGGCCCTGGACGGCGTTTCCCTGCGCATCCCGGAGGGTTCCACCCTGGCGCTGGTCGGGCCGACCGGCGCGGGCAAGTCGACCGTCGTCAAGCTGCTGGCGCGTCTGTACGACCTGTCTCGGGACGAGTCGAACCATTCCGGCGGCGATCCGACGCACGAGAACGGTAACCGCGCCTCTGAACCCGGCTCGATCCGTGTCGACGACGCCGACGTCCGCGATTACCGCTTGGCCGATTACCGCTCGCGGCTCGGCATCGTTCCGCAGGAAGCTCACCTGTTCACCGGCGATGTGGCGAGCAACATTGCATTCGGGAAACCATCCGCGACCGCCGAGGAGATCGCAGCGGCGGTCGCTGCGGTGGGCGCGAGCGACATGATCGCCGCCCTCCCGCTCGGTATGCGCCAGCCGGTCGGCGAACGAGGTCGCGGCCTGTCGTCGGGCCAGCGTCAGCTGATCGCGCTCGCCCGCGCCGAACTGGTCGGTCCGGACTTGCTGCTGCTCGACGAGGCCACCGCGACGCTGGACCCGGACACCGAGGCATCGGTGCTGGCAGCGAGCCGATCGCTGAGCCGCGACCGGACCACGGTGATCGTCGCGCACCGGCTGGGCACGGCCGCGCGCGCCGATCGAATCGCCGTGGTCGACCACGGCCGGATCGTGGAATTCGGCCCCCATTCGGAGCTGCTCGCCGCGGGCGGGCCGTATGCCCGACTGTGGGCAGCGGCCCACGAGTCCGGGGGAATATTCTCGAGTACTGACGAGTCGTCACCTATGAGGTCGGGGGTGTCGGGTGGTCAGTGAATCCGCCGATTTGCTGCTGGGCCTATCCTCAGATAGGGCGCATCGGCGCGCATCCGCTGATCCCCGTGCCGGGCACGTCACAAACGTCGCAGCGCGAAGAACGAAATGAGGCGAACACCTGCTGTGAGCAGCTCAACTTCCCAGTTCGGTCAGAACCAATGGCTGGTCGACGAGATGTATCAGAAGTTCAAGCAAGATCCATCTTCCGTCGACGAGAGCTGGCATGAGTTCCTGGCCGACTACACGCCTGAAGCGAGTGGTGATTCCGGCAACAGCCAGACCGCCCCCGCGCCCGCGCAGGCCGCCGCTCCGGCTCCGGCTCCGGTCACCCCGGCTCCCGCCCCCGCTGCCGCCAAGCCTGCT
Source organism: Nocardia amamiensis (assembly GCF_015477605.1). Taxonomy (GTDB): domain Bacteria; phylum Actinomycetota; class Actinomycetes; order Mycobacteriales; family Mycobacteriaceae; genus Nocardia; species Nocardia amamiensis_A. The sequence goes on from NZ_JADLQX010000012.1 coordinate 181,578, forward strand.
CCTGCCCCCGCCCCCGCGGCCCCGAAAGCTCCTGCCCCAGCTGCTCCGAAGCCGGCGACGGTGACCGCCCGCACTCCGCAGACCACTCCGGCGCCCACATCGAACGCCGCGCCCACCTCCGGCCCGAAGCAGGCCGACACCGCCACCGACGAGGCCAAGGTGCTGCGCGGCGCCGCCGCGGCGGTGGCGAAGAACATGGCCGCCTCGCTGAGCATCCCCACCGCGACCAGCGTGCGCGCCATCCCGGCCAAGCTGATGATCGACAACCGTCTGGTCATCAACAACCATCTCGCCCGCACCCGGGGCGGCAAGATCTCCTTCACCCACCTGCTCGGCTACGCCATCGTGCAGGCGGTCAAGGCGTTCCCCAACATGAACCGGCACTACGCCGAGGTCGACGGCAAGCCGAATGCGGTCACCCCCGCGCACACCAACCTCGGCCTCGCCATCGACCTGCCGGGCAAGGACGGCAACCGCTCGCTGGTCGTCGCGGCCATCAAGGGTTGCGAGGCAATGACTTTCGGGCAGTTCCACACCGCCTACGAGGACATCGTCCGCCGCGCCCGCGACGGCAAGCTGACCGCCGAGGACTTCTCCGGCGTCACCATCTCGCTGACCAACCCGGGCACCATCGGCACCGTGCATTCGGTGCCCCGCCTGATGCACGGTCAGGGCGCGATCATCGGCGCCGGCGCCATGGAGTACCCCGCCGAATTCCAGGGGATGAGCGATGAGCGCATCGCCGAGCTGGGCGTCGGCAAGCTGATGACGCTGACCTCCACCTACGACCACCGCATCATCCAGGGCGCGGAGTCCGGCGACTTCCTGCGCACCATCCACCAGCTGCTGATCTCCGACGAGTTCTACGACGAGATCTTCCACGGCCTCGGCGTGCCCTACGAGCCGGTCCGCTGGCGCAAGGACATGCGCGAGCGCGGCGTCGACAAGAGCGCCCGCGTGCTGGAGATGATCGCGGCCTACCGCAACCGCGGCCACCTGATGGCCGACACCGACCCGCTGCGGCTGGTCAAGGACAAGTTCCGCAGCCACCCGGACCTGGACGTCACCCAGCACGGCCTGACCTTGTGGGACCTGGACCGCACGTTCAACGTGGCGGGGTTCCACGGCCAGGAGCGGATGAAGCTGCGCGACGTGCTGTCCATCCTGCGCGACGCCTACTGCCGCCACGTCGGCGTCGAGTACACCCACATCCTCGATCCCGCGCAGCTCGAGTGGATCCAGGAGCGCGTCGAGCAGAAGCACGCGAAGCCGAGTGTCGCGCAACAGAAGTACATCCTGAACCGGCTGAACGCGGCGGAGGCCTTCGAGACCTTCCTGCAGACCAAGTACGTCGGGCAGAAGCGCTTCTCGCTGGAGGGCGCCGAGGCGGTCATCCCGATGATGGACGCGGTGATCGACCAGTGCGCCGAGCACAGCCTCGATGAGGTCGTCATCGGCATGCCGCACCGCGGTCGTCTCAACGTGCTCGCCAACATCGTCGGCAAGCCGTACTCGAAGATCTTCACCGAGTTCGAGGGCAACATGAACCCGGCGGGGGCGCACGGCTCCGGCGACGTGAAGTACCACCTCGGCGCGCAGGGCACCTACCTGCAGATGTTCGGCGACAACGAGATCGAGGTCTCGCTCACCGCCAACCCCTCGCACCTGGAGGCGGTCGACCCGGTCCTGGAGGGCTTGGTCCGCGCCAAGCAAGACCTGCTGGACAAGGGCGACGGGCCGGAGGGCTACTCCGTCGTGCCGCTGATGCTGCACGGTGACGCCGCGTTCGCGGGTCAGGGCGTGGTCGCCGAGACGCTGAACCTCTCGGGTCTGCGCGGCTACCGGGTCGGCGGCACCATTCACATCGTGGTGAACAACCAGATCGGCTTCACCACGGCGCCGGAGAACAGCCGCTCCACCGAGTACTCCACCGACATCGCGAAGTTCATCGGCGCGCCGATCTTCCACGTCAACGGCGACGACCCGGAGGCGTGCGACTGGGTCGCGCGCCTGGCGGTCGACTTCAAGCAGAAGTTCCGCAAGGACGTCGTGATCGACATGATCTGCTACCGCCGCCGTGGCCACAACGAGGGCGACGACCCGTCGATGACCCAGCCGTACATGTACGACGTCATCGACACCAAGCGCTCGGTCCGCAAGGCGTACACCGAGAGCCTGATCGGCCGTGGCGACATCTCGCTGAAAGAGGCCGAGGACGCGCTGCGCGACTACCAGGGCCAGCTGGAGCGGGTATTCAACGAGGTCCGCGAGCTGGAGAAGTACTCGCCGGAGCCGAGCGAGTCGGTCGAGGGCGACCAGCCGGTGCCCGCGTCTGTCGTGACGGCCGTGGACAAGGCCGTCCTGCAGCGGATCGGCGACGCGTTCCTCAACGTGCCCGACGGCTTCAACGTGCACCCGCGCGTCAAGCCGGTGCTGGAGAAGCGCCGCGAAATGGCTTACGAGGGCAAGGTCGACTGGGCCTTCGCCGAGCTGCTCGCGTTCGGCACGCTGATCGACGAGGGCCGCGCGGTGCGCCTGACCGGTCAGGACTCCCGCCGCGGCACGTTCACCCAGCGGCACGCGGTGATCATCGACCGCAAGACCGCCGACGAGTACACCCCGCTGCACAACATCGGCAGCGAGAACCCGGGCTGGTTCGCGGTGCACGACTCGGCGCTGAGCGAATTCGCCGCCGTCGGTTTCGAATACGGCTACTCGCTGGGCAACCCCAACGCGCTGGTGCTGTGGGAGGCGCAGTTCGGTGACTTCGTCAACGGCGCGCAGTCGATCATCGACGAGTTCATCTCCTCCGGTGAGGCCAAGTGGGGCCAGCTGTCCGACGTCGTGCTGCTGCTGCCGCACGGCCACGAGGGCCAGGGCCCGGACCACACCTCCGGCCGCATCGAGCGCTTCCTGCAGCTGTGCGCGGAGGGCTCGATGACCGTCGCGGTGCCGTCCACTCCGGCGAACTACTTCCACCTGCTGCGCCGCCACGCACTGGACGGCATCCGCCGCCCGCTGATCGTCTTCACCCCGAAGTCGATGCTGCGCAACAAGGCCGTGGTCTCCGACCTGAAGGACTTCACCGAGTCCAAGTTCCGCTCGGTCTTCGACGAGCCGGCCTACGAGCAGGGCATCGGCGACCGCGGCAAGGTCAAGCGCATCCTGATGACCAGCGGCAAGCTCTACTACGAGCTGGCCGCCGAAAAGGCCAAGCAGAAGCGCGAAGACGTCGCGATCGTCCGCATCGAGCAGCTCTACCCGCTGCCCACCCGCCGCCTGAACGAGGCCCTCGAGGGCTACCCCAACGCCACCGACCTGGCGTGGGTCCAGGAGGAACCGGCCAACCAGGGCGCCTGGCCCTTCTTCGGCCTCAACCTCCCCGAAACCCTCCCGACCCGCTTCACCAAACTCCGCCGCATCTCCCGCCGCGCCATGTCGGCCCCCTCCTCGGGGTCCAGCAAGGTCCACGCGGTGGAACAGGCGGAGATCATCGCGGAGGCGTTCGAGCCGACGGCGTAGTTCCCTGACCCCGAACCGGGCCGAATCGCTTCTTATCCAAGCGATTCGGCCCGGTTCGCGTTTTTCGGAACCCCGGTTCAGCGCGCCGGAACCAAGCCTCGCTGTCATGGCGGATGAGTGCTGTCCATGGCCATTGCCTCGCAAGATTTTACAAAGATCAGGTAGCGCGGGATCTGCTCGCCGGTTCGATGGGGCCGAAACGCGGCGCTTACCAGGCTGCCGACGTCTGCGATCACCACGGCGTCGGGATCGAGCTGCCGGACTCCGGCGGCAAAGCGAGGGGCCGGGCTATACCCTGCCCGGCCCCTCCTGTTAACGAGCGGGATTCGAACCCGCACCCGTCGGATTAACAGTCCGATGCTCTGCCGATTGAGCTATCGCTGCACCATCTGTGACCACTGCGCCCGCGAGTGCGGTTCAGCATGATGTACCCCGCGCGTTGCCATTACGCTACAGCGCCGCGTAGAGGCGCTGCCCGGACTCGAACCGGGATTTCGGGGGTGCGTCGCGTCCACACCCATGAGCTCGAGGTCGATGGTGTTGTTGAGCTTGGAGCAAGAGCTTGAGTCTCATCGGCTGGGCACTGCCCCGCCGTCAGTTTGAGTTTCAATTTCAGCTTGTGCTCCATCCCCCCGAAGGGGGAGTCTTTGGCCCCGGTTACCCGAAGAGATAGCCGAGGATCGCCTCGCCCGGCTCGACGTCGGTCACCGCGGTCGAATTCGCTGCCTCCCGAGCGTACTTCACCGCATCGGTCAGCTTCGCGAGCCGAGCACGCATCTCACCGACCTCCTTGGCCGGCAGCGCCCCCGAGAACTTCGTGGTCGTCCAGCGTCCGACCACCACGTCCTCGTGATAGACCTGCACCTGGGCCGGGTGCTTGTCGGTGGCGGCCGCCAGCACATGGTTGCGCGGCACCTTCTTGGTCCGCACCGTCTGGCTCGGCTCGGTCGCGAAGCAGTCTGCGACCTCGTCGAACGACCACGCCTCAGCCGGGTCGAGCGTCGGCAGCTTGGCGATGAACGACTTCAGTTCACCCAGCTGCTTCTCCAGGAACAGCAGATAGGTCACGGGCAGATCCGTGGCGATGGTGTTTCCGTCCACCACCAGGTCGGCCTTCGCCGAGCAGTTGGCTACGTCCTTCGTGGCGGTGACGTTCAACAGCCTGGTCAGGGTTGCCGTGACATCTGCGATCACCTCACTGACCCGGACCTGCACCCGCTTCGACTCCGGCGGAAGTGCCTCACCTTCGTCGTCCAACGGCCGGTAGGTACGGGAAATGCCAGCCAGCAGCTCGGTCTTGCCCACCCGCTGATACGCGGTGGCCAGGTCGGCGTTCGCCTGAGACTTCACACCCTTCTCGACGGCGATGAGCTGGTTCAGCTTGGTGGTCACGATATTCCTCTCCGTTGCCCGATCCGACAACGGTGCTACCGTAGAACAGCCGACATCGCGTCCGCCAGCGAATTTCCGGTTCTTCTAACACTATTGGGCAGTAACCAGTCGCCGACGACCTCTCGGATATCTACGGTGCGATGGAGTCCGAGGCGGAGGAGGGCGGCGGCACTTCGCTGATCGAATCACGCTCTCTCATACAGTGATTCGGCCAAATTACCGGTTTATCAGGACGCAGCTCCACACTGGAGAGTCGGCGGTGGACACCCTCGAGACTTCCCCGGTACGCTTCGGCATATGAGCGACGGGGGGAATCCGGGACCGGGCCCAAGCTTGTCCGTTGTGCCGGAGAAGGTTCGCGAGGTAGGCCAGTACGTCTACGACGTGGCAGATGCCCTGCGGTCCGCGCTGGATTCCGCGGCCAAAGATGTGGATTCGCTCATCACCGGCTCCTGGACCGGCGACCTGGCAGCCGAATTCGGCCAAGGCTGGACCGAAGTCCGTGACGGCGGCATCCAGATCATCACTGCGCTGACCGCCATGGCCGAAAAACTCGGTGTCACCGCCGACACCTACCAGGCCCGCGACGAGAACACCGCCGCCGCCCTGAACACCTCCAGCCTGGACCTGCCATGAGCTCGGAATTTTCGGTCGACCTCGAACACCTCGATCAAATCGTCGCCCGCCTGTCCGGCCTGGCCGGGTTCATCGCCGACCATCTCGACGAAATCGACGACAAGGTCGCAACCCTGCAGGGCAGTGGCTGGGAAAGCGTTGCCGCCCAAGCCTATGCCGACGCCCATCGCCAGTGGTCGGTCGGCGCAAGAGAATTCGCCGAAGGCATTCGGGACATGAGCGACTCGGCCCGCAAGGCGCACGAAGGTTACACGCACGCCATCGAGCTCAACCGCAAGATGCTGCGAGGCGGCCAACCGTGATCGTCGACTGGCAGGTCTATTACGACGCCGCCAAGAAGTGCCACGATCTTGCCGCCGACCTCCGACGAGCCGACAAACCACTGCATGACGCCGTGAAAGGCGAATGCGCAGGTATGGCCGGTGACGCACCCGGCTGCAAGCAATGGGGCGAAAAATACGATCAGATCGCACGCAGCACGATGCAGACGTGCACGAACCTGGCCGATGCGCTCACCAACTACGGCTACGTCCTCGCCGCAAACGGCTACAACCACGGGATCAGGAACAAGAGCAACCCGCCACCGCCACGCCCGGATGTGCGTGCGATGACCGAATACACGGTCACGATCCCGACATCGGTGCGCGACAACGGAACCGGCGTGAAGCACAGCGGCGGTGTCGATGAATTCTTTGCCATACTCGTAACGAAGATCCTGGAAGAATTCGGCAAACTCCCCAACGGAGACGTGGACAAACTTGCCAAGGCGGCTACCACCTGGGATAACTTCGCCAAGAACGACACCATCACCAGCGCCGCGGGCCGCATCAGCGCGATCGCCGCCATGTTCGACGGTATGGACGACCCGCTGAATCGGCAAATGATCCAGGACCAGTTCAACGTCTTGCGCACCGGCGCCGACCAGATCGCCACGGCATCACTCAACGTCGCCGCACCTGTCACGAGCTACCACACCGGGACACTCGACGTCAGCCGCGGCATCCAATCCGCGATCACCACCGCCGAGTGGGCGATAGGACTCATCGTGGTAGCTGCCGCCGCCACTGCACTGCTCAGCTTCGGCGGCAGCCTCGCCGCAGGCGGAGGAGGCGTCGCCGCCGCCGTCGCCGAAACCATCGCGACCATCCGCAGCCTCTATCAGGCCAGCAACCTCATCAGAGTCGTCGGCCTCACCGCCGCCGCAGCCGGCGCCGTCGGCGTCATCAGCGCCTTCGACAAGGTCCCCGACCTCACCTCGATCTCCACCTCCCTCGCCACCATCATCGCCATGCGGGTGCTGATCGATGGCGATGACGAGGAACGAGCAGTCGGCGGACCCGATGTATCGTCGCAGATCCACAACCCGTCTCTGACCGACAAGGCCGAAGAATACGTCCGATCAAAGCACTTCCCAGGCGGAAGCCAGGTGACCGACAAGAAGAGTATCTTCTACCCCGAAGAGGATATAGATGCACTGGTCGAAGCAGCCGACAACCAACCTGCAACAGGCCCGAACAAGAACGGAAATTACGAGCGGATAGTGGAAGCCGACCACACTATCGGCAACCTGTCGAAGTCAGCCGGTGGTGCGCCGACCAGACGCTACGTGGTTGTCCAGGACAAGTATGGCGGCGTGATCACCATGTACCCGATACCGTAGAAAGAGAATCGTGGCAATCGACATCATTCTTCAGGCGCAAGACCATTCACCCATCGCCAGCGCCGACCCCGACCCCGCCGGGATTCTCGGTGATCTATGTGGCGAAGCTCCCCAAGGTACCTTGCTGCAGGCGATACATCCGCATGCGGACACCATGTTCAATGCATATCAGCTGAAGACGCTGGTCACCGAAATCGATACCATGCTTGCGCGCTCCGAATCCCATCGGCCGGTATGGGAGGGCTTGCGCTCCCTGGCGATCGAAGCGATCCAGTGCCGTGGATATCTCTGGTTCAGCGGCGACTGAACCTCGCTCCCTTCACATTCAGCCATTTCTGGAAACTTTTGGCTGTCTGAAGAATTATCTGGGACTGAACCTCGCACTGACGCTTACGGCTTCCCATCAGGGAATGACTGTCGGGAAACTACCCAGCCGCATAGCCTGTACGAGCCACAACCTGCGGCCCGCCTGTACCGGATGTTCTCACGACACTGCCGTCCACCGCACCTTGCGATCGCCGCTGCGCAGGGACGAGATCCGTACCCTCAGTTGTTGAGCCGCTGCGGGCTTGTCAGATGCCAGCCGGATATACGCGCCAACAAAGTTCAGCTCGGCGATATCACGGAGAAGATGCCAATGCGGCCAAGTCATAAGGTCGTATCCGTAGGCGTCGAGGAACCGGCGCCGGACGTTCTTCGGCTCGTGAAAATGATCTGGTAGGCCACTGACGAGATCCAGTTCCCATGGACCGATGCAGCACTGGTCCCAGTCGATCAGGACGAACCCGTGGTCGGTGTGGACGGTGTTCTCGGAGTGGGCGTCGGCATGGATGAGGCCGCATCCGAAGGGGAATTCGGCGGCGTGATAGGCGTCGACCAGTTCGTCGGCACGCTTGGCGATCCATAGATGGTCATCGACGTTGAGCGTACTCATCGAAGAAGCCGAGAATCGGTTACGCCGCGCCGCCGACGAACATTTCGACCTCCAGGATCTGAAGGACTCGGTAGCCAACCATCAGAAATCCCGGATCAAGGACGCGTATCACCTCACCTTCGGCAACTACGTCTACCTCCTGCGAGACGCCGACCGCTGGCACAAGCTCGGCTGGCGACTCGACCAGGACCAAGTCGTCGATCTAGTGGAGAGAGTCAAGAATGTGCGCAACGACTTGATGCACTTCGCGACCGATCCATTGTCGGAAGACAAGTTCGCCGCGGTCACCGGACTTCTGCAATTGCTGCGCACGGCCGAGCCGAACCCGTAACGGCCAGCCTCCGCACGCCACCGAAGCGATGCCATCGCCGGATGTCGCGGAACTTGAAGTTGGACCATGCGGGGAACAGCGGCGTCTCGTACAGCCCACACCGCTGAAGCCTGCCGACGCGCCAGGCGATTCAACAATCGGAACGGAACGGGAGGCACAGCGGCAGCAGATCGAATCGAGCCGGAGTTTCGGTGAGGGTCGGGGGTGGTGGGACCACCTCGGTGGTCGGCGAGGGCTCGGTGGTCGACAGGGGCAATGGGGTCTGCTGTACTGCGTCGCCGTGTGGGGTGGAGCAGGCGGCGGCCAGCAGCCAGATAGTGCCGATGACGAGCGCTATCAAGGCCACGGCCGCGATCTGCTGGGGACGATGGCGGATCGGACGCGGTTGGTCGGGCGTGCGGGTGCGTGGAGGCACGGTGATCATTTGGCGGAGATCGGGGATGCGCGGTCGGCGTTCGACGAGGCGCGGTGGGGTTGGCCGTCGCGGTGGACGCGCTTCGGTCTCCTCGTCGGACAACCATTGCGGTCGGTTCGGCAGAGGTGGCGGTGTGGGGCGGGGGCGCAATGGCTGGGCGTCGGACTCGATCCACGACGACCACCGGTCCGTGAAAGGTGACGACAATGGGGTTGCTGATTGCGCTGTGAAATCCGGCGTCGCGTCCGACGGCGGGGGTTCCGGTGTTACTGGTCCCGATGCAAAGGGCTCCGGCGCATAGGGGTCCGATTCGGCGCGTTGAGTCTGTGCGTACCTACGGGCGAGCAGGCCGTCGAAGTGATGTGGTCTCGATATCGGCTCTGCCTCATCGTCTTCCGGTTCGTCCAGGGTATCGAACGACTGCCTATCTGCGATCGACGGCGAGTACTGCGTGTGTTGGCGGTCTTGCAGACCGGGATCGCCTGCCGCATCTGACGCCACAAGTCTCGAAGTGTCGGCCCGCGCTCGCATGTGTGTTGCGGTGAGCTGCGATGTTGGCAGGTCCGACGCGACCGCCGCCTCGTTTCCCAGGTCGTCTCTCGCCGATTGCATCGCGCCGGATGCATTGAGTGCCGGTGCTATTGGCACCGTGTCCAGCTGGTCGAGTATGGAATGTGACGACGGCGCGTCCACATCAGTAGCCACGCTGACCGCGTCCGAGTCCTCCACAGAAGACGTGCCCCCGACCGCTGCTGGCACCACGTCCGGCCGGTCGAGCGTGGAATGCGACGACGGCACGTCCACATCAGTAACCACGCCGACCGCGTCCGAGTCCTCCACAGAAGACGTGCCCCCGACCGCTGTCGGCACCACGTCCGGCCGGTCGAGCGTGGAATGCGACGACGGCACGTCCACATCAGTAACCACGCCGACCGCGTCCGAGTCCTCCACAGAAGACGTGCCCCCGACCGCTGTCGGCACCACGTCCGGCTGGTCGAGTGCGGAATGCGACGACCGCGCGTCCGCATCAGTAGGCGCACCTACCGCGTCCGAATTGCCCGCGGACGGCAGCCCCTCGACCGCCGCTGCGTCTTCGAGCACCACCGCACCCGTCTCACCGGGCAGCGTCCGCTCCAGCGGAAAACCGTCCGCCACAAGCTCTTCGATACTGACCTGATCGGCAAGGTTCAAATCGCCGAGCAGGGCATGCACGCGTTCGGCGGTCCAGATGAGCTTCCGGCTCGCCGTGCGATGGAACCACGCACGCAGCTCGACAGGAGTGTTCCCGAGCACCACACCGCAACCCTTGCGCCGCGATTCGATGTTCAGCGTGACGGTCGATTCCCGGGGCGGCACCACGACGATCAGGCCGTCCACGTACGCCTCGGAGTGGTGCTTGCGCACCAGTTCCTTCAGGTTGAAGACATTGTTGGTGACCTGGTCGAACGGGCTGCTGTCGTGGTCGCGGACGTGGACCGGGTCGCCCTCGAATCCGGACAGCCGCCAGCGGCCGTTGGCCTGGACCGAGAGCACGCCGGTCATGGCGTCCGGCACGGTGCCTTTCACCTCGATCACGACCGCGGCCCTGGGCGTGATCACGACCAGATCAGCTTCCTGTGCTTCGCCGGTGCGACAGCGGATGGGTAAGTAGCAGCCCGAGATGGCCAGTCCGACAATGACGTACTGTCCGGTCCAGCTCCGCATCCAGTCGAGCACGCGTTGCTCGGATCGCGGTGCCGTCGTTCGTTCGTTGATGACCAGCATCGGCGGCCACCTCCATCGCGTCGCACACAATCGGCCAACCAACGGTATTCGCCGACACGCTCAGAAAGAAAATCGAAAGGCACTGCAAGAGCACGGCATTGGCGGTAGAAGGGCATGTTCTGTCGGGCGTGTGGGCAGCGGCACACCAAGGCACCCGCCCGGATAGATCACGGGCTGGGCGATGCATCTCGCCCGCAGCCGGCACTCGAGTCCTTGGTGGCCGTGCTCGCCGCGGTCCGACCGGCCGTCCCGCTGGCGGCGGTGAACCTCAGAACTCTGGCGGATCAAAGCTTGGCGCGGGCATGCGCGGATATGCAGCGCACGCATAGCACGGGATGCGGGTCGCTGGACGAGATCGATACATTGCGCGCGAACATCGAACTGGGAAGTATCTGGCCAGAAGCGTTCAGCGATGTCCACGTCTCCATCGCGGCGGAGCGATCGAACTCGCCGCCGACCCCGTCGAGAAGGCCCCTCTCTGGGGTTCCTCAGCTGCGCAACGCATCCGCCAAGGCCGGGTCAACGGAAGACGCTATGGCGATCAGGGATTCGACCAGCAGGTCGATGTGCTGCTCCCGGGAAATCGGTTCCGTCCGCAGCCAAGTGAGGGTGGTTTCCTCGACAAACGCGATCCACCCGCGCATGGCGAGCATCAGTCGCGGGTGGTCGGCGTCTGAGATCGGGACCGGGACTTCGGCGAGGATGATGCCGACTATGGCGTCGCGGGTCAGGTCGACCAGGGCTGCCAGGTCGGGGCTGACGCTGGTGGGGCCGCGCAGCAACGCCAGGTATGCGGTGCGGTTCTCGCTGACGTAGTCGATGTAGCGCTCCATCGAGTCATGCAGCATCGCGGAAACGCCCAGCGTGCGATCGGGGGCGACGCGCTCGAGCAGTTCGGCGTTGGCGTGGCGCACGATCGCCAGCAGGAAGTCGTGCTTGGTCGGGAAGTAGTGGAACAGCAGGCCGCGGGAGATACCGGCCCGCGCGGCGATCTCGCTGATGGAGATGTCCTCGATGGCGCGTTCGCCGAGCATCTTCACACCCAGGGTGAGCAATTGCTCGCGCCGTTCGTCCGGGCTGAGCCGGGTGCGCTTGGCGGTCTCGTCTCGGCTTATGGTCACACCGATCATCCTACTGAACGATGGTCAATACTCTATTGACTCGCGCTCAATAGCACCGTAGTCTGGATTACATGAGTCGCAAGGTCACAGACAAAGCTGTCGCCGACCGGCCCACGCGCCACGCTAGGACGATCATCATCGGCAGCGGGTTCTCGGGTCTGGGTCTGGCCATCCGGCTGACCCAAGAGGGTCGTAACGATTTCCTCGTGTTGGAGCGCGGCAGCGATGTCGGCGGTACTTGGCGGGATAACACCTACCCCGGCGCGGCCTGCGACGTCCCCTCGCACCTGTACTCGTACTCGTTCGCGCTGAATCCGAACTGGTCGCGGTCGTACTCCCGCCAGCGGGAGATCCAGGAGTACATCGTGGGCGTCTCCAGGCGCTACGACGTGCGCGACAAGCACATCTTCGATTGCGACGTGACCAGCGCCCGCTGGAACGACGACACCGCGCTCTGGGAGATCGAGTCGACCAAGGGCAAGTTCACCGCGAACACCGTGGTCTCGGCGGTCGGTGCGCTCTGCGAACCCGCGCTGCCGGACATCAAAGGCATCAGCCAGTTCGAAGGCGAAGTCTTCCACTCCGCACGGTGGAACCACGACGTCGACCTCACCGGCAAGCGGGTCGCCATCATCGGCACCGGCGCGTCGGCCATCCAGATCGTGCCCGCGATCGCTCCGAAAGTCGGCCGCCTGGACGTCTACCAGCGCACCGCACCGTGGCTGCTGCCGCGCTTCGACCGTCCCTACACCAAGGCCGAGCGGTTCGCCTTCAAGCACGTGCCGGGTTTCCAGCGGCTGTCCCGCGCGGCCATCTACGCCTCCCGCGAGACCCAGGTGGTCGGCCTGGCCAAGGCTCCCGCGCTGATGCAGCTGTTCGAGATGATCGCGAAAGCGAAGTTGCGCTATGAGATTCGCGATCCGCGGCTGCGCGCCAAGGTCACCCCGAACTTCCGGATCGGCTGCAAGCGCATGCTGATCTCCAACGACTACTACCCGGCGCTGTCGCGCCCCAACGTCGACGTGATCACCGACGGCATCGCCGAGGTGCGCCGCAACTCGATCGTCACCAAGGACGGCACCGAGCGCGAGGTCGACGCGCTGATCGTCGCGACCGGCTTCCACGTCACCGACTCGCCGACCTACGAGACGATCGCGGGCCGCGATGGCCGCACGCTGTCGGAAGTGTTCGACGAGATCGGCCAGCAGGGCTACAAGGGCGCCTCGGTCGCCAACTTCCCCAATATGTTCTTCCTGCTCGGCCCGAACGTCGGCCTCGGGCACACCTCGATGGTGTACATGATCGAATCGCAGATCAACTACATCGCCGACGCGCTGGCCACCATCGATCGCCTGGACCTGCGTACCGTGGAAGTGCGCCGCGACGTCCAGGATGCCTACAACGCCGACCTGCAGGCCAAGCTCGCCGGCAGCGTCTGGCTGACCGGCGGGTGCTCGAGCTGGTACCTGGACAAGCACGGCAACAACACCACGTTGTGGCCGGACTTCACCTTCGAATTCCGTCGGCAGACCAGGACATTCGACGTATCGGCGTACGACATCTCCATTTCTCGATCCGATCTGAAAGCAGTGGCACGGTGAGCAAGGACGCTTACTTCAAGAACAAGGTGTGTGTGATCACGGGGGCGGGCTCCGGGATCGGCCGCGCATTGGCCGAGAATCTGGCCCGGCGCGGCGCCAAACTGGCGCTGTCCGATATCGACGTCGAAGGGCTGGCCGAGACCGTGCGCCGCTGTGAACAGCTGGGCGCCGAGGTCAAGTCCGACCGGCTGAACGTGGTGGAACGCGAGGCGGTGCTGCTTTACGCCGACGCGGTCAAGGCGCACTTCGGCACGGTGCACCAGGTCTACAACAACGCGGGCATCGCCCACCACGGCGAGGTGATCCGCTCGGAGTTCAAGGACTTCGAGCGCGTCATGGACGTCGATTTCTGGGGCGTGGTCAACGGAACCAAGGCGTTCCTGCCGATGGTCATCGAGTCCGGCGACGGTCACATCGTCAACGTGTCCAGCCTGTTCGGCCTGATCGCGATCCCCGGCCAGAGCGCATACAACGCGGCGAAGTTCGCGGTGCGCGGCTTCACCGAGTCGCTGCGCCAGGAGATGCTGGTCGCGCGGCATCCGGTCAAGGTCACCTGTGTGCATCCCGGCGGCATCAAGACCGCCGTGGCGCGTAACGCCACCTATGCCGAGGGCATCGACAGCAAGTCGGCCGCGTCGATGTTCGACAAGAAGCTGGCCATCCACACCGCCGAGATGGCCGCGCAGACCATCACCGAAGGCGTGCGCAAGGGCCACGGCCGCGTGCTGATCGGCTGGGAGGCCAAGCTGCTGGACCTGTTCGTCCGGGTGACCGCGTCGGGCTACCAGCGCATCGCGGCCAACGTCGAACGCCGCTTCCTGCCCTGATCCGGATTCGAGGAACAATCGTGCGGGACATCAATCTTCCGCTGCCCGTCGCGCGGGCGCTGCTGAATCCCATCTTCCGGGTCACGCTCAACAAACGGCTGCCGTTTCCGGTGCAGCGCAGGCTGCTCGACATAGGTTCGCGGGCGCAGTTGATGCCCGCGGGCAGCATCGTGCAACGGCTCCGCCTGGGTGGCAGGCCCGCCGAGCGGATCAGCTTCGCGGACACCTCCGACCACGGTGCCGTCCTCTACTTGCACGGCGGCGGATACGCGGTCGGCTCCATGGCGACGCATCGCTCGCTGGCGGCCCGGCTGGCACGCGACACCGGCTGCGCGGCCTACGTTCTGGACTACCGCCTGGCGCCGGAACATCCGTACCCGGCGGGCCTGGACGACGCCGAGGCCGCGTTTCTGGAGCTGATGGCGAGCGCGGGCTACCACGCGGGCCAGATCGCGATCTCCGGTGATTCCGCGGGCGGCGGTCTCTCGCTGGCGCTCGCACAACGCCTGATCGCGCGGCACGGCTGCACTCCGGCCGCGCTCGGCTTGATCGCGCCGTGGTCGGATCCTAATCAGATCCCGGATCGCGAGCGCGACTTGGTGATCAGCAAGCCCTGGTCGCGCGCCTGCGCGGCCGCGTATCTCGGCGACGGCGACCCGGCCGACCCCGGATACGCGCCGCTGACCGGCGAGCTGCGCGGTCTGCCGCCGACCTATGTCCAGGTCGACGTCAGCGAGCTGCTGCACAGGCAATGCGTGGATCTGGTCGCCGCGCTGCGTACGGCGGGCGTGCACGTCGAGTTCACCGAGAGCAAGGGCTTGTGGCACGTCGCACAGCTGCAGGCCGCGCTTGCGGCGCCCGCGGCGGCCGCGTTGGGCGAACTCGCCGGATTCCTGCGCGAAGCCATTCAACCGGCGGACCTGCGCGAACTAGGATGAGCAGCGGAGCGGGGTCCGTACCGGGCGGTAATGTGCGGAACCCATTTCGGTGGTCGACCTCACGGCCCTGGCACAGGTGTCGTAGATTACTGGCGAGTAAACCCACGTGGAAGGGCACTGATGCGAGAGTTCGAAGTCCCGGCTTCCTACACCATCCCGGATGACGCGAACAATTCCGACAACGTCTTCCGCCATGCCGAGCAGACGCCGAACGCGGTGCTGTTCAACGTCCCGAACGGCAGTGGCGGCTGGCGGGACGTCACGGCCGCGGAATTCGCGACGACCGTGACCGGCGTGGCGAAAGGCCTGATCGCCTCGGGCATCGACTTCGGCGATCGCGTCGCCATCATGGCCCCCACCCGGTATGAATGGGCCGTCCTCGATTTCGCGATCTGGGCCGCGGGCGGCTGCACCGTCGCGATCTACGACAGCTCCGCCGCCGAGCAGGCCAAGTGGATCCTGCAGGACTCGGCCACCAAACTGCTGATCGTGGACAGCGACAAGCACCGGAAGGTGATCGAGGAGATCGAGGCCGGTTCGCTGCCGGATCTGCGCGAGACCCTGCAGATCGACAAGGGCGCGCTGGACGAGCTGATCACCCGCGGCGCCGGCCTGGAGGACCAAGCCGTGCACGACCGTCGCGCCCAGGTCGGCGCGCAGTCCCCGGCCACCCTGATCTACACCTCGGGCACCACGGGCCGCCCCAAGGGCGTCATGCTCACCCACGCGAACCTCTACGCGGAGTCCAAGTCCGACCGGATCGCGCTGCACAAGTACGTCACCGAGGGCAAGAAGACCCTCATGTTCCTGCCGCTGGCGCACGTCTTCGCCCGCGCCGTCGCGCTGGCCGCGTTCGACGCGAAGGTGATCGTCGCGCACACCGCCGACTGGTCCACCCTGGTCGAGCAGTTCGGCAGCTACCGGCCGCACTTCATCCTCTCGGTGCCCCGTGTGTTCGAGAAGGTGTTCAACAGCGCCAAGCAGAAGGCGCACGACGGGGGCAAGGGCAAGATCTTCGACGCCGCCGCGGCCACCGCGATCGCGTGGAGCGAGGCGATCGACAACGGCGGACCGGGCGTGGTGCTCAAGCTGAAGCACGCGCTGTTCGACAAGCTGGTCTACGCGAAGCTGCGGGCAGCGCTCGGCGGGCAGTGCGAGGCGGCGGTCTCCGGCGGCGGCCCGCTCGGCGCGCGGCTCGGCCACTTCTTCCGCGGCGTCGGCGTGACCATCTACGAGGGCTACGGCCTCACCGAGACCACCGCCGCGATCTCGGTGAACACCCCGGAACAGATCCGGGTCGGCTCGGTCGGACGGCCGATCGAGGGCCACGCCGCCAAGATCGCCGAGGACGGCGAGCTGCTGCTGCGCGGCTCGGTCGTGTTCAGCGGTTACTGGGGCAACGCCGAGGCCACCGAGGATGCCTTCGAGGACGGCTGGTTCAAGACCGGAGACCTCGGCGCCATCGACGCGGACGGCTTCATCACCATCACCGGCCGCAAGAAGGAGATCATCGTCACCGCCGGTGGCAAGAACGTCTCCCCCGCGCTGCTGGAGGACTCGCTGCGGGCGCATCCGCTGATCAGCCAGGTGATGGTGGTCGGCGACGGCCAGCCGTTCATCGGCGCGCTGATCACGCTGGACCCGGAGACGCTGCCCGGCTGGAAGGACCGCCACGACCTGCCCGCCGACACCTCGATCGAGAAGCTCATCGAACACCCGGAGCTGATCGCCGAGGTGGACGCCGCGGTGGCCGAGACCAACAAGAAGGTCTCGCACGCCGAGCAGATCAAGAAGATCCGGCTGCTGACCATCGATTGGACCCAGGAGACCGGCGAGCTCACCCCGAAGATGTCGCTCAAGCGCGCGGTCGTGATGAAGCAGCACGCCGAGGACGTGGCGAAGATCTACCACTGAGCTGGTTCCGGAGAGGCGCTGTTCGCGACCATTGTTCGCGGACAGCGCCTTTCGCGTTTTTCACCAGGGAATGCTCGTCGACCCCGATCGGAGCCGACATCATCGAGGACACCGGAGGTTTGCGATGACGAGATCGGAACGGACACAGCCCGCACGTGCACTGCTCGACCGGATACAGGCAGAGCTGGCGCCATACGACGACGACAACCGGCTCGTCCCCCGAATCGCGGCAGGCACGGCGCCCCGGGCGGTGTTCGCGGCCATCGCGGCCGAGGAACTACGCATCACCGACAGCGACTGGCGCAGCGTCCATACGCTGGCCGCGCGGGCCGACGAGCTACACGCACGCGCTTTCTTCAGCGCACTCGCGCCGGGAGAGCAACAGGCGCACCAATTGCTGGACGGGCTGGTGGCGGCCGCCGGTCCAGACACCGGCGCCGAGCGACCGCGGCCAGGTTGCCAGGCGTATCCGGCCTTCATGGCGTGGTTGGCGCTCAACGGCGCCGCCGCCGCGGTCATCGTCGCGTTGTATTCGAATCTCGCCGCCTTCGGCCGGTATTGCGAGGCGGTCGCCGCCGGGATGCGCAGCCACTATGGCTTCGGCGACGCCGCGTGCGCGTTCTTCGACTTCTATACCGCTGACGTTCCGGAGATCGAAAAGAAAGCCCTCACCGCAGTGCAGGCCGGGCTCGATTCCGGACGGCTCGACCCCGAGGAAGCCCGCACCTTCGCGCGGCTGTTCCAGAGCTACGAGCTGATGTTCTGGAACACCCTCGCCGATGAATTCGCCGGATAGCGACGGACGGTACCCACGTCATCGAATGGTCACCACCGCGCGAACGGTTCGGCAGTAGCCTCGATGCCATGGCCGAGGTGCGATTGCGGGTGGTGGCCGGGATCGTCTCGGCGGGACTGACGCTGGGCGTCGCCGAACTGCTCGCGGCGTTCTTGGGCGCCGGTAGCGCACCGCTCGATGCCCTCGGCTCGGCCGTGGTCGATCACACGCCAGACGGTCTGCGCGAGTGGGCCATCGCCACGTTCGGCACGAACGACAAGGCCGTGCTGTACCTGATCATGTGCGTCTTCGCCTTGGTCGTCGCGGGGCTGGCGGGAGCGCTCGAGCGCGGCACACGCACCGCGGGATCGTGGTTGTTCGCCGGCTTCGGAGTGATCGCCGCGGGCGTAGCCATGGCGCAGACCGGAGTCGGCGGGGCACTGCCGACTGTGATCGGCGTTGCCGTCGGCATCTACACGCTGCGCGTGCTGACCCACCGGATCGACCGAGCGGCGGAACAGCCATCCGCCGACGGGCAGGCCGGTGCGCCGGACTCCGCAACCACATCCGCTTCGCTCCACGAAATCAGCCAGGAAAGAACCGAAGCGCGCACCGAGGAACGTCGCCCGGAGCGGCGGCAGGTCTTGCAAGGGCTGCTGGTTGCCGGCGGGCTGGCCGCGGTGACCGGGATCGGCGGGCGGCTGCTCGGCCTGCGGCGGCGGGACGTGTCGGGTGAGCGAGCGGCGGTGCGATTGCCGGAGCCGACCGCACCCGCTGCGCCCGTGGCGCCCGGGGCGGATCTGCGGATACCCGGACTGACGCCGTACTTGACCTCGAACGACGACTTCTACCGGATCGACACCGCGTTGATCGTCCCGCAAGTGTCCAAGGACGATTGGTCGCTGCGCATCCACGGCATGGTCGATCGCGAAATCCGGCTCGACTGGGCGGATTTGGCCCGTCGGCCGGTGGAGGAACGCCTGATCACCCTGGCCTGCGTGTCGAATCCGGTCGGCGGCGATTTGATCGGCAACGCGCGCTGGCTCGGCTATCGCCTGGACCAGTTGCTCGCCGAGGCGGGCCCGCACCCGGACGCCGACATGGTGCTGTCGCACAGCTCAGATGGCTGGACCGCGGGCACTCCGCTCGCGGTACTCACGGACGGACGCGACGCCCTGCTGGCGGTCGGCATGAACGGCGAACCGCTTCCCGTGCAACACGGTTATCCGGCCCGGCTGGTCGTGCCCGGCCTCTACGGCTACGTCTCGGCCACCAAATGGGTGACCGAACTCGAAGTCACCCGCTTCGACCGCGCCACCGCCTACTGGACCCGTCGCGGCTGGTCGGCGCTCGGCCCGATAAAAACCGGCACCCGCATCGACACCCCGCACGGCCGCAAGCGCCTCGCGCCGGGTCGCATTCCCATCGCGGGAGTCGCATGGGCACAACATCGCGGCATCCGGGCCGTGGAGGTCCAGATAGACGACGGCCCATGGCAACAGGCCCGCCTGTCCGACGAACAATCCATCGACACATGGCGCCAGTGGGTCTTCGGCTGGGACGCCACCGCGGGCCCGCACACCATCCGCGCCCGCGCCACCGACGGCACCGGCGAAACCCAGACCGCCGAACGCCGCGACGTGATCCCCGACGGCGCCACCGGCTACCCCTCGGTCACCGTCAGCGTGGGTTGAGTTGCATTTCAGATGGTCGCGTAGTGGCAGGCAATGAACGCTTTGTCGACCGGATAGGATCGAGCGAGCCCGGTAGTCGTCGGCCGTTCGAGGAGGGGGCCATGTCCGAAGTCTTGGATTGGGCGCGGGAAGAGAACCTGCAGCCGGCGCCGATCACATTGGAGATCTGGAAGAAGCTTCCCGAGGATTTCTGCCGCCTGGTGGAAGTGGTGAATGGGGAAGCCGTTCGGGCGGAGTCGCCTACAAGGCCGCATCAGAAGTCTGCTCGCCGGATAGCCGACTTTGTCGAAACCGCTGCCGAAGCACACGTCAGTCGATACCGCAATGGCTGCTTGGACGTCGATATGGATTTCGATGTGCTGCTCTGGGAGCTACCGCGGGTGACAATTCGGCGGCCGGATATCGCACTGTTCGAATGCGCGCCGCCCGAACTTCGGCCGTTGCCCGCTTCCATGGTCAAGCTAGTGGTCGAAGTCGTCTCACCGGGCACCGAGCGGGTAGATACAGCCGACAAGCTCGCGGAGTATGCGCTGGCCGGGATCCCGTGGTACTGGATTGTCTGGGTGTCTGATAATCGCGTGGATTCGATCGAGGTCTACGTACTCGACCATGTGCTCGGCCACTATCGACCGCATTTGAAGCTGGAGCCGAACGATTCACAGACTGTGGTCGACGTACCTATCGAGATCAAGATCGACTGGACTCGGCTCGGTGTGCTGACACGCTGACGCCCGCCCGGAAAACATTCTCTGGACGGGCATCACCGACGGTTCAACTGCTGAGATCGGCCTTGGTCGTTTCCGGCGGGGCCGGTGCGACGGCGGGCGCGGGCTTGCCGTGGCGGATGAACAGCGCCGAGGCAATGACGCCGATCAAGAGGATGCCCGCGGGGAGCAAGGTGGACTGGCTCAGCGCGGTGCTGAAGGCGTCCTTCACGAACGCCGGGATCGGGCCCTGGCCCGCGCCGCCCTCGGCGACCGGACCGCCGCCCAGGCCGTTCGCCGTCATCCTGGCCGCGACCAGAGCGCTGATCGCGGCACTGCCGAGCACCGAACCCACTTGGCGAGTGGTGTTGTAGACGCCCGCGCCCGCACCGGCCTGCTGCACCGGCAAGTTGTGCGTCGCGGTCGCCGCCAGCGGCGCCCAGATGCAGGCGTTGGCGAACCCGCCCAATGCGGCGGCGGCGAAAAACCAGAACAGCGACGAGTCGGGCTCCATCAGCACAGAGAAGCAGAACACCGACACCGCGAACAGAGCGAAGCCGACCGTGGGTACCGCCCGCGGGTGCAGCTTGTCGGCGAACCTGCCGATCAGCGGAGCCGCGACGCCGGTCACGATCGCCATGGGCGCGAAGACCAAAGCGGACTCGGTCGGCGACATCTCCCGCACGGCTTGCAGATAGAAGTACGCCGGGACCATCAGCGAGGTCACCGCCGCGCCCATCGCGGCGATGGCGATATTGGACAGGGCGAAGTTGCGGTCGCGGAACAGGCTCAGCGGTAGCAGCGGCTCACCGGTGTTGCGCGCCTGATTGACCACGAAGGCCGCGAGCACCAGCAGGCCGGCGCCGATCATCAGCCAGATCCGCGGCGACCAGTCGTAGCTGTTGCCCTCCTGGATGCCGAACACCAGCAGGAACATGCCGACGCCGCTGAGCAGGACGCCGGGAATGTCGAACTTGTGCTCATGCGTCGGCAGCGCGGGAACCAGCCACACCGCCAGCGCGAAGGCGACCACACCGACCGGGACGTTCACGATGAATATCCACTCCCAGCCGAGACCGTCCACCAGCACGCCGCCGAGGATCGGGCCGACCAGCGTGGCCAGTCCCGCGACGCCGCCCCACAGGCCCATGGCCGCGCCGCGCCGGTCCGGCGGGAACGTCCTGGTGATCACGGCCATGGTCTGCGGCGTCATCAGCGCGGCGCCGACGCCCTGCGCGGCGCGGGCCGCGATCAGCATCCCGACGCTGCCGGACAGCCCGCACCACAGCGACGCGGCGGTGAACACCGCGAGACCGATCAGATAGATGTTCTTGGGGCCGAAGCGATCACCCAACCTGCCGGTGACCAGCAGCGGCACCGCGTAGGTGAGCAGGTAGGCGCTGGTCACCCAGATCACCTGGGAGATGTCGGCGTTCAGGTCGCTCATGATCGCGGGATTGGCGACCGCGACGATCGTCATGTCCAGCAGGATCATGAAGAAGCCGACGACCAGCGCGAGCAGCGCCGGCCACGGATTGCGTTGGGTGGACATTATTCAGTTCCTAACTCGGATTATTCGAAAAACTCGGGGCGGAATTGGCCACCGCACCGCCCGGGACGGGTGGCCGCGCGACACCCGCCGACCATGCGTCGCCGGCCTCGTAGCGCACGCCGGTCGCGGGGTCGAAGTCGTCCCATTCGAGTGCGCCGCTGTCCAATTCGGCGACGAACTCTTCGACCCAGGCCGCTTCGGCGGCCAGCGTGGCCCGCAGGAATGGCAGGGCGATCCAATAGCGGCGGGGGACCTCGTGCTCTTCGGCCCACGCGATCAGCATGTCGGCGTCGGCCAGTTCGGTTTCCAGCTCACCGATCCGTTCGCGCAGCAGCGCGAGCACGTCCGGCTTGGGCAGGTTGTGCAGTTCTCCCAGGGCCACGGGGAAGACCGGATACTCCGGGACGGGTCGCCGCACGATCTCGGCGATCCGGTTGCGCAGCGCGTCCCTGCCGCGCGCGGTGATCCGGTAGGTGGTGCGCTCGGGCCGGTTGCCGGCCCGGTCGACACCCTCGGCACGGACCAATTCCTGGTCGGCCAGCCGGGACACGGTGT
Organism: Nocardia amamiensis; assembly: GCF_015477605.1. Lineage (GTDB taxonomy): Bacteria > Actinomycetota > Actinomycetes > Mycobacteriales > Mycobacteriaceae > Nocardia > Nocardia amamiensis_A. The sequence goes on from NZ_JADLQX010000012.1 coordinate 203,913, forward strand.
GGTACAGGGAGCCCGGCCGCACTTTGACCAGCTTGTCTTCCCGCCGGGAGATCAGCGTCTGATACATCTCGTACGGATGCATGGGCCGCTCCTCTAGCAGCGCGAGCACGGCGATCGCCAACGGCGTCACCGGTGGATGCGCCTGCCCCATGCTTCGTTACCTCCTGGTCGTTCGTCCCGACCGCAGCCGAGTCCGCGTCTCGCACGCTAGCTCGGGGAACCGACATGCTCCACGCTAAATATTCCACGTGGAATATACGGCGCGGAACAGTCGGCTAGCAAGATCGGAAGCCGAGTGATCGGCCACACATTTTCCGCCCGACACGACGAGAGGCCACCGAGAACTGTTCTCGATGACCTCTCGATTCGGCCCCGTCGACTCGGCCGACGTCGTTGGCGACCTCTCCAGCGCCTTTGCTGGAGGCGGGACTGCTCATAGTCGTATGCGTCGGGCGGCCCACTGGCCCCCAGATAAGAAGACTAGGTAGAGCGCCCCTGCAGCGGCAGTGTCGGAGGCGACATCTTTCGTCCGATTTCCGACATCTATCTTCAGTCGCGCGGGAGAGGACGGTCGCAAGCGACATCGGAGCGCGGACGTCCCGTCGCCACTACAGCGCGTGCTCGTCCAACCAGCCACGGGCCACGTCGCCCGGCGCAGCGCCCTCGTCCCGGACCCGCCGGATCATGGCGGCCAGCTCGTCGGTCGTCAGTTCACCCGCGACGTAATTCAGCTTCTTGATCTGCCGCTGGTCGAGCAGCCCCTTGCGGAACAGTGGCAGCACGTTCTCGGCGCGCACGGCGTAGTCGTCGTCGGACAGCACGGTCAGCCCATCGGTCGCGCCCGGCGCGAGTTCGGGCGGGCCGGTCAGCAGACCGGCATCGATCTGCCCGTCCAGCAATGCTTTTCGCAACGCACCCGGATCGGAGAAGGGCACGGTGGACGCGAACTCGCACCCGGTGACCCGATCGACCGCGGCCGGGCGCTGCAGCAAGCCCGGCGCCGACGCCACGCCCACGGTCAGCCGCCCGCAACGGGGCGTGAGATCGCCGACGGACTGCAGCTCGTCGCGAGCCGCCGCCTCCGCGTCGACCACCACCCGCGGCCGCAGATCGGCGCCGTCGGCGATGTCGGACACCACCAGCCCCTCGGGCAGCGCGGCGCTCAACGCGTCCGCCACCTTTTTCGGCGGGCGAGCGGTGGCGTGCTCGTCGAGATGGGCCAGTAGCGCGCCGGTGTGCTCACCGACCACTTGGACCCGATCGGCGTCGAGCGCGGCCAGGTAGTCGGCGCGACCGCCAAGACCAGCCGCCACCGTGGTACGTATGCCGGTACGCGCCAGCGCGCCCGCATAAATTTCCGCGAGAACCACCGACTCCGCCGAATCGCCCGCCCCGACGGTGATCGACGGCCCCGATTGGTCGTCCCCGCAGGACACGACCAGTGCGGCGGACGCGAGGACCAGGAATCCAGCCAGCATCCGCTGTGACGCGGCCACCACCATCCGGCGACACCAACTCTCCGACAATTCGACGCAGGCTACGGAAAAACCTGGAAGCGGGCAGTATGGACATCCAGAATGTACCGGCGGCCGCTCGGCACCGAGATCGCGCACCGCCGTCATGCCGGAAGGACTCCCGTGAAAACCACCCGCACCCTCGATGCCGCCGGGCAGCGGCGCCGCGCGTTGCGCGTCGCGCTGCGTGCCACTCGCGTCCTCGCCGCCGCCGCGGCCCTCGCCGCCGCGATGGTGCTGTCCGCGTGTGGCAATTCCGATCCGCTCGCCGCTAGCGGCAGCTGTTCGGGGGACGGGCTGATCGTGGGCTCGGCCAACTTCCCGGAGTCCGAAACTGTCGCCAACGTGTACGCGGAGGTGTTGCGCGTCAACGGCTTTGCCGTCGACACCAAGTTCAACATCGGCAGTCGCGAAGCCTACATCCCGGCGGTACGCCAGTGCGCTATTTCGGTGATTCCCGAGTACACCGGCAATCTGCTGCAGTACCTGGACAAGAACGCCACCGCAACGAGCGCCGCCGACATCGACAGCGCGCTCGGCGCGGCACTCGGCGACGGCCTGGCCATCGGCACGCCCGCGCCCGCGGAGGATTCCGACGCCGTCGTGGTCACCCGTGCCACCGCCGAACGCTGGAACCTGCGCACCATCGGCGATCTGGCCGCGCACTCGGCCGAGGTGAAGTTCGGCGCGCCCGCCGAATTCCAGGAGCGTCCCGGCGGCCTGCCCGGCCTGAAGAAGAACTACAACCTCGACATCGCCGCGAACAACTTCGTGCCGATCGCCGACGGCGGCGGCCCGGCCACGGTGCGCGCGCTGGTCGAGGGGCAGGTGACCGCGGCCAACGTCTTCACCACCTCGCCCGCCATCGCGCAGCACAACCTCGTGGTGCTGGAAGACCCGAAGCACAACTTCCCCGCGCAGAATGTCGTCCCGCTGTTCAACGCGGCGAAGAAGTCGGACAAGGCGCTGGCCGCGCTGAACGCGGTGTCGGCCCAGCTCACCACCGCGGAGCTGCTCGCGCTGAACGAGGCCGTCTCCGGCAGCAGCAAGACCGAGCCGAAGGCCGCCGCCGCGGCCTGGGTCGCCGCCCACGGGCTGAACAAGCCGGTGGGCTAATGGACGCAGCCGGAAGTAGTCCGTCTTCAGCCCGCGCACGGCCGGAGCGAAGGCGGAGGTATCGCCTAGGGAGGGAACACCTGTTGTCCGATATCGAGTTCTCCGGTATCAGCAAGACCTATCCGGACGGCACGCACGCGGTCGCCGACCTCGACCTGCGCATCGAATCCGGTTCGTTCACCGTGTTCGTCGGCCCTTCCGGCTGCGGCAAGACCACCTCGATGCGGATGATCAATCGCATGATCGTGCCCAGCTCCGGCACGATCAGCATTGCCGGAGAGGATATTTCGGCGGTCGACCCGGTGCGTCTGCGCCTCGGCATCGGGTACGTCATCCAGAGCGGCGGCCTGCTGCCGCACCGGACGGTCGTCGACAACGTGGCGACCGTCCCGGTGCTGCGCGGCGACTCGCGCCGCGCCGCCCGCGCCGCCGCGCTCGAGGTGCTGGACCGGGTCGGCCTGGACCGGTCGCTGGCCGGCCGCTACCCGGCGCAGCTGTCCGGCGGGCAGCAGCAGCGCGTCGGGGTGGCCCGCGCGCTGGCCGCGGACCCGCCGATTCTGCTGATGGACGAGCCGTTCAGCGCCGTCGACCCGGTGGTGCGCGCCGAATTGCAGGTCGAAATGCAACGGCTACAGGCCGAATTGCACAAGACCATCGTGTTCGTCACACACGACATCGACGAAGCGATCACGCTCGGCGACAAGGTGGCGGTATTCGGCCGCGGCGGCGTGCTGCAGCAATACGACCCGCCGCGGCATCTGCTCGCCCAGCCCGCCACCGATTTCGTCGCCGATTTCGTCGGCCGCGACCGCGGCTATCGCGGCCTGTCCTTCCGCACCGCGAACGACGTGCCGCTGCAGGAGATCCGGACGGCCGTCGCGGACGAGGTGACCGCGCTGCGGCTGGACGCGGGCGAGTGGGTGCTGGTGGTCGACGCGGCGGGTAAACCGCTCGGCTGGGTGGACGTGACCGGCGTCGAGGGCGTACGCGCCGGACGCGCGCTGACCGACAGCATGTCGGCGGGCGGTTCGCTGTTCACCCCGACCGGTGACCTGCGCCAGGCACTGGACGCAGCGATCTCCTCGCCTTCCGGAGTCGGTGTCGCCGTGGACGATTCCGGCGCCGTGCGCGGCGGCGTGCTGGCCATCGAGGTCCTCGGGCAGCTGGCCGGTCAGCGTGCGCAGGAGGACGCCGAACGCAACCGGCACTTCTTCGAACAGCAGGTGCCGTAAGGGAGCGCGAGCGACATGAAATATCTCGTGGAGAACTTCTCGGAGATCATGGGATTCACCGCGACCCATCTCTACCTCGCGCTGGTGCCGCTGCTGCTGGCGCTGGTAATCGCGGTCCCGGTCGGCGCGCTGGTGCGGCGGGTGTCGTGGCTGCGCCGGGTCACGGTGACCGCCGCGAGCCTGGCCTACACCATTCCGTCGCTGGCGTTGTTCGTGATCATTCCTCCGCTGGTGGGGATTTCGGCCATCGATCCGCTGAACGTGATCATCGCGCTCACCGTGTATTCCACCGCGCTGCTGGTGATCGCGGTTCCCGCGGCCCTGGATTCGGTGCCCGCCACCGTGCTCGACGCGGCCGACGCGGTCGGCTACAGCCCGCTGCGCCGCACGCTCACCGTGGATATGCCGCTGGCCGTCCCGGTCTTCGTGTCCAGCCTGCGCGTGGTGGTGGTGACCAATATCGCGATGGTGTCGGTCGGCGCGCTGATCGGCGTTGGCGGGCTCGGCAAGCTGTTCACCCAGGGCTATCAGCGTGACTATCCGGACGAGATCATCGCAGGCATCATCGTGACGCTGGCTCTCGCACTGGTCGCCGACCGCGTGGTGTACGCACTCGGCCGTTGGTCGACACCGTGGATGCGCGCGGACGCCAGGATCGGCAAAGCGAAAGTCGGTGCCGCGTGAACCTGTTCATCGACGCCTGGCATTACTTCAGCAACAGCGCCAACTGGGGCGGACCATCGGGCATCGAAACCCGCATCCTCCAGCATCTGTGGTACAGCGTTCTGACCATCGCCGTCTCGGCGGCGATCGCGGTGCCGCTCGGCCTGGTCATCGGCCACACCCGGCGCGGGGCGGCGGTGCTGGTCGGCTTCGCCAACGCGATGCGGGCGCTGCCGACACTGGGCCTGCTGACGTTCGTGGTGCTGCTGCTCGGACTCGGGCTGATCCCGCCGCTGCTGGCGCTGGTCACCGTCGGCATCCCGCCCCTGCTGGCGGGCGCGTACGCCGGAATCGCCAACGTCCCGGCCGATGTCGTGGACGCCTCGCGCGCCATGGGCATGACCGAGCGGCAGATCCTGTTCCGGGTGGAAGTGCCCAACGCGCTGCCCATCCTGCTCACCGGGCTGCGCGGAGCCACGCTCCAAGTGGTGGCCACGGCCACCATCGCCGCCTACGTCAACCTCGGCGGACTGGGCCGCTACATCTTCGACGGCATCAGCCTCTACCGCTACGACCGGGTATTGGTTGGTGCACTACTGGTCGCCGTCCTCGCGATGGTGCTGGACGGCCTGCTCGCGTTCACGGTGTGGGCCAGCGCGCCGGGAACCGGTCGTCTGCGCCGATCGCCGCGGCTGGCAATCGCTCCCGCCACGGAATTGCGGGCTGCGGACTGAGTACAAGCCGCTCCGACGACAAGGGCGCCCCGTTCGATACGAACGGGGCCGCCCTCGGTCTGTGTGCGGAATACTCGCCTTACGCGACACCCTCGGCGCGAGCCGCGGCCGCGACCGCCTCAGCGACGGCCGGGGCGACCCGCGGGTCCAGCGGACTGGGGACGATCTTCTCCGGGCCCAGCTCGTCGAGGACGACGCTGAGGATGGCGTCGGCCGCGGCGATCTTCATGCCCTCGGTGATCCGGCGCGCGCCCGCGTCCAGCGCGCCCTTGAAGACGCCGGGGAAGGCCAGCACGTTGTTGATCTGGTTCGGGAAGTCGCTGCGGCCGGTGGCCACGATCGAGGCGTACTTGCGCGCCACCTCGGGGTGGATCTCCGGGTCCGGGTTCGACATGGCGAACACGATCGACTCCGGCGCCATCGACGCGATGAGCTCCTCGGCGATCAAACCCGCGGACAGGCCCAGGAACACGTCGGCGCCCGTCAGCGCGTCGGCCGCGCCGCCGGTGAGGCCGCGCGGGTTGGTGCGGGTGGCCAGCTCGGCCTTCACCTCGTTGAGATCGCCGCGGTCGCGGCTCACGATGCCCTTGGAGTCGAGCACGGTCACGTCCCGGACACCCGCGGCGAGCAGGATGTTCGTGCACGCGACCCCCGCGGCGCCCGCGCCGGACACCACGACCTTCAGGTTCTCGATGCCGCGACCCTGCACCTTGGCCGCGCCGTTGAGGGCGGCGAGCACCACGATCGCGGTGCCGTGCTGGTCGTCGTGCATGACCGGGCAGTCCAGCGCCTCGATGACCCGCTTCTCGATCTCGAAGCAGCGGGGCGCGGAGATGTCTTCCAGGTTCACCGCGCCGAAGCTCGGGCGCAGGCGGATGAGCGTCTCGACGATCTCGTCGACGTCCTTGGTGTCCAGCACGATCGGGATCGAGTCCAGCCCGGCGAACTTCTTGAACAGCGCGGCCTTGCCCTCCATCACCGGCAGCGAGGCGCGCGGGCCGATGTCACCGAGGCCGAGCACGGCGGTGCCGTCGCTCACCACGACCACGAGCCGATCGGTCCAGGTGTAGCGCTTGGCCAGCGTCACGTCCTCCGCGATCGCCCGGCTCACCTGGGCGACGCCCGGCGTGTAGGCGATGGAGAGGTCACGCTGGGTCTCCAACGGCGCGCTGAGTTCGACCGAGAGCTTGCCGCCGAGATGTCCCGCGAAAATTTCGTCGTTGGTGATTTCGGAAAGGCTTGCGGTGGCATTCGGTGCGTCAGTCACAGGTGACACGATTTCACTCCTGCGTGGGTCGGGCTAAACCGGGGGACGGTTACCACCGGGTAATGGGTATAAGACGTTTCACTACGCTCATCGAGTGCGCTGACCGGGATGTTTCGAGGCGGCTGCGAGCGAGCGAACACGGCTTGCCGATAGGCGGCTGCCTCGCCTTCGCTCGGCCCGGCGCGGCTGAGGACGGACTTCGTCCGGCCGCGCCCTTTCCAGCGGCTGGCGCGGCACTGATCCGCGGAGCAAGAACCGGACGGGTGGGTCCGGACAGAACATGCGGTGTGATCCCTCGGGCCGCGACGGTACGTCGCGAGGCGCGAGACCTCCGTAACTCCTCGACCCGGCGGTGGCGTGGGTAAGGAATCCGACACATTCTGCCAGTCCGGTAGGCGACTTGCCAAACCGGTTCCCCCTGGGCTGTGTCGCGCGTCATCATTTCACGGTAGGGTGCGGGAATTACCGTGAGGTAAGCGGAAACTCGCACCTCAGGGCCATGACGCGGTGAGTTGTCGCACGGAGCGACACTTTGCGCGTGTGAGACGCCGGCAGCTGCCCAGCCTGCCCTCGGCACGACACGGATTGCGCGGCGACTCCGCCCGGCCGTCGCCATTATGCGACTGCCTCAGCCCTCGCGCGACCCCGACGCGCACTTCGGACAGACTTTGTCCGACTGGGCGCATTGTGCCGCTGCCTCAGCCTTCGCTCGACAGGACCCGGACTATAAGCGGATCTCGGCCGACTGCGCCGACTGTGCGGCCGCCTCGGCCCGCTCGGCCTCACATGGACTGCCTGGCTTCTAGGCGACGATGTCGCGGGTCTCCTCCGCCGTCGTCCTCGCCGCGTCCGGACGCACCCACACGCTGCGCGTCCCGCCCGACATCAGCCGTACCCGCCAATGATCGGTGGCTCCAGGATGATCGGTGCGGCGGTGCATGCCCCGGCTCTCGGTGCGCATCAGCGCGCTGTATTTCGTCCACCGGGCCACCGCGAGCAGCGCGGCGGCCTGCCGCGCACGCAGGCGATCCACACCGCTTCCGCCGAGATCGAACTCCGCGCCGGGCCACATCGCGTCCAGTTCGCGGATGCTGTCGCGCAGGCTGCCCGCGCTGCGCCAGTAGCTGCGCCGCAGCGGCAGGGTGTGCTCCTGCACCAGCCCGACCACCGCCCTGGGGTCGATCCGCGCCACGGCGCCCAGCCCGGCTCCCGGCATCTCCTGCGCCGGGGCGCGCCGGTCGGCGGAACGGGAGAACTTCGCCGCTCCCGCGCCGGCCCACACGCCGGAGGCGATCGCCCACGCGCCACTCAGCCCGCTGAGCCCGCTGACAGCACCGGTGATCGACTCGCGGCTGGCGACATCCCCCGCGGCGAACAGGCCCGCGACTGTAGTAGCGCAGTCCGCTCCGGTGACGCGCAGTCCCCCGGTGCCGCGCACCGTGCCCCCCAGAACGGCACGCAGCGGCACCCGCCGCGCCTGGTCGGGCATGCCCTCGTGGGTGGCCCGAGCGCGCACGTCGACCGGCACCTCGTCGAGCGCGGCGAATACCCGGCGACCGTCGGCGATGACCGCGAGCGCAGCCGCACCGTGCCCGGTCAGCTCATTGCCGGACTCGTCGTAGAGGGTGGCGAAGTGCAGCGCGAGATTCGGCTGCGCCGCCGGGTCGGTGCGCCCTACCGGTGTCAGCCCATAGGCGCTGGAAAACTCCATCCCGGACAGCTCCGCGCCCGCCTCCGCGGCGAACAGCAATCCATCGCCGGTGTCCACGTCGGTGCCCGCACCGCCGGACAGGAACGCGCAGCCACCGGTGGCGACCACGACGGCACCCGCGCGCACGGTCCAGCGCCGGAAGCCGTTGTGGTGCTGGAGCCCGGTGGCACCCGCCACCACCCCGTCCCGGTCGACCAGCAACTGCAGCGCCGGATGGTGATCGAGAACGCGCACGCCCGCTTCGCGCACGACGCGACGCATCCGGCGCAGATAACCGGCGCCGTCGAGATATACCCGCCGCGTCGGCGCGCCCGTCGTTTCGGCGCGGATCCGGTGGCCCCACCGTGCCACCTGCTCGACCCGCTGGTGTGTCTCTTCGAGCACGCGATGCATCCAGTCCGGATCGCCGAGCCCGCCGCCGTGCGCGTACCCGTGCCGCACCGCCTCGTCCCGAGCAGGGCCGGGCGGAACGTGCCAGACCGAGATCGCGCCGTAGGCGGTCGGCCCGCTCGATCCGCATCTCGCCTTGTCGACGAGCACGACGGTCGCGCCCGCCGCGGCGGCCGAGACGGCCGCCCAGGTACCGGCAGGACCGCCGCCGATAACCAGTACATCCGTCTCGAGTTCACTCACAATGAAAAATGTTCGGGCACAATTCACCGGCCCGCAACCAAAACAGGTTGCTCAGCTCCACCACTGCGTCCACAGCAATAGTCCAGCAGCGAGGAAGACCACCGCCGACCCGGTCAAGGCGGCCACCCCCCGATGCCGGTCCGCGTAGACCTGCGCCGCGAGTACCACGACGGCGGCCGCCACATGCCAGCCGATCGACTCACCGCCGGGCCCGGGAAACCCGCGCCGATCCGCGATGACGGCGGTGCCGACCACGACGAGCATGCCCGCGAATGTGCCCGCGGCGACGAGGCCGCTGAGCCCACGCACCAGTCTCACGAGGCGATCACCGGCACTCCGGTGGCCTTGCTCGCCAGCTTCTCGAATTGGACTGGGTCGGTGGTGAATTCGCCGAGCCGGATGGACTTGTTCGCGCCGTGGTAATCGGACGAACCGGTCGTGAGCAGACCGAGTTCGGCGGCCAGGCCGGTCAGCAGGGCGCGGTCGGCCGCGGAGTGGTCGGGGTGCGCGATCTCCACGCCGCCGAGTCCGAGTCCGGCCAGCTCGCGGATGTCGTCGAGCGCCAGCAGCCTGCCCCGTTTACGCGCCCTGGTGTGCGCGAGGACGCTGACCCCGCCCGCGGACGCGATCATCTCGACCGCACGATGCAGCGGGGTGTCGGCCTTCTCCGCGTAGTAGCGGCCGTGCGGGGCGAGCAGCTCGGTGAACGCCGCATCCACGCTCGGCACCACACCCGCTTCCACCAGCGCTCGCGCCAGATGCGGGCGCCCCGCCGACGGACCGGCCGCGGCGAGCACGGCATCCGGATCGATGGGCAGTCCATCGAAGGCCATCCGCTCGGCCATGGCACGCAGCCGTTCTACCCGCTCGGCGCGCAGGCGCTCGCGCTCGTCGGCGAAGCTGCGATCGGACGGGTCGAACAGATATGCCAGCAAATGCACCGGAACCGGCCAGCCGTCCTCGCCCAAACCCACGCAGGACATCTCCATGCCGCGGACCAGCGTGATCCCCTTCGGTAGCGCGTCGACGGCCTCCGCCCAGCCCGCCGTGGTGTCGTGATCGGTGATCGCGACGATGTCCAGGCCCGCCGCGGCGGCGTTGCGCACCAGTTCGGCCGGAGTGTCGGTACCGTCGGACGCGGTCGAATGGGTATGCAGGTCGATACGCACGCCCTCAGTCTTACCGTGCGTGGACATCGTCCCGCACGCGCAGGCGGGCTTTCGGCGCACTCGTGAGCGAGCGTCAGCGAGCGAACCGGAGACACAGCGCGCCCTCGCGCACGACGCAGCCGAGCGCCAGCGAGGCGGAGTCGTGAGCGAGCGTCAGCGAGCGAACCGGGGACACAGCGCGCGACGTAGCATCGTCAGCGTGCCGTCGTTTTCCCCGCTCTCGTCGTTTCGCGGCTCCGGCCGGACACCGCAACCGCGGTTCATCCCGGTGCCGACCGAACGGGCGATCGTCGACTGCGCGGTCTACGTGGACGGCAAGCGTCTGCCCGGCCGCTTCACCCACAAGCAGGCGCTGGCGCGAGTGCGCGACGAGGCCACTGGATTCGTCTGGGTAGGCCTGCACGATCCGGACCCGACGCAGATGGCCGATATCGCGGCCACGTTCGGGCTGCACCAATTGGCTGTGGACAACGCGCTGCAAAAACACCAGCGTCCCAAGCTGGAGCGTTACGACGACCTGCTGATGCTGGTGCTGCGCACGGTCACTTATGTCGAGCACGAAATGGACACCGTCAGCGAGATCGTGGAGACCGGTGAGATCGTCGTGTGCACCGGCCGCGACTTCGTGGTCGCGGTGCGGCACGGCGAGCACTCCGGGCTCGCCGAGGTACGCAAGGCGTTGGAGGAAGACCCCGCGCAGCTGGCACTCGGGCCCGGCGCTGTGCTGCACGCGATCATCGACCGGATAGTCGGCTCCTACATCGAGGTGGCCCAGTCGGTCGAGAACGACATCGACGAGATGGAAGAGCAGACCTTCACCCCGCGCAGCAAGGTCACCGTCGAATCCATCTACCAGCTCAAGCGCGAGGTGGTGGAACTGCGGCGCGCGGTGAATCCGCTGGCCGCGCCGCTGGAGCTGCTCAGCCACAATCCGGACCTGCCGGTGCCCAAGGAGGTTCGGCGCTATCTGCGCGATGTCAGCGAGCGCCACACCGGGGTCGCGGAGCGGATCAACGACTTCGACGAGGCGCTCAGCGCGCTGATCAGCGCCGCGCTGGCCAAGGTCACCGTGCAGCAGAACACCGACATGCGCAAGATCTCGGCGTGGGTCGCGATCGCGGCGGTGCCGACGATGATCGCCGGCATCTACGGCATGAACTTCGAGCACATGCCGGAGTTGAAGCAGGTCTGGGGTTATCCGGCGGTGTGGCTGGTCATCCTCGTCATCTGCACGGGTTTGCTCATCACCTTCCGCCGCAACAAGTGGTTGTAGCGGCGGTTCACAGGCTCGCCGCGCCACGTCCCGGATCACGCACGTCGATCCCCGCTTCCTGCCATGCATCCCGCAACGCCTGCGCGCCGCGCACCCGCACCCACGCCGCCTCGGTGGCCGTCACCGGCGCCACCGCGAAGTACCGCACCGGTTCGGCCGGCTCGGGCAGCACGATGTCGGGAATCTCGCTGTCGCCGAGCAGAACCGCGGTGAACGGCGAGTCCCGCCACATCGGCTCACCCAGGTCCATCAGCGCATCCGCTTGCAGTACAACGCCTTCCACGGCGGGCGCGGCGGCGAGCACGCCGAGCGACTTGGCCAGCCCCGAGCTCGCGCCAACGCCGGACCGCAGCGTCAGCACCAGCTCCGCGCGCGGCCCGCGCAACGGATCCGCGTGCAGCGCGGTGGGATCGCCCATCGGGTGCCTGGACCCGCCGAGCGTCGCGTAGTGCACCAGATCGCCGTCGACGATGCGCAGGATCTCGATCGGCTCCAGGCCGAGAAAGGTCACCGATGCTGCGTCGACGTCGGCGGCATCCACGCCGAAATGGCCCAGCACCGCGGTGCGGACCGTCTCCAGTACCTCCATGCGTCAGATGGCCAGCCGCGCGAGCATGTCGCGCGCCTGCTCGGCCGACTTCGGGTCGCACAGCACGTCGTAGCGGCCCGCCACCAACTGCATGGTGGACGCGAAATCGCGCTGGCCCCTGGTCGCCGCGTACGGGATCGTGGTCGAGATGACGCCGAAGATGATGCCGCCGACCAGGCCGACGAGCAGCGGGCCGAACGCGCCGCTGGTGGTGAACAGGCTCAGCAGCAGACCGAGGAACAGGCCGAGCCAGGCGCCCGACACCACGCCGCCACCGATCACCTTTCCCCAGGTCAGCCGATAGAGGACCCGCTCGACCTGCATCAGGTCGACGCCGACGATGGTTACGTCCTGCACCGGGAACTGGCTGTCGGCCAGATAGTCGACCGCCTTCTGCGCCTCGGCGTAGGTCGGGTAGGAGCCGACCGGCCAGCCCGACGGGGGCGTCGGAAGGCCCTGCCGCGCGCGGTTCGAGTTCCCCAAGGGATTCGTCATGTCTCTATTCTGCTATCGCTAGCGACCCGGCGTCGGGGTGAAACGCGTGGTGCGCGTCATTCCGGCGGCCCGCCCCTTCTCCGCGATCACCTGCGCCATCTTGGCGCTCGCCTCGTCGATCATCTCGTCGCCGAGCATGACCGCGCCGCGGGCGCCACCGGCGGCAGAAGTGTGGAAGGCGTAGGCGTCCAGGATCTCCTCGGCACGGTCGTAGTCGGACTGGCGTGGGCTGAAGATCTCGTTCGCCGGCTCGATCTGGCCGGGGTGCAGCACCCACTTGCCGTCGAACCCGAGCGCCGCGGTGCGCGCGGCCGCCCGCCGGAAGCCTTCGACATCCCGGATCTGCAGGTACGGACCGTCGATCGCCTGGAGCCCGTGCGCGCGGGCGGCGAGCAGGATGGTCATCAGGATGTGGTGGTAGGCGTCGCCGGTGTCGTAGCCCTCCGGCTGTTCGCCGACCACCAGCGTGCGCATGTTGATACTGGCCATGAAATCGGCCGGACCGAACACCAGGGTCTGCACCCGGGGGCTCGCGGTGGCGATCGCATCGATATTGCGCAGTCCCAGCGCGTTCTCGATCTGCGGCTCGATGCCGATCCGGCCGACGTCCAGGCCGCAGGTCTTCTCCAGCTGGGTCAGCAGCAGGTCGAGGGCGCGCACCTGACCGGCGTCGGTCACCTTGGGCAGCAGAATCGCGTCCAGCGCCGCGCCGGCGCCTTCGACCACAGAAATGACATCGGTATACGTCCATTCGGTGGTCCAGTCGTTCACCCGCACCACGCGCAGCTGCGATCCCCAGCCGGAGTCGTTCAGCGCCGCCACGATATTCGCCCGCGCCTCGGCCTTGGCCACCGGCGCGACCGCGTCCTCCAGATCGAGGAACACCTCGTCGACGGGCAGCGTCTTGGCTTTCTCGATCATCTTCGTGTTGCTGCCCGGGCAGGCGAGCACCGAACGGCGCGGCTTCATGATGACTCCCGTCGATCGTGGCGCGGGGGCGGACACCCGCTCGCGAACCTCTAGCCTGGCAGCATGGCAGCAACCAGGGTGTACGTCGCCAGGCTGGCCGGCCTGGTGGTGCTGGGACCGGACGGCGAGTCTATCGGCCGGATCCGTGACGTCGTCGTGGCCATCCGCTACGACCGCCAGCAACCACGCGTGCACGGACTCGTCGTCGAACTGCCCACCCGGCGGCGCATATTCGTGCCGATCCTGCGAGTCACCGCGATCGAGCCGGGTATGGTCACGCTGAACACCGGGACGGTCAGCCTGCGGCGCTTCACCCAGCGACCCGGCGAGATGCTCGCCTTGGCGCAGATCGTCGATTCGGCGGTCCGGGTGCAGGACCCGGACCTGCCGGATCTGACCGGCGTGGACGTGCACGTGGCGGATCTCGGCATCGAACAGGCCCGCAGCAGGGACTGGCTGGTCAGCCGGGTGGCCGTGCGCGGGCACCGCAGGCTGGGCCGCAGGCGCGCCGTGCACGTGGTCGACTGGACCAGGGTGTCCGGCCTGACTCCCTACGAGATCGACAGGCGCGGACAGGACGTCACTCAGCTGCTGGAACAGTTCGAGGGGATGCGCGCGGCCGACGTCGCACATCTGCTGCGCGAGCTGCCGGAGAAGCGGCGCGTCGAAGTGGCCGTCGCGCTGGACGACGAACGCCTCGCCGACGTGGTGCAGGAACTGCCCGACGACGAGCAGGTCGAGCTGCTCAGCCACCTGGAGACGCGCAGGGCCGCCGACCTGCTCGAGGCGATGGACCCCGACGACGCCGCCGACCTGCTGGGCGAACTGCCCGAGGGGGAGGCCGAATCGCTGCTGGCCCTGATGGATCCACAGGAGTCCGAGCCGGTCCGCAGGCTGCTCGAGCACTCCCCCTACAGCGCCGGCGGTTTGATGACGCCGAAGCCGGTCATCCTGACGCCGTCCACGACGGTGGCCGAGGCGCTGGCGCGGGTGCGCAATCCCGACCTGACCCCGGCACTGGCCTCCATGGTGTTCGTGGTCCGTCCGCCCACCGCGACGCCGACCGGCCGCTACCTCGGTTCGGTGCACATCCAGCAATTGCTACGCGAGCCGCCCGCCCATCTGGTCGGCGGCATTCTCGACACCGACCTCTCGCCGCTGCACCCCGAACTCCCGCTGGCCGCGGTGACTCGCTACTTCGCGACCTACAACCTGGTCTGCGGGCCGGTGGTGGACGAGGAGAATCACCTGCTCGGCGCGGTCAGCGTCGACGACGTGCTCGACCATCTCCTGCCCGAGGACTGGCGCGATCAGGAGACGAACGACGAAAGAGGTGGAGCATGAGGGAGCGACAGCGAGGGGGCGGTATGAGCGAACGGCAGCGAGGGGGCGGCGTGAGCGAGCGGCAGCGAGCGAAGCATCAACACAGCCGAGCACTCGCTCGTGACGACGCCGAGCGACAGCGAGGGGGCGGCATGAGCGAGGTGGAGGCATGACCGAGAGCGACACCGGCGTGCGGATCGGCCACAGCAGGGCACGCCAACGCCTGGAGACGCCGCTGGAAAGCCGGTTCCGGCTGGAGTGGGACGCCGAAGCGATGGCCCGCAGCAGCGAGCGGGTGGCGCGGTTCCTCGGGACCGGACGGTATCTGGCGGTTCAGACGATCGTGGTGGTGGTGTGGATCCTGTTGAACGTGTTCGCGGTCAGGCTGCGGTGGGATCCGTATCCGTTTATTTTGCTGAATCTGGCCTTCTCCACCCAGGCCGCGTACGCCGCGCCGCTGATCCTGCTCGCGCAGAACCGGCAGGACAACCGGGACCGGGTCGCCTTGGAGGAGGACCGGATGCGGGCCGCTCAGACCAAGGCGGACACCGAGTTTCTGGCCCGGGAACTCGCCGCGTTGCGCCTCGCCGTCGGCGAGGTGGTCACCCGTGATTACGTGCGCCGCGAATTAGAGGAAATAAAAGGAATTCTGGACCGGATCGAATCCGCGGAATCCGTGGAACGCGAGATTCGCGCGGAAGGAACGGGAAAGGCGGGGCGCAAGAAAAGCTCCGGCCGAAAGTCCGCTCCGACACCGGTTTCACCGCCGATAAGCGAAGATTGACCGGAAATACCCGACAACCACCTGACTGGTGGGTAACCTGGACACGTTGTCCTGAGCGACCCGGGCAGGGGATGTCCCGGACAACCGCTCCCGTGACGTCGAGGGATTGGGTGTGGCCGTATGCGTGTTTCTGCTCCGGTGACGGTCTCGGCTTTGGTGGTTGCTGGTGTGGTGGTGAGTGGTTCGGGGGTGGTGTCGGGGCCGGTGGTGTCGGGGTCGGG
>NZ_JADLQX010000130.1 GCF_015477605.1 Nocardia amamiensis
CCCCGGCGCCCTGACCTGCGAGTATCTGCACGCCTAGAGACACGGTCCCCAGGCGCGTTTCTCCATGTCTGGGCAGGTCAGGGCATAAATCTGGGCTCTATCCGCTCCGAATTACGCGGAACGCAGGACTGACCACGAGTCCACGGGATGTCCGCGACCAATCCTGGGCAACTGGGACAAATCGACAATGATCAGGTGAGCCGGATGATCGAGGGGTCTGCAAAGGCGATCGCAGACTGGATAGGTGTGCTGAGACGCGAGGCCGCCTGCATGGGTGCTGGGGTACTCGCCGACCATCAAGCGAATACCTCAGAGTTCCCGGCGCGGGGCGTTGGGGCAGTGCTTCGCCCCGGCTCGGTGGAGACTGCGCGGCACGGGTGCCAATGCCCATTGCCCATTACGTCGATCTGTACGGGCGGCGGAACGTGGGGGCTCCGGCGGGAAAGTATACACGCGTCGCACGAAACTGGGTTCGAGCTTCGTGTGCATTGCCGAGCGCGACGGCGCGGTATGTCGACTCCACGATTCGGCCGTGATGAGATCCTCTACGTCGAATTGCGTGAGGCGGGAGGTCCATGGGCCGCGGCAATGGCGTGGATGCGTGCCGAGTGTAGCTGCAGGCTGCACCTCACATCGGACCGTTTTCATGGGTAGCGGAACCCTCGCGGTCTCGACCGTGCTCGTCCGGACGGTCCAACGACTCACGAGAGCAATCGAGGACGTGGCCGTCGGGCTCCGAAACCTCATCGCTGAAACCGGCAGTCGGCGTTCGGGTGCCGGGGCAATCCTGCGAGCCGATGCTGCCGGTTCAGAACATCTGCTGAGTGGCACCGATTCGCGTGGCTGCACTCGTTGGTTCCGGCCAGAAGACGTCCACAGCATCCCGATGAGGGATGCCGACGGTAAGATCATCGGCCTATCGTTTCCGTCGATATTTATCGACCCGATCACTATAGGTTTATGGGCTCGCCACAGGCGCCATGCATCCAATTCTACCTACCTAGAAATCGCTCAGGGTAAGTGGCCTTGGCTCAATCCCCATCGTTTTCCTGATCGCATCGCGCCGTGGCGAGCTGACTCTGAAGCAGGCAGAAAGCCGTTCTTCTTATACGCGCATGCCGACCCGAGTGGGTTTGTTTTGAAAATCAACCAGAGAACCCGATGGTGGTCGACATGGACCACCGTGAGGGTGGAGGGAAATGAGTTCGGCCGCGTAGTGGCCGCCAATCAATTCTATCAGACGGCTGCTGCGACGAATCCGAATCAGCCGCTGGTGGGACTCGCGTGCGCTGCAGCCGGGGAGCATCAAAGGCCGGTGAAGGACAGCCTTCGGGCAGGATATTCGGCAGCGGCTCACCTGCACACTATGGCCGGTGTAATGGCAGACATCCATTTCGCCAGAGGTCCTGTTTGGCAGATCACACCATTGGTACCTTTTGGTCGAGCGAAAATAGGAGTGGAGGTGTCCCAGGATGAGGCCGGGCGCTTTCTGCCAGCATGGGAGACCTTTCACGCGCCACCATATCACTCCGGCTCCTCGCCGACACCATAGACCCAACCTGGTCCAACGTCCGCACGCGAATCCGGCGAGACGCCACGTGGTTGAACTGACACTGGCGGATTTCCCTGAAAGCGTGGGTTCGCCCCCAAGTTTAGACCATGTCTCACATGGCTGATTTTGCTTTCGCCAGCTTCTTGAAGCAGGTGAGCGTGGCCGCCAACGTCAGGAAGCCCAGATAGTGAGTTCCTTTGCGGTCGTAGCGGATTGTGAGCCGGTGGTA
>NZ_JADLQX010000131.1 GCF_015477605.1 Nocardia amamiensis
GGCAGAGGTTGCGGCGACGCCGGATTCGACCAGCAGCCGGGCCCGTTCGTCCGCGTCGAGGATATCGATGTCGCCGACCAGGACGTCCGGGTCGCCGAGCAGGGCTTCCAGCACCCGGACCAGGCGCTGGGCCAGGATCTGGACCTCGTCGGCGGTGAACCGGCTGCCCAGGTACCGCAGGGTCAGCTCGATGCTGGACTCGGCCATCACCAGCAGCGTCATCGGGTAGTGCGTGGCGTCGTTGACGCCGACACCGTTCACCGACATGCCGTCGATCGAGCTGGCGGCCGCGATCGCTTCCTTGTCCATCGGATACGACTCGAACACCATCAGCGTGTCGAACAGCGACCCGGTGCCCGCCACCCGCTGGATCTCGGTGAGCCCAACGTAGTGGTGCTCGAGCAGGTCGGCCTGTTCGCGTTGCAGCCGCTCCAGCAGCTCGCCGATACTCTGGCGGTCATCGATCCGCAGCCGCACCGGCAGCGTGTTGATGAACAGACCCACCATCGATTCGACGCCGGGCAGCTCGGCCGGACGGCCGGACACCGTCGCGCCGAACACCACGTCGCCGCGGCCGGTGAGGCGTCCGAGCAGGATGCCCCAGGACGCCTGCACCAGCGTGTTCACCGTGACGCCGAGTTCGGCGGCGTGCTTGGTGATCCGGCGGGTGCGGTCGGCGTCGATCTCGGTGGTGAGCGTGCCGATCTCGTAGTCCTCCGTGCCCCTGGCCTGCGGCGCGAGCTGCGTGGGCTCGGTGACGCCGTCCAGCGCCGTCGCCCAGGCGCGCAGCGAAGCGTCCCGGTCGCGCCCGGCCAGCCAGCCGAGGAAGTTGCGGTAGGAGGCCACCCGCGGCAGCGCGGTCTGGTCGCCGCGCACCGCGTACAGCACCAGCATGTCCCGCATGAGCAGCGGCATCGACCAGCCGTCCAGCAGGATGTGGTGGGTGGTGATGACCAAATGCCACTGCTCGGCGTCGCTGCGGAACAGCGTGAAACGCATCAGCGGCGGCGTGGCCATGTCGAAGTGCGTGGCCCGCTCCACCGCGACCTGACGCTTCAGTTCGGCGTTGCGCTGCTCGGCGGGCAGCTCGGTGAGATCCACCTCGCGCCACGGAGCTTCGACGCGATCCAGCACCACCTGCACGGCCTGGCCGTCGGAGTCGGTGACGAACGCGGTGCGCAGGTTCGGGTACCGGTCGATGATGCCCTGCGCCGCCGCACGCAGCCGCGCCGCGTCCACCGTGCCGCCCAGGTCCACCACTGCCTGCATGGTGTACACGTCCACGGTGGACTGGGTCATCAACGCGTGGAACAGCAGACCCGACTGCAGCGGCGAGAGCGGCCACACCTCGGTCAGCGCCGGGTAGGTCTGTTCCCACACCTGGATGTCGTGCTGCCCCACCCGCACCAGCGGCATGTCCGACGGCGTGAAGCCGCCCGCGTCCGGCCGCCGCGCGTGCGTGGCCAGCGCGGTGAGCGCCTCGACCCAGAGGTCGGCGAACTCCTGGACCCGCTCGGCGGTCAGCAGACCGGCCGGGAAGGCGAACGACGCGCCCAACTGCGGGCCGTCGGCGCCCTCGGTGACGATCGCGTTGATATCGATCGTCGCGTTGGCGGGCATGTCGAGGTCCATGTCGACATCCAGCTGACCCAGGTCGGCCACCGGCACCCAGCCGATCTCGGCGAGCTGCTCG
>NZ_JADLQX010000132.1 GCF_015477605.1 Nocardia amamiensis
CTAGATGAATGATTCCAAGGGGTGGGTGGCCTGTGTGCGGGCCGCCGACCCTGGGTCAATGGTCGTAGGCGGTCAGTGACCGGTGGACCGGTGCGTCGGTGTTGTCGTTGTGCCAGATCGCGGCGGTGAGGGCGAGCAGGCGCTGCAGGATGCGGACGCAGACACCGGCGACGGTGCGACCGCCGTGGCGTTCCAGGTCGAGCTGGGCCTTGAGAGTCTGGTTGATCGACTCGACAACCTGCCGCAACGGTTTGAACAAAGCGGTACCAGGGCGTTCGGCCTCACCCTTGCGGGCCGGGCGCAGCAACCCGATCCCGTGGTCGGCCAGCTCGGTCTCGAACCCGGCACCGAAGTAGTTCTTGTCGCAGATCAGGGTCTGCCCCGGCCGTTGGGTGACCAGGGCGGGGTCAGCGTCGAGGATGCTCATCAGCGTCTGCCGCTCGTCGGCCTTGGCCCCGGTCACCGCGAACCCGATCGGCAAGCCACCCAGGGTCGCGATCAGATGTAGCCGCAGCCCCCAGAAGTAGCGTGAATGTGAGGCGCAGTACCCGTATTCGGCCCATCCGGCCAACTCGGAGCGTTTCACCGTCTCCCGCGACCGACCGCATTCGACCGGGGTGGAATCGGCCACCCACACGTCGTCGGTCCACAGCGTGGTAGCAACGGCCAGCTCCCGCATCACCGCCCGGATCAGGCCGGCAGCGTTACGCAGCCGCTTGTTGTAGCCGGGCTGTTTGGGCAGGTACCGGAACAGATGCCGCAGATGGGTGCAGGCATAACGCAGCCAGCGGGCCTCGGAGGTGAACCCCAGCAGTGCTTGCATCACCGCCAACGTCACCAGTTCGGCATCGGTCAGCCGCGGCGCGAACCCGACCAGCGGACGCCACGGCGCCAGATCCGGGCGACGCTTCAACAGATCGTCGGTGGTGACATACAGTGCAGTAGCGAGGGTGTCGATATCATTGCTCACAACCTTGATCTACGACACCCTCGCCCGACACCGCTGCTGCGACACGTGAAATCGACTGCCGCGCAAGATATTCCATCGAGTTCAACCCGCACCAGCCGACGTCGGTAGTGTGGTGCGCCTCTTCGGCTCTGCTACCCTGACACCCGTGACTGCCGGGTCGGCTGTAAGCCGCACACAGACAGGGTTCCCGGCCGCGCGGTGAGCGCGGCGCGGGCCAGAGGTCCGCCCTCCGAACGTATCCCCATCGATATCTCAGGGACTGCGAAAGGAGGTGAAATCAATGTCCTCTCATGAGGTTTCGCTTGCCGTATGGCAGGCATTCCAGGACGGGCACGGCGTCGGCGCCATCGTCGACGCGACCGTAGTGTCCGTTGTTCCGTTCGGCGCGTTCGTCGAGGTCGCTCCCGGAATTCACGGCTTGCTGCACAAGGATTCCTGGGACCAGACCCCGGAAGTCGGTGATTCGATCCCGGTCCGCATCGCGGAATGGGGACCGCCGCGACTGAGCGTCACTCCGGCCCGATAACACCTGGTGTGGGGCCAGGTTCACGCTGGCCCCACACCAGCGATCGTAAACGGTCACAGTGCGTAGCCGCCCAGACAACCGAACCCGTCCACCCACCGGCACGGTTAATGTGCCCGGCCCGCCACGCACACCAACCCCTTGGAATCATTCATCTAG
>NZ_JADLQX010000133.1 GCF_015477605.1 Nocardia amamiensis
CGGCGGTGCCGGTGCGGGCGCGGCTGTTGCGGGTCGGGGACCAGGAGCATGTGCTGGCGGTGGCGGTGCATCACATCGCCGCCGACGGGTCCTCGATGCGGCCGTTGGCGCGGGATGTGATGGCCGCGTATGCGGCACGGTCGCGGGGACAGGCGCCGGGGTGGGCGCCGCTGCCGGTGCAGTACGCCGATTACGCGTTGTGGCAGCGGGAACTACTCGGGGAGGCCGACGATCCGGAGTCGATGGCCGGGCAGCAGCTCGCATTCTGGAAGCAGGAGCTGGCCGGGGTCGCGGAGATGCTGGCGTTGCCGACCGATCGGCCGCGGCCCGCGGTGGCGTCGATGCGCGGCGGGCGGATCGAGTTCACCGTCGCAGCGGATCTGCACCAGCGAGTGAATGCATTCGCCCGCGAGCATGATGCGACACCGTTCATGGTGGTGCATGCGGTGTTGGCGGTGCTGCTGGCGCGGTTGTCGGGCAGTGACGACATCGCCGTGGGCACCCCGATCGCCGGTCGCGGTGAACATGAGCTCGACGATCTGGTCGGGATGTTCGTCAACACCCTGGTGTTACGCACCCGGGTGGAACCGGGGTGGTCGTTCCTCGACCTGCTCGAACACACCCGCGAAGTGGACCTGACCGCATACGCGCATGCCGAGGCGCCGTTCGAGTGGCTGGTCGAGGAGCTGGCGCCGGCACGGTCGACCGCGCACGCACCACTGTTCCAAGTGCTACTGGTGTTCCAGAACTTCGCGCCGGCCGGGTTCGAGCTGCCCGGATTGACCGTCGAGCCGCTACAGGCCGACCTGCCGGCGGCGAAGTTCGACCTGCAGTCGACCTTCGCCGAGCGGTACGGACCCGACGGTGCTCCGGCCGGGATCGATGTGGAATTCACCTTCGCGACCGACCTGTTCGACGAGACCACCATCCACGGATTCACCGACCGATTCATGCGGATCCTCCACGCAGTGACCACCGACCCGGCGGCGCCGGTCGGAGATATCGACATCCTCGAGGAGACAGAGCGGGAGTTGGTGCTCGAGGCGTGGAACGACACCGATCGTGCGGTACAGGCGGGTGCGACGTTGGTGTCGTTGTTCGAGGCGCAGGTCGCAGCGACCCCGGACGCGGTCGCGGTGGTGTTCGAGGGTGCGGTCTGGACGTACAGTGAGTTCGCGGCGCGGGTTCATCGTCTGGCCCGGTTGCTGATCTCGATCGGGGTGGGACCGGAAACGCTGGTGGCGGTGGACATGCGCCGCAGCCTGGATCTGTTGGTGGGACTGTACGCGATCGTCGAGGCTGGCGGGGGGTACGTGCCGATCGATCCGGATCAGCCGGCCGAGCGCACCGCACACATTCTGCGCACCGCGGCACCAGTGTGTGTGCTCACGACTGGGCGCGACTGTGTCGAGGTTCCGGGTGATATCGCGGCCTTGGACCTCGCCACTGTGGATCTCACACAGTTCGATGCGTCCGCGGTGTCGGATGCGGATCGGCTGCCGGTGTCGCCGGCGAACACGGCGTATGTGATCTTTACGTCGGGTTCGACCGGGGTGCCGAAGGGGGTGGCGTTGACCCACCGGGCGACGGTGCACCAGCTGGCCTGGGCACAGGGGCGGTATCGGCTCGACGGCAGTGAT
>NZ_JADLQX010000134.1 GCF_015477605.1 Nocardia amamiensis
CCTGGATCCGTGGATGGGGTGCTGGTCACAGTCGGTGTGTGAGATAGGGAAAATGCCTTTCGACCTGGGATGATCGTGGTTGTCGAGGCCAGGATCATGCAGGAATCGAGAGGCATTTTCAGTGAGATCATCGCACATGTTCGCTGCGGAATCGGTTGTGTTCGACGAGAGGAATCTCGTGTCGGCGGCTGGGCTGGTGCCGGTCATGGAATTGGCTGAGCAGGCAGGGCTTTCGGCGTTGATCGGCGAGTGTGTGACGGTGGACTCGGCGCGGGTGGCGTCTGGGGCGGTGAACCCCGCTGGGAAGCTCACGGCGCTGATCGGCGCGATGTTGTGCGGTGGCGACCACATCGATCATGCCGACCTGCTGCGTGCCGGTGGCACGGCGACGGTGTTCGACGAAGTGTATGCGCCCTCGACGCTGGGAATATTCTTGCGCGAGTTCAGTTTCGGACATGCTCAGCAGGTGGCCGCCCTCGCTCGCCGGCACCTGATCGCGCTCGCGGCCCGCGCGCCGCTGCTGCCCGGTGCCGAGGACCGGGTGTATGTGGACATCGATTCCGTGCTGCGCCCGGTGTACGGGCATGCCAAGCAGGGCGCGTCGTTCGGGCACTCCAAGATCGCCGGGAAGGTCGTGCTGCGCCGTGGCCTGTCCGGGCTGCTGACCACCCTGTCCACCGACTCGGCCGCGCCGGTGATCGCCGAGATGCGGCTGCGTTCGGGCCGAGCTGGATCCGCCCGCGGTGCGGCCTCCCAGGTGGCCTCAGCGATCGGCACTGCCCGTGATATCGGCGCCGGCAAGATCTTGCTGCGCGGCGATTCGGCGTTCGGCAGTAAGAAGATCATGCGCACCGCGCTCGCGCACGACGCGGAGTTCTCCCTCACGATTACCCGCAACAAAGCCGTCGACCGAGCCATCGCAGCCATTCCCGACGACGCCTGGACCGGGGTGGAATACCCGGGCGCGGTGCGTGATCCCGACACCGGGGAATGGATCTCCGACGCCGAGGTCGCCGAAACCACCCACACCATCGGCACCGGCCGCTGCGGCATCACCGTCAGGTTGATCGTGCGCAGGGTGCGTGACGCCAACTACCGCGACGGCTTGTTCCCCATCTGGCGGTATCACCCCTTCGCCACCAATTCCGAGCTGTCCACAACCGAGGCCGATCTGGTCCACCGCCGCCACGCCATCGTCGAAACCGTGATCTCCGACCTGATCGACGGCCCTCTGGCCCACCTGCCCTCGGGGCACTTTCCCGCCAACACCGTGTGGGCGATCTGCGCCCAGATCGCCCACAACCTGCTCCGGACCGCCGGAACCCTCACCGGATCACCACGCCACGCCGTCGCCCGCGGCGTTACCCTGCGCCGCGACCTGGTCTGCGTTCCCGCCCGCTTCGCCCGGCCCGCCCGCAGACCGGTCCTGCACCTACCCAACCACTGGCCCTGGGAACAGTCATGGACAACACTGTGGCACAGCATCTTCCACACCAACAACCACCTCACTCCACCCACCGCCACCTGACCGGACCGCCCCATCCCTACAACCAGGAACAACAGTGGAAAAGCTGGCCAGACCAGCGGCTACCCCATGCCCGAAACACGCGCGTTCACGCCCCCCC
>NZ_JADLQX010000135.1 GCF_015477605.1 Nocardia amamiensis
TTCGGGTAGGCGTTCGTAGTCGCGGACGCATCGGCGGCGTCGGGTGATCCGGGCCAGGGTGCGTTCGACGAGCCAACGCCGGGGCAGGACAACGAATCCCGAGGTGTCGTCGCTGCGTTTGACGATGGTGAGGGTGAGCCCGAGTTTTTGTTGGGCCCAGCCGAGGAGCTTTCCGGCGTAGGCACCGTCGGCCCAGACCAGCGCGATGGTGGCGAACACCTCGCGCAGCTGGGTCAGGGCGGTGCGGGCGCCGTCTCGGTCTTGGGTGTCGGCGGCGGTGACGTGCACGACCAGAAGCAGGCCGAGGGTGTCGACGATGACGTGGCGTTTACGGCCGTTGGTCTTCTTGCCGGCATCGAAGCCGCGGGTTGCCGCGCCGACGGTTTCGGCGGCGCGCACGGTTTGGGAATCGATGATCGCCGCGCTCGGTTCCAGGTCGCGGCCATCGGCTTCGCGCAAGGCTTCGCGCAGGTCGTTGTGCACGGCGGTGACCTCCCCGCTGTGCCACCAACGGGTGAACAAGGCATAGACAGTGCGCCAGGGCGGGAAATCCGCAGGTAAATTACGCCATTTGCAGCCGTTGTCGGCCAGGTAGAAGATCGCGTCGATGATCTGACGGCGGCAGTATTCCTCGGGCCGGCCTCCGGCGCCGTCGAGCCAGGTCGGCCACGGCAAAACCTGCCCAGGACCTGCCATTGGGCATCGGTGGTGTCGGAGGTGTAGCGGCGCGGTCGCCGCGGACGGCGGGTGCCGTGCCCGAACCGGCAGGCCACACACCCACAACCGTTTGAGGCGATATCGGTGCCAGCGCAAGGGGTTGCGGAGTAGAACGACATGGGCGGGACCTCGGTGGGGTCGGAGTTGTGGTGACCCCGTGGCTACCACCAGGTCCCGCCCCCACCCGGCAGCCACACCGGCCGATCAGCAACCGGTCTGTCAACCACCCACTACGCCAACCTCATTCGGCGATCGTGAACACCCCGGACGGCTGCTGGGCAGCCCAACCCCGCGCAACCAGGCGTTTCAGCTTCGACCGCAACGCCTCCACCTTCGAACGCTCGGTCCCCGCGATCCCCAACTCGGCCGCGACCTGCCCGGCACGCAACCCCTGACCAGCGTGGGCGAGCACATCCAGAATGTCGCAGTAGTCGCCCGGCAACACCGCCGCCGCATCAACCCAAGCCCTGCGCGGCGGCACCAGCACCAACCCGACCGGCGACCCGCCATCACCCGAAACAGGCGGCACCGGCGCAGGGTCCGCATCCTCACCAGCCACGGCGCCGGTCTCCGGCATCCGCGCCGAATCCAGACCGCCAGCGGCGGTGAGGATCTCGTTCATCGTCTCCCGGGTGACCACCAGCCTCGCCAGCATCTGCTCGCAAGCATCCAACTGCTCGCTCAGCTCCCCGATCCGCCGACGAAGATCAGCGGCCTGCTCGGCCGCCGCCGCCTCGCGCCGAGCAAGCTCCTCACGCCAGGCCACCATCCCCGCCTCCACAGACTCGCCACCCCCGACACCGACGATAAACCGCCAGCAACCGCCACAACAGCCCCACAACGACTACCGCAGATCAACGCACCACACACGCTATTCGATCAGTTTG
>NZ_JADLQX010000136.1 GCF_015477605.1 Nocardia amamiensis
TACAACACCCAGCGCATCCAGAAGAAGCTTGGTTGGCGTTCACCCGACGAATACGAAGCCAGCTACCATCAACCGGTTCCAGTCGGAACCAGGTAATCCGCTCTCCGGCTCAGCGGGGGAATCTCACCCGCGCCGGTCTCGTCCATACGGTCTTGGACAGTGAGTTTCGCGGTCTTTGGATCGGCTCGGTAGGTTGCTGAGGCTGTCGGTCGTTTCCTGCTGCGGTCGGAGGGCCGCGCTCAGGTCCGGTGACGGCTCGATGGGCGCATGCGCTACCCGCGGCCGGCCAGCGGTGCAGCCGCGATGCGAGGGGTGGCAGGCGAGTTTTTCGATCGCCGTCATGGCCGGTCTTTGAGATGTCTCTGGCCGCCGTGGACGACAAGCGGTGTGTCGGAGAGAGTCCGGATTCGTTCTGTGTCCTGAAGCAAGGGCGTGAGCAGTGCCTGCAATGTGGCGAATAGCGCGGCCTTCTCGCCAGCGCAGCACCGTAGGCCGATATATCCGTCGGGGCGTACCAAGCACAACATGTCCGCGCCGGAGTCGCCGAACAGGCTGAAGACTTCGTCGCTCTCGGCGATGACGGCGCCAGCCGGTGCGGCGGAGCCGAGCTCTGAGGAGGCAATCACCACCACGCGCAACTGTCGACTGTAGGGTTGCGCAACCTGTCCGACCGACGCCGCCAGCGTGGACAGTGGATCCCGTTGGAAGACCAGCAGTGTGTAGCCGGGGTGGCGCAGCAAGTCGTGCACGCGCAGTGTCGAGGTGATGTCGACATCGGGGGCGCGGTCTCCGGCTGTGAGTCCGTCCAGCGGCGGGAGGCCGTACGGCTCGGCTACGACATCGCGGTACGAATACGAAACTCCTGAGATCTGCTCGGCGGCCCCGTGCTTGAAGCCTGGCGCTCGGATGATCGCGCGGCGGGCGTCTATGGACTCGCCGTGCGCCATCATGAAGCTGTGCAGCATATGTGTGCCATCGATCACGTATCCGGCGATCCGGCGCCGCTCTACCTCATAGGTATCCAGCACCGACTCTGGCGCCTGTCCTGCGGCGGCGCCCGCGAGCTTGTATCCCAGGTTGAACGCGTCCTGAATGGCCGCGTTCATGCCTTGGCCACCGGCGGGTGAATGAACGTGGGCGGCGTCGCCGCACAGAAAGATATTGCCGGCGCGGTAGCCAGAGCTCACCCGCCGCCAGATCTCGAAGACGGTAGTCCATTCCGGCACACCGAGGGTGACTGTGCCGCCGAAGTGCCTGTCTACGACCTGCTGAAACTCTGCGCGAGCGACCTCGCGATCGGGCGTGGTCTTCTCGGCGGGCCTGGTATCAGAAATCAGCACACGGTAGTTGGTGGGAAGCTGCACCGTGAGCAGCATGTCTTCTACATGGATGTCGTAGTGGATATCTGTGTCTTCGGATCGGAGGCCGTACACCGGGACGTCCATCATCCTCATGCTGCCGGCGTACTCATGAGGAATTGTCAAAACCTGTGGTTCGGTCTGTTTCAGGCGACCTCCGTTCGGGTGGTGTCGGCCGGGTCGGGTGAGGATGCGGGGGTGATCTCGCGGGGTCGTTCGAGCAGCTTGCCCTTGTGGAAC
>NZ_JADLQX010000137.1 GCF_015477605.1 Nocardia amamiensis
TCGGGTTCGTCCGCGTCCACAAGGACCGCACCTCCACCGTGGTGATGGTCAACCCCGCCTGCTGCACCGGCCTTCCCCATGCCGCCGACGCGGTCATGGGCGTGTTGACCCCGCGCCCCTGCTGCCCGGAGGACCTGCCCGCCGACGTCACCGTCCGGCAGATGCGCGCAGACGATTGGGAGGCGGTGCGCGGCATCTACGGCGAGGGCATCGCGACCGGCACGGCGACACCCGCCACCGAGGTTCCCAGCCGGGACACCCTCGAGGCGCGGTGGTTACCGCAGCACCGGTGGGTGGCCGAGATCGACGGCGAAGTCGTGGGCTGGTCCGCGCTCAGCGCCGCCTCCCGCGATGAGGGTTACGAGGGTGTGGCCGAGAGTTCGGTGTATGTGGCCGAGCAGATGCGCGGGCGCGGCGTCGGGAAAGCCTTGCTGCACCGCCAGGTCATCGCGGCCGACGAAGCCGGGCTGTGGACCCTGCAGGCTTCGATTTTTCCGGAGAACCGCGCCGCGATCGCCCTGCACCACTCCGCGGGCTACCGCACCGTCGGCGTGCGCGAACGCATCGCGCAACTCGACGGAAAGTGGCGCGACAGCGTGTTCCTCGAACGCCGCAGCCCAGTGCGCTGAACCGGCGCGCTCACCGCATGCCGGTGAGCGTGAGTTGGCGCCGATGGTGGTCGTAATGGCGGCCGGGATAGGCGTAGATGTCGGCGAGAGTCATGTAGTCGGCGAAGTTGTAGACGCGGGCCGCCCAGCACGAGCCGTAGTAGTTGATCACATCGAACGGCACTGTCGCGGCGTTGAGGACGGCGGGCGAACCCGCGACCGATGCCCTCGGGCAGTCGGCTCATCACGCGCACGACGATCAGCAGCCGTCGCACCACCATGTACCCGAACAGCATGTGGAACAGCAGCTGTTCGTTGCTCCAGCGGGTGCCCGCCGAAGCCTTGCCCCAGTCGTCTTCCCCCGCCATCGACAGCAGAGTGTGAAAGTCGACCCGCGCCCGCTCCAGATCGGCGGCGAGCACACTTCGATCCGTCACCGGTCCTGGCATGGCCTCTCGATTCCATGGCCGGACGATCCGCTGCCTCCGTGGCAGTCTCCATCGTCCACCCGACACTTCGGGCTTCACAACCGCCACCTGACCAGAGAGCGCTACGGCCAGAGTTCGATCCCCCTCAGGGGCGCATCCCGCCCCTGGATACAGGAGCACCCGACCGCGACTTCTGGTGCGTCCTTTCCAGCTCTCCTCCGTCTGTCCTGGTACCCAATCCCAACGAATCCAGGAGTCACGATGGCCAACCCGAACGAATTCGAGTCCCCGGCGACAGAACGCACGGACGCATCACCCCAGCCTGCGGCACTCACGTGTTGCAGCACCGAACGGCAGACCACGTGCTGCGATGACAGCGACAAGGCGATGTGCTGCGCTCCGGCGGCCACGGCCGGCGGCGGATGCGGCTGCCAGTAGCCCTCACCCGGCATAGTGCGGTGGGGGGCCCCGGGGGGGGGGCCCCCCCCCCCGGGCGGGGCGGGGGGGGGCGCGGGGGGGCCGGCGGGGGGGGGGGGGCCCCCCGCGGGGGGCGGCCGGGC
>NZ_JADLQX010000138.1 GCF_015477605.1 Nocardia amamiensis
GCGGCGACGCCGTGCAGCACGCGCACGAAACGCTCGGCGAACGTGCCCGCGAACGCGCCGTCGAAAAGGTCGGTGGCGTAGACCAGCTCGGCGTCCATCGCCGTCTCGGCGCCGGGCACCTCGCTGAGGGTGAGCTGCAAGTCGAACTTCGCCGTCGGCTGGTCGATGCCCAGCTCGGAGACGGTCAGGCCGGGCAGCTCCAGCGCGGTGCGGCCGAGGTTCTGGAACGACAGCATCACCTGGAACAGCGGGTGCCGCGCCTGCGAGCGGGCCGGGTTGAGCACCTCGACCAGCCGCTCGAACGGCACGTCCGCGTGCGCGAACGCCTGCAGGTCGCGCTCGCGGACCTGGGCGAGCAGGTCGGCGAACGACTCGGCGGTGTCCACCTGCGCGCGCAGCACCAGGGTGTTGACGAACATGCCGACCAGATCGTCGAGCGCCTGCTCGCCTCGCCCGGCGACCGGGATGCCGATGGCGACGTCGTCGGAGCCGCTCAACCGGGCCAGCAGCGCGGCGAAGGCGCTGTGCACCACCATGAACAGCGTGGTGCCGTGCGCATGCGCGACCCGATTCAGCTCATCGATCAGCTCGCCTGGCACGCGGAAGCGATGGGTGCCCGCCCGGTAGGACGCGACGGCGGGCCGCGGCCGGCCCGACAGACGCAGCTCGTCCGGCAGACCGGCGAGCGCGCCGCGCCAGTAGTCGAGCTGCTCGGAGATCAGCGAGGTCGGATCGTCCTCGGAGCCGAGCGTGTCGCGCTGCCACAGCGCGAAGTCCACGTACTGCACCGCCAGCGGCGGCCAGCCGGGCTGCGCAGCCGAGGTCCGCGCCACGTAGGCGGTCATCAGGTCGCGCACCAGCGGACGCATCGAGAAACCGTCGGCGGCGATGTGGTGCACCACCACGACCAGCACGTAGTCGTCCGGCGCGAGCCGGTAGGCGCGCAGCCGCACCGGCGGTTCGGTGGTCACGTCGAAACCGCGCTCGACGAAGGCGTACAAGGCGCCGAGCAATTGCCCCTCGGCCACCTCGACCACGTCCAGCTCCGGAATCGCCTTGGTCGCGCGCAGCACCCGCTGATAGGCGACGCCGTCGCGCGACGGGTAGACCGTGCGCAGCGATTCGTGCCGCGCGATCACGTCGGCGATCGCGCCGCGCAGCGCGTCCAGATCCAGCGCGCCGTCCAGCCGCACCGCGGCGGGGATGTTGTTCGCGGCGGAGTCGGCGTCGAAGCGGTTGAGGAACCACATCCGCTGCTGCGCCAGCGACAGCGGCGGGTACTCGGGCCGAACCTGGGCCGTGAGCGCTTGGCGCGCACCGGTTCCCGCGTGCGACTCGACCCGGGCTGCCAGCGCGGCGACGGTCGGCGCCTCGAACAGCACGCGCACGCCGATGTCGGTGTTCAGCGCCGCGCTCAGCCGGGCGGTCACCTGGGTGGCCACCAGCGAGTTGCCGCCCAGCTCGAAGAAGTCGTCGTCCACGCCGACGCGCGGCACGCCGAGCAGATCGGCGAAGACCTCCGCCACGATCTCCTCGATCGGAGTGGACGGGGCACGGAACACCTTGGCCTCGAAAACCGGCGCAGGCAGCGCCTT
>NZ_JADLQX010000139.1 GCF_015477605.1 Nocardia amamiensis
AGCTTGAAATTTAACCTCCGCTGGGTATATGCGCTGTTCGGCGGGGTTTGGTGCCCTTCTTGTGGTGGGCCGGGCGGGTGTAGGCGTGGCCGGTGGCCAGGACCAATCCCACGTCATGGCGAGTGGCATGGTGCCGGTTCCTGACGCCGGGTGGGCGCCCGGGGCCGGGCCGGGAGGGTTTCGGTGCACTGGCCGGAGACCCCGTCTTCGTGCGAATGTGACGAAACCCCCGCCTGACCCGGGTGGGTGTAAGGCGTTGTGGTGCAACTGGTTTCTCCCATGGCAGCCGCAGGTCCGCAGCCAGAGGCCGAGACAGCCGTAGCTGGGTATACGCGGTGATAATCAGCCAGGTCCAGCGGTCAGCCGAGCTGGGGTCACGCAACTGCGGACAGGTCCAGCCCAGTGTCTGTTTCCACATTCGGAAGGTGTGCTCGATATCGAAGCGCCGCAGAAACATTCGCCAGCACCGATCGACATCGCCGACGGTGGCGTCGGTGCCCGACCACCACAGCCAGACGGGTTTGTTCACTCCGCCGCTGGGAAGTTGATCGACCGTCAGCCGGATCACGGTGCCTTCGAGGATCGGCATCGGCCCGGCCCAGTCCGCCCACGCGGTCCGGCGTTGCAACCGAGGATGCAGCCGATTCCACGCCAGCGCGGTAGCTGTGCCGTAAACCCTTGTGTCAGTGCGGGTTACGACATCTTCGGTGCCCCAGGTGGCCGGGTCCTTGAAGATGAACTCCCCGCCATGACGAGCGGGGCGGCCGCCCTGCGGCGGGTGGAGGTATTCCGGTGCCGGGCGGCGGAACACCCGATCCGAGCGCAGTCGCACCAGGATCTGCACCGGCAGATCCGACAGCAGGTAGGCAAGACGCGGACCCTCGTATCCGGCATCGAGCACGAACAGCATGTCCGGGTCGTTCTCACACCACTGCCCAGCGGTGATGAGCCGTTCCACGAGGTCACGGATCTGGGAAGCGGTCACCGCGAGAATGTCCGCGCCGGGGCGGAGCCGCTGCGCGTCCAGCGGCGCGGTCCACGAAGTCCGGCCGGTCTCGAGCGCGGCGATGATCGAGTACGGCCAGCCGGGGACCATCTGGTGTTCGTTGCGGCCGCGACCATAGGTGTGGCAGAAGGACCGGTCCGGGGATGTAGCGCCGTCCGGGCGCAGCCACGGCGACACATCGACGGCCATCACCAGCCGTCCGTCGGCCGTGCGCGGCAACGGCACACCAGCCAAAATAGTTCTCAGACGGTCGATCTCGACACGGCCGCTGTTCACCGCGTCGTACAACGCCCCGTGGCCGCGGCGATGCTCCGGAGCCAGGGACAACCCGACCAGCGACCGCACCGGACCGTCGGCGCACAACAGCGCCTCACACAGCTCGAACAACGCATCCGCCCGCCTGGTCAGGCAGTCGTAGAAGTCTTGCCGGAACGTCGCCAGGTCCCCGAGCACGCCGCCGCACCCGCCGTCGGTCATACTTATCACCGCAGCTCTTGTGTGAAATTGTCTGTGTCGCAACAGCAATCATCAGACAAGGGCTGCTTGCATGATCAACCGGGGTCTGTCCACCGGCCGCGGAGGTTAAAT
>NZ_JADLQX010000013.1 GCF_015477605.1 Nocardia amamiensis
TCACCGCCCCCAACTCCACGCGATCCGACAACCCGGTCCAAGGATGCATGCCCGATACAAGATCACATCACCAACATGTGTCACCACGACCGCGACGAACCACTTGCCTTGTCAAGCAACGGCATTGCCCCGCCGTCCTCGAATGCTCCGTGCTCGGCACCCCGGACGAACGCTGGGGGGAGCTCGTCCATGCGGTCGTCGTCGTCCGCGACGGCGCACAGGTCAGCGCCGAGGAGATCATCGAGCACTGCCGTGACCACCTGGCCGGCTACAAGTGCCCCAAGAAGGTGACCTTCCGCAACGGGCTGCCCAAGACCGTAGTCGGCAAGATCAACCGCAAGGAGCTCGGGGAGCTGGTCCGATGAGTACCTCGCTGAGCCGGAAAGTCGCTTTCGTCACTGGCGGACGACAAGGGATCGGAAAAGCCGTGGTCGAGACGCTCGCCGGCGCCGGCGCGAGCGTCGCGGTCGTCGATGTCGACCCATCCGTGGCGGACGTGGCGGCCGAGATCAGTCGGCGTACGCCGGGATGCGAGGTCATTGCGGTGCGGGCCGACGTCACCTCGAGTGAGGAGATCGGTGCCGCGGTCGCGGAGGCCAACCGGCGTCTGGGCCGGATCGACATCCTGATCAACAATGCCGGAGTTGTCGGCACCAGGGCGTTCTCCTGGACGGGCGACGAGGATGTGTGGCGAGCGACCGTCGACATCAACCTGGTCGGGACCTACCGCGTCACCAAGGCCGTCGTTCCGCAGATGGTCCAGGCACGAGCCGGACGCGTCATCAACATCGCTTCGATCTCCGGGAAGCAGGGCAGCATCGGGAACTCCGCGTACAGCGCGTCCAAGCATGGGGTCGTCGGCCTGACCCGCACGCTCGCGCAGGAGTTCGGCATCCTGGGCCTCGGTGAGCTCACCGCCAACGCGGTCTGCCCCGGCGTGGTCGACACGCCACTGGTACATGGGGAGGACGGACTCCTGGATGGCGTCTCGGCGCTCACCGGCGAGAGCCACGAGGTGGTGATGGAGAAGTACATCCTCACCCAGTCGTTGCAGCACCGCCTCCTGGACCCGCAAGAGGTCGCGGACATGGTGCTCTACCTCGCGTCCGACCGGGCGCGCGGCATCACCGGGCAGGCGATCAACGTCTGCGGAGGGTCGGTGTTCAACTGATGACTGCGCAAATCAACCGGATCGTCGACGCCCACGTTCACTGGTGGGACGTCGAGGCGAACCCCTGGTACGAGTACATCCGCAACGTCGGCGAGATGACCGGTACGAACCTGCACAGCAACTACCTCCCCGCCGACTACCGTCGCAGCATCGGTGACGTCGGGGTGTCGAAGGTTATCCACGTCTCCGCCGTGGTCGGAACCCAGCACTACGTCGACGAACTACGTTGGGTGGACAGCGTTGCCGCCGGCTCGGGCTTCGAAGTCGGCTGCGTCGGATCCGTGGACCCGGTCCTGGACAGCGTCGAGCTTCGCGCACACCTCGACGCCCAATTCGACACCGGCCGGCTGCGCGGCATCCGAGTCCTCGAAGGCCTCGACCCGGACGGTGACGCCGCCTGCACACTCGCCGACTGGCTGATCCAGCGTGATCTCGTCCTCGACCTGGTCGCTCGACCGGACACGCTCGAACGATGGACCCGCTTCATTGCCGACCGTCCGCGTCTCCGGGTGGTCCTGGAGCACTCCGGATGGCCTCTCGGGGCTGATGACGCGTCCTATCAGGCTTGGGAGCAGTCGCTGACTCGCTTCGCCTCCAACACCGACGCCGCTGTGAAGGTCTCCGGACTCGCCATGGTTACCTTCGAAGTGAGCGAAGCAAGGATGAGGCCCTGGATCGAGTGCTGCGTCGACCGATTCGGTTGGGACCGCGTGGTGTTCGCCAGTAATTTCCCCGTCGATGGGCTCGCCGGCTCCTACGGGGACTTGATTCGCGTCTTCGACGAGGTGCTCAGGCCCGACGACGAAGTCCAGCTCGAGAAGTTCTTCGCTGCCAACGCCGAACGCATCTACCGACTCTAGAGTTGGATGCTGGCCGACTCGATGAGCATATCCAATCCGTCGCGGGGGCAGGGATGAAGTCGAAGGCACGCCTGCACAAGGTGATTCTCACCGGAATCATGGGTCTGGCAGTACGATACGGCGCTCTCTCCGAGAACCCCGTGCGCGACACCTCCCGCCTGCGTAGACGCAAGACCAAGCCTCAGATCATCGAACGGGAACGCCTGGTCGGCCTGCGTGAGCAACTTCGGCAATGGTTGGCAGGCGAAGAGATTCCGGGGACTCCCGCATATACGCACGGTCCGAAGCGTGATCAGTTCGTCGTGGATGTGGCCGATCTGATCCTCGGTTCGGGGGTGCGCCCGGGAGAGGCCCTGGCTGCATCCTGGGATCAGTTCGACCTTGAAGCGGAACCGGCGACGTTCACCGTCAATGCAACGGTGGTCAGACTGAAAGGTAAGGGACTGTTCCGGCAGGAATGGACGAAGACAGACGCGGGGCACCGAACTGTCACGCTGCCCGGGTTCGTCGTCGACATGTTGAAGCGGTTGCAAGACGACCCGAAGCACGGACGGATGTGGGAGGTGAGGGCGCTGCGCGAGGTTCGCGCCGAGGTGGTTGGCACGTTGCTGGCATCGGCGAGCTTCGACGGAACTGTTCGCTTGTGGGATCCGCACACCGGACAACCATTCGGCAAGCCCCTGGCCGGTCGTTCGAGAAGTGTCATCGACGTTGCTTTCAGCCCCGACAGCACCTTCCTCGCCGCCGCACTAGGTGACAACACTCTCCGGATATGGACCGCCGACCACCTATGGTGACACCTTCGGCTCGACGACAGTTCCGATCAGGCGCCGCGGCCAGCGGCTTCGATGCCAGGGTGAACTCCTCTCGTCGAGCTACCGGGAAACGCTGGCGCGACCGCGGACGGCGCGTTGCCGGTCGTCGATGATTTTGGTGCGGCGCAGGGCCATTGCCTCAGCGGGACAACTGCCGGTGGTGAGCGCGCGGTAGACGGCGTGTGCGTCTTCGAGTGCGTCGCGCGCGCCGACGCCGGCCGCGGGAGTGATCGCGTGGTCGGCGTCGCCGATGAGCAGGACCGGCAGCGTCGGCTCGGCAGCGGCGTCGAGGGGCACGTTGCGCGCGTTGCTGACGTGGACGGAGTCGGTCTTGTCGAGCAGGGTGCCGACCAGATCGTTGATCGACGGCGTGGTCTGAAGGACCGTGTCGGTCCACTCGCTGGTGGGTCGCACGCCGGAGTCGTCTGCGCCGTCCAGAGGAGCGCGGGCTATCCGGATGAACCAGTGGGCGGTGTGTCCGGGCCGCCAGATGTGGCCGAACGTGCTGGCGGCTGCGCCGGTGGCGTCGAGCTCGGCGAAGAAGTGCAGTGTCTGGGGTTCGGTGTCCAGTTCTGTTGGGGTGGAGGTCATCCCGTACAGCACGACGTCTCCGGCGTAGACCGGGGTGCGCTCGGGTTCGAGGCGGGCCCGGACGACGGAGTCGATGCCGTCGGCGGCGATCACGATGTCGCCGGTGGTGCTCGATGAGCCGTCGCTGTGCTGGATCCGGCATCGTCCGGGCTCGTCGACGGTCACGTCGGTGATGCCGCAGTCGTACCGGAGATCGGCGCCCGAGGTGCCGACGAAGTCGTTGAGCACCTTTACCAGCGAGCTGCGCAGCCAGAACCGGTGACCGCGGCTCATCGCGGCGCGGCGGCCGTTGCTGCCGACGTATTCGAGGGCGCTGACCGGGTAAGAGGCCTGGTTCACCGCGTCGTCGTCGACGCCGAGGTCGTGTAATACCGAGTGGCCGCGCTCGTCGATGAACAGGAACGCTCCGCCGGCGGCGTTGCGCGGTTGCTGCTCGTACAGAGTGACCTGTTCACCTCTGCGGGCGAGGGCGCCGCCGAGGATGGTCCCGGCGATGCCTCCGCCGATGATCGTCACCATTCGAATCTCCTACTCGGGTAGGGACTGAGCATCCGAAAGTACGTTGCATCTTCTATTCTTCGCCGGCATCCCATTCCGACTGGTCGGCACATGCAATCCAATGCAACGCATGGCATCGTTCAGCTACCACCATGGGATCCAAGCCGCCGATGCTTTCTCCACATTGCTCATAGATATCCTGCGAAAAATGATTGAGAAAGAAGTAGTAGTGCAGTTCCGCGAGTATCTCCTGCGTGGGGCGCAATCCGGCTTGTCGGATGAATGGTTGCAATGGTTCGCCCAATGTCGGCAAATGGTCGATGACCAGTGCACCGTCCATTCGTTCATCGGGTTCGAGCAGGCTCGAAATTTCTCCTGAAGCCCATAGCAGGACGTACAGGGACTCCGCTCGCCAGGTCAGTAGATTCGATTGCATCGCTGCTTGCTTCCACAGCATCTCTTCTTCGGGTAACTCGGTCAGTGAGAATACCCTCTTTTACCGCTCGGTCAATTCGGGCAGAAAATGCTCCGCCCGCATCCATTCCGAGACTGCTCTTGGATTCGGGTGGTATATGACGCCGAGCAGTGCATGCAGGGCAAGTGCTCGCCGGGCCAACTCTGTGGGATCGCGGAATTGGATAGGAAAAACATCCTCTATTTCGGGTAGGAATTCCACTTCCAATCCGTGCTGTTTCAATCGAGTTTGTGTCGATGGTATCATTGCACACCTTCCATTACGCCTCGGCGCATCGGTTCGAACTGCTCAGTATTTCGCGCCCCGCGCTCGAATGCAAACGCCCACATGGACGCTCGGGCCGACCCTCGGCGACTGGCTGGTGGAGGACGCGGAAGTCGTTGCGCGTCAACGACTGTAGCCGCGACTAGAGGCGTGGTAGCCGAGGTTGTGATCGATGCACCTGGTTGACGAACGCGCACACCGGCGTGCTCTGCCAGATCCGGCCGAGTCCGCGAAACATTCGGGGCGCCTGCATGATCCGGACATCCACCTGGTGGCGGGACCGCATCGGTCGTCCTGGACCGACCGACGGGGGTCCGCCAGAGGCCGGCGTCTCGAAGCTGCCCTTCCAATCGATGCCCAAGACATGCGTGTTGCGATCGAACATGACGACTCCCTCAATTCTATATTCATCTCCTCCAGTATGCTGAGGGAGCGATTCGGTTCGGGCGACACGCCTCGGGAAGCTGACCTCAGAGAATTCGACTTCATCGTCAGAAAGGCGGACTGAAACGGGTGCAGATGTTCGATCTCATTGTCCTGACGGAGTTGGCCGGTTCCGGCAGGCCGTTTGGAAAGCAGACCAACTTCTTTGCTGATTTGGAAAAGATGGCAACTGAGAGTGGGTACCGTCTCGGTATCGGTGATGTCAGTAGCCTGAGGGCGTTCGATACGACGTTGGATGTCTATGCTGCCAACAGTGAGTTCACCGCTCGTTCCGTCGGTCGCGCGTATTACAATCGAGCGATTTCGTCGGACGCTATGAACCGGCAGGTCGGGCAATATGCGGGTGTACTCGGTTCCGCAATATTATTCAATGGGATTGCCTCGGTAGAGGCGATGCAGGACAAGTATTATTGCAGCCTGCTGTTCGATTCCAGTGGGATTCCGGTGCCTATGTCCATGTTCACCTCGGAGATCAATGGCCGGCTCGACCGTCTGGTGGATTTCGGAGACAGCTTGGTGTTGAAACCGCGATCGGGCATGCAGGGGGAGGGGATTCAATTTGTCGAGCGCGAAGGAAACCAGCTCATGGCCGGTGATGAGTGCTACGCTATCGAAGATCTGCCCACACTGTTTCCGAATCATATCGTGCAACAAAACGTACGACCGGCAAGTGGCTTCGAAGTGAGAACGCTGGTTCAATTCGAGGGAAATGGTTACAACGCCGTCGCCTCCTACGTCAAGGATTCGCCGGCGCGATCGGTTGCGAATCTTTCCAGAGGTGCACGGGCGCGCTCGCCTCGGGAGGTTCACCCGGCGCTGGACGCGAAAACAATCGACACTATCGAAAACAATGCGGTCGCCGCGGTGGAGGCGGTTCGTACCGCCAGTTCGGACAATCGCCTGTTCGAGGCCGGTGTGGATCAAATAGTGGATGACAGTGGCAGATGCTGGATCATTGAGATCAACGGAAGGCCTGGGCGTTTCGGGCTGTCGCTGGTCGCCAAATACTCCGGGCTTGCGACGGAAAGGGATAGATATCGCGCTATGCGCCAGAAGTCGCTGTGGAATATTATCCAATACGGCCTGCGTATTTCCGGCTCGGCGGAATAACCGGCACTGAGCCGTGTACGTGCGCTGAGGCATCGCAGACCGCTGCCACTGATGCTCTGTTCAGGCTGGTCCGCCGCCGAACGACCAAGCGGTGCCGGTGCCCAGCAAGCTGAAGCCGGTGCCGCTCAGCAGGTGCTCGTCGAGCAGGTTCCGGGTGTCCACGATGACGGCCCGGTCGACATCGGTCGCGAGTCGCGCCCAGTCGAGCGCACGGAA
Organism: Nocardia amamiensis; assembly: GCF_015477605.1. Lineage (GTDB taxonomy): Bacteria > Actinomycetota > Actinomycetes > Mycobacteriales > Mycobacteriaceae > Nocardia > Nocardia amamiensis_A. The sequence continues at coordinate 6,445 of NZ_JADLQX010000013.1, forward strand.
CTCGGGCCATTCGGTGAGGATCACGATCGCGCCGGCGTCCCGCGCCACCAGGTAAGGGTCATCTACCACCCGGATGCCGTCGAGGCCGGGAGCGCCGGACTCCGGGACACACGGGTCGTAAGCGGTGACGGTGGCGTCATGATGGGAAAGCTGCCGCGCGACCGCGACGGCGGGGGAGTCGCGCAGGTCCCCCGTCCCGGCCTTGAACGTGAGGCCGAGCACGCCGATCCGCGTGCCCGACAGCGAGCCGTCGACCGCACCGGTGACCGCGCGGCGGATCTTGCGCATCACCATCGCGTGCTGATGGTCGTTGGCTCGCAGGGCATCACGGACGATAGCGAAGTCCACCCCTGATTCCTCCGCGGCCCGCAAGAGCGCGCGCGTGTCCTTGGGCAGACACGAACCGCCCCAGCCGGGGCCGGGTGCGAGGAAAGCCGGACCGATCCGGTCGTCCATTCCCATCGCGGTGGTGACCTTCGTGATATCGGCGCCGACCCGTTCGCACAGTTCGGCCAGCGTGTTCACGAACGAGAGCTTGACCGCGAGAAACGCGTTGCTGGCGTACTTGGCGAGTTCCGCGCTGGCCGAGTCCAATCGGAGGACCGGCGCGCCTGTTGCGGCGTACAGCGCCGCGACACGGTCGGCCGATTCCCGATCCTGCTCCGCCGCGCCCACAAGGACGCGGTCGGGGTGCAGGAAGTCGTGCACCGCGTGGCCCTCCCGGAGAAATTCCGGGTTGCTGATGACCGCCGTGTTCGCGCGCCCGGACAGTGCGGCGATCCGCGCCGCCGTCCCCACCGGAACGGTGGATTTGGTGACGAGCACGCAATCCGGCGGCAGGACAGTGGCCAACGTCCGCAGCGCGTCTTCGAGCACGCCCAGGTCGGCCGTGCCAGCGGTGCCCATGGGCGTCGGGAGGCACAACAGGACCACTTCGCATTCGTGCAGCGCTCTCGGGTCCCCCGTGAAGACGAGTCGGTTCTCCGCGAGCCCTTCTCGAACCAGTTGCGGCAGGCCGGGCTCGACGATCGCGACCGTACCCGCGCGAAGGGCCGCTACCTTGGACTCGTCATTGTCGACACAGACCACATGATGTCCTAGGTGGGCCAGGCAAGCGGCGCTGGTAAGCCCTACATACCCGGCACCTACCACGCCGACGCGACTACCCATGGCGCACCTTCTCCGCGAGCAACCCGGTCGCGACCCTCAGCACATGTTCTGGATGCAGCAGGAGCAGCCCGGGATCGGGATAGGCGCTATGTGGATCGCCGACCTGCCCTGCCCACAGCGTTACGTGGTGTTTCGCGGCAGCGGGCGGCCCCCACCGGTGTGGAGGCGTGGGGCCGAACAGCAATATCGACGATGTGCCGAAGGCGGTGGCGAGATGCCCAACGCCGGTATCGCCGCACACGACCAGCGCCGCTTCGGCCACCAGCGCGGCGAGTTCGGTCAGGTCGGTGCGTCCCGCGTACACCGCTGAGGGCGGCAGGCCCGCTCTCTCGGCGACCGCGTTCGCCAACGGCATTTCGCCGCGCGCACCGGTGATGACCACCCGGTGGCCGTTGGCGCTGAGTTCCCGTGCCACTCGAGCGAAACGTTCGGATGGCCAGCGCCGTGCGGGATAGGCCGCTCCGGGATGAAGCACGACCACGTTCGACTCAGGGGCGGACTGCGGTGGCGCGGGTAGCAGCAGCGCGGTTCGATCGGCGTCGATCCGTCCGTACTCCAGCAATCGGCACCAGCGATCCACCTCGTGCATCTCGTCGCGCCAGTCGAGGCCGGGCACCTCAGGGTAAGCCGGGTGGTGATGGGTCAGCAGTGTCTCCGGCCGTACCGCCAGCAGATCACGGATGCTTTCCGGGCCTCTGCCGTGCAAGTTGACCGCCAGCCTCGGCGGTGCCTCCTGCCATTGCAGCGCACCCAGTCCCGCGGTCGGCAGCAGTTCGTCGACCGCGTCGATGAGGTCGACCAGAGCGCGGAGCGCTTCCGGCGCGGCGAGTACCACACGCTCGTCCGGGTAGGCGTTCTTCAGCCCGCGCAGGGCGGGCACGCTGGTCAGCAGGTCGCCGAGCCCGAGCGCGCGGAGCACGAGAATGGATTGGGTCAAGGCCACGGTCCCGCTTCCGATGCGCACACCACGTGTGCCACCAGCGCCCGGCCGGTCACGGCGGATCCGTGATCGCCGGCGATCCCGCATCGGCCGCGGTCGCGTGCCGGTGGCGCAGCTCGCCGCGCAGGCGGTGCCAGCACGCTGCCGGTGGAATCAGCGCACTGCTCAGCACCATTCGGCCGATTTCGCCAGGCGTGCGGGGCCCGGGCGCGATCCGGCGCGCCGCGAATTCGCCGGTCAGCGTCGTCCAGATCGCCGCGAACGCCAGGGCGGAGCGTTTGCGGCCCACGGCGCCGAGCGCCATGGCCACCGTCCCCGCAGCCGTGGTGAGCGTGTGGCGAGGGAGGAGTCCGCGGCCTTCGCCGATGCGCTGACGCCACCGACGGCCGTACTTCCGCCGCAGCAACGCGTTGTCGGCGTTCCCGCGTTGTGCTCGCACACTGGCCATGGGCCCCGATCCGCGGACCGGGTGGCGAGTGAGCCGCTGGCCGGACGCGATGACGTACCCGGCGAGGCAGACCCGCATCGCCAGATCGGCGTCCTCGCGGAATGCCCTCGGAAACCGCTCATCGAAGCCGCCGACCGCGGCCAGCGCGGACCGGCGGTAAGCCATGTCCGCTGTGATCCACCGCGCGGTGGCCAGTCGTGCGGTTCCTCGTTCGTCGTCGGTCGGCCGGCGATGCTTCGGCAGCGGAACCTCGATACGGGCCGTGGAGGCCGCCGTTTGCTCATCCAGACCGTGCAGGTCGTCGGCCAAGCGGGCAGGCCAGTCCGGCGCGGTGAGCACATCGTCGTCCAGGAAAGCGATCCACGTGCCGGAGGCCTGCCGCCAGCCCGCGTTCCTCGCTGCGGCGGGTCCCCGGCCACCTGAGCGGATGACCCGCACCGGAGGCACCGTGCCGGGCAGCGGTAATTCCCCGTCTCCGGGCCGATCGTCTACCACGATGATCTCCCGTGGCTTGGGACCCGCCGCGGTGTCGAGCGACTCGAGCAGCGACCGAAGGCTTTCCCGGCCGGTGGTCGGGATCACGATGCTGTAGTCCACGGTGTGGTGGCCGTTCATCCGCGGCGAACCAGGAATGGGCCGATGGCCAGCAGATCGATCGGGGCGGAACCGAAGCACTCGAGGGCGTCGCGGGGCGAATCGACCATCGGCCTGCCCGCGGTGTTCAGGCTCGTGTTGATCACCACGGGCAGACCCGTGCGCCGGTCGAACTCCGACAACATTCTTGCCACGACAGGCTTGGCCACGGGATCGACGGTTTGCACCCGCGCGGTGCCGTCCACATGCGTCACGGCGGGGATCCGTGCGCGCCACGCCGGGGCGACATCGTGGACGAACAGCATGTACGGGCTCGGCAACGGTCCGCGTCCGAAAATCTCGGACGCCCGGTCGGCGAGCACCATCGGTGCGAGCGGCCGGAACTGTTCTCGCCCCTTCACATCGTTGAGGCGTTCGAGATTCTCCGACCGGCCGGGATGCGCGAGTAGCGAGCGATGCCCGAGTGCGCGCGGGCCGAATTCGGCGCGGCCCTGGAACCAGGCCACGACTCGGTCCTCCGCGAGCGCTTGCGCCACGTCGGCCGCGATGTCGTCGGACCTGATGTACCTCAGCTTCGCCGTGCGGAGAACGGTTTCCAGCTCCGAGTCGGTCCACTCGCGGCCGAGGTCGGCGCCCCGCATCGGGGCGACACGCTCACCCAACTCGGCCGCCAATTGGAGCGCGGCACCCAGCGCGGTGCCCGCGTCACCCGCCGCAGGCTGCACCCAGATCCGTTCGTAGGGGCCTTCGGCGTGCAGCCGGGTGTTGGCCACGCAGTTCAGCGCGGTGCCACCGGCCAGCGTGAGGTTCCGCTGTCCGGTCTGCCGATGCAGCCAGGAAGTCAACTCCAACAACACCTCTTCGAGCCGTCGCTGAACGCTCGCGGCGAGGTCGGCATGGTCCGGGCCGAGCTCACCGCCGGTAACGGCGGGTACGAAGCGTTCCCAGTCCACGGGTTCGGTGCGGAAGCCACCGTCACCGGTGGCATACACGAATTCCCGGAACCGGTCGAGGAACCGGGGCATGCCATAGGAGGCGATGGCCATCACCTTGTATTCGTCGCTCGACCGGGCGAATCCGAGATGTGCGGTGAGGTCCTCGTACATCAGCCCGAGTGAGTGCGGCAGCTGCTGGGACGCCAATTCCACGAACTTGCCGTCTCGGTATTCTCCGGCGAGATAGGAATGGCTTTCGCCGCGTCCATCGGCCACCAGGACCGCCGAGTCACCGAACGGGGCCGCGAGCGCCGCGGACGCGGCATGCGCCAGGTGATGTCGTACGAATCGCACGATCGTGGGATCGAGACCGGGCAGTGCGGCCTGGAGAAAAGCAGGCGCTCGGAATGCGTAGTCCGTGCGGGTCCCTTCGCTTTTCCGGTCCAAACCGCCGAGCGAATGATCGACCAGCCTCGGGTCGTAGGAGTAGCCCACCGCGTCGAGCTGATCGGGACGTAGTCCCGCTCGGTCCAGGCACCATGCGGCCGCGTGCTCGGGCAATTCCCACGCGGAGAACGGCACCGGCCGCTTGCCGTGCTTGCGTCGGGTGAACCGCTCTTCCTCGGCGGCAGCGACGATTTCGCCGTCCACGATCAGGGCAGCAGCAGGATCGTGGAATATCGCGTTGATTCCGAGAATGCGCACGGGCCGCCTTTCTGTCGAGACGCGGGACCTCTCGGTCTGCCCGCTGACGTATAGGGGGGCGCTACCCGCCGCGGGCACCACTAAACCGACGTGCTGATCAGCGCAGCGACTGTTCCGCCGACACGGCCGCGCTCCCGGCGAACCAGTCGATCGTGCGGCGCAGCCCTTCGGCCCGGTCGACCAATGGCCACCAGCCCAGTTCCCGCCTGGCCAGCGAGATGTCCGGGCAGCGCCGCTTCGGATCATCGATCGCGCCGTCGACATACCGCACAGTGGACCGGCTGCCGGTCACCGTTCGGATTTCCTCGGCGAGGCGCCGCACGGAGACCTCATGCGGATTGCCGATGTTGACCGGTCCCGGATGGTCGCTGGACGCCAGGGCGAGCAGGCCGCGCACCGTGTCGTCGACGTAACACAGCGAGCGGGTCTGCTCGCCGGTTCCCGCGATGGTGAGTGGTGCGTCCGACAGCGCCTGAGCGATGAATGTGGGCACCATTCGGCCGTCGTCGGTACGCATTCGCGGACCGTAGGTGTTGAAAATCCGGGCGATTCCGGTATTCACACCTCGTTCCCGGCGAAACGCCATCGTCAAAGCCTCGGCATACCGTTTCGCCTCGTCGTAGACGCTGCGCGGACCAATCGGATTGACGTGGCCCCAGTAATTCTCGGGCTGCGGGTGGACAGCCGGGTCGCCGTATACCTCGCTCGTCGACGCGAGCACGAATCGAGCTCGATTCCGCTCGGCCAGGTCGAGGGCGTTGGCGGTCCCGAGTGAACCGGCTCGTAGCGTCTCGATCGGCAGCCGTAGGTAGTCCGGAGGCGATGCGGCCGACGCGAGATGGAAGACGACGTCGAAGCTGCCCCACGCGGGCAACGGCTCGGTGACGTCGTGCTGGATGAGGTCGAACTCGGGCCGGTCCAGGAGCCGGGTGACATTGTCCGGTGTGGAGGTTGCGAAGTTGTCGAGCGCGACCACGGCTGTGCCCGCGTCGAGCAACTGCTCACACAGATGCGATCCGACGAACCCGCAACCGCCGGTGACCAACGCGCGTTCTGCCGTCATGCGGTGACCTCCCCAAGTATGCGATCCCATCGGCGCAGGAAGTCGTCGAGGCCGTAATGCTCCAGCGCGAACTGCCGTCCCGCCTTGCCCGCGAGCACCGCCAGGTCGGGTTCGTGGAGTAGTTCATGGAACTTCGCGGTGAGCGACGCGACGTCGGTAGAGATGGCACCGGCTTCCGGCGGCACCGCGTTCACGGCCTCGGTGGTGGCGAGGGCCACTACGGGCATCGCAAGGTGCATGGCTTCGAGGAGAGACAGTCCGAGCGAAGTCCACCGCGCGGTGTGCAGATACACCCTTCTGCGCGCCATTTCTGGATGCAATGCCGACTGTTCGAAGTCGCCGATTCCGCGAATAGGGTGTCCGGTCGGTCTGGCGGCCGTGTAGCCGTCCGTTCCGATGCCGTACACATCGACAGGCCCCGCCATCGCGAAGTCGGGCAACAGATCAGTTCCCGTGATCCTTCCGCGCCGCATGGGTTCGTTGATCAGCGCTACGCCGTGCGGCAGCTCGCCGGTGTACAGCGCGCCGGGATCCACAATGCCGTGTGGCACCACGCGGGTGGGCGCGCTTCCGTTGTCCCACATCAGGTCATTGAAATGGGTTACGTGCACGATCGGGATGGCGGCGCGATCCGCGAGGGGATGCCTGGTGGTCGCGGCACTGGGACGCGGAGCGTTGTGCTCGACATAGACGGCCGGAATGTCGGCGCCAGGACGACGACCGAGCCAGCGCTCGGTGAGGTCGATTTCCTCCGGGCGCTGGAGAACGACCACGTCCGGCTCGGTTTCGCGCAACGCACCCGCGGGCACCTCCTCGGCGGACGGCCAGTCGCGGCCGCACCGCCCGCGGCCCCACGGCCCGCCGCCGCCCAGCACCGGGATCAGGTAACGGTGCGGTCCCTGGACGAACGACGTCGTCCAGGAGCCGTGCACGTGCCACAGCAGCACGTCGAGCCGTTCGGCCATGTCGGTAGCTCTTGCCTCTTGCCGCTCGATCAAACCTGGCGTCGTCGGGTATCGCCGCGTGCCCGGCATTTGCCCCACAGCAGCGCCGCGCCTGTCGCGACCAACGTGTTTGAACCGTCGGCGGCAGGCAATCGCCCGCGATATGAGCGGACCGAACGCTGCCACGCTTCCCATCGAACAGGCGACCGAGACGATCGAGATCCTCGATCCCGCTACCGGTGCCACTGTCGGCAAGGTGCCCATGACCGGTATCGCGGACATCGATCCGAAAGTAGAGCTGGCCAATCGGGTTCAGTCCATGTGGGCGCGCACCCCGGCGCCTGAGCGGGCCGCTGCGCTCCGTGCGGGCGCCGCCTTGCTTCGCGAGCATGCCGATGAACTCGCCGAGCTCAACCACGTCGAAACCGGACGCCCGCGGTCCGAAAGCAAGGAGGGGGTGTTGGTCGGCGCCGCGACATTGGAGCAATACGCCGAGCTCGGACCGGTGCACCGGGGAAAGAGCCTGCAGGGAGCTTTCGAAGCGTTCGACCTCATGGTGTGGGAGCCGCGCGGCGTCGTCGTCGCGCTGACGCCCTGGAACGATCCCGTCGCGGTGTCCTGCGGTTTGCTCGGCGCGGCGCTGGCCACCGGGAACACGGTCGTGTACAAGCCGAGCGAACGCGCGCCGCATACCGGCGGTCTGCTGGGCGATCTGCTCGCCCGTGGGCTGCCGGAGGGTGTTCTGCAGACGATGCAAGGCGATGGGAGGATCGGCGCACTGCTCGCCGCACGCGGGGATGTGGACGTCGTCGCACACGTCGGCAGCACCGCCACGGGACGGTCGATCGCGAAAAGCGTTGCGGCGACCGGCGCCAAGGCATTGCTGGAAAACGGCGGCAATGACGCCCTCGTCGTCGACGCCGGTGTGGATCCCGTGTGGGCCGCCGGACAGGCGGCGCTGGGCGCGTTCGCGAACTCCGGCCAGGTCTGCGTGTCCGTCGAACGGATCTTCGTGCACCGGGACGCCGCGGAGGCCTTTCTGGCGGCGCTGGTCGCCGAAGCCGAGTCCCGGACGTTGGCGCCGTTGGTCGACCGGCGCCATCGCGATCAGGTCCACGCCCACGTACGCGATGCGATGGACCACGGGGCCGAATTGCTGACGGGTGGTGTCGTGCCGGACGGGGCCGGTGCGCACTATCCGGCCACCGTGCTGGCGCGCTGCGACCCGAATATGCGGATCATGCGGGAAGAGACATTCGGTCCGGTCGCGCCGGTACGGGTGGTGGATACCTTCGAAGAGGGCATCGCCGAGGCCGCGAACGACGACTACGGGCTCGCGGCGACCGTACTCACTCCATCGATGGCCAATGCCCAGCACGCCTGGCGGGAATTGCCGGTCGGCACGGTGAAGATCAACGCGGTATTCGGTGGGGCGCCCGGCGGAGCGGCTCACCCACGGCGGGCCAGCGGAACCGGCTTCGGTTATGGACCCGAATTGCTCGATGAGATGACCCAGACGAAGGTCGTGCACCTGCGTCCGGTGGCGGCCGATTGACTTGCGGTGCACCGGGTATCCGCCGGACATGCGGGTACTTGTCACCGGGTGGCCCAGCTTTGTGCACGGGGAAGCGACGGCCGGGGATGTCTTGAGCATGAGCCGGGTGTGCGACGCTCTCGCATCCGCCGAAATACCCCATGACACGGCGTGGAGTCCCGGCTTCCGTTCCGATGCGTTGCATCTGGACGACGCCGACCCGGGACGCTATTCGCACCTGGTGTTCGTGTGCGGACCTGCCCGCGGGGAGCAGGTGCGCTTCCTGCACAGACGGTATGCGAACTGCCGGCGCATCGCGGTGGGGGTTTCCGTTCTCGATCCGGCCGACGCGGCGGTCACCGGGTTCCACCGCGTCTTGGCGCGCGACGGTCCGTCCACCGCGCGACCGGACATGGCCGTCGCGGCGTCCACGGTGCCCGTTCCGGTGGTGGGCGTCGTATTCGCGCCCGGTCAGGCCGAATACGGCGCGGCCCGTCGTCATCGGTCGGTGCATCGGGCGTTGATGCGCTGGCTCCGCGATCTCGACTGCGCGCGACTACCGATCGATACCCGGCTGGCCCCCGATGACTGGCGCCAATGCCGTACACCCGACCAGCTCACGTCGGTGTTCTCCCGCCTCGACGCGGTGATCACCACTCGCCTGCACGGCTTGGTGCTTGGCCTGCGGGCCGGTGTCCCGGTTCTCGCGGTGGATCCCATCGCGGGCGGAGGGAAGGTCACCGCGCAGGCAGGGGCACTGAACTGGCCCGCGCTGGTCTCCGCAGAGCAAACCGTCGACCCCGGCGCGTTCGACCGTTGGTGGCGCTGGTGTCTGTCCCCGGCGGGGCGCGAACGTGCGCGGCGACGGGAGTTCCCCGCGGCCGACGCCTTGACCCGGGACCTGCTCGACGAGCTGCTCATCGGCCGGTCGGCGTGAGTACTCGGAGCCTGGCGAAGACGACTGTCGTCATCGCCACCCGCAACCGCGCTTCCGAGTTGGCCCGTACCTTGACCGAGTTACGCGCGCTTCGTCCGCGTCCCGCGATTGTGGTGCTGGACAACGCTTCCGTCGACGACACCGTCGGCGCGGCGGAGAAATTCCCTGATGTGCGAGTTGTCCGCCTGTCCCGCAATCTCGGCGCGGCTGCGCGCAACCTCGGCGTCGCGATCGCCCGGACACCCTACGTCGCTTTCAGCGATGACGATTCATGGTGGGCCGGTGACGCGCTCCCCGAAGCAGAGCGGGTGCTGGACGCCTATCCACAGCTGGGCCTGGTAGCGGGACGCACGCTCGTCGGGGCCGACCACCGTGACGACCCGGTCAACGAACTGATGGCGACCAGCCCGCTCGGGCACCAGCCTGACCTGCCGGGTCCATCGGTTCTCGGCTTCCTCGCCTGTGCGGCGATCGTCCGGAGGGAGGCGTACCTGCAGGCCGCCGGGTTCAGTCCGCTGCTGCATTTCGGTGCCGAAGAACGGTTGCTGTCACTAGACCTGGCGGCCTCTGGCTGGCACCTCTGTTACGTGGCGGACGTGCGCGCCCACCACCACCCGTCGAAGCGGCGACCACCGCAGGCCTGGCGCACGCGGGTCGAACAGCGCAACAACGCGTTGATCGCCTGGATGCGACGGCCGCTGCGGCGGTGCGCGGCCGAGTCCGCCGGCCTGCTGTGTCGTGCGGTGCGTGATCCTGGCACGTTGCTGGCGATCGGGGGGATCATTCGCCGCCTGCCGAGGGCATTGGCACAGCGGCGTCGCCTGCCGCCGGAGATAGAACGCCTGGCCAGGACGCTGGAACTCGCCGAGGGAAGGAAGTGACCGGATGGCTCCGCAACGAATGACGGTCGTCATGATCACCCGCGACCGGCGCGAACAACTGCTGGAGACGCTGGCGCACATGACCGCGCTTGCCGACGCGGCGCCGGTCATCCTCGTCGACAACGGATCCACGGACGGCACTGCCGACGCGGTCGCCGCGGCGTTCCCCGCCGTAGAGCTCATCCGCTCGCCGGAGAATCTGGGTGCGGTGGCCAGGAACATCGCGGTCGAGCGGGTGGCCACGCCTTATGTGGCGTTCTGTGATGACGACACCCGGTGGCAGCCGGGCGCCTTGACCCGCGCCGCCGATCTGCTCGACCGGTACCCCGGCCTGGGTTCGGTGACCGGACGATGCCTGGTCGCGCCGGACCTGCGCGAGGATCCGATCACGCCGGAACTGCGCTATTCACCGGTTCCCGGGCCCGATTGGCTGCCGGGTCCCGCTCTGCTCGGCGTGATGGCAGCGCTGTCCGCCTTCCGGGTCAGCGCGTTCCGGCGGGTCGGCGGTTTCTCCCGACGATTGTGGTTCGGCGGCGAAGAGGAATTGCTGGCCCTCGACCTCGCGGCGCATGGCTGGTGGATGTGCTGGGTAGAGGACATGCTGATCCATCACGAGCCGTCAACCACGCGCGATCCGACCCATCGCCGTCGACTCGGTATCCGGAACACCCTGTGGACGCTGTGGTTGCGCCGCCCGGCCCGAAGCGCCGCCCGGCGGACGGCCGCGGTGCTCAGGTCGGCCCCGGCCGACCGGACAACGGCCGCGGCTGTCGTCGAGACACTGCGTGGACTACCCTGGGTGCTGCGCGAACGAAAAGTCTTGCCGCCGCGCGTGGAGTCCGGCCTCGTTCTGTTGGAAGAATCCCAGCGCCGTTCGCTCGCGCGTCGCTACGTGGGCTGAGGTTCGCCGCTCCCGCACCGATCACACCCTCGCCGCTGATGTGACCGCTCGCGACATCGCTTATCAACTTCTCGGACTCATCCGCATCGCGCAGCTGATCCCGGAATCGGAACCGAGCGCGATCGGGCACCATGTAGAACTCGCGCTACGTGGCCTGGCCGCGAAGTAGCCGCGATACAGCCGTTCCGGTGTCGATGATCGTGGTCGCGCTGGAGATGCCGTCCGGCGGAGATGGCGTCGGGAGATGGGTGACGAGGCTCACGATCCGGTATCGGCGGATCCTGGGAAACTTGCTGACCAGCAACTTCACGTAGGGTGCGCGGCGAGTTGGTGGAAAATCTGCTGGTTTGTGTCGGTGCCGACCGGAATACTGGCGCGCGCCCGATGAGTTCGAGCAGCCGATCCCGTCTCAACGACTGTGGCGCCGGGACGCGATCCGGTGACTCGGCAACGGGCCACATATTTCCTGACCCTGTCCATGTTCCGGAGGTATCCGATGTCCGCCCAACCATCCGCTCCCGCCTCGGGAGGGCGGACACCGACCGTCATCAGAGTGCTGGTCCTCGCGACATTCGTGGTGATCCTGAACGAGACCATCATGATCAACGCGATCCCGCGGCTGATGGAGGACCTCGCGATCACCGACCGGTTGGCGCAATGGGTGTCCACCGCGTTCATGCTGACGATGGCGGCGGTCATCCCGACCACCGGCTGGTTCCTGCAGCGGGTGTCGACCAGGCATGCCTACGCCGCGGCGATGGGTGTCTTCCTGGCCGGAACCGCGCTGTCGGCCGTCGCGCCGTCGTTCGCGGTGCTGCTGCTCGGACGCATCATCCAGGCCGGTGGCACCGCGGTGATGATGCCGCTGCTGATGACCACCTTGATGACCGTCGTGCCCGAGCAGGACCGCGGCAGGGTGATGGGCAATGTCACCCTGGCCATCTCGGTGGCCCCCGCGATGGGTCCGGTGATCTCCGGAGCGGTGCTGCAGATCGCCTCGTGGCGTTGGCTTTTCCTGCTGGTGCTGCCGATCGCGGGGGTGATCACCTGGCTGGGCCTGCGCCGGCTGGAGAACGTCGGTGAACCGCAGGCCGGGCAGATCGATGTGGCCAGCGTGGCACTGGCCGCGCTCGGCTTCGGCGGGCTGGTGTTCGGGCTCAGCCGGTTCGAGAGCGGTAATCTCGCGAGCCCGGCGCTGATCGTCGCCGCGGGCTCGGCCCTGATCGCCGCGTTCGTGTTCCGGCAGTTGCGCCTGCAGCGCACCGGCGCTCCGCTGCTCGACCTGCGGGTCCTGCGGTCCGGCACCTACACCAAGGCGCTGATCCTGATGTCGGTGGCGTTCATGGCGATGCTCGGGTCGATGATCCTGCTGCCGTTGTACCTGCAGAACCTGCGTGGCCTGAGCCCGTTGGCCACCGGTTTGCTGGTGATGCCGGGCGGGCTGGCGATGGGTCTGCTCGGACCGACCGTCGGGCGCCTGTTCGACCGATTCGGTGGACGCTTGCTGGTGATTCCCGGCTCGATCGGGATCGCCGCGTCGCTGGCCGGGTTCACCCAGATCTCGATGACCATGCCGTACTGGCAGATGCTGATCCTGCACATTCTGCTGATGGTTTCGCTGGCCGCGGCCTTCACCCCGGTCTTCACCCTCGGCCTCGGTGCGCTGCCGCACCAGCTGTACTCGCACGGCAGTTCCATGCTCGGCACCCTGCAGCAGGTGGCCGCGGCGTTCGGCACCGCCCTGGTGGTAACGGTGATGTCGGCCCGCAGCACCACGCTCGTCGCCGAGGGCAACGACATCGTCACCGCCACCCTCGACGGCATGCGCCTGGCCTTCCTGGTCTCCGCTGCCTTGGCGCTGATCGTGATCGTGATGGCAGTGCTGTTGCCGGGCCGATCCGTCACTCCGGAAGCAGGCGAGGGGTCCGAGGCCACGACCCCCGAACTGGTCAAGGGCTGAACGGGATTCGGTACGACGAAGCCCCTGGCCGCATCGAAAGCCAGGGGCTTCGTCGCATGGATCGGCCCGCCCCGGAGCGATCGCGGCCGTCAGCTGACCAGGTGATCCGGTTGGCTACCTCGGGTTCGCGATCGTGGGCGCGGCTGCCGGATCGACGGATCGGGTGAGCGCGTCGTAGAGCCAGTGGTGAGCGGCGCCTAGCGTGGGCACACCGGTGACCTCGTCGGTGAGGCGCCAGTATCGGTGGATGCGGGGGTCTGTGTCGGTTGCACCGATCAGGAGCTCGTGGCGGAACTGCGGCGTGTCGCGGGTGCCGCGGGCGGCGGCGTGTGCGTCGACGAACTGGTCCAGTTCGGGCCCGGGCCCGGGTCGCTGCTGGGTGATCAGGCGGTGCATGGCGGACTGGCATGCCCGAGCGACTCCGGTCAGGAGTTCACGTTTGTGGCGGATCGCGGTCCGGTCCGACCGCCAGAGCTGGTGTGCGGTGATGGCGTGGAGTGCGGGATCGGTGACGAGAGCGGCGAGTTCGGCGTAGGCCGCGATGTGGTGCGGCGCCGGGTCGTGCGGTAGGCCGGGCACGTTCATAGCGACGAAATCGTCGAGCACGTCCGGGGGGATGGGCGTGAGTACGCGTCGCCAGAAGGCCACGATCGCGTCATGTGTGCGGTGCCGGTCCTGGACCGCGGCCAGCAATTCCAAGCGAGCGGCCCGCTCGGCTGGGGAGGCGTCTTCGACGGCCCGCAGCGAGGCTCGCCGCCACGTCAGCACGGCCAGTTCGGCGTCGAGCTCGCGACGTTCGGCGGCGACCGCGTCGGCGAGGGAAACAGTTCCGGCGAGGACATCCACTATGGCGGTCAAGGACACACCGAGCGCACGCAATCGGCGCACCAGCAAGAGCCGATCGACGGCGGTGACCGGATCGAAGGTCCGGTGCCCGCCGGATGTGCGGTGGGACTCCAGAAGCCCTTGGTCGCAATAGAAGCGGATGGTGCGGACCGGCACGCCGGTCAGTCGGGACAGCTCCCCGATGCTCACCGAGCCGGTGTTTTGTGTGTTGTCGGTCACTATCGCTGGAACCTCCACCCCGGTGGAGTTCCTACCGTACTGGAACACCCCAGGAGAGATGGAGCAACGCGAAATGACCCGTAGCACACCGATGACGACCGACGAGATGTGGCGGGCGGTCGCCGCCGAACGGGCAAGCCTGGTCGAACTACTGGAGACTTTCTCCGAAGCCGACTGGAACCACGGCTCGCTGTGCGAGGGCTGGCGGGTGCGTGATGTCATCGCCCACATAGTGCTGTCCGCACGTCCCAGCCTCGGCTGGATTCTGGTCAATGTGATCCGCGCCCGCGGCAGCTTGGACCGTGCGATCCGGGACACCGCCATCCGTCTCGCCGACCGTACGACGACATCGCAGTTGCTCGCCGCGTTGCGCGACAGTATCGGCGTGCGGTCGACGCCGATCGGCACCAATGCTGCCGATCGGCTGATGGATCTGCTGGTGCACGGGCAGGACATCGCGGTGCCACTTGGCATCACCCGGGAAATGCCTATCGACGCGGCCCGAGCGGCTCTCGAGCGAGTCTGGACAACCGATACGTTTCGATCCCGCGAGAAGTTCGCCGGATATCACCTCGTGGCAACCGATGCCGGGTGGGACACCGGTGCCGGACTTGCTGTCGAAGGTCCGGTCGCGTCGCTGCTCCTGCTGCTCACCGGTCGCCGTGCCGGGCAAGAACGCCTCACGGGCGAGGGAGCCGAGCGACTGATCACGGACGGAAAGGCGCGGTAGTTCGGCGAACATTCGGCTTCAGCGGCGATCCGCAGCGGTATCGCCGCACTCCGCCGGCCCCGAGCGCGCACCTCCGCCCTGACCCGGCGCGCCGAAGTGGTGATCCCTTCGCTTTCGAGGCGCTACCTGTGGCCCGGGCGTTCCTCATCGAACGCGATCACGCTCCGGTACGCCGAGCGATGCGACTGCTACCGGTGTTCGGGATTCTCGAAGTCGAAGCGGCAGCCTGCGTCCCATTCGGAACGCTGGTTGCCGTGTGCTGGTATTCCGTTGTTGTCTCTGAGCATTCGGGCCAGGTGCAGCAGGTTCCAGGTCATGAATGTGGTGTTGCGGTTGGTGAAATCGTTCTCCGGCCCACCGGAACCGGGATCCAGGTAGGACGGTCCCGGTCCCGCCTCACCGATCCAGCCCGCGTCGGCCTGTGGCGGAATGGTGTAACCGAGGTGCTGGAGGCTGTAGAGGATGTTCATCGCGCAGTGCTTCACGCCGTCCTCGTTGCCGGTGATGATGCAACCGCCGACCCGTCCGTAGTAGGCGTATTGGCCGCGTTCGTTGAGGATGGACGAATTGCCGTAGAGCCGCTCGATGACCTTCTTGGTGACCGAACTGTTGTCGCCCAACCATATCGGTCCCGCCAGTACGAGGATGTCGGCATCCATGACCTGGCGTTGCAGGGCGGGCCACTCGTCGGTGGCCCAGCCGTGCTCGGTCATATCCGGCCAGACGCCGGGGGCGATGTCGTGGTCGACGGCGCGGATATGGGAGACCTGCACGCCGTTCTTTTCCATGATGTGCGCGCTGAGGTCGATCAGTCCCTGGGTATTGCTTCGTTCCGGTGAGCGCTTGAGTGTGCAATTGATGAACAGGGCACGCAGGTCGCCGAAGCCGGTCATGATTGCCTCCTGGACGGGTTAGTGGTGGATTTCCGTCGCTGCTGTGCGGTGGCGGCCAGGACCAGCAGCCAGATGACGGTCAGAAGTATCGCGAGGCCGACGGGGTAGTTTCGGTCGAGAACGGTCGGATTGCCCGGTACCGCGTTACCGCGGCCGAGCACGGGCACGGCGATGAGAACCAAGGCGACGGTGCATACGGCGCCGCAGGCGGCGGCCGCCCACCGGGACCGTGGCAGGATCCGCCGGGCGCCCAGGCCGACTATCGCGCTCAGGGGTGCGAAAACCGCGTCGTGCAGCAGGATCCCGGCCGCGAACCACAGCGCGATCGACAGCAGGTCGTCGGTGGCGACATCGAGCAGCAGGGTGATCGCGTAGTACAGGAGCGATACACCGGCCACAGCCAGCAGGGTTCGTACGATGATCACGACAGCACCTCGATCGTGGACAACCACTTCGTCTGCAACACGCCGGGCCGGTTCGGGGCGATCAATCGGCACGGGTAGCCGTGATCGAGGTCGAGAGTTTCACCGTTGATTTCGAGGGCGACCAGGGTGTTCCGGTCGAGGGCATGGCGTTGCGGAAGAACGGAGCTGTTGTAGATGCCACCGACTTCCAGGGACCGCAGCCGGATATCTCCGCCTTGGTAGGACCCGACCGCGGCCAGCAGGTCCCGCATCCGGACGCCCGACCATTCGGCTGATGCGCTCCAGCCTTCGACACAGGCGATCGGAAGCCGGGCGGAGGTCTGTGGCAGTGCGAGCAATTCGGCTCGCGTGAAGTGCTGACTGCGTCCGCCGATCGACACCGTCAACCGGTAGCCGGGATCGAGCGCCGCTGTGCTGGTCCCGGCCGCGGCGGCCGATCGGTTGACGGGTACACCCTGGGGTCCCTCCCCGCTGCGTGGTGCCAGCAGGGATACCCAGCGCAGGAATGGCACCGTCTGTCCGGCAACGGCTACGGCGGCCACGCCCGCTGCCAACCAGGCAGCCTTCAGCACCCCACGCCGCGAAACATGTCTGTGGTCTACCGGTTCCTGGTCCGGCTCCGCTTCATCGAGTGGGCGGCTCAGCGCTTCCCGAATGACCGGCAGTTTCACCGCAAGGTGCACCACGAGCGCGCCGAGCACGATATACGCCATGGCATAGTGGGCGGTGGGGAAGAAGAATTTCCACGGATAGTACTGCGCGATATTGAACAATCCGGTGGACAGCTCGAATATCGTCGCCCCGACCAGCAGGGCGATGGATCCACGTTCCAGTATCCGTAGCGGCGATCCGATCACCGGGCGCTGGAACAGCTTCGGGTACACCGCCCAGAGTTTGACCAGCAGTAGCGGTATCGCGGCGACCCCGCAGATGACGTGGGCGCCTTGGGTCACCCGGTACAGCCAGACCGGGTCGGCCGGCCACCAGAACCAGCCGGGTGGATGTTGGATCCAATGGCTGAGCAGGCCCGTCACGAAGCAGATCGTGATGGCCGCGCCCAGTGCGAGACCCACCCGGCTCGCCACTTCCGGCCCGCGGGCGCTCGACACTTCCGGCGCGGGCTTGCGCACTATCATCACCCGGCCTCCGAAAGGCGGCGCAACCAGGCGAAATGCCGGCCGGACACGGTAGCTGTCGTGATGACCTGAAATCCGGCGGTGGCGGACAACTCGTGCGCATGGTCGATACCGACACGGGCCCACGGCATCCAGGCGCCCACTCGCGTCCGGGTTTCCAGGCGAACCGGCCGGAGGTCGACACCGGTACGAGGTGGATCGAATTCGACGATCGCCACGCCGCCGCCGGAGAGCAGTTCCGCCGAGCGAGCCAGCAGTCGTCGCGGGTCGCCGCCGATCCCGATATTGCCGTCCGCGAGAATCGCGTACGACCAGCGTCCGGTACCGGGCAAGTGCTCGAACAGATCTCGGCGCAAAGCGGGGGCGCCGCGGAAGCGCGTGACCGCCACCGCCATCGGGGAAATGTCGACACCGAGAGCCAGCACACCTCGTCGCAGCAAGGCCGCGACGAGACGGCCCGGTCCGCAGCCCAAATCCAGAGTCGGTCCGTCGCAGCAGTGGGTCACCGCTGCGTCCGCGCGGCGGTCGGCGGTATTCGGACGTCCTAGCCAGCGGCGGGTGGGCAGCCGATGACGGGCTCCATCCGCCGTGCGCATCCAACATTCCGCACCGGTCATCGCCTGGTCGAAGAGACCGAGGGCGCAGTCCGGTTGCCGTGCGTCCGGGTGGACCGGTCGTCGAAAGATATCGAGCCTCATCGTGATACCCGACTCATGCGGTGGATGGTGTCGGCGAATCGCCCACCGGAGTGAGCGGCTACCCGGACGGCGTCGTCGAAGCTGTCTACGTCGCTGAACAGGGGCAGATTGTGGACCGGTAATCCGCAGGACAGCAGGGCAGCGCGGGTCAGCTCGCCGGTGCGATTGGTGGACATCGGAATCTCGGCGAGCAAGCGCGCCGGCTGTGGCGAAGGCAGGCCGAGCGCCCACCAGCCGCCGTCCGCGGCGGGACCGAGTACGGCGGCCTCACCGGCGGCTAACGCGGTCGCGGCGCAGGTGAGAACGTCGGGACCGATCTGCGGGGTGTCCATGCCGATCTGGAGAACCGGCGCACCGAAACACGCGGCGTCGGCGTGCGCGTTGGCCAGGCGCGCGCCGAAGTTCGCGCCGCGCTGCGGGATCACGCTGAATCGGTGCAGCATTCGGGCTATTTCGGTCCCGTGTTCGGCCGCACCGAGGTTCCCGGTGAACGCGACGACGCGGTGGGTCACCTGGCTGGCCAGCACCGATTCCAGCGTGTCGAGCAGCGAAGCCGCCGCGACCAGAGCCGCTTCCCGTGGTGTGAGCGGTGGGGTCAATCTGGTCTTGGCGAACCCGGCGATCGGGGCTTTCGCCAGCACCAGCAGGGTGGTGGCGGAGGTCATCGCAACACCGCCAGAAAATCCACTGTGGCGCGTAATGTTCCGAGCATCGAGCCGGAAACCTTCGATACGCCACCTGCGCGTGGACCGTAGGTGATATCGCGCTCGACAACACGCCATCCGGCCCGCGAGGCCGCCACGAGAAGTTCCAGCGGATAACCGGACCGGTCGTGCAGCGGGCCGAGTGACAGCATGGCTCGGCGTCGGGCCACCCGCATCGCGGCGATATCGTGCACGGGCAGGCCGTATTTGCGACGCAGCCGCGAAGCGACGACGCGATTCCCCAGTCGTGCGTGCCATGGCCAGACCCGCGCGTGCACGGGGCGGCGCCTGCCGACGGCGAGATCAGCACCGTCACGGACCAAGGCGACCAGTCCCGGCAATTCGGCTGGATCCATCGACCCGTCGCCGTCGAGCACAGCGACCAATTCGGTGCGGGCCGCCCGGATGCCTGCCTGAACGGCCGCGCCGTACCCGGGTCGGTCCTCACGTACCACGGTCGCGCCCCGCACTCGGGCCACTGCCGCGGTGTCATCGGTGGAGCCGTTGTCGACCACGACCGCGTGATACCCGATGGGAATGGCCGCCAGTACCGCTGGCAACGCTTCAGCTTCATCCCGGCACGGGATCACCGCGGTCACACCGTCCGGGTCAGCATGGGTTTCTGTCACAGTTCAAACGCTAAGCCGCCGGGGTGGCCGATTGCGCCGAAAAACCTGTGACGAAACGGTGACGGCCTTCGAAAATGCCAATGGAACAGGGGTAACGGCCAAACTGTTGACCTATCGTGATTCGCGTGCAAGACCTCGCCGAATCCGCGCGCAGACTCCCTGCCCCGCCGCGGAGCGACATAGTTGGAGCCGGTGTCGCCGCAGTACTGGTCGCCACCGCGTTCGTGGTCCCGCGTATTGCCAGCGAACAATGGCGTGCGAAGCTCTATGCCGGTACGGCGCCGATTTTCGGCGACTGGTTGCCGCATGCCGGATGGGGCACCGTGCCGGCCGCTGCCGTCGCGACGCTCGTGGTCACCTGGGGCCCGGCTCTGGCGCAGCGCCTGCCGTGGCGGCGGCTGCTGGTGACGGCCGGGAGCGCCGCGGTCGCCTGGGCATTCTCGTTGGCCATGGTCGACGGCTGGCAACGCGGCTTCGCGGGGCGACTCACCGACCCGAACGAATACCTGCACGAAGTCGGTGGCGTTACCGACATCCCGGTCATGCTGCGTGCGTTTTCCGGCCGCATTCTCGACTTCCAGCCGGATTCATGGACCACGCATGTTTCCGGGCATCCGCCGGGTGCGCTGCTGTTCTTCGTGGTGCTGGACCGGCTCGGTCTCGGCGGTGGTACCTGGGCGGGGCTGGTCTGCATGGTCATCGGCTGCAGTGCGGTCGTGGCCGTCGCGGTCGCGCTGCGGGCACTGGGCGCCGAGCATCGGGCGCGGGCGGCGTTGCCGTTCCTGGTGCTCGCGCCCGCGGCGTTGTGGATCGCGGTCTCGGCGGACGCGATGTTCGCCGGCGTCACCGCGTGGGCGGTCGCGTTGCTCGCGATCGCCTGCCGGCCAGGCGGCAGTCCGGTCGCGGGTGTGAGCGCAGGGGTATTGTTCGGCTTCGGTATCTATCTCAGCTACGGACTTGTGCTGATGGCCATACCCGCTGCGGCTGTATTGCTTTCGAGCCGCACGGCCAAGCCGCTGCTACTCGCCGCCGCGGGTGCGCTCGCGGTCGCGGCGGGCTTCACCCTCGCCGGATTCTGGTGGCTCGACGGCTATCACTTGGTGGTCGAGCGGTACTACCAGGGCATCGCCGCCGAGCGGTCCTACGCCTACTGGTGGTGGGGTAATCTCGCCGCGACCGTCTGCGCGGTCGGCTTGGCGACGTGCGCCGCTGCCCGGCGTGCGCTGGCATGGACGCGGCTGCGCGCACTCGAACCGGCGTCGTTGCTGGTAGGCGCGGGACTGTGCGCCGTTCTCGCCGCCGATATCAGCGGGCTGAGCAAAGCGGAGACCGAGCGCATCTGGCTACCGTTCGATATGTGGCTGCTGGTCGCGACGGCTTTTCTGCCCCGGTTCACGGCGCGAGCCTGGCTAGGTGTGCAGGCTCTCGGCACCCTGCTGGTGGCCCATCTGATCCTGACCAATTGGTGATATCCATGAGCATTCTCATCGCGGACGACGACCCTGTGGTGCGGGAGGTGGTGCGGCGCTATCTCGAGCGTGATGGTCTGACCGTGCGGGAAACCTCCGGCGGTCCCGAGACTTTGGCCGCGCTCGCCGATCCGGGCGATCCAGTGCAACTGGCGGTGCTCGACGTCATGATGCCCGCTCCGGACGGCATCGAAATCTGCCGGGCCATCAGGTCGGGCCCGCAGCCGGACCTGCCGGTCATCCTGTTGACGGCGCTCGGAGACGAGGACGACCGGGTGCTCGGGCTGGAGGCGGGGGCCGACGACTACGTCACCAAGCCGTTCAGTCCACGCGAGCTCGCGCTGCGTGTCGCGTCGGTGCTGCGGCGCGCACAGGTGGTGCGCGACAACAGCCATCCGGTGTTGCGGGACGGAGCCGTCGAAGTGCGTCCGGC
Source organism: Nocardia amamiensis (assembly GCF_015477605.1). Lineage (GTDB taxonomy): Bacteria > Actinomycetota > Actinomycetes > Mycobacteriales > Mycobacteriaceae > Nocardia > Nocardia amamiensis_A. The sequence goes on from NZ_JADLQX010000013.1 coordinate 27,639, forward strand.
CAATCGCCTGGCACTTGTGCACGGGTCGCCGGTGGAACTGACGCCGCGGGAATTCGACCTGCTGGTCTTCCTTTTGCAGCATCCACACGAGGTGTTCAGCCGGGAGGAACTCCTGGCCCGGGTCTGGGGCTGGGATTTCGGTGACCTGTCCACGGTCACCGTGCACATCAAACGGCTGCGCGGCAAGCTCGGCGACCGGCACCGCATCGAAACGGTGTGGGGGCGCGGGTATGCCTGGGCGCGCAGCGAAGCCGGGAACGGAGGCAGCGATGCCTGAGGACAGCCTGCAGATCGTCGGCTACGCGCTGGCCTGCTCGATACCGGTGGTGCTGATCGGTGCGATCGCTCTGCGCGCGACCAGCAATCGCTCGCTGACCACGAGCATGGCGGTACTGGTCTTGATTCCCACGCTCGCGACGCTGGCGGGCATAGTCGGAGTCAGCGGGCTGATGTTCACCCATGAATTCCAGCGAAACGCCCTCGTCTTGGCGGTGGTCGCGGCGGTAACGGTTCCGGCCGCTGTCCTGCTCGGGCGTGAGCAGGCGCGAAAGACCGTCTGGGAGAAGGAAGTCCGCGAGCAGGAGCGAGCCGCGGAGCGTTCTCGCCGTGAGCTCGTTGCCTGGGTCAGCCACGATCTGCGGACGCCGCTGGCCGGTATCCGAGCAATGGCCGAAGCGCTGTCGGACGGTGTCGTGACCGGCGAGGCCGATGTGACTCGCTATGCCGACCAAATCGGCTGCGAAACCGATCGGCTCTCGCGGATGGTGGACGATCTGTTCGAGATGTCGAAGATCAACGCGGGAGCGCTGCGGCTGGAGCTGGAGCCGGTGGATCTGCGCGAGGTGATCGATGAGGTGCTGGCCGCCAACCACCCCACCGCCGAGCGGGCGCAGGTAGCGTTGCGCGCCGAGCAGCCGGCCGATCGAATCGTGGTCACCGCCAGTGATCAGGCGCTCGGACGGGTGCTGACGAATCTGGTCTCCAACGCCATCGCGCATACGCCGCCAGGCGGTGAGGTCGCGATCTCGGCGGGTATCTCCGAGGGGCGGGCATGGGCTCGGGTCGACGACAGCGGCCCGGGAATCGATCCGGCGGATCTGCCCCGCATCTTCGAGGTCGCTTACCGAGGGACGGCCGCTCGTTCGCCGGTGGCGGAGGGCGGAGTGCCGATTGGCAGCGGCATGGGGCTGGCGATCGCGGCTGGACTGGTCGAGGCTCATCATGGGGACATCACCGCCCAGAACCGAGAGCGAGGTTGCCGGTTCGAGGTTCGGTTGCCGCTCCCCGGCAACTGAGGCACTACACCGTCGGCGCGCCGACCCCGGCGGTGGACCGGAGCGGCGCGAATGCGAACTCGGTCAGGCCACTGATCGGATCCACCTGTGCCGCGAAACCTATGGCGTGCCTGGCGCGGTTCGGGTTCGCGACGATGTGCCGCACGTCTCCGAAGCGATAACGTCCGGTCACCACCGGCTGCGGTCCGCCCCGCGCGGCGGCCAGCGTCGCGGCGACCTCGCCGATGGTGATCGGCTGCCCAGAGGAGATGTTCAACGGCGTGTATCCGGCCAGCGGATGTTCGACCGCGGCGATGTTCGCGGCGGCGATATCGGTGACGTGCACGAAATCCCGTGCTTGCCTGCCGTCTTCGAACACCTGCGGCGGCTGCCCGGCCTCCAAAGCCGAACGAAAGATCGCCGCGACCCCCGAATAGGGCGTGTCCTTCGGCATATCGTCGCCGTAGACATTGTGGTAGCGCAGCGCGGTCACGCTGGATCCGGTCGCCGATGCCCACGCGGCCGCGAAGTTCTCCTGGGCCAGTTTGCTGGCCGCATACAGGCTTCGCGGACGCAACGGGGAATCCTCGCCGACCGGAACCCACGACAGGATTTCGCCGGTGTCCGGATCGCGGTGCTCGAATATGCCGTTATCGAGGTCGTCGACGCGCCGAACGCCGACATCGACTGAGCCGCGAGGTCCGGCGTGATAGCGGCCTTCGCCGTACACGACCATGGACGACGCCAGCACCAGCCGCCTGCACCCGGCACGAGCCATAGCGGCCAGCAGCACGGCGGTCCCGTAATCGTTGTGACTGGCGTAGGCAGGCGCGTCCTGCGCGCTCACACCCGCACCGACAACCGCCGCTTGATGACACACGACGTCGATACCGCGGAGCACCCCGTCCAATGCATCACCGTCGCGGACATCCAGTCGCCGCACGTCCTCGGGAGTCCGCGCCTCGTGCCCGTGGGCGGCGGGCAGCATCAGATCCACACCGACGACCTCGTGGCCGGCGGTGGTCAGCGCGCGGTGAACATGGGACCCGATGAACCCGGCGGCGCCGGTCAACAGGACGCGGCTCACGACTGCGCCTCGCTGACGCTCGGCTCCGTCGTGACTGCGCCTCGCTGACGCTCGGCTCCGTCGTGCGCCGTTGCGCGCTGTGTCCATTGTTCGCTCGCTGACGCTCGCTCACGACTGCGCCTCGCTGACGCTCGGCTCCGTCGTGCGCCGTTGCGCGCTGTGTCCATTGTTCGCTCGCTGACGCTCGCTCACGACTGCATCCGCGCGTCGCAGCGACTGATCACGAAAGAAGCTCTGGGCATGCCCCGATCGTGCCGGACCGAATCTCCGAGCAACACCATCCACGCCGCGGCGTCATACTTTCGTCATGGCGGTCGCGGAACTCCGCCGGGTCAGCGGCCGCTGACGCCCAGTGTCTGTCAGCGCTCAGCTTGTTCGAGCTCAGGCACTGCTGCATTGCCGCGGAACGAGAAAAGCGATGGACCGCCGCGGAAGCACCACAGGGCGATGACCGGGTCGCAGATCGCGCAGCCGAGGGACGAGTCGTGGGCGAAGGGGATGATGGGGCTGCCTTTGAAATGGTGCAGCAGGTCCCAGGTGGTGTGCAGGAGCCAGGCGATGCCGATGAAGGTCCAGGACTCCAGTCCGCGGTAGGCGCAGTAGGTGACTACGGCGGTGAACAGAAATTCCCAACCGCCGAATCCGCCGCCGCTGAGGTAGGCGGCACCAGCACCGGCCACCATGATGGCGTTGAAACGCCGCCGGTGCGGTTCGCGGATCGCCGACATCACCAGCGCGTACAGGATGCCGATCAGTACCGGCGCGAGGTAACTCATTGTCGAAAGCTATCCGGCCTCCTTATGGACTCCCAGTGGCATTAATGCCATGGTGCAACGGGAACTCGCCAACCGAACTGCGTGGGCGCACCGTGGTGGCGGCGGTCACACGGTGATTGAGGGGGACGGGCGCGGGTATGCGGCCGGTGTCAGCAGATAAGTGAATGGGAGGTATGTGATGCCGGAGCATCAGAGCGGACCTCGGGAAGCTGTCGAAGGTGTCGTCGAGGACATCAAGGGCAAGACGAAGGAAGCTGCGGGCGTCGTCACCGGCGACGCGGACCTGAAGAAAGAGGGTCGAGCGCAGCAGGACAAGGCCGATTCCCAGCGGGATGCGGCGCGCAAGGAAGCCGAGGCCGAAAAGGCCCGTGCCGAAGCCGATGTCGACGAGGCGCGGCAGGGCGCGTTCCAGAGCGGTAAAGACGCCTAGCGTCCGCTGCGAGATCCGATGCGGCGGTAGGGCGGAACGGCCCGTTCCCGGTGGTGGCGATCTGCTGCCACCGGGCCGTCATGAAATCCATAGCGCGGAACCGCTTCCCGCGGTTTCGTATGATCAGCAATTGCTCGGCGCGGGCACACCGCGGAAGCGGTCATCGAGCCAGCCGAGTGCCGACGGCACCCCCAATATCGCGGTGGACAAGTGATCTGGGCTGGGCAGCATCTCGTACTGGAGCCGGACTCCCGCCGAGCAATACCGTCGAATCGTGTTGTCGACCGACGCCACCGGGACCAGTCCGTCCTCTACTGCGCGCCATTGGAAGATCGGCGTGGTGGGGATGCCGTCGTAAAGTTCCAGGCTGTTCCGCTCGAGCACGGCGAGCGCGGAGTCGTCCTTGGCCAGCGATACCGAGGTAGCCACGTCCATGACGCTGCGACCAGCGCCCGCCAGCAGGATGTCGTTGGTGCAACTGTTGGCTATGCGATCCCGGACCGCCATGCCGAACGAGTTCAGGTGATCGCTGATCGGCAATTGGTCCGGATACTCCCGTTCCAGGCCGATCGCCGCCGCGAAGGCGAGACCGAACGCCGCATGCCGCGTGTATCCGAGGCCATGGATCATCTTGACGAGGTTCATCGGCACCCCGCCGGCGGCGGCGCCGACGAGAGGCAGTCCCGGCGCGTAGGTCGGCGCGAGCGCGGCCGCCCAACTGGTCGCCATGCCGCCGCCGGAATAGCCGAGCATGGCGACCGGACTGTCGGCCAGCCCCAATTCCGCGACCCGGCGCGCGGCGCGGATGCCGTCGAGGGTGATCATGCCGCCGAGTTTCGCCGCACCATAGGCACTGGTCGGGCCCAGGTGGTCGGGGAGAGCCACCGACCAGCCGCGCAGCAGCACGGCGTTCAGCGCGGGCGCTTCGCGCACCATCAGGTTGGGGTCGTTGGTGTAGAGCACGCGGGACACCGCGCACTGGGTTCCGAGGCCGTTGATGATGTGCTGATAGGACAGCAGCGGCCCGCCTGGAACGTGATTCGGCGGTGTCAGCACCGTGGTGGTGGCCGCGATCGGCCTGCCCGCGGAGTTGCTGGAGCGGAACTTGATCATCGTCACCGTCGCGCCGGGGAACACGAGCAGTCCCGGCATCGGCCGGACGGCGAGGACCTCGCCGGGCGCGGCGCGGTGCAGGTCCGCCGGTGCGGCATAGAACGGATCAGGATCCGGTGCCGGATAGATCGGCTCGGCGGCAGCCGACGGGGCAATTGCGAAAAGCACGGCCGCGGCGATGGCGATACCTGATCGAAGCATGGCGTTCGTCGACTCCCCTTCATCACTGCATGCGTTCCGGAACGGTGGTGCTGAAGTCGGATGCTCCGAATACCGATCGCCTGCGACCGGTGCCCGGACCTGGTCACTGTAGGGGACGAGCGGAAGAAGCCGAGTTCGCCGCACCGCACCGGAAGCGCGGTTTCGCTCCGCCGCTCGCCGCCGGCGCCCGAATTCAGCTGTCGAAGCTCTTGTGCGGAATCCCCACGGTCAGACCGCCGTCGATGACGAACTCCGCCCCGGTCGAGTACGACGACTCGTCGCTGGCCAGGAACGTCACCAGCGCGGAGACCTCGGCCGGTTCGGCGGCGCGGCCCAGCGGGATCTGCAGGAAGTCCGCGGGGATGTTCTCGGTCATCGGCGTCCGGATCAGGCCGGGATGCACCGAGTTCACCCGAATCTTGTACTGCGCCAACTCGAGTGCGGTCGACTTGGTGAGTCCCCGCACGGCGAACTTGGTGGCCGTGTAGCCGTGCAGGCCTGGGCTGCCGCGCATGCCCTCGACGGAGGAGATGTTGATGATCGAGCCGCCGCCCGCCTCGATCATGGCCGGTGTCGCGGCCTGCATGCCGAGGAACGTGCCGGTCAGGTTGATGTCGATGATCCGCTGCCACTCGGCCAGCTCGAACGCGACGAGCAGGTTGCCGTTCGCGATGCCCGCGTTGTTCACCAGCACGCTCAGCGATCCGAACCGGCCTACTGCCTCGGCGACGGCTTTGCGCCAGTCGTCGGGTTCGCGCACGTCGAGGTGGACGTAGACCGCTTTGTCGCCCAGTTCCTCGGCGACCGCGGCGCCTTCGTCGTCGAGCACGTCGCCCAGCACCACGCGCGCGTCCTCGGCGACCAGCGCCCTGGCGTGCGCAGCGCCCATGCCGCGCGCCGCGCCGCTGATCAACGCCACTTTGCCGGTCAATCGACCCATTCGCGGTACCTCCGTCTCTCGAAACCAGTCTGAAACACGTTACAGATTGCGTGGCGTGCCCGGCGCATCCGGCGACAGTAATCGAGTCCGCTGCCGGAGAATTTGCCGCGGGTGCGCCGGGCGCGGATCGCGAGTGTCGAGGGTGTTCCGTCGGTCTGCAGGTGGCCCCTCGCCGTCATCGTCGAGTGCGCGGGTTCCGACGAGCCGGTCTGTGTCGCGGAAACGGTAGTGCGCGTCCTGGCGTGACCGCTGCGCGGTAGCGCGATCCGGCCACGCTGGCCACCGCTGTGCCATGCTGGTATGGAACGCGTTCTAATTTCCGTCCCGGGAGGTGTCCATGACGTACTCTCCCCGGCATGTCGCGCGGTTCGGCGGACGACTCCGGGTGCCGGACATCGCCGAGGTGCCCGGTGGCCGTCTGGTCGAGCTGGCGGGGCGCGGCCGGACCTACGTGGTGGACATCCCGGGGCGGGACATCGCCATCCGGACCGGGTGAGCGGTCTCGTTCTCTGCGCGACTCCCTATCGGTTTCAGGAAACACTGCGAGAGAAGGCTTTTCATCGATCCTTCGGTGTCATCGCCGCCACGGTCGGCCCGTACTCCTACCGGCGCGCCGAGAAGCTCGCGGGCCGCCTGCCGGAACTTCCGGAGATCACCTGGCCCCCTGGACGACTCGATCGTTGGGCGCTCGGTGAATTCCGCAGCACCAGCGGCTGGGCGCTCGCGCAGGTGGTGGCAGCGGTAGGTCGCTTCGACGCGACCGCGTGGTTGCCCAGTTTGACGATGCCGACGGCCGTGGTGATCACCACGCGTGACCGGGCGATCCCGGTCTGCCGGCAGGCGGAGCTGGCGACCATGATTCCCGCGGCGAGCACGCACGTGGTCGGGGCCGGGCACGCGTCCTGCGTGCCGGCGGCCGACCGATTCGTGCCGGTGTTGCTCGAAGCCTGCGCGGCGGTCGCCGCGAAGATCTGACCCAGCCAGAGGGTGTTCGGCTGAAGCGGCCCTGTCCGGCGGCGGTGGCGAACAGGGCGGGCGGGCCTGGCGATCAGGCGGACGCCCGTGCCGCCGACAGCAATTCGGCGACCACGCCCGGTACGGCGTCGGCCAGCTCCGCGATGTCGGGCACCAGTTCCTTGCAGGCGATGAAGCCGAAGTTGAGCTTGTCGTTGTTCGACAGCACGGTCACGGTCAGCCCGGCGCCGTGGAACACCGGTCCGAACGGGTACATCGCGTCCACGCGTACGCCGAGGAAGTACAGCGGCATCGGGGGACCTGGCACGTTGGACACCACCAGGTTGTGCACCACCGGGTGCATCTCGGCCAGCTTCAGCGACGAGTACATGCGTGCGGCGAGCCGGAACGCGTTCGGGGGAGCGTATTTCGACCAGTCCTGCAGGAAGTCCGCGCCGAGCAGTTCGTGTTCTTCTTTGGCGCCGCGATTGCTTTCGGCCACCTCGTGCAAGCGTTCCACCGGATCGGCGATATCGGTGCCGAGCCGTGCGAACAGCGTGGACACCTTGTTGATGCCCGCGGTATGCCGTGTCGAGTCGTGCACGGACACCGGCACGGACGCGATCAGTGAGCGATCCGGCAATTCCTCGTGCCGCTCCAGATAGACGCGCAGTGCCCCGGCGACGACGGTCAGCAGGACGTCGTTCACCTTGACCCCGAACGCGGAGCGGATCTCCTTGACGGCGTCGAGCTCGGCATCGGCGAACGCGACGGTGCGATGCGGGGTGATGGCTAGGTTGAACGGCGTGCGCGGAGCGGAGAACGGTATGGCCATGCCGGTCTTGTTCTGTCGGCGGCGCTGCGCGAAACCGGCTACCACGCCGACCGTTTTCGGCACCAGGCCGAGCATGCCCGCTTTGGTCGGGAATTTCACCACCGCCTCCGCCAGCAGACGCCAGTCGCTCGGCTTCGATTCGGGATGCCACTCCTGGTCGGGCACCGGCTTAGTGGCGCCCGGTTCCAGATCGCACAGATGCATCATCAGATTGCTTCCCGTGATGCCGTCCACGGCGGCGTGGTGGTATTTGCAGATCACCGCCACCTTGCCACCGTCGAGGCCCTCCACCACGGATAACTCCCAGAGCGGGCGGTCGCGGTCCATGGGGCGGCCGGCGATGTCGCCGACCAGCTCGGCGAGTTCGCGGTGTCCGGCCGGCGCGGCGATCGCGATCCTGCGCACGTGGTAGTCGAGGTCGAAATTCTCGTCCTCCACCCAGACGGGATGGTCGAGGTTGAACGGCACCTCGTACACCCGGCGGCGCATCTGCGGGATCAGCGGCAGTCGCCTGCCCAGTTCGGCTTTGAAGCTGTCGAATGAGTAGTCCGCCGACGTCGGGTCGAGGATCAGCAGCGCGCAGACGTGGAGGTGCTGGGTCCCGGTTTCCAGGTAGAGGAAGCTGGCATCCAATCCGGTCAATCGTTCCATAGCGAAAGCCTACTAGAACGCGTTCTAGATTTGCGGCGCAAACCGGAATGCCGCGAGGTTGCCTCGCGGTAGGGTATTTTGTGTGTTACTGAGAGTCCTATATATGTGTATGATCCTTGCTACGCAGGCGTAGGAATCCTGCGCCTGCGTGGACGAGTGAGGGATCGAGGAGTACCGATGAAGCTACTTCGCAGGGCTGGGCGACGTCCGGATACCGACCCGGGACCGGTCGCGCTGCATGCCCGCAACGTGCGGTTCGATTGGGCGGGCACGCCCTTGCACTGGATGCCCGCCGAGCCCATCGCCTCGCATCTGATCAACTCGCTGAACCTGCTGCTGCCCGAAGGCGAGCGCATGTTCTGCGCCGCCTACGCCGAGGCACTGCCCTACGTGCGGGATGACAAGTTGCGCGAGGCGATGCTCGGCTTCATCGGTCAGGAATCGATGCACGCCGAGACCCACGACAAGGTGCTGCACGAGGTGCTCGCCGCCCACGGCATCGATCCCGGGCGCTATCTGCGGCATGCCGAGTACCTGTTCCGCCGGACGCTCGGTCCCGGGGACGCCGACGGCGTCGCGCGCAGGCAGGTGCTGATCGAGCGGCTGGCTTTCATCGCCTGCCTGGAGCACTTCTTCGCCTACCTCGGCGACTGGGTGCTCAACGCCGATCTGGAGCGGTTCCACGCCGACCCGCGCATGGCGGACCTGTTCCGCTGGCACGGCGCCGAGGAGGTCGAACATCGCCATGTCGCACACGACGTGGCGGTGTACTTCGGCGCCGGTTACCTGCGGCGGGCCGGACTGATGACGCTGGTGTTCCCGATCTTCCTGACCTTGGTGCTGCGCGGCACCAAATTCCTTATCCACCAGGACCCAGAGCTGCCCGACCTGGGCTATCCGCGATTGCTGACGCGGGTCTTCGGCGCGATGTGGCGCGGTGCGTTGCCCGGGGTCCCTTCGCTGCTGTGGAGCGCGTTGAGCACTTTCAAGCCCGGCTACCACCCGGACTCGGTCGGTTCGACGGCGCAGGCCGTGGCTTACCTGGCCAAATCCCCTGCCGCCCAGGCGATCGCCTCGTGACTCCGCGGCCCGTCCCCGACCAGCTGCCCGCGGACCTGTTCGGCAAGCCTGCTCGCGACCGCACGGTGCGCGTGGTCGACGCGGTGGCCTCCGCGCGACTGCGCTGGACCACACTGGTCAACCGACGCGATCCGCATCCGAAAGTGGACGACCACCGCCTCGCCCTGGTGGTGACCGAACGGCGGATCGAGGCGCGCGACCAGGACGTGGTGAGCCTGCGGCTGGCCGCGGCCGACGGGCGCGTGCTGCCGCCGTGGCGGCCCGGCGCCCACGTGGACCTCGAGCTGCCCTCCGGGAGGCTGCGGCAGTATTCGCTGTACGGCGACCCGGCGGACACCCGCGCCTACCGGGTGGCGGTGCGCCGCATCCCGGAAGGTGGCGGTGGTTCGGTGGAGGTGCACGACGGCCTCCCGGTAGGGACGCCGATCATGGTGCGCGGACCGCGCAACGCGTTCCCGTTCGCCGTGCCCGGCCACGGATCCCCGGCCGCTCGTTTACATTTCGTCGCGGGCGGCATCGGCATCACGCCGATTCTGCCCATGGCCAGGCTGGCGCACCGCCTCGGGATCGAGTGGTCGATGGTGTACACCGGCCGCAGCCGCGACACCCTGCCGTTCCTCGACGAGATCGCGGGATTCGGCGATCGCGTCATCGTGCGCACCGACGACGAGCATGGGCTCCCCGACGCCGCCGCCTTGCTGCCCGGAGTCGGGGCCGACACCGCGGTCTACTGCTGCGGACCGGTACCGATGATCACGTTGATCGCCGACGCCGTACGCGAAATGCCCTATGTGGAACTGCATTCCGAGCGCTTCTCGCCACCGCCGATCGTGAACGGGACGCCGTTCGAGATCCAATTCGCCTCCACGGGAGAGGTCGTCGAGGTGGCAGCCGACCGTTCCGCGCTCGACACCATCCTGCAGACCCGGCCCGACCGGCCGTACTCGTGCAGACAGGGTTTCTGCCGGACCTGCAAGGTTCGTGTGCTGGCCGGTGCGCCGGACCATCGCGACAGCGTGCTCACCGATGCCGAACACGAGGCGGGCGAGATGCTCGTCTGCGTGTCCCGTGCCGAGGGCGGGCGGCTCGTGCTCGATCTGTGACTTCGCCCTGGAGGTAACCGGCGCTCGGCGTCAACCGCGGGTCGCGGCGAGTTCGGCCTCGATGGCCTCGACTCGCTCGGCCGCGATGCCCCACGGGTGCTCGACGCCGACCCGGCGATCGAGATCCCACAGCACGCATTCCTCGTCCGGAGCCGCCACCAACCCCCACGCCACCACGGTGCGGCCGAGCTGCTCGGCCATGGTCCCGTGCGAATTATCCGGGGGACCGGCGCCTTCGGGGAAGTGGTGGAGGAAGCGGCCGTAGGCTTTCGTGCAGAAGTCCGCGTAGCGCGTCGTGCACAGGATGAAACCGTGCCACGCCTCGTCGACCGCGTGCGACGGCATGCCGATCACCTGGTCGTCGCGCATGGCGGCGCCGCAGCAGAGCAGCCACTGCCGTAATCCCTTGTCCACCAGGTCCCGCGGCTGCCAGGGACAGGTCTTGTACACGGCATCGGGCAGTTCCAGCGCGTCGACGGCGGAGCGGACGGTCGCCAGGTCGATGTCGCGAGGCCTGCGGAAACTGAATGACACCACAGTTCACTGTACGTGCGGGCTGGTGGACCGCTACCGTTTTGGCATGCGCGCTCAGGCCCGGAGGAGGCGGCGCGTGACCACGGAGGGACCGGCGCTGCCGGAAAGGACACGATATGGAAGTACTCATCCTTCTTTTCGCTCTGGTGATACTGGTACTCCTCATAGCGGTCCCGATCATCGTGGTGGTTGTCGTCCTCCGCTCGCTACGCAACCGGCACCTCCCACCGCCGAATGGACCGTGGCGCGTATCCCGGGGCGGAGGGTATGACCACCACGGCGGATCCACCGACCCCTTCTGGGCCGCGGGCGGCGCCGGTCTGATCGGCGGGCACGACCCCGGCCATCCGACTGGCTGCGGCGGGGGCCATCACGGTAGTAGTTGCGGCGGAGGAAGCAGCAGTAGCTGCGGTGGGGGGAGCAGCTCCAGCTGTGGTGGCGGAAGCAGTTCCAGCTGCGGCGGTGGGGGTGGCGGCAGCAGCTGCGGCGGCGGGTCCTGACCGCAATTTGACCTCAACCTGACTTCAGGTTCCATGCTGTCTTCGTTCGCGACGGCAAGGAACGATGGAGGTTGTGTCATGCGGGCTGTGCAGGCCAGTGCGTTCGGTGGACCGGAAGTGCTCGCGGTGGACGAGTTGCCGGACCCGGTGGCCGGACCTGGTGAGGTGGTGGTCGACGTGGCGGCCGCCGATGTGATGTTCCTGGACACGCGGTTGCGTGGTGGCTGGGGGACGGACTTCTTCGCGATCGAGCCGCCGTACGTGCCCGGTGGCGCGGTCAGCGGCGTGGTGGCGTCGGTCGGCACTGATGTCGATCCGGCCTGGGTGGGCAAGCGGGTGTCCACTCCGACCGCGGCCAGCGGTATCGGCGGCGGCTTGCCGATCGGCGGGTACGCCGAGAAAGCGCTGGCCAAGGCGGAGACCTTGGTCGCGATCCGCAACGGGGTGACCATGACGCAGGCTGTCGCGCTCGCCCACGACGGCAGGACCGCGCTCGCGGTGTTCGACCGCGCCGCTGTTCAGCCCGGGGAATGGGTCTTGATCACCGCGGCGGGCGGTGGTCTCGGTATTTTGCTGATCCAGCTCGCCAAGGCGGCGGGCGCGAACGTCGTCGCCGCCGCGCGGGGCGCCGCGAAGCTGGAACTCGCCGGGCGGCTCGGCGCGACCGCCGTGGTCGACTACTCCGCGCCCGATTGGGCGGCGAAGGCGCGCGCCGCGACCGGTGGGGCGGGCGTCGACGTGGTGTTCGACGGCGCGGGCGGCGCGCTCGGCGAGGCCGCGGTCACCGCCTCGGCGGAGGGCGGCCGATTCCTCGGATACGGGGCTGCCGCAGGCGAATTCGCCTCGTTGGACGGGGTGGCGGCGGAGCGTGGTGTCACCGTCTACGGACTGTTCGACATCACCGGCGCCGGCACCGATTGGCAGGCACTCGCCCAGCGCGCCCAAGCCGAGGTTGCCGCCGGGCGGCTGGAGGTCGTCATCGGTCAGACGTTTCCGCTGGAACAGGCCGATCGGGCGCATGCCGCCATCGAGTCCAGGACTGCCGTAGGGCGGACTTTGTTAACGGTGTGAACAATCACTCCAGGCTGGACAAGTGATGTAGTGCACAAGCCCGGCGACGGCGCTACTGTGCCGGGGTGAACACTCTGCTCATTGTCGGTATCGTCATCGTGGTCCTCGGCTTCGTCGTCGCAGTCGTGCACTTCGCCAGTCGTCCGCCGAAGGATGCCGAGCCGTGGGACCGCGATGACGCCGAGGACTACGGGACCAGCTGGCACGAGAACTACCGCGACGACTGACCCCGCTCGGCCGGGGTCAGCACCACCACCGCGATGGGCCGCTTGGTCAGCTTTTGATAGGCGCTGTAGCGACCCTGATTCACCTTGTCGACGATCGCCCAGCGCCGGGCGTAATCGGGATCATCCGGCAGTGTCGCCTGCGCCCGCACCGTCAGTTTGCGCCGCCCGACCTGGATCTCACACTCCGGTCGCGCCTTCAGGTTCGCCAGCCACCCCGGCGGCCGCGGCGAGCCGCCATTGGACGCTGTCACCAAATAATCTTCGCCGTCGCGCGCATACGTCAGCGCCGAGGTCCGGTCTTTGCCGCTCTTGCGTCCCAAGGTCCGCAGCAGCAGCGTCGGATTCCCCAGCAACAGGCGATGCCCGACCAGCCCGCCGGAGTTCTCGTACACCCACTGGTGCGCCTTCAATACCTTGATGAACAGACCGGCCATACCTGACCCTCCAGTAGCTTTTCGACACCCAACCCTAAGTCACCAACCGCGACTGGTCCCCACCCCGCCTGACCCGGTAGCATCCCCAACGCTCGCGGATTCCGCGCGGCATGGGGCGGTAGCTCAGTCGGTTAGAGCCGTGGACTCATAATCCATTGGTCGCGGGTTCGAGCCCCGCCCGCCCCACAAATGCTACTTGACCAGCGGAAACGCTGAACTCGACAGCCGAGTTGATCCAGAACAGCGCTCCGACAGCAATGTATTTTGCCGGTAGAATCCGGACATGGGGCTGGATCTTGACGACATCCGAGAGCTTGCGGAGGACTTCGCGACGGAGTTGCGTCGCAAGAACCGGAGCAAGCAGACCATCGACGGCTACCTCACGCGGATCAGGTACTTCGCGGCCTACCTCGAGGAGCGCGAGCTGCCGACCACGGCGCCGGACATCACCCGCGCCCATATCGGCGGCTACATCGAGGATCTGCTCACGCGGCCCAATCGGCGCACCGGTGAACCGTTGTCCCCCGAGTACGCGCGGGGTCAGTATCGGTCGCTGCAACAGTTCTTCAAATACCTTGCAGCCGAAGAGATCATCGACGCGAGTCCGTTCGACAAGATGAGCCCGCCTGCGGTCCCCGATCAAAAAGTGCCCGTACCAAGCATGGATGCGGTGAAGGCGCTGCTCGCAGAGTGCGACGGCACCGATTTCGCCGACCGACGCGACAACGCCATCATCCGGCTGTTCGCCGACACCGGCATGAGGTGCGGCGAACTCGCACCGCTCGAGTTGGACTCGCTGGACTTCAACGAGAACACAGTGCTGGTGATCGGCAAGGGCGGCCGACCGCGCACGTGCCCGTTCGGCGACAAGACCCGGACGGCGCTGCGGAGGTACCTCCGGGTGCGTGCGAAGCATCCGGGAGCGAAGAACGACAATCCGGCTCTCTGGCTCGGTTACCGCGGAGTGATGACCGACTCTGGTATCCGCCAGATGCTCGAGCGTCGATGCGACGCGGCCGGCATCGAACGTCTTCATCCTCATCAGCTCCGCCACTTTTTCGCGCATACCTGGCTCGACAGCGGCGGCCAGGAGCAGGACCTGATGATGCTCGCCGGATGGCGTTCGCGTCAGATGCTGTCTCGCTACGGCGCCGCAGTCGCGGACAGTCGAGCGAAAGCAGCGCACCGCCGGGCCCGGCTGGGCGACAAACTGTAGGCCGGATTCCGGTCGATGCAGCCTCAGGGGGCAACGGCAGGTCATGCGGCAAGGCGATACGGTTGCCTGTATGACCGATGACTTCGTTGCGTGGGCTGCGCAGCTGGCACGGGACAATCTCTTCGGCATGCCTCGGCGGTGGCAGCACGTCCAAGGCGTTGCTCGGCATGCTCAGCAGGCCGTCGATGTGGTTGACGACGGCGACCTATTGTTGGCTGCGGCGTGGCTGCATGACATCGGCTACGCGCCGTCGATCCGTAGGACCGGATTTCATCCAATTGATGGCGCCGAGTTCCTGCGGCGTGAGGGCGCGCCGGAGCGATTATGCGCTCTCGTCGCCAACCATTCGTGTGCTTGTGTCGAGGCGCGCAACCGCAATATCGAGATCAGCTGGCCGGATGAGCAGACAGCACTCCGCGACGCGCTGTGGTGGGCGGATATCACGACGACCCCAACCGGTGAGACGACGGATGTGCTTAGCCGCATCGCCGAGGTCCGCGAACGGTACGGCCCGGATCATGTCGTATCCAGGTCGTTGGCTGAGGCCGCGCCTGAGCTGATCGAAGCAGTTGACCGTACCGAGAAGCTGTTGCGTGGATAGTCAGCTGTTCATCGTCTGTCACGTGTAATACGGCCGCGCTGAAGGAGTCAGGCCCCGCTCGATACGAAGCGCGATCGATGGATGGACGTCCAGAGACGAAACATCGCTAGGTGCAACCCATCTGACTTCCTTCGACTCCGAACTGGTTCGGAGTTCGCCTCCGATTGGGTCGGCGCGAAAGCAGATGGAGAACTCTTGACGGACTTCACCATCGTCGTATGCGATGACGTGCTCCGGATTCGAGAATATTCCGATGAGGCCGGTCACCCGGACGTCGATCCCGGTTTCCTCTTTGACTTCTCGTACGAGCGCCTGTGTGACCGTCTCGCCCGCTTCGAGCCCGCCCCCAGGGATCGAATAGTGATCATTGTCGGTGCGGTGGATCATCAGGATTCTGCCCTGCGAATCGCGCACAAATGCACTAACGGCGACCTTGATGCTGTTCGGCGTGGGTGCGTCAGGGTCGTAGAAATAGTCGGTCCGGGCCATGAACGATCACCTTTCGGGGGTCGCGTTCGACCATACGTGCTCGAAGCTGGTCATATACGTCTCGAACATGTCGCCAGCGGGCAACTGGCGCAGATGAAGCGCGGGGGCGTGTGCACCCGGCAGCCCGTAGACGTGCATGTTGACGATCATCTCGTTGTCGAATCGGAACACCGAGTTGTAGAGCGTCGTGTCGTGGTATCGAAGTTCGACGCCGTCGATCTGGGCCAGCGGCTCGATCAGTGCCAGTGCGTTGTTGATTCGCGAGGGCACGGTGCCTGCTGCCAGGCGTTCCTCGGCGCTCCGCTTGTCGGCTTCCGCTGCGGTCGGGCGGCCGAACAGCAGTCGAACCTTCAGCCCGTCGCGTGTCTTCTTGCGCAGGGTTCGTGTGAATTCGGGTTCCTCGGCAAGAAACAAGCCCGCGAGCACGAGGACGTCGAGTTGTTCGCTCGTGCTCGACAGCAGCCGCTTCCATAGGTCACTTGGAATTGCACTGCGGTGTGGGTAGACCGTCAGGACTTCTGATTGTGCGACCTCGACCTTCCGTTCTGGAGCGAGAGCGTCCGGCCACAAGTAGTTCTCGGTTTCTCCGACTAGCGCGGCGACGGCATGCCGGTGCTTCGGGTAGGGCACGCGCCCCTTCGTGATCCACCGTTCGACGGTCTTCGGCTCCACACCGGCCTTGTCCGCGACGTCCGGGATGTCGAGGCCAGCCTGCTGCATTGCATTGCGAAGGCGTTCGTTCGCCATTTCGCCTCCAATATCAGGGACGTCTAGGGACTTCTTCAACGGTACCTGAGACGTCTGGACAAGTCCACCTATGCGGTGATTACGCCCGCAAGTTCCGCGAAAAGTGGGGAACTGCAACGTATTTCCCACTTTTCGAAGGAGCGGGCATTGATGGACAAGGCTTCTACTGAGGCCCGGAATCTGATCAGCCTCAAGACCGCGGCGGCGCTCGTCGACGTCGACACGAAGACGATTCGAAACTGGATCGCGGCCGGTGATCTCAACGGATTCAGGGTGAACGGACGCCTGCTGCGGGTCGAGCGTGACGAGCTGCTGGCGCTGATTCGGCCCGCCGCGACCGTCATCAACGGCGGTGTGGCATGAGCACCCCCGTCGAGCGGACATTGCAGGCGCGGATCGCCGCGCATGAGTCCTGGGCGAAAACTTCCGACCGCGCCGCACGCACTGCGAAGGCCCGGGCGGCGATGGCAAGCAAGTTCGACCGCATTGTCGACCCGGATGGGCTGTTGAGCCCGGAGGAGCGCGCGTACCGCGCTGACCAGGCGCGGAAGGCTCATTACACGCGGCTCGCGTTGAAGTCCGCGCAGGTCCGTCGCCGTCGCGGTCGGAGCCGCAAGGGCGGTGAGTGCTGATGCGGGCGCGGACGTTCGGTCTGGCGGTTGCCGCCATCGCGGTCGGGTACCTGGTGCTGACGGCGCCTGAGGTTGTCGGTTTCACGGTGATGTCTCTGGGCGCGATCGCGTTCTGGCGGACGTCGCGGCGATGGAAGGTCCGGCGATGAGCGCGCCGTGGCGGCAGGACCAGCCTGTTCAGGGGTACACGGTCACCCATTTCGACCGCCGTGGCGGACACAACCCGTTGCATTCGA
Organism: Nocardia amamiensis; assembly: GCF_015477605.1. Lineage (GTDB taxonomy): Bacteria > Actinomycetota > Actinomycetes > Mycobacteriales > Mycobacteriaceae > Nocardia > Nocardia amamiensis_A. Next base: position 44,770 of record NZ_JADLQX010000013.1, read on the forward strand.
TGGCCGGTCCGGAGTTCACCGGCACCGGTGCGGTATTCGCCCCGCTGGGGTTGTTGCCGCCGATGGTGCGGCTCGCCGCGGTCGGTGCGCTGCTGCTCATCGCGATGGGCGGATGCACTGCGGCGTGGATCGACCAGCAGCACTATGTGCCGTCGCCGAACGTCTGCCGCCCGCTCGACGCAGGGGTTCCGCCGGAACCGGCGGGGTCGTGTGTGCCGCGTTCGCAGCTGGGCGAGGGGGTGGCGCGGTGAGCGCGCGGGACCGTCGCCGCGAGCGTGCCGAGTTGGAGGCGCAGGAAGCCCGGTTGAACCTCGTTCACGGGGTGTTGGTCGACATGGCGTGCGCTGCTGATGACGCGTCGGAGGCGAAGGACTACCGCGACAACGAGTTCGAGATGTCGAGGATTCGGCACGTGGGGGCCACCGGCGCGCAGGTGCACGCCGAGTGGACCGCGGTGTGGAACCGAGTGCTCGACTACCGCCACGATCCGGCGTCGGCGGCAAAGATCCGCGCCCAGCTTGCAGCTGAATCGTGCCGTCCGCGGCGGGAGCGTTCCCGCGGGATCGAGCGTTCGCGATGAGCCGTTTTCACGATCCGGATGGCAAGCGGTTCGGTATCCCGACCTGGCCGTGGGGTTTGGCGCCGCAGAATCTGCGGACTCGTCGCCAGCTCGCCCGTGAGGGCAAGAGCCCTGGTGCTGAGTACGAGGCGCAGGTGCTGCGGGCGCGGGGTGGTTCGCGCGGTCCGCTGAAGGCGCACCTGTACGACGCGGAATCGGCGGTGCCGAAACGAGTTTCGAGCGAGGCGCAGCTGGAGGCATTGCAGCTGGCGCGGTGGACGCGCTCGGCGATGGCTGCGGAGCGGCGAGGGGTGGATGCGACGGAGATGCGTGAGTTCATCGCGCAGGCCCGCACCGATATCGCTGAGCGCCGCCGCGGGGCCGGTCACAGCCGCGGCTCGCGGCAGGGAAGGGAGCGAACCCGATGAACCACAACAAGGACAGTCACGGCGCGGATCTCGACGAGTCCATCACCGCGTTGCGCGCCTCGGGAATGGGCTACCAGAAGATCGCCCGCACCCTGGGCATCCGTGCCCGCCGTGTGGAGGTGACGCTCGGGGAGGTCACGCGATTGCACGGTCGCGGGCTCAGCCAAGCCGAGATCGGGCGTCGAGTTGGGCTGCCTCGCACCACCGTTCAGGCTCTCATCCCCGACCGGCCACAGCGGTCGACAGCGCGAAAGACATCGGTGTTGGCGGCGTTGTCGGAGATGAACGGGATGCAGCGGGACACCTTGGGCTGGTTCCTGGGCATGGAGCGCAACCACGTGTACGCGCTGGTCGCCGACCTCGTCCGCGACGGCGACGTGTACGAGCCGGAAGAGGTTCAGGCGGGTGAGAAGTGGGTGGTGCCCACCCGCGTGACCGCGGCCCGCTTCTTGGGTTGGCGGCCCAGTGATTGGCGTCCGCGGTTGGCGATGGCCGAGCACTACCGGGCGGTGGCGCAGGCGCGGGTGATGTTGGTCGGTTCCGATCCGCAGCTGTGGGTGTCGGAGCGGGTGCTGCGCCATCGTGTGCAGTCCGCCGAGGGCGGACCGCGGTGGAGGACACCGGTGTCGGTGTCGACTGGCCGCGAGCCCCGTCTGGGCCGCACCCATATCCACGACGGCCGGTTTCTCGGTGTTCGGGAGGGTGTCCACGGTTGGTGGGCGCTGGAGGTCGAGCTGTCCAAGAAGCAGCCGGAACACATGGACATCGCGTTGCGGGGCGCGATCCGCGCCGCCCGTGACAGCGACGTCGAACCGATGGTCGGCGTGCTCTACCTGTGCCGGTCCCGAGTGGTCCGCGACAACGTCAACGCCGCGTCCGATCGGTTGCCAGACCAGGAGTTCGGACGGCTGGAACTGCATCTGGTGGTCAGCGATTTCGACGCGGAATGGACCGCGTGGCTCGAGAAGTACGCGCAGCTCCGCGAGGCCAACAAGGCGGCGAGCCCGAACCGTCGGCGCCGCAACCTCATTCATCTCTCCCAACAGGAAGCATCATGAGCAATCCGAACTGCCAGCCGATTCTCACTCCCAACGATTGCGGCCCCTTCGGTGCCGCGCAGGTGCCCGCATCGCCGGAGCAGACCGCGCCGCCAGTGGAGCCGGGCGCCGGTAGCGGCCCGCTGGTACCGCAGGCGCCGCCGATCCGCCACGTCGAAGGCTGGGATCTGCCGACGCTGGACTTGTCCGCGGTGGGTGACGCGGCCTCGACAGCGACGGTGTGCGGTGTCGTGATCGTGGCGATGCTGGTCATGATCGTGGCCGTTGCGGCGCGGTGGCCGTTGGCGCCGCACCGGTTGCGCAACTTCGCGATCGGGTCGCTGCTGCTGCTCGCGGCGTCGGCGATGGCCGGCGGATCGTGGATCACCCCCGCTGCCCTGTTGTGGTCAGGTGCCGCGCGGGTCGCCGAGGGCGACCTGGCCGGACTGCGCACGATGGTCCTGCTCGGTGCCCCGGTGGCCGCGCTGGCGGCGACGTACTGGTGGGCGTCGTTCGTGCACAAGACCAACACCGTCGGGTTGAAGAACCTGGGCCGCACCGAGCGGGTGCAGGCGGCGCTGGCCGCACGCCAGTTCGCCGGGGCCGCTCGAGCGGCGCGGTCGGTCGGCGCCCCGTTCACCACAACGGACGGGATCGTGCTGGGGCCGCTGGCGGACCGGCGCTCGGCGAACCCTCTCGGTGTGTGGTCGGAGCTGACCGCGCGGCATCAGGCGTGGATGGTGGTGCCGCACAAGGAAGCGCGCCGCCAGATGGCCGCGTTCGGCACAACCGGGTCGGGCAAGACGGAGCTGCTCAAGCGGTACGCGGTCGGGATGCTCGAATACGAGTGGAACGCCTGGCAGCGGTGGAAGGACGTGCCGGGCATGCGGGGCAAGCACCCGCGCCCGCTGCTGGTGGTCGTGTCATGCAAGGGCGGCAACGACGACAAGGTCTTGGGCCACGAGTTGCGCGAGATCGCCCAGCGCCGCGGGATCGCCGCCGACCGCATCGCCGAGGTTCCCCACGGCGCCCGCCTGGACGTGTGGGCGATGCGTGCCCGCGACCAGCGTGCGGTGCTCGGCGACATGCTCAACGCCGGACAGGCGTCGACGTCGGAAGGCCAGCATTTCGACGAGCTGCGCCGCCGCATCGTCTCACTCGTCGTCGACGCCCCGGCCGGGCCGCTCCGGTCGAGCCGGGAGTTCCTGCAGCGCTTGAATCCTGAGACGCTGCTGGATCTGTGGGGCAACGCCCCGGACGTGAAGCGGATGGTCGAAGCCCTCCAGTCGGAGAAGGTCGACCAGCTCGCGGACATGCTGATCAAGGCATCCAACCTGTTCGACAGCCTTCAGGGTGAGGACGGGCGGATGGTGTTCGACGGCGGCGTCGACCTCGACGACCTCGACGTGCTGTATGTGACCGTGCCCGGCCTGGACAAGGACGCCGCCCGCGCCCAGGTCGCCGCCATCCTGCGGATGCTGATGCAGCGCGCCGCCCGCACCGCTAAGGACCAGCGTCGCAGCGTCACCCTGATCATCGACGAGCTGAGCGCGCTCACCACCGGCCAGGGCTCGATCGGGCTGGAAGAGGTGTGCGAGCGGGGCCGCTCCCAAGGCGTGAGCGTGCTGTTCGCCGCCCAGAGTCCCGAGGGTGTCGCCGGGGATCAGTGGGCGCTCGACCGGATCTTGAAGTCCTGTGCGGGTGGGGTGCTGCTCGGCTACGTCGAGAACGCCGGAGAGCTGTGCAAGCACTTCGGGTCGGTCCGGCACATGCTGCCGTCGCGGCACCTGATCAAGGGCCAGCGTACCGGCGACGAAGGTCAGGTGTCGGTCGGTGAGAAGTGGCTGGTCGACCCCGACCGCGTCCGCCAGTTCGACACCGGCCAGTTCGTCTACGCCAAGGCCGGACGCGCCCAGTTCGGGCACGTGGTGCCCGTCGACCCCGCCACCGTGCGCCCCCTGCCCGGCACCACCAGCGCCGATCCCCAGGCCGAGACCGTCACCGCCGACGCGACCGCCTGAACCTTCCATTTCTCCGAAACCGATTGAAAGGCAACCCCATGCGCATCATCCGACCCCACGATGACAACGACGACAACGACCGCCAGCGGCGGCCCGAACCCGCCCCGACACCGACCGATCCCGCGATCGCGGGCGAGCTGTTCGCCGACGAAGTCGAGGACTGGCTGGCCGGTATTGCCGACCTCGACACCACCCCGACCACCACCCCCGCACAGACCGAACGACCCGCCGCGGACGCCGGGCCGGTGCGCCGGGCCGCGCTGACCGTCGTTCCCGACATCGACGCCGAACCCACCGAGCAGGCCACCCCCGTAGTGGCGCCGGTCCCGGCGCGGCCACGGGCACAGACCGCGCGCCGCACCGCGGCAGCTTCCGCCGTTGTGGTCGGCGCAGCCGTGACCACCGGATGGGGTGAGGGGCCGCTGGTGGCCGGTCCGCTGGCCGTCTACGGCGGCGCTTGGGTGGCCTACCTGTGGTGGAACGCAGCCCACCGCCCGCCCCTGCCGCAGGCCATCAGCACCGTCACCGTCGGTATCAGCCACGCCGTCGCCGCCGTCGCGACCGCCCTCGTCGGGCTGCTGCGCGCCCTGGTCGAGCGCATCGACCGCGCCCGCACCCAGCACGAGACCAACCGCACCACCCCGGCCCAGTAACCAACCGCAAGAAAGGAAAACCGTTGAGCACCAACCGAACCCCCGATGACCCGATCCGCACCGCGCCGGTCGATCTGTACGAGCGCCTGCACAGCGTCGACGACCGGCTGTTCCAGCTGCGCCGCGAGATCAGCGAGATCCGGCGCGAGTACGCCGCCCTGCGCCGCCACCCCGACGCGTTGGCGGTCGACACCCTCGGCGACCCGCTCGACCCCGCCGACGCCGCCCTCGGCGCGGAAACCGCGCTGGCGATGGCCGACGAGAAGTTGGACGCCGCCGACATCTGGCTGTCTCGCGCCCGCGGCCGGTACGCGACCCGCCTCAAGCTCACCGACGCCGCTGCCGACGAACTCGACCGCCGACGCAACCGCGTCGAGCGCACCCGATGAACACCGAAAAACACCCACCACTGAGAGGAATTCACCGCAATGACCGACCGTAGCCCTGAGGACGAGATGATCGCCGAGGCCCGCAAGTTCGCGCGATCGCTGCCGGAACTGACCCGCCTGCACGCCCAGGCCCGCAACTTCCTGGAGCGCCGCAAGATCCGCAAGCAGATCAGCCGGACGCTGCGCGAGCAGCGCCGCGAGGCGGAGGTGATGCGCGAGCATCAGCTGACCTGGACCAGCCAGGCTATCGACCGCTACCGCGTACACGTCCAAGCGGTCGCCGCCCGCGCGAACGACCCGAGCGTGGACCATGACCGGCGCGCCCGCGACGCTCACGCGCTGGCCGAGCACCGCAACCGCTTGGCCCGCGGCTTCATCGGCAACGAGCACCTGACCCGCACCGAGCAGGGCATAGCCCTCGACGGGTTGGACTCGGCGACGATCTTCCCGCATTTCCAGGTCGGCAACCTCTTCGCCAAAGCGCACAAGGTCCGCGGCATCGATGCACTGCGCTACCGCGCACACGTCGCTCGGGAGACGGTAAACGCCCGCCAGCGCGCCGAGGTGGAGCATGAGCAGGACTGGCCGCAAAACCTGGACGCCGCGCGCCGCGCCAACGCCGAGGAGTCGCTGCTCGCACGTATCGACGCCGCCCAAGACCATCGCCACCGCTACACCGCGCAAATGACGTGGACCGATCCTGATGGCGGGAAGCTGACCGAATCCCGCTCGTTCGCCACCGAGCACAGCGCCACCAGCTGGTTGCAGCGCAACATCAGCGGCACGTCGTGGGCGGACGGCACCACTCTGGCGGTCGAGACCCGCGACACCCTCAACGCCGCGAAGCAGTACGTCGACTACGGTCGCCCCGAGAGCGTCGCCGGGCAGCTCGCCGACCGGGAGGCCGTGCTGCGGGAGCGGACGCTGTCCGGACAGGTTTACCACGAGCAGGCCGAACATGCCGCCCGGCAGCGCGAGAACACCGACCGCGAACGCCCACCCGACACCGCCGGCGTCGACCGGCTGGCGCAGGTGGAGCGCCAGTTGAACGACATGGCCGCCGACAGAGACCGGCTGGAAAACCGGGTCGGGATGCTGCAACGTGGCCTGGACTCGGTCACCGCCGACCGCGACGAGATCCGCCGCAAACTCGACTCCGCCGAAGGACACATCGAGGCGCTGAAGAACCGTAATCTGCGCCTGGCTGCCGAGATCGGCGAGTTGCGGGACCGTCCGGGTGTCGAGCAGCTCACCGCCGAGCGTGACCAGTTCAAACAGGAACGCGACGAAGCGGTGCGCAAACTCGTGCAGTCCACGCCCGAACACGAGCGCTACGGCAACCGCCAGCGCAGCACCGGCACCGGCAACGGCGCGGCGCCGACCGCGGAGCCGGGGCGGCAGTCCGGCGACACCGGCCCGGTGGGCAAGCGCGCCAGCTACCTGCACGACCTCACCGGGACCGGCCGCGAGCAGGCCGGTCCGGACACCCAGTCCTGGCCACGGCCGGACCGGAACGGCAACGGCCGCAACGGCATCGAGCGGAGCCGGTGATGGAACGCGAGCACGAGGAAGCTATGCGCGCCGAGTTCGCCCGCTTCACCCAGCTGGGTGAGGACATGTACCAGCCGGGCACTACCGATGCCGAGCTCGACCGCATCACCGCGCAGCGCCGCGAGACAGATCAGCGGTGGGGCGAAGGGCCGCACGCCGAGCACTGGAGCTACCTGACCGACGCCTACGAGGACTGGCGGCAGGCGCCGGACACCATGTTCCGGTTCCTCGACAACATCGACCACAACAGCGGCGATGGGGTCACCGACCTCCAGAACCGCAGTCTGCGCCAGGCCGGGCAACTGGCCGGTCGAGACAGCGAGAAAGTCCGCGACGCCGCCCGCCGCTACATCGACCGCGCCACCTCCCAGCAGTCAACCCCCCGAGCGGGCCGCGGACAGGTCGAGCGGGGGCGGTGAGCATGCACATCGAGCACGAGGAAGCGATGCGCGAAGCGTTCGCTGAAGTTGACCGGCTGTCGCGGCTGCGGGACCGGCCGAGCGCCAGTGAGTCGGAGAGTCACAGCCTGTACGCCCAGCAAGAAGCTATCGACCAGGGGTGGCGCAATGGGCCGCATCCGGGGGAGTGGAAGTACCTGAAGGACGTGCACGACTTGTGGTCGCGCTCGCCCAGTTCCGTGCGGCGGATGTTGTCCTTGCCGGGCGCCGATTCGTTGGACGGGGTGCAGCGGCGCAGTATCGAGCAGGCCCGCATCCTCACCGCCGCTCAACGGCCGGAGATCGAGCGGGGGCGGTGACGATGACCGAACAGGCTTCGCAGCAGGGACGTTCCTACGAGGTCGTCACCGCGGCGTTGATTCGCCGGGTGGGTCCGGCCAAGTGGCCGCGGGAGCCGCAGCAGTGGACGAACTACCTGTGCCCGGTCCACGAGGGCGACGGCCACCACCACAACCCCAGCCTCGGGGTCCGCTACGACCCCCGGCAGGGCAAAACGATGGTCCGCTGCTGGGCACGCTGCGACGACCAGGACGTGCTCGACCGCATCGGGTTACGGGTACGCGACCTGTGGGACCGGCTGCCCGAGCGCACCAACCAGCAGGGTTCCGTCCGTCGGCCGTACGCGGCCGGCGGGCGGCCCACCCGCCCGGTCAGCGTCGCCTCGCCGGTCGAGAAAGCCATTCTCGCGGCTCGGTTCCCGCTGCCCGCCAAGCGGGACTTGGGTGCCCAGATCGGGGAGCCCGAGGCGGTCGACACCTACGTCTACCGGTGGCCCAACGGCCGCGTCGAGGGCGCGGTGGTGCGGCTGCACACCCCGCACGAGCACGGGCACGCCAAGAGCTTCTACCAACGGCGCTGGACCGGAACCGAGTGGGTCAACACCGGTTTCGCTCCGCTGCCGTGGCAGCTCGCCGACGTGCGCGAAGCGCTCGACACCGGCCGCGAGTTGTACGTGTGCGAGGGCGAGAAGGACGTGCAGCGAGCCCGCCAGGCCGGGCAGCTCGCGACGTGCAACGCGATGGGCGCGGGGAAGTGGACCAACGACCACGCGCGCTGGCTGCGTGGCGCTGGCCGGGTGATCGTGGTCGCCGACCGCGACCGGCCCGGCTACCGCCACGCCGCCCAGGTCGCCGAATCCCTCGCCGACCGCGTCGGCGAAGTCCGGGTGTTGCAGGCCCGCGACGGCAAGGACCTCTGCGACCACCTCGACGCCGGGCACGACCTCGACGAACTGGAACCGGTCTGCTACCTCGACCGGCCCCGATCCCAGCGAAGCATCCACGACCTGCACCCCACGATGACCAGCCGCGACCGGGCCGACCGGACCCGAACCCGCTGAACACCACAACAGGAAGGACCCAATCATGAGCACCAACACTTTCGGACAGCGTTTCCGCCGTGCCGCCCGCCCCGCGTCGGCGTTCACCAAGACCAGCAAGCCCGGCACCACCGTCTACGGCCGCATCGTCGCCGCCGTCGAGGAACCCAAGCTGAAGTTCGGCGGGGCGCCCGGTGAGGTCGAACTCGACGAGGACGGCCAGCCGGTCATGCAGACCGTCGTAACCCTCGACACCGGCGCCGGACCGCGCAACCTGTACGTGTCCTGGCGCATGGAACAGGCCATCGGGCTGGCACTGGAGAACGCAGGCAGCGAGGACTTCGAGATCGGTGCGACCCTGTCGGTCACCTACACCGGACCCGACCCCGAGTACCCGCGGGCGCGCCTGTTCACCGCCGTCTACACCCCGGCCGCCGCGAGCAAGGGTGCGTGAGCCGTGACCGGACTCAGCTCCGGTGCGGACGTGGTGCGCAGCAGCCAGCCTGCTGCGCACCGCAGCGCACCAGACAGTGCACAGGCCGGTGCACGGACCCGCGAGCAGGTGTCGGCGATCCGGTTCTTCTGGGGCGAATTGCTGTTGGTCGCCGCGATGTCGATCGCGGGCAACCTCGTGCACGCATGGATCAACGCACCGGACGGCAAGCAGCCGGTCGCGGCGTTCGTCGCCAGTTTCCCGCCGATCGCGTTGCTTGCAGCAACCCACGGCGTCGGGCTGCTCGTGCGCGCCCAGAACAAGGCACGCCTCGCCTACTGGGCTGTTGTCGCACTTACCGCCGCTATCGCGGTCGGCGCGTTCCGGTTGTCGTTCGACGCCCTGCGAGAGCTGTCGATTCAGGTCGGGATGAGCGAACACCTGGCATGGCTGTTCCCGCTCATCATCGACGGTGCCATCGGACAGGCCACCGTCGCCCTGCTGGTACTCGCACGCACCGACCGCACCAGCACCGAACCGGCGGTGCGCACCGAGCCCGAACCAGCGCACCGGCCCGAGCCGGTACGCACCGTGTCGGTGCGCGAGGTCCACACCGAGACCCGGTCGACCTCGACCGAACTCACCGCGCATCAGCCGTCCCCGGAGCTGCGCACCGCCGAACAGCCCGCGATCGAAGCCCCTACGCACAACACACCGGCGCCCGGTGCGGGGGTCGACAGGTGGGCGCGGGTCGCCGAATCGCTGTGCAGCGCTGACCCATCCGGTCGGCGTGATCCGGAGAAGGTGACCGAGATCTTGCGCCTGCGTCACGAACACAACTGGTCGCACGCGCGCATCGCCGAACACGTCAGCCTCAGCTCGTCCTCGGTGACCCGCACTCTCACGGCGGCCCAGGAACACATCCAGGAAGGAGCCCACCAGTGACCAGCGTGGTCAACCTCCGACTGTCCGGCGATGCCGACGCCGTCGCCGCGGTGGCCGCGATGCTCACCGCCGCGGGATTCGACCCCCGGCTCGGCGAACGTATCTACCCAGACCGCAATAGCTTCGGCGTTCGCGCATACGGTGAGATTGCCGTAGCTGACGCCGTCCCAGTGTCTCGAGGGAGAGGGGAACCCTGACATGAAGATCATCTCGAAGCCGGTGACGTACGAGCCGCCGCCAGAGCCGGACAGTTCACGGTTCACGCGCATCAGGTTTGTTGTGGCAGGTTTCGAACTCATCGACATCACGATCGAGTCGGGCGTACGTCCGGCGCTCAGCGCTCGGACTGTCAGCGCAACCGACGAGGACGATCAATAGACACAGCGGAGGTTGCCCACTTCAGCACCCCGGACTCGCCCGAATCGCACCTGAACAGCCGAAGGCCCGTCAGCCCGCCTGACGGGCCTTCGGCTGTGTCCGGACCGCCGTACTTGCCGGGACAGTGCCGGGACATTGACGGGACTTCGCCGGGACAGTGCCGGGACATACCAAGTCCCGGCACTGTCCCGGCACCTCGACGTAAAAATCGCTGTGAGCTGGGGTGTTTGGCGCTGTCTCCCTCCCCACCCGGCCGACACTCTCTATGGCTTCGCTGTTCATAGAGAGTGTCGGCCGGGTGGGGAGGGAGCCAACACCAAACATTTGGGATGGGAAGGACCGGAAGGAAGGGACCACAAAAAGTAGGGTTAGGTGGGTGGTTGCGTCAGGTGCGGAGGTTACGTCTAGAGCTACGCCACCTGCGGTGGCGTGTTCGCGCGCCAGGACGCGCTCAGTGCGGTAGTCGAGTCGTGCGGGCCGAGCAGCGGTTTCGGGTAGGGACCACAAGAAGGGGATGGAGTCACCAGCAGTACCGACGAGACCCCCGCGACTCCCATGAGAGCCACGCCTATAGCCCGCACGAGCCACGCCGTCGGTTCCGACGCTCACTGCTTACAGTGCATGCAATGATGGACGCGGCGAGCCCGTCTACGCGCTCGCCGCGTCGTACCGCTCTATCACAAGGCATGGGGTTCACCGCAGCGGAGGGGAGTTTCGATGGCGAGGGCGAGGAACTACTCAGATCTCACGCTGAAGCAACTCTTCTTGACCTCGGGCCACTACTGCGGGTTCCCTGGATGCCCTTCTGCGATAGTTGAATTCAGTGCAACAGGTCCCGTCATCCTTGGCGAGATCGCTCACATCGAAGGGTCCTCGAACAAGGGGCCTCGACCCAACCCATCGCTCTCGCCGGCAGCCCGGGATAGCTACCCCAATCTGATCGTCCTCTGTGCTCATCACCACAGCTTGGTCGACAAGATCGATTCCGATTATCCCGTTGCGACACTTCGGGAGTGGAAGCGTGCCGCCGAGAAGGCGACGGCTGACAAGCTCTCTGTGGGAGCAACAATGGTCTCGTTTGCTGAGTTGCAGATCGTTTGCAATGCCTTCGCGGACGGTGACGTCGTGCTTCCCTCAACTCCGATGGTCGCAGTGCCACCGCAGGAAAAAATGGACGCCAACGATCTGACGGACGCGATACGCCCGACAATGAACGTTGGCCTATCTCAGGCCCCGCAGGTAGCGGACTACATTCGACGGCAGGCTCAGTTGTCGTCGCGGTTCCCGGAGCGCCTCCGAGCCGGATTTGTTGCCGAGTATGACCGTCTCCTCGCTCAGGGGGCTTCTGGCGACGCGTTGTTCCTGTCGCTGGTCGACTTTGGCACCAACAGCGCCGCTTCTCCCCAAACAGATGGTTCGAGGCTCTTTGTTATCCGCGCTGCAGCCGCAGCGGTGTTGTGTCACTTGTTCGAGGTATGCGACGTGTTCGAGGCACCCGCCGCATGATTCTCCCAACCAAGTACGTCCCCGCGTCCGACAGCATCCTTGGTAGATCTGGAACCCTCCTATCGTTGCGTGCCACGAATACCACGGTAAGCGAGCTATGGCATTCCTACAGGTCAGCGCGACCTGAGGTATCTTTTGACTCCTTTACTGAGGCACTCACACTGCTCTTCATGATTGGCGCGGTCACCATCGAAAGTGGCGTGCTCGAATGGCAGGTGTGACATGCGATTAAACTCATTGACCGCGAACTTCGCTGAATTCAGAGCGATTGAGTTCCGGGATGGACTCAATATCGTCGTTGCGGACCGAGCTAAAGAAGCAACGAAGACAGACTCTCGAAATGGATTAGGAAAAACAACCGTCATCGCCCTGATCGACTTCTGTCTCGGCGCAAACATGAGCGACCGTCTGGAGCAGATGAAGGGCAACCGGTGGTACTTCACCCTGTCGCTTACCACGAGAGCTGGGATTACGCTCCGTGCTTCTCGTGGTCCAGATACCCCAGGCGAAATACACGTTCAAGGCAACGCAGTAGCAGCAGGTCTCATTGACCCGAATGATGCGCCGCTGTCTGACGTTGTCGACATCGGCCCCCGCCAGTGGACCAATTGGCTTGGTCGAGAGTGTTTCAGCAATGCAGGATCATCAGCCGATCCGCCCAGCTTCCGCAGTCTTATACGACACTTCGCTCGCTATCGTTCGGATTCGCTGATTGATCCGTTCCGCACGCTCGCAAACCAACGCGCTGAGGCAGTCCAGGCGGAGAACTCCTACCTACTCAATCTAGATTGGCGCTTTGCGAAGGAATGGGCAGACCTCAAAAATCGTAAATCACGCGTTGCACTAGCTGATGATCCGGACAACAGCATTGAGTCTCAGATCGCGGCACTCGAACCCCAACTCGTGCGAGTTCAGCGTCGTTCGGAGAAGCTAGCCCGAGACATCCGAACGTTTTCGGTGCTTCCGGAGTACCGCGAGATCGAGGCACGCGTCCAGCAAGCGACGGCGCGAATCAAGTCCCTGGGTAACGAGAACTTTGCAGACCGCCAACAGCTCGCCTTGTACGAGTCGCAGGCTGCGGACGAATCCGCGGCTAGCAATATCAGCATCGAGGAGCTGTTTAGCGAGGCTGGAATCGTACTTGGCGACGCCATCGTGCGTAGCCTTGACGAAGCAGCTGAGTTCCAACGGCAGATTACCGCCAATCGGGTCGCATACTTAGCAGACGAAACACGACGCATTCGAGAGCGGGTCACCCAGCGGGAGGCTGAGCAAGCCAGGCTTGCTACCCAGCAGGAGCAGGATCTCCAGCTGCTCCGGACGGGCGGGGCACTTGATGATCTCGCCGCGCTCCAGCGAAGCCTAGCTGAGTCTCAAGTCGAGGTGGCCCGGATCGAGGAGCAGATCCGCACACTGCGCGAACTGAGCGATAGAAAGTCGAAGCTTAAGTCAGACGAGCTGGACCTTTTATCACGGACCAAGCTGGACGTACAGGAGCGGTTTGAACAGCGCGCGGAAATTATCGCGAGGTTCGGAGAGATCATGGAGTATCTATATGGGGAGCCTGCAGACCTGCGCGTATCCCCAGGAAAAGCTGGCATACAGTTTAAAGTGGTCCTGCCAAAGACTGGGTCGGGTGGTGTTCATCTGATGGCAATTTTCGCTTACGACATCGCACTTAGCGAAGATATGGCGCGCCGTGGCCGCGGCCCCGGGTTTCTCATCCATGACAGCTCGATCTTTGCCGACGTTGATGAGCGACAGACCGCCAAGGCCGTCGAGATCGCTGCCGCCTCCGCTGACGAGTACGAATACCAACACATCGTAACTATGAACAGCGACAAAGTGCCATGGGGTGAATTCTCCGATCGTTCAGTCTTCGATGACGCGGTTGTGCTAACCCTCCATGATGGAGACCCATCCGGCAGTATTTTGGGACAGCGGCTTCACTTCTCGATCGAGAGCGAGGACGACTAGGGTGCGTCTCGAAGTGACTCGATTGGCCTTGAGAGCCGCTCCGACAGAATGGTTTTGAATGGGGCGACATCTCCGGTAACTGGTTGATCGACCAAGGTCCAACGCAACACCGGAGACCTCGTAACCACCCTAGTGGTGACCCGAAGGGCTCCCCTGACCGACGCCCTATGGCCTCGACTCAAGCCGCTGCTGCCTTGCCCGAACAACCTCGGACGACCAAGTGAGATGGAGCAACGGCCACCTGATCGGCGGATCCGCTGGTGTATTCGGGTCGGCGTACCCTGGCGTGACGTGCCCGCCGGCTACTGCTCTGATCAGCAGGTTCTTCGCTGGTTGGTACATCGCTGACAGCGACTGAACTCATAATCCGGTACTGTCGATCCTCTCGAAGCGCTGGGCCCGGCGAACTACAACTGATGCCGCAAGCGCTGCATGGTGGCGTCGGGCTCCAGCAACACGGCCAAATCTGCCAGTGATGTAAATAGTTCGTCGTAGGTGACCACGAGTATGTCCTTCATGCACTGCCTGTACAACTCGAACGACCTGCGCTGCCCTGCTGAGAGCTCGGCGCGGCTGCCGTCGCCGATGATGACCACGATTGAGGGGTGGTGGGCAATGAGGCCTGGTGAATTCATGCTGAGCGTGGCCATCTCGTTAAGTAGGGTCAGACGGTAGTTCAACGCTTGAGCGACCGCGCCAGCTAGTTCCGGCGAAGGGGGATGCACGTTTGCTCTGTATTCACGACCCATGAGCGCTGCAGTAGGTGTTTTGATCTCGATTAGAATCGCGTCTCCACTGCACTGGGCGAGGAAGTCGACGACCTGGCCGCCGCAGTTATCGATAGCCTTGCCGCCAACATAGCATTTCGAATTCAGGACGAACGGGCGTCCTTGCGTGACCAACTTGAGCAGCTCGGGCCGGTGGGTGAACAGTGTCTGCCAGAATTCTTCGGAGGCGTTTTCGCGTTCGGCCTCCCAGATGCCGAGAGCTTTTTGTAGCCGGTTGGCTGTGTCGGGGCTTGGTATCGCTGGCACTACGTTGAAAGCGCGCAGCGCGCCTACCGCAACAAGTTCAAGATGCCGAATCCGAAGACGGTTCAGTTCCGACACAGAATACACCTGGGGGAGTGAGTCAATCATTCTGTGGTGGGCAGCGCAGACGAGTACGAGGTTGTGCACGCCAGAAAGATCTTCGGCTGATCGTTCGATGTCTGCGCGCGGTCCTCCGGGCGACGGGGAAGCGATATGGGCGATCTCCAGGAGCGGAGTGCCGTCCGGCAGTCTGTTCGGATTCGGGCAATCCGGTATAAGGCAAATCTCGCCAAAGTCTGCGTAGACGCGGCGACGGGCTCGGTCGGTTATCCGACCTCGATGTCTCTGAGTCACAGACTGATGGATACACGACTCGGCATCCCAAGCGCATCCGGAGTCAGGGGGTGGGCATGGACGCTCGCGGACAAGCGTGACAGTGATGACGGGTGGCGGGCGGACGGCCCGACGATCGACGAACAGACCACGTGCCCGCGTCAACTAGGAAGTCCGCAAGCGGAGGCGGACCGCGGGTAACCGTGCGTCTTGCATCCCCGGCGCCGCGATCTCGCTTCGCATGCCGGTCGGCCAGGCGTTTTGACCTAGATTCACATTGGGTTGCGGCAGGTAGCGTGGGCACGATTGGGTACAGACAAACTCAGCCCTGCAAATCCTAGGGCCGAGCTGTTATTAGGGTAGTGCGCGATACTGAGACCGCCTGTACCGCAGTCCGGACGGTTCAAGATCAACAAGACGCTGGCCGACAGCCATGTATCTTGCTGCAATGCTCGCTGCTGAGCAGCGTTTTGCCAGGTCAGGACACCGTTCGGAGTGTTTGAACTCATAATCCATTGGTCGCGGGTTCGAGCCCCGCCCGCCCCACAAATAGGCTTTGAGCTGCGAAAATCTTCGAGCAAATAGACGAGTCGATCCAGTACAGCGCACGTACAGCCGTAGATTTCAAGCGCATGTGCAGCTGTTGTGGTGTGGCGGGGACTGGGATTCCGAGGCCGTCCGGGTCTTCTGGCGGCGGGCGGCTGACGTGACGGATGTGCTGACCGATCCGCCCATATCCGAGCTGGACAACGAGCCGATGGCCGAAGAGTTCTTTCCGCGCCCATGTGTCCTGGATCCGGAAAAGGTGCTGGAGTACCCCTGGTACGAGGAGCTTCCTGACGAGATCCGCACGCGATTGCGGGCCTGGATCCCGGGTCCGGCCGGAGAGTACTACCCACAGCTGTACAACGAGGTGGCCACAGCTCCTGGCTTCAAAGTCGGCGGCAGCATGAACTGGTCCACCACCGACATGCCGGACCTGGTTTGCACCATCTGCGGCGCACCACCCGTCCTGCTGCTGCAGCTCGACACCTACGAATTCGATCGGAGCGGCGATCGCGTCTCGCGCTGGCAGCCGCTCGAGGAGCGCCACCTGATCCATCACACACCGGAGTACAAACTGGCCTGCGAGCCAACCGGATTGATTGTCGGCCGAGGTAGCCGTGGCGGTGTATTCGTCTGTTCCACGAACCCCGGACACTGGGTGGGTTTTTTCTGTCAGTGACCGGCTGAGCATCGATCATGAAAGCCGCGGTTGGGCTCGGGCCCACCCCGACACGGCCTACGCGAGCCGAAAGTTGGCGCCCTCAGGAGAGTGCCTCTGAGCTGCGGAACTTCGAACTCGACAGCCGAGTTGGTCCAGAACAACGTCGGCAAGGTGCCAGAGGGTGGCGGAACACTCCGGGCCGTCGACGGCCACCCGGGGGCTGGGGATCAGCGGCGAACTGTCGATTCAGTGTGACGCGGGCGGGATGCTCTGCTCGTAGTGGAAGACGTTGTGGGGGTCGTACTTAGCCTTGATCCTGCGCAGCCGCTCGAAGCGCTGGCTCCCCCAGTAGGCGGTCTCCCACTCTTGCATTCCGACGTTCGGCACGTTGACGTAGGCGCCGTCCGCGTAGGGCCGCAGCGCCTGGCTGAACTCAGCGGTCCAGGCCTGGGCCTGCGAGGTCAGCGGGTCGCCGACGCCTGGTTGTGTTGAACGAGTCCCCCAGGCTGCGCCGATCTCGCCGTAGAAAAGCGCGTCGCGATGGGCGAACGCCGTGCCGCCGGGGGGCTCCCTCTTGATTGCCCCGCCGAAGGCATCGACGAAGTAGTTGCTCTCCTCTGTGGGAGCGTTTCGCATGAAGTCGCCGATGATGTCGATCGCCTTCTTCGGGAACAGCTCTTTGACGAACTCCGAGAAGAACTTCCAGTTCGCGGGCTCTTGCGCGAGCGGGAGCTGGGCTCCCGCGAAGATGTCGCCCCAGTTACCGACCTGCACCGTGACATCGGGCGTGCCGACCGACAGGATCGGAGCCAGCATCTCTCTGGCCTGTGCCGCTGCCCCGTCTACAAGCCACGCGGACAGCAGGATCTGGGACTTGCGGATCTCGAGCTCGGATCCCAGACGGCTGTCGGCGGACGGTACCGTACGCTGCCATGCCTCGAAGACCCCGTAAAGGTCCTCGAGTCCATCCCATGTCGCCTGCACATTGGCGAGATGATCGAGCGGATGCACCTTATAGGTGAGTTGTGTGACGATCCCGAAGTTGCCGTTTCCTGCCCCGCGGAGCGCCCAGAGCAGGTCCGAGTGGTGCTGCAAGTCCGCGTTGATCACCTCGGCGCAGTCGTGACCCGACGCGATGACGACCTCGGCCGCCATCAGGCTGTCGCAGGCCATGCCGAGCCAGCGGTTGAGGGGCCCGAGGCCACCGCCGAGCGTCGCACCGCACAGGCTTACGCTGCCCTCGCTTCCGGTTGTGACCGCGAAGTTCTGCTTCGCGAGCGCCGTCACCCCTTCTAGTTGGTTCACCCCGGCGCCGACCGTCGCGATACGGGCGCCAGGGTCGATCTGGACCGATTTCAGCTGGCTGACGTCGATCACGATGCCGTTGTCGACGTTCGACCAGCCTTCGAGGGCGTGGCGGCCGCTCCGCACCCGCAGCGCGATGTTGTGCTGCCGCGCCCACGTCAGGGCGTTCACCACGTCCTGGGTTTCCCGCGCGAAGACGATGACCAGCGGATAGTGAGAAAAGAGCTGGTCCCAGCCGAGTCGCGCATCCGTGTACGACGCGTCACCGGGGCGGACGATGTGGCCGGTCAGCGTCGCGGGCGGGCATCCCGGGCTTTTACTCGGGCGGTCCGCGGCCTCAATTCCCGGGGCGCTTGCGTCCGCGATATCCGGCGTGTCTGCGGCAGCAAGGCCCGAGACAACGACTGCTCCGACGCCGGCCGCCGACGTCCTGAGCAGGTCACGGCGAGAAAGATCGCTCAAGGTCCAGATCCTCTCGATCGGGCTACGCCAGTGCCCGGCTGCCAAGGGAACTGTTACCCGCCAGCCGCCAGGCAGTCCTTTGTGGTCGACCTCCGCACGGTAACTGGGTGACGCGGCGGTGTGTTCCGACACGCCAATCGAGGACGATGACGACACCCAAACGAGGTTCTGCGGCACCCACAAGGGCTGCGCCGGAGACATGGGAAACAGGAATGCAGTGACTTCGAAATGGCATGTGGCGTGCTACACGCCATTGAATTCGACACCACTTAAGGTCTGACTCGGTCCGCCCATCAGGGGCAGCTGAGTGGAGGGATTCGACGGATGAAGTTCCAGAAGAACACTGCTGCCGTTTTCATGGCCATCGCGGCCGTGGGTGTCACCGCGGCAACCGCCCATGCAGAGCTGGCCGTAACGGAGCAGCCGACGGCGGTGACTGCGGGGGGCACGACTTCCGGTGTGGATCACGGAATCAACTACCAGATCGCCGTTTCGCCAGTCGACAGGGTCATCATCACCACCGTCGAGAACGGCAAGTTCGAGATCGCGCACAATGGTGCGGTGGTGCTCGAGTCCGGCGACGGAGCAGCGGTGACCGAAGTGCCGCAATGGTACGCCGCGGACGGGCGCTCGACCGCAATTGCGCAGCACATCGCTGCGGACGGTCGCACCCTGACGCTGACGCTGACACCGACCCCGACGGCAGAAAATATCGCGCAACTGAAGGACATCAGCTCCTATGACCGGCTCGAGGAGCAAATCAACAAGAACCTGCCTGGCGTTGTCGGCGGTGCCATCGTGGGCGGCCTCCTCGGGGCGTGTCTTTTTTTGATATGGGGTGTCAGCATCCCCGTGGGTGTGCTGGTCGGTGGAACCGTCGGCGGATACATCTCGGGCGGCCCGGAGTTCCTCGACGCCGTACAGGCGTTCGCCACCGGCCAGCCGTGAGATCACGGGCAGCGGCCATCTTGCCGCGGGGTACTGTGCAGCCGCCGAGTGCACTCGGGTACACCGACGATAGCGCCCGACTATTGAGCATTTGGCCTTGGCTGAATCGACTAGTGTGGAGCTACCTGCTCGCGGGTGCGGGTTGGAATGCAAGCGAGTACGCCGTTAGCCAGACAAGTGGTCACGGGACGGCACCATGGATGACACGTCAGTGAGTGGCGGGGACACCACCCGGAGGTCGGGGACAGCCGAGGTGTTCGGGCGCTATCGGTTGCTATCGCTGCTGGGTCAGGGCGGCATGGGCCAGGTGTGGCGGGCGCATGATTCGCTGACCAACCGGGTGGTGGCGCTGAAAGTGTTGCCCGAGCGCTTCGCCGATGACGAGCAGCTGCGTGAGCGGTTCCGCCGGGAGTGCCGGGCGGTGGCGCAGTTGACCGAGCCGCACGTGATCCCCATCCACGACTTCGGCGACATCGACGGTCGGCTCTATCTGAACATGCGCCTGATCGAGGGCACCGACCTGCGTACTTTGATCACGCGGGAAGGTGCCTTGTCGCCGCGGCGGGCAGTGGCGATCATCGCCCAGGTGGCCGGCGCGCTGCAGGCGGCCCACGATGCCGGGCTGGTCCACCGCGATGTCAAACCCACCAATATCCTGCTAGGCGCTGATGAGTTCGCCTCCCTGATCGACTTCGGGATCGCCCACGCCGCCGACGACCGTACGCTGACCGCGACCGGCGAGACCATCGGCACCGTCGCCTACATGGCGCCGGAGGAGATCGGCGCGGAGGTCAAGGCCGATGCCCGAGTGGACGTATACGCGTTGACGTGCGTGCTGTACGAGTGCCTGACCGGTCGGCCGCCGTTCGCGAGCGAATCGGGAATGCAGGGTGTGATCGCCCATCACCTGCACACCCCGCCGCCGCGTCCCAGCACCACTACACCCGGTGTACCGGCTGCGTTCGATGCGGTCATCGCCAAGGGAATGGCCAAAAACCCCGGCGATCGTTACCAGACTGTGCGCGAACTGGCCGCGGCGGCCCGCGCCGCGGTAAGCGATTCCCCGGTCAGCGCCACCGTGGGCGTGGCTGCGCGCCATGGGCGGCGAATCAGATTGTCGCCCAAGACCGCCGGGCTGCTCGCCGCCGCGGTCGCGGTTACGGTGGTGGCCGCCGTAGCTGTCGTCCTCGGTGTCCAGCGGGGATCAGGCGGCGGTGGCAACTCGCCCACAGCTATCGCCCCGGGCTACTCGTCACAGACTCCGCTGCCGTTCACCGGCGTCAGCCTGCCCACCGGTGTGGCGGTCGACACGGCGGGCAACGTATACGTCACCGACATGGGTAACGATCGGGTGCTGAAATTGGCGGCGGGCGCGTCGACGGCGACCGCACTGCCGTTCACCGGCCTGAAGAATCCCCAGGATGTGGCGGTCGACGGGGCGGGCAACATATACGTCAGCGACACGAGTAACGATCGGGTGCTGAAATTGGCGGCGGGCGCGTCGACGGCGACCCCGCTGCCGTTCACCGGCCTGAAGGATCCCCATGGTGTGGCGGTCGACGGGGCGGGAGACGTGTACGTCGCCGACCGGGGTAATGATCGGGTGCTGAAATTGGCGGCGGGCGCGTCGACGCCGATGACGCTGCCGTTGACGGGGCTCCAAGGTCCCGATGGTGTGGCGGTCGACCCGGCGGGCAACGTATACGTCACCGAATTGGGTACCGAGCAGGTGAGGATGTTGGCGGCGGGCGCGTCGGCACCGACCATGTTGGCGTTCACCGGGCTCAAAGATCCTCAGGGCTTGGCGGTCGACACGGCGGGAGATGTGTACGTCGTCGACTGGGGTAACAAATGGGTGGTGATGTTGGCGGCGGGCGCGTCGACGCCGACCCCACTGCCGTTCACCGGCCTGAAGAATCCCCAAGGCTTGGCGGTCGACTCGGCGGGCGCCGTATACATCACCGATCTGGGCCCCGATCCGGTGGTGAAACTCCCGGCCGGCTGAACTCGACTTCCCCAGGCTGGGGTCTCGCCGCCGCCGTCAGTGACCGGCTGAGCGTCGATCAGGAAAGCGGTCGGATTCCGGGCCCGCCTCAACACGGCCTACGCGAGCCGAAAGTGGGCGCCCTCAGCTCACAGTGTGCTGGCGGATGGCTTGTGGCGACTGAACCCGGGCATGAATCGGTTGGTCCGGGCCTGGTAGTCGCGGTAGCCCGGCCTCTTCTGCGCGCTGTAGTACTCGGCCGGTACAGCGCCGGTGTAGAACACGAGACACCAGTACATGCTCGCCGATAGCGCGAACAGTCCGAGGCCGGCGCCGATCGCCGCGACGGGTGTGAATTCGACGAATGCTGAGCGCAGCACCGGCAAGCACAGGACGATGATCGCGTTCCACTGCATCCACTGGAAGAAGTAGTTGGGGTGTCGGCTGTAGTTCCAGAGTCCGACATCGCAATACCCCCGCGTATTCGTCGTCGACATCGACCGGACGAAACGGATTTTCTGAAAGTCGGCGACCGACTCCAGCACCCACGACACCGCCCACAAGATGATGCCTGCCGCTGCGACCGCGCTCATTCCGGCACCGTCGATCGCGATCACCAGCGCTGCCGGTACAGCCATGGCGGTGATGTTCGAGATCGCCTGGACCAGGATCTCGGCTACGAGGTCCAGCCGCTCGCTGCCTAGGGTGGCCTTTGCCCACCGCTTTCGCTGGAACCGGTAGCGCGGCAGCTCGCGGTCGAGTTCGCCGTGGCGCCAAAGGGCGAGCGCAGCGATACCCATGCGTCCGCCCATCACCAGAAAGACGACGGCCACAGCTATGGCGAGCGGGGATCTGTCACTCATCGCGAGCGTCAGGACGCCGAGGGCAACGAGCCCCCAGGGCCATGCGATGTCGACATACGACATCCGGAGAGTGCGCCACCCCGGGATGCAGGCAACGCCCACAAAGATGACGAGCTGGACGCCGAGGTTCACCAGCAGGAAATCCCGCAGCACTGACTCGGTGAGCATGGCGCCGAGGACGACCAGGGAAGCGAGGGACGGGAGGGCGCGTTTCGCTAGTCCTCGCGCATTGCTCGATGGGGATGGCATGCGCAAACGGTAAGATATAAGTTGGTAACTTGCAAATGGCGGTACTAACCTTCGGATTGTGACCACAGCCAAGACGAAGCCACGGCGAAGCCAAGCCGAACGACGAGCAGAGACCCAGGATCGGCTGCTCAAGGCGACGGTGTCGATGCTCGTCGAGCAGGGGTTCGTCGCGTTGAGCGCTGCGGCGGTGGCCGCTCGTGCCGGCGTCAGCCAGGGCGCGATGCAGCACTACTACCCGACGAAGGCCGCATTGGTGAAGGCCGCTCTCGAGCGCATCGTCGAACGCTACGTGGCCGATGTACAGGCCGAGGTCGGCCCCTTGCCGCCGGGTGCCGGGAGGCTCGAGGCACTGCTCGACTTGCTGTGGGAGGTCCACAACCTGCCGATAAGCCGTGCGCTGCTCGAGCTGTACGCCGTCGCCCACAACGATGTGGATGTCGCCGACGTCGCGGCCATGATGGCGAACCTCGCGACTACCGCCGTCACCGATCTGGCCGGTGAGCTCGTTCCCGAAGTTGCGGTGCGAGACGGCTTCCACGAATGGTTGCTCACCACTCTCGCCACGTTGCGCGGCACCGCACTCCTGGCGGTACCCGGGGCCGAACAGACCCACCTGGACTGGCCCACACTCCGCGACCGGCTGACAACCTCACTCCCGTCGCCGCCGTAATCGAATTCCTTGCGCATCGCCGCCAACCTTGTCGGGCCGGTCAGGGCAGCACGAACCGGCTCCGAGTTTCGGCCCCAGGGTGACACCTTGGGGGGCCGAGTCAGGTAGCAATGTGTCGAAGGCGGTGAGGGCTCGTACGCGGTACAACGTTGCAGATTCCGGCGGCGGTCTTCGGGCTATCGTTGCAGCTGATGGGCGGACGCTTGGGCCCAGTCGTGTTCGGCGAGCCGCTTGATGTTCGTGAACTGGCGTGTCTGCATGATCCAGTGCACAGGCGGGTAGAGGAGGAAGTCTGCGATGGCCTGCAGCCAGCGCGGGCGCGCTGCTTGATATCCGCCCACCACCAGTCGAGTCCGGTCACCGGGCAGTTCTACCAGCAGAAAGCCCCAGAGGCCCTCGGTATAGGCGCGTGGCCGTGGTCCGCTCGGATCGAACGGTCGGCCGCGTAGGTCGCTTCGCCCGTGCAGGCCGAGGAAACGGCCGGGCTCCAGTGCCGCCACCTCCCACGCGGCGATTGGGCCCCCTGGTGACCAGGCAGTCAACCAATCTCCGAGTTCGATACCCTGCCACTCCGGGTGAATGCGGTCAGCACTTGGCCGTCCCCCATTGTCGAGCCGGTCCCAGGAATACCAGCCGGCGCGGTCGTAGCCCATCTGCACCAGCCATGGCCAGACGTGGCTCGCGGGCGCTTCGATCGTCACCGCCATGGTGGCGGCCCGGCTGCCGTTCGCAATGATGTCAGCGCCGGGATAAGGCTGCGCCAGTTCCTCATCGGTTGCGCCCCAGTGGAGCAGCCACGGGCGTACTACCACCGCGTAAACCCCCGCCACAATTCCGGACAAGACAAGAACGGCTCGTAACAACGCCTGCATATGACTGATCGTTGCAGCGCGGCAACCGTACGGCCTAGAGGACAATGTCCCACTGTCGGGAGGCATCGGACACCCTGCACACGGAATCGAGAATCGGCCGGAGCCAACGCTGAGGACATCTCGTCCTCGGCATGTGCACTCACTAGTGCCAGCTATTCCAGCACCGAAGACGCCCCCACCCCGCCTGTCGTCAACCTTCCGGCTGCGCCGTTGTCGTCGCGGACTACACGCGAAGCCACTGTCGCGCGCTATGGCAGTTCTTTAAAGACCTTGTGGCCGAGGACATCTTGCAGCGAATCCGTTCGACAGGATGACGTTGCCCGATCGAACGAGCGAAGATCCGGGTCTCACGCGGCCAGGCTATGATCTGGCCAACGTTCTGAGAGGAAATCATGACCAAGTCGACGGCCTTCGCCGCTGTGCTCTCTGCGGCCGCTGCCGCTCTGCTCATCCTGCCCGCCGCACCCGCGCACGCCCGGTCCCTCCAATGCGCCAGGGCTATCGAGCTGATCAACGCCGCGATCGACATCAGCGGCGGCACCCTGGACGACGCGACGGCGACAGCGCTGTCCGACAAACTGAGCGTCGTGGCCGAGTTGTCCCAAGGCGCGGAGAAGGATGTCATCACCGCCTACGCCTCCGCGCTGATAGACGACAACGTCGCCGACCTCAACCCATACACCGACGAACTCAATCGCGTCTGCGCCTGACTGCGACCAATAACGGTGGTGACCCGGCTGCGGAGCTTTTCGTATCTCAGCCGGGTGCTTTCGTATGAGAGGCAATATTCGCGGGTTGAGGAGTAGCGACCTGGCTTCGCGGCTGGTCGAGTAAATTTCGTTCCCTTGGGGAACTGCTCGCGCGTAAGGTCGATCGTCTCGCCGTCGACAACATTGAAATAGTGCGAGACCGTCTCGCTGCTCGGCAGTGTAGCGACCGTGTTCAGTATGTCCCCGCCGAAGTAGTCTTGGACGACGCATGCCGTGACGGCGCATTGGCCCTTCGCTCGGTTGTTTTCCGTCCAATCTGGACTGCTGCTGGTATCCGCGGACCAGGACTTTCGGAGCGCACTCGTCAGTGACTCCAGCTTTCCGACACCCACGCGCCCAGCGTACCGCGCGGTACTGCGGTTCGATGTTGCTGCCAGTGGGGAAGCTGGCGGCAACTGGCGGCTGTGCGCGACGAGGGCGGAGCTGGGCAATCGGTGGCCGTCGAGGGCCTGGAATGATGTGATCATGTCGATCGATCGCGCAATCTTGTTTCGGCTGGCAACGAGTGACGTTGTGGAGCAAGTTGTTCGGGCTGTGCCGCGAGGTGAGGAGCTGGCTTGGCGGGCGGCGTCGCGGTATGTCCCGGGGACTGCGGCGGCCGACGCGATCCGGGCGGCCGGGGAACTCCATGCGCGTGGTGTGGCCGCCAGTATCGATCAGTTCGGTGAACTGGTCGACGATACCCTCGTCGCGCAGCGGGTTACCGATGACTATCTGCGGTTGGCCGAGGACCTTGCCGGCCTTCCGCAGGACGCATGGCTGGCTGTCGATCTGTCCCATCTCGGCCTGGATGTCGACCTGAGTGGTTGTGCAGACCGTCTCGCGGCGATCGCGCAGGCGTTGCCGGAGGGTCGGCGGATCCAGGTCGGCGCCGAGGACGACGCGCGCGCGGACGCGGTGCTGAAGTGTGTGCTCGACGTAGCCGACCGAGGCATGGCCGACCGCCTCGGCGCCACGGTACAGGCCAATCTGCATCGGACGCCCGACGACATGGAGCGTCTCCTCGAGGCCGGTGTCCACATCCGGCTGGTCAAGGGCGCCTACCTCGAATCGCCCGATCGAGCCTTGCCGTACGGCGAGCCCACCGACATCGCCTTCATGCGCTTGGCGCATCGGCTGGCGGAAGCGCACGCGCCGTTCGCGCTGGCGACCCATGACGGTGTCCTTCGTGAGGCGCTTCTGAGCGCGCTCGGGCCGGTACCGGTGGAACAGCTGCTCGGGGTGCGACCGGAGATTTTGAACGATCTCGTCGCTCACGGTGTGCCGGTTCGCGTGTACATCCCCTTCGGCCACAACTGGTTTCGCTACTGGATGCGCCGGGTCGCCGAATCGCGTGGCGCGTGATCTATCGAGCGCCACGTGGGAGGGCCCCGGCATCAACGCACGCCGCGATACCGCGATTATTCGTCTAGTCGCCGAATAACGGGATGCGCTACAGCGGCTTCGCGCCGTTGCAAGTGGACGGCGTGGCTTGAACGAGAATACCGTGATTGTAATCGGCAACTGCCACGTTGAGGTCAGTGTATCAATCCGTGGTGCGTCCGAGTCAAAACCATTGTCGCACCGCGCGTTTCAGCCCTTGTCGCTGCGGGGCATCGCGGATGCGACGCCCATTGCGGAGATTCTTTCGCAGTCGTAAGATCAACGCCGGTGGCCGGATCGACCGGCTCCTTGGGAGGGGAAATGTTCTACAAACTTGTTTGTGCCGCTGTCGTATTGGTTGGCGCAACCTTCGGAATGACCGCTACGGCGAACGCTGTGCCGACATCAGGGCCGTACCCATCGCTGCAAGCCTGCGAAAGGGTTGTTGCGGCCTCATGGGATGGCAAGCACTGCAAGCTGATCAACGGCAGGTGGTACGTCGACGACGGCCGCTAGGGCAGGCGATCTGGTGCCGGGGCTGATCGTTGGATCAGCCCGGCACTTCGCCTTTCAGTGCCGTCCCGGGCTGGAACAGGATCGGCGCGACAGGATTGCTCAAGCCGGCCCAGGTCAATGGCTACCCCCGCTCTGATCATCCGGGTCAGCGGGGAGATCGACGGTGTTTGAGCGACGCGCATCGACGACGGCCTGAGCACCGGTCCCTACTCCGTACGCAATCCCGAGAAGCTGTCGCGGGTGGTTCAGGAGACCGCTTTGAGCCGCTGAGCCGGGATCTGCGGCCGCCGGGTCAGCTACCCGTGTCGAGTGTGTCCGACGCGGTCTACTTCAGCAGAGTGAACTGCATGACGTCGACATAGCCGGTGCGAAACAAGTCCGCGCAGCCGGTCAGGTATCTCATGTACGTGCCGTAGGTTCGTTCATCGGTGAGCTCGATCGCCTCCCGCTCGTGTGCGCGCAGCTCGGCTGCCCAGCAGTCCAGTGTGCGCGCGTAGTGCGGCTGCAACGGTTGGACGCGTTCCACCTGGAATCCGCCGCGCTGGGCGGCGGCGACGACCTGCTCCGGGTGGGGAAGTTCGCCGCCGGGGAAGATCTCGTCGCGAATGAACCGGGCGAACTCGAGGACGTCCCGGTTGATCGGCAGGCCCTTGGCCCGGACCTGGTGGCGGTTGTACATGACGATGGTGTGCAAGAGCATCCGCCCGTCCGGGGGCAGCATGCCGCGGCATGTGGCGAAGAAGTCGTCGTAGCGCTCGTGGCGGAAGTGCTCGAACGCGCCGATGCTGACAATGCGGTCCACCGGCCGGTCGAACTCTTCCCATCCCTGCAGCAGCACCTGTCCGGCCGGTACCTTGTCAGCCCGCGCGTCGAGCAGGGACGTGACGTAGTCGAACTGGTTACGGCTCAAGGTCAGCCCGATGACATCCACTCCATACCGATCCATCGCGCGCATCATTGTCGAGCCCCAGCCGCATCCCACATCGAGCAGTGTCATCCCGGGATGCAGGTCGCATTTGCCGAGCGCGAGGTCGATCTTGGCCTGTTGCGCCCGCTCGAGCGTCATGTCCGTGTGTTCGAAATACGCACAACTGTAGGTGCGGCTCGGATCGAGAAACAGTGCGAAAAATTCGTCGGACAAGTCATAGTGCGACTGCACATTTGCATAGAACGGTGCCAGCCTCGTCATTCCACACCTCCATTCCAGGTCATGGCAAGCGATTTCATGTCGCCGCCCGACAAATGGTCCTCATTGAGAGCACAAGCGATCCAACAAGCTCGAGAACAAGGCGAACCCAAGAAAGCGGGCGGGGGCGTTAGCGCAGCCGCCACCGGCAGGCTCTCGGCCGGCGAGGCTCGGCAACCGGAAGCCCATGGGCGGAAGCGATCTCACGCCCCGGCAACGACCAGTTGTGGCACGCCCTTGATCGGAGAAACCTACCGGTATTCGATCCAGGAAGGCGTGCCGGATTGATCACTATTGAGAAACGCCTTTCGGCTTCGGATCGGATCGGCGACCTTTCTCGGCCTGGATTCTCGGCTATATCGGCGTAGATGACTTCGGCGAAGACCCGAGTGGCGGCGTGTGCCCCTCCCCGAGCTTGCCGCGCCGGGATACCGCTGAAGGGTCGCTCGGGCCGGGCCGATCCCACCCCGTTCTGATCATCCGGCTCAACGAGGAGATCGCGAGACGGTTTCATTTCGGGCACATCCGACTCCCGCCCCGGCGTGTTGCTGATAGTTTGCTGACGCTGGCTCTAGAAGGCGGGCCCGCTGATCGACGAACGGCGCGAACTACCCGTGGAGGTAAAGGTCGTGACTCGTCTCTTTCTTCGTTCCCAAAGCAGCTGGCGTAGCGGTTCACGCAGAGTCCTCGGTTCGCTCGCCGGAGTGGCAGCCGGACTGCTGCTGGCGGTGACGGCAACCGCGGAGCCGATGTATCCGCGGCCTGATCCGGACCCGTTCTACGCCCCCCCGGCGGATTTGGCGGCGCACCAACCCGGTGATGTGCTCGACGTGCGGCCACTGCCGCCGCTGGCCCTCTTTCCCGGCGCGTCGGTCACGTTGGTCGAATTCCGGTCCACCGACTCGCATGGCGGTCCGATCGCGGCGACGACCACGGTCCTGACGCCCGCCAACCATCCGCCCAACGGGCCGCTGCTGTCGTATCAGCACTTCATCAATGCGCTCGGCGCCGACTGCGCGGTATCGCACCTGCTGTACGCCGGCGATACGAATCTGAATACGACGACGCCGATTTTGAACGTGCTGCTGCAGCAGGGCTGGAGTATCGCGATGCCGGATCATCTCGGACCGCGGTTCGCCTTCGGCGCCGCGCGTTTGGGTGGCCAGATCACGTTGGACGGCATCCGTGCGGTGAAGCGGCTGCCCGCACTCGGGCTGCAGCAGAGCCCAGCGGTAATGACCGGCTACTCCGGCGGCGGCATGGCCACCGGATGGGCGGCTGCGCTGCAGCCCTCGTACGCACCCGAGCTGCGGCTCGCGGGCGCGGCCATCGGCGGCGCCCCGATGAACCTGCTGACGATGGCGGAGGGGGTGGGCCTGGAGCCGCACCCGGCCTTCGGGCTGGCGATGGCGGCGGCGATCGGTCTGGAGCGGGAGTACCCGGACCGGGTGCAGACCAGCGCGTATCTCAACGAGCGCGGTCTCGAGGTCCGTGACGCCATGGCCAATAGCTGCACCAACGACATCCTTGCCCTCGGCGCAGGCGGCAGCGCTCGGGAGTACGTCACCACCACCTCGATCTTCGAGCGGAGCGAGGCCAGGACGGTGGTGGAGGAGAACAGCCTGGAGCTCTACGGCGGGGTGCCGGAAACGCCGATCTTCGAATGGCATTCGCCGGACGACCCGCTGATTCCGGTCGCCGCCATCGACAACACCAACCACCGCTGGTGCGCGGCAGGGGTGCGGTTGCAGACACTGCGAGTGCCCGGAATGGAGCATCTCTCCGCAGCGCTGATGGGCGCGCCCACGGTACTGGGGTGGCTCGAGGGCCGGGTTCGCGGAGAGCCTGCGCCCATCGCTTGCTGAGAAATAACGGGGGACGCTGATTCTGCGCCAGGGATGGGAAACGCAGCGCGTTGCGCTCAGGCTGAGGCGCTGCGGTGGAGGAGTCCGCTACGGGAGGCCAGTGTGCGGGTCGTGCTGAGCAGCGCGGTCGCCACAACGACGCCAACGATCGCCAAACCCGTTGTGCCCTCGGGAGATAGGCCGTGGCGCCAGATGACGTACACGCTGGCGGCCGCGACTACTGCACCGGTGAGGGCGGCTGTGGACGTGGTCCGGGCGGCATATCCGGCGCAGAACAGGTCCCAATACGTCATCAACCGGACGACGCCGAGGAGCGCGATGCCGCAGCCGAGGATCCACAGTGGCCGGGTCAGCCACCAGGTCTGCGGATCGCGCGGCAGGAGCAGCGCGGGCGCCGAAAGGGCGGCGCCGGTGACTGCCGAAATGACCGGAATGTGCCAGAGGTAGATGGTCATGAGGCGGGCGGACACGTAGTCGATGACCCGGCGTGTACTCCCGTGTGGCTCCCAAGTTCGCGTCCGTCGATCGGCGAGCGTGAATATCGCCAATTGGATTACGGCGAGAATCGAGATAGCGGTTGTCGGCGGAGCCAAATTCGATACGGCGGCGTCGGCTACTCCGTACATGGTCGGCGGATACGGTCCGGCCAGCACCATTGCCACGAGTGCGCCGATACCGATTGCGATGATCGCGAGCAGTCCGGCATTCGGCACCGGTCGCAGCGTCCGGCGAGCGTGCAGCACGCCGAGTTGATGACAGAACAACCAGACGAACAGCAGATTCCATTCGGCATAACCCGACCCCGTGAATCGCAGCGCATCGACCGTCAGCGACGCTGCGAGCAAGCCTGCGGGCACACACCACGCCGATCGGTCGTGCACCTGAACCGCCAAGGGCGCTATCGTCACCGCGATCAGGTACACCGCGAGAAACCACAGCGGGCTCGCCACCACATGCGCCGCCGTCTGCGCCATTGCATCCGAGTGGGCACGCAGCAGCCACACCACCGGTGCGAGCACCGCGATCAGTGGGATCATCGGCAAGGTCAGCCTCCGGGCTCGCGGCCCGAGATACGCGCCATAGCTCGTGCCCTGGGCACGCCATCGATCGATGACAAGGGTGTTGGCGAAGCCACCGGCGAGAAAGAACAGCGGCATGACCTGCAGCACCCAACTCGAGGTCCATATCGGCCTGCCATGCAGGGACAGATCACCCCGGACGGCGCCCCCAGCGCCGGTGACCCGCACCGAGATCCAATGCACGACCACTACCACACCGATGGCGAACGCCCGGACAACGTCGACGTTCCAGTCCCGTGGTGTGGTCCTGCTGCGCGGTGCGGTCACATTCCACGATTAGCTGGTAGGGCTGAATGCGAAATGAACGCCGGGCACGCAAACGATCTCGAATCGGCCGCGACCTCGGGCCGTCCCGCGCGGGCGACTCGACGAGCGCGCCGATCAACCGGTGCCGTTCACATTCGTCACGCGATTTCAGACACTCAGCTGGATCCGCGCCGACGGAGCCGCACCGTGATAGAAGTACCGGCCCAAGCCGACGGTGAAAATGAGCATCCCGTACAGCGAATGCTCGACGGAAACGGTGAACAGCGAGCGTGTCTGCAAATATCGTGTCGCGAAGATCCAGCCGCCGACACCACTGGCGACGACCGAGAACCAGCTGCCGAAGATGATGTGCACGTAGCCGAACGCGGCCGCGCTGGCTGCCACCATCCCGAGGCCGTCACCGAACACCGGCGCGTACCGATGGAAGAGAAACGAGCGGAAGATCAACTCCTGTGGGTACACGCTCAGCACGGGATACAGCACCATCACCGCGAGCCACAGCCAAGGATTGCGCCGCGGCAGGTCGAACAGATCCTCGCGCCGCAACACCGCGACCACCGCGCTGAGCGCCAGCGCGCTCGATCCCGTCAATGCCGCCATCGAGCGTGCCTGGGCGCCGAACGCCCCGGTACGCCACAGAGCAGCACGGTCGAAGGTGGAGGAACGCCGCAGGTAGACGGCGGCACCCGAGGCCAACGCGAGTAGTGCCGGGATCGGGGGCTTCCCCCGCATCACCGTGTTGTACACCGTCGTTCCACCGAAGAACAGTGCCGCGTACTCGGCACCCAGATACACCCGCCGCCACGGTCAAATCCTCATGACAACACGATATTTCGCGGAGCGCGAGTGTGCCGATCCGCCGTTACGTGTGGTTGCCCGGATACGCGGCCGGGCGAGACCGGCGGTGGGCATCGACTCGATCCCGGGTGTCGCCGTAGACGTGCGGTGATCGCTCGGATTGGGCGATGAAGTCGCCGGGGAAACCGAGTTCGAACGGAACTGCCGCCTCGAGGGCGGTTATCGCGTCTTCCGGCAGCGTGAGGCCGGCGGCGCCGAGATTCTCCATGAGCTGGGCGGCGGTGCTGACGCCGATGATCGGCAACACGGCGGGCGACCGGTGCCGGCTCCACGCGATGGCCACATGTGCTGGTGGCACGCCGAGTTCAGCCGCGACGGTGCCGACGGCCGCGGCCGCCGCGCGTTCTCGTTCGGTGTGCTGGACTGCGGTGGTGCGTCGTCCCGCGGCGCCGGACAGGATTCCGCGGGCCAACGGTGCCCAGGTCGTGACGCTCATGCCGAACGCCTCGGCCATCGGTAGCAGTTCGCGTTCGATATCGCGTTGCAGCAGGTTGTAGGGCACTTGCAGGCCCGCGAACGGTGTCTGGTCTCGGCACTGGGCGAGGGTGTTCGCCTGGGCGACTACCCACGCGGGGGCATCGGAGATGCCGATGTAGAGCACCTTGCCGGTGCGTACCACGTCGTCGAGCGCGCGCAATGTCTCCTCGATCGGGGTGTGCCGGTCCCATACGTGCACCCAGTACACGTCGATGTAGTCGGTGCGCAGCCGTCGCAGGCTCTGCTCGAGCGAGCGGACCAGGTTCTTGCGGTGATTGCCGGAGGCGTTCGGGTCGCTCGCGTCGCGGGTCAGTGTGTACTTGGTGCCGATGACGAACCGGTCGCGGCGGTCGAGCACCGTGCCGAGCATCTCCTCGCTGGCGCCGTAGGCCGAGGCGGTGTCGATGAAGTTGCCTCCGGCATCGGCGAAAACATGCAGAATCCGCCGGTATTCGTCGACGTCGTCGATCACCATGGTGCCGAGCACGAGCTCGGACACCCGCAGACCGGTTCGGCCGAACAGTCGGTATCGCATCATGAGAGCAGTCTGCGGCGCATACTCGCCCACAGGCAGGCCGTGTCAGGGCTAGTACTGGTGGCTCGCGCCACTGCCATGCCCCGTGGAGTGATCGACCAGCGCGCCTCGTACGGCGTCGCCATGATGAGGCCGCGCGATTCGAGTTGGCCGATCGCCCGGCGGGCACTCCACTCGATCAGTTGTGCGGCTCGGATGATCTGGTCGGCGGTCAACATCCCGCCT
Organism: Nocardia amamiensis; assembly: GCF_015477605.1. GTDB lineage: Bacteria > Actinomycetota > Actinomycetes > Mycobacteriales > Mycobacteriaceae > Nocardia > Nocardia amamiensis_A. Next base: position 77,487 of record NZ_JADLQX010000013.1, read on the forward strand.
GGCGCGAGTACAGCGAGCACTGCCGTTTCCGCCACCGTGCCGGTATCCATCGCTTCCCCCTTTTGCCGATTCGTCATTGGTGCACCCGCCGCCGGGGACGAATGGCGTGGCGGGGGTCATGTCCGGCCGTGCCGATACGCCGGCATCAACCCGGCGGCGGGGGTGGAATAACGTTAGGCGGACATTGTGGCGTGCAGATGAATTCGCCGTCTACACGCGTCTACAAGCGTCTACATGCGTCTACAGCCCCAACATGGCTCGTTAGGCTGGAGTTGTGGAGCCCGACGCCACTATCACCGGTGCCAGGCTGCGGGCTGCGCGCGAGGCGGCGGGGCTGAGCTTGTCGGCGCTGTCGGCGCGCACCCACTACAGCAAAGCTCTGTTGGGCATGCTGGAGACAGGACAGCGTCAGATCGGGCCCGCGCACGTCCGCGCCTACGAGGAAGCGCTCGGGCGTGGTTCGGTGATGTCCGGCTTGTCCGCAGACGACGAGCAGGCGGCGGCGGAATGGCTTCGGCGCGTCGCCGAGTCCGACGTCGGCGGCGACACGCTCGACCGGCTGGAACTGGCGATCGACGACTTGGCGTCGGCATATCCGACGACTCCACCGGGGCAGCTTCTCGCGCAGGTCCGGCAGCATCTCGGTTATGCCGCGCGCCTGATGGACGGCAAGAAAACTTTGGCCGAGCATCGACGGCTACTCGTCGCGGTCGGTTGGCTGTCGCTGCTGGCGAGCACATGCCACATCGACCTGGGAGAGCTGTCAGCGGCAGCGGCGCGCGGGCATTCGGCATGGCAAGTCGCGGCCGAAGTCGAGCACGCGGAGATCGCCGCGTGGTGCTTGGAAACGCGAGCGTGGCAACAACTGACAGACGGGAATTTCGCGGCGGCGGCCGAGCTGTCGTGCGCAGCGCAAGCCATTGCACCGGCGGACAGTTCGGCGTTCATCCAGGCAACCGCGCAAGAGGGCCGCGCGCTGGCACGACTCGGCGACAGCAAGGGCACATACGGTGCGCTACGCAGGGTCGCCAGACTGGTATCCGGATTGCACGTACCCGACCGCCCAGAGCATCACTTCCGCTACGACCCCGCGAAATCCGACGCTTACGTAGCGACGACGCTGGCATGGCTCGGCGATCCGGCCGCCGAGTCATACGCCCGGCACCTTCTCGCCGACCTAGCCTGTGCCGCATCCGCCCGCCCTCGCCGAATCGCTTCCGCCAACCTGGATTTGGGCCTGGCGCTTGTTGCGGCCGGCAAGCCGGACGAGGCCGCGCACGTCGCCCTGACAGCCGTCACGTCCGGCCGACTGGTCCCATCCAACTACTGGAGGGTCACCGAACTGGTCGCCGGTATCGAGGACCGTGACGGGGCGGACGCTGCCACTGTGCGGGAAGCGTTCCGGGATACCTACCCAGCGTAGGCCGGTCGCGGCAGATGTTCGGTGAATGCAAGCCGTTGACGTCTTCGGGCTCAGCGGTGTGCTGGAACCTGCTCGGCGATGGTATTCGCGCGTCGACTCTGCTGGAAGAGCATCACGGCCACCACGCCCAGGTAGACGAGAGGGGGAACGCCGCAGACGATGGCGCGTACCCACTGCGGCATGTGTTCGACAGCGGCGGTCATGGCGGGAACATAGCTGGGCGCCCCGGTGAGGCCCAGATGCTTGATCTCCGCATACACCCAGGAGGTGAACCACATCGCGGATGCCGTGCCGACGCAGAGTGTCGCGGCGATCCACGCGGTCTGGTGGCGCTGGGAATGGATTGCTTTGTCCAGGAGGATGATCAGCAGCGGAACGAGCCACACCCAGTGGTGCCCCCAAGCCAGAGGCGGAATTACGCATCCGATCAATCCCACAACAGTCACGCCATGCAGATTCCGTCCGGCGCGACCGGCTCTTGCCGCGACGACGTATCCGAGGACCGCTGCGGTCGCGGCGCACAGGAGCCACACCCAGTTCGGTGCTTGGCCGGGCGCCCACAGATTCGCCAGCACACCATTGAGTGATTGGTTGCCCGGATGGCTCACCGGCCCGATTCGGTCGACATCGCGCACCGCATGCCCCCAGTAGTCGCGCGAATCCGCAGGCGCTACCAGCCAAGTGAAGACCACCGTGGCCGAGCCGGTAGATGCGGCAGTTGCCGCAGCCCGCCATTGCCGAGTGAGGATAAGGTATGGGAGGAACACGATCGCGGTGAGTTTCACGCCAGTGGCCACTCCCACTGACCATCCGCGCAACACTGCCGACCGGGGTCTGGTCAGATCCCACACGATGATCGCCATCAGCAGCAGGTTGATCTGGCCCTGCCAGAGGGTGCCCCGTACCGCCTCGAGAACCGTGGCAACAAGGGCCAGGCCGAAAGAGACCGCCGCCAGATGCAGGTCACCGCGATAGCCCAGCATCCGCCAGCATCGCCACACCGTCGCCCACAACGCCGCGCACGACATCGCGAGCCAAGCGAGCTTCGCGACACCGAACGAAACGGCCGCCATCGGAAGAAAACACAGTGCCGCGAACGGCGGATAGGTGAACCAGCCTCCGGGCGGCACCGGTGCGGCGTACAGCGGCTCCCCGTGTAGCAGTTGCAGCGCACCATTCCGGTAGATCGCCAGATCTCCTTGGTTTACCAGCAGCCCGAACTGCGGTGCGGCCCACGGCGGCACCAAGACCCACTGCACGACAAGCGCGGCTCCCCCAGCGACGAGCGCCAGCGTCGCCCAGCGCCTGGATATCCCGCGCTCATCCGTACCGCTGCTGTGCACGAGCACACCCCCTGTTTCTCGGAACGATCGCCGACCACCCACACCGTAGCCTCATGGCCAGAGACTGCACCGCGGTGTATTCGGTTGCGAGCCAAGGACCGGGCTCGGTGATGAGCAGTTCGTCGACCGATCAGCGGGGAAGGGATTCCTCGCTCTGCGCGCGGAGTTGGGAGCGGATTTCGGGCTTGAGGACCTTGCCGATCTTCGAGCGCGGAAGGTCGGCCCAGATCTCTACTTGTTTGGGGCTTTTCACCGAGCCAAGTCGTGCTTTGGCGAAGTCGCGTAGTTCGGCGGCGGTGGCGGTGCGGCCGGAGTGGAATTGGACGACGGCGGTGACGCGCTCACCCCATTTGTCGTCGGGCAGGCCGACCACGGCGCAGTCCTGGACGGCGGGATGGGCCAGCAGGGCCTGCTCGACTTCGGCGGAATAGACGTTGAAGCCGCCGGTGATGATCATGTCCTTGGCGCGGTCGACGACGTAGAGGTAGTTGTCGGCGTCGAGGTAGCCGATATCGCCGGTGTGGTGCCAGCCGTATCGCGACGCTTCGGCTGTCGCCTCCGGATTCTTGTGGTAACCGGCCATCACCAGCGGTCCGCGCACCACGATCTCGCCGCGTTCGCCGGTCGGCAGCAGCAGGCCTTCGCCGTTCATGATCGCCACCTGGGTCAGGGGAGTGGGACGCCCCGCCGAGGACAGCCGCTCGGTCGCGACGGAACCGTCCGGCCGGAAGTGTTCCTTCGGCGCCAGGGTGGAGACCATCATCGGGGCTTCGGACTGCCCGAACAACTGTCCCATGACCGGCCCGATCCGGTGCAGCGCCTGCTCGAGCCGAGCGGTCGACATCGGCGCCGCGCCGTACCAGAGGCATTGCAAGGAACCGAGATCGGTGCCGGGCAGGGCGGGGTGGTCGAGCAGCATGTAGATCAGCGTGGGTGGGAGGAAGGTATGCGTGACGCGGTGACGTTCCAGCAGAGTGAGGAATTCTCCCAGGTCGGGGGAAGGCATCACGACGATCTCGCCGCCGAGGGTCATGATCGGGAAACACAGCACGCCCGCGGCGTGGGTGAGCGGCGCGAGGGCCAGGTAGCGCGGCCGTCCATCGAACGGGTAGCTCATCAGCGTGAGCGCCGTCATCGCTTCGATGTTGTGTCCGGTGAGCCGGACGCCCTTGGGCCTTCCCGTGGTACCGCCGGTGCCGACCAGCATGATGACGTCGTCCACCGGTTCGGCTTGCCACTCGGTTGCCGGACAGTCGCGGATCCACTCGTCGAAACGCACCGCTCCGGAGCGGGGCGCGTCCAGGCAGACCAGGGTCGTCAACGCGGGCAGCCGCGGTGCGATGGCGTGCACCACCGGAGCGAAGGCGGAGTGGAAGATCAGGCACGTGCAATCGAAAAGGTCCAGCAATTCCTGGTTTTCGGCGGCTTCGTTGCGCGGGTTCATCGGGCACCACACCGCACCGGCGCGGGCGATGCCGAAGACGCAGGCGAAGGCGAGTGCGTCGTTCGCCGAGAGGATCGCGACCTTGTCACCCGGGCGCACTCCTGAGCCGTGCAGCGCGCGGGCGATCTGCCAGGACATCTGCTGGACCTGCTGATAGGTCAGCGTGTTCCCGTTCATGGTCAGGCAGGGCGCGGTCGCGCCCAGGGAGGCGCCCTTGTCGAGATAGTCGGTCAGACGCACAATCGTTCCTTCGAAAGCGAAGTGGGTGGATGGAAAGCCCGGCCTGCCGGCGTGCGGCATCGGACGCCGGCAGGCCGGGGAGTGCTCAACGGTGCACGGTGAGAACCGGTTCGGCGACCAGTCCGAAACCGCGCAGCACCCCGAGCAGTTCCCGGTGGCCGAACGCCTGGCAGGCCGAGGCGAACCCGACCCGCTTCGGCGGCGCCTGCAACAGCGAGTTCGCGGCGAACGCCTGCAGGAGACCGGTCTGCTTGTAGTTGCAGTTTCCGTAGATCACGCAGTGCGCGCGAGCCAGCGGACCCGACGCGTGGACCGAGTCCAGCGAGGTGTTGACGCGCGGATTCTCCCGCGGCGGCATCTCGCTGCGCACCGCCGCCGCCTGCTCGGTGAGCACCCGGTACTTCTCTTCCACCGGAAGGTCTTTCACCTGCTCGATGACGGCCTGCACGATCTGCGGAACGCCCAGCATCAGCGGCCGGTTGAAGACACCGCCGAGCACCTTCACGTTCGCGACGCGCGGATCGCGTTTGAACCAGACCGGATGCGAGGTGCCGCCCCACGGCAGAGCCAGCCCGATTTCGTGCTGGCCGGGCACGACGACGTCGTAGAGTCCGCCGTCGGCGGGCCACTCGACGTACTCGTTCTGCTCGAGGTAATACGCCCTGGACAGCGCGGCGTTGACCAGGATCGTCTTGGTCGAGGCGACGGTCGGGAAGCCCTTCCAGAAGACCTGGATGTCCAAGGTGTCCATGCCGGGCGTCTCGAGGCAGAGGTTGGCGGCGATCTCGCCGGTGGTGTACATCTGCGCGATGCCCGGCGACAGCAGCAGTCCGCGTTCGGCCATCTCGCTGCCGTACTGCTCGTCGCAGGCGATGAGCCAATCCTGTTCGCCGGTGGTGTCGAGGTAGTGCGCCCCCGCCGCGAGGCAGGACTGCACGACTTCGTGGCCGTATTGCGAGAACGGCCCGACGGTGTTGCAGACGACGGAGGCGCCGCGGAACAGTTCGGTCAGCGGTCCCACGTCGTGGGCGACCTCGACGATCTCGTGCTCGACGGTGTCGATGCCGGGGACCTTGTCGAGCGCTTCCTGCAGGCGGGACTTGTCCCGGCCCGCGGCGATGAACGGGATGTTGAACTCGCGCAGGTATTCACAGACCAGTCGGCCGGTGTAGCCGGAGGCGCCGTAGACGACGACGGGCTTGTCGTTGCTCATGAGATCTCAGACCTTTCGAAGTTGTTCGGTTCTCACATGCCCATGCCGCCGTCGACCGGCAGGCCGGCCCCGGTGATGAAGCGGGCGGCGTCGGAGGCGAGGAACACCACCGCGTCGGCCATATCGGCGACCTCGCCGAGCCGTCCCTGCGGGGTCTGCTCGATCACGGCGCCGACGGCGGCCTCCGCGCTGGGGAACAGTCCGATCTCGGCCACGTCGTTGGCCAGCCGCGCGCCCATCTCGGTGGGGACGAGTCCGGGGTAGACGCAGTTCACCCGGACGCCGTAGCCGAGCTTGCCGGACTCCATCGCGGCGACGCGGGTGAGGCGATCGACGGCGGACTTGGTCGACGAGTACACCCCGATACCGGGAAACGCGATGGTCGCGGCGACCGAGGCGATGTTCACGATCGCGCCACCGCGGCCCGCCGCCCCGCCCGGACGCATCGCGCGGAAGGCGTGTTTGATGCCCAGCGCCGTGCCCAGCACGTTCACCTCCAGCATCCGGCGCGCCTCGGACGGATCGAGATCCACCAGGAGACCGGTGATCTCGATACCGGCGTTGTTGACGACGATGTCCAGACCGCCGAGCGCGGCCACGGTGTCAGCGACCGCCTGCTCCCAGCGTGCGTCGTCGGTGACATCGAGCGGGACGAACTCGGCGACGGCGCCGGAGGCGCGCAACGCCTCGACGGTGTCCTTGCCGAGGTCCTCGCGGATGTCGCCGATCGCGACGGCGGCTCCGGCGCGGGCCAGCGCTTCGGCCATACCGGCGCCCAATCCCCGTGCTCCACCGGTGACCAATGCCCGGCGCCCGGTCAGGTCGTACCCACTCATCCGGCATCTCCTCCTCGAGATGGCTTGTGCGGCGCGAGCGCCTGACAGCGCTGCGTCCGACTGTGACGTGGATCACAGTACTGCGAAATTTTGACAGCCGTCAAGATTTTCTTTGACGACTGTCAAGTCGAAGCGGTCCGGTATCGAGCAGCCGCGTTACACTGAGCGGGTTCGCAGGGTGCGGACGCGTGGACGGAGAGAAGTCACGGTGACCGAGATCGTCGAGACCAGACGGGATCGCATCGCGCGCAGGCAGGTGGACAAGTTCGCGGAACGGCGCGCGCAGTTGGCCGCCGCCGCGCTGCACACCCTCGCCGAGCTCGGCTACGCGCGGACCAGCCTGCGGGAGATCGCGCAGAAATCCGAGTTCACCCACGGCGTGCTGCACTACTACTTCAACGACAAGGTCGAGCTGATCACCCACGTGGTGCGGCAGTACGAGGCGGTGTGCGTCACCCGCTACGACGACATCGTCGCCACCGCGACAACGGCCGATGGCCTGCGGAGCGACTTCGGCACCGCGATGGCCACCACCCTGGACACCGACGCCGCGCTGCACCGGCTGTGGTACGACCTGCGCAATCAGAGCCTGTTCGAGGAGTCCTTCCGCGACGACGTCATCGAGATCGACGGGCGTCGCGAGCAGATGATCCACAATGTCGCGCGGCGCTACGCGGAGCTGTCCGGCAAACCTCTGCTCGTGCCGTCCAAAACGGCATACGCCCTCTTCGACGGCTTGTTCCAGCAAGCACTGCTGCACAAGCTCTCCGGACGCGCCGACGCCGTCGACACCCTGCGTGCCGACGCCGCCCATCTCCTCGACCTGGTGACCGGCGACGGCCGGCCCTGACCCGCCACACCGGTCGCCACAGATGAACTGTCCGGCGCCGCCTATACCTCGATACGCGAGCCCATGATGATGGTGCGATCGCCGGGTAGTCCGAAGTGCTCGGCGGCGTCGGCGGTGATGTAGGAGGTGGCGATGAACAGCCGCTTGCGCCACGGCGCCATGGTGGGTGCGTCCCCGCGCCGAAGCTCGATCTTCGACAGGAAATAGGAGGCCTCGTCGAGCCGCAACGGCCCTTCGGTGCTGTCGGGGTGCAGCAGCGCCAGCGCACCGGGCACATCCTGCAGCTCCATGTAGCCGAACCGGGCGCTGACGTGGATGATCCCGTCTTCGGCATGGCCCAGGGAGTCGACGGCGATCCTTTCCGCCACCGAAACGCGGGGGACCGGCTCGGTCTCGATCGACATGATCACGACATGCTGGTGGCGCACCTGGTTGCGCTCGACGTTGGCCCGCATCGCCAGCGGCGTGGTCTGCTTGCCGCGGTTGAGGAAGATGGCCGTTCCGGGAACCCGGCGTATCGAAAGCTTCCCTTCGTGCAACTGGTCCACGAATTCGCGCAGCGATCCCTCGCGCCGTTCCCGCTCCGTGCTGACGATCTCGCGCCCGCGCTGCCACGTGGTCATCACGGTGAACGCGGTGAGGGCGATCATCAGCGGCAACCACGCGCCGTGCACGAGCTTGGTCAGGTTGGCCGCGACGAACAGCAGGTCCACCAGCAGCAGCGGGACGGCGCCGAGACCGATCAACCACAGCGGTGTGCCCCATCTGGCGCGGGCGATGTAGAAGAAGAGCAGCGTGGTGATCGTGATCGTCCCGGTCACCGCCATGCCGAACGCATAGGCCAGCGCTGCCGAGCTGCGGAACGCGAACACCAGAGTGAGCACCGAGACCATCAGCAGCCAATTGATCCACGGGACATAGATCTGGCCCGCGCTGGACTCCGAGGTGTGTGCGATCCGCACCCGGGGCAGGTAGCCGAGCCGGGCTGCCTGAGAAGCCACCGAATACGCGCCGGTGATCACCGCCTGGGAGGCGATCACCGTCGCCGCGGTGGCCAGCAGGACCAGGGGTAGCCGGGCCCAGCCGGGCACGAGCAGGAAGAACGGGCGGCTGATATTGCTCGGATCGTCGAGGATCAGCGCGCCTTGGCCGAGGTAGCTGAGAATGCAGGCGGGGAATACGAGGATCAGCCAGGCCCGGGTGATCGCGCGACGACCGAAGTGCCCCATGTCGGCGTAGAGCGCCTCGGCGCCGGTGACCGCGAGCACGACCGCGGCCAATGAGAAGAAGGCGATGTGGAAATGGCCGGTCAGGAAGCCCAGCGCGTAGGCAGGCGATAGTGCCTTCAGGATCTCCGGGTGGCGGGCGATGCCCGTCGCTCCGCACACGCCGATGGTGCCGAACCACGCGATCATCACCGGCCCGAATATCCGGCCCACCGCCGCGGTGCCGCGCCGCTGCACGAGGAACAGCGCCACGATGATCAGCGCCGTGATCGGCACGACGAACTCTTTCAGCGACGGTTCGACCACTTCGAGCCCTTCCACAGCGGACAGCACCGAGATCGCGGGAGTGATCATGCTGTCGCCGAAGAACAGCGACGCGCCGAAGATGCCCAGCGACGCCAGCACGGCGGCCTGCCGCCGACCGCGCTGAGCGCCCCACCGCCGCAGCTGCGTGATCAGCGCCATGATGCCGCCCTCGCCGTCGTTGTCGGCGCGCATCGCCAGCAGCACGTAGGTGATCGTGACGATGATCGTCACCGACCAGAAGATCAGCGACACCACGCCGTACACGTTCGCCATGCTGACCGGGACCGGATGCGGGTCGCGCGGGTTGAACACGGTCTGAATCGTGTAGATCGGGCTGGTCCCGATGTCGCCGAACACCACGCCCAATGCCGCGACCACCACAGCGAGCCGCACGGTGTCGTGTGCGCTCACACCGTGGCCTGTCCGCTCCTCATCCGATGTGGTCTCGTGCTGGTGATCGGTCACGGCGATCCTCCTGCGTGCGGGCTACGCTGCCGCATCCGGCGCTTATTCCGGACGTTACCGCTCCCCGGCGCGGCAATCGGCAGGTTGCTGGGGAATAGCGAGCAGTTCCGCCGTTAGAAACGATCACCGGGGGTACCCCTGAACCTGGGTCTCAATCGAAAAGAGGTGAACGACGATGATGACCTTGGACCAGATGATGGCGATGGCGCGCGACTGGTGGAATCGGATGTTCCCCGGTATGGGTATGCCGATGTTCCCCGGTATGCCGATGATGAGTTAACCCATACCCCGCAGGCCCGCATTCAGTTGTGCTGACCGGGGGTCTGGTCTGCTGCAGGCGGCTCGGGGGTCGCGGACTCGAGGCGACGTGGATGACCCGGACGACCGGGTGTCCGTCACAGGTCCCGAGTCCGGGGGATGTTGTGTCGCTGGAGTGGCCAAGACCTGGACCGCGTCAGCCTGCTTGCGGGGCGAGGGACGGGGTTCGTTTGCTGCGGAGCACGAGCAGCAGCGCGACGGTCAGATAGACCGCGGCGATGATCAGGTCGAGGGTTCCCTGGGCGGATTCGCCGTGGTCGAAGCGGTCGAGGGCGGCGACGGTGATGACGCCGGAGCCGAAGAAGTAGCCGGCCGTGAGCGCCGGGGCCGCCAACCGCCAGGGGAGGAAGGCCGCGATCAGCAGGACGAGCGAGAAAGTGAAGTCCGGGGCGGCGAAGATATTGTCCGCACGGTAGTCGGCATCGACGATGAGCGCGGTGATCAGCCACAGGCTGACCGGAATGGCGCATACCCGCGCGACGGTGTTCAACGACATGGCGAATTCCTTGGAGATCAAGTGGATTCGGGGCGAATGGGCTGACGGCCGGGCTCGGCTTGGGTAAGGATCGAGGCGACCAGACCGGGGAAGCGGGTGTCGAGCTCGGCGAGGCGCAGGGTATTCATGCGCTGGCGGCCCTGGTCGAACTGGCGGATCAATCCGGCATTGCGTAGTGCTTTGAAGTGGTGGCTGAGGGTGGACGGCGGAATGCCCAGACCGAAACTGCCACAGGGCCGATCGCCCTCGTCGATGAGCATCCGCACGATCCGCCGACGAGTCGGGTCGGCGAGGGCATGCAGGACGGCATCGATCGACACGGCCTCGATCTCCGGGTGATCGGCGGACCTCCAGCGCCCGAGTGGCATCGCACCTCCCCTTCGTTCGAACTCTTCCAGAGCTCTCGAAGAGATGTTAGCGCGTCGGCGCGCTATTCCACAGTGCTCGAGGAGAATTCAGTACGACACACGAGTCATGCGGATTTCGGAGATCGACATGCCCCGGCGACGGCGGAACAGCCCACGGAGGGTCCCCGCGTTGAGGTAGCCGACCTTGGCGGCGACCGCGTCCACGGTAAGGGGCGTGGTGCGCAACAGGTGCATGGCGCGTTCCAGGCGGATGTCGTGCACGAATTCGGTGGGCGACATACCCAGTTCGGCGTGGGTGGCGCGTTGCAGGCTGCGTTCGGTGACGCCGATGGCCTTGGCCGCCTGCGAGATTCGGAAGTTGTCGGTCAGGTGGTCGCGGACCCAGCGTTCGAACGCGGCGGTGACGGAATCACCCTTGGCGATGACCTCGGGAATGATGAACTCGCGCTGCGGTCTCCCTGCGCCGACCGCCAGATAACGCATGGCGCGCTCGGCCAGCGCGGGGCTCTTGGTGGCGATGAGCGACAGCGCGAGATCCATATGCGACAGCGCCGCCCCCGCGGTGGTGACGCCGTGGCCGCGGCACAGTGTGCGGCCTTCGTCCAGCTGAACGCGGGGGTAGCGATGCCGGAAACTCGGACCGAGCCACCAACTCGTGGTGGCGGGGGATCCGTCCAGCACACCGGCCTCGGCCAGGAAGAACGTTCCGGTGCACGCGCCGGCGAGATGCACGCCCCTTTCGCGCGCCGCGACCAGGCGGTCGAGCACGGGACGGCTGCCGGGGGAGGAGATGAGCTCGATCAGCGGCTCGGCGGCGAGCACGTTCACCGCGGGCACGATCATCAGCTCGAATTCGTCGCCGAGCTCGTCGAGCGGAACCGTCGGCACGGTGTTGCCGTTGCCCGAGCGGATGGTGGGGCCGAACGAGACGCTGCGGACCCGCCAGGGCTGCGGCGGGTCGGTGAGCTCGGTCCGCACCGAGTTCGCGGTGTTGAAGGTCTCCAGCAGAGCGGCGTATCCGAAATCGGCCACGCCGTCGACGATGAAGACAGCGACGTCCATGTCGGAAACAGTACCGAAGATGTCGTTCACGACACTCTGTTCCGCCGGAATTCTGTCTTACTGTCATCCCCGAGACGACTCGCCACTGGGGAGCAGCCACCCCGAGAGCCGGTCGACCCCCTACCTTCACCTGTGGAGTTCGCGTGACCATGATCAAAACGACCGGAACCCACCACATCCGGTTGACCGTGACCGACATCGCCCGATCCCGTGCCTTCTACCACGACGTTCTCGGCTTCCCGATCGCCGCTGAATCGCCGGGCAGCCCGGACGATCCAGCGGTGCGGACCGATCCGTTCCAGCTCTTCGGCGGAGTGGTGTTCCAGGCCAACGGAATGCTGCTCGGCCTGCGTCCGGTGGCGCCCGCGACGGACCGTTTCGACTCCGATCGGGTGGGCTTGGACCATCTCAGCTTCACCGTCCCGGCGCGGGACGATCTGGTCGCGGCCGCTGCCCGGCTGAGCGAAGCGGGCATCGAACACGGTGCGATCACCGAGATGGCCGACTTCGGCATCGCGATCCTGTCCTTCTCCGATCCGGATGGCATCCACCTCGAACTCACTGCGCCACTGTGACTTCGGCGCGTCATCGCGTGCCGGCACCGGCGTGACCGACCCGGAATGAACGTTGTCCTGATGAATGCTCTGACGACCGGCCGCGGAATCGGTGTGGTTGTGCCGAGGAGGTAGGCCGATGCTCGTCCAGCGTGCGCGACTGCGGAAAGTGGCCGAGAGCTCTGCATTGCCGAGCCCGAGCACGCTGCTGTGCGCGCTGGGCGGTCAGCATGCGCAGGGGCCGGTGAGCCGATGGGCGCGTGAGCTGGCCGAAATACATCGCCGCCGCCGCGAAGTTCCTGGGCGTCTGGTGGAGATCGATGGTCACCGTGCCGAACTGGTCGACCGGATCAACACGTGGGCGGCGGTGCATCTGCCGAGCGCGGCGCCCGGGGTTCGCCTGCACGAAGCAAGCCTGGGTGAAGTGATCGACCGGATGGCCGCTGTCGCGGAGCGGGCGTTCCATCTGTTGATGCACGACGATCCGGGCGGTGAACGCATGCACGCGGCATGGACTCGGCTGGCCGAATTGGAGATCGCCTACGCGGATCTGGTTCGCGAGGTCGGCGACGGCCGTCGGCGGCTCCCGCCGATGCGATCGGTCGCGGACGGCTGAGCGCTCGCCGCCCGCCCGGGCGAGCCGAATACGCGCACTCGCGCATGGCGCCTCGAAACGAGTGGACAACAGGGCGTAGGCTAGTCGCTCCTACGGACGGCGCGACTTCTGGGAGTGGGGCATGAGCAACGACGACAGTATCGCGCAGCGATTCGATGAGGGGCGGCGGCCGGAAGACGGGTGGGCGGGGACTCCTCCCACGACGACGCGGACCAGCACGATCAGCGTGCGGGTGCCCGCGGAGTCCGAGCAGCTGGCGATGCTGCGTGCCTTGGCCGAGACCGTCGTGCTCATGGCCGATTTCGGTATCGATGAGGTGACCGATATCCGGCTGGCTCTCGACGAGGTCGCCAGCGCGCTGGTGCTGGACGCGGTGCCAGGGACGGAGCTCGACTGTGCGTTCAGCTTCGACGGCGACGCCGTCGACGTGCGCGTCGACGCGCTCACGAGGTCGGAAACCACTCCGGATCAGTCCGGCTTCGGCTGGCACATCGTCGCGACGCTGACCGATTCGGTGTCCGCGTCCCAGGGCGCGCACGACGCCGCCGCGGGTGGCTACCCGACTACCGTCGACTTCCGGTGGGTGCGCGGCGGCACGGATGAGTAGCGAGTCGAATCGGATCACGCCCAAGCGCAAGTCCGGGGGAGACAGCTACGACAATATCGAGCCGCTGTTCGCCGAACTCGCCGCGCTGGCGACGGACGATCCGCGCCGCGAGGCCCTGCGCGCGGAGCTGATCGACCGCTGCCTTCCGCTCGCCGAACACATCGCGCGAAAGTTCAGCGGACGCGGCGAGAACTTCGAGGATCTGCTGCAGATCGCGCGGGTGGGAATGCTCGCCGCGGTCGATCGCTTCGATCCGGCGCACGGCGCGACCTTTCTGTCGTTCGCGGTGCCGACGATCATGGGCGAGGTGCGCAGGCATTTCCGCGACCACGCCTGGTCGGTGCGAGTGCCGCGGCGACTCAAGGAAATTCAGTCCACCATCGGCCCCGCGGTGGAGACCCTGTCGCAGCGGCTGGGCCGAATGCCGCGGGCACGGGAGATCGCCGAGGAACTGGGGGTCGACCTGAACGAGGTGACCCAGGCGCTCATCGCCCGCAACGCCTATCAGACCTCCTCGATCGACGCCGTCGCGGAGTCCGGCGACGCGGAGTCCGGCGGTCCATCGCTGCTGGATTCGCTGGGCGCCGAGGACCCCGATTTCGGCACCGTGGAGAACTATCTGGCGGTGAAACCGCTGCTGGCCGCGTTGCCGGAACGCGAGAAGCAGGTGCTCGTCATGCGCTTCTTCGATTCGCTGTCCCAAGAGCAGATCGCCCAGCGGATCGGCTGTTCCCAGATGCAGGTCTCCCGCATTCTGTCCAAGACCTTGAAATCATTGCGGGAGCAGGCTTTACGCGACTGACCGGGGTCGGCCGGAGCTGCGGGCGGGGTGTCTCGCCTGCTCGAGGGCGAAGATCTGAGAGAGTGGCCGGGTGAGCGCTTGGGATCGCTACGCGTCGCTGGTGACCGCCCGCGGATCGTGGGTGCTGCTGCTCGTGCTCGCCGCGGCCTCGCTGGGGCTGATCGCAGCCGTCGGGGAGAACGAGGCGGCCGGCCAGGCGCCGGACGCCCTGCCGCCCTCGGCGGAGTCGGCTCAGGTCGAACGGGCATTGGAGGAGTTCCCGGACGCGGGTTTGGCGGCCGCGATCATCGTGGTCACCCGACCCGACGGCGGCAATCTGACCGATGACGACCGCAACGCCACGGCTGCGGCGGTGACCCGGGCCGCTGGGCGGTCGCCCGGGCCCACCGACTTGATCATGTCGCCGGATCAGAAGGCGGCGATCGGACAGGTTCCGCTGCAGGCCGACCTGAGCGGGTTCGCACTGACCGACCGCATCCGCGACATTCGTTCCGCCGCGCGCGACGGGCTGCCCGACGGGTTGATCCTGCAGGTGACCGGCGGTCCGGCGTTCGGCGCCGATATCGCCGATTCGTTCTCCGGCGCCAACGTCACCCTGCTCGCGGTGACCGCCACTGTGGTCGCGGTGCTGCTGATCGCGACGTATCGCTCCCCGGTCCTGTGGCTGGTGCCGCTGGCCGTGGTCGGCGCGGCCGACCGAGTCGCCACCAGCGCCGGAACCGCCCTGGCGCGCGTGACCCCGCTGGCCTTCGACGGCTCGACGTCCGGCGTCACCAGCGTGCTGGTGTTCGGCGCGGGCACCAACTACGCGCTGCTGCTGGTGTCGCGCTACCGCGACGAGCTGCACCATGCATCGGATCACCGTGCCGCGTTGCGGCAGGCGGTGCGGCGGGCGGGGCCGGCGATCCTGGCCAGCAACGCGACGGTGGTCGCCGCGCTGCTGGTGCTGCTGCTGGCTTCGGTGCCGAGCACCCGCAGTCTCGGCGTGATGGCCGCGCTCGGGTTGCTGGTCGCGGTGGCGTTCGTTCTGATCGCGCTACCCGCCGCCCTCGCCCTGTGTGGGCGCAACGTGTTCTGGCCGTTCGTGCCTAGCGCGGACGGCCGCGACACCGCCGGTCAAGGAGTCTGGCACGATATCGCCGCCCGCGTGGTGCGCAGGCCCGCGCTGGTCGCCGGTTGCGCGATCGCGGTGCTCGCGGTCTGCGCGACCGGTTTGCTCACGGTGCGGGTCGGGCTCTCGCAGACCGAGCAGTTCCGGGTTCGCGCCGAATCGGTGGAGGGGTTCGACACACTGGCGCAGCATTTCCCGTCCGGTGCGTCCGACCCGGCGATCGTGCTCGCTCACAGCGGCGCGGTCTCGGGCGTCGATGCTGCGTTCCGTCACACCGAGGGAGTTGTGCTGACCTGGCAGACGGGAACCTCGCCGACCGGGCTCACTCGATGGTCGGTGGTGATCGACGCGCCGCCGGCTTCGGCGCGGGCTTTCGACACGATCGAGGCACTACGCACCTCGCTCGCTCAGGTTGCCGGGGCGGACGCGCTGGTCGGCGGCACCGACGCCCAAGTGCTGGACATCCAGACCGCCGCGGCCGAGGACCGCGAGGTGATCATTCCGCTGATCCTGGTCGTCGTGCTAGCGGTGCTGCTCGTGCTGCTGCGCGCGATACCCGCCGCGCTCATTCTGGTCGCGGTCACCGTGCTCAGCGCGCTGGCCGCGCTCGGGCTGGGCAGCTGGATGAGTGAGCAGGTGTTCGGATTTCCCGCGCTGGACATCAGCGTTCCGTTGTTCGCGTTCCTGTTCCTGGTCGCGCTCGGTGTCGACTACACGATCTTCCTCGTGACCAGGGCGCGCGAGGAAACCCCAGGCCACGGCACCACACAGGGCATGGTGCGGGCGGTCTCGGTGACCGGCGCGGTGATCACCAGCGCCGGAATCGTGCTCGCCGCGGTGTTCTGTGTGCTCGGCGTGCTTCCGCTGATCACGCTCACCCAGGTCGGCATCGTGGTCGGCCTCGGCATCCTGCTCGACACATTCGTCGTGCGGACCGTCGTCATCCCGGCCTTGTTCAGCCTGATCGGCCGCAAGATCTGGTGGCCGAGCGAGCTGCGCCTCGTGGCGGATGAAGGTCAGCCGAGGGGCGAGAACACCGTCGCCGATCCTACGAGCGCAGATCAGTCGCGCGACGAACTAGGGCCGCGGAAGGAATAGCCGCCGCGGGACCGTGCCGAGCGGACGACCGCGCCGCGGCCATCCGCTCCTGGAGTCTTTCGCGCGTGCGGGGTCAGTGCCGGAAGGCGTCCTTGACCTTCTCGCCCGCGTCTTTCAGGTCGGACTTGACCTGATCGGTACGGCCTTCGTCCCTCTTCTGCCGGTCGTCCGCGGCCTTGCCGAACTTTTCCTTGGCCTGACCGGCGACTTTCTCGGCCTTGTTCTTGGCCTTGTCTGTGGTGCTCATGTCATAACCTCCTTGCGGCGACCGGCCTGGTGTATCGGCCGGTCCTCATCGCGATAACCGGTCACGGCGAAGCGAAACGTGCGGCGTTCCCACACGAAGAAGACCCGGCCGAAACCGGGTCTTACTCGTGAATCGTGCGCGCAGGAAATAGGTCGGACGACTCCGCGAGAGGCGATGCTGCCCCGCCGAGTACTGCCGGAAAGGTGGCTCAGGAGGCGGGAACCGTGGGCGGGGTGAGAAGGCCCTGCGCAACACCCACCCCGGCGCCGATGGCCGCACCGAGAGCGATGGCCGGTGACGCGACGAACCCGTAGCCGACGGCGGCGCCGAAGCCCATGACCGCTACGGTCCCGGTGGGAAACATCGGAATGCCGGCGATGGCTCCGCAGATCGCGCCGATGACCGCCCCGATCGAGGCCACGGGGGCGGCCACCATGCTGCCTGCCGACGCGCCGATCGCGGTGGAGCCGATGATGTCCGCGGCCATGCGGTCGGAGCGCGACGGCTCGAAGCCCGCCGAATCGAAAGTCTGTGCCAGGCCCGCCTCCGGGCCCGCGATCGCGTCGTTGATCATCTTGCCCTGTTCGGGAGTCAGGAAATCGGGCCGGCCGATCACGACGGAACCGACGCGCAGCGTTCCGGGCGGCGCCTCGATCGGCGCGACCCTGGGGGCCGGAGCGCCGGGGAAGTGCAGGCGCTGCGGAATGATGGGTGCGAGCACGTTCGGGTCCGGCATCGGCCGGTTGGTGCTCAAGTCGTTGCGTCCGGTGGAAAACGGCGGCGCCGGAGCGGCAGGAGCGGCGTCGGGCGGAATGGCGCCGGGATCGGCAGGATCGGCGACCGGGGCTATGGCGGGTACCGGTGCGAACGGAAGCTGGATGGAAATTTCGGGCACCAACGGGTTCGCGGAGGCTGTCGCGGCGCCGACTACGGACAGCGGGATCGCACCAGCCACGACCAGGGTGGCGGCACGGCGTAAGAAGGGGCGTGCTGGAGTTTCCGGTGTTTCTATGCCCATGAACTTACCCACCTCATTCTGAAGAGGACATATACGTACCTTTCTAGTTCGGTCCGGTAACCCTTTCGGATGCGTGCAAGTCGTATTTCACCCGCTCACTCGCTCGCGGAGGTGGTGGCGGACCGAATCTCAAGGGCGCCACGAATATCGGTAACGGCGCAGGATAAACGATGGTGAATGTTTCCGTGCTTGTTCATCGACCGCGATGATGAAATCAAGCGAGAAACGGGTTTTCGCCCCGCTGTCGGCGAAATCCCCTGATATGGAAATGGCGATTGCCCCGGATCACGGGACCCGGGGCAATACGCGTCAGGAACCTGCCGCGGCGAAACCGGCGCGCAGATCGGCGAGGATGTCGTCGATGCCCTCGATGCCGACGGCGAGCCGGACCAGGCCCGGCGTGACGCCCGCGGCCAGCTGTTCCTCCGGCGTCAGCTGGGAGTGGGTGGTCGAGGCCGGGTGGATCACCAGCGAGCGCACGTCACCGATATTGGCGACGTGGCTGTGCAGCCGCAGGGCCTCGACGAATCGCTTGCCCGCGTCCACGCCGCCGGTCAACTCGAAGCCGATCACCGCGCCGGTGCCCTTCGGCGCGAGGGTGCGGCCACGCTCATACCACGGTGACGACGGCAGGCCCGCGTAGGACACCGAGGTCACCTCCGAGCGCGTCGTCAGGAACTCCGCCACCGCCTGCGCGTTCTGTACGTGTCGCTCGATCCGCAGGCTGAGCGTCTCCAGACCCTGGCTGATCAGGAAGGCGTTGAACGGCGAGATCGCCGCGCCGAGGTCGCGCAACAGCTGCACGCGCGCTTTGAGCGCGTAGGCCGGTGCGCCGAGATCGGCGTACACGACGCCGTGGTAGCTCGGGTCGGGCTCGGTGAAGCCGGGGAACCGGCCGCCGGTCCAGTCGAATCGGCCGCCGTCGACGATCACGCCCGCGATGGCCGCGCCGTGCCCGCCGAGGTACTTGGTGGCCGAGTGCACGACGATGTCCGCGCCGTGCGCGAGCGGCTGGATCAGGTACGGGGTGGCGACGGTGTTGTCCACGATCAGCGGAACGCCGTTGTCGTGAGCGACATTCGCGATGCCAGGGATGTCCAGGATGTGGTTCTGCGGGTTGGACACCGTCTCGCCGTAGAGCGCCTTGGTGTTCGGGCGAATCGCGGCCTTCCACTGCTCCAAGTCGTCCGGGTCGTCGACGAACGAGACCTCGATGCCCAGCTTGGGCAGCGAGTAGTGGAAGAGGTTGTAGGTGCCGCCGTAGAGGCGCGGGCTGGAGACGATGTGGTCGCCCGCACCGGCGATGTTGAGGATCGCGAAAGTCTCCGCGGCTTGCCCTGAGGCCAGCAGCAGAGCGGCTACACCGCCTTCCAGGGCGGCGATGCGCTGCTCCACGGCGTCCTGGGTCGGGTTCATGATCCGGGTGTAGATGTTGCCCGGCTCGGCCAGACCGAACAGCGCCGCCGCGTGCGCGGTGTCGCGGAAGGTGTAGGAGGTGGTCTGGTAGATCGGCAGGGCGCGGGCGTTCGTCGCGCCGTCCGGAATCTGTCCGACGTGGATCTGCTTCGTCTCGAAGCTCCAGTCCTCGGACAGGTCGGGCTCGGTCATCGGGAAGGTCCTCCTTCGCGTGGACGATCGATGGTGTTGGAACAGCGGCTGATCCACGCTAGGCACGACGTCTGGCGACGGCCATAGTTACATTCGGACCGATTCGAATACGTGACGATCACCGACCGCGGCTATTCGGTGGATTCGGGTTCGCTGTCCGGGTCCGGCAGCGCGACCGTGGCGGCGTCGATCTGCTCGCCGACGTAGCGCAGCACGACCGCGGCCATCGCGACGACCGGGACCGCGAGGAACGCGCCGACGATCCCGTACAGCGAGCCGCCCGCGGTGATGGCCAGTAGCACGACGACCGCGTGCAACTGCATCGTGCGGCTCTGCAAAACCGGTTGCAGCACATTCCCTTCCAGTTGCTGCACGGCGATGACGATGCCGAGCACGATCAGCGCCGTGACGAAGCCGTTGCCGACCAGCGCGACCAGCACCGCGAGCGCGCCCGCGACGAACGCGCCCACCATCGGAACGAACCCGCCGAGGAAGGTGATCACCGCGAGCACCAGCGCAAGCGGCACCCCGAGGATCACCAGGCCCGCACCGATGAAGACGGCGTCGATCAGGCTGACCAGCGCCTGGGTGCGGATGAATCCACCGAGCACCACCCAGATCCGGCCCAGCACCTCCTCCAAGTGCCTGCCGCTGCGACTGCCGGACACACTGTGCAGCCAGGGCAGGAAACGCGGCCCGTCCTTGACGAAGAAGAACGTGAGCACCAGCACCAGGAACAGGGTCACCAGCACCGACGTCGCGGTGCTCACGCCGCTGAACACGCCGGTGGCGATCTGCTCGGAACTCGACTGCAGCCGGGACACGATCGCATCGACCGCCGAATCCAGTTCCTCGTCACGCAGTCTCAGCGGTGGACCCTGCAGCCACTCCCGGACCTGGTTGACGCCCTCGCTCGCCTTGTCCGCGAGTTCCGGGGCCTGATTCACCACCGAGGGCACGATAAGCGCGACGACACCGGCCAGCAGACCGATAAAGCCGAGTATCCCGATCGTTGCCGCGAATGCGGGCCGCAGGCCGTGCGCGGTGAGCCAGCGCACCGGCGGCCACAGCACCGTCGCGACGACCACCGCCAGCGCTACCGGCAGGATCACCACCCACAGCCGGGCGATCAGGAATCCGAGCACCCACGCGCCCGCCGCGATCGCGACGATGCACACCGCCCACTTGGCCAGCCACAGAATGCCCGCGCCGATGACGTCACCACGATCCCGCGTCGTGTCCGGGCGGTCGTCCTTGCTCACTTCGCTCTGTTCCCGGTTCACTCGCTGACGCTCGCTCACGACTGCGCCTCGCTGACGCTCGGCTCCGTCGTGCGCGAGAGCGCACTGTGTCCTCGGTTCACTCGCTGACGCTCGCTCACAGGCCCAGTCTGGCACGAAGACGCGGCACCGAGGAGGGCCCGTTGTGCCCGGGTAAAGGTCCGCATACTTCCCGCGGTGGACCTACGCTGATCGCGGTAGCGATTTCGGCGCAATGGCTGGGAGTTTCGATGGGTGCCGCGTTGGTCAAGGGGCAGAACGGGGCACTGGACGCTGCGCGGCTGCTGGTGTCGGTGCGGACCGAGGCGGCGGTCGACGTGTCGGCGCTGCTGGTGACCGAAGTGGGCCGGGTGCGCTCGGACGCGGACTTCGTGTTCTTCAACCAGCCGAGTGGCCCCGGAGTGTCGCTTCGGCCGGGAACCCCGGCCGCGCTGTCGGTTTCGCTCGCCGAGCTGCCCGAGGACATCGCGCAGCTGCGCGCGGTGCTCACGCTCGACGATCCCGGGGCGACCTTCGGCGGGTTCCCGCCGCCCGTCGCCACAGTCGCGGACGAGGCGGGCAACGTGTTGTACGAATACCGCATCGAGGGGCTGGCCAGCGAATCCGTGGTGATCGCGCTGGAGCTGTATCGGCGGGACGCGGCGTGGAAGGTGCGGGCCGTCGGGCAGGGCTACGCGGGCGGGTTCGCCGCGCTCGTCACCGATCATGGCGTGAGCGTGGACGACGAGGCCGCCGCGGCGCAGGACCCGATCGCCGCGGCTTCGCCCGCTTCCGGCGCCGCGGCGATGGACGTCTTCACCGTGCCCGGTGAGGCCGGGCTGTCGTTCGAGAAACGCGCCAGACTGGACCTGCGCAAGCGCGCGGTCGCGAAAGTCCTGGTCGATGGGGATGTCTTCGGGATTCGCGCTCGCGTCGTGCTCGTCATCGACAAGACCGGCAGCATGAACCGGCAGTATCGCGACCAGGTGGTCCATCGCGTCGTGCAGCGGATGGTTCCGGTGGCCACGCAGCTCGACGACGACGGCACCCTGGAGGCCTACCTCTACGCCCTCTCCTTCGCCAAGCTGCCCGACATCACCGTCGAGCACGGCGAGGCGTGGGCCCAGACCTACCTGCACCTCGGCGGCACCCACGGGGGCATCGACTACGACCGGCTCGGCGGCCGCAACGACGAACTGCCGATCATGCGCGACATCATCGACTCGCTGCGTCCTGGCGGCCGCCCGACGCTTGTGTTGTTCTTCACCGACGGCGGCTTCGCCAAGAAACGCGAGATCGCGGCCCTCATGCGGGAAGCCTCGCTGCTCCCGGCCTTCTGGCAGTTCGTCGGCCTCGGCCGGGCCAACTACGGCGTGCTGCGGACCTTGGACGAGTTGTCCGAGCGGGCGGTGGACAATGCGGGCTTCTTCGCCCTCGACGACATCGATCAGGTCGACGACGCCCAGCTCTACACGCGCCTGCTCGGCGAGTTCCCGGACTGGCTGCGCGCCGCGCGCGCCGCGGGCATCCTGAGCTGACCGGCCGACGCGAACCCGGACCGCGCGACGGCAGGGCCTACGGCGAACTGCGCGAAGCCCGCCTGAACGGCCGCGCCCAGTGTTATAGCGAGATGCTATGGCGAGCTGTGATTTTCGGGCGGGCTCCGCGGTCAGCCGATGACGGCGTTCATGATGGTGCCCGCGCTGGTGGCGATCACGCCGCCGATCATGGCTCCCGCCACCATCTTCGGCGACTCGAGTCCGCCGCCGGTCCACTTCTCCCAGGCGAAGCGGCCACCGGCGTAGATGATGCCGCAGATGCCCGACAGGAGCACGAACCACGTCAGGTAGCGGACCAGTTGGAGGAACTTGTCGGAGATCGGCGGTGCTTCTGGGGTCGGATTGCCGATCTGCGCCAGGGTGTCAAAAGCGGCGGCCAGGATCATCGTCGTTCGCTCATTCTGGATTCGGGACAGGGGCAGTATTCGGGACAGGGGCAGTGATTCGCTGTGAAGATCGTATCCGTTCGCTCGCCGTGATGCAGTCAGGTCGGTGCAGCACAGGGAAGTTCGCGTCTTCCCTCCTTGCCGGATGGGCAATTGCTCTGGATGATGGGGTGAGTGCGCAGGGCTGGCCGTCGCGCGGCGCCGGATTCGTCGGCGGGTTCGCTACGACCACGAGGGGGGCGATCGGGTTCTGATCCCGCTGCCAGGTCCGCGGCGTTCCGCACAGTGCGCACACCAAGTGCCGCCCCAGGGTCGTATCCTCAGTCGTAACCGAATTGATCGGTGGCCGAACAGCTTTCGTGTAGCGACTCGGCGGCGGCGGGATTGTAATCGAGCATAGGGAGTAGACGGTGAGCATCATTCTGGCGTCGGTCGGCGACTCGTTCACGACATTGGCGCAGATCGGCGACCCGACCCCGGAGGCGCCGCCCTTGGCGGACAAGATCTTACGATTCGTCCGCTACTTCACGTGGTTCGCGCTGCTGTCCGGCATCGTCAGCATCATTTACGCGGGTGGTCGCTTCGCCTGGGAGAAATGGAGTGGCAGCGGGTTGCAGTCGCCGAAGATGATCGCGGGGGCGATGCTCGGTGGCGTGGTCGCCACCAGCGCGGGCACCATCATGAACACCATCCTGGAGATCTGATCGCATGGCCGTGGAGCGTCCGCCGGTGGGCGCGTCCCGCACGAGCGGATCGTCTGCGGCCCGTCGGTCATGACGGCCGAGGGGGAGCGCGGTGGAATCGCCGGTGCGTTTTCGAACGTCGCCCGCCACCTGCACGGCGTTCCGGCAACCGGCTGGGCGCACGACGCGCATTCGATCGTGCGGTCGAACCATCGGTCGGGTCCTTCGGCGCTGGGCCGCGCTCCCATCGCCCGGCCGAGCGCGCGTCGCCGCCGGCGCAGGCTACGCGGCCGACGCGCCGATCGTTCCGCCGTCCGCGCCTGTTCCCTCATCCAGGCCCTGACCTGCGATTTTCGCCGCTGATGGCCGCTATACTCCGGTGCGGATCTCGCGGTGCCCGATAGGATCGGAGGCGGAGCAGGATCATGGACCACAGGACCGACGGCAAAGTCATGCTGTCGCGGCGCTCGGCGTTCGGCCTTGCGGCGACATCGGTGGCCGCGCTCGGACTAGCGGCGTGCGGCGGATCCGAGGACGAGGACTCCGCCGTTCCCGGCGACGCCGTCGCGATCGCCAGGGACGCTTATATTTTCGGCTTCCCGCTGGTGCTGATGGACCTGACGCGCGCAACGGCCGAGGAGACTGTCCCCGTCAACCGGTTCCGCCACACCAACTCGTTCGACGCCCAGGAGCAGCGCGAGGTGGTGCGACCGGATCTGGACACGATGGACTCGTTCGCCTGGCTCGATCTGACCCGCGAGCCGATGGTGCTGCAGGTCCCCGCCATGGATCAGCCGCGCTACTGGCTGGCGCAACTGCTGGACGCCTGGTCCAATACTGGGCACAACCCCAGCAACATGCGCCCGCAGGCGAAGTCGGCGGGCCCGCCGTACACCTACGTGGTGACCGGTCCCGGCTGGTCCGGGTCGCTGCCGGAGGA
Source organism: Nocardia amamiensis (assembly GCF_015477605.1). Classification (GTDB taxonomy): domain Bacteria; phylum Actinomycetota; class Actinomycetes; order Mycobacteriales; family Mycobacteriaceae; genus Nocardia; species Nocardia amamiensis_A. The sequence goes on from NZ_JADLQX010000013.1 coordinate 101,565, forward strand.
TCTCACCCCGCTGCCGATGCCGACGCCGACGGTGTGGTTGATCAACCGGATTCAGGTCGACGGTCCCCGCGACCTGCCCAGGGTCCGCGCCATCCAGCAGCAGTTGAAGCTGGCTCCGCTGAGTGCGTGGACCGCCGGCGTGGACGTGCCCGCGCCTGCGGTGCCGCCGCCCCGGCCGACGGTTCCCCCGGCCGCGCAACTCGCGGATATGGCCCCCCGTGCCTTCTTCGACCGAATGTGCGCCCTGATGAAAGTCAATTCGCCCGCACCCGAGGACGCACCCGCGATGCGGCGCTTCGCGAGCATCGGCATCGAGCCGGGCGGCGCGGTCAAAGGCATTCCCGACGCCGAGCTCGCTACGGCGGTCGCCACCGCACGGCAGCAGATCCCGGTATATGTGGGAGAGACCACGATCGTCGAGAACGGCTGGATCTACGACCCGGGCACCGGCCGATACGGTACCGACTACCTGGTGCGCGCCGCGATCGCCTGGAACGGTCTCGGTGCCGCCCTGCCGGAGGACGCGATCTACCCGACCGTCTACGGCACAGCGTATGCCGGTGGTGGCCCGTCGCGTTTCCGGCTGCACTTCGCGCCTGGCCAGTTGCCCCCGGTGGATGCCTTCTGGTCGCTGACCGCCTACACCGCCGACCTGTACCTGGTGCCCACCCCGGCCGAGATCTACGCAGTGGGCCACCATGTCCCGGTGGTGCTCAATCCCGATGGCTCCCTGGATCTCACCCTCCAGTGGGCCGATCCGGGCGCGAGCGTTCCAACGGGAAACTGGCTGCCTATTCCCGAATCGGGCCAATTCTCGATGACGTTGCGTCTGTTCGCGCCGAAAATCGAGGCGATAAAGGGGATTTGGCGTCCGCCGCCGCTCACGCCGCTACGGTGAGCTGGTCGTCGCGCCCCCAGGTCCAGCGCAGCACCTCGCGGATGCAGATCCGCGTCGCCGGACGCGTGCGAGTTCTGCTGGGCCGTGGCCGGCGCGGTGGACACAGCCGCGGCGCGGATCAATCGCTGGCATCCAGCCGCCGCGCCGATCGCCCCGCAGTCGGACCTGTTCCGTCATCAGGGCTCTGACCTGCGGTTTTCGCCGTCCTAGGCGGCGATACTCCGGTGCGGATCCCGCGAGCCCGATAGGATCGGAGGCGGAGCAGGATCATGGACCACACGACCGACGGCAAGGTCACGGTGTCGCGGCGCACGGCGCTCGGTATGGCGGCGACATCGGTGGCCGCGTTCGGATTGGCGGCCTGCGGCGGATCCGGCGACGAGAACCCCGCTGTGCCGGACGACGCCGTCACGATCGCGAGGGACGCCTACATATTCGGCTACCCGTTGGTCTTGATGGATCTCACCCGCGTGGCTGCGGAGGCGGCCACACCCGCCAACCGGTTCCAGCACGCCGTCGCGTTGCCCACCCCGGCCCAGCGCGACGTTGCGCGGCTGGACCGGGACACTTTGCGTTCGACCGCCTGGCTCGATCTGCGGGCCGAGCCGATGGTGCTGCAAGTTCCCGCGATGGATGATCGGCGGTTCTGGTTGGTGCAACTGCTCGACGCCTGGACGAACAATGCGCACAACCCGAGTAGCGACCGGCCGCAGGCGAACTCGGCGGCGCCGCCGTACACCTACGTGGTTACCGGCCCGGGGTGGTCGGGCGTGTTGCCCGGCGGCCTCACCCAGCTGCCCATGCCGACACCGACGGTATGGCTGATCGCCCGAATCCAGCTCGACGGAGACGACGACCTGCCGGTCGTTCGCGCGCTGCAGCAGGAGCTGAAACTGGTTCCGCTGAGCGTGTGGACGAATGCGCGGGAGCCGCGCGCCGCGCCGCCTGGCGGGCTCTCGGCGGCGCAGCCGCCCTCCGAGCAGATGGCGGAGATGGACGCACGGGCCTTCTTCGACCGGATGTGCGCGGTGATGTCGACAAATCCGCCCGCGCCGGAGGATGCGCCCGCCATGCGACACTTCGCGACCATCGGGATTCGGCCGGGCGGAAAGGTCCACGGACTCTCCGATACCGAACTCACCGCCGCGGTGGAGACCGCCCAGCAGCAGATCCCGGTGTATATCGGCGCACGAATGGTCAACGAGGACGGCTGGCTCATCGACCCCGAGGTCGGCAGGTATGGCACCGACTACCTGCTGCGCGCCATCATCGCCCGGATAGGCGTCGGCGCCGGCCCGCGCGAGAACATCTTCAATCCGACGCTGTTCGCGTCGGCCGACGCCCGCGGCAGCATGGGTCGTTTCCGGCTGCATTTCGCACCCGGCCGGCTACCACCGGCCGATGCGTTCTGGTCGCTGACCGCCTACGACGCCGACAGCCGGCTGGTGCCCAACCCGGCGGGGATCTACTCGGTGGGCTACCAGGTTCCGGTGGTGCTCAATCCCGATGGCTCCCTGGATATCGCGGTTCAGTACGGAGACCCTGGACCGGGCGTTCCCGCCGGAAACTGGCTGCCCATTCCGGATTCCGGCCAATTCTCGCTGACATTGCGCCTGTTCTCGCCGAACGTCGAGGCATTGCAAGGGCATTGGCAACCGCCGCCGCTCACGCCGCTGCGGTCGAGCTAGGCGTCGCGCGCCCAGGTCCAGCGCGGGACCGCACGGATCGGGTGCAGTTCCGCATCGCTGGCCGCGTGCGAGTTCTGCTGGGCCACCTGCGATCCGAAGGCCGCATGCTCGTAGACGGCTTTGCGGAACTCCTCGTCGTCCAGCAGTCCGGCTTCCTCGAACGTCTGCATGTAGACCTCGACGAAGCGCTCCCGCTGCTCGTCGGTGATCTTCAGGTTCCGGTGCACCGCGATGATGTGGTCGAAACCCAGCTCGCGGGTGAAACGCTCGGGGCCGCCGAAGGATTCGGCGGTGAACCAGGTGAGATGGTCGACGTGGTGCGGCAGGCGTTCGGTGAACAGCGTCTTCAGCACCGGGTCGGCCAGCGCCTTGTCGTAGAACGCCGCTTCCACGCGGTGTAGCACCTCGTCGCCGCCGACGTGCTCGTAGAGACTGGGCATGGGACCTCCGGCAGGGAGAGCGGGCTGACGCTCCCATTACAGGCAGACCGGTCACCGGGTGTCCAGGCGAGTGGGTAGCTTGTCCGATATCGGCCAGCGGGCGGACCGACCGGTCGCGCCGATGGGCGTCGAGAAAAAGTGAACATGTTTTACTAAACACTGTTCACGAGCGTCTGTTCTGTGGTTGCATCTCCTTGGACCGTGTTCCCCACAACGTCGTGCGGTCCGCGCCCAGACCGGTAGGAGTTAGCCGTGCACGTGACCACGCCCTCGATCCCCGCGGGATTCGACTTCACCGACCCCGACCTGCTCGCCACTCGCCTGCCCATCGAGGAGTTCGCCGAGCTGCGCCGCACCGCCCCGGTGTGGTGGTGCGCCCAGCCCGACCGCGCCAGCGGCTTCGACGACGGCGGCTACTGGGTCGTCTCCAAGCTCGAGCACATCAAGGAGATCTCCAAGCGCCCGGAGGTGTTCTCCTCCCAGCAGAACACCGCGATCATCCGGTTCAACGAGGAGACCACCCGCGAGCAGATCGACATGCTCGGCGACATGCTGCTGCTGAACCTCGATCCGCCCAAGCACACCAAGACCCGCCGCATCATCTCCAAGGGCTTCACCCCGCGCGCGGTGGAGAGCCTGCGCGCCGCGCTCACCGAACGCGCCGCCAGGATCGTGCACGAGGCGAAGCAGGCCGGCGGCGGCGACTTCGTCGAGCAGGTGGCCTGTGAGCTGCCGCTGCAGGCGATCGCCGAGCTGATCGGCATCCCGCAGGAGGACCGGAAGAAGATCTTCGACTGGTCCAACCAGATGATCTCCTACGACGACCCGGAGTTCGAGGGCGACCACCACGCCGCGACCGCCGAGGTGATGGGCTACGCCTGGAACATGGCCGAGCAGCGGCGCGCCTGCCCGGCCGAGGACATCGTCACCCAGCTGGTCAACGCCGACATCGATGGCGAGCACCTCGGCTCGGACGAGTTCGCGTTCTTCGTCATCCTGCTGTCGGTGGCGGGCAACGAGACCACCCGGAACTCGATCACCCACGGCATGAAGGCGTTCGTGGACCATCCCGAGCAGTGGGAGATCTACAAGCGGCAGCGTCCGCGCACCGCGCCCGACGAGATCGTCCGGTGGGCCACTCCCGTCACGGCGTTCCAGCGCACCGCGACCCAGGACACCGTGCTCGGCGGCCAGGAGATCAAGAAGGGCCAGCGGGTCGGATTGTTCTACAGCTCGGCCAATTTCGACGAGGAAGCGTTCGCCGACCCGTTCACCTTCGACGTGCTGCGCAATCCGAACCCGCACGTCGGCTTCGGCGGCACCGGCACGCACTACTGCGTCGGCGCGAATCTGGCCCGGCTGCAGATCGATCTGATGTTCAACGCCATCGCCGACGTGATGCCGAACCTGCGGCAGGTCTCCGAGCCGGTGCGCCTGCGCTCGGGCTGGCTGAACGGGATCAAGCGCTGGGAAGTCGAATACGCTTGAATCGAGTGGTGCAACAGTCCAAACCACGGGGCCGTGCGCCGGTGGTGACCGACGGTGAGATCCGGAGGGTCGCCGGCGCGCTGCTGGTCGAGCGCGGGCCGGACGCGGTCACCCTGCGCGCCATCGCGCGCGAACTCGGTGTCACCGCTCCCGCGCTGTACCGGTACTACAAGTCGCTGGATGACCTGCTGGAGCGACTGCGGCTGGACTTCTGCGCCGACTTGGCCGAGGAGCTGTCCGCCGAGATCGCCACGCTGCCCGATGACGGCGCGGTGCAGTTCTTCGCCATCTGCCGTGGCTTCCGGCGCTGGGCGCTGGCGCACACCAGGGAGTTCACCCTGGTGTTCGCCTCGCCCGGCGCCGGGCAGGCGCGCCGATTCGACGAGCCGTTCGGCCGGATCTTCCTCGCCGCGACGGGCCGGCTGCTGGCGACCTACGACATCGTCACACCGCCCACCGACGTCATCCCGCCGGAGCTGCGCGAGGATCTGGTGCACTTCCAGACCGAACTGCTGGCGGCGCTGTCGGAATCCGGTCAGAAGTTCCCCGCCGAGAAACTGGATCTCGGGGTGACGTACCTGATGATCCAGATCTGGGCGCGGCTCTACGGGCATGTCACGCTCGAGGTGTTCGGGAACTACCCGATCCCGCTGGACAATCCGGAAATCCTGTTCGACGCCATGCTCGCCGATCTCGGACGGACGGCGGGCCTGCTCGCCGACTGAGCCGGTGCGGCGCTGCGCTATATGCGTGCGCCTTTGGCGCGGTTGCACGAGCGGCACAGGATCTGGAGGTTGGCGGCGCTGGTCGCGCCGCCGCGGCTGAGCGGGATGATGTGATCGAACTCCAGGTAGTGCCCGTCGCCGCATTCCACGCATTTGCCGCCGTCGCGCTGCCACACCTGCGCTTTCACCTCCTGCGGGATGCTGCGGGTGTCGCGCTGGCCCGGGGTGAGCACCAGTCGCTTGGCGACGCGCAGCGCGCCTTCCAGCGCGGCCGCGACGTAGTCCGGATCGGTGACGGCGAACGTCGCGCCACCGCGTGCGGAGGTGGCGGAGATCACCACGCAGCCTTGTTCGGCGTGCACGGAAACCACTCGGGACCAGGGCATTTCGGTGCCCGCGCCGGTGCCGACGAAGCGCAGCTTCTTGTTGCTGCTGATCAACCTGCCGTCGGTGAGCTTCGGACCGCGGGCCAGCTGACGCACGTGCGTCGCGGGCAGGTCCAGATGCACCGCCTCCTCGGGGTCCAGGTGCAGGCCCGGCGTGCGAACCACTGGCAGGTCGCCCGAGCGCAGCCGGTACAGCGTGTTGCCGCGGTGCATGCGCCGGCGCAGGTCCTCGATCAGCGGGCCGCCGAGCCCGAGTTCGGTCACCGCCTGCTCGAACAGTTCCAGTTCCGCCTCCCTGACCTCGCCATCGGCGAAGGCGAAGGTGACCAGGCGCTCCACATAACTTTGCGCCAGATCGCGCAGCGCGGCGCGACCCGCGTCGGCATCGATGCGCTGGTAACGCAACGAGGCCCAGAGCGCCGCCCATTCCGGGCCGCGCGGGCCGTGGGTGGTGAGCACCCGCCAGGCCCGAGCATGCCAGTGGGTGAGGTACTCCTCGATCTCCGGCTCGCACCGCCCGCACGGCGCGAGGCCGCCGAACAGCTTGCGGCGCAGGGTAGCTCCGCAGCGTACGCAGTGCCGACCGCCGGACGGGGGACGCAGGTAGGCGTCGGGGGTCCACTCCGTACCGTCCCACCAGCGCATGCGCTGCGGATTGTCCGGATCCGGATGCCAGTCGGCGCGTTCAGGGTTCGGTGGAGCGACCGGTGCGGCTTCCGTGGTGTGCCGGGTCAGATCGACCGGCCGATGGGTGGGCGTCCGGGGCATGACCGAAGGTCCCACACGGTCGAGCACCTCGGTGCGAGGCCAGACGGATTCGCCGTGGCCAGGCTGTGCCGACCGCCCGTGTTCGCCCTGTCCCGGGATGACATCGGCGGGGCTGTGGTCCTCGGTCAGCCGTAGCACCGGAGCGTCTTCCGGGACGCCGCTCGAGCCAACTGGACGCTCGAGCGGCCCCGTGGCCGACTCCTCGTTCCGGCGCGCCGGGCCGGAGGGGTGCCCGTGCGTACGATGCCGGGCCGGAGCAACTCCTGGCAGTCCGGCGGGCGGTGGCGTCCCGGGTATGCGCCGCGTCGAAAGCCGTTCCTGCGCAGGGGAAGTTCCGGTGGGATGGTGCACCCGGAACGGGTTGGCCGGGTGCGTGGTGCGGGCGTGCTCGGAGGGATCGTTGACCTGCACGCCGAACTCGGTGACCAACCCCGCCAGTCCGCTGGACCAGCCCTGCCCGATGGCACGGAATCGCCACTGCGCGTCGCGGCGGTAGAACTCGCCGAACATCAGGGCGGGCACCGCGTCGATGTCGTCGATGTCGAAGGTCACGACGGCGCCGTCGACGGCGTGCACGGCGACGGTCAACCCGTGGATGTCGCCGAAAGTCCCCTCGTCCACCGAGCCGGCGACAACGATGCGATCGACGTCGGCTTCGGTGCGCGGCAGCGAGACGCTCAGCCGCGCGGTCCGCGCAGCGGGTTCCTGATCCAGCGTGACCGCCTGGGAGATGTGCCGGGGTGCGTTGTAGAACACCAGGTCGCGGTCCGAGCGAACCGCGCCGGAGGCGTCCAGCAGCAAGGCGTGCGCGTCCACCGCGTGCTCCGATCGCCATGAAACAACCACGGCTAGAAGGGATGTCGGTACCGCTGCGTTCGCGCCCTTGCTGAGTTTCATGGTGCTCGAACTATGCCACGACCCTCCGACACGCCGAACGCGCGAGGGGACCTCGCTCGGCGGGGCGAGATCGCGGGTGCTCCACAGCCGCCTGCCCGAGTTGGTGCGATCTGTCGGCGTCGATCCGCGCGCACCTGCAGGGCCTAGTTTAGGAAATCGGGGCGGATTCGACTGCCCCGAGGTCCAGTCGTGATCGCTCGCCCGCGGTGCGGGGGGCATCGAACCTGGATCTGACACAAATCGGCTGGTCGGGGCAATCCCGCACACGCCCCGTCTGGTACGGCACAGTGTTCTCATGACGAACCCGAAACCTCCGGGTCGTAGGCCGTCGACCCCGAAGTTGCCAGGCGGGCGCGTGCCCGGCCCCGCCGACGTCCTGAACGCCGCGCAGGCCGCGGTGGAAGCGGCCCAGGCGGCGGCGGGGCAGGCGCTGGAAGCCGCCCAGATGACCGCGTCATCGGCGTTCGACGCGGCGGTGCGGCTGCCGCCCGCCTCGGCCCAGCTGGCCGGGCAGCTGGCCGACCTGATCGAAAGCCTCTCGGTCGCGGTCGAGCGGCTGAATTCCACGATCGATCGTCTCGACCGCACCCTGGCGCTGGCCGACCCGGCCTTCGCCGCCTACGACCGGCTGCTGCCCAGGCTGGAGGCGATGATCTCGCTCGGCGAGGACGTGCTCGGGAAGCTGGCCAAGTTGCCGGGCATCGCGCTGCTCGGCAAGCTGACCGGCCTGAGCGCGCCGGAGCGGCAGGAGCCGGAGCCGCCGCCGCGAAAGCCCGGCAAGCGGCGCAGATAGCGAGATCAGCGGTGTGCGTGATCGGCGGCGGCACGCAACGTGGCCGCCGCCTTGAGCAGCACTTCGCGGTACTCGTCTTCCGGGTCCGAGTCGAGCACGATCGCGCCGCCCGCCCCGATCCGCCAGCGGCCGTCGTAGCGCACGGCGGTGCGGATCACGATGTTGAGGTCCGCGGTGCCGCCGAGCCCGAGGAAGCCGATGGTGCCCGAATAGACTCCGCGCGCTTCGGTTTCCAGCTCGTCGATGATCTCGCAGGTGCGCAGCTTCGGCGCGCCGGTCATCGAGCCGCCGGGAAAACACGCACGCAGGCAGTCGACCACGCCGACCTCCGGCCGCAGCCTGCCGCGCACGGTCGACACCAGCTGATGGACCGTCGCGTACTGCTCGGTGGCCATCAGCTTCGGCACATACACGCTCCCGATCTCGCAGACCCGGCCCAGATCGTTGCGCAGCAGGTCGACGATCATCAGGTTCTCCGCCCTGGTCTTCGGGCTGTCGGCCAGCTCGCGGCGCAGGCGCTCGTCCTGTTCGGGCGTGGCGCCGCGCGGCGCGGTGCCTTTGATCGGCTTGCTCTCCACGACGCGGTGACGATTGATCTTCAGGAACCGCTCCGGTGACGAGCAGGCGATGTCGAGGTCGTCGAAGCGCAGGTAGGCGGCATATGGCGCCGGATTGCAGCGGCGCAGCGTGCGATAGAAATCGAGCCCGTCGGCCGCGGCGGCGGGGATCGCCGCATTGTCGGTGAGGCAGATCTCGTAGGACTCGCCCGCGTGCAGGCGCTCCTGGCAGACCGCGATGTCGGCGAGATAGCGCTCCCGGCCGCGGGTGAGCAGCGGTGCGGCCGCGTCGCCGTCCGGCGGCAGCTCGAGCACCGGCGGATTCGACCAGGTCGGAAGGGTTTCCAAGGTCTCGCGAGTGTCGCGCAGCCAGTCCGCGCCGGATCGGGCCGTTTCCGGTGTGTCGCTCAGGGCGAGCAGATGCGTCCGCCCGCCCACGTGGTCGACCACCACCAGCCGGTCGGCGAAGATCCACTGCGCGTCCGGAGTCGGCGCGCGATGGACCGCGGTACCACCGCAGTCGGCTTTGACCTCGTAGCCGAGGTAGCCGACATATCCACCGGCGAAATCGAACGGCAGATCGGGCAGTTCGAGCCGGCGGGTCCGCAACTCGGCGGCGAGGAAGTCGAGGATGCCGCCGCGGGCGGTGCGCCGATGCCCGTCGGAGGATTCCACGGTCACCTCGCCGTCGCCGACGCGGTAGCGCAGCACTTCCGCCAGCGGGCCGCTCGCGTCGCCTAGGAAGGAGAACCGATCCACTCCGGGCTCCACGTGCTCGCTGTCCAGCCAGAACGCCGTGGGGGAGTTGCCGTACAACCGCACGAAAGCGCTCTCGGTGTCGATGGCCCGCTCGATCACGTCCTGTTGCAGCCGGAAGGTCCGCCGCGGTGCAGGATCGGTGAGAGTTCGTGCGGATTCGGTTTCGCGCAAGCGCTCGAATCCAGCCGCGGCGGCAGGGAACTGCGCGGGCGCGAGCGGAACACGCGTCGCGGCGTAGGTCTGTGGCGCAGGCGGCGGGGAGCCAACCGCCTCCGGCGCGACTTCGCGCTCCACCTCGACCGGTATCCGCGAATCCGGGAAGCTCGGCGGAACACGATGCGCCGCAGTGAGTTTTGCGAAGTTGCGCAGCAGCGCCGCGCCGAACTCGCTGGCGATCGATTCCGGATGGAACTGCACCCCCCACTGCGGGCGCGTGCGGTGCCGCACGCTCATGACGACGCCGTCGGCGGCCACCGCGGTGACCTCCAGATCGTCCGGCAGCCGCCGCAGCGCGCACAGCGAGTGATAGCGCACGGCGGTGAAGCCCTGCGGGATCCCCTCGAACAGACCCCGGCCGTCGTGTTCGATCCGATCGAGATAGCCATGTCTGGCGGCGGGCGCCTCGGCGACCACACCGCCCGCCGCTACCACGATGCCCTGATGGCCGAGACACACTCCGAGCAGGGGAAGGTCGGTCTCCTCGATCACCGCCGCGGAGATTCCCACGTCGCGTGGCACGTCCGGCCGTCCCGGTCCCGGTGAGACGACCACGTTGTCGAAGCGAGCCAGACCGAGTTCGGCGACCGTGCGCGCCTCGTCGTTGCGCACGACTGTCGGCTCGACGCCGTTCACCTCGCTGATCAGCTGATACAGGTTGTAGGTGAAGGAGTCGTAATTGTCGATCAACAGCGTGTGCATGGTGCTCGAAACCCTACGCCGCGCCGGTCGCAGCTAACTGTTGTCGTCTGCCTTCAGTTCGTCTGGTCCGGTGGTGCACAATGTTGGGCATGTCTGTTGCGCAACCGGCTGACGTGGACCCCGCGGTCGTCGACTTCGCCGTGGTCGGCAAGTGGATGGATGAGCAGGGTCTGCCCGCGGGCGAGGTCGAGGACGTGACCGCGCTGGGCGGCGGCACGCAGAACATCATGCTCCGCTTCACCCGCGGCGGCCGGACGTACGTGTTGCGCCGTGGGCCGAAGCACCTGCGGGCCAAGAGCAACGACGTGATCCGGCGGGAGGCTCGTCTGCTCGGCGCGCTGGGCGGCACCGAGGTGCGCGCACCACGGGTGATCGCGGCCTGCCCCGACGAATCGGTGCTGGGCGCGGTCTTCTATCTGATGGAGCCGATCACCGGTTTCAACCCGCAGAACGAACTGCCCGAGCCGCACGCGAGCGATCCGGAGATGCGCAGGCAGATGGGCCTGTCCGCGGTCGAGGCGATCGCGCGGCTCGGCGCGCTGGACTACCAGGCGCTCGGCTTGACCGATTACGGCAAGCCGGAGGGCTTCCTGGAACGTCAGGTGCCGCGCTGGCTCGGTGAATTGGAGTCGTACTCGGCCAACGAGGGCTACCCCGGCCCGGAGATTCCCGGCGTGGAGTCGGTGGGCGAGTGGCTGGACCGCAACCGTCCGGCCGAGTGGACGCCCGGCATCCTGCACGGCGACTGTCATCTGGCGAATATGGTGTTCTCTTACGACGGTCCGCAGGTGGCGGCAATGGTGGACTGGGAGATGTCCACCATCGGCGACCCGCTGCTGGACCTCGGCTGGCAGATCGCCACCCGGCCGGAGCCGGGTACCACCGGCGCGGCGCTGGTCGGCAAGCTCGGCGCGGTCGGCGGGCTGCCGACCGCGGAGGAGATGATCGCGCACTACGGGCGGTTCTCCGATCGCGATCTGAGCGCCATGTCGTGGTACACGGTGCTGGCCTGCTTCAAGCTCGGCATCGTTCTGGAGGGCACGCACGCCCGCGCGTTCGCGGGCAAGGCGCCCACGCAGGTCGGCGAGTTCCTGCACGCGATCACGCTGGAGTTGTTCGAGCGGGCGCACCAGCTCATGGAGTGATTGTCGGGATGTTGCCGATAGTTGACCGAAAATCGGTAGCAGGTGCGACTCGGCCACCCTTAGGTTGGCCGCATGCCGATCGTTCCTGATGTCAAGGACTGGACCTGGGTGCTCGAACGCGCCTGTCCCGAATGTGGTTTCGACGCCGCCGCGACCAGTTACGAGGCCGTGCCCGCGCTGACCCGCGAGACGGCCGTCCGATTCGGGGCGGTGCTCGACCGCCCCGACGTCCGGGCTCGGCCGGACGAATCCACCTGGTCGGCCCTGGAATACGGCGCCCACGTGCGCGACGTGTGCCGCCTCTTCGATACCCGGCTCGGCCTGATGCTGGCCGGTGACCCCGATGGCGAGATCCCGCGTTTCGCCAATTGGGACCAGGACGCCACCGCGATCGCCGATCGCTACAACGAGCAGGACCCGGCCCGGGTCGCGGCGGAGTTGGACGAGGCCGCCGAGCGTGTGGCGCGCTCCTTCGAATCCGTTCCGCAGGCCCGGCGTGGACTGCGCGGCGCGCGCAGCGACGGGGCGGTGTTCACGGTGGATTCCTTCGCGCGGTACTTCGTCCACGATCTGGTGCACCACGTGCACGACGTCCGCGGCTGACAGCGGACTGTAACGCGTTCGGGACCTCCGTCACGCTGTACGCCCGAATTTTCAACGCGGTACTAGAACGCGTTACATTTTTCTCGTACTGTGGGTGCAGTCACATATAAGCACGTGCATGCGAGAGGGTCGACAGGAATGAAGACGAAGGGCGCGATCCTGTGGGGGATCGACCAGCCGTGGTCGGTGGAGGAGATCGAGGTCGGCGATCCGGTCGCCGGCGAGGTGCAGATCCGCATGGAGACCGCGGGCATGTGCCACTCCGACCATCACATCGTGACCGGCGCGACCCCGATGCCGGCCTTCCCCGTGATGGGCGGGCACGAGGGCGCGGGCGTGATCACCAAGCTCGGTCCGGACTGTCCGACCGACCTGCAGGTCGGCGACCACGTGATCCTGTCGTTCATCCCCGCCTGCGGCCGCTGTCCGGCCTGCGTCGCCGGGCACATGGCGCTGTGTGACCTGGGCGCGGGACTGCTACTCGGCCAGGCGATCAGCGACGGCACCTACCGCATCCAGGCGCGGGGCGAGAACGTCATCCCGATGTGCCTGTTGGGCACCTTCGCGCCGTACATGACCGTGCACCACACCTCGGTGGTGAAGATCGATCCGGGCATTCCGTTCGAGGTCGCCTGCCTGGTCGGCTGCGGCGTGCCCACCGGATTCGGCTCGTCCACCCACGTCGCCCAGGTTGCTCCCGGCGAGACCGTGGTGATCGCGGGCATCGGCGGCGTCGGCATGAGCGCGCTGCAAGGCGCGGTGCTGTCGGGAGCCTCGAAAGTCGTTGCGATCGACCCGAATCCGTGGAAGCGCGAACAAGCACAGAAGTTCGGCGCCACGCATACCTACGAGAGCATGGCCGCCGCGATCATGCCGCTGATGGAGGCCACCGAGGGCCGGATGGCGGAGAAGGTCATCCTGACCATGGGTGAGATGCACGGCGAGTACATCGAGGAGGGCCTGATCCTCACCGCCAAGGCGGGCACCCTGGTGGTCACCTCGATGGGCCGGATGGACGAGAACGACGTCAAGCTGAACAGCTTCCTGCTGTCCATGCTGCAGAAGACGGTGAAGGGCTGCATCTTCGGCGGCGGCAACGCCCGCCAGGACGCGCCGCGCCTGCTGGCGCTGTACAAGTCCGGCCAGCTCAACCTGGACGACATGGTCACCCGCAGCTACTCCCTGGAGGAGATCAACCAGGGCTACCAGGACATGCTCGACGGCAAGAACATTCGCGGCATCATCAAGTACACCGAAGCCGACTGGTAACCGCGGCGGAAGCTCAGTCCTTGCCCCGCTCGGCGAGTTCGGTGGCGATCCGTGCGATCAGGTCGTACGGGACCGGCTTGCCGAGTGGGAATTTCAACGTCCCCTTGCCCGCCTTGTACGGCTCGACCGCGCGCTGCAACGCCGTGTCGCCTTCGGGAATCGGGTAGAGGCTCACGTGCTGCTTCCAGCCCGCGAAATGAACGACGTTGTGACCGTGCAGCCGAAATGTGGGAATGCCGTACCTGATCGCCTCGGTCGCATCCGGTAACGCTGTCCGGATGGTGCGTCTGATCGCTTCGAGGACGCCCCGTACGTCCTCGGGGAACGCGGTCAGGTACGCGTCGATGCTGGTCTGCTGTTCCGCCACGATGTCCCCTCGATTCCACGATGGTTGACCGGTGGATACTTCGCTGAGCCGGGCGCCGTGAGTGTATGCAGCCAACCCGCCGGACCTGCGCCGGCCGTGACTGTTCGGCGCGCCGCTCGCCGCCGAGCGGGTGCGTCACTCGTCCTCCGGTTCCGCGTCGGGACGGGTCCAGGCCAGGATCATCGCCGGAGTGCAGCCGCCGACGAGCAGCGCGGTCAGCAGCATCACCCCGCCCGCGTAGGCCGCCTGGATTTGCCCCGTCAACGGTGGAAGCAGCCCGCGGCCGCTGAGCCAAGGCTGCGCTGCAGCCGCGAGGCGTCGCGTGATGGTCTCAGCTCAGATGCGACAGCGCAGCAGGGCTTCGCGCAGGTTACGACTGCGAACGTCATCGAGGACGGCGAGCCCCAGCCGGTTCATCGTGTAACCGAAGCCCAGACCGGTTGCGGGATCGGCGAATCCGAACGAGCCGCCGAGACCGGTCGTGCCGTAGGCGCGCTTGTCCGAGCCGAAGCGGAATGTGCCGCGCGACTTGCGGAAGCCGAGGTGGTAGCGGCTCTTGGTGTGCAGCACCAAGTCCTCGGCGGGGACGTCGTCGGCGGTCTCGGCCGCGGCGAGCCGGTCGAGCAGTGCGTCGTCGATCGGCAGCGCGCCGGTGCGGGCCGCGGCAGCGCCGTAGATCTTGGCCAGCGCGCGGGCGTTGCCGACGCCGTTGTGCCCGGGTAGTTCCACCTCGAGGAATTCACGTCGCGTCGCCCGTGCCGGGGCTCCGCAGCGCGGATTGGTCAGCGCCGCGTAGGACAGCCCGCGTTTGGCGTAGATCTCCGCGCCGATCCGCAGCGGGATATCGCGCTCGTAGCGCAACACGTCCAGCCCGCGGGTCGCCGACAGCATGGCGATGCGGTCCATGCTCTGCTCGGCGGGCAGGCCGATGAAGAAATCGAGGCCGAGCGGTGCGGCGATGTCCTCAGCGAAGATGCGCCCGAGCGTGCGGCCCCGCGGGTCTACCCGGCGCAGCAACTCGCCCTGGTACAGCCCGAGAGTGATCGCGTGGTAGCCGTGTCTGGTGCCGGGCCGCCACGCGGGTTTCTGCGCGGCCAGAATGGTGGCGAGCCCGTCCAGATCGGCGATCTGGGGCAACCGGACGATTTCGCTCAGGCCCGACAGCCCGGCTTGGTGGTCGATAAGTTGACGCACGGTCACCGCGTCCTTGCCGTGCGCGGCGAACTCCGGCCAGTACTTCGCCACCGGCTGCTCGTAGTCGAGCAAACCTTTGCTCACCGCCCCGGCGACGGCGAACGCCGCCATGCCCTTGGTCGAGGAGAACACCGGCACGATCGTGTCCTGCTCCCACGGCAGCGTGCGCAGCCGATCGCGGAAGCCGGCCCACAGGTCCACCACCGGGCGGTCGCCCGCGTAGACCGCGACGGCGGCGCCGATTTCGCCGTGCTGGGCGAAGTTGCGGCGGAATGCGTCGGCGACCGGTCCGAAACCGGACGCGACGTCCCCGTGAACAGTGGGCTTTTCACTCATGGCGACTCGATGGTACTGATGCGGCTCTCGTAGGCTCGCATGGTGCGAGCACTCGAGCAGATTCGGGAATGGCCGGTCCGGCACGCGGCGGCGGCGGTGGTCACCGCGGATGGGGAAACCGCGAACGAGGGTGATGTCGACCGGGTGTTCCCGCTGGCGTCGGTGACCAAGCCGTTGGTCGCCTACGCCGTTCTGGTCGCGGTGGAAGAGGGCGCGGTCGAACTCGACCAGCCCGCCGGGCCGCCCGGCGCCACGGTGCGTCATCTACTTGCCCACACCTCCGGACTCGCGTTCGACACCACCAATGTCCAAGCCGCCCCTGGTACGAAGCGGATCTATTCGAGCGCGGGGTTCGAGGTGCTCGCGGAGTTCGTCACCGAGCAGACCGGGATCGCGTTCGACGAGTATCTGCGCGACGCGGTGTTCGCGCCGCTGGGGATGACGGCGTCGGTGCTGGCCGGTTCGGCCGGGCACGCGGCACGGTCCACCGCCGCGGATCTCGCCCGCTTCGCCGCCGAATTGCTGAATCCCCGGTTGATCTCGCCGCAGACGCACGCCGAGGCCATCTCCGTCCAGTTCCCTGGCCTGAACGGCGTGCTCCCCGGCTACGGCTCGCAGCGTCCCAACGACTGGGGACTCGGCTTCGAGATTCGCGACGGGAAGACGCCGCACTGGACCGGTGGCACGAATTCGCCACAAACCTATGGACATTTCGGCCAATCCGGGACATTTTTATGGGTTGACCCTCGAACGGGTTTGGCGTGTCTCGCCTTGAGCGACGAGAATTTCGGCGACTGGGCGCGGGCGGCCTGGCCACCGCTCAGCGATGCGGTCATCGCGGAGGCGGCAGCCATACGCAACACGGCTGTGAAGTAACACGTGTAACTTCGGGCACTCCAGTAGACTCGGGCAACGCCAGTTCGATGAGTCGTTGGGGAAGACGTTCCTCGTCGAAGCTGGAGGTGTTGGTGGTGCGCGCATCGAGTCAGTTCGCGGACGCGACGGCGGGTGTGGTCTACATCCACTCGTCGCCTGCCGCGCTGTGCCCGCATGTCGAGTGGGCGCTGACCTCGGCCCTTGCCGCCCCCGCGAAGCTGCGCTGGACCGCGCAGCCGGCCGACGGACAGCTGCGCGCGACCAGCGAATGGATCGGCCCCGTCGGCACCGCCTCCCGGATCGCCCAATCGTTGCGCTCCTGGCCGGTGCTGCGTTTCGAGGTGACCGAGGACCCCAGCGAAGGCGTGGACGGCGAGCGCTACAGCTTCGTCCCCGGCCTCGGTCTCTGGCACGGCTCCACCAGCGCCAACGGCGACGTCATGATCGGCGAAATGCGTTTGCGCGCCATGCTCCAAGCCACCCGCGAACTCGGCAAGTACTCCGCTTACGACCTGGCCGCCGAAATTGACCGCGCCCTCGGCACCGCCTGGGATGAGGACCTCGAAATCTACCGCTACGGAACAGAATCCGGCGCCGAGGTCACCTGGCTGCGCCGCGATGTGGGGTAGGTGGCGGAGTCGGGCTGTTCCCACGTCGACGCGCCTACGTCGATGTGCCGAACGCCGCCGCTGTGGACTGGGTGGACGCCACCCGACTCGAGCTCTCCACACCGCTGCACGGTGAATGCCGTGCGATGAGCTGCGCAATCCGCCGGGGGGCCGATACCGCTGTTGCTATCCATTAGCTAGCTTCGGGGCGCTACCCTTGAGCAGGGAAGGTGCGGCGGAAAGGAGATGGCGTGGGCCAACTGCTATACGCATCGGGTAGCCGCCGTGTGATCGCCTTCGGTTGATCCCGAGCTACCGATGCACGAGCCGATCGATCCGGTCGATTCAGCGGAACGGACCCGCACAACGCTGGCCACCGCGGTGGCGCGGTTCTCCGAGGCTTGGGCCTCCGGGTTCCCACCCGATCTGTCCGGATATCTGCCTCGTGAACCGGCCGAGCGGCGTACGGTACTGATCGAACTGATCAAGATCGACCTCGAATATCGCTGGGTTCGTTATCACTTTCCCAAACGACTGATCGAATACCGGGCCGAATTCGCGGAGCTGCGCGATGGTCCGCTTCCGGACGCGCTGCTGTACGAGGAATTCCACGCGCTGCGCCGCGGTTCGGGGACACGCGATGCGGCCACCATGTCCGCCGAGGTCACCGCCCAGGCGGCCGGTCCTGAGTTCGCACAGCTTACGAGCGACTACCGCAGCACGATAATCGCCCGTCCGAGTGCCCAGGTCTCACTCGACGCCATCAATGTCGGCGACCATGTCGATGATTTCGACCTTCTGATGCGGATCGGGGCGGGCGCATTCGCCCAGGTGTATCTCGCTCGGCAGCAGTCGATGCAGCGACTGGTCGCGGTCAAGATTTCCCATAACCACGGCATCGAGCCGCAGACCCTCGCCCAATTGGACCACGAGTACATCGTGCGCATCTTCGACCAGCGACTCATCGCCGATGGCGAGCTGAGGCTGCTCTACATGCAGTACCTACCTGGGGGAACGCTGCTGGACGTGCTGCGCTTCCTGCGCTCGACGCCGCCCGAACAGCGCAGTGGCCAAGTGTTGCTCGATGCCGTCGACAAGGAACTGGCCGATAAGGGCGAGGTTCGGCCTTCCGAATCGGCTATCCGGGCGCGGACGGCAACCCTGACCTGGCCGGAGACCGTCGCCTGGCTGGGCCGCCGACTGGCGGACGCCCTGCAGCACGCCTCCGAGCGCGGCGTGCTGCATCGGGACATCAAACCTGCGAACGTGCTGCTGAGTGCGGAGGGAATCCCGAAGTTGGCCGACTTCAACGTCAGCTTCAGCCAACGCGTCAAGGGCACGAGTCCGCTGGCGTATTTCGGCGGATCACTGTCTTACATGTCGCCCGAACAGCTGGAGGCCTGCCATCCGGACCTGCCGGGAACCGCCGCCGACCTCGACACTCGCAGCGACCTCTTCGCGCTCGGGGTCATGTTGTGGGAGTTGCTGACCGGGCGCCGTCCGTTCGCGGACGAAACGTCCGCAGGCGAGTCGGAGACGTCGCTGGCCCGCATGCTCGAACTGCGGCGCAGACCCGTCGATCCGGCGTTCCTGTCGGAGCTTCCCCCGGATTGCCCCATGGCCCTGCGCGGGGTGCTGCTGAAGTGTCTGTCGCCCGACCCTGAAGACCGCTACTCGTGCGGTTCCGAATTAGCCCAGCAGCTCGACTTGTGCCTCGAGGAGAGGGCTCGCGACCTCGTCTATCCGTTGCCGGACAGTTGGCGGGCACGGCTTGCGCGGTGGTCCATCCCCATTCTGTGGTTGTCTTCGCTGGTCGGCATCAGCGTCGCGTCGGCCTACCTGGCTGTACATACCCACGCACTGATCAGGGGGCTACTGTCCGACGCCACCAACGCGCAGCTCGACCGGGGCGTCCTGGTTTTCAATCTTTGTGCTTGGCCGCTGGCCATCGTCATCTGGGGATACGTATCGCGCGAGCTGGTCGCTGTTCCGCGCGGCCTGCGCGACGGCAGACGCTACGACGAGGCAATGCTCGCGCGGGTGCGATCTCGAACACTGCTGTGGGGGGATTTCTGCGCGATGCTCACCTTTCTGTTCTCGGTGGCCGCAACCGTGGCAGGGGTGCTGCTGCTGCACTGGTTCACCGATATCCCGACGCGGCTGCTGATTCATGCGGCGACGACCGTGCTGGTGTCGGGCACCATCTCCGTCGCCTACACCTTCTTCCTTTCGACCTTCTACATCGTCCGCTGTGTCTATCCCGTCTATCTGCGCCACGGCCGCACGACGGCCCGCGACTTCGCCGATCTGCACGCGTTGCGGCGGAGAACCACGGTGTATCTGGCGGTAACGGCGTCGGTTCCGCTGGTCGGCGTACTGGCCGGATTCAGCGCCGGCCTCGAGCCCGCGGAGCTTCCGCTCGTCCGCGACTCGGTGCTGGGACTGTGCGCGGCCTCCGGGCTCGCATTCGTCGCCGTCTATTGGTTGTTCCGGAAGCTGGACGCAGACCTGCGCGCGCTCCAGCGGGTGGTCTAGCCGACGGGAGGCACGCTCTGCTCGAAGGTGAACACGTTCTCCGGGTCGTATGTCGCCTTCGCCTGTCGCAGCCGCTCGCGGTTGGAGCCCTAGTACTCGCGCTCCCAGTCCGATGCAGGGGCGTTCGGCACGTTGACGTAGGCGCCGTCGCCGTAGGGGCGCAGCGCGCGCCAGAAGTCGGCTGCCCAGCCCAGCGCCTCGGCGTTCAGCGCGGGGTCGTTCCATGCCGCCCCTGGCTCGCTGGTGAGATCTCGCCATCTGATTAATGCCGCCGCCGGGTGTCGCGGCGATCGTGACCGCCTGGTCCGCCGCCGGACGCCTAGTGTGCGCGGGCGGCAGCCGCTGCGGCGAGGTGATTAGCACTGTGGCGCGGCGCTGGTAGTCGGCGTGCGGTCACGTCGGACTCCTCATCAGTGTGATGGGAGGCCGACTCGATCGCACAGATCCCGAACGTCGTCGCGCATTCCTGATGGCGGGCGTTTCTGCAACGCGTGCAGGATCTCGCGGGCGTATCCGTTGTACCGGATCGTCTCGGAGGCTGTTTGCTCCGATTTATTCAGTAGCGCAAGGGCGGCGACGAACTCGTCACGCTGGTAATGCGCGCGGGCCACCTCGATGAAATGGCGGCTGCGGCGCGGTACGGATGCTATCCGGTCGGCATCGAACGAGCCCGCCGCGCGCAAGGCCTCGCCCGGTCGGTGCAGTTCTACTCCGAGCGTCGTCGCGTGTGCTTGCACCACCGGGATCGAAAACGAGGTCTGGACGTGGCGGTAGGTCGGTCCGAGTGAGTGGGCGATCCGGCTGGCTGATTCCCAGTGTGCCCAGGCATCGCCATAACGACCGCGGCGGGCATGTACGTACGCGAGCTCAGCCTGGAGAGCCCCGGTGATACCTCGCCAATCATCCGGAATGCCGTCTCGGTCGAGATAGGGCGTGAGCTGTGAGATCGCGCTGCGCGCCAACGCTATTCCCTCGTCCCAGCGACCGCTGTCGCGCAATGCCTGAACCATCGACCACGTACCGCACGCGATCAGGTAAGGATCGTCTGCCTCGTACGCCTCGTTCAGTGCGCGGTCGGCGACCAGCCAGACGAGTTCTGCCGCAGGCTGATACGCCACGAAGAAGTCCGTGAGTTGATAGACGCCCGAAAGGACGCGTCGAGCGGCGCGGCGGTCGTCGCGAAGCGCTCGCACTGCGCCCTGCGTGTCTCTGATCAATCCGGGCAGGAGAGCGCCTAGCTGCGTCCGATGATCCGGGCTCGCGTGACGTACTTGCCATGCCTGATGGAGCCGTAAGGCCAAGTCCTCGGTTCCAGGCGAGCGATTCGGAGCTGTCACGCGGTGGTCGCTCAACGCCGTTTGCACATCAGTCAGCGCGGCGTGTTGTTCACTTGCAAACACCGATACGGGCACAGCGTGCTCATCGCCCGTCAGCGCGGCGAGATCCTCGAGTTCGAGCGCGCGGGCGATCCGCAAGAGCATCGGAAGCCGAGGGGTCTGTAGGTGGCAATTCTCCACCGCCGTTAACCATTCGACTGATCGACCGACCAGGCCCGCGAGGGCTGGCCGTGACATACCGCCACGCTCACGGTGCCACCGGATGCGCTCGCCGACCGGGGCGTTGTCGTCGTAGCTGTACACGTCTCTACCCCTCTCGCCACTGGCTCGGTGGGTCAAGCCTAATTGGACGATCCTCGCTGATACCGGTCCTAATACAGTTTGTAACTCACCCGATTTGGGGTGCCGCTGCTTACTGCGCGCGAATGGAGTCACGATCCATCGGCTGTCAGCCTGGTGCGTGTGCGCGCGGCCGCCTACGCTCGAGATATGGAGCACACCGGACAGCGCATCCGGTATTGGCGGAGGCGGCGGGGCGGGATCAGCCAGAAGGTTCTGGCGGATCGTGCCGGGTTGACACAGGGTTACATCTCGCAGATTGAAAGCGGTCAGCGTGCGCTGGATCGGCGGGCGACTCAGGTCGCGATCGCTCGCGCCCTCAACGTCACTGTTGCGCAGCTACTCGGGCAACCGGGGGACCCAACCGATCCGGCCAAGGCTGTTGCTATGGCGGCTATTCCGGATATCAGGTCGGCCTATGTCGAGATCGCGGCTGCCGAGCGCCGGAAGCCAGAGCGTCCTAGAGAAGCTGTGCGCGAGGCGGTCGAGCGGTCGACGGTTCTGCGTAACAACGCCGACTACGCCGCACTGGCTCCGGGGATGGCCGAGCTGTTGCGCGACGCTTTCTACTTCGATGGACCAGAGTTCGTCGAGTTGACGTTCAACGCTCGGTTCCTGGCCAAAGGCGTGGGCTTCCCAGATCTCGCGGCGGGTATTGCGGAGGCAGGGCTTCGATGTGCCCGGAATCTAGAGCTCCCCGAATGGATTGGGTTGGCGGAGATTTCCCGGCTCAACGCGATGCCGCCGGAGAACGCTGTGTTAGCCGCTCGCTTGGCTTCCCGCACCGCGACCGAGATGCAGCCGTTCCTCGGCGCGGCACAGGTGCGTCAAGCCTACGGGAATCTGCTGTGCCGTGGTTCGTTCGCCAATGCAATTGCAGGGCAGTCGAGTAGCGCATCAGACCTACTCGAGGAGGCATACGCGGAAGCGCGGTCGCTTGGTGAGACAGCGGATGGGGGTTTCGGTCTTCTGTGGTTCGGTCCAACGAGCACGGCAATCTGGCATGTGTCGGTGGCAAGGGAACTCGGGGACATCGATCGAGCCATCGAGGTAGCGCGCACCGTCGATCCACGGCCGGTTCGGGCGCCTAATCGGGTCGTCTACTTCTGGACCGACTATGGCCACGCACTGACTGCCGCGGGCAACGATTCCGATGCCGTGCGGGCATTCTCGGAGGCTGAAATGGTCGATCCGCAACGTACTCGCATGGACCCGATGATCCTCGACTCCGTTTCGGCGCTCGCTCGCCGCGCCCGCCGTCAGGCGATCGATGGCCACCTACACAGCTTGGCGCACAGTCTCGGCATCGACCCGCACACGGTATAGCGCTCTGTAATCGTCGCGATGCGCTCGGGCGGCAGGCTATTGCTCGGCCCCGCCGTCGGGTTGATGCCGCCTGTCGTCGGCTCCTCGGCGGCGGGTGCTCACCAATACGCCGAGCAGGGGATGACTGGGATGAACGGGGAGAACAGCTGTGCGACCGTGCCGTTGGGGCCGAGTGCGTTGGGCATTATTCGACGGGCGGTATTCGTCGAGGGTGAGTCTCATGATGAGGGGATGATCCGGGAAATAGCTTGTGCACGAGGCTATTTCTTGGCGGAGATAGTCGTGCTCGCTACCGGGATCAGGGTCGCGGCTCTGTGGGCGGCCGAGCAGATCCGGTTGTTGGACGCGGCTGCGGCGATCGTTCCGAGTTTGGCGCATGCTCAACCGTTCGCTCGTGCGGTCACCGAACTATGTGACTTGATCACGCCAGAGCAGACGTATCCGCGCGGGTGTCGGTGGCCGACGCTGCTGCCGATCGATCATCTGTACCGGAGGTTGCCGTGAGCGGGTGGCAACTGTTCGCGGTCACCATCGGTGTTGTACTGCTCGCGGCGCTGGTGATCGGGATCGCTATGTGGCTGTGGCCGGTTCGGCTTCCGGAGGGCAGAAGTGTCGCCGACATCGAGCAACGAGTGCGACGGGAGCGGACGGATATGGACACTGCGGTCTGGCCGATGGGTTTCCCGCACGACGCACCCGAACATGCGATGAGTGTGGGGGAAGCCCAGATGACGATGCAGCGGCACCGCGCCTGCCACGTCGGCGAGTGCCCGCGCAAGACCGCTGCCTGGCAGGCGCTGGTGTCGGCGGGGCGGATTCGGCCGGATGCGGGTCGGCAACGGTAGGCCCTGGGCGCTCACTCCGGTTGGTGGGCGAGGACGGCGAACATGGTGACCGACAGGTGGTAGTCGCCTCTCGCTATGCCTGCTTCCATCGCGGTGTCCAGGTCGAGGCGCTCCTGCTCGGTGATCACGCCCTCAGCGAGGGCGGCGTCGATCATTTGCGCGAACAGGGGGCGGATTGTTTCCGGATCCCAGATCACCGCCTCCGAGCCCATGTCGTCGATCGCGAAACCGGCACCGGTGAGCAGGCCGCGCAGGCGTCGGCCCGACGTCGGATTCGGGGTGGAGGCGAGCATTGCCGTCGACAGGCGGGCAAGCACGTCGGGGTCGCCGGGGTGGGTGATCGCGGTGTGCCAGTCGCTGTCGATGAGCAGCACGCGTCCACCCGGCCGCAGGACCCGGGCGATTTCGGCGGTGGCGGCGGCCGGGTCGTCGAGGTGCTGGTAGACGCGCTCGCACCGGACGGCGTCGAACGAATCGTCCGGAAACGGCAAGTGGTAGGCGGTGCCCTCGCTGAAGCGAGCACGCGAACCCACTGCCTCAGCGCGCGCACGGGCGACGTCGAGCATGGCGGGATTCGGATCGATGCCGACCGCGTCGCCGTCCGGACCGACGCGGTCGGCGAATTCCAGCACCTCCGTACCTGTTCCGGCGCCTATGTCCAGCGCGCGCTCGCTGGGTGCCACTGCCAGGGCGTCATGCCCCCATCGGCGCATCCGCCGGATGCTGGGCAGTGTTGCCTGAAGGTCGAGGATGCCGACCAGTACGGCCATCGGGTCGTCGGCCGAAGCGCCGTCTCCGGCGGACTGGGAGTGGTCGAAAGCGATCGCGTCCGTATGGAATGACGGGGCGGGGCGGGGCGACGACGAGGGTTCTGTCGGCATGCCCCGACAGTAATCCCGGTGGCAGCCGCTGGCTAACCCTTCGCCGGAACGACCACTGGGACAGAGGCGGATCCTGTTTTGAAGGTACTCCCGCGTCCGTATGGAGCCGATGGGGCGGCCGACGATGCGGCTTGCCCCGACCGGCTAACTCTTTGCCAGAACGATTACTGCAACTACCGGCGGAACCTGGTTGCGTCGATCGGCAGTGGAACCGTCGGCATCGCATCGTCTCCGTGCGCAACGGCGAGCAGGGCGGGGAACGAGGCGAGCTTGCGCCTTGGTCGTCCCTGAACCGCGCCGAGGTCGCGCTCGGTCCGATCGATCGCTCTCCACTCGTGCACGCCGACGACAGCGGGCTGGCGCTGCCGGACCAGCGCGTCGAGGTGCTGTGGGGTGGCTGTCGGGGTGGGCAGCAATCCCGCGGAGTGGTCGGCGAGGAGTGCGGTGACGGTGTCCTGTGCGCATTTCTTGTTGGCGCCGATGCCTCCGGACGGGCCCCGTTTGATCCATCCCGCCGTGTAAACGCCGGGGATGTGCTCGCCGGTCCGGTCGTGCAGGACGCGGCCTTGGCGGTTGGGCAGCACACCCCGATCATGATCGAAGGGCAGGCCGGACAGCCAAGCGCCGCGATAGCCCACCGCCCGGAGCACCAGGCCCGCCTCGATCGTCTCTTCGATTCCGGTCGGGACAGCGCGGACGTCGCCGCCGAAGCCGCGCTCGAGGCGATTGCGGGCAATGCGCACCCCGGTGACTCGTTGATCGCCCCTGATCTCCACTGGAGAAGCCAAGTAGCGCAGCACAATACGGCGCGAGGCGCCGCGGCGGCGGGTCGCGAGGTCCGCGGCGGCCTTCGCCTTGGCCAGTCCGAGCGGGTCCGATCGAAGTTCGGCGAGCTGGTCGCTGTCCAGCGTGACCTCGTCGGCGAACGCGAAGACATCGGCGTCGTCGAGATCGGTCAGGGCGAGGAGTTCGGGCGTGGTGTACGCGGCCTGCGCGGGTCCACGACGGCCGAGGACCACGACTTACTCGATCCCGCTTGCGGCCAGAGCAGCCAGGGCGTGATCGGCCATATCGGTGGCCGCGAGATCCGCATGGTCGGTGACCAGGAGGCGCGCGATGTCGAGAGCGACATTGCCGTTGCCGACGACGACGGCACGGCGGCAGGAGAGATCGAACGTGCGGTCGGCGAAGTCCGGGTGGCCGTTGTACCAGTTCACGAACTCTGTTGCCGACGCGCTGCCGGACAGGTCCTCGCCGGGGATCCCCAGGCGGCGGTCACCGGAGGCCCCGTAGGCATAGACGACCGCGTGGTGCGCCGCGGCCAGCTCGTCGTGGGTGATGTGGGTACCGACCTCGACGTTGAGGTGGAAGCGGAAGCGGCCGTTGGCAGCGGCGCGCTCGAATACATCGGTCACCGATTTGGTGGACGGGTGGTCGGGGGCCACCCCGCCTCGCACCAGGCCCCACGGCGTGGGCAGGCGGTCGAACATCGTGACTGTCGCGCCGGGGTGCTCGAGCAGCTCGAGTGCGGCATACGCGCCCGCCGGACCGGAGCCGACCACCGCGACTCGAAGTTCCCCGACCTCAGCCCGCGCAGCGGGCAGCGGGGCCTCGGGGATGCCGGGCGGAAGCGGGTTGCGCTGGTAGTAGGCCTGGGCCAGTTCCAAGAACGGTGCCGCGGCGGGCGCGGTGTCGCGGGTGATCGCCCCGACCGGGCACTCGGCGACGCACGCGCCGCAGTCGATGCAGCTGGCAGGGTCGATGTAGAGGGCTTCGGCGGAGGCGAAGCCCGGTTCGTCGGGGGTGGGGTGGATGCAGCCGACCGGGCACACCGGCACGCAGGAGGCGTCGTTGCAGCACGGCTGAGTGATCACGTGAGGCATGGCGTTCCTTGCTAGCGGAAGTCGGGAAGCGGTTCCACGGTGACCGGGATTCCGTTGAGGGCGGCGTTTCCGCTGACGGTGTCCAGGAGCAGCGGGTCGGTGACATCGTTGGCGCTCGCGCCCGCGACGCGGGCGGCCACGGACAGCCGGCTTTCCGCCGCCGCGTGCCCGTAGCCGTGGGGCAGGCTGACCGTGCCCGCCATGATGTCGGTGGTCTGCCTGACGTCCACCCGCACGGCGCCGGTGCGCGAGCGCAGTACGGCGGGCCCGTCGGCCAGTCCGAGGCGGGCCGCGTCGGCGGGGTGCATGAGCAGATGGTGTCGCTGCGGACCGGCGACGAGGCGGGCGTAGTTGTGCATCCAGGAGTTGTTGGATCGCAGATGCCGTCGGCCGATCAACAGCAGCGACCCTGGATTCCCGGGAGCCGCTCCCAGGTCGGAGCGCAGAGTGTCGAGGGCGTCGGCGATCTGCGGCGGTACCAGGTGTAGTCGGCGGTCAGGAGTGCGCAGGCGATGCTCGACGCCCGGCCGCAGCGGCCCCAGATCCAGCCCGGCCGGGTGGGCGAGCAGCCGGCGCACGCTCAGTCGGTAGCGGCCGAAGCGCAGAAGCAGGTCCACCAGCCGACGCGGTGGAGTCCGCAGCCGCACCTCGGTGGCGAGGGCGGGCCTGCTGAGGCGACGGCGCAATACCTGCATCCGGCCGCCGCCGAGGTGGCGTTGGTAGGCCGAGCCGAGGTCGCGGAAGATCTCCCAGTCGTGCCGCGCGTCGCGCGGCTTGGGCAGCACCGCGGGCGAGTACTTCGCGGTATTGCGTACCGCGAAGGCCCGGAAAACCAAGTCGTAGTGGTCTCGTTCCAGCGCGCTGGTCGGCGGCAGGATGACGTCGGCGTGGCGAGTGGTCTCGTTGAGGTAGAAGTCCACGGCCACCATGAAGTCGAGGCCGCCGAGCGCGGTGTCGAGTGCGGATCCGGCAGGAGTCGACAGCACCGGGTTTCCCGCGACCGTCAGCAGCGCACGGATCTGCCCCTCGCCCGGCGTCGTGATCTCCTCGGCAAGCGCGGCGACCGGAAACTCCCCGGCGAAGGAAGGAAGCCCGCGCACACGGCTCCGGCGGCGGCCGAACTGACCTGGGTTGAGCAGGCGCGTCATGTCGATGGCCGGGTCGGTGAACAGCGTCCCGCCCTCGCGGCCCAGGTTGCCGGTGATGATGTTGAGCACTTGGATGGCCCACTGGCACACGGTGCCGTGGCGCTGGGTCGAAACGCCGAACCGGCCGTAGCAGGCGGCGGGGCCTGCGTCGGCGAAGGAGAGGGCGAGGCGGGTGATCGTGGCGGCGGGCACGCCGCTGAAACGGCTGGCGGCTTCGGGAGTGAACTCGGCGACCGCGTCTCGGAGCGCGTCCACGCCCGTGACGTATCCGGGCAGCCGCGGTGCGCGGTCGCGCAGGATGACGTGCACCATGGCCAACAGCATCGCGGCGTCCGTGCCGGGCCGGATGAACACGTGCTCATCGGCATCGGCCGCCGTTTCCGTGCGGCGCGGGTCGATGACGGTGACCCGGCCACCGCGCTCCCGGATCTCCCGCAGGCGCCGCGCCATGTCCGGCGCGGTCATCATGCTTCCGTTCGACGCGCGCGGGTTGGCGCCGAACATGAGGAGGTGCCGGGTCCGGTCGAGATCCGGTTCCGGAAGCAGGAACTGGTGCCCGTACAGCAGTGCGGAAACGACCTGGTGCGGCAACTGATCGACCGAGGATGCCGAGAAGTGGTTGTGGGTTCGCAGCAGTGAGGTGAACGCGGACCCGTGGGTCATCGCGCCGAGGCTGTGGACCGAGGGGTTGCCCAGGTAGACCGCCACCGCATTCGCGCCGTGGCGCCGACGGGCCTGAGCGAGTCCGCGCGCGGCCGCATCGATCGCCTCGGACCAGTCCACCTCCACCCATTTCCCGTCGATCTTGCGCATCGGCCGACGCAGCCGGTCCTGGTCGCCGTGCACGTCGGTCATCGCGACGGACTTGGGGCAGACGTGGCCGCGGGACAACGGGTCGTCGCGGTCGCCGCGAACACCGACGGCCCTCCCGTCCTCGACGGTGATCTCGATGCCGCAGATCGCCTCGCACAAGTTGCACGCAGCCTTCGCGGTGGTGCCGGCCTCGGACGCGAGGCCGAGTTTTACCCGTCCCGCCTTGACCAACGCATCGACGGCTGCCCCGGTCGCGCTCATGGTGTAGTCGCCTCCGCAAGAGATCATCTGAACATGACGTCATGTTATGTTTCGACGTGTCTACCATGGACCGCGTGCCCGACGCCAGCCCGCTCCGCCGCGAACCGGTCCAGCAACGCAGCCGCGAGCGCGTCGAGCGGATACTGGACGCGGCCTTGCGGATCGTCACGACCGACGGCACCGAGGCGGCGACCGTCCGCTCGGTCGCCGAACGTGCCGGTGTTCCGGCCGCCACGGTGTATCAGTTCTTCACCAACCGCGACGCCATCTTCGAGCAGCTCCTCGCCCGTGAACTCGCGCGCCTCGACGGCGAGCTGGAGAAGTCCCTCGGCGCCGCCCGGCCACACCCGGATATCGCGACGGCCGTCGAGGCGTTCCTCGCTTTCCATCGCCGCCACTACATGTCCCACCCCGACTTCGTCGCGCTGTACTACGCGTCACGGCACAACGAGGCTCTCCGCGACGACATCAGGAAGCACCTGGGCAGGCTCACCGACGTGCTCCATCGTCACCTGCTGTCCACCGGCCTGCTGGCGCCCGGCACCAGCCGACGCGTCGTCGAGGTGGCGGTGGAGCTCGGCGACCACATCTTCGAGGTGGCCCACGAGCGCGGCGACGAAGGTGACGCGCTGACCGAGGAGGGCCGGATCGCCATCACGCGCTACTTGCAGGTCTATGCGGGTGCGCGGCGGCATGACGAGCTGATCATGCTGGGCGAGCAGGCGATCCAGATCGTTTCGGCTTCGCGGAGCGCCCAGGCGTCGCCGTAGCGGCCGCGGCCACCCGCGCCTGCATCAAGAGTGGTTTTCGCTCGACGCAGGCGCGGGCTGAACAATCGCTGAGCGGGTCGAGAATCACTTCATGCCGTCAGTGCCTTTGCAGTCGTTGGCGGCTTTGGCGGCGTCCTCGGCGGCTCGTGTGGCTTCGGCGGCTGCTGAGACCGTGTCTTGTGCGATCTGCGTGATCTTCTTCCCGCGGACTCGCGCGCGATCGTCGGCGCTGGCGGCGAGGGCGTTGGCGGCGGCGCGGGCCTTTGCGGCGCGGGTTCGGCCGGCGTCGTCGTCGGCTATCGCCTCCAGAACGTCGGCGCGCCTTACGGAATCGTTGACGGCGGTCGGGAAGGCGGGTTCGGTACGGAAGCGGTCGTGGATGTGCCCGGCACCGCCATTGACATCGAATGTGCCCATCTCGAGCGGCGGCCGGTAGGTGTCCAGAGGACCGAGGGGCTCCTCGAACCGCGCGGTAGCGGCGTTTTCGTCAGTGAGGCGACGTTCGTAGGCGATGGCCGCTTCGGCCATTTTCTGGGCACGCGTAGCGGTATCGCGGGCGGCGAGGGCCAGGGCGGCCGCGAAATCCGCGTCCATACGGGCGATACCGCATTCACCGGCCGCCGAGTGCGTCCGAGCCGAGTCGGCCAGACCGCGTGCGGCTTCGGCCATAGCGCGAGCGTCGGTGACCGAGCGGACGAGGAGATTATCGGCGGCAGTGTGGGCGATGTCGCGGAAAGTGCGCGTGAGGACGCTGACGGTGATGTTCTGCGCGGCCATGGCGGCGCGGGCTTCAGGGGAAACGGTGTCGGCGGAACCACGTGTCTTTGCTCGAGTCATTGCGTACCTCCTGTGTGACCACGATCGGGGGATACTTCGGTCGACTACGAACATTTGGCCCGACACTCACGGGTGAGAAAACACCTCAGCCCATGGCGTGCGTCGGTGACGGACCTGGTTGTGCGACTGCTCATGGACGGGTTCGGTAGCTGAAATGCGCCGTGCTCACAAATCCCCAGACACGCCTGGCGAATGTCGGCACGCCGCTACAGCGTCATCAGAATCCGGCTGACCGCGACGGCGCTCGTGTGAGCGCGCCGCTGAACGGGTATCCGGCTGAGCGCCGGGCCTCAGCCGATGGATGCCCTGAAGTCCGCGCCCTGCTGGAATGCTTGCGCGACCTCGGTGACCTCGACGACCGGGTAGATCTCGTACTCCGCGCAGAAGCCGAATTTGGCCGGACCGTCGGCCAGGTCTATCGGATTGTCGGTCTCGACAACCGCGAACCCGCCCTTGCCGTCGAGCCGGCTGACGAATTGGTGGTACGTCGCGCTGGGCGACGGCTTCCAATTCGCGAACACTTCCAACGCTCGCCGGATGCCGGCTTCATTCTCGGCCGCGGAGCCGTTCCAATTGAAGGTCCAGGAAACCACGTACTTCATTTCATCCTCCTAGGGATGGCCGAAGTTGCTGGTCTGGTGCGGATACCCGCGGCGGAGCAAGACATACCCGCCCGTTGTCATCGCGCTGTCTACCGGGTCATGCGGCACAGATCATCGAAGCGGGGATAGGAATCCAGGGGTTCCCGCAGACACCGACCCACAGCGGGGCATACATGCTCAACATGACGGGCTCGACTTGTGTAGATGCCGGCACGGGGTTGTTCGCCACATGGACAGGCGCGGGTGACGCGATAGCTACACCTGAGCCGAGAATGATCATCGGTCCAACTAGTGCCGCTGCCGCCGCCGCGCGAATTGTGTGCTTTTTCATGGTGTTTCCCTCAGACGACTGCTTTCGGACGCCTCCGTCCGTCGCAGGCTTCCAACAGATGCACACCATCAACCTTGCTCGTAGGACCCGCAGGAGAACATCAGCCTTCGGGTCGGAATCTTTCGCACCCATACGTCCCGGCATGGCGCCGCCACGGCGAGCAACAAATCACCCCGCGAAGTGGACTCCATTGGCCAGCCGGCATGCGGTCCGGCGATGCGGCGTCACCACTGGCAAGGCGGATGGTGGTCGCGGGTGCGGCGTCGGCGCTGAGCCCAGGTTTCGGTGGGTCAGCGCGTGCGGCCGCGGTAGTCGAGGCAGGCCCTGCCGTCGACAGGCGAGTCGGACCGCGGTGCATCCGGAGTGCCCGACCCGGTGACTTCGGTGTAGATGCGCAAGCCTTCAGCCAACCTGTCTGCCATCATCTCGAGGTGTTCGGGCGGCAAGTGCTTCCCGAAGGCCGCGGCGTCCAACAATTGCCTGCGTACGTCGTTGATCTGCATCTGAGCGAATGGGATGGGTTCGAGTTCCGGCATGCTCGAGAACACTACCTCGAGTCGAACATACTTTCGATAGACTTGTTATGGCGGAATGAACGCGATCGAGCATCACGGCAGCATCCAAGCCGCCTCGCACGCGCGGGCTCAGCGCTGAACCGTCACGGGTTGGGGGCCGCTTCTTCCTAGAGGAAGATGGTCTCCATCATGTCGAAGCGTTACCGCCCGTTCTTCGTAGGTCTCGGTGATGTTCCAGCCGGTGGTGCGGCGGTGGCCGGCATGCGTAGGCCAACTGGTCGACGAGCGGTGCCAGCTTGAGCGCTCGGCGGCGCTCGCTGCATCTGGTCGTGTCCGGTCGGATCGCGCCGCGGTCCGTGAGGCCGCAACCAAACCCGTGGATGAGCAGCTGACCCGCCCAGTAATATCCGCAGCCTACTGACGGAAGGTCCCGGATGAGTCTGGTGAAGCGCAAAGGTGTTCCCGATGGCATCTAATTTCGACATCGCCGCTTTGGCCACTACGGCGCGGCAGAACGGATTTGCAGTCGCGACTGCTCGCCCATTCCAGATCGAACTACTGCGTACACCGCCGAACTGGAGGAAAGTTCCGACACGCAAGGGCGATTCCGCAGTGACAACGCTACGCCCGACTTCCGCCCAAGCCGCGAAGCCACGATCGCTCAGCGCGACCACCGGTTTGGGCGCTCAGCCGCTGCATACCGACGGCGCTCACTTCCGGGTGCCTCCAGACATCGTGCTTCTCTACGCAGAACAATCAACGACGACACCCACGATGCTCCTGCACAATCCCCTGCAAGGTTCCCCGGTATACGACGGAACGGCGGGGGTGTTCCTGGTGAACGGTGGCGACGATCGGTTCCTCGCCACCGCATACGACTACGGGCACGGCCTTCGTTTCGACCCGGGCTGCATGACTCCTCAAGACCAGCGAGCACGCGAGATCACGCAGGTCATCGCCGCCGCCGAGGCGCGCGCCGAGGCACACATCTGGTCCGAGCCGAACACCGTGCTGGTTATCGACAACACCAGAGTGCTCCACGGACGAGCAGCAGTGGTCACTGGCGATGAGGACCGTGCACTGGTCCGGATCGCGTTCAACACCAAAGGAGCCTCGTGAGCGACACCTACAACGCTGATGCGCTGTGGCTGAAAGCAAAACTCTTCCTCAACCATGCCATGGACGACGACGGAGTACGGACCTTCGACGAGCAGGCCCTCTGGGCTGCGCTCGCGCTCGAACTGCTCGCGAAAGCAGCGCTGTCGCGGCACTCCCCGGTACTCATCGCCGCACCCACCGAGGACGGCGGGAACCTGCTTGCCGCTGTCGGCCTCACCAAGGCCGACCGATTCGTGTCAGTGCCGGCAAAAACCCTGATCTCACGATGCAGCAAGGCGTTCCCACCCTTCAGCGAACGGGAGTCGTCGTTGATCATGCAGGCGCGAAACGAGTACCTGCACGGAGGTGCCGCCGTGTACACGAAGCTGCCCGCCAGCGCCTGGTGGCCGAAGTACTGGTCACAGGTAGCGATCCTGGTCCTGGTCCAAGACCGCACCATCGAAGATCTGGTCGGCGCCGACCGCATAGAGATCGTCGAGACATACCTTGCGACGAACAAGCAGAACATCGAGCACCGTGCACAGACCTTGATCGGACGCGCCCAGCAACGATATGCCCAAATACGTTCCGGCAACGTATCTGTGAAGGACGCAGCCGAGTGGGCCCGTTTTCCGGATCGCACCGCAGGGCTTGAGTATCGCGATGCCGCCGGATGCCCATCATGCGGTGAGGAAGGGACCGTCGAAGGTGACTACATCCTCGAACGAGACCGGAACTACGAACGGATCTCCGAAGACGACTACGACGTCTGGGACGAACTCACCGTGAGCGCCGAGTACTTCAGCTGCCCGGAATGCCAACTCGTACTCGACGGTGCCGAGCTCGTTGCCGCAGCCGGCCTCGAAGAGACCTTCTGCATAAAAGATGACGATCCCGACACCCACCTCGAAATGGAGTACGGCAACGACTGAGCCCAACAGCGTCCCCACCGCCAAGCCGACCGACGCCAGGTCCTATTCACGCGCCGACGAACACTTCCGGCCTAGCTCAGCTGGGCTAACATGTGCGGCAGCGGCGTCACGGTCGCGGTCGCCAGCCGATAAGCAGCGCTACAGGGTGCCATCACGATGCTGCACGGGGATCCCGGTTGCGGCCAGGTCGGACAGGGCTGCGCCCGCCGGCTCGACGATTTCCTCACCGGTTTCGTCGAGATCGTCGTGAAAGGTCAGGTGGTCCACAGCGGCTGGCAGCTGGCCCAGTACGCATGGGTGTGCACCGGCTGGCGACTCACCGCGGGGGTGGTGTGGGTGCTGAACCAGATCTGTGGATTCGGGGACGGTCAGGCCGCCTGACGCGGGCGTGATAGTCGATTCTGACCGCCGGTAACGCCCGCGTCGTGACGATTCCCGGCGGTCAGGCGCCTTCCTAATCGGCGTGGATCTCAACGTCGCGGAACTAACGTCCTGAGACACCACACCCTAGTTCTGTTCGTCGGTGTCCGGCAACGGGCTGGCGTAGTCCAGGACACGGATGAACTGGTGTTCGGTCCGTTTGCGCTCGCCGAAGCGGTCGGAACTCTTGACCGTGCGTACCTCGATCCGCAGATACACGTCCCACGGTAGGGCCTTCGCCTTGTCGAGCGGTACTTCGACGATTTCGATCTTCCGCTTGTTCTGACGCAGCTGCACCTGTGCGAACTCCTTGCCGAGGGCGACGCCCGCGAGGTACCCGGCTTTAGTTTCTACCTCTACTGTTCCATGTGGTTCGAACAGGCGGTTTGCTCGGCTGCGGCCGCGGCTGGTAAGTCGAGACTTCCGTCGTCGCCCGTTGTGTTGCGAGAGATCGATCTCGACTCCGGCGTCGGCTTTGTCGAGCGATTCGATCAGCAATCGCAACCGGTGCGCCAGGGTTGTTGGCAGATGGTCGGCGAACCGGTCCTCCGGGATGTCATCGCGCTCGAGGAAGTCGTGCAGGTCCAGGACACGGACGAGAGCGACCTCAAGCGGTGACGGGCCAGCAATGGGCAACTCCGCCTCCGGCGGGGTGGCGGCGGCGAACGGTGCGAGCGGAAGCACAACGCTACCGGTGCGAACCTCTCGGAAGCCGAATGAAAGCTGCTCGGCAACGTCTGTTGGCGCCGCTGCACGTACCTCACGATCGAGCTGGCTGAAGATCTCAGCGGCGTATGCGTCGAACAGTCCGTCGTTGAATCGTGGACCGGTTAAGCGGATGCTGGCGAAGCCTGGCAGGGATGCCGCAGGTTCTAACTTGCGTAGTCCTTCCAGCATCGCGGCACGCAGATATGACGAGGCGGGCTCCTCATCAACCTCGTCGATATCAGGGTCGGGCTCATACCCATGCAAAAGTTGTGGAAACTGGTCGCGGACGTTCACAGCCGGACCTCCAAATAACCTCGGCGGCTGTCGCAGCTCTCTATCGAGGGTATGTCAGATCCGTCGATTCGACGGCGCTCCCACCAATCGTCCAGCCGTCCCCGGTCGCTGAGATAGGCCTCTTGGTCGCCGTCCAACGCCGCATCTGCACGATGCGGCTGCACGACTGGATACCAGCGGAGGGGGAACACCTCCAGACCGTACCGCGCCTTGATGCCGTCGCGGTCAGCTTACTGATCATCTTCGATCCAGGTTTGCCGTGGGCCTCGTCCGCGAGCAGGCCGTCGATGACGGGTGTGATGTCGATGTCGACAGGGTCAAGTTTGCGGGAGGCGAAGCTTCCGGCGATCCAGAACGCGCGCAGCAACGGCGCGGAGAATTGCAGCTTGGCTGATGTGTCCTGCCAGTGGGCGATGTAGGTGAGCAGTCCAGTGAACAACGTGGCTCTAGTGGTCGATGCGGCGAATTCCTTCGCTTCGACCAGTCGCTCTTGAACTTCCTGGAGCGTGCATGTGTACCGACCTGGGGGTATGAAGCCAGTCGCCTCGTCGAACGACGGGATCAACCGCGTCCCCCTTTTCCGTTGTTGGACAGTGCTTCCGAGGCTGAAGAGCTGAGCTCCGTGCAGAGCATCTGATCTATCTACTGCCCAGGCGATAGCGTTACCTACCACAGCATTACACGAGGGCTGTGGCAGCCCGCTGACATTCACCTGACGGGCACGGTGCGCGCATAGGCGCGCACCTCGGGGGCTTTGCCGCGCGGGGACCCAGCGCACAAGTAGTCCGATGTGCATCACTAGGCCGGTGCCCCACGTTTGCCCCACATAGTGTGAGTGGGGCAAACGCACTAGGTGAAGATTGCGGCCTCTACCTGGCATTTCATCTGTGGGCGCAGAGGGGATCGAACCCCCGACCGCTGGTGTGTAAAACCAGTGCTCTACCGCTGAGCTATACGCCCTTGCCGTGACCGGCGGATTATGAATCTAGCGCGGCGAGCGCTTTCTCCCAAGCCGCCTGGTCACGGGGCTCTCCGGGGCCGTTCATCTCGGCGAAGCGGATGTAGCCTTCGCGGTCGACGACGAACGTGCCCCGGTTGGGGTAGCCGGCTTTCTCGTTGAAGACGCCGTATGCCTGGGCCACCGCGCCGTGCGGCCAGAAGTCCGACAGCAGCGGGAAGGTGTAGCCCTGTTCGGCGGCCCAGATCTTGTGCGTGGGCGGGGGGCCGACCGAGATCGCGAGGATCTCCGCGTTGTCGTTCTGGAACTTGGGCAGCTCGTCGCGGACCTTGCACAGTTCGCCCTGGCAGATCCCGGTGAACGCGAGCGGGTAGAAGACGATCAGCACGTTCTTCTTCCCGCGATAGTCCGCCAGGCTTACTTGCTGGTTGTTCTGGTCTTTCAGCGTGAAATCCGGCGCGAGAGTGCCAACCTCTAACGGCATAGCGAATCCTCCATCGTGTCGGGTTCCACCGGGCGGGCGTGCGACACCGCCCTGGTGGAAACCTTAGCGCGGCGGGTCAGCGCTGCTTCGAGGGAGCCTTGGGCTGCACCAGGCGGCTGCCCGTCCACGCGCCGAGGCTGATCGCGGAGGTCTGGGTGAGACCGGCGGTCGGCGCGGATTCGGCGATCTCACTGGGCTCGACGTGTCCCGGCTGTCCGGTCTTGGGCGTGAGCACCCAGACGAAACCGTCGTCGGCGAGCGGGCCGATCGCGTCCATCAACGCATCCACCAGGTCACCGTCGCCGTCGCGCCACCACAGCAGCACGACGTCGATCACCTCGTCGGAGTCCTCGTCGACGATTTCGCCGCCGATCGCTTCCTCGACATCGGCCCGCAGGTCGTCGTCGACGTCCTCGTCCCAGCCCAATTCCTGGACAACCAAGCCGTGTGAAATGCCAAGCTTCTGAGCGTAGTTCTGCGCGTCCGCCGCGGCGACCACGGTGGTGTCCTCCTCAACTCCCGACAGTAGATAGTTGCAAGCGAACATGGTTATGGGCTTCAGCGCAAGCCGATCCGGCGAAATAGCTGCCGAATGTCGTGTTGCGATGGTGTGTCAGGGCGTGCTCAGCGTTTCGGGCAGGAGTCGCGCACGGCGTTGCGCGCGTCGTTCACCCGTCTGCTGGCGTCGTTGAGCGCCGCGACCGGGGCGAGGTAGGTCATCGGGCGCGTCTCGGCGGCCAGCGCGCGCGCCGCGCTCACATACTCGGTGAACAGTGCGGCCAGGTCGGGCGGCAGCGTGTCCTTGGCGGCGTTCACGCCGCTCTCCACCGTGTTGGCGGCGTCCTCGAGGGTCCGTACGGCCGCGTCCCGCCTGGCGACGTAGTCGGGCGCGTTCGAATCGTGCGCGTCGACGAATTCGTTGTACCTGGTGACGCCGATGCCCGTGGTGCTGGGGAACTGGCCGCAGTTGTCGGCGATGGCGTTGGCCTGTGCCGCCGCGCGCCGCGACGAGGTCGCCGCCGCCGACGAGGACGCCGCCTCGGTCTTGTACGCGGCCAGGTCGCCGGCGTTCGGGCTCGCCACGCCCTCCACCCGGTTGGCGCATCCGGCTACGACCAACCCGATCGCGACGGCGCCGGTAGCGCACACCATTCCGAACCCACGTGGGTTCAGCAGCTTCATCGTCCTCCCCGCTCCTCACGGCTGCCACGGCTCATCGTGCTCACCTTGCCTGTCGAACGGTACTGGATTTCCGGCTGAGATGATGACCTGGGACGCGCCATCGGCAAGGATGGATGGTGCGCCCGAACCTTTCGTAAACGGGCGGTCCGCCAACCACGCGAGCCCGCCCGGGGATAAAGACGCCATCAGCATGTCCACCCCCTGTACGAGGAGCAGATTTGACCGACCTGATCCACTCTCCCGCACCGGCGAAATCCGCCGGCGCCAGCTCCGCCCCAGCTCCCGCCGCGAGCCGCGATCCGAACGGGTCGCAGGCGCCGCAGCAGGGTGGCCGGGTGCGCGTGATCCGCGAGGGGGTGGCGTCCTACCTACCGGACATCGACCCGGAGGAAACCAGCGAATGGCTAGAGTCGTTCGATGAGATGCTCGACCGGGAAGGCCCCGGCCGTGCGCGGTACCTCATGCTCCGCCTGTTGGAGCGGGCCGGTGAACGTCGTGTCGCCATCCCGTCGTTGACCTCCACCGACTACGTCAACACCATCCCCACCGAGAACGAGCCGTGGTTCCCCGGCGACGAAGAGGTGGAGCGGCGTTATCGCGCCTGGATCCGCTGGAACGCCGCGATCATGGTGCATCGCGCCCAGCGTCCCGGCATCGGCGTCGGTGGGCACATCTCGACCTACGCGTCCTCGGCGGCGCTCTACGAGGTCGGCTTCAACCACTTCTTCCGCGGCAAGGACCACACCGGCGGCGGCGATTCCATCTTCATCCAGGGTCACGCTTCACCGGGCATCTACGCCCGCGCGTTCCTGGAGGGCAGGCTCTCGACCGGCCAGCTCGACGGGTTCCGGCAGGAGTACAGCAACGGCGGCCCCGGCCACGGGCTCCCGTCCTACCCGCACCCCCGGTTGCTGAACACCTTCTGGGAGTTCCCCACGGTGTCCATGGGCCTGGGTCCGATGAACGCGATCTACCAGGCTCGGTTCAACCACTACCTGCACGATCGCGGCATCAAGGACACCTCCGACCAGCACGTGTGGGCATTCCTCGGCGACGGCGAGATGGACGAGCCGGAGTCGCGCGGCCTCGCGCACGTCGCGGCCATGGAGGGCCTGGACAACTTGACCTTCGTGGTCAACTGCAACTTGCAGCGCCTGGACGGCCCGGTGCGCGGCAACGGCAAGATCATCCAGGAGCTGGAGTCGTTCTTCCGCGGCGCGGGCTGGA
Organism: Nocardia amamiensis; assembly: GCF_015477605.1. Classification (GTDB taxonomy): domain Bacteria; phylum Actinomycetota; class Actinomycetes; order Mycobacteriales; family Mycobacteriaceae; genus Nocardia; species Nocardia amamiensis_A. The sequence continues at coordinate 140,006 of NZ_JADLQX010000013.1, forward strand.
ACGTCATCAAGGTGATCTGGGGTCGCGAATGGGACGCGCTGCTGGGCGCCGACCGTGACGGGGCGCTGGTGAACCTGATGAACAGCACCCCCGACGGCGACTACCAGACCTACAAGGCCAACGACGGCGCCTACGTTCGCGATCACTTCTTCGGCCGGGACCCGCGGACCAAGGCGCTGGTGCAGGACCTGACCGATCAGGAGATCTGGAACCTCAAGCGCGGCGGCCACGACTACCGCAAGGTGTACGCCGCCTACGCGGCCGCGATGGCGCACAAGGGCCAGCCGACGGTGATCCTGGCCAAGACCATCAAGGGCTACACCCTCGGCAAGCACTTCGAGGGCCGCAACGCCACGCACCAGATGAAGAAGCTGACCCTCCAGGACCTCAAGGACTTCCGCGACCTGCAGCGGATTCCGATCAGCGACGCCGAGCTGGAGAAGGATCCGTACCTGCCGCCGTATTACCACCCCGGCATGGAGGCACGGGAGATCCAGTACATGCTCGACCGGCGCAAGGCGCTGGGCGGATTCCTGCCCGAGCGGCGCGCGGCGGCCGAGCCGCTGAAGCTTCCCGGCGACGAGGTCTACCGCTCGGTGCGCAAAGGCTCCGGCAAGCAGAACGTGGCCACCACGATGGCGCTGGTGCGGCTGATGAAGGAACTGCTGCGGGACAAGGAGATCGGCAAGCGGATCGTGCCGATCATCCCCGACGAGGCCCGCACCTTCGGTATGGACTCGTGGTTCCCTTCGTTGAAGATCTACAACCGCAACGGCCAGCTGTACACGTCCGTCGACGCGGAATTGATGCTTGCCTACAAAGAGAGCGCCGTCGGGCAGATCCTGCACGAGGGCATCAACGAGGCGGGATCGACCGCGTCGTTCACCGCCGCGGGCACCTCGTACGCCACGCACGGCGAGCCGATGATCCCGCTGTACATCTTCTACTCGATGTTCGGCTTCCAGCGCACCGGCGACGGCCTGTGGGCGGCCGCCGATCAGCTGGCCCGCGGTTTCGTGCTGGGTGCGACCGCCGGGCGCACCACGCTGACCGGTGAGGGTCTGCAGCACAACGACGGGCACTCGCTGCTGCTCGCCGCGACCAACCCGGCCGTGGTGACCTACGATCCGGCGTTCGCGTTCGAGATCGCCCACATCGTGCGCGACGGCCTGCGCCGGATGTACGGCGGCGGTACCGCGCCGGAGGGCTTGGCGCCGCTGCCGGGCACCCGCCCGCACGGCAGTGCGAGCGAGTTCGGCGGGGAGGATGTCTTCTACTACATCACCCTCTACAACGAGCCGTACCCGCAGCCGGCCGAGCCGGAGGACCTGGATGTCGCGGGCCTGCTCAAGGGCATCTACCTGTACAAGCGCGGGGGCGAGGGCGCGGTGCGCGCCCAGATCCTGGTCTCGGGCGTCACCGTGCCGGACGGCCTGCGCGCGCAGGCGCTGCTCGCCCAGGAATGGGGCGTGCAGGCCGATGTCTGGTCGGTGACCTCGTGGGGCGAGCTCCGCAAGGAGGCGCTGGACAAGGAGATCGCCGCGCTGCGCGACCCGGGCGCGGAGCCGGGCGTTCCGTACGTCACCGAGGCGCTGTCGCGGGTCGACGGCCCGTACGTCGCCGCGACCGACTGGATGCGCGCGGTACCCGATCAGGTCCGCAAGTGGGTTCCCGGCGACTTCACCACACTCGGCACGGACGGTTTCGGCTTCTCCGACACCCGCCCGGCCGCGCGGCGGGTGTTCAACGTCGACGCGCAGTCCATCGCGGTCGCCGCGCTGGCCGGCTTGGCCCGCGCGGGCAAGATCGACGCCGCCAAGCTGGCCGAGGCGGCGGCGAAGTACCGGATCGCCGACGTGGACGCCGCGCCGAAGGCGGCGGTGAGTTCGGACGAAGATCTCGCATAGCGGAATATTGGATGGTGGACCGTAAACCGCCGCGGCCCCGACGGATCTCCGAAGGCTCCTCCGAGCACGAGGTGTATCTGCCGACGGGCGCGCTCTCCCCGAACCCGCAGACCCGCGACCCGCTCCCGGACACGCTGCTCAAACGCGTCAAGCAGTTCTCCGGCCGCCTCTCCACCGAGGCGGTGGGGTCGATGCAGGATCGGTTGCCGTTCTTCGCCGATCTGGACGCCGCCCAGCGGGCCGGTGTGCAGATGCTGGTGCAGACCGCGGTGGTGAACTTCCTGGAATGGCTCCAGGACCCGGACAGCGACATCCGGTTCAGCCTGGACGCCTTCCAGGTGATCCCGCAGGATCTGGCGCGGCGGCTGACGCTGCGCCAGACCGTGGACATGGTGCGCGTCGCCATGGAGTTCTTCGAGCAGTGGCTGCCCGCGCTCGCGCGCAACGACCGGCAGCTGGTCGCCCTCACCGAGGCGGTGCTGCGTTACGGGCGTGAGCTCGGGTTCGCCGCCGCCTCGGTGTACGCCAGCGCCGCCGAGTCGCGCGGCGCGTGGGACACCCGGCTGGAGGCGCTGGTCGTCGACGCCGTGGTGCGCGGCGACACCGGCCCGGACATGCTCTCCCGGGCCGCGACGTTGAACTGGGACGCGACCGCGCCGGCGACGGTGCTGGTCGGCACACCGCCGGGCGAGCAGGGCGTCTCGTCGGTGGGCGCGGTGCATTCCATCGCGGCGCGGCACGGTCGCGCCGCGCTGGCGGTGGTGCAGGGCACCCGGCTGGTGATGGTGGTCTCCGGGCATCTCGGCGACACCTCGTATGTCTCCCCGTTCCTGGCCGACTTGCTCGCCGAAGTGTTCTCCGACGGCCCGGTGGTGATCGGGCCGACCACGCGCACCCTGGGCGCGGCGCACGCCAGCGCGGTGGAGGCACTGGCGGGCATGGAGGCCGTGGTGGGCTGGCGCGGAGCGCCGCGACCGGTGCACGCGGCCGAATTGCTACCGGAACGAGCTTTGTTGGGTGATCGGGCTGCGATCGACGCGCTGAACGAGTACCTTGTCCTACCGTTGGCCGCGGCGGGGTCGTCGCTGGCGGACACCCTCGATGCCTATCTGGATTGCGGTGGAGCGGTCGAGACGTGTGCGCGTCAGCTGTACGTCCATCCAAATACGGTCCGGTATCGCCTGAAGCGAATCGCCGAGATCACCGGCCGTGATCCGATGAATCCGCGCGACGCGTACGTGCTCCGGATCGCCGCCACAGTGGGTCGTTTGACACGAACCCGTAACGAATCGTCAACACCTACCCCAGAAGTCACCCAAGTCGCCTTCGGTCACGAGGGCGTGTAACGCGTTCGGGGAATCGGTCGATTCGGACAGGCCACGTGGTCTTTTGTGGAACCCCCACAAAAGCGCTTCGCAACCTTCATTCGCGTCGACATCTCGTGCGGCCCGCCGCACAGTGTTTTCTTAGAGGCGTGATCGCGTTGTTCGCCCCTGGACAGGGCTCTCAGACACCCGGCATGCTCGCGCCTTGGCTCGACCTTCCCGGCGCGAACGAGCGCCTCACGCTGTGGTCCAAGGCCTCCGGTCTGGACCTGGTGCGTCTCGGCACCACCGCGACGGCCGAGGAGATCACCGACACCGCCGTGACCCAGCCGTTGGTGGTCGCCGCGGCGCTGCTCGCGTTCTCGGAAGTTCCACAGGACATGCTCCCAGCCGCTACCATCGTCGCCGGACACTCGGTCGGCGAGCTCGCCGCCGCGGCGGTCGCCGGAGTTCTCTCCGCCGACGACGCGGTCCGATTGGCGGCCATCCGCGGAGCGGAGATGGCCAAGGCGTGCGCCCTGGAGCCGACCGGCATGTCCGCGGTGCTCGGCGGCGATGAGGCCGCCGTGCTCGAACGGCTCGCCGAACTCGACCTCGTCCCGGCCAACCGCAACGCGGTGGGCCAGATCGTGGCCGCGGGTCGGCTGGACGCTCTCGCCGAGCTCGCCGCGAATCCTCCGGAGAAAGCCCGGGTTCGCGCGCTGCCCGTCGCGGGCGCGTTCCACACCGCGTTCATGGCTCCGGCGCAGGATGCTGTGACCGAAGCCATAACGAAGATCACCCCGAACGAGCCGACCAGGACCTTGCTGTCGAACTTCGACGGCAAGCCGGTCGCGTCCGGACAGGACGCGATCGACAAGCTCGCCGCGCAGGTCACCCGGCCTGTCCGGTGGGATCTGTGCACCGAGACGGTCCGGCAGGCCGGTGTCTCGGCGGTGGCTGAGCTGCCGCCGGCGGGCACCCTTGTCGGCATCGCGAAACGGGAACTGAAGGGCACGCCGACGCTGGCCCTGAAGACCCCGGAAGACCTCCCCGCGTTGGCTGAGCTGACCACATCCGGCTAGCTTTCCTCCGCGACCGATGCATCCATATGCGAGGTCGTGACCGAGCAGGCGGTAACCATCTGCCCGCTCGATCCGAAAAAGAACCAGTAGAGCCCTACAAAGTATCAAGAAGGGAGCCACGAAGTGGCAGCTCTGACCCAGGAACAAATCGTCGAGGAACTCGGCAAGATCATCGAAGAGGTGACCGGTATCGAGCCCTCCGAGGTCACGATCGAGAAGTCCTTCGTCGATGACCTGGACATCGACTCGCTGTCCATGGTCGAGATCGCGGTGCAGACCGAGGACAAGTACGGCGTGAAGATCCCGGACGAGGATCTGGCCAGCCTGAAGACGGTCGGCGACGCCGTTGCCTACATCCAGAAGCTCGAGGCGGAGAACGCTGAGGCGGCCGCCGAGCTCAAGGCCAAGTTCGACAACGCCGAGTAGGGCCGACACTGTGACCACTCCTTCCACCTTGAACGGGAACTTCCCCAATGTCGTCGTAACCAGCCTGGCGGCGACCACGTCGATCGCGGGTGACGTCGATGCGACGTGGAAGGGACTCCTCAACGGCGAGAGCGGCATCGACGTTCTCGAGGATTCCTTCGTCGAGGAATACGACCTTCCGGTCCGCATCGGCGGCCACCTGAAGGTCCGGCCCGACACCCTGCTGTCCCGTGTCGAATGCCGGCGCATGGCCTACGTCGAGCAGCTCGCGACCGTGCTCGGTCGCGAGGTGTGGCGGAACGCGGGCAGCCCGGAAGTCGACCCGGAGCGGCTGGGTGTGGCCATCGGCACCGGATTAGGTGGCGGCGACGCCCTCATCGATTCCGTGGACAAGCTGAAGAACGGCGGCTATCGCAAGATTTCGCCGTTGGCTGTGCAGATGGTCATGCCGAACGGCCCATCGGCCGTTGTCGGTCTCGAATTGAAGGCCAGGGCGGGAGTGGTCACTCCGGTCTCGGCATGCTCGTCCGGCTCCGAAGCCATCGCCAACGCGTGGCGGATGATCGTCATGGGTGACGCCGACATCGTCGTCACCGGCGGCGTCGAAGGCTTCATCGATGCGGTGCCGATCGCGGCGTTCACCATGATGCGCGCCATGAGCACCCGCAACGACGACCCGAAGGGCGCGTCGCGTCCCTTCGACAAGGATCGCGACGGCTTCGTCTTCGGCGAGGCGGGAGCGCTCATGGTCATCGAGACCGAAGAGCACGCGAAAGCGCGTGGCGCCACCATCCACGCGCGTCTGCTCGGCGCGGGCATCACCTCCGACGGCTTCCACCTCGTCGCTCCCGATCCGACGGGCGACGGCGCGGCGCGGGCCATGACCAGGGCGATGCAGTCCGCGGGATTGACCAAGAAGGACATCACGCACATCAACGCGCACGCGACCGCGACGCCGATCGGCGACACCGCCGAGGCGAACGCGATCAACAAGGCCGTCGGCAACCACGCCTCGGTGTACGCGCCCAAGTCGGCACTCGGTCACTCGATCGGCGCCGTCGGCGCCCTGGAGTCCGTGCTGACCGTGATGAGCATCCGGGACGGCATCGTGCCGCCGACGCTGAACCTGGAGAACCAGGACCCGGAGATCGACCTCGACGTGGTGAAGGGCGAAGCCCGCCGCCAGGAGATCGAGTACGCGATCAACAACTCCTTCGGTTTCGGTGGGCACAATGTGGCGCTCGCCTTCGGTCGGGCGTAGCCGCGCGATCGACTGCATAACGATCTTCGGCGGGGTCGGCCAGGTGACCTGGTTCGACCCCGCCGTAGTTCTTCATACGCAGCCGCGGCAGCGGCACATACTCCGTTAGTGAGGAGACAACGCCGATGACAATCATCGCTCCCGCGTTGCGCCAAGAGACCGCCACCGACCCGCGCGATCCGCTGGGTCGACTCCAGCGCTTCTTCGACCCCGGCACCGTTCTTCCGCTCCATCCGCGGGACAAGTCCGGTGTGCTCGCTGCCATCGGTGAGGTGGACGGTGTTCGCACCGTGGCCTACTGCTCCGACGCCACCGTCATGGGCGGCGCGATGGGTGTGGAGGGCTGCAAGCACATCGTCGACGCCATCGACACCGCCATCGACTCCCGCGTCCCGGTGGTCGGGCTCTGGCACTCCGGCGGCGCCCGCCTGGCCGAGGGCGTCGAGGCGCTGCACGCGGTCGGCCAGGTCTTCGAGGCCATGGTTCGCGCGTCCGGCCTGGTTCCGCAGATCTCCGTGGTGCTCGGCTTCGCCGCCGGTGGCGCCGCCTACGGCCCGGCACTCACCGACATCGTGATCATGGCTCCGGAAGGCCGCGTCTTCGTGACCGGTCCGGACGTGGTGCGCAGCGTGACCGGCGAGCAGGTCGACATGGCCACCCTCGGCGGCCCGGAGACGCACGGCAAGAAGTCCGGCGTCACCCACATCGTCGCCCACGACGAGGCCGACGCGCTGCACCGCGCCCGCCGCCTGGTGTCGATGTTCGCCGAGCAGGGCGAATTCGACCTGGTCGCGGCCGAGCACGGCGACGTCGACCTGAAGGCGATGCTGCCGGAGTCGGCCAGGCGCGCCTACGACGTGAAGCCGATCATCCACGAGCTGCTCGACAACGTCGACGGCGAGTCGACCTTCGAGGAACTGCAGGGTCTGTACGCCCGCAGCATCGTCACCGGCCTCGGTCGGCTCGGCGGCCGCACCGTCGGCGTGCTGGCGAACAACCCGATCCGGCTGGGCGGCTGCCTGAACTCCGAAAGCGCCGAGAAGGCGGCCCGTTTCGTGCGGCTGTGCGACGCGTTCGGCATTCCGCTGGTCGTCGTCACCGACGTGCCGGGCTACCTGCCGGGTGTCGGCCAGGAGTGGGAAGGCGTGGTGCGTCGCGGCGCGAAGCTGCTGCACGCGTTCGCCGAGGCGCGCGTTCCGCGGGTCACGCTGGTCACCCGCAAGATCTACGGTGGCGCCTACATCGCGATGAACGCCCGTGCGCTCGGCGCGACAGCGGTCTACGCGTGGCCGGGCTCCGAGGTGGCCGTGATGGGCGCCAAGGCCGCGGTCGGCATCCTGCACAAGAAGGCCCTCGCGGCCGCGCCGGAGGAAGAGCGTGAAGCGCTGCACGAGCGGCTGACCGCGGAACACGAGCGGATCGCCGGCGGCGTGGAGCGCGCCATTGCGATCGGCGTGGTCGACCAGGTCATCGACCCGGCCAAGACCCGCAGCACCCTCGCCGCGGCCCTCGCCGCGGCTCCGGCCCGCGCGAGCCACCACAAGAACATCCCCCTCTGAATCACTGCGCCGAAGCGGGCTCCAGGGCACCCTGGGGCCCGCTTCGCGTTGTGGGGCACCGGGTAGCCGCATAGTGAGATCTCACGAGGACGAACGCGGTGTGGCGCTCGGTAGCATCGGGGAGTGCGCTACGAAGAACTGGCCGATCTGCCGTGCTCGATCACGCGCCCACTCGTGATCTTCGGTGATCGCTGGACTCTACTGATTCTCAAGTCCTGCTTCTCCGGCATCCGGCGTTTCAACGCCTTTCAGAGCGCACTAGGCATCTCCCGCAGCCGGTTGCAGGATCGCCTGGACCGGTTGATCGATCACGGCATCCTGGTCAAGCAGAAGGCCGCTGTCGGCGCGTACGAGGAGTACCGCCTCACCGCCAAAGGCCACGACATCTACCCGATTCTGCTGGCCATCCGCGATTGGGGCGACGCTTACATGGCGCCCGAGGGACCTCCGGTGCGCTACCGCCACCACGAGTGCGCCGGCGAGGCGCATGTGCGGCTCGAATGCGATTCGTGCGGAAGCGAATTGACCGCACGGGATGTCGACCCGGAGCCTGGGCCCGGTCTGCTCGATGCCACCGGAGCCGAGAAGGCTGCGGGCGGCGCGCGCTAGCGCGGGCGGCGCGCTGATCGATCTCAGTCGGCGAACCAGGTGATGACTTCGTCCGGTTCGGCGCGCGCGGTGCGGAAGCCGTTGACGGGGTGGTCGGTATCGGGGTATCCGAAGGAGATTCCGGCGACCACCTTGCGGTGATCCGGGATGCCGAAGTACTCGCGGATGAAGGGAGCGTACGAGGCCAAGGCGGCCTGGGGCGCCGCGCCGAGACCGAGACTCTGCGCGCCGAGCAGGAAGCTGCCGATGTAGAGGCCGCAGTCGACCGCTCCGTAGACGCCGAGGTCCGCCTCGCTGGTCACGATCGCCACGTGCGGGGCGTCGAAGAGTTCGAAGTTCCGTACGGCCTGCCGCATGGTCTTCTCGTGATCGCCCTTGGCGATGCCGACGCTCTGGTACAACTGCATCCCGCATTCGCGTCTGCGGTCCCGATACACCCCGGTGTACTGGGCGGGAAAGTCGAAATCCGGTGTGGGCGTGGCGGTCACGACGTGCTCGAGCAGTTCCTTCCGGAATCGGTCGGTCCCGGCGCCCTCGGTGACCACGGTCCGCCAGGGCTGGGTGTTGCACCAGGACGGCGTCCGCTGGGCCAGCCGCAGCAAAGCCTGGATGGTCTCGCGTGCCACGGGCTGCGGGTGGAACTGCCTGCAGGTCCACCGCTCGTCGAGCACCCGCGTCAGCGCCGCGAACTCCTCCGTCGTCGCCGTCATGTCCCAACCCTCTCCCTGTGGTCCTATTTCGAGACCAAACGCTAGCATCGAACACTGCGCTGGGGAAGGTAGGAGACATGCGGTGCGACGCGCCCGACCAGGGGCCGGTTGCCCGCGTTGCCGCGATCGCCCGGCCCGGACGAGGCAGAATCCCGATATGGCGTCCGAAGCCACCGCCGCGCGGGACCGCAAACGGCACGGCAGGCACTACACGCCGCCCGCGCTGGCCCGGTTCCTCGCGCAGCGGCTGCTGCGGCATGTCACGCCGCCGGCATCGGGATTGCTGCGCGTACTCGATCCCGCCTGCGGCGACGGTGAGCTGCTGTTCGCCCTGCATGCCGAGGCGGCGGTGCGATTCCCCGGCGTCCGGATGGTGCTGACCGGCTACGACCTCGACGCGGCCGCGCTCGCGGTGGCGCGCGAACGCGCCGGTGCGGCAGGAATTGTCGCGACCTGGCGCGGCGCCGACTTCCTCGCGGTCGAGGCCGAGCTCGCGGACGGCTCGTTCGACGCGGTGATCACCAACCCGCCGTACGTGCGCACCCAGCAGCTCGGCGGATCGACCGCGCGACTGCTGAGCAAGCGGTTCGGTCTGCGCGGCCGGATCGACCTCACCCATCCGTTCGTCGCGACGCTGCCGCGGTTGCTGACGGCCGGCGGTGCGCTCGGCTTGCTGTGCGCCAACCGCTTTCTGACCACCAAAGCCGGTGCGAACATCCGCAGCCTGTTGCTCACCGAACTTGCGCCCGTCGAGCTGTACGACCTCGGCGACACCAAACTCTTCACCGCCGCCGTCCTGCCCGCGATCACGATCGCGCGGCGCGAGAGCTACCGCGACGGCTGCCGGTACGTCTCCGCCTACCAGGTGGATGGCGAAATGCCTTGTGAAAGGCTACTTTTCGAAGCTCTGACCGACGAACACGGCTCGATTGTCGAGCACAACGGGCGGACCTTCGTCGTCGAAGTCGGCAGGTTGGTCACCGGGCGCGAACCGCCGGGGATGCGCAACGCCGTGCTGGACGCCGGTACACAGATCGCGGTCGCCGCCAATGGGAAGCGCCGACCCGTCATGGGACGAAATCCGGGCAGTCCCGGGACGCGTGAACCCGAGATCGCGTGGCGCATGTCGCACGACGCGGTCGACTCCTGGCTGACCCGCATCGGCATGGCCACCTGGCGCAGCTTCGGCGACGTGGCGCGCATCCGGGTCGGCATCAAGACGACTGCCGACCGCGTGTTCATCTCCGACCGCTGGGCCGAGGCCGACCCGTGTCCCGAGCCCGAACTGCTGCTCGCGCTGATCACCCACCATGACCTCGCGCCCTGGCGGGCCACGCGCGGACGCGATATCCGCGTGCTGTACCCCTACGATGTCGCGCGCTCCCGCCGCACCCCGGTCGATCTCACCGAATTCCCCGCCGCCGCCGCGTATCTGCTGGCCAACAAGGAGACGCTCGCCGGTCGTCGCTACGTCACCGAGAGTGGTCGCGAGTGGTTCGAGATCTGGGTTCCGCAGCGTCCAGATCTGTGGCGGGAGCCGAAACTGGTGTTCCCGGACATCAGCGAGCGTCCGCGTTTCGCGCTGGACCGGTCGGGCGCGGTGGTCAACGGCGACTGCTATTGGATCTCGCTGCCCGATCTGGCCCGCGCGCCGGCCGAGGCGATTCGGCTGGCGTATCTGTTGATGGGCGTGGCCAATTCGGCGCTCGGCCTGCGGTACTACGACGCGGTCTGCGGCAATCGGCTGTACTCGGGCAGGAGGCGCTGGATCACGCAGTACGTGTCGCGGCTGCCGGTACCGGATCCGGAGAACGCCAGGTCCGCGGACGTGATCGAGCTGGTGCGCGAGTTCGTCGATGGCCGCGTGCCCGACCCGGCGGCGCAGGCGGAGCTGGACGAGCGGGTCGCCGCCGCGTTCGGCGTCCGGTTACGCGCTGAGCTGGACGCCGACCATCGGCAGCAGGGTGCGGCGGGCGAACTCACGTGCGGCATCCTGGTCGGTGGCGGGGATCAGGCCGTCGGGGGTGAGCGCGAGCGACAGCGCCAGCCGGGCCATGATCTCGGCAACCAGGTCGGCGTCGAAATCGTGCCCCCCACCGGCATCCCGTAGTTGGCGCAGCTTGCCGGCCAGATAGTCGCGGCCGACGGCGAGGATCGGCCCCGCGTCGGTGGTGAGGCGGGGCAGGATCAGGTCGGGCTCGGTCCGCAGCAGCCTGCGCAGCAGTTCATTGCCCGCGACGGCGGTGATGAACGCGACGAAGATCTCCACCAGCTGGTCCTCGGTGCCGGAAACGGTCTGCGCCCGCTTGTCGATGGCGGCGACGAAGCGCTGGGCCTCCCGCACGCTCACCGCCTCGACGAGGTCGTTCTTCGACTCGTAGCGCCGGTACAGCGTGGCCGGGCTGATCCCCGCGCGGCGCGCGATCTCGCCCATGCTGGTCCGCTTGATGCCGAAGTCCAGAAACGCCGAGAGTGCGCTTTCCAGCAGCTTTTCGCCGTCGGCGACCGGTTTCTCCAGGATGCGCTGCAGCATGGGCGAGAGGGTGGGCATCGGATCTCCAGTATGTTCGGCGCGCCCAGGCCGTGGCCGGTGGGGCGCGGCATCGCGACGGGTGCGGACGGGACGTTCATTATTTCATTGGGTCGGCCGAGCGTGACCGGGCATTGCCGAACCCCGTGCGGCGGCGAGCGGGAGCCGCCCGGTCGGGTCGACGCGCGCACACGTCGGTCCGGATCAGCAGGTCGCATGTCCAGATTCGACTGGCTAGCCTGTGATCGGTGCTCGGCCGCACCATCGGCTGGCGCGGAAAGGGGTTGGGCGATGGGGTATTTCGCGAATCGAGTAGTGGCGGTCACGGGAGCGGGCTCGGGTATCGGCCGGGAGTTGGCGGTAGCGCTGGCCGGTGCGGGAGCGTGGCTGGCGGTGTCGGACAAGTCGGCGGAGGCCGTCGCGGAGACCGGGGCGCTGTGCGCCGCCGCGGGCCGGGAGCCGATGGTGAGCACGGTGGACGTCACCGATCGGCCGGCCGTGCTCGCGCACGCGGAGCAAGCGGTCGCGCACTTCGGGCGGGTCGAGGCGCTGTTCAACAACGCGGGGATCCTGCACGTCGGGAGCGTGGCCGAGTCGCCTTTCGGCGATTTCGAACGAGTGATGGACGTCGACTTCTGGGGTGTGGTCAACGGCACCAAGGCGTTTCTGCCGCATCTGCTGACGGCCGAGCGCGCGCACGTGGTCAATATGTCCTCGGCGCTGGGGTTGATGGCTGTGGCAGGGCACGCGCCCTATAGCGCGGCGAAGTTCGCCGTGCGTGGGTTCACCGATTCGCTGCGCCAGGACATGCGAGCGGCGGGCGGGACCGTGCGGGTCACCGGCGTGTATCCCGGCGGTGTGCTCACCGGCATCGCGCGGTCGGCGAGCGTCGCGCCAGGTGTCGACGCGGCTCAGATGGTGCGGCGATTCGAGGGCCGGGTGGCGCGGACCAGTCCTGCCGCGGCGGCACGGACGATCCTGCGCGGTGTCGCGCGCGGCGAGGCGAAGGTGCTGGTCGGCCTGGACGCCATTGTTGTGGATCTGGTCACACGAATAGCCGGGTCGTACCACGAACGGGTGCTGGACATGGTATTCCGTTCCTGATCGCGCGCACGGCATTCGGACAGGACGGGTATTGACGGAATGGCAACTGGCCGAACGCATCTCACCATACAGGAGACTATCGACGAAGGGAATGCCGGGGGCGGGCCGGCGCGGGGGAGTGTTCTATGACGACGAAATGGATTCTGGTCGAATGCTTTTCGGGATTTCCAGGGCTGGTCATCGCGCTGGGAACCGCGCCGAAGTCGTTCGTGCCGCTGACCAATATCCTGCGCAATCCCTTGTCGCGGGCCGACGCGGAGTCGGCGCTGCGGCAGGCGTGCGCCACCGGTGCGCCGGTCGCACGGGTCTCACTGGACGGTCGACGCACGGTGCGCGCCGAACCGCTGCTCATCGCGCCGGGGCGCGTACACGGCGTGCGGCTGTGGGTGGGACCGGTGCGGGAGCCGGTCACGTCTCCCGAGCCGATGGGGGCGTGGTACTTCAATCTCACCACCAACCGCTCGGTGCGCAGCATCGATCTGCTGGACCTGTACGGTGTCGCACCGGAGAACCGTGCCGCCGAGCTTGCTATCGCCGGTGCGTTCACCCGGCTGGTCACCAACCGCGACGAGAGCGAAGCGCTGGCCAAGATCGTCAACTCGGCGCCGGGCACCGAACATCAGGCGGTCTGGACCATCCGGCGCGACGACGACGCGTTGCGTGCCGGGCATTTCGCCTGCCGGATAGTCGAGGAGCGCGACGACTCGGGCGCGCGTCAGGTGCTCATGCGCGGAGTGACCCAGGACATCGGCTCCGCCATGGCGGTCTCCGCCGCGCCGCCGCCGATGATCTTGGAGTACGCCCTGCTGGAAGCGTCGGCGCAGCCCGGCGAATACCGTGCGATCGTCAATCTGCGCTCGCTGCGGCTGATCCGGTGGATCGGCGCGCCCATGCCCGGCATCGCGTGGGAGGACCTCCCCGGTCAGCCGCCGCCGCAAATCCATCCGGACGATCTGGAGGCGGCGAGAACCATGTCACGTGAGCTGGCACGGCATCGCACCGAAGGGACGGTGCGCATCCGGCGACTCGATGGTGGTTGGCAACCGGTGCGGGTGCGGGCCGCGTTGATGGCGCTGGATCAGCACACCACGGCCGGACTCGCCACGGTCAGCGCGGCATCGTGACCGCGGTGACCGTGGCGTCGAAGTCATTGGCGTGGCAGATCCAGCTCGGCCATTTCCTTCTCGATCGCATTCGCGGCGAAATCCACGCCGCGGGAACGCAATTCATGAACCCGGCGCTGGAGTGCCTCGACTCCACCGGGCTGGGCCGCGATGTCGGCGATGCTGATCCTGCCCTTGGGCCGATGCACACCCGACTGCACGTACGACACCGTGATACCTCCTGCCTGCACGCTCGCCCACCCACCGACCCGGGTGGGTTCCCCACTGCGCTACAAGTCGCACGACAACCGCGTCGACAGGAGAGCCCGGGTCGCCGGGCACGCTGGCTGAATGCTATCAGCGATTTCTGCTGGACACTTGATCAATGTGCTCTGTATCACACCGCATTTGCCGTGCGGTGCTGAGCCGTATTTGCTATGTAGACAGTCGCATTCAGGCGAATGCGATCTTGCTCCTCGGCGCCGAGTTCCCGGCGGACCTTGCCCGGCACGCCCGCCACCAATGAGCCAGGCGGAATGTGCGCGCCCTCCGGGATCAGCGCGTTGGCCGCGATCAGGCTGCCCGCCCCGATGGTGGCGCCGTTGAGAACGGTGGCGCCCATGCCGACCAGCACGTCGTCGCCGATGGTACAGCCGTGCAGGATCGCGTTGTGTCCCACCGAGACCCCGGCGCCGACGGTGAGCGGGAAGCCCGGGTCGGCGTGCAGTACACAGCCGTCCTGGATATTGCTGCGGGCGCCGACTTCGATTCCCTCCAGGTCGCCGCGCAACACCGCGCCGTACCACACGCTCACCTCGCCCGCGAGCCGCACGCGGCCGATCACCGTGGCGTTCGGCGCGATCCACGCGCTCTCCTCGATCTCCGGCGCATACTCGCCCAGCTGAATCCGCATGATCACGAACTTAACGGGCGCCCAGTCCGCGTGTGGACCGGGGCGGCGGCTGGGGTGGCCGGAGCGAAGGCGGAGGCCTAACCGTGTCCCTGGAAGCTGGCGCGGTGGGCGGCCGGGCTGGTGCCGAGGATGCGGTGGAAGTGGTGGCGCAGGCTCACCGCCGTGCCGAAGCCGGTGTCGGTGGCGATGCGTTCCACGGAGTCGGCGGTGGATTCCAGCAGCAGTCGTGCGCGGTCGGCGCGTTGCAGCAGCAACCACTGCTGCGGACTGCTGCCGGTGCGGTCGCGGAAGCGGCGGGTGAAGGTCCGCCGCGACATGAGCGCCACCCGTGCCCAGCTGTCCAGGTCGATCGGGTCGCCGAGATGTGTTCGCGCCCAGACCATGGCGCGCTCGATCGGATCGTCGTCGGTGGCCTCGGGGACCGCGACCGGAATGTACTGCGCCTGTGACCCGCTGCGGTGCGGAGCGGTGACCAGGACTCGGGCGAGCTCGGTTGCCGCTTTGCTACCCAGATCGCATCGGACCAGGTGCAGGCAGCAGTCGAGGGCGGCGGCCACGCCCGCGGAGGTGACGATGTCGCCCAGGTCCGACCAGAGGGTGTCGGCGCGGACCTGAACCGCGGGGAACGCGCGGGCCAGGTCCGCGGCGGCGGCCCAGTGTGTGGTCACCTCGCGTCCGTCGGCCAAGCCGCTGGCGGCCACCGCCCAGGAGCCGAGGCACAGGCCGACGATCCTCGCGCCGCCCGCGTGTGCGGTGTGCAGCGCCGAGCGCAGCTCGGTGGACATTGGCATGCCGGGCTCCCAGCTCGGAATCACGATCGTCTCGGCGCGGGTGAGCGTTTCGAGTCCGTGGCGCACATCGATGTCGAAACCTGCGGGAGTATGCAGCATTCCGGGCTGCTCGGCGCATACGTCCACCTGGTACGGCGCAGCGCCGCCCGCACCTACCCGTCCGAAAACGAGCGAGGGCACGGACAGGTGGAACGGGCTGATTCCGTCGAAGGCGATGACGGCCACGGTGCGCATGGCCTGATCTTAGCGGTAGGGGGCTCGCGGGCCACTGTTGGTGTACGTTCGGGCTCGACAAGATCAACGGCATGAGTGAGCAGATCTCCATCCCGCAAGACCGAGCCGAGCGTCAGGGCGGCGCGGTCGCGAGCGAAACCATCGAACGGACCGCGTTCGAAGTCCTGCACGTCGGTGGCCCCACACTGCGGTTCCGCTACGCGGGCAGCACCTGGCTGACCGACCCCACCTTCGACCAGCCGGGCGACTACCCGGGGCGCGTCACCCTGCACAAACTGGTCGGGCCCGCGGTGTCACCGCAGGAGGTCGGCCCGGTGGACGTCGTGCTGCTCTCGCACGACGAACACGCCGACAACCTGGACGTCAGCGGCCGGGAATTCCTGACCACCGTGCCGGCCGTGCTGTCCACCCCAGGCGCCGCCACCCGGATCGACGGTGTGCGCGGACTCGAGAACTGGGAGACCGTCACCGTGCAAGGCGTCCAGGTCACCGGAGTGCCAGCCCTGCACGGCCCCGAGGGATGCGAACCGATCACCGGAATCGTCACCGGGTTCGTGTTGCGCGCCGACGGGGAGCCGACGGTGTACGTCTCGGGGGACAACGCCTCCGTGGAGGTGGTCGAGCGGATCGTCGAGCGGATCGGCCGCATCGATATCGCCGTGCTCAACGTCGGCGCCGCGAACATCGGTATCTTCGGCGACGCCGACGCCACCTTGAACGCGCGCACCGCCCTGCTGGCCGCCGAAGTGCTCGGTGATGCCCTGATCGTCCCGGTCCACGGCGATGGGTGGGCGCACTTCAGTGAAACGCTCGACCACCTGTCCCGCGTGTTCCGCTATGCCGGTCGCGCCGAGCAGTTGCGCATTCCCCCCTTGGGTCGCGTCGCCACCGTCTGAGCCGAGGGCGGTCGCTTGCCCCAGGTGGGCAACGTGCCGAGAAAGTCGCGGGAAAAACCGGACCGGGTGGTCGCCGTGCGCGATCGGCGCGTCGGTCGTGGCGCGGGCCCGGCCCCGGGGCGACGATGGCGGTATGAGGATCGGAGTACCACGGGAGGTCAAGGAGCAAGAATTCCGGGTGGCACTGACTCCGGCGGGCGCCGGGGAACTGGCCGGGCACGGACACGAGGTGCTGGTGCAGGCGGGTGCGGGCATCGGCTCGGGCTTCCCCGACGCCGAGTACGCCGCGGCCGGAGCGCGGCTGGTCGCCGACGCCGAGGAGGTGTGGTGGGACGCCGAGTTGGTGTTGAAGGTCAAGGAGCCGATCGCCGAGGAGTATCCGCGCATGCGAAGCGGCCAGGTGCTGTTCACCTTCCTGCACCTGGCCGCTTCGCGCGAGTGCACCGACGCCGTACTCCGTTCGGGGATCACGGCCGTCGCCTATGAGATGGTGCGCGCCGCCGATGGGTCGCTACCGCTGCTGGCCCCGATGAGCGAGATCGCGGGCAAACTCGGCACGCAGGTCGGCGCCTACCACCTGATGGCCCCGCTCGGCGGCGCCGGACTGCTGCCCGGCGGTGTTCCCGGGGTGCGCCCGGCGGAGGTGGTCGTGCTCGGCGGCGGGGTCGCCGGCTCGAACGCGGCCGTGGTCGCCGTCGGGATGGGCGCCCGGGTGAGCGTGCTGGACACCAACCTGCAGCGGCTGCGCGACCTCGACGCCCGCTTCGGCGGCCGGGTCACCACGATCGCGTCGAACGCCGCGGAGATCCAGCGCGCGGTGTTGTCGGCCGATCTGGTGATCGGCGCGGTGCTGGTCCCCGGCGCGCGTGCGCCGAGACTGGTCTCCGACGATCTCGTCGCGGGTATGCGACCCGGCGCGGTGCTGGTGGACATCTCCATCGACCAGGGTGGCTGCTTCGCCGCCTCACGGCCGACGACGCATTCGAATCCCACCTTCCGTGTGGCGGACTCGCTGTTCTATTGCGTCACCAACATGCCCGGCGCGGTGCCGCACACCTCGACGATCGCGCTCACCAACGCCACATTGCCCTACGTTCGCGCGATCGCCGAACTGGGCTGGAAGGACGCGTGCTCCGCGAACCCCGACCTGGCCCACGGTCTCACCGCCGACGCCGGCCGCCTGGCCTCGGCAGAAGTCGCCGCGGCGCACGGCTATTCGCGTCCGCTCGGCGTCGCGGGCTGAACTGGGCGAGCGGGGCGGTCCGCGCTCGCCGCTGGGCGGCTACTCGTGCTCGGTCCGGCCCTCGCCCAGGTACCAGTCGGGCTGACCGGTGGTGGGCAGGTCGTGCAGCTTGTCCGGGTTGCGGACCACGTCGATCGCGACGATGCGGCCGTCGTCGACGGTGAAGGAGAAGACGCCGGTGTGCGTGCCGTCGAACACCACCAGGCCGGGCTGGCCGTTGACCAGCACCGCGCGCCCCCAGGCGCCCACGGCCGATGGCGCGTGGTACCAGCCGAGCAGCAGTTTGGCGACCAGTTCGGCGCCGTGCACGGGCTGCCGGATCGCGGGCACCTTGCCGCCGCCGTCGGCGGTGAGGCTCACCTTGGCGTCGAGCACGCCGAGCAGAGCGCCGAGATCGCCGGAACGCCAGGCCAGCGCGAAGGCGGACACGACCTTTCTCTGCTCGTCCGGTGACGCGGGGAAGCGCGGGGTGCCGTCCTCGACTCGCTTGCGGGCTCGGGAGGCCAGCTGGCGCACCGCGGCCGGGGTGCGGCCGACCACCTCGGCGACTTCCGGGCCGCTCATGCCGAAGACGTCTTGCAGGACGAACGCGGTGCGCTCGGCCGGAGACAGGGATTCGAGAACGACCAGCAGCGCGGTGGTGACCCGCTCGTCCTGGGTGATCCGGTCGGCGGGGTCGTCCCAGGTGGTGACCTCCGGCTCCGGCAGCCATTCGCCCACATACTGTTCGCGGCGCACGCGGGCGGAGCCGAGATGGTCGAGCGCGAGCCGACCGGTCACGGTGGACAGCCAGGCGAGCAGGTTGTCGATTTCGCCCGCGGTGCCCGCCTGGTACTGGCGCTGCAACCGCAACCACGCCTCCTGCACCACGTCGTCGGCGTCGGTGAGGCTGCCCAGCGTGCTGTAGGCGAGTCGGCGCAGATACGGTCGGTGCTCCTCGAACCGCCGGGCCAGCTCGACTTGGTCGAGGGGCTCAGGGGAAGACTGCTCGGAGGTCACTGCTGTTCGCCGTTCGTCGTTCGGCCCCGCAGGGCGAGTCTATGGATGCGTCACCAGATCGACGACGCAGGGGAACAGAGTGTGACACGTGGGGGGACGGGATGGTGTGCGGGCGGGTCGCCGCGGCCACCCGATACTCTCGCCGGGTGCAGAAGGGGAGTTCCACCGCAGTCGGGCTGCTGCTCGGATTCGCGCTCGATCGGGTGTTCGGCGATCCCAGGCGGTGGCATCCGGTGGCCGGATTCGGTTCGGCGGCGACCGCTTTGGAAGCGGTGACCTATGCCGACCGGCGTGCGGCGGGACTGGTGCACGAGGCGCTCGCGGTCGGCGCGGTGGTCGGGCTCGGGGCGGCCGCGCGGCGTGGCGGAGTCGTCGCGACCGCGGTCGCGACCTGGACCGTCCTCGGTGGTCGCAGCCTCGCGGGCACTGGCCGGGCGATGGCCGATCGGCTGGCGGCAGGCGATCTGGACGGCGCTCGCGCGCTGCTGCCTGCGCTGTGCGGTCGCGACCCGGACGTGCTCGACGCGGACGGCCTCGCGCGTGCCGCGCTCGAGTCCATCGCCGAGAACACTTCCGATGCGGCCGTTGCTCCGGTGGTCTGGGGTGCCGTGGCGGGTGTGCCGGGTTTGCTGGGGTATCGCGCGATCAACACCCTCGATGCGATGGTCGGCTACCGCAACGAGCGCTACCGTCGCTTCGGCTGGGCCGCCGCGCGCACCGACGACGTCGCCAATCTGCTCCCAGCCCGCCTCACCGGCCTGCTCACCGCCGCGCTCGCACCGCTGGTCGGTGGACGTCCCGCGGCGGCACTGCGGGCTTGGCGCCGCGACGCCGCCGGGCATCCCAGCCCCAACGCGGGCGTGGTCGAGGCATCGATGGCGGGCGCGCTCGGCGTCCGGTTGGGCGGCCGCACCCAGTACCCGCACGGCACCGAAATGCGTCCACTGCTCGGCGACGGCCCCGCCCCCACGGTCCACGACCTGCGCCGTGCCGTGCGCCTCTCCGAAGCCGTGCAGCTCACCGCCACTGTCTTCGCCGCCGCCCTCGCCGCCGCGAAGCCTCCTTCTGAACCCGGCTTCTGGAAAGGCTTACTGCCGACCCACCTAGCTCGCTGACCGTGCACCCGTTTTCGTTTCGGGGCAGAGAATCTGCGTTCGGCGGCACAGAATGCGCGTTCGAATGAATCGATAGACCTCTGCGGTCGACACTGTTCCGGCAAGTGCACGCTCGCCGGAACAACATTCGATCGACCACGGAGGCATCGTGACCGAGACGGCCATCCAGTTACCCGGGCTGCCCGACGACGCCGAAAGACCTGGTGGTGGTGGCTGATTCATGACAGTTCTAGCTTTGGAGATCGGTTCGGCGGGATTCGCCGCGAGCCGGGTGGCCGTCGGCATCGGTACGCGGGATATCCGGCGGATACCGGTACCGGCGGAGGGGGTCTGGGACGCCTGCCGGGATCTCCTGCTCGACGTCGCCGGAGACGATGAGATCACCGCGGTCGGCATCGCCTGTCCGAGTCCGATCGACGAGTCGGCCGGGGTGGTCGCTCCCGCCGGAATCACCCAGTGGCGTGCGGGATTCGGCATCGTGGCGGCGGTGCGCAGACTGTTCCCGGTCGCCATCGTCCGGATGGCATCCGATGGCCTGTGCCTGACACTCGCCGAACGAAGCGTCGGTTCTGCCGCGGGAGCCGAGGCGATCTTGACCGGCGCCGGCATCCTCGCTCTGATCGCGGAGGAACGGGCAATCCGCGGCACACCGGCCGGCCACGTCGAAATACCTGCCGACCGGCGCCTTCGCACTCGAGACGACTGCCGGCCGGCACCGCGGGTGGTATGTGTTCGCCGCCGCCTGCGGTGAGCGGAGTG
The DNA here is from genome assembly GCF_015477605.1 of Nocardia amamiensis. Lineage (GTDB taxonomy): Bacteria > Actinomycetota > Actinomycetes > Mycobacteriales > Mycobacteriaceae > Nocardia > Nocardia amamiensis_A. The sequence goes on from NZ_JADLQX010000013.1 coordinate 160,554, forward strand.
CCGGTCGTGGACCAGCACAAGAGATTCGCGAAGCAACCCGAACTTTGGTACGGCGGCGTCAAAATTCTGTTGCGAGGCAACGAATTACGGTTCGCACGTTCCGGTGCACAACCGCGACCGACACTGTGCGGGCACACCCCGACACGGTCTCGTATGACCGACCGAACCCTGGGAGACACCATGACCGAGTCCGTCATTCAGTTGCCGACCGCTGGCGAGCCGGTGTTCGATACGTTCGATCGAATCTGCCGACGCGGGCCCGTGGTTCCGATCGAACTACCCGGCAACGTCTCGGCGTGGATCGCGGTGAGCTACCAGGCGGTGAGTGAGATCCTCGCCGCTGACGGCACGGTGTTCAGCAAGAATGCACGCAACTGCCCGGCGCTGCAGGACGGCACGATTCCGGCGGATTGGCCGATGCGCGCCTTCACCGACATCGATCACATGCTGAATCTGGACGGCGCCGATCATCGCAGGCTGAAAAAGACGATCGGCCAAGCCTTCAGCCCGGCCCGGGTCGCCGCGCTCGAACCCCGGATCCGGCGCATCGTCACCGAACTCATCGACGACATTCCGGATCCCACCGGCGAGGTCGACCTCGTCGAGGACGTCACCATGCCGTTTCCCGTGCGGGTGATCTGCGAGCTGTTCGGTGTGCCGGTATCGGATCAACGGCAATTCCGGGGCTGGGCTGCCACGATCATGTCGCATCTCAGTACCGCCGAGCATATTCATGCCGCGATGGGCGCCTTGATCGGCTATCTCACCGAGCTGCTGAACAGCAAACGCCATAGTCCCGCTGACGACCTCACCTCCGCCTTGCTGCAGGCCAATGCCGACAACGGTCTGGCCGACAAAGAGCTGGTCGACATGTTGTGGCTGGTGCTGATGGCCGGGCACGAGACCACGGTGCATCTGCTCGGCAATGCGGTAGTCACCCTGTGCGCCCATCCCGAGCAGCTGGCCAAGGCCCGCGCCGAGGACCGGTGGGCGGATGTCGTGGAGGAGATGCTGCGCTTCCGCTCCCCGGCGGGCAACATGTTCAACCGCTACGCGCTACGGGACGTCACCATCGCCGGTGTCGATATTCCCGCTGGGGCCATCGTGGGCTGGTACGGCGGCGTCGGGCGGGATCCCGATCATTACCCGGGCGCGGACATCTTCGATATCGACCGCGACTTCCGAGACCAATTGGCTTTCGGCCGGGGACCACATTTCTGTCTCGGTGCGCATCTGGCCAGACTGGAAGCCCGGATAGCGTTGTCGGCCTTGTTCGATCGGTTCCCGCGATTGCGCCTGGCCTGCGACCCCGCGGTGATTCCCTATAGTCCGCAGTTCATCACCTGCGGGCCGCTCACCCTGCCGGTGCTCCTCGACTCCAGCGCGTAGCGCCGGGCGGCGGCGCAGGCACAGTCTCATCGAGGTGTCATTGTGAGGTATTCCGAGCTGACCGTGGACGATGCGGAGGAGTGGACCGCGCTCAGCGACAGCTTCCTGCCGATGGGGCACAGATATCGTGCTCCGCACAAGTGGTGGGCCCATTTGACCGCTCAGGACACCGCCGCATACACGCTGCTGCGGACGGACCAGAGCGGAGACAAGGTGGTCTCCCGGACGTTGTCGCACACCCGCCGCGGTCGCGACGACTTCTATTGGGCGGTCTTCCCGCGGCAGGGCGTATTCACTGCTGTCGAGAGCGAAACGGTGGTGCGGCTCCCGCCCGGTCACGCATTGCTGATGAGACTGGATCGGACGTGGCGGCTGCACATGCCGTCCTCGGTCGCGTATGCGTTCCGGGTACCGCGCATGGAGATCGATCGCCGGCTGCCACCCGACGGGCCACCGTCGGCGGCGCTGGACATGCGATCCGGCCTGGGCCGGGTGGTGCAGACCATGATCCGTGCGACCCATGCCGAGCAAGCCCATCTCACGGGCCGCGAGTTCGACGCCGTCTGCGACCGCATCGGTGAGCTGCTCTGCATGTTGTCGATCGGGGATGTGCGTCCGCAGCAGGGTCATCTGTCCGAAGTGGCCGAGTCCGTCCGCCAGTATGTGCGGCAGCACATCGGGGTGGGGGACCTGCGGTTGCCGGCCGTGGCGGCGGCTCTCGGGTGGTCACCCCGGCAACTGCGTTTCGCGCTACAGCAATCCGGCACCACGTATCGGGAGGTGCGACAGGACGCGGCTCTGCGTGCCGCACGCGACCTGCTCACCCGGCCCGGACAGACCGCGACCATCGGCGAGGTGGCGGCCTGCTGCGGCTTGACCGAGACCTGGTTCTCCACCGCATTCAAAGCGCGGTACGGCGAGACACCCCGCGAGTTCCGGCAACGCAGGCTGAGCGAACCGGCCAGCGGATCCGCATGGTCCGAGCGGGTCGCGGCTGCGATAGACGCGTCTCGGGCCGACGACACGATTTCACTGGAATCGGTTGCTCGCCGCTTGGCTGTGGGACCACGGACGCTGCAACGGCGGCTGGCCGAGGAAGGCACCACCTGGCGCCGAGAGCTGGACTCCGCGCGCCAGCGGCACCGGCCCGTTACGGCGCAGGACCGCTGATGTTCGTCGCGCTCTGCGATGGCAGCGCGCGGCTCTGGGGTGCGCTGGCCGGGTCCGGGTTCAGCCGCGGCCGCGGCCGTAGCGGTCGGCGAGGCGGGCCTCGGTCGTGGGAGCGGCGGGTGCGGTCGGCTGATTCGCCTCGGTCGGTCCAGCAAGAGTCGCTTCGGCGGGAGGCGTCGCGGCGGAGGCCTTTTCCTTCCTCCGCTCCCTGATCTCGGCGTAGATGAAGTAGCCGAGGCCGAGCGGGGCCATGATGCCGAAGGCCAGCCATTGCAGGCCATAGGACAGGTAGGGACCCGCATCGAGCTGGGGGAGCGGGGTCGGGGTGAAGGCGCCGGGTTGATTCTCGCTCAGCTGCAAGTAGCCGCCGCGTTCGCCGGTCGGGAGGGGGGTGAGTGGCTGTTGCAGGACGGCGGATTCCTGGGCCGTGTCGATGGAGTACACCTGGCGGTAGCCGTCCTGGACGGTGGGGTCCTTGCCCGGTGTGACTCCCTCGGACATCCGGACCCTGGCTTCGACGCGCTGCGGTCCGGCGGGCGGCTCGGGGATCTGCGGTGGGCGCGATCCGTCGACCGCCGAGACCAGCCCGCGGTCGACGAGCAGGACGCGTCCGTCGTCCAGCCGGAACGTCGCCAGCACCGCGTAGGCGGGAGCGCCGTCGAGGTGGCGCAGCCGCACCAGCACCGTCGAGTCCGGCAGGTAGCTTCCGGAGGCGGTGACGCGCCGCCACTCGGTGGCGGTATTCGTGTCGGAGAGCACTGCGGTGACGTCGACGGGGTCGGCCTTCACCGAGTCGGTGATCAGCTGGTTGCGGTGTGAGGTAGCCGTGTTCTTGCCGAGCTGCCAGGGCGCGAGCACGGTGAAGCACAGGTAGGCGAAGGCGGCGACCAGCACCGCCAGGATCAGCCAGCTGGGGCGCAACAGGAAGGCGAGCCTGCGCATCAGGATCTTCCGTCTGGGACAGGTCGCAGGCCGGGCGGATCGGCGGCGGTGTCGAGCTCGGCGCGCACCCAATCGAGCAGGCCGGGGACGGCTGCCTCGATCTGGTCGCGCACGAGTTCGAAGTCCGCGGCGTCGCCGTAGTAGGGGTCGGCGACGTCTTGGCCGTCGGCGGTGGGGTCGAAGGTGCGCAGCAGCCGCAGCCGCTGCGGCGCGACGCCGAGGCGGGCGAGTTCCCGCTGGTGTGAGCGGTCCAACGCGATCACGAGATCGGCGTCGAGGTGCTCGGCGCCGAACGCGGCGGCGACGTGGCCGGTCGGATAGCCGTACTTGCGCAGCGTCGCGGTGGTGCGCGGGTCCGCGTCGTCGCCGGCGTGCCAGGACCCGGTGCCCGCGCTGCTCACTCGCACTCGGTTGGCCAGTCCGGCCCGGTACAAATGCACCGCGAAGATCTTTTCCGCCATCGGAGAGCGGCAGATGTTGCCGGTACAGACGAACGAGACGTGCAGCTGACCCACGACTGCCATTCTGGCCGGTGCCGCTACGGGTTCGCCACGTAGGGTGTGGTCTCGTGCCCGAGGACCGCGTCGACCACGCGAAACTGCGCCACCACGGCGACGTGGACGCGCGCCCCGGCATGCTCGATTTCGCGGTGAACGTCCAGGGTGTCGCCCCGCCGGAGTGGCTGCGGCAGCGTTTGGCGGCTCGGCTGTCCGACTTGGGCCGCTATCCGAGCGCCGAGGAGGCCGATGCCGCCCGCCGCGCGGTTGCGACCCGGCACCGCCGGCTTCCCGACGAGGTGTTGCTGCTCGCGGGCGCGGCGGAGGGGTTCGCGATGCTGCCCCGCCTCGCGCCGCGTCTGGCCGCGGTGGTGCATCCGTCGTTCACCGAGCCCGAACTCGCGCTGCGCGAGGCCGGTGTCCCGGTGGCCAGGGTGGTCCTGGAGCCCCCATACCTGCTCGATCCCGTCGCGGTGCCCGACGGCGCCGACCTGGTGGTGCTCGGCAATCCCACGAACCCGACCTCGGTACTGCACCCGGCCGACGCCATCCGCGCCTTGCGCAGGCCCGGTCGCACCATCGTGGTCGACGAAGCCTTCGCCGACGCCGTCCCGGGTGAGCCGGAGTCCCTCGCCGCCGACCCCGCACCGGATCTGCTCGTGCTCCGCAGTCTGACCAAGACGTGGGCGCTCGCGGGCTTGCGCTGCGGTTACTTTCTCGGCGCACCCGCCATCCTGGCGCGCCTCGCCCACGGACGCGCTCACTGGCCGCTGGGCACCTTGCAGGTGGAGGCGATCATGGCGACCGCGAGCCCCGCGGCCGTGGCCGAGGCCGACCGCCACGCCGAGACCCTTGCCCTGGGCCGTACCGCGATGATCGAACGGCTGACGCGCCTCGGCGTCCATGTCCATGCCCCGGCCGACGGCCCGTTCCTGCTGCTGCGCGTCGCGGACGGTGAACTGCTTCGCAAGCACCTCGCCGACCAGGGGATCGCGGTCCGCCGTGCCGACACGTTTCCCGGTCTGGGCCCGGACCACCTGCGCGTCGCGGTGCGCGGCGCCGACGAGGTCGACCGGCTGGTCGCCGCGATTCGATCGGCAGGTGTGTGATCAGCGTCCCGTGCCGGTCGTATGGCGGCTCGGTGCGGGTGCCGGTCGTGCCCGAGCGGGTGAACGAGCACACTGAGGATCCGCTCCGGGACCGGATGGTCGGCACTGCGCCTCACAGCGGGGATGAAGGCCGATCGGCGCCGGGATCCATGGACCGGGCATGACCGAAGCGAAGGAAGGTGGACGATGACCACGCTGGCGGATCTCATCGCGGTGCTCGACGCGGCCTACCCGCCCGCGCTGGCCGAGTCGTGGGACTCGGTCGGCTTGGTCTGCGGTGATCCGGACGACGAGTTGACGCGGGTGCTGTTCGCGGTCGACGCCACCGCGGCCGTCGTCGACGAGGCGATCGACTGGCGCGCTCAGGCCTTGGTGGTACACCATCCGCTGCTGCTGCGCGGCGTCGACACCGTCGCGGCGAACACGCCGAAAGGCGCGCTGCTGCACCGGCTCATCCGCTCCGGTTGCGCCCTGTTCACCGCACATACCAACGCCGACTCCGCCGACCCCGGCGTCTCCGACGCGCTCGCCGCGGCCCTAGGGCTCACCGTGACCGGCCCGCTGGATGCGAAACCACAGTCCGCCGTGGACAACTGGGTAGTCCAGGTGCCCCGCACGCACACCGACGCCGTGCTTGCCGCCCTTTTCGCCGCAGGAGCAGGCGGAGGTGGGAACTATCGCGACTGCGCGCTGCGGGTACCTGCGACGGGGCAGTTCCGTCCGATGGCCGAGGGGGGTGCGGCGCCCGGCGAACTCCAGCGCGTCGAGGAGGATCGCCTCGAGGTGGTGGCCCCGCCCGCGGCGCGTTCGGCGGTGCTCGCCGCGCTGTTCACCGCGCATCCTTACGAGGACCCGGCCTATCACATCACCGAACGAGCTGTACTGCCCTCGTCGCGCGGCATCGGCCGGATCGGCACCCTGCCGGAACCGGAGTCGTTGCGGGCATTCACGAATCGTGTGGCGAGCGCCCTTCCGCCCACCATGTGGGGCGTGCGCTCCGCCGGCGACCCGGACCGCACCATCTCCACCGTCGCCGTATGCGGTGGGGCCGGCGACTCCTACCTGAACGCGGCCACCCGCCTCGGCGTCGACGCCTACGTCACCGCCGACCTGCGCCACCACCCGGTCGACGAACATCTGCGCAAGGGCGGCCCCGCGCTGGTCGACGCCGCGCACTGGGCGACCGAGTTCCCTTGGTGCGCACAGGCGGAATCACTGGTCCACCGCGCGCTGCCCGACCTCGAGACAAGGGTCTCCACGCTGCGCACCGACCCGTGGACGGTGAGCGCGTCCGGCTGAGCCGCGGGCGACGGTCCCGGGACCGGTACGGCGCATGGGTCACGCCGACGAATCGGCTCGGCGCGCGACGGGCACGGATGCGCGAGGCGGTGGCCGGCGTCCCGGAGGGATCCGTGGCCGCGGTTCTGTGGGTTCGGCGAGCGGTCGTCCAATGCCGTTGTCCCTGCGACGAAGTGGCAACGGTTTCAGCGTGTCGGGGCGTGTCGGCGTCGAGCTGGAACGGGCTGGGCGGTTCGGGTGAATCGAGCGGATTGCCGGGGTACAACTAGCCCATGAACTTCCCGGTTGATTTGGGGCTGGTGCAGATCGGCCTGATCCTGTTGCTGTTGGTCGGTGTCGCGCTGATCGTTTCCGGTTTGATCGCGGCCCGCCGGGTCGGGATGCGGGCGCTGTTCGCGCGTGGAGCGGGCGGGCTCGCGCTGCTGCTGGTCGCGGCGGTGTTGCTATGGATCGCGACCCTGCTGCAGACGTATCTGGGACTGACCGGGGAGATCAAGGCGGCGCATGTGGTGGCCAAGCCGGTGGCGGGGCAGGAGCACCAGCTCGATGTCGACCTCACCCTGTACGGCGACGACGACCACGCCGAACAGCGCAGCACCTACCGAGTCGAGGGCGACATGTGGGTGCTGCAAGCGGGCATCGTCGAGCTCGAGCCGTGGGTGAACGCCCTCGGCTTCCACTCCGGCTACCGGATCAGCCGTCTGTACGGCCAGCGCCTCGACGGCGTCGCCACCACCCAGAACCAGATCTTTCTGGGCGGCGGCGACCAGGACTTCTTCGCCGACATGCGCGCGGGCCGCTGGTGGACGCAGCCGTTCGTGCGCTCCGCCTACGGCAACGCGGTGATCGCGGTGCCGGGTGAATACGACGTCTACATCTCCCGCGACGCGATCAAGACCCGCGCAGTCGGCAACTAGCGGCTGGGTCTTCGTTCGTACCGCGGCTACGGACTTCCTCCCGCTACGCCCATTACGCAGGGCCGCCGCTGCGGCGCGGTACGGTTGAACACCAGTCCCGTCCACCCATCCAGGAGTTTGTCCGCGTTGAATGTCGAACCCACGATCCAGGCCGAGCTGCTCCGGCTGGCCGCCGTCGACGCCGAGCTGACCCGGATCGCGCACCGCCGCACCGTGCTGCCCGAGCAGCAGGAGGTCGCCCGGCTGGAGGCCGAGCGCAACACCCACTCCGACGCCGCGGTGGCCGTGGAGATCGTGCTGGACGACCTCGACCGCGATATCCGCAAGCTGGAGGGCGAGGTCGAGGCGGTGCGCAAGCGCGAGGACCGCGACCGGGGAATGCTCACCGCGGGGACGGTGAACGCCAAGCAGCTGTCCGAGCTACAGCACGAGCTGGGCAGCCTGGAGCGTCGCCGCTCGGTCCTGGAGGACGAACTGCTCGAGGTGATGGAACGGCGCGAGGCCTCCGCCGCCGACCACGAGCACGCGGGCGCCCGGCTGAGCAAGACCGACGCGGACCTGGCCGACGCGCGGCGGCAGCGCGACGAGGCGCTGGCGGATCTGGATGTGGCGCAGAACCGCTGCGATACCGATCGCGCCGGTGTGGTCGCGAAGCTGCCCGCCGAGTTGCTAGCGATCTACGACCGCCAGCGCGCCCAGCACGGTGTGGGCGCCGCGCTGTTGCAGGCCCGCCGCTGCGGCGCGTGCCGCATCGAACTCGACCGCGGCGAGATCGCCCGGATCGCCAAGACCGCTCCCGATGTGGTGGTGCGCTGCCCGGAGTGCGGGGCGGTCTTGGTCCGGACCAAGGAATCGGGGCTGTGAACCGGCGTCGGCGAGTGAACCGAGGACAAAGCGCGCGGACGCGGCGATGACCTACCCGGAAGTGATCGTCGAGGCCGACGGCGGCTCTCGCGGCAATCCCGGCCCGGCCGGCTACGGCGCGGTGGTCTACGACGCCGATCACGCCCACGTGCTGGCCGAACGCCGGGAATTCCTCGGCACCGCCACCAATAATGTCGCCGAATACCGCGGCCTGATCGCCGGATTGGAGGCGGCGGCCGAGCTCGGCGCCGAATCCGTCGAGGTGCGGATGGATTCCAAGCTGGTTGTCGAGCAGATGACCGGCCGCTGGAAAGTCAAGCACGCGGCCATGATTCCGCTCGCCGATCGGGCACGCAGGCTGGCCGCCGGGTTCGCGCGGGTGCGGTTCACCTGGATTCCCCGCGCCCAGAACGCCCACGCCGACCGGCTGGCGAACCAGGCCATGGACGACGCCACCCTGGTCGGCGAGGTCCGGACGACGCCGGAGTCCACGCGGTCGACCGAGGCCGCCGACCCGGCACTGGCGGTCACCGAGCGTGAGCTGCCGAGCTGGATCGACGAAGCCAGGCAGGCGGCCGCGCCGCCCGAACCAGCGCGGCAGGGCCCCGGCTGGACCCGTGCCACCGGCCGCCCGACCCGGCTGTTGCTGTTGCGCCACGGCCAGACCGAGCTGTCGCTGGAGCGCCGCTATTCCGGCCGGGGCAACCCCCCGCTCACCGCGCTGGGCCGGGAGCAGGCCGCCCGGGCCGCGAAAATGCTGGCCGCCAAAGGCGATATCGCCGCCGTGATCAGCTCACCGCTCGGCCGGGCCAGGGAGACCGCGGAGGCCGCGGCGACCGCCCTCGGGGTGCCCGCCGAGATACACGATGGTCTGATCGAGACCGATTTCGGCGCATGGGAGGGGCTGACCTTCGCCGAGGCCGCGCAGCGCGACCCCGAGCTGCACGCGCGCTGGATCGGCGACCCGGCCGCCGCCGCGCCCGGCGGGGAGAGCTTCGACCAGGTCCGGGAACGGGTGGAGGCGGCCCGTCGCGATCTGATCGAACGGTATCCCGGGGCGAACCTGGTAGTGGTCAGTCACGTGACCCCGATCAAGACGCTGCTGCAACTGGCGCTGGATGCGGGCCCTTCGCTGCTGTACCGGTTGCATCTGGATCTGGCGTCGCTGTCCATAGCGGAGTTCTATCTCGATGGCGGATCATCAGTGCGTCTGGTCAACGACACGTCCTATCTCTGAGGACGCCGCGACACCTGGAACGAGGGCAAACGCGGTGCGCGAGGGGCGAATTATGCCCCATTGCAACACGTTTCCGTTTCACATTCGCGCGATGCGGTGAATCTCACTTCGACTCTGCCTTGCGCGCCGAGTAGCGGTAGGCTTCCGGACGGTCAGGCACAGGCGTCCTACCCTGCCTGCCTGGTCGGGGTCGACGCTGTGTGCCCTCGATCGGTGTCACTAAGGGGGACGGTGGTTCGTGGGCAGCGCCGCCCATAGACCGCGCCATGGCGGGAAGCGCCTGTGCCGTCGAGTAATTCGAGAGAGTGCAGGTTCGATGGGCAATCCGATCAAAGTAATCGTTCTGGGGGCGGGGATCGGAGGACTCACCACCGCGGTCGCACTGCGGCACGCGGGTTTCGCCGTCGAACTATACGAAGCCGGCCCCGAACTGCGTGCGCAGGGTTTCGGTCTTTCGGTGCAGGCGAACGGAATCAACGCGTTGCGCACCCTCGGTCTCGGCCTCGACGAGCAACTGCTCGAACGCGGCGGCAGGGTCGAGAGCTTCCGCTTCTGCAACCCCGACGGCAGCCCGATCCGGGTGCTTCCGGTGCACCGGCTCGATGCCCAGCTCGGCGCGCCCGCCGTGGCGCTGCACCGCACGGACCTGCACGACGTGCTGCTGCGCGCGATCGGCGACACGCCGACTTTCGTTGCCGCACAGGCCACCCGGTTCATCGATGACGGCGAGCACGTGCGCGTGGAATTCGCCGACGGCCGGGTCGCCGAGGGCGATCTGCTCGTCGGCGCCGACGGCATCCACTCCATGGTGCGCGCCCAGTTGCACGGCCGCGCCGAGCCGCGACCGGGCAATTTCGTGTGCTGGCTGGCCTGCATCCCGTTCGAGCATCGCAACGTCGCGCGCGGCCTGTCGGCGCACTTCTGGGGCACCGGAATGCGGTTCGGCATCCACGACATCGGCCACGGCCGGGTGTACTGGTGGGGCACCCAGACCTTGCCCGCCGACGAGGCCGCGAACTGGCGCGGCGGCAAGGAAGACCTGCTGCGCCTGTACGCCGACTGGGCGCCGGAGGTGCGCGCCTGCATCGAGCAGACCGACGAATCCGCGATCCTCGCGGTGCCCGCCCAGGACCGCCCGCCGCTGGCGCGGTGGGGCCGCGGCCGGGTGACCCTGCTCGGCGACGCGGCGCATCCGATGCTGCCCAGCCTCGGCCAGGGCGCCAACTCCGCCATCGAGGACGCGGTAGTGCTGGCGAACGTACTGCGCAACGCGCTGGATCCGGTGGCGGGGCTGCGCCGTTACGAGCAGCTGCGCGCCGATCGCACCGCCATGTTCGTCAACGGCTCGGCCTCGCTCGCCAAGATCGAGCAGACCACCGATCCGCATCTGGTGCGGGTGCGCGACACCTACTTCCGGCACGCGCCCACCGACTTCTTCTTGCGCGAGCTCGCCAAGCCGATGTCGTTCCCGCCGCTGGACGGGCCGGCCGCGCGGCTGCCGCGCCCGCTGTCGCCGGTCGAGCGCTGGCACTGGATCGCCGATCAGCTGGCGCCGCTGCATATCTTGTCGCGCGTGCGGATCCGCGGACAGGTCGCCGTCGAGCAGATCCGAGCAGGCCTGGACGAAGTGCAGCGCCGACATCCGCTCTTGCGAGTCGCCGTGGCCGCCGAACCCGACGGCACAGCACCGCGTTTCGTTCCGGTGCAGGCGCCGATTCCGCTGCGCGTGATCGAATCCGAAGACAGCACAACGTGGTTGACCGAGGTCGACGAGGTCGAGCTGCGCGAACCCTTCGACTGGCGCGCCGGGCCATTGGCCAGGGCGGTGCTGATCAAGGAGACCGACGGCACCAACGAGCTGATCGTGACGCTGCACTACGCGATCGCCGATGGCGAGAGCGCGCTGTCGGTGGCCGAGCAGGTGCTCCACGCGGCCGCCGGGGAAGCGGGCGAGTTCCCGCCCGCCCCGGTGCGCCCCGGTCCGGAAGATCTCTTCCCCCCGCGCTTCCAGGGCGGCAGCGGCGCGCTGCGCACCGCGGGTTCACTGCTGCGCGACCAGAAGTCGCAGCTGCGCAGGCCGCGCAGGCTGGAACCGACCTCGCTGGCCCCGCCCGCACAGCGGCGCAGCCGGGTGGTGCATCGCAGCCTCGACGCCGACCAACTGGACGCGCTCACCGCGGGCTGCGCACGCCACGGCGTCGGCCTGCAGTCCGCCCTGTCCGCGGCGCTGCTGATGGCGGCGGCCAGGGAGGCGGGCACCGGCAAGGCGACTTGGTACACCGTCGGCAGCTCGGTCAATTTCCGCGACCATCTCGACGGCGCCGCCGCGGACACCGAGGTCGGCACCTATCAGGGCATGATCGCCACCCCGGCGAAGTACGCGCCGTGGGCCTCGTTGTGGGAGATCGCCGGCGAGATCGAGCGCGAGTACGGCGCGCGGATGGATCGGCGCGATCATCTCTCGGCCCTGAACCTGCTGAAGGTGGCCGCGCCGAAATCGGTTGCCGCCAGCGCGTCCACCGTCAAGCTCATGGATACCCGCGGTCCCGGACATCTCTGTATGACCTACCTGGGCAGCTACCCCTTCCCGGACAAGATCGGCTCCTGGCAGCTGGAGGGAGCGCAGTTCGTGTCCGGGATGTCGGTGAGCGGGTTCATCATGGCCACCGCCAATGCGACCCACGACGAGCTGTCCTTCAACGTCGGTTACGTCGAACCCGCGGTGTCGCGGGACCGAGCCGAACGCCTGGCCGATGAGAGTGTGCGTGCGCTGCTGTCGGCCTGCTGACCGCCTACACCACAAGACAACAGGAGAGTCCCGGCATCGGCGAAGTCGATGCCGTGATTCGCGATATCGATAACTGGATAACTGTGGTAGCAGCTTTGCGTGTCAGAGATCAGGGTGGGCTTGGTTATATCCGCGCACAGCCGGTGCCGCGAGTGTCGCGATAGGAGTGACTGTGACATCCGAACCGAGTGCTACTCCCCATAGACCCGAGGCGTGGCCGGTCAGCGCGTACCAACGCGATGTGTTGTCCGTGGCCTTCCGGTACGGACCCGCGCCGGTCACCAGAAACGCCTACTGTGCGTTCCTGGACGAGCCCTTCGACATGGCCCGGCTGCAGGCCGTGGTCCGCCGGGCACTGCTGAGTGACGCCGCGCTGCGGCTGCGTTTCGAATTCACCGAAGGCCGCTTCTGGCAGTGGATTTCCGACGAGCTGCCGGAAGTCGAGCTGATCGACCTGAGCTGGGCGTCGGACCCGGCGGCCGCCCGCCAGGAATGGGTGAACCGGGCCAATCTGACGCCATCCCCGCCGCGCCGGCCGTTCCGGGTCGCCGCGCTGGTCGACGGACCCGACCACTTCTACCTCTACGTGGCGATGCACCACGCGATGATCGACGGGTGGGGCGTGAACGCGTTGTGGGCCGCCCTGGTGGACAACTACAGCCGTTCTGATCTGTCACTCGAACTGCTCGCCGAACCGGAACCGGTCACCGAGGAGTCCGACCGCAGCGTGCGCACCTACCGCAGGATCGCGGCCGAACACGAGGAGTATCTGTCGTCTCCGCAGTGGGTCGCCGACCGCGACGCCCTGGTCCGCCGCTTCGGAGGAGTGGTTCCCGCGCTCTTCTCCGGCCGGGCGAGCACCCCGAACGTGGACCGGGGACGACGGCGCGTGGTGGTGGAACCCGCGTTCCTGGACCGGATTCGCGCTACCGGCTTCTCCGTCTTCGCCTTCACCGTCTCGGCGCTGGCCGCGTACCTGACCACCGTCCATCGCTCCGAGGAAGTGGTGATCGGTGTCCCGATGCTGAACCGGCACAGCGCGGAGACCTTCCGCACCGCCGGACACCGGACGAACGTGGTGCCGCTGCGCATCCGGGTCGACCCCGCCGAGCCGTTGTCCGCGGTCGCGTCCGAGGTGGCCGCGCAGATCCGGGAACTCAAGCGCTACGAGCGCTTTCCGTACGGTGATCTGGCTCGTGCGCTCAGCAGCGATCCGACCGCGCCGCCGCTGTTCGACGTGGCGTACTCCTACATCAAGATGCCGTCGTCGGATCACCTGGACAAGATCCTCGGCACCATCGACATCGTCAATCCGGGCACGGTGCTCGAGGCGCTGAACATCCTCGCCGTCGAGCACGCGCGCGACGGTTCGCTGAACCTCCAGCTCTACTACGACCGAGACGTCTTCGACGAGAACTTCCCGTTCGAATCGGTGGTGCGCAGCATCGGCGCCCTCCTGACGGCGGCGCTGGATCGGCCGGACGCCCCGATCTCGGCATTGCCGCTGATGCCCGCGCGCGAGCTGGCCGCCATCTCCGCTTTCGAAACCGGGCCGCGCGAGGAGTTTCCGTACACCACGATCGACCGCTTGTTCCGCGAGGCGGCCGCCGAGCACCCGGATCGAGTGGCGATCGAGGCGGTCGCGGGCTCGGGGGAGCGGCCGCTGCGCTACCGTGAGCTGTCCGCGCTGGCCGACGGATTCGCCGCACGGCTGCGTGCGCTGGGCGTGACCGGCAACGAATGCGTCCCGGTGGTGCTGACGCGCTCGACGGAGCTGCTCGTCGCGATTTTCGGCACGCTGCGCGCCGGGTGCGCGTACGTGCCGTTGGACCCGGACTTTCCGGCCACGCGCATCGAAACCGTGCTCGCCGACTGCGGGGCACGCTTCGTGGTGGCCGGACCGGAGCATCAAGCGGTGTTCGACAAACTGCGCGTCACACGGATAACGGTGGCCGACACCGAGCCCGCACGTGGTGTCGAAAATGTCTCGCATCCAGCGGATCTGAGCTACCTCATCTACACCTCGGGCTCCACGGGCGTGCCCAAAGGCGTGATGATCGAGCACCGGTCGGTGGTGAACCGGCTGACCTGGATGCAGCGGCGCTACCCGTTGCACGCCGGGGACGTGATCCTGCAGAAAACGCCGGTCACCTTCGACGTCTCGGTGTGGGAGCTGTTCTGGTGGGCGATCACCGGCGCCAGGCTGGCGTTGCTGGAGCCGGGCGGGGAGCGCGATCCGCGCCGCATCGTCGACGCCATCGCCGCGCACACGGTCACCGTGCTGCACTTCGTGCCGTCCATGCTGGCCGCGTTCATCGACGAGCTGGCGGCCGATCCCGCTGTGGTCGCGCGGATCGGCAGCCTGCGCCGGGTGTTCTGCAGCGGCGAGGCCCTACCACCGGCGCTGGTGCGCCGATTCCATGCGGTCTTCACCGCGGCCGGGGCGGCGGTGCCGGAGCTGGTGAATCTCTACGGCCCGACCGAAGCCACGGTCGACGTCTCCTATTTCGACTGCCCCCGCGACGAGGGGCTCGACGTGGTGCCGATCGGCCGTCCGATCGACAACATCGACCTGCTCGTGCTCGACGAAACAGGCCGCCGCGTACCGGTCGGGGTGCCGGGCGAACTGAACATCGCGGGCGTCGGCGTGGCGCGCGGGTATCGCGGCAGGCCCGAGCTGACCGCGGCGGCCTTCGTCGACGATCGCGGGGTGCCTGGTCGGCGGCGCTACCGCACCGGCGATCTGGCGCGCTGGCTGCCGGACGGCAACCTCGAGTATCTGGGCCGTTTCGACGACCAGGTGAAGATCCGCGGCAACCGGGTCACGCTCGGTGAGGTGCACAACGCCATGCTCGGTTGCCGCGGGGTCCGCGCCGCGGCGGTGGTGGACGAACTGTCCGAGGCGCACGGCGTGCAGCTGGTCGGCTATTTCGTCGGAACCGACGTGACCGGCGAGGAGATCGCCGAGCAGATCGCGGCGAAACTGCCGCGCTACATGGTGCCCACCCGGCTGATCCGGGTAGATCGAATCCCGCTGACCCGCAATGGGAAACTCGACCGCCGCGCACTCGCCGAGCAGCTCGTCCTCGGACACGGCGCCGAGCAGGTCGCGGGTGTCGAGCCGCGCACCGACGTCGAGGCGCGGCTCGTGCGAGTCTGGTGCACGGTGCTCGGTGTCGAGTCGATCGGTGTGCACGACAACTTCTTCACCCACGGGGGCGATTCCATTCTCGCGCTGGCCGTGCGCACCGCGGCCGAGCGCGCCGGGCTCTACTTCGACGTGGACGCCTTCTACCAAGCGCCGACCATCGCCGAGCTGGCGCGCGTCGTACGCGACGACCGGGACGGCGACGACCACGCGCGCGTCGTCGCGCCGCTGGCGACGGTGCCGCTCATCGACCGCGCCGCGCTGCACCAGGTGGAGGACGCGTTCCCGGCCACGGCGCTGCAGCTGGGCATGCTGTATCACAGCATCGAGCGCGCCGACTCCGTCACATACAAGGACGCGTTCCGCTACCGGCTCGAAATCCCCTGGGATGACGCGGAGTTCCGTGCGGCCGTGGACCGGCTGGTGCGGCGCCAGCCCGCGCTGCGATCGTCGTTCGAGCTGAGCAGATACTCGATTCCGCTGCAGATCGTGCACACCGAGGCGCCCTACGAGCTGGAGATCGTCGACCTCGGCGATACCGACGAGCTGGACGGCGCGGAACTGATCGAGTCCTACCTCCAGGACCGTACGCACGCCCAGTACGACATGGCGGTCGCTCCGCTGTTCGCCATCCGGGTGTTCGTCCGTCCCGGTCCGCAGGAACCGGTGGGCACGGTGGACCTGGTTCTGAGCTTCCACCACGCCATCCTGGACGGCTGGAGTGTCGCCACCTCGGTGCTGGAACTGCTGCTGGACTACCTGAGCCATCTCGGCATGACGCAGACCCGGATCGAGGCCACCCCGCATCCGGCGACCGTCCTGGCCGAGTACGCGCAGGTCGAACAGAGCAGTGCGCACGACACCGCGGCTCGCGAGTACTGGCTGACCGCGCTCGCCGGGGCGGAACCCACCGCCCTGACCGCGCTCGGCGCGCACCGACCGGCGGTCGCCGAGACGCCGCACGCGAAAGCGCTGGTGCCGCGCCGCTTGGCCCAGCGCGTGACCGCATTCGCCACGCGCCACCAGATTCCGGAGAAATCGGTCTATCTGGCCGCGCACTGCCTGGCGCTGCGGACACTCACCGGACGCACGGACGTGACCACCGGTGTGGTCACCCACGGTCGTCCGGACCGCGCCGGCGCCGAGCGGGTGGCCGGGCTGTTCCTCAATACCTTGCCCGTCCGGTTGGACGGCACCGCGACCACGTGGCGTGCGGCGGTGGAGCAGATCGCGCGCCGGGAACGCGAGGCCTACCCGTACCGCCGCTACCCGCTGCGCTCGATCCTCGCCGACGGCGGGCCGGTGTTCGAGACCGCCTTCAACTACGTCAACTACCACGTCTTCCAGCCGATGCTGGTGCTCGACGGGGTGCGGCTGCTGGAATTCGACGCCCGCGAGGAGACCAACTTCCAGCTGCTGGTGACCGCGGCGACCGACCCGCGCGACGGCCGGATGTGGCTGCGCGTCAACGGTGATCACACGCTGACCACCGAGCAGTGCGCGACCGTGGCGCTCACCCAGCTGCGCATGCTGGCCGCAATCGTGGCCGACCCCGACGCCGCCATCGACCGCGGTGCCGGCCCAGTGATCGCCCGCGACGTGGGCACGCTGGTGGCCGACGCCGCCGCGCTCAACCCGGCGGCGATCGCCCTGGCCGGTGACGACGAATCCGTCACCTACGACGAACTGATCGAACGTTCCGACCGGCTGGCGCGCCGGCTGGCCGGGCTCGGCGTATCGCCGGGCGACCGGGTGGGCATCCTGATGCGGCGTCGTCCGGAGCTGGTACTGCTCGTGCTGGCGCTGACCCGGATCGGCGCCGCGTGCGTTCCCCTGGACGTCAGCTACCCGCGGGCCAGGCTGAATCTGATGATCGACCGCGCACACCCGCACCGCGTGGTCGCCGACGCCGACTATCGCGACATCGTCGACGATCCCGCCTTGGTGCTCGACACCACCCTGCTCTTCGACGACTCCGCTGACGACGCGGATGTCGCACTACCCGAACATATTTCGCCCGATTCGGTGGCCTATGTGCTGTTCACCTCGGGGTCGACCGGCGAGCCCAAGGGCGTCGCGATGCCGCATCGGGGCCTGACCTCGCTGGTGGATTGGCAGATCCGCGCGGCGACCGGCACCGGCCTGCGCAGCACGTTGCAATTGGCGCCGTTGAGTTTCGACGTGTCGTTCCAGGAGATCTTCACCACCCTCGCGGCCGGGTCGACCCTGCGGGTGAGTTCGGCCGACCTGCGGTCGAACGTCGAGCAGTTGCTGACCACCGTCGTGGACGAAGGCATCGAACGGCTGTTCCTGCCGTATGTGGCGTTGCAGGCGTTCGCCGAGGCGGCCGTGGCTCTGCGCAAGTTCCCGACCGAGCTGAAGGTGCTGATCTCCTCCGGTGAGCAGCTGCGCATCACCGACGAGATCCGCGCTCTGTGCAAGGTGGTTCCGGGTTTGGTGCTGGAAAACCAGTACGGCCCGACCGAATCCCATGTCGCCACCAAATTCACCCTGCAGGGTCCGGCCGACGAGTTCCCCGCGCTGCCGCCCATCGGCCGAGCCGTGGACGGCGACACGGTGGAGCTGCTCGACAGCGCGCTGCGCCCGGTGCCCGACGGCGTGATCGGCGAGATCTATCTCGGTGGCCGTTCCCTCGCGCGCGGCTACGCGGGACGGCCCGCGCTCACCGCCCAGCGGTTCGTGGCCACCCATGCGGGCGGAATCCGCTACCGCACCGGCGATCTCGGCGTTCGGCTGTTCTCCGGCGACATCGTGTGCCTGGGCCGCAGCGACAGCCAGGTGAAGATCCGTGGCTTCCGGGTGGAGCCGGCCGAAGTGGAGCTGTGCATCCTCGGCCTGGTGGAGAAGTTCCCGGGCATTACCGAAGCGGCCGTGGTGGCACGCGGTTTCGGTGGTATCGACGGGTCGCTGATCGCGTTCCTGGTCGGCGCGGCGGAGCAGACCGATCTGGCCGCGCTGCGGCACGACCTGCGTGCGGTGCTGCCCGCGCACATGGTGCCGTCGCGGTTCGCCTGGCTCGACGAGCTGCCCCGCACGCCCAGCGGCAAACGCGATGACGCGGCCTTGCGCGATTACGGCGAGTCCGTCCCGGATTCGGTGGCGGCGCAGCGGGAACCGGCCGACGACTACGAGCGGTCGGCGGTGCAGTTGCTCGCCGAATACGCCGGTCTGCGCGCGATCGGCGTCGACGACGACTTCTTCGCGGCGGGCGGGACCTCGATCGGGGCGATGCGCGTGGTGATGGCGCTCTCGCGCCGGTGGGGTGTCGAAGTGCCGCTGGACGCGTTCATCAGCGCGCCCACCGCGGCCGGGCTCGCCACGCTGGTGCGGGCGGGCGGCGACGTGCACCGCACCTTCGACCCGCTGGTGCCGCTCAACCCCGACGGCACCAAGCCGCCGCTGTTCCTGGTGCATCCGATCGGCGGGAACGTGCTGTGCTACTTGACCCTCGTGCGGTACCTGGATCCGGATCGCCCGGTGTACGGACTGCAGGCGGCGGGCGCGGACGCGGGTAGTGCGCCGGAGAAGACGATCGCGGCGATGACCGAGTCGTATCTGGAAGCGCTGCGACGAGTGCATCCGACCGGCCCATATCATCTGGCGGGTTGGTCCTTCGGCGGCTATGTCGCCTTGGAGATGGCGCGTCAGCTTCCCGCCCACGAAGTGTTCAGCGTGACGCTGTTGGACACCATGGCCCTACGCGCGCAAGCGCGCACACCCATCCCGGAGGAGAAGCTGATCCGGTGGTTCTTCCTCGAGCTGCTGTGGTACGCGCGCGGAAGCCAGTCCGCCCTGGTCGATTTCGAACCCGACGTGCACGGTTCCGAGGAGCTGTTCGCGGCGATGCTGGCCGAGGCGGTGCGGTCGGAGATCCTGCCGTCGGCTAGTTCACCGCAGGCGATCCGGCGGCTCTACGAGGTGTTCTACGCCAACTACTCGGCCATGCTGGACTACAAGCTCGAGCCCTACGAGCGAGACATCACGCTGCTGCGCGCCACCGAGGGGCTTCCGCCGGGCGTCGACCTGGCGCACCAGACCGTCGGCAGCATGTTCGACAGCGCGGACAACGGCTGGAAGCAGTACGCCGCCCGCCGGTTCACGGTGATCTCGGTGCCCGGCGATCACCTGAACATGATGACCGAACCGAACATCAGCGAGTTGGGGCTGCGCCTGGACGAGGTACTGTCCGCCGCCGACCCCGACCTGCACCGGCAGTGGGACGAATCCATGCTGGACGCCTGAGGAACTCACGGATTCGTCACGGCCGCCATCCCGCGCAGCGCGGCCGTGGTGAATTCGTCCAGCGGATAGAACAATTCGATGGCCAGCTCGGACAGCGTGACGTCAGCGGGTGCGCCGAAGGTGGCCATCGTGCTGAACATCGACAGCTCACCGTCAGGTGTCCGGATCCGGATCGGCACCTCGAACGGACTCGGCGGCGCGCCGGCCTCCGCTGTGTCATCGGCGGCCGGTGCGTCCGGGTAGCCGGAAACCTCGTCGTACAGCGCCGCCAGCTCATGGTCGCCGCTCGCGCTGACCTGCCTTGCGAGCCGCTCCAGGAACAGTGCGCGCACCTGGGCGAGGTTGGCCAGCCGGGACGCGAGTCCATCCGGGTGCAACACCAGCCGGTAGACGTTCGGGCGCGGTGCCCGCACGTGCGCCGGAACGCCGTCCATCAGCACGCTCATCGCCGCGTTCCCGGTCACCACATTCCACAGCCGATCGATGACCACGGCCGGATATGGTTCGTGGGCGGCCAGCATGGTGTGCAGGGCGGCTCGGACCGACATGAGATGCGCGTCGTCGAGACTGCTCTCCAGATACGCGGGTGCGTAACCGGCGGCCATCAGCAGCGTATTGCGTTCGCGCAGCGGCACGTCGAGTGTGTCGCACAGACGCAGCACCATCGCCCGGCTGGGTGTGGCGCGCCCGGTCTCCACATAGGAGAGGTGACGCGCCGAGGTATCCGCCGCCAGCGCCAGATCCAGCTGACTCAACCTGCGCCGCTGCCGCCATTCACGCAGCAGGACGCCCGCTCTCGATCGCGTCTGCACCGATGTCATTCGTTCAGCTAAGCACCCGCGCCGCCGTCCGGCCATGACCTGCGAGGTTATTGAGACGCTCACCTGCGAGCCAGCAAGGTTGGTTCGGCGGACCGAACACAGGAGGACGACATGACACCCACAACCCTGGCCAGGCCGAGCGGCAACGCCACCCTTCTGCGCACTGCGCTCACGGTGGACGGCTGGAGCACCGGGATCTTCGGCGCGGTATTGGTGGCGGGCGCGGGGTTTCTGCGGGACCCGCTCGGGCTGCCGATCGGTTGGAGCATTCCGTTCGGCATCGTGATGCTGGGCGGTGCGCTCGTGCTGCTGATGGTCGCCCGACAACCGGTGATCGCGGTGCGGCACGCCCAGGCGGTCGTCGCCGTCAACGCGCTCTCGGTTGCCGGCATGATCGGGCTGGCCGGTTCCGGTGTGCTCCCGTTGACCGGTCTCGGAGTGATGTTCTTCATCATCGGCGCCGTGGCGGTCGCGATCTTCGCCGGACTGGAGTTCGCCGGGCTGCGCAAGCTCGGTTGACGTGGGGCGGCCCAGCCGGACACCGCAAATCCTTTGCGCACGTTACCGCTGACCAGGTAGAGAAATCCAGATGGACGTCTCGACACCCGAGATCAGATTGCTCGTGCCGGATGATTGGGCGGCGTTCCGGCGCGTCCGGCTCACGGCGCTGGCCGACACGCCGCAGTTCTTCGGCTCCACCTTGGCCGAGGCGCAAGCCCGCACCGAAGGTGACTGGCGGCGTTCGCTGACCGATCGGGCGCAGTTCCTGGCCGAGTCGGCCGGAGAGGAGCTGGGCACGGTCGCGGGCATGCCCGATCGGGTACGCGGTGGTGTGCATCTTATTTCGATGTGGGTGGCGGCGCGGGCGCGCGGGACCGGGGTGTCGGACCGGCTGGTTCGCGCGGTGCTGGATTGGGCCGTTGCGGGTGGTCACCGCGTAGTCCACTTGGAGGTCGCCGAGAGCAACACGTTCGCCCAGCGGTTGTATCTGCGCAACGGCTTCCTGCCGACCGGGGTGAGCGGGGCCATGGCCCCGGGCGACTCACGGCGCGAATTCGAGATGGAGTGGCGTTCTTCGATGTCCGGTTTGTCCCACCGTTCGTAGGGTAACCGGGCAGCGACGGCATCCAGGAAATCTGTCCGGCGCCGCGCAGCCGAGGACAGGAGACAGTGATGAACGAACGTGAACGCCCGGATTCGGAATCCGACGGCGTCTATGACGTCGCCGATGTGGTGGAGACGGCCGGTAGCGGTCAGCCAGGCGAGGGTTTCGGCCGCCACGCCGCGAGAGATCCCGTGCAGGGCGAGCCGGAGGCGGAGGCGGAGGCCGCAGGGCAGGCGAAGGACGCGGCCGCCGAAGTGGGCGGTACCACGGCCGGAGAGCCAGGTATGACGGGGGAGACGTCCACCGCAAGGCGCGAGGCGGAAGAGGGCGCTGCTGAGGCGCGCCCCGCCGCTGCCGGAGCGACAGGTATGACGGGGTTGGAGACGCCGAGCGTCAGGCGCGAGGCCGAGGAGGCCGCTGCTGAGGTGAGCGGCATGGCCGCCGCAGCGGTGCCATTCTCGGAGGCGGAGGCGACCGTCGGGCGAGGGGCTACTGAGGCGGGTGGCGCTGCGGCCGGAGCGGCGCCGCTTGGGGAGGCCGAAGCGGCCGCCGGGCGAGAGGCCGCTGAGGCGAGTGGCGCTGCGGCTGGAGCCGCATCGTTCGGGGAGGGCGAAGCGACCGCCGCCGGGCGAGAGGCCGCTGGGGTGAGTAGCCCTGCCACCGCAGCGGCACAACAGGCGGAGTCGCGGACCGGCGTGGGGCGAACTGGCGAGTACCAGACCGAGCAGGCCGAGCCTGCGGTGGAGGAGTCCGTGCAAAACGCCGCGGAGCGCGCCGAGTTGGCGGAGGCCAACGCCGCGAGCGCTGCCGAACTCGGCGCTGCCGGACTTCCCGAGTCCATGGCCTATCCGGGCCGCACCCTCATGGACACGGTTCGTGACAAGCCCATACTGGCGGCCGCGCCCGCAGCGGTGCTCGCCTTCATCCTCTGGCGAGCAATCCGTGGACGATGAAGCCCCGGCCGTCGTGCCTCAGATGCGCCGCCGATAGAACTGCCGGGAACCGCCCTCCGGGCCGGGAGCCGCGGCTTCCGCGGGATCGAATCCCATGTGTTCGTAGAACGCACGGGCGCCGCTGGCCGTCGCGCCGGGATGATCGGCCCCGAAGGTGACCACTTCGAGTGTGCCGGGGCAGCGCACGTACCGGCGGATCGCATCCGTGGTCAACGCCCGTCCGATGCCGTGTCCGCGAGCCTGCTCCGCGACGACCAACCAGTTCACCCGGTAGGTCGGCGGCTGGGCGCCGAACATCATGCCGCCGAGCACTTCGGCCCCCGCGGACCGGGCGACGAGCGCCGTGCCCGCCCGAACGTGCCGCAGCACCGCCGCATGGAATCCGGCGTCGTCGACCATCGGGCCGAACCAATGCTCGACCTGCCCCGCCAGTTCGAGAAAACCGGCGAGGTCCTCTTCCCGCGCAAGCCTGACAATCATCCGCGCCATCGTGACAGCATCGGCCGCCGCCGTCGACCCCTGCGATGGTGTCAGTCGGCGAACGCGAGGCCGGACGCACGGAACCCGAACTGGCCCAGGCTTATCGCGAAGGCCGCCGCCGAGGCGACGACGCCCACCGTCAGGTCTTGTCCCTGTGGCCGCCGGGCACGCTGCGCGATGGCATCGACGTGCCGACCGCCGTGGACGTCTACGCGGCGGTCTGCAACATCGACGTCTACACCGAACTCACCGCCCGGCGCGGTTGGCCGCCCGAGCGGGTCGAGGGGTGGTGGGCGGAGTTGCTCGCGCGTGAGCTGCTGGTCGAGCCGTGATCAGCACAGCCCGGCCAGTTTGTAGAGGACCAGTGATCCCGCCACAGCGACGTTCAGGCTGTGCCCGGTGCCGACCATCGGGATCTCCACGGTGATGTCGGCCAGTTCGAGGCCTTCGGGCGGGATGCCGGTGGTCTCGTGCCCGAGGAGCACAATGGTGCGCCGCCGGGCTGCGGACAGATCGGCGAGGCGGATCGATTCGTCGGTCAATTCCACGCCGACGATCGCGGAGCCGCCGTCCCGCTGCCGGGCGAGCCATCGCTCGACCCGTCCATCGATCCAGTGCACGCATTGCCGGTGCCGCAGCGTATTGCCATGCGCCAGCGCGTCGGGCACCCAGGGCCGACGCGGCACCGCCATGCACGCGCCGACCGCGTCGCAGGTGCGCAGCAGCGTGCCCAGGTTCACACCGTGCTTCGGCCACAGCGGTGCGACTAGCAGATGATTCCAGCAACCGTGGCCGCGCCTGCGGCGCTGTCCGCGCAGTTCCGTGCGGGTCTTGACCCGCGCGGCAGTCATGGGGAAACGGGAGCTGTCTTCCCGTGGGAGAGAGTGATATTCATCGAGACGATGCTTGGCGGCGCATCGGAGCCATCACCGAGTGCGGAAATGCCCGAGATTCATTGGCTTCCCACGATACGCCACATCTCGGCCCTGCCCGCTCGGCCCTGCCCGCGAATGCACAGAGGCGCAGCCGGATGTACTCCGTACCTCAGCCCGGGCCGGGCCGAACGAAGGCTCGAGGCAGCCGCTTACGGCCGCAGCACGGATACCAGGAATTCGGTCTGGTCGTATACCGCCTTTTCGAATACTTCGTCGAAGTAGATGTCGAAATGGCCCGCCGGATAGCGCTTTACGACCGCGTGCTTGGTGCGTTCGGCGGCGCGCAGAGCCGATTTCACGGGGGCGACGGAATCGTCGTCGCACAGTGCGTACAGCACGGGCATCTTCAGCGCTTTCGCGCGTCGTCCCGGTGCGTCGAAAAGTGCGGAGAACGCCACCCGCGCCGCCACTTTCGGCTCGTAGGTCTCGCTCTCGTCGCTGAGCCTGCGGAAGCCCTCCGGTACGTCGGGTGCGCTCATCAACGCCGCGGCGCGCTTGCGTCCGGCCAGCCGGATGCGGACCGGCTTGCGCCGGATGGTCCCCACCAGTAGATCGGTGGCCGCGATGGTGGCAACCTTGGTCACGCTGATCGGCCCCTTCGCCAGCGCCGAGGACAGGCCGCTGGTGAACGGCACCTGCGCGACCACGGCGGCGATGTAGTCGTCGTCCGGTGCGACCGACAGGACGTGCCCGCCGCCGAACGAAGTGCCCCACAACGCGATTCGGGTCGCGTCGATCCCGCGCAGGGTGCGCGCGTACGCGATGGCGGCATGCCAGTCCGCACGCTGGCGCCTGATGCTCAGCAACTGGCGTGGCGTGCCCTGACTGGCGCCGAAATGCCGATAGTCGAACACCAGGACCGCCATGCCCGCGGCCGCGAAACGGCGCGCGTACCGATCCAGTCCCATTTCCCGATTGGCCCCCAGCCCGTGTCCCATCACCACTAGCGGGCGGGGTTTGGGTGCGCCGTCCGGGCGATAGAGCCACGCCGCGCACTGCTCGCTTCCGGAAGGGAAGCCGACCTCGACACGTTCCATGGCCACTAACCGTACCCAGTATTCTGTTATCGCGGACGAGTTGGTCGGGCGGCCGCGGCGCAGGGAACGGGCACGATCGTGCCGCCGCCCGGCGCCGAGGAAAGTCCGGACTCCACAGAGCAGGGCGGTTGCTAACGGCAACCCGGGGTGACCCGCGGGAAAGTGCCACAGAAAACAGACCGCCCACGGCCGTCGAGGCCGTGCGGTGAGGGTGAAACGGTGCGGTAAGAGCGCACCAGCGCCCCGGGTGACCGGGGCGGCTCGGTAAACCCCGCCCGGAGCAAGGTCGAAGGCCGCACCGTCCGCGGTGCGGCTGCGCAGGCGTTCGAGGGCTGCTCGCCCGAGCCTGCGGGTGGGCCGCTCGAGGCACCCGGCAACGGAGTGTCCAGATGGATGGCCGCCCCCCGGTGCGAACCGGGGACAGGATCCGGCTTACAGACCAACTCGTCCGCCCACCCGCTTGCGGCCCGTCCGGGTTCGCGCTCGGCAACGGCGAGAAGAGGGGCCCGTCGTCGGCGGTATGCCGGATCCCGCAACGTGGAACCGGCGCATCGCTGTCGCTAGCTGTCAGCAGTTACCGCCGCCGACTTCGACGGGCGTACGTCTTCAGTGCGGAGTGATCAGCACATCAGATTGGCCATCTGATAAATGGCCTTGGCTTCCTCCGCGGTCGGCTGGGTGGTGCCTGCCGCCCGCTTGGTGATGTTGGCGACGACGTCGGACTCGGACTTGCCCGCCTTGATGTCTCCGCAGGTCTCCGACAGGATGCTCGCGATCTTCGCGTCATCCTTGCCTTCGGCGAGCTTCGGGAACGCGCCCCGGAAGCTGACGACGAATGCGCCCGTCTTCACCGTGTCGACCGTGGTGGTAGCGCCCTGGGATGCGGCCGCCGTGGTCGAGGAGGCGGCGCTGCCGGACTTGTCGTCCCCGCAACCGGTGAGGAGCAGGGAAAAGAGGGTGGCGCTGGCCGCGAGTGCGGCGATGGTTCTTATCACGCGCGGGATGCTAGCGGGCCAGGATCACTGCTGCCTCCCGTCAGGTTAACGGGAGGCAACGAGCGTGCGAGAACAATCGCGCGGTCAGCTCGGGTTGATGGTGAAGACTCGGGCCCAGTAGGCGGCCTGTTCGGGACCGAGCAGAGGCAGCAGGTAGTCGAACAAAATCGATGACATAAGTGTGGGGCTCCCAATTGTCGGCGCACGGCACATTTTCGAAAGCGCGGGCGAACGCGACGCCCGGCACGGCGGCTCACGTTAGCAGCGCGGGCGCTGTGGTGTCGCAGCCGGAAATTTTCGTCGATCCGATTCGTGCGCCACTGGCCGGGAGGGTGATGGACGTCATAAAGTAGTCGCCGTTGGTTAAGGCCCGGTGCGGGGCAGCACCGGGCCATTCATACTTCGATCGCGGGAAAGCAGGTCTCAACACATATGCGAGTAGTTCGCTCCTTGGTCGCCGGTGCATTGGTGGCGGGCGCCGCCTCGGTTTTCGCGGTGCTCGGCGCCGGTTCCGCCAACGCGGTCGCGGTGACGCCACTGCCGGGTGGGGTTCAGGTCGACCTCAGCGCCGCCGACACGGTGTGGGTGTATCAGAATCACGTCGGCCTGGCCATCGCCGGGCTGCCGCATCCGTCCGCCGCCTCCTTCGGGCAGGCGCTGGACGCCGCGGCACAGGTTTCGTCCTCGGTCCCCGGTGGCCGGGTCACCTTCACCGTCTACGGTCCGTTCGATCAGCTGAACGGCACCATGCTGGCCCTGCAGTAGGACCGGCGCCGCAGCGTGGAACTCCACCAGCGGATCGTCTCGGCACCGGTAGATTTCGGCGCCATTCGTTCCGAGTTCGGGCTGGCCTCGGCGTATCCCGCCGAGGCAAGCGCGGAGGCCCGCGACGCGGTCGACGCGTTCGCGGGCAACCGGGTCGATCGCACGGACATCCCGTTCGTGACGATCGACCCACCCGGGGCCATGGATCTGGACCAGGCCCTGCATCTCTTACGCACCCCCACCGGCTTCCTCGTGCACTACGCCATCGCCGATGTCGGTGCCGTGATCGCTCCCGATGGCGCGCTCGCCAAGGAGTCCGGCGCCAGGGGGCAGACGTTCTATCTCCCCGACGGCACGGTGCCGCTGCACCCGCCGACCCTGTCGGAAGGGTCCGCGAGCCTGCTGCCCGGCCGAACTCGCCCGGCCGCGCTATGGACCATCGAACTCGACGAGAACGCCGAACCGCAGCGTTTCTCGGTGGTACGGGCCTTGGTGTGCTCCCGCGCCCGGCTCGACTACTCCGGCGTGCAGGCCGACGCCGAGGCCGGTCGGTTGCATCCCTCGATTGCCGCCCTGCCGGAGTTCGGTGCGCGGCGCATCGCGGCGGGGCTGGCGCGCGGCGCGATCGGGTTGCGGCTGCCTGCGCAATCCGTCGTCCAGGACGAGCGCGCCGACGGACACTGGCGGCTGGTGGTCGAACCGCGCACCGCCGCCGACGACTGGAACGAACAGGTCTCGCTGCTGACCGGCATGTGTGC
This sequence comes from Nocardia amamiensis, assembly GCF_015477605.1. GTDB lineage: Bacteria > Actinomycetota > Actinomycetes > Mycobacteriales > Mycobacteriaceae > Nocardia > Nocardia amamiensis_A. The sequence continues at coordinate 188,026 of NZ_JADLQX010000013.1, forward strand.
GGCGCAGATCATGCTGAACGGGAACGTTCCCGCCGAGCAGCAGGTCGCGCTGCTGCGCACCATGCCGCCACCGGCCGAATCCGCGATCGACTCCATGCGCCGCACCGCGCATGCGCTGGGCGTGGCCTGGCCCGCCGAGGAAGCGGTCGGGCAGATGCTGGCGCGGCTGGACCCCAACACGCCCGCGGCGCTGGTGCTGATGTCCGAGGCGACAACGCTGCTGCGCGGTGCGTCCTACACCGTGGTCGCTGGGGCCGCCGTAGGCCCGGCCGCACCGGAAGCCCTGCGGCACAGCGGTATCGGCGCACCGTACGCGCACGTCACCGCCCCGCTGCGACGGCTGTCGGATCGATTCGCGACCGAGATCTGCCTGGCCCGGTGCGCGGGCACCGAGGTGCCGCGCTGGGTACGGGACGGGCTGGTGCGCACGGCCGACACCATGCGGCGCAGCGATGGCGTCGCGAGCAAGATCGAGCGTGCCTGTATCGATCTGACCGAGTCGACCTTGCTGGCGCAGCGGATCGGCGCCGAGTTCGATGCCGTGGTGGTGCGCGAGGGCAACGGCAATCGTCCCGCGGTGATCTTCATCGCCGATCCGCCGGTGCTCGGACCGTGTACGGGCGAGCCTCCCGAAGGGGCGGCGGTGCGGGTACGCCTGTTGTCCGCGGACCCGAGGGAGCGGAAAGTCGGCTTCGCGTATCCGGCGTGAATGCGCGGGCACCCGCCTGGCTCTCTGAGCCCGCCGGTGCTGGGCGAATCCGCTACGTGATCTATCCGAAGAGCGCCGCCGCGGTGGCGGGATAGCGGCTCAGTTCGCGCCCGGCCGCGGCGTCCTCGGCGTCTGCGAGGATCTCGTAGAGGTCCGCGGGCTCGCCCGCCGCGGCGGCCTCGGCCGCTCGATCGAGGATCGTACGGTGGGATTCCACCGCGTCCCGGTGGTCGCCGAGTACCGTCTGCAGCTTCTTCGCGCGGCTGCCGAGATCGGCGGCGTCGCCGGCTTCCTGCGCCGCCGCTTCGCATGAGTACCGTAATCGCTTGGCGCTTTTGCGGATATCGTGGAGCAGCTCGATGCGCTCGGTGGCGGCGACGGTGGGCTCGGCGCGGACGAGGGATTCGACCCGGGCGAGATCGCTGCGCAGTACCGCGCCGAAGACGTCGGCGGCCTCCGCCGTGACGCGGGAGTGGCGCAGCGGCGGGGCGGTGCGCCATGCGGACAGTTGGTCGCGCAGCGTGCGGTAGCGTTCGCTGTCCAACGCGGTCAGGACCTCGTCGTGGGCTCGGCGATAGCGATCCCGTTCGGCGATCACCAGACGCGCGGTGACGGGGCCGAGTTCGGCGGGCGGGGTCTGCCCGGCGTGGTCGGCCAGCAGGGTGGCGAACCGGTCGGCGCGCACCTCCGCGTCGCGGGCCTCCCCGAGCAGTCCGGCCAGCCACTTGAGCTCCGTGACCATCACCGCCACCGGCTCCTTGACGAAAAGCCTGCGATAGGACCGCAACACGCTACGCAGCCTGCGCGTAGCAACCCGCATCTGGTGCACGGAATCCGAGGCATCGGAACGGACTTCGGGCTCGGCGGCCAGCAGCCGGTCGATATCGTCCCGCAGCGCGGCGACGAGAGCGATGTCGGCCGTGGTCATCGTGCTCACCCCTCCTTCGCGAATCGGTCGGTCGCTTCGACCAGGTGATGGGTGATGCCGGGCTCGTTCGCCGCGTGCCCGGCGTCGGCGACGATGTGCAGGACCGAACCGGGCCACGCCCGGTGCAGTTCCCACGCGCTGACCGCCGGGCAGACGATGTCGTGGCGGCCCTGCACGATCACGGCGGGGATGTGCGTGATCGCGCCGATGTCGCGCAGCAGCTGGCCCTCCTCGAGGAACCCGCCGTGGCGGAAGTAGTGGTTCTCGATCTTGGCGAAAGCCAGCGCGAACCGGGGCTCGGCCGTTTCGGCTATCCGATCAGGTTGCGGCAGAAGCGAACTCGTCGAACCTTCCCAGGTGGACCACGCGATCGCGGCCGCGCGGGCGACTTGCTCGTCGGGCGAGTGCAGCAGCCGGTGATAGACCTCGACGAGATCCTGGTCGCGCTCGTCTTCCGGCACCGGCGCGAGGAACTTCGCCCACTCGTCCGGGTAGACGTAGCCGGCGGCGCCGTTGTAGTACCAGTCGATTTCCTTGCGGCGCAGGAGGAATACGCCGCGCAGCACCAGTTCGGTCACGCGTTCGGGATGCCGCTGCGCGTAGGCCAGCGCGAGCGTGGAACCCCATGAGCCGCCGAACACCAGCCAGCGCTCGATGCCGAGATGCGTGCGCAGCGCTTCCATGTCGGCGATCAGGTGCCAGGTGGTGTTGTGCTCCAGGGTCGCGCCATCGGCCAGGTGTGGCGTGGAGCGGCCGCAGCCGCGCTGGTCGAACAGCACGATCCGGTAGACGGCCGGGTCGAAGAACTGCCGGTGGTACGGCGCGGTGCCGCCACCGGGGCCACCGTGCAAGAACACCGCGGGCTTGCCGTCCGGATTACCGCTGACCTCCCAATACACCGACTGGCCTGCGCCGACCGCCAGCATGCCGGAGTCGTACGGTTCGATCTCGGGGTAGGGGGTGCGCATTCGGCCTGCCCGGTCAGAAGGCGAGTCCGGAGGCCAGGTCCGGAATTCCCAGTGCCTCGATGGCCTGCTGGCGCACGTCGGCGCAGCTCTTGGTGGTGGCGCGGTCGATGATCGCCTTGTCGGCCAGCACCGCGGCGTTGATGCCGCCGTTGCGCAGTGCCCACTCGTGCACGAGCGCGTTGAGCCCGATCTTGCCCAGCGTTCCGCCCTGGATACGCCAGTTGGACAGTTCCGACCTCATCATGTCGCACAGCTGGTTCCCGGCGGCGTCGGAGATCTCCGGGCTGGCCGGCGTGGTGCGGCCGGTGGTCGGGCCCGGCGTGGCGGATGTCGTGGTCGACGTCGCGCTGCCGGTGGGAGCCGACTCGCTGCCGCACGCGGTCAGGGCCGCGGCGGCGAAAACGCCCGCGATCAGCAGGGAGCTGCGTGAAATCCAACGGCTGTACGGCATCGGTACCTCTGGTCGTGTCGGTATTGTCGGCATCGAGTCTGCCATTGATTTCGCCGACCGGCCCGAACCGGTTGGTTCCACTGGGAATAGTTCAGCCGAGCGGTTCCAGTGCCGGGACCGGGCAGCGCGACGCATGCGCGCACTGCCCGGCCGGTCATCGTTTTCGGCGGGAACGCCGGGATCAGAAGCCGTGTTCGGGCCCGGGGAAGGTGCCCTGGCGCACTTCGGCGGCGTAAGCGGCGGCCGCGGAGCGCAATTCGTCCCCGACGTGGCCGAAGCGCTTGACGAACTTCGCGGTCTTGCCGCTGGTGTAGCCGGCCATGTCCTGCCATACCAGCACCTGTGCGTCGGTGTCGGCGCCGGCGCCGATGCCGATGGTCGGAATGGTCAGCTTCCGGGTGACCTGTCCGGCCAGCTCCGCGGGCACCATCTCCATGACGACGGAGAACGCGCCCGCCTCCTGCACCGCGATCGCGTCGGCGATCAGCTGCTCGGCGCCGTCCCCGCGACCCTGCACGCGGAAACCGCCCAGGGTGTTCACGCTCTGCGGGGTAAAGCCGATGTGCGCCATCACCGGGATGCCCGCCGCGGTGATCACCGCGATCTGCTCGGCCACGCGCTCGCCGCCCTCCAGCTTCACCGCGTGCGCCCCGCCCTCCTTCATGAACCGGGTCGCGGTGGCCAGCGCCTGCTGCGGCGAGGATTCGTAGGTGCCGAACGGCAGGTCGGCCACCACCAGCGCGTGCGGCGCGCCGCGCACCACGCCACGGACCAGCGGGATGAGCTCGTCCACGGTGATCGGCACGGTGGTGTCGTAGCCGTACACGACGTTGGCCGCCGAGTCGCCGACCAGCAGTACCGGGATGCCTGCCTCTTCGAACAGCCGTGCCGTGGAGTAGTCGTAGGCGGTCAGCATCGCCCAGCGTTCACCGTCGGCTTTCATCTGCCGCAGATGGTGCACCCGGGTCTTGCGCACGACCTTCTTGGATTCAGCGGGCACCGCACCGTAGGCAGGGGTTTCCGAATCGGATACGGACATCATCGTCCCTTTCGTCTGTGTCGCCTCGGGGCCCGTCCGGGTCCCCGGGATTGCTTGACGAAACCCAGTGTGCCACCCGCCACCCCGGCGCATTAAGGGCGATGACCGGTGCAATTGGTCACAGCGGCGGGTGGGGTTTGCCCGAGGGGCCGCCGGTGTTTGCTGGCAATATCAAGGTATGTCGACGGTGCGGAGTGGGCGCGGTGCGCTCGTGGTGGCGGTGCTGGCTTCGGTTGCTGTGCTCGGCGCGGGGTGCGCGATCACCCGCACCGAAACGGGGCAGCCGATGCCGACGCCGCCCGCCGGCCTGGAGAAGTTCTACGGCCAGACCGTGCAGTGGGGCGACTGCACCGGATTCGGCGGACCCGACGACCGTCTTCCGCCGAATACCGAATGCGCGCGGATCACGGTTCCGGTGAACTACGCGGCGCCGGACGGGCCGGCCGCGCAGATCGCGGTGTCCCGGGTCCGCGCCACCGGTCACCGCATCGGTTCGCTGCTGATGAATCCGGGCGGGCCGGGGGAGTCCGGGCTCGGCATGTCGTCACTGGGCAACAAGACACCGTTGGCCGAGCGCTTCGACCGGGTCGGTTTCGACCCGCGCGGGGTCGGCTCCTCCACCCCCTCGATCGTCTGCCAGACCGCGCAGGAGCAGGACGCCGAGCGCGCCGAGCCGCAGGAGGACTACTCGCCGGAGGGCATCGCCGACGCGGAGGCGGACAACCGCCGCTACGCCGACCGCTGCGCCGAGCGGACCGGCAAGGACTTCCTCGCCCACGTCGGCACCCGGGAGGTGGTGCAGGATCTCGACGTCATGCGCGCCGCGCTCGGTGACTCGAAGCTGAGCTACATCGGTTACTCCTACGGCACCAAGATCGGCTCGGCGTACGCGGAGAAGTTCCCGGACCGCGTGCGCGCCCTCGTGCTCGACGGCGCCATCGATTCCTCGCAGGACCCGGTGCAGGAGTCGTTGCGGCAGGCGGCGGGCTTCCAGAAGGTGTTCGACGCCTACGCCGCCGACTGCGCCCAGCAATCGGACTGCCCGCTCGGCACCGATCCGGCGCAGGCGGTGCGGCGGTTCCGCGAGCTGGTCGATCCGCTGTGGGACAAGCCGGCGCCGACCACCGACCCGCGCGGGCTGAGCTACGGCGACGCGCTCACCGGTGTGCGTCAAGCGCTCTACACCGACGAGCTGTGGAAGGCGCTTACCCTCGGATTGTCCGAACTGCGCGACGGGCGCGGCGACACCCTGCTGGTGCTGGCCGATCTGTACGACGGCCGCCGCGAGGACGGCAGCTACACCAACACCACCGACGCGTTCAACGCCATCCGTTGCGTGGACGATCCGCGCATCGCCGACCGTGCCGTGGTGGGACGGCAGGACGCCGAATACCGCAAGGCGGCGCCGTTCCTGGACGACGGCCGCGGCACGGGTGCGGCGCCGCTGGAGTTGTGCACGGCCTGGCCGGTGCCGAATACCATTGAGCCGCATCGGATTTCGGTGAACGGCCTGCCGAAGACCGTGGTGGTGTCCACCACCGAGGATCCGGCGACGCCGTACCAGGCCGGTGTCGACCTGGCCGACCAGCTGGGTGCCGCGCTGATCACCTACCGCGGCAACCGGCACACGGTGGCGTTGGCGGGCGGTGTGCCCTGCGTGGACGACGCGGTCATCGCCTATCTGATCGACCTGTCCGAACCCGCGCCGGGACTCACCTGCTGAGCCCGTCCGGATCGGTTGCTGAACGGTGACGCGGAGCGGCCCGCGCCGGGAAAACCTCACAAAGCGGACGATCCGGCTGTGCGGAGTCTTCCGAAAAAATCCTGCTCAGCAATCTTAAGCGTGTATGTAACACAGATTTAACGCCGGATGCTTACGCTCGCGGGCATGGATCGCCAGAAGGAATTCGTGCTGCGGACGCTCGAAGAGCGGGACATCCGCTTCGTGCGGCTCTGGTTCACCGACGTCTTGGGCTACCTGAAGTCCGTGGCGATTGCTCCCGCCGAGCTAGAAGGCGCGTTCGAAGAGGGTATCGGCTTCGACGGCTCGGCCATCGAGGGCTTCGCCCGGGTCTCCGAGGCGGACATGGTCGCCCGGCCGGATCCGTCGACCTTCCAGGTGCTGCCGTGGGCCACGAGCAAGGGCCATCAGCATTCCGCGCGCATGTTCTGCGACATCACCATGCCCGACGGCTCGCCGTCCTGGGCCGACCCGCGCCACGTGCTGCGCCGCCAGCTCAACAAGGCGGGCGACGTGGGTTTCAGCTGCTACGTGCACCCCGAGATCGAGTTCTTCCTGCTGGAGAACGGCCCGCACGACGGCACCCCGCCGACTCCGGCCGACACCGGCGGCTTCTTCGACCAGGCGGTGCACGATTCGGCGCCGAACTTCCGCCGCCACGCCATCGACGCGCTGGAGTCCATGGGCATCTCGGTGGAGTTCAGTCACCACGAGGGCGCTCCCGGCCAGCAGGAGATCGACCTGCGCTACGCCGACGCGCTGTCCATGGCCGACAACGTGATGACCTTCCGCTACCTGATCAAGGAAGTGGCCATCGACGAGGGCGTGCGCGCGACGTTCATGCCCAAGCCGTTCCCCCAGTACCCCGGCTCGGCGATGCACACGCACATGAGCCTGTTCGAGGGCGAGACGAACGCCTTCCACGACCCCGACGACCCGATGAACCTGTCGGAGACGGCTCGGGCGTTCATCGCGGGCATCCTCGAGCACGCCCCGGAGATCAGTGCGGTCACCAACCAGTGGGTGAACTCCTACAAGCGCCTCATCCACGGCGGCGAAGCGCCCACCGCGGCCTCCTGGGGCCGATCCAACCGCTCCGCTCTGGTGCGGGTGCCGATGTACACGCCGAACAAGGCCTCCTCGCGTCGCGTCGAGATCCGCAGCCCGGACTCCGCGTGCAACCCCTACCTGACCTTCGCCGTGCTGCTGGCGGCCGGTCTGCGGGGCATCGAGAAGGGCTACAAGCTGCCCCCGGAGGCGGAGGACGACGTGTGGTCGCTGACCACCGCCGAGCGGCGCGCGATGGGCTTCCGCGAGCTGCCGGGCACGCTGGACGAGGCGTTGCAGGCCATGGAGCGCTCCGAGCTGGTCGCCGAGACGCTCGGCGAGCACGTGTTCGACTTCTTCCTGCGCAACAAGCGCAGGGAGTGGGCGGACTACCGCAGCCAGGTCACGCCGTTCGAACTCAAGGAATACCTGGGGTTGTAACCCGGGAGTGACCTTCGGCGGCATGCCCGTGGTCTCGGCCAGGTAATTTGAGAGCCATGGTCCGGCCACCGTCTGCCCGTTCCGCTGTCCCCGGCGTCGGTCGGCTCGGATTGCTCGAGCCGTCCGCCGCCGCGTCGCTGCGCGAACTGGGCTGGGACAACGTCGAGAGTATCCCCGTGTTGTGGGCGCTGTCCCGCGCGCCGGACGCCGATCTCGCGTTGAACACGCTCATGCGGTTGCGGGAGAGCATCGGCGACGAGTGGGCCGCGGTCGATTCGGCGATTCGCACGGATACATCGTTGCGCGGCAGGCTTTTCGCGTTGCTCGGCTCGTCCAGCGCGTTGGGCGATCATTTGGTCGCCCAGCCGTCCACCTGGGAGATCTTGCGCCACAAGGACTTGCCCGGTCGCGACGAGGTGATCGCCGACCTGCTGGCCGTCATCGAGGCGGAGCCGGAGCAGGGGCCCAACGCGGCGCCGATGCTGTTCCGCGCCGGGATCTCCGGTCCAGAGGTGGTGGCGTTGTTGCGCAGGCGCTACCGCGACCACCTGATGCTGCTGGCCGCGCTGGACCTGGCGGCCACCGTGGAGAACGAGCCGGTGCTGCCGTACCAGGTGGTCGGCAGGCACCTCACCGACCTGGCCGACGCCGCCCTGACCGCGGCGCTGGCGGTCGCGGTGGCACGGGTCTGCAAGGACGAGCCGGTGCCGGTGCGGCTGGCCGTCATCGCGATGGGCAAGTGCGGCGCGTGCGAGCTGAACTACGTCAGCGACGTCGACGTGGTGTTCGTCGCCGAGCCCGCCGACGCCACGGCCACGCGGCTGGCAGCCGAAGCAATGAATGTGGCGAGCCAAGCGTTCTTCGAGGTCGACGCGGCGTTGCGGCCGGAGGGCAAGGCCGGCGCCCTGGTGCGGACGCTGGACTCGCACATCGCCTACTACAAGCGCTGGGCGCGCACCTGGGAGTTCCAGGCGCTGCTGAAGAACCGCCCGGCGACCGGTGATCTCGCGCTCGGCAGGCAGTACCGCGACGCGCTGATGCCGATGGTCTGGACGGCCTCGGAGCGTCCCGATTTCGTCGCCGACGTCCAGGCGATGCGGCGCAGGGTGGAGGACCTGGTGCCCGCCGATCTGCGCGAACGCGAACTCAAACTCGGGCACGGCAGCCTGCGTGACGTCGAATTCGCCGTGCAGCTCCTGCAATTGGTGCACGGGCGGGTGGACGAGACCTTGCATGTGCAGGGCACCGTCGAGGCGTTGACCGCCCTCGCGGTGGGCGGGTACGTCGGCCGCGACGACGCGGCGAACCTCACCGCGTCGTACGAGTTCCTGCGGCTGCTCGAGCACCGCTTGCAACTGCAGCGGCTGCGTCGCACGCATACCTTGCCCGCCGCCGACGACGAGGAGGGGATGCGCTGGCTGGCCCGCGCCGCGCACATCCGCCCCGACGGCAGGCAGGACGCGGTGGGCGTGCTGACCAGCGAGATCCGCCGCAACGCGGTTCGGGTGCGGCGATTGCACGCCAAGCTGTTCTACCGTCCGCTGCTGGAATCGGTGGTGCGGCTGGAGCCCGACGCGTTGCGGCTGAGCCCGGAAGCCGCCATCCGGCAGCTCGCCGCGCTCGGCTACGCGACGCCGGAACACGCGCTCGGACACCTGAAGGCGCTGACCGGCGGCGTCTCCCGCAAGGGGCGCATCCAGGCACTGCTGCTGCCGACGCTGCTCGAATGGCTCAGCGACACACCGAATCCCGACGCGGGCCTGCTGGCCTACCGGCGGGTGTCGGAGGGGCTCGCCGACCAGATCTGGTTCCTGCGCGAATTGCGCGACGAGGGCGCCATCGCGCAGCGGCTCATGATCGTGCTCGGCTCCTCGGAATACCTGCCCGATCTGCTGATCAACGCGCCCGAGACGATCCGCATGTACGCCGACGGTCCCAGCGGTCCGCTGCTGCTGGGCCCACAGCCGGAGGAGGTCGCCCGCGGCATTCTCACCGCGTCGACCCGCTACGAGGACCCGAAACGCGCTGTGGCAGCCGCCCGTTCGCTACGCAGGCACGAACTGGCGCGGGTGGCGTCGGCCGACCTGCTCGGCATGCTGGACGTGCCGCAGGTGTGCCGCGCGCTGTCGTCGGTATGGGTGGCCGTGCTGGAGGCTTCGCTCGGTGCGGTTATCCGGGCCAGTGAAGCCGAGCGCGGCGCACCGGCGCCGGCCGATATCGCGGTGATCGGTATGGGCAGGCTCGGCGGCATGGAGCTCGGCTACGGCTCCGACGCCGATGTCCTGTTCGTCTGCGACCCGCGCCGAGGCGAAGACGAGACCAAGGCCGTCAAATGGGCGATCGGGGTGGCCGACCGGGTGCAGCAACTGCTCGGGGCGCCGAGCACCGATCCGCCGCTGCTGCTCGACGCCGGGTTGCGCCCGGAGGGCCGCAACGGCGCGCTGGTGCGCACGCTGGCCGCGTACGCTGCCTACTACGAGCAGTGGGCCCAGCCTTGGGAGGTGCAGGCGCTGCTGCGTGCCCACCAGGTTGCGGGCAACCAGGAACTCGGAGTGCGCTTCCTGCACGTCATCGACAAAGTGCGGTATCCGGTCGGCGGTGTGTCGGCCGACGCGGTGCGCGAGATCCGGCGGATCAAAGCCAGGGTGGACGCCGAGCGGCTGCCGCGCGGCGCGGACCCGGCCACCCACACCAAGCTGGGCCGCGGCGGCCTGACCGACATCGAGTGGACGGTGCAGCTGATGCAGCTGCGGCACGCCCACGAGGTGCCGGGCCTGCACAACACCTCCACATTGCAGTCGCTGGAGGTGATCGAGCAGACCGAACTGCTGGACGCGAACGACGTGGCGCTGCTGCGCGACGCGTGGCTGACCGCGACGAAAGCGCGCAACGCCCTGGTGCTGGTGCGCGGCAAGCCCACCGACCAGCTACCCGGCCCGGGCCGCCTGCTCTCGGCCGTCGCGCGCGTCGCGGGCTGGCCCTCCGGCGACGGCAGCGAATTCCTCGACCACTACATGCGCGTCACCCGGCGCGCCAAGTCCGTGGTCGAACGAGTCTTCGGCGCCTGACTTCGTCAGTTGTCGATGTGCAGTGCTCCGGCGATGGTAGGCCAGGACCGGACCAGTTCGTCGGCCCAGTACGGCCAGGAGTGCGTGCCCGTGAGCCGCAGGTTCACCGTCGCAGGAATCTGCAGTTGGGTCAGCCGGTTCGCGAGTGCGAGGGCGCATCCGAAGGCTCCGGCTTCGAGAGGGCCTCCGACGGTGATGGCGTCGGGGAGTTCGACCTTGCCGGGCAGGTCGTGTTCGCCGGGGATGCCACTGCCGCTGGACAGGTAGATCGCGGTGCCGCGCAAGGCTTCCGCGTGTGCCATGACGTCGTGGGCCAGCCAGTCGGGATCATTCGGTGGCCCGAACATATTGTCCGGATTGCCGCCGTAGGTCTCGACGATCCCGCGGGCTTGAGCTTGAGCAGCGCCTGTGAGGGTGTAGCAGCCGCTGTGGGCCGCGACGACGGAATACATGCCCGGTGTCCGGAACGTGAGCATCATCGCGGCTTCGGCGCCCATGGAGACACCCTGGATTCCGTTGCGGCCGCTGCCTTCGAAGTGCGTGTCGATCAGTGGCGGCAGTTCGCGGGTGAGGAACGTCTCCCATTTGTTGGTGCCGAGGACTGGATCGCGGCGCTGCCAGTCGGTGTAGAGATTGGCCGGGCCGCCCGTGGTCAGCACCACGTTGAGGTTCTTGTCGGCGAAGAACTCTCGCGCCCGGCCGTACTCGATCCAGCTGCTGCTGTTCTCGGGGGCGCCGCGACCGTCGAGCATGTACAGAGTTGGTCGCGGGCGGCTACGGTCGGCCGGCACCAGCACCTGCACCTGCACGACGCGTTGCATCGCGGGCGAGTTCACGAACACTCGCAGCCACCGGTCGGTGATCGGCTCGATACGGTCGACAACCGGTAGGGGCGGGAGGGCAGAGCTTTCCGAGGGGGCTTTGTAGCCGTCGGACGACCCCGTATTCGGGCGAGACGACGGCGGGTCCGCGACAACCACCCCAGACGTTGTCGTCAGAGCCCCTAGCATCACCGCTGCCGACGCAAGCGTCCTGGCAATCCACCGCGTCCGCGAGCGCCGACCATCTGGACGGACCGTAGCAAACGGGGTCGACCTGCCTCGCCGCCCTTCTGCGGTGGGGCGGTGTCGATCAACAGGTTCTTCGCTGCCGGCATGACCAGCGCGAACAGCAGGGCTTTCGAAGACGCGTCGCACTCCGACTAGTAGACCAGGAAACAAGCAGATTCCTCACATTGGGAACGAGCAAACCGTGCGATCTCTTCCTCCTGCACCGGTACCCGCATTACTCGTGATCTCGACTCCCACCTGCTGCTTTGTGGTACTGGTGCCCCGTCTTCAACGCTGTGGGGTGTGAGCCGTCAGACCCGGGCGCGGGAAGAGGTATGAGACAGTTGTTATTCGCCCTGTCATCGGAACCGCAAAACCATTGTCACGCTAGTGGTTCCGGCGCGGTTGATGATTTCGGAGCCGGCGAGGTCGGAGAAGCCGATGCGGGTGTAGAGGCGGCGGGCGGGGTTTTCGGCTCGGACGCTGAGGCTGACGGCGGGGTAGCGGGATCGGGCGTCGGCGAGGAGACGGGTCAGCAGGGCGGTGCCCAGGCCGGTACCGCGGGCAGCCGGTGCGACGGCGATGGCGAGTTCTGGGATGGTGTCGTCGACGTAGCCGTAGCCGGGGTTCTCGCTGGTGAACAGGCGGAGCCAGGCGGCGCCCTCCGGCTGGGCCGCGGTGCCGCCGACAACGCCGCGGTCGTCCTGGACGCCCCAGCCGTCGACGTAGCGGGAAAGGTCCGGGAGGGCCCGGAGGGCGCCAGGTGAAGTCAGGCCCTCTTCGGCAGCGTGCGACGCCTCGTACAGCATTGCCCAGAGGAACGGCTCGTCATTGCGGGTAGCGGGGCGGAGCAGCGGCGGTGTCACTTGGTCGACAGTAGTGTCGGTCCGCCGCGCTCCACATCCGCTTTTCCCGGCTGGCCCGGAAGTGGGTCCGCATCGGCCTGAACGTCAGGTTGTCACTGGGACCTGGCACCAGCCGGACTGTGCTGTCGGCCGGTGTCCGCACCGGACGTCGTCGGGTCCGCATCGGACACAGCATGCCGTGCGGGTGCGGACCGGTCGAGGCCGTGCAAGGCGAGGGCCGCGATCGCGCCGATCAGGGTCAGCCCGGCCCAGACGGCCCAGTCGGCTCCGGCGGCGCGGGCCGCGCCGATGACGGCGCCCGTGGCCAGGTTGCCGACGAGAATGCCGACACCCACGACGGTGTTGTAGAACCCGTAGTGCGTCGCCACCAGTCTGTTGCCGGCCAGCGAGACGACGGTGTCCATCTCGAACGGGAACACGGCGGCAGTGCCGACCGCGAGGAGGGCAGCCGACACCAGCAGTGCCGCCGCCGCTGCGCCCGGGCCGAACCGCTGCGGACCCGCGATCACGGCCAGCGGCAGGAACGCGGCCGCGAGAATTCCCATGCCGACGACCAGGCTGTGTCCGCTTCCCCACCGCGCCTGCAACCACGCGGTGATGCGCAACTGTCCCGCTACCGCGACGACCCCGGAGATCACGAATATCGCCGAGGTCAGCGTCTGCGATCGTGCTCCCGCGACGTATTCCGCCTGCAGCGGCAGCGCGAGATAAACCTGGAACGACAGCACATACGAGCCGATCATCGCCACCGCGAACGCCACGAACCGCCGGTTGCTCACAATGGTGCGCCAGTCCTGCAGCACCGAGGTCTTTTCCGCCGGTGCCTCCGCGCTGCGGGTCGGCAACGCGAACAGCTGCGCCACTGTCAAAGCCGCGAAGACCAGCGCGGCAGCCCCGGCCGTGACCCGGAAGTCCAACGCCAGCAAGGCAAGTCCCACCAGTGGACCGGCCAGGATGCCTGCCTGATAGAAGATGTTGAACAGTGCGAACGCCTCCACCCGGCGTGCACCGGCGTCGGCGGCGAGGTAGGCGCGGACCGCGGGATTGAACAGTGCGCCGGCGAAACCGGTTGCCGCCGAGGCGATCAGCAACCCCGGCAGCGACGTGGCGAACACCAGCAGGACGAAGCCGCCGGTGCGCAGCAGGCATCCGGCCACGATCAGCGGCTTGTAGCCGAGCCGGTCGGCCAGCGTGCCGCCCACCAGGAACATGCCCTGCTGCGAGAAGTTCCGCACACCGAGCACCAGCCCCACCGCCCAGGCGGCCAAACCCAGTGGACCCGCGAGGTATCCGGCGAGATACGGCATCAGCATGTAGAAGCCGAGGTTGATGCCGAACTGGTTGACCATCAGCAGGCGGGCGGGCAGATCGAAACCGCGGAACCGCCGCAGCACACTCACGACCGCACCTCCGCCATCGGCGCGAACCGTCGCGGGTCGATCACCGTGGCGCAGCGCGTCCACGATGTCACCGCCCGCTCGGCCGGATGCGAGAGAGTGTCGGGCTCGACCGGCGGGTCGGCGTCGAACAGGCCGTGCTCGATGCAGAAGGCATCGTTGTAGACGGTGTCGAAGTAGCGGTGCGGACCATCCGGAAACACCGCCGCGATTCGGGTATCGGCGTCGAACACCCGCGCCGCCCACCCGGCCACCAACGCGACCGCGCCGACGCTCCAGCCGCCTGTGGCGTACTGGGTGGCGGCCAGTGTGCGGCACGCCCACACCGCCTCCGCCGGTGCCACCCAATGCACTTCGTCGAACGCTTCGTAGTCGACATTGCGAGGGTGGATGCTCGACCCCAGGCCACGCATCAACCGAGGGCCTGCGGGCTGGCCGAAGATCGTGGACGACACGGTGTCCACACCGATCAGTTTCATGTCCGGGTAGAACCGGCGCAGTACCCGGGCGACGCCGGAGGAATGGCCGCCGGTGCCCACCGCACACACCAGTACGTCCACCCCGCCCAGCTGGTCGACGAGCTCGAGTGCCAGCGATTCGTAGCCGTCGACGTTGTCGGGGTTGCTGTACTGGTCCGGGCACCACGCGTCCGCGTCCCGGTCCAGCAGTTCGGTCACTCGATCCCGTCGTGCCTGCTGCCAGCCACCGACCGGATGCGGCTCGGTCACGAGCTCGACGCGGGCCCCGTAGGCGGTGAGCATGCGCGCGACGATGGGCTCCATTCCCGGATCGGTCACCACGGTGACCGGGTGACGATGCACCATCCCCGCCAGTGTCAAGCCCAAACCCAATGTGCCACTGGTTGACTCGACTATCCGCGCGCCAGGCGCCAGGTCGCCGCGTTCCTCGGCGCCACGCACCATATGCAGGGCCGGACGGTCCTTCATCCCACCCGGATTGAACCCCTCGAGCTTGGCCCAGAAGCCGCGGCCCGCGGGCGCCAGCGGAGCGCCGATCCGCAGGACCGGGGTGTTGCCGACGAGTATGTGCGGCTGCCGCGCCGCGATCAGAGCCGCAGGACCCTCGGCGGGCGTATCGACCACAACGTTGTTCATTTTGTCGCTTCCTGTATCGGAACCGCCGTACGGCGGTGAGGACGTGAGCAGGGCAGCGAACACCGGCCGAAACGAACACATCTTCGGCCTGGCGCTGACCTGTCAGCGTCGAGCGATACAGAACCGCGTGAGAATGACGCGGCCACCCGGGGCCGCTACCGGCACCGGCGGGCCGCGGACACCTCCGGTCAGCACCGGCGCGGCGGCCACCGCGATGGCCGCGGCCACGACCACTGCCCACAGCAGCAGTTGCGACACCGCGCTGCTCCCGGTCCCGCCCGGCAGCACCGATTTCATGATGCAGTGCGCGATATGCGGGCCGCACGGATGAGTAGCGTCGTCGGCGAGCAGGTGTGATGGACTGTGGATCATCGAAGAGGCCGGCCGATCCATGGCTGATCCGGCCAACGCGTGATCATGGCCGTGGTCGCCGATCGTGGCGCAGTCGATCATCAGCCCGACGAGCAGCACCGCGGCCAGCAGTGCCGGCACCGGGGCGCCGCGTCGCAATCGATCGATGAACCTCATAACGCACCCGACTCTAGCAACGAAGATCGGCCAAGTAAACCTTACCCCTGTAGGGTATTACTGGCTCGGTTCGATCCCGACTTGGGCATTGGCCGGGCCGGGCGTCGCTTCGGAGAATGCGGGAAAGGCGAGGCCGGTGCGGGCGGCGCGTTCTTCGCCCCAGTCGTAGAGGGCGGTGAGGACGGGGACGAGGGTCTGGCCCTCGTCGGTGAGGGTGTATTCGACCTGAGGCGGCACCGTGTCGAAGACGGTGCGGTGGACCAGGCCGTCGGATTCCAGCTCGCGTAATTGCTGGACCAGCATCTTCTCGCTGGTGGAAGGCATTCGCCTGCGCAACTCGCCGTAGCGGTGCACGCCCTCCTTCAGGTGGGCGAGGATCACCGGCTTCCACTTGCCGCCGATCAGGTCGACGGTCACCTCCACGGCGCAGTTGTAGCGCTTGCCGGGCACAAGACCTCCGGGGTACTCACTGAAAAGTGCGTTCTTGTAACACTGTAATCATCGCGATTCCATGAATGCCGTTCAGATCAACGCGAACATGGAGCGAAAAACCTATGAAGGTCATCGTTTTCGACCGATTCAAGCCGGGCGTCACGCTGGAGACGATCAACCCGTACCTGCCCGAGGAGGTCGCCAATGTGTGGCGGCTGTGGAAGGCGGGCATCGTGCGGGAGAACTACGCCCGCGCCGACGAGCCCGGCGTGGTGATCGTGTTCGAAGTCGACAGCGTCGAAGAGGCGCAGAAGTACGTCGCGGACTTCCCGCTCACCAAAGCCGGGTACCTGGAATGGACCTACGTTCCGGTGCAGGCGCCGTTGCCGCTGGAGGCGCTGATGGACCCGGCGGTCGACGTCGCCGAGCCCTACGACCGGACCGCGTGACCGTGCGACACGCCTTCGGCCTCAGCATTCCGCAAACCGTGCAGGACGCCTGCGATCCCGCGCGCATGGCCCTGCTCATCTACGACATGCAGGTCGGCATCGTGCGCCAGATCCCCGACGGCGACAAGATCGCGCGCGCCTGTGTGCAACTGCGCGATGCCGCACGAGCGGGCGGTTTCCGGGTGTTCTACACCCGGCACATGTCGCTGCCGGTCGCCGCGTCCGGCGTCGCCCAGCTGCGCACCGCCATGCAGTGGCAGCGCGTCGACGACCCCACCGAGCTGCACTCCAGCTTCCCGCAGGGTTCACCGCAGTTCCAGCTGGTTCCCGAGTTGGCCGCCAGCCCCGACGAGGTGGTCTTCGACAAGATCACCATGTCCGCCTTCGCCGCGACACCACTCGACGTCGCCTTGCGCGACTGCGGCATCGACACGTTCGCCGTGGCCGGTATCGCCATGGAGGTGGGCATCGAGCCGACTGTCCGCCACAGCCTGGACCTGGGCTACCTGCCGATCCTCGTCACCGATGCCTGCGGCGCGGGACATCCGGATGCAGCCGAAAGGTCGTATGCCGCCCTGGAATTCGCCGGCGGCTCATTGACCACAGACACCGCCACGCTGACGGGATTGATGAGCCGGCGGCCTCGCTGAGACCGAAGGTTGACGGCTGGTGATGATGGTTCGGCCCCGTCGATCATTGCGGCGGCGGCGAGGTCGGGGCCGAACCCATCAACTGGACCTACTGTGGCTGATCCAGCGGCATTCGGATCACTTGGCGAGAGCCTTGCCGCCGTTCGGAGCCACCGCGAACCATGTCCCCCCGACGCCCTGGCCGAGCAGATCCCCTGGCTTCTTGTCTTTCGAGAAGAAGTACACCGGCCAGCCGCCGATGGTGATTTGGCATGTGCCGTTGGCCCGTTCGATGAATCCGACGAGCTGTGGGTCGACCCCCGACGCGTAGACCGATTGGTCACGGGAAACGGTCAGCGGCGGCCATGTCACGGCACATTGCCCGGCGCAGTTGGACGCCGACGGCTTCGCGGTGTCCTTGTCGAACCGGTACAGCGACCGGCCCGTCCCGTCCGACACGTACTGTCCGACACTCGGATCGCTGGTCACATCGAGCTGCACCGCATTCGCGGTCCCGGCCGGCGCTGCTGCGCCGTAGATCTTCAGCCAGCCCTGCGTCTTCGCGACCGCGGGAGCCTGCCCCGCAGCGGGCGCCAGCGCGGCGGTCGCCGTGGTCGACGATGCCGATTCGGCTGCCGGAACAGGTCGGCCGCCGTCGTCGCCACCACAGGCGCTCAGCAGCCCTGCGAGTACGAACGCGGTGGCTGCGACCGGCGCAGCGGCACGCTGGAATCTTTTGGCCGAAGTCATCTTTCGGTCCCTTTCGTCGCTGTTCAGCGAGGCGCACACTGCATCTCGTCACCTGTACTACGAACTGTCGCGACCATAGGTTCACTCGGTGCGCCGCCTCTGCGGTGTGCGCTGCGTCATAGCTGCGGCGCCGAGATGCCCTCACCGACCTGCCACCCGCTTCACCGCTTGGATCGACCACGCTCGTGGTAGCCCACATGAATTCCACACACGCCCCATACCGGAGCTGCACCGGCATTGCCTAGGCTCGGCCGCATGCGTAAATGGATAGACCGGGCATTGCTCGGGATGGGGTGGTGCGCTGTGGCGGCGGGCGCCGCCGGGATCGTGCTGCATTTCGGAGCGTGGGAGCGACGGGGGCTGGTGCTGCTCGCGTCGGGGGCGTCGTACCTGATGATCGGCGCCGTCGTCGGTCTGGTGCTGATGCTGATCGCGCGCGGGTGGCGCAGTGCGGCCGTGGCCGGAGCACTGGCCATAGCGGTGCTGTGGACATCGGTGCCCGCGTTCGTGCCGGAAGGGCGGGCCGCGAGCGGGCCGCGGATGACCGTCATGCAATCGAACCTGCTGTTCGGCAAGGCTGATCCGGCCGCCGTGGTGCGCGCGGTGCGGGACAACCGCGTCGACGTGCTGACAGTGGATGAGCTGACCGACGCGGCGGTCGAGAGCCTGGCCGGCGCGGGTCTGCTCGACGAACTGCCCTACCGCTATACCGAACCCACCGGCGGTGGTGGTGGCACCGGTATCTACAGTCGGTATCCGTTGCGGGACAACAGGAAGTACGACGGCTACATTCTGAACAATCTCTCCGCGACGATGGATCACCCGGAACGCGGGCCGATCACCGTCTTCGCCTTTCATCCGGTCCCGCCGCCGTTCAATTTCCCGGCCTGGACCGCGGAGATGCGCAAGACCCGGGAGATTCTCGACGCGCACCGCGGGCCGGCCATCGTTGGCGCCGACTTCAACGCGACCCGCGACCACACCGCCTACCGCGATCTGCTGCGCGGCCGCTTCGCCTCGGCCGCCGACCAAACCGGCGCGGGCCTGCTGCCCACCTTCCCGGAAGACCGCCGCTGGGGGCCGGTGATCGGCATCGATCACATCCTGCTGGCCGACGCCACCGCCGAAGACCTGTACAGCTTCACCGTGCCAGGCTCCGACCACCGCGCCCTCATCGCCGACATCCAGCTGCACTGATCTGCGCCCGCCCGCCTCCGCGCGGACCCACGATCGGTGCGAGACGCGGAAACCCGTGCGGTGATCCGGACGGTGCACCGTCCGTCGCCGTCTCGGCGAAGTCATGAAGGCGTGATCGCGGTGACCATGAGAGCTCCGGGCGACAGCACCGCGAAGCCGGTAGGGTGGTCGGCGACAACGTCTTCCAGGGGCAGGAGGCGAGCGTGGACAACATCGAGCGATTGCTGCTCGGGCTCTCGGCCCGTCTGAGCGAGGAGTTCTCCGTCGCCGGCGCCCGCGAGGTTCGGCGTCAGCTCGAGGTCGTTCGGGATCGGATTCCGTTTCCGCCTCCGGACACGATCGAGCAGAGTCCGCTCCGAAACCTGTTCGACTACGTCGACCTGAAGAGCCATGATGCCGTCCTCGGCCGAACGCAATGGCTGCACGGCACGTTGGCGGAGATCGATCGAGAGCTGCTGTCGGCATTGGCCGTAACACAGCGCGGCGACTTGACCGTGCACGACCTCCAAGAGATCGATACCCTCTTGTGGGACCTGCGCGACCGTGTCGACATGTTCGAGCTGATGGACGACGGTCGCTGGCCGTTGCAATGCCTCATCGCCTACGTCGACGCGAGGATGAAACGCTGCCTGGAAGCGAACTGAAGGACTCGCGGGCCACGTCCCAAACGTATGTCCCGTGCCCTGATATTCGTGGGCTATGACGACACCACATGATTTCGAATTCGAAGAAATCTACCGGGGCACCGGGGGCCCGTTCGGGCCGGGCGTCAAACCGCCATGGAGCATCGGGGAACCTCAGCCGGAACTCGCCAGGCTGATCGAGCAGGGCAAATTCCACGGCGATGTCCTCGATGCCGGATGCGGGGAGGGGGCGATCTCGCTGTATCTGGCCGAGCGGGGCTTCACCACCGTGGGACTGGATCTGTCGCCGACCGCGGTGGAGCTGGCCCGTGCCGAGGCCACCAGGCGCGGTCTGGCCAACGCGTCCTTCGAGGTCGCCGACGTCACCTCCTTCACCGGCTACGACGGCCGCTTCGGCACCATCGTCGACAGCACGCTGTTCCATTCGATCCCGGTCGAGTCGCGGGAGGGCTATCAGCAGTCGATCGTGCGCGCCGCCGCGCCGGGCGCGTCGTATTTCGCGCTGGTGTTCGACCGGGCGGCGCTGCCCGAAGCGCCCCAGCCGGGGCCGTCGCCG
This sequence comes from Nocardia amamiensis, assembly GCF_015477605.1. Lineage (GTDB taxonomy): Bacteria > Actinomycetota > Actinomycetes > Mycobacteriales > Mycobacteriaceae > Nocardia > Nocardia amamiensis_A. The sequence goes on from NZ_JADLQX010000013.1 coordinate 208,030, forward strand.
GTCACCGCCGACGAGCTTCGTGCGGTGGTATCGAAGTACTGGGCTATCGATGAGATCAGGCCGGCGCGCATCCATGGCAATCTGCCCGCGGAGTTGCCCGCGGACGTGGGTTTCCGGTTCGAGGGTATGCGCGACGAGCCGGGCGGCCGCAAGTCGGTTCCGGCCTGGCTGCTATCGGCCCATCTGGACTGATTCGCCGACTGAATCACAGCTTCAGCCAGCCGGAAGTATGCGGAACGCGGCGCGAACCCTACCTCGGTGGACCGGCGGTGTGGATCGGTACTGCGAAACAGGATGACGGTTCTCGCTGAATATTGCCCGCCCGCAGACGAACCCGCCTGTTCAGCGCCGAGTAACGAAAGCGAAGCGAGACAACGCGAGTGATGCGCGGAGGGGGTGCCCGGCGATTACGATGTGAGCGCTCGCGCGCGGTACTCGGGGAGGCGGGTCGATGGCGAAGAACAGATGCTTGCGGGTCGGTGTGGTGGCCGTGCTCGGGGTGGTCACCACGATGCTGGTGGGGTGTGCGCAGGACGCGAACGAGCTGCGGCGCAGCAAGTCTCGGAATCGGGTGGTGGTTGGGAGCTGGCCGGATCGATGACGGCAACCGGTCCGAACGGCCCGCGCAAAGGAGTGCCGGACACGACTCTCACGGCGGAGAACGGCGATGGCGGCTCGGTCGACCGGCTCGCCCTCAACGCCGTCGCCGATGTCCAGGATTTCTGGACAACGCAGTACGCCGAGCACTTTCCCGGCACCTTCAAGCCGGTGACCAGGTACATCTCCTGGGATGCGAAGGCGTCCAAGGCCGAATCGGTCGTATTCTGCGAGAGCAGCACCTACCAGCAGGTGAACGCCGCCTATTGCGGGGGCGACCACACCATCGGCTGGGATCGCGGTGTGCTGCTGCCGAAGCTGGTGCAGAAGTACGGCGAGATGGCGGTGGTCATGGTGCTCGCACACGAGTACGGCCACGCTATTCAGGGACAGGCCGAGCTCGCCGGCTTCCTGACCCCGCCGCTCGTGCGGGAACAGCAAGCCGACTGCCTGGCCGGTGTCTTCCTGCGCCATGTGGCCGAGGGCAATTCGGCGCACTTCACCCTCAACACCACCGACGGTCTCAATGCCGTGCTCGGCGCCACGGTGGCCGTCCGCGACCGGGATCCCAACGATCCGGAGAACGTGCACGGCTCCGCCTTCGAACGAGTGACCGCGGTGCAGATCGGCTACTCCGACGGGGCGCCGGGGTGCAAGAAGATCACCAGGAAGGAGATCGCCCAGCGGCGCGGCAACCTACCCGTCACCTTCGGACCCGGTGAGGAGCAGGCCCAGCTTCCGGTGGACGTCACCTCGCTGACCAGCATGAGCGCGGCGCTGGCCGAGATCTTCCCGCTCGCGCGGCCGCCGCGGTTCGACTACTCCGGGGTCGGCCGCAGCTGCTCGAACGTCACTGTCACACGGCCGGTTTCGTATTGCCCGAGCGAGAACCGCATCGGTACCGACGTGCCCGCGCTCGCTGAGCGTGGCGCGCCGATGGCGGACGACGACCCGCTGTCGGCGATGGTGGACGGCGACTACAACGCGTTCGTCGTCTTCGTGTCGCGGTATGCGCTCGCCGTGCAACAGGATCGCAACCTGTCGCTGACCGGCGCCGAAACCGCGGGCCTGCGTACCGCCTGCCTCAGCGGTGTGGTGACCACCAAGCTGAGCGAGCCGGGAAGCGACCCGCACCTGTCCGCGGGCGACCTGGACGAGGCGGTCTCCGGGCTGCTCGCCGATGGACTTGCGGCCGCCGACGTGAACGGCAAGGTGGTGCCGAGCGGCTACCAGCGGCTGGAGGCCTTCCGCACCGGTGTGCTGGACGGCGAGAGCGCCTGCCTGGCCAAGTTCCGCTAGGGCCTGTGTCGAAGTGAGTTGAGGGGTGGCACCGCTGTGCGGTGCCACCCCTCAACTGTTTGTTTGAAAGTGGTTGTCCGCGTTGGCAGATGGGCGAGGTCTCCGGTAGGTGGTT
>NZ_JADLQX010000140.1 GCF_015477605.1 Nocardia amamiensis
TGCCGGGTTCCACGGGCCCGGGATGAGTGGTCCTTGTGTCTTGTAGGTGCGGTTTGTGCTGGTCAGCCGGGTTGCAGCCGACCGATTGCGGTGGTGAGCAGGTTACTGTGTGGGGCGTGGCGTGGTAGCCGTAGCCAGGTGCGGCGAGCGTGACGGGCGATGCGAGCTGGCAGCAAGAACAGGTGCAGGCGCAGGGTTTTCGGTTCCCAACGGCGGGCCTGGTGGTCGTGCGGCGCGATGGTTTGTAGCCAGGTGGTCAGGTCGAGGGCCAGCGCCACGATGGCCAGCCAGATCCGGTTGGCGTCGAAGCTGTGGAATGGCAGGTTGCGGGCGCCGGTGTCCTTCGCGGCGCGGATGCGGTCCTCGCAGCGGGCGCGGCGGCGGTGCCGTAGCTCGAGATCGGGCAGCTGGCCGCGGCGGGTGTTGGTGACGAACGCGGTCAACCGCAGTCCGTCGAGGTCGGTGAATCGGAGCTGCGCACCGGGATGCGGGCGTTCCTTGCGCACGATCAGCCGCATCCCGTCGGCCCAGCCCGACAGATCGGCCAGATCGGTGATCTCGGCGACCCAGGCGCCGGGCCGGACCTGCCCCTCGGCGTCGTAGGCCGGGGTCCACACATGCTCAGGTATGGCGTTGACCGCGGCGACGAGGCCCTCGGTGAGGGTGAAACCCAGCGAGTACTGCATCCGCCGATTGGTGCAATAGGTGACGAAGTCGTGGGTGCGGCCACCAGCGTCGGTGCGCACCAGCACTTTCCGCCCGACCCGATAGCCGGTCTGCCACGGAAGTTGCGCCAGTGCGTCGGCCAGGACCTGTTTGTGATCGGCGGCGGTGTTGGCTCCGGCATTCCCGGGCCGCAACATGATCGTCGCCGGTTCGCCGGTGCCGCCGCAGCCGTGGTCGATGAACGCGAACAGTGGGTGGAAGCCGAATCCTCGTTTGAATGTCGGTGCCGCGTGCTCCTTGTCCGAGTGCGCGTCCACAAGGCTGGCGTCCAGGTCGATGATCAGCGGGCGCTCGGCATCGATCCCGTGATCGGGAGCGTGTTCACCCGCGCGGGCCCACGCTGCCGCCCGAGCACTCGCACGCGCAGAAGCGATGGCCGCCAATACCTTCGGCGCATCGGCAGCCAACGTCGTGATCGTTCGTGACACCGTCGGATCCGAGGCCACCGAACCGAACACACCCGGTGAGCGCCGCAGCATCGCCACGTCGGCGGCGCAGTCACCACCGACCCCGATCGAGGTCGCCAGATCCAGCACGATCTTGCCAGGATCATGCACCGCCTGCGACTTGCGCCACGGCGCCAACGCAACCGACAGCGCCCGATCCACCCCGAGACTGGCCGCGGTCTGCAATAACGCCACCGCCCCGGCCTGCGACACGAGCCCCGAACCGTCGGAGTCAACTTTCAGCGACGGATACCACGACATAGACTGACTCACCGAAAAGGTGCTCCTACAACCTCGATCTTCGACCCTCAGTAAGTCGAATTATCGCAGGTCAGAGCACCTTTTCGCTATTCCCGACACGAAGTGCCGGGAAAAGCATGAATGGCCGAGGCTAGTGC
>NZ_JADLQX010000141.1 GCF_015477605.1 Nocardia amamiensis
TGGTATCGGACCAGGTCGTTCTAGGGAGTCGGCGAACGCAGCACTGATCGAGCGGAACTCCCGAATCCGCGGGCGACATCGCCCGGTCCGGCGCACTGAAGACCAGACACCCCGGCTGCCGCAACTGTGTTCAATTTCTTCAAAGTTGCTGTCCGCCGCCGAGTCTCGAACTGCCCTGATCTGACCCCTTGCACGCCTGTGCCGACCGAAGCGCAAACCAGCACATCGGAGTGAAATAAGGCCACGGCGGTCGACGGCGGAAATTTCTCCTGGACCGGATTCACCCGCCGCTGGTGGCCACCGCCCCCCCCGAAGCGTAAACGCCGACAGGCGACATGCCATGGTCAGCAGTGCCGGTGCGGACCCTTCCGATACCACTTCGATACCGTCCAGCCGCGCTGCCCGCGCGGGAGCAAAAGCCGATCGACAGCCATCGGGTCATCGGCCGGATGCCGCACCCCGGGTGAGGGTCCTCACCGCACTGAACACCCCCGCACCACGGTTGGATCGCGGCCTTCCTGCGCGTGTCAGCACAGGCTCCGGTCTTCGGGCTGCGAGTATCACAGGTCATGTCCATAGCAGAGACACACCGCCGCCTTGCGGCGCAGCAGGCCGGTCTTGTCAGCGCGGTGCAGTCGGAGATCTGGCATCGCCGCTACCCACCGTCCAGTGTCATGCAAGCCCTGCACACCACATGCGGGCACCCGCTGTCCGCAGCGGATACGCGCGTGTTCACCGGGCTGGCCATCGTCCTGCGCGCTCGCGGCTGGAGTTTCATCGGTGAATGCTCCGGCCCGGAAGTCCTCACCTTCAGCCACCAGGCCTCCGATGCCGGCTACGACTACCTGCGCCGAGGCCTCGAACCGGTCACCACCATCGTGGTCACCCTCGACCGCACCCGCCCGACCGACATCATCGGTCACTGCGAGGTCGAAGTCCTGCTGGTCGGGGATCCGTCCGGGCAAGCCCGCCTCACCGGCCTGTCCGGCCTGACGACCCATCTCGGGGTGATCGAGGCCCACCGACCTGGTGACCCGATTCGGGTGCCGTTTCCCTGCGGTCGTGCCCGGATCGCTCAACGGGTCAGCCGCGCGGCGGTCGCCGCGTCGCGCAGATAGCCGCATGCCCCACCCTCTGGTTCATCCCCCCCACCCTCCGGCTATCGGTGCGAGGGTTTTCCCTCATTGCCAGGCCGACTGCCACGGAGAAACGTAGCTCCTGGGTGACGGACGATGCCCAGGGCTCCCCAGCCCCCGACAACAACGTCAGGTCGGTCGACAACGACGTCGACCACACCTCGTGGCCGACCGATCAGGAACCGGTTCATCCGATGACTGCGCTATTGCCTCTTGCCTACGGATATTTGCGCGATGACCTGCTTGGTGACCGCGACCGTGATTCGACTGAGGACAGGCTGCGGGCCGCTGCCGGGTCACTTGGCTACGAGTTGGGCGCCGTATTCCACGAGCCGCCACCCCAGGGCGGGACCCTTCCCCCGGCGTTCGTCGATCTCGTCCAGGAATGCCGGCGAGCCGCAGCACACGCGGTGATCACACTGCACGGG
>NZ_JADLQX010000142.1 GCF_015477605.1 Nocardia amamiensis
TGCTCAACTGCGAAGCACCATGGGTCGAAGAGTTGTTGGTCCCAGGATTCCCGGTCGGACCGTTGTTCGGGCCGATCTCGCCCTCCGGCGTCACAGCCACATCGGCAATGGCATTCCCCGAAACCCACACGACACGACCGGCACCGTTCGCGGCGAGAGAAGGGGAGATCAAGGCGCGCTCACCCGTGCGGGCGATGCTCACGCCTGGGCCGTTCTTGTGGCCGTCCGGCAACGGCACGAAGACATCGGCATGTGCGGCACCGGTCGACAACAGACCGGTGGCTACGGCCGCCGCGGCGGCGACGCCCGCGACGCGGGCACCTCGAGACAGACCGTTGGTGCGGTACTTCCTCATCTTTTCCTCATCAGGTTGATCCGCCCGCCCCAGGGTGTCGAGGCGGACATGTCCCTCCAAGCCGACGTCCGGATGGTGGAATGTGAAGTCCACCAATCCGTCCGCCGACCATCGCGTCATCGAGCGATATCGGACGAAACAATGCTATTCGGTATCAACCAGACTTTTCCGGAAATTCGGGCAAGTGCTCGCGGCGAGGCAGCACCCCGGCTAGGATCGCGGAGCGCTGCTGCGGGCCAAGTGAATTCATGACGAAATGGACCCGTCGCCGACGTGACGGGCCCATTTCGTTGCTGGCTACGGGTTTTTACCCGCGTTCACTCAGCCGAGGCTGAAGGGCTGACCCCACAGCGTCACCCAGGTGATGACGTTGTCGGTCTCCACCTCGACGCTGACGAAAGCCCGCGCCTGGGCGTAGCCGCCGCAGCCGTTCAGGCCGATGGTCTCATCGGCCCAGGTGACCGAACCGCTGGTGCCCTTGAACGCATTCCGGGTCTTGTGCGATTCATTACCGAAGTCATCGGCCTGCTCCAGATCGAGCACGTAGAACGACTTCGCCTGACCCGGACCCAGCGACAGGTTGCCGCCACTATTGGCGCCGACGCCACCGGTCACGGTGTCGCCGCTCCAGTCCACGTTGCCGTCGACGCCACCGGTGGCGCCGCCACCGGCGATGTTGACCTGGCAGCCAACGGTGTAGCCGGGGAAGATCTTGCCGCCGGCGGTGCCGGACAGCTCGACCTGCGCGCTACCGGACACCCACGCATTGCGGTGCAGCGGCGTGGCGCCCATGGACGGGCTGATGGTGGCCGACTCGCCGACCAGGCGAATCGTCACGACGGTGCCGTCGGACAGGGTCTTGGTGAGTTCGCCGCCCGGCAGCGGAACGAAAGTGTCGGCGTTGGCCGCACCGGTGGAGAACAGGCCCATGGCGATGGTGGCAGCGGCGCCGACGCCGGCCATCCGTGCCAGGTTCTTACGGTTGAACATAGTTGGTATCCCTCGAGGGTTGAGTCCGCTTCAGCGGGAGGATGGTTCGTTGGATTCGACAGACGTCAGCCGATGCTGAACGGCATCCCGTAGAGGGTGGTCTTCGAGTAGTGATCGCCGATGATCTCGACAACCGTGTACGAACGCGCCTGCGCGTAACCCGCGCAGCCCTGGATCTGAATCTCGGCAT
>NZ_JADLQX010000143.1 GCF_015477605.1 Nocardia amamiensis
CCGCGGTCTGGCGGCCGAGCGTGATCGCGTACTCGACGTCGTCGTGCCTGCCGAGCACGGTGTCGATCTCGCCGAGCTCGATGCGGAAACCGCGGATCTTCACCTGGAAGTCCGAGCGGCCCACGTACTCCACAACCGGTGTGCCAGAACGGTCACGACGCCAGCGGACCACGTCACCGGTACGGTACAGACGCTCGCCAAGAACCCCATAGGGATCGGCGACGAATCGTTCGGCAGTCAAGGCCGGTCGCGCGAGATAACCACGCGCCAACTGCATTCCGCCGATGTACAGCTCACCAGTAACGCCTTCGGGCACTGGGCGCAAGCGTGCATCGAGCACCAGTGCTCGCATACCGCGAATCGGACCACCGATCGTCACCGGATCGCCTGGCAGCAGCTGACCGCTAATGTTGGTGGCTATCGTCGCCTCGGTCGGGCCGTAGGCGTTGTAGAAGCGGCGGTCACCCGAATTATCGACCGAGGACCACTTGGCGACCAACTCTGCCGATACCGCCTCGCCACCAGCGATGATCACCTGCATGCTGGTAAGGGCAGCTGGATCCATCGAGGCCAGTACCGATGGTGTGATCAGACCGACCGTGACGCGCTCGCGAACGATCAGCTCACCCAGCTCTTCACCACCGTAGGTGCCGGGCGGCACCACCACGAGTGCGCCAGCCGATCCGACGGCCAGCAGCAGTTCGAGTACGGAGGCGTCGAAGGACGGGGATGCGAACGCCAGTGCCCGCGAATTCCGATCGAGGCGATACCGTTCCACCTGTTCAGCGCTCAAGTTGGCCACACCGGCGTGGGTGACCGCCACCCCCTTGGGCAAACCGGTGGAACCGGATGTGTAGATCACGTACGCGATGTTGTGCGCCCGGATTACACTGCGCCGCTCGGAATCGCTGATTGGAAGTTTTGGCCACGTCTGGATTTCAGCCCCCAGCGCTGGATCATCCATGGCTATCCAGCTTTGACCACCTGTGAGCGGAGGCAGTGCATCAGCTTCCGCCACGACCGTGAGGCCGAGTTGTGCACCTGAATCGGACACCATATGCGCAACGCGGTCTGCGGGGTAAGCCGGGTCCACCGGCAGGAATGCGGCACCCGACTTCGCAACCGCCCACACTGCCAGCACCGACTGCATAGACCGCGGAAGCGCCACCGCCACGATCACATCCGGACCAGCTCCCCGATCGATCAGGATCCGCGCCAATTGCGTAGAGATAGCGTCGAGCTGCGCGTACGTCATGGAGCGGCCCTCAAAAATAACTGCCGAACCATCCGGATTCGTGGCCGCGGCAGTCGCCATGAGATCCGGCAGCGTGCGCGACGATTCTGCTGGACTACCGACTCGGGCGAGCAGATCGGTACGCTCTGATTCCTCAAGGACCTCCAGGTCCCCGATCGGGGTCTCCCGGTCGGTGGCGATCGCGGACAGCAGCCTGGTGAACCGCTCCGCGAACACCCGCACGGTCTGGTCGTCGAACAGGTCGCGCGCGAAGGAGAACTCCGCGTACATGCCCGCGT
>NZ_JADLQX010000144.1 GCF_015477605.1 Nocardia amamiensis
TCGTGCGACACGAAGTCGCATGAGTAACAGTGGAACTCGGAGAAGGAGGGATCGGCTGATGCCGATAACGTAGTTCCCGATCCCGTGCGCGTGGATCGTCCCCGCCTCGGCGTGCGTCATGGGTGACCGTGGGGTGCGAAGCCCGAGGGCACGGCCCAAGGACTCTTGTTCCATCCAGGGGTTACAGGCTGGGGAAGACCGGGCGGGTGAATCGCGTGAACCCTCGTCGACGCCTCGTCATCAGCACTTCCGCCGATGGGAAGTTCCAGCGGAAGAATAGGGGCCGGTCGTTGTGAGGCGACAGGTGCCGTCCGGGCGAATTTGACCGGGCGGGTGCGCACCACCGTCCCCGGGGTACAGAGGGCACCCAATCCGGTCGTGACTGTCTCATGCGGAACGTGACAATCCCGATGCGGTCCAGCCTGTTTCGAGGTTGGTAGGCCGACCGCGAGGAAGGCTGAATTCCGCAGCGGGGGCAGGATGGCTCGAGAAGCGAATGCCGGTGGGCCGAAAGGCCACAGGAAACCGGGTGCCGCGCAACCAGTTCCTCTGCTGGTGGCGCCTGCATAACTGGCCGGATAGAGGCAGTTGCCTCGACCTGAAAGGGTGCTGACGCGAGCCGGGTGAGCCTGCGAACGACTCGATGACCGAAACTGTCAGAACTCGAGGGGCAAGTTGGACACCACGATGCTGGTGAACGGACCCGAAGGCCCGGTGCTCGATTGGGATGCTGTGCGCTGGCGCACGGTCGAGGACCAGGTACGGCGGTTGCGGCAGCGGATTTTCGCGGCATCACAGGCAGGGGACCTGAAGAAGGTCCGGAATTTGCAGAAGCTGATGCTCCGTTCCCGCGCGAACGCACTGATGTCGGTGCGGCGGGTGACCGAGCTCAACGCGGGCCGCAAGACCGCCGGGATCGACGGCGAGGTGGTGACGGACGCGGAGCAGAAGACCGACATGGTCGACTGGTTGCAGCACGGCACCGCCGCGTGGTCGCCTCGGCCGGTCAAGCGGGTGTTCATACCGAAGGGCAACGGACGCCGCCGCGGATTAGGAATACCCGTGATCGCTGATCGGGCCTTGCAAGCGCTGGTGGTCAACGCGCTGGAGCCCGAGTGGGAGGCCCGGTTCGAACCCAGATCCTATGGGTTCCGGCCGGGCCGGGGATGCCACGACGCCATCGTGGCCATCCACACCACTGTCAGTCGCACCGACGCCAAACGCGTGTGGATCCTCGATGCCGATCTGGCCGCCGCGTTCGATCACCTCGATCACGACCACATCCTCGGCTCACTGGGCACCTTCCGCACGGGGATTGGTGCGGCAGTGGTTGAGGGCCGGCGTGGTCGATCAGGATCGCTTCGCGCCGACCGAGGAGGGTGCTCCCCAAGGCGGGGTGATCAGTCCGTTGATACTCAACGTTGCTCTGCACGGCATGGAGGCCGCCGCCGGGGTCTGCTACTACGCCACCGGCACCCGTGCCGGGAAAACGGTGAAGGGCTGCCCTGCGGTTATCCGCTACGCCGATGACC
>NZ_JADLQX010000145.1 GCF_015477605.1 Nocardia amamiensis
CCGGCCGCCCGGTCACACGCACGATCCGCACCGCGCCCCCACGGAACCCCCGATCGAACTTGCGTCTCTTCTCCGCCATCCAGCCTTTCCTCTATGGTCAGGCCTCCACGGTACGAGGGGAAACGCAGCCAGAGCATCCTACTTCGCGGCTTAAGAACTCAGTTCAGAATGAGTCGGCGTGTCAGTTTGGTTTGCCGCGCATCATCTTTGAGACTCTCCGTGTGGCTGATGATGTGGTGACAGATGCGTTGTGGTCGAGGCTGGAACCATTGATTCCGGTGCGACAGCGACGCTTTCGGCATCCGGGCCGTCGATGGACCGACGACCGCGCGGCGTTGGAAGGCATCCTGTTCGTGGCGCGCACGGGCATCGGCTGGAACCAGCTGCCGATCGCACTGTTCGGGGCCTCCGGCGCGACCTGCTGGCGGCGGCTGGCCGAATGGCACGAAGCCGGGGTGTGGCAGCGGTTGCATGAACAAGTGCTGAACGAGCTGCGCGCTGCCGGGCGCCTGGAACTGTCGAACGCCCTGGTCGACTCCTCGCATCTTCGCGCGCTCAAAGGGGGGACCATACCGGTCCCAGCCCGGTCGATCGCGGCAAGCTCGGCTCCAAGCACCATTTGATCACCGATGCTGCCGGAACACCCCTGGCGGTCATACTCACTGGTGGCAACCGCAACGACGTCACCCAGCTGATCCCGCTGCTGGATGCCCTGCCCGTCATCGGTGGCCGGGTCGGCCGCCCCTGGCGCCGTCCCCGACGGCTCTACGCCGACCGCGGCTACGACCACGACAAGTACCGCAGGCTGGTCCGCGCTCGCGGCATCACACCAGTCATCGCCCGCCGCGGCACCGCCCACGGCTCCGGTCTGGGTACCGTCCGTTGGCCGGTAGAGCGCACCTTTGCATGGCTGCACGCATTCAAACGCCTACGAACCCGCTACGAACGCCGCGCCGACATCCACCACGCCCTACCCAGCATCGCCTGCTCGGTCATCTGCCTCCGCAAACTCATTCTGAACTGAGTTCTTACTCGGCGTGGTGCTGCCCCTCCTCTGGGGGCGGACCGACCCCGCGTCACCGCTGCCGATGGTGAAGTGGTGACGCGGGGCCGGTCGCGGTAGGGAGGGTTCAGCCGAGGGTGGTGACGTCGAGGTCGCCGTCGGCGTATTGGCTGCGCAGCCGTTTCTTGTCGAACTTGCCCACGCTGGTCTTGGGCACTTCGGCGATGAAGGTCCAGCGTTCCGGCAACTGCCATTTGGCGAACTTGTCGGCGAGGAACTCGCGCAGCTCTTCCGGTTTCGCCTCGGCGCCCTCGGCGAGCACCACCGCCACCAGCGGGCGCTCGTCCCACTTCTCGTCCGGCACCCCGATCACCGCGGCCTCGGCGACCGCGGGATGGCCGATCACGGCGTTCTCCAGATCCACCGACGAAATCCATTCACCACCGGACTTGATCACGTCCTTGGAGCGGTCGACCAGGGTGAGGAACCCGTCCGGGCTGATCT
>NZ_JADLQX010000146.1 GCF_015477605.1 Nocardia amamiensis
ACGGGGAATCAACCAGCTCAAACAACACCGCGCCGTCGCCACCAGGTACGACAAGCTCGCCGTCCGCTACCTGGCCACCATCCACATCGCCGTGATCAACCAATGGCTCCGAAACGAGTGAAGGCAGACCACCAGGCCCGCCCTCATCACTTCGACACAGGGCCTAGTGTTCTGCGCCTGAAATCCGTTGGATATATCGGGCGAGGGAGTCGAGGATCTCCTCGGCGGTCTTCTTCCAGACGAACGGCCGGGGATTCTCGTTCCAGCATTGGATCCACGTGGTGACGTCTTTCTCCAGTGCCGCGACGCTTTTGTGGACACCGCGGCGGGTGAGCTGGTCGGTGAGGTATCCGAACCAGCGTTCGGCGGGTAGCGAGGGCGTGTTACCACGCCCTCGCCCCCTAAGAACCGGCCGTGCCCGCTTTCCAGGCAACCGGCTCAAGCAAGCCCCGAAGGCTCACAGGTCGGCAGAGCAGCGGTGCCCGCTACCGCTTCTGGTGTGATTGTGGTGGCAGTGGGCGTGGACAAGACGCGTTGCGGTGTAGCCGTCCGGCTGGTGAGCGCTCGCGACGGTGATTGCCTGTCGGCGGATCGCGGTGCGTGCGGCCGTGAGCCACTGCTGCCACTGGTGCGGCGTTTGTGGTTCACGATCGGTGTGCAGCAGCAACCCCCGGCAGATCGGGCATCGGCCGTTCTGCGCGCGCAAGCGGCGCAGAGTGTCCTTACCCACCGGGGGTATGCGGCGGCGACGCCGCTCGGTCCAGTAGTCGCCCAGCGCGGGATCGTCCGGAGACGCTGCGCCAGTGACCATCCGGTGCCGGACGATCGGTGTCCAAGCGAACTTGCGCAGGTAGAAACCGCTATCGCGGTTCCCGAACACCCACTTGTCCGCTCGGGCGGGGTTGAACGTCCCGAAGTAGCGGGCCTTGACCCAATACATCGGTTTGTTCGAGTGACGGAATCTGGCCCATTTGTAAACCAGCCGCCAGACGTGGGCGTCCAAAGCTGCGAACGCCCGTTTGGAAACCCCGATCCGGTAGTAGGCCGCCCATCCGGTGATGATCGGATTGAGAGTGGCGGTCACCGCGTCGGCGTTGGAGCCACGCAGTCGCTTCATCTCGGTGGACAGCTTCAGCCGGATGCGCCGCAGCGCGGCGTTGCTCGGCTTGGTCAGCAGCTTCCCGTTCGGGTAGCGGCGAATGTTGAACCCCAGAAAATCCACGCCCTGATCCAGGGTCGTGATGCGGGTCTTGTCCTCGTTGAAGACGAGCCCTCTGGGAGCCAGCCACTGCGCCAGCCGCGCCTTGACCTGTTCGGCCTGCTCGCGTGAATAGCACAGCGCGAGAAGGTCATCGGCGTAGCGGATAACCGCAGGGCAGCCCTTCACCGTTTTCCCGGCACGGGTGCCGGTGGCGTAGTAGCAGACCCCGGCGGCGGCCTCCATGCCGTGCAGAGCAACGTTGAGTATCAACGG
>NZ_JADLQX010000147.1 GCF_015477605.1 Nocardia amamiensis
GAGGAATTGTCAAAACCTGTGGTTCGGTCTGTTTCAGGCGACCTCCGTTCGGGTGGTGTCGGCCGGGTCGGGTGAGGATGCGGGGGTGATCTCGCGGGGTCGTTCGAGCAGCTTGCCCTTGTGGAACAGGGCGCCGTTGCGGACGAGGGCGACCAGTTCGGGGGCGTTGACCTTGCGCCAGCGGGCTTGGGCGGCTTCGATCAGCTTGTAGGCCATGGCGATTCCGGCCGCGCGTGAGCCCGGCCCCTTGGTGACTTTCGTGCGCAGCCGGACGGTGGCGAAGGTGGATTCGATCGGGTTCGTGGTCCGCAGGTGGATCCAATGCTCGGCCGGATATCTGTAGAACTCGAGCAGGACATCGAGGTCGTCGACGACCTTCGCGACCGCCTTGGGATACTTCTTGCCGTAGTCGATCTCGAATGCCTTCACCGCGAGTTGCGCCTTGTCGATGTCCTCGGCGTTGTAGATATCCTTCATCGCCGCGACTGCACCGGGATGGGCTGACTTCGGTAGCGCGGCAAGGATATTTGCGGATTTGTGGAACCAGCATCGCTGCTCGCGGGTTTGCGGGAACACATCGCGCAGTGCTTTCCAGAACCCGAGCGCGCCGTCACCGATCGCGAGCACCGGTGCGGTCATGCCGCGGCGGCGGCAATCGCGCAGCAGATCGGCCCACGACTCGGTCGATTCACGGTAGCCATCGGTGAGCGCGATCAGTTCCTTGCGGCCGTCGGCGCGCACGCCGATCATCACCAGCAGGCACAGTTTCTCCTGCTCCAGACGCACTTTGGTGTGGATGCCGTCGACCCACACATACACGTAATCGGTGCCCGAGAGGTCCCGGCCGGCGAACGCGCGGGCCTCGTCGGTCCACTGGCCGGTCAACCGGGTGATCGATGCCGCCGAGAGCCCGGCACCGGAGCCGAGGAACTGCTCCAATGCCGGGCCGAAGTCCCCGGTGGACAGCCCGTGCAGATACAGCAGTGGCAGCACCTCGGTGACCTGCGGCGACTTCCGCGCCCACGCGGGCAGAATCGCCGAGGAAAACCGGTGCCGCTCACCGGTTTGCGGGTCGATGCGCTTGTCGTTCACGCGAGGCGCTTTGACCCGCACCGCGCCCGCCGCGGTGAGGACTTCCCGCTCGGCGTGGTAGCCATTGCGCACCACCAGGCGGTGACCGTTCTCGTCGAGCTGGTCGGCGAACTGGGCGATATAGGCCGCGACCTCGGCCTTCAACGCTGCGGCGAGCATCTGCCGGGCACCGTCGCGGACGATCTCATCGAGCAACGACCGGGTCGACCCGGCCTCACCGTCGGCGACGGAGATGTTCTGAACTACCGTGAACACGGACGTACCTTCCCGACCGGCGTTGGCGCGCCGGCATGATCAAGACTTCGGACTGATAGATCATCCGGGAAGGTGCGTCCTTCCCGTCATCCACAGGTCCTGATCATTGCTC
>NZ_JADLQX010000148.1 GCF_015477605.1 Nocardia amamiensis
CACCTTCGATCCGGAGGTGTGGAATGGGACGGCCGAGGGGCTGGGCGACAGCGGTAACGGGTAGGCCGGCGATGCGGTCGCCGGGACGGCCACCGGTGGCGCGGCGTGAACACCGGCAGCGGTTCTGGGAGGCGATCGCCCGTGGCGCCACGAGTGAGATGGCGGGTGTCGAGGCTGGCGTGTCACCGGCGGTGGGTAGTCGCTGGTTCCGCGAAGCTGGCGGAGTGTCGTTGTTGCCCTTCACGATTCACTCTGGTCGCTATCTGTCGTTCGCCGAGCGGGAGGAGATCGCGATCTGTCATGCTCATGGTTTCGGGGTCCGTGAGATCGCCCGGCATTTGGGCCGCTCGCCGTCGACTGTCTCGCGGGAGTTGCGCCGCAACGCGGCAACCCGAGGCGGGACACTGGTGTATCGGGCCACCACTGCGCAGTGGCATCGCGATCGCCGGGCGGCCCGCCCGAAGGTGGCCAAGCTGGCGGTGAACGCCCGGCTGTGGCAGTACGTGGCCGACCGGCTGTCCGGAGTGATCCACACCCCGGATGGGAAACCGGTTCCCGGACCGCAGACGCGCTGGATCGGCCGCAACAAGGCCCGCCGGGCGGACCGGCGCTGGTCGCACGCCTGGAGTCCGGAACAGATATCGAACCGGCTGCGCCTGGACTTCCCGGATGATCAGTCCATGCGCATCTCGCACGAGGCGATCTACCAGGCCCTCTACATCCAGGGCCGGGGCGCGCTGCAGCGGGAGCTGGTCGCCTGCCTGCGCACCGGGCGGGCGCTGCGAGTGCCGCGGGCACGCACCAGGCGGCGCCGCGCCGGGTTCGTCACCCCGGAGGTGATGATCAGCGCCCGCCCCGCCGAGGCCGACGACCGTGCCGTCCCCGGGCATTGGGAGGGAGATTTGATCATCGGGCTGAACCGGTCGGCGATCGGCACCCTGGTCGAACGAACCACCCGCTTCACCATGCTGCTGCACCTGCCCCCGATGCCCGACTATGGCACACAGCCGCGCGTCAAGAACGGTCCGGCGCTGGCCGGGCACGGCGCCGAAGCCGTCCGCGACGCCATCGCCACGACCATCACCACGCTGCCCGAACAGCTACGCCGCACGCTCACCTGGGACCGCGGCAAGGAACTGGCCCAGCACGCGGAACTGACGATCGACACCGGCCTCGAAGTCTACTTCGCCGACCCCTATAGCCCCTGGCAACGGGGCACCAACGAAAACACCAATGGCCTTCTACGCCAATACTTTCCGAAAGGAACCGACCTGCACCGCTACAGCAGGGACGAACTCGACGCCGTCGCCGCCGCGCTCAACAGCCGTCCCCGCAAAACACTCGGCTGGAGGACGCCGGTCGAAGCACTCAACGAGCTGCTACTGTCGGCCCAACAAAGCGGTGTTGCGACGACCGATTGAGCCCGGG
>NZ_JADLQX010000149.1 GCF_015477605.1 Nocardia amamiensis
GCCTCCGCCGACACCCGGCTACACCTGACCATCAAATACCACCCCGACCTCTTCGACACCACCACCGCCACCACCCTCCTACACCGCACCACCCACACCCTCCACACCATCACCACCCACACCACAATCACGGTGGGCGACATCGAGTTCCTCGATGCAGCCGAGCGCACCTCGATGCTCGAGAGCTGGATTCGTCCTGGGCTCGTTGTCGGCTCGGTGACGTTGGCGGACGAGTTCACGCGGACGGTCGAGCGGTTCCCCGATGCAACGGCTGTGGTGGCCGGCGACTCGGCGCTGTCCTACGCAGAGTTGGACGCGCGGGCTAATCGGTTGGCACGGCACCTGATCTCGCTCGGGGTGGGTCCGGAATCGTTGGTGGCGGTGGCCATGCCGCGGTCGCCGGATCTGATCGTGACCCTGTTGGCGGTGATCAAGGCCGGTGGCGGGTATCTTCCGATCGATGTGACCTACCCGGCCGATCGGCTCGCATTCCTGTTTGCCGACGCTGCCCCGATCTGTGTGCTCTCGACCGCCGCCGAGATCGACGGGTTGCCGGTGGGGGATCTGCCGGTGGTGGTGCTCGATGCACCCGAGACTGTGACGCGACTGAAGGACATTCCCTCACTTGAGGTTACGGACACGGATCGTGCGGCACCGGTCGATCCCGACTCCGTGGCCTACGTGATCTACACCTCGGGCTCGACCGGCACCCCGAAGGGAGTGACTGTCTCCCACCGCAGCGTTCTCACCCTGTTCGCGAACACCCGAGACCGGTTCGGGTTCGACGAGGCAGACGTGTGGACGATGTTCCATTCGTATGCATTCGATTTCTCGGTGTGGGAGCTGTGGGGTCCGCTGCTGCACGGCGGCAGGCTCGTGGTGGTCGACTACTCCACGGCACGCTCGCCCGAGCTGTTTCTCGAGCTCCTGCGGCGTGAGCACGTGACCGTGCTCAACCAAACTCCCTCTGCCTTTTACCAATTGGCAGATGCCGAGCAGGTCGCGGCCGATAGGCCGGACGGGCTCTCGTTGCGGTATGTGATTTTCGGTGGGGAGGCGCTCGATCTGGGTCGGCTGGTGCGGTGGTATGCGCGCCGCGCGGACAGCGGACCGCAGCTGGTCAACATGTACGGAATTACGGAAACCTGTGTCCACGCGACGTGGTTGCCGCTGGATTCCCAACTCGCCGCCTCGACGTCGGCGAGCGTTATCGGTCAGGGCATTGCCGGTCTGCGCACGTCGGTGCTCGACGGTCGCCTGCGCATGGTGCCGGTGGGGGTGGTGGGTGAGTTGTATTTGGCGGGTGTGCAGTTGGCGCGGGGGTATCACGGTCGGCCGGGCCTGACGGCGGGTCGGTTTGTGGCGTGTCCGTTCGGGGTGGCGGGGGAGCGG
>NZ_JADLQX010000014.1 GCF_015477605.1 Nocardia amamiensis
GGGTTTTCCGGTGGTGCCGGAGGTGTAGAGGATGAACAGGGGGTGCTCGGCGTCGAAGGCTTGCGGTTCGTGGGTGGGGGAGGCGACCGCGACGGTGTCGTGCCACCACTGGTCGCGGCCTGCGGTCATCGGCGCGTCGATGCCGGTGCGGCGCACCACCAGCACGTGCTCGACAGTCGTCTCGCCCTCGGCGAGTGCCTCGTCCACCGCGGCCTTGAGCGGGGCGGCGGTGCCGCGGCGCCATTGGCCGTCGGTGGTGATGACCAGCCGGGCGGCGGCGTCCTCGACGCGTTGGCGCAGGGCGGTGGGGGAGAACCCGGCGAACACCACCGAGTGGGTCAGTCCCAGGCGGGCGCAGGCGAGCATGGCGACGATCGCCTCGGGGATCATCGGCAGGTAGATCGCGACCCGGTCCCCGGCGTGCAGGCCGAGTTCGGTGAGGTAGTTCGCCGCCCGGCACACGTCTTCGAGCAGTTCGGCGTAGGTGATGGCGCGGGAGTCGCCCGGTTCGCCTTCCCAGTGGATGGCGACCTGCGCGCCGTGTCCGGCCAGCACGTGCCGGTCCACACAGTTGTAGGCGACGTTGAGCTTGCCGCCGACGAACCACTTGGCCACCGGCGCGGCGCTCCAATCCAACACCTGCGTCCATGGCTGATGCCAATGCAACCGCCCCGCCTGCTCCGCCCAGAACGCATCGCGGTCGGCCGCGGCCCGCTGGTACAGCGTGGCGTCGGCGTTCGCCGCGGCGGCGAACTCCGGTGTGGGTGGGTACGAGTCCCTGTGGTCGGCGGTGGTTTCAGTCATTTCTTCTCTTCTTTCCACGTAGCCTGAGCGCACGATTCGACGCAGCCGAGTTCGACAGTAATCAACTGTGACCTACGCCGCGTGCGGTGTGTCGTCCGGGTTTCGTCGCAGTCACCCCGGCGCGCGTCTGTACGGAGGCGCGCCGGACGCGCCTACCTCGACGTAGGCAATGTTCCGGCCGTGCGGGTATTTACGCACCAAACTGGGGGTGTTTCGGCGATGTTGCCGGATCGGTAACAAGTGCAACGAACTCGGATCAATCCGGTGACAGTGCCCGCGCCGGTGGTTACTCTGCCAACCACACAGGCGGATCGTGTCGGCATGCGCTGGTGGACTTCGCGCGGGTGTCGTCCGGCTCCCCCCTTCTCGCAACGGGAGAACGCGTTGAGATTCCACAGAGCGATGGCGCTGACCGCGGCAGTACTACTGGCCACAAGCCTTGGGCTGGCCGCCTGTTCCCCGGGCGACGGCGGCGACGCCGACATCGTCACCGTCAATGGCGGCGAGCCGCAGAATCCGTTGGTCCCCACCAACACCAACGAGAACATGGGCGGGCGTGTGGTCGACCGGTTGTTCGCAGGACTGAAGTACTACGACGCCAACGGCAAGGCACACGACGAAATGGCGGAGTCGATCCAGACCACCGATCGCAAGAACTACCGGGTCACCCTCGAGTCGAATTGGAAATTCAGCGACGGCACACCCGTCACGGCCAAGTCATTCGTCGACGCGTGGAACTACGGCGCGCTCGGCACCAACGCACAGCTGCAGAGCTATGTGTTCAACCCGATCCTCGGTTTCGACGAGGTGTCCGCGGAAAAGCCCAGCGCACAGACGATGTCGGGGCTGAAGGTGATCGATGACCGCACGTTCACCATCGAGCTGAAGGCCCCCTCGATCGACTTCGAGACCGGGCTCGGGTACGCGCCGTTCTACCCGTTGCCGGAGGCCGCGTTCAAGGACATGAAAGCGTTCGGTGAGAACCCGATCGGCAACGGCCCCTACAAGTTCGCGCGCACGGGGGCGTGGGAGCACAACGTCAAGATCGATCTGGTGCCCAACCCGGACTACCCAGGTGGTCGCCCGGCCAAGAACAAGGGTCTGCGTTTCGTGATGTACCAGTCCTACGACACGGCGTACGCGGATCTGCAAGCGGGCAACCTCGACGCGCTCGACACGGTGCCCGACAGCGCGCTCACGTCCTATCACCAGGATCTCGGCGACCGCGCGATCACCAAGCCCACCGCGCAGAACCAGCACATCGGCGTCCAGTCCAACGTGCCGCACTTCTCCGGCCAGGAAGGGCTGTTGCGGCGCAGAGCGATCTCGATGGCGATCAACCGACAGCAGATCGCCGAGAACATCTTCCACGGCACCCGGATTCCGGCGCGCGACTTCACCGCGAGCACCCTGCCCGGGTTCGACCCGAACCTGCCCGGCTCGGAGGTGCTGAAGTACAACCCGGACGAGGCCAAGAAGCTGTGGGCGCAGGCGGACGCGATCACGCCCTGGTCGGGCCGCTACGAGATCGCCTACAACTCCGACGGCGGTCACCAAGCTTGGGTCGAGGCCGTGGCGAACAGCGTGAAGAACACCCTGGGTATCGACGCCGTCGGCACGCCGTACCCGACATTCAAGAACATCCGCGACGAAATCAACGCGCACACGATCAACAAGGCGTTCCGCTACGGCTGGCAGGGTGACTACCCGACCATGCTGCAGTTCCTCACCTCGCAGTACTACAGCTACTCCGAAACCAACAACGTCGACTACAACAACCCCGAAGTCGACCGCCTGCTCGACGCCGCCCAGGCCGCGCCGACCCAGGACGAGTCCTACAAGATCATCGCGCAGGCCCAAGGCCTTTTGATCAGGGACATGGCGGACATCCCGGTGTTGGACTACGTGGCCGCCGCGGGCCGGTCGGACCGGGTGCGGAGGGCCGAACTGGCCTGGAACGGCCTGTTCGACTTCGAGAACATCGAGAAGTAGCCGCTCGCCGCCCTGCGTCGCCTCCGGCGCGGGCAGCGCTGACCCAGGAGGCGAAATGGCCTGGTACGTCCTGCGGCGTCTGCTTCAGATGGTCCCCGTCTTCCTCGGGGCGACGCTGCTCATCTATGCCCTGGTGTTCCTCGTTCCCGGCGACCCGATCCACGCGCTTGCCGGTGACAAGCCGATGACGCCCGCGGTGGAGGCGCAGCTGCGGGCGCGCTACCACCTCGACGAGCCGTTCCTCGTGCAGTATCTGCTGTATCTGAAGGGCATCGTCACGCTGGACTTCGGAACGGCCTTCTCCGGCAGGCCGGTGCGGGACGAACTCGCGCGCGCGTTCCCGATCACGATCAAACTCGCGTTGCTGGCGGTGCTCGTCGAGTCCGTGTTCGGCATCGCGTTCGGGCTGATCGCCGGGCTGCGCAAAGGCAAGCTGTTCGATTCCACGATGCTGGTGATCAGCCTGATCGTCATCGCGGTTCCGGTCTTCGTGGTGGGATTTCTGGCGCAATTCCTGCTCGGCGTGAAATGGGGAATCGCGCCGGTGACCGTCTCCGGGCGGGCGACGCTCGGTGAACTGCTGGTTCCGGCGTTCGTGCTCGGATCGCTCTCGTTCGCCTACGTGCTGCGGCTGACGCGGAACTCGGTGGCGGAGAACATGTCCGCCGACTACGTCCGCACCGCGACGGCCAAGGGGCTCGGCAGACGCCGCGTGGTGACTGTGCATATCCTGCGCAATTCGATGATCCCGGTGATCACTTTCCTCGGCGCCGATCTCGGCGCCCTGATGGGCGGCGCGATCGTCACCGAGGGGATCTTCAACATTCCCGGCGTCGGCGGCACGCTCTATCAGGCGATCACCCGGGGCGAGCCGCCGACGGTGGTCTCCTTCGTCACGGTGCTGATCGTCATCTTCCTGATCACCAACCTGGTCGTCGACCTGCTCTACGCCGCACTCGATCCGAGGATTCGCTATGCCTGACCCGACCACGGGCGGCGGCCAGGAGCGCCGCGGCCAGGAGCACTTCGTCGCTCCCCCGGACGAGGTCGAGGTGCTCGCCACCGACGCCGTGGTGGATTCCGGCGCGCCCACCAGCATTTGGCGCGACGCGTGGCGACAACTGCGGCGCAATCCGATCTTCATCGCCGCGGCGGTGCTGATCGTGCTTGTGCTGATCGTGGTGATCTGGCCGGGCTGGTTCACCGGCCAGGATCCGCGCTACTGCAACGGCGACTTCAGCATGGACCCGCGCAGCGCGGGCCACCCCTTCGGCTTCGACAAGCAGGGGTGCGACATCTACGCCCGGACCATTTATGGCGCACGGGCTTCCGTGCTGGCCGGAGTCGGCGCGACCATGCTCTTCGTGCTGATCGGCGGCACGCTCGGGGCGCTGTCGGGCTTCTACGGCGGCCCGCTGGATTCGTTCGTATCCCGGGTCGCCGAGATCTTCTACGCGATACCGCTGATGCTGGCCGCCATCGTCATCATGCAGCTGCTGGATGCCCGCACGATCTGGACCGTCATCGTCATCCTCGCCTCGTTCACCTGGCCGCAGGCCGCGCGGATCGCCCGCAGCGCGGTGATCCAGGCGAAGAACAGCGACTACGTCACGGCGGCGCAGGCGTTGGGCGTGTCCCGGCTCCAGACGCTGCTACGCCATGTGCTGCCGAACGCGGCGGGGCCGCTGATCGTGGTCACCACGCTGTGGCTGGGCGTTTTCATCGTCACCGAGGCGACACTGTCCTACCTCGGCGTCGGATTGCCACGCACGGTGGTGTCCTGGGGCGCTGATATCGCCACTGGGCAGAAGGAGATCCGCACCTCGGCGATCCTCTTCTATCCCGCGACGGCTCTGGCGCTGACCGTGCTGAGCTTCATCATGCTGGGCGACGCGGTGCGTGACGCCCTCGATCCGAAGGCGAGGAAGCGATGAAAGAGGGCGAGCCGCTGCTCGAGATCGCCGACCTGAACGTGGGTTTCACCGCCGACGGCAAGCACGTGCCCGCGGTCCGGGACGTGAGCCTCTCGGTGTATGCGGGCCAGACCGTGGCCATCGTCGGCGAATCGGGCTCGGGCAAATCGACCACCGCCCACGCCATCATCGATCTGCTGCCGGGAACGGGGCGGGTCACCTCCGGATCGATCCGGTTCGATGGCAAGAATCTCACCGCGGCGTCGAAACGAGACATCGTCGCCGTCCGCGGCAGCGGCATCGGTTTCGTGCCGCAGGACCCGATGTCGAATCTGAATCCGGTCTGGAAAATCGGTTTCCAGATCCGCGAGACCCTGGAGGCCAACGGCATCGCGAAGGGCAGGGCCGCGGACAAGCGAGCCGTGGAACTGCTCGAGGAAGCGGGCATGCCCGATGCCGAACGCCGGGTGAACCAGTATCCGCACGAATTCTCCGGTGGCATGCGCCAGCGCGCGCTGATCGCGATCGGCTTGGCCTGCCGTCCCAAACTGCTCCTCGCCGACGAGCCGACCTCCGCGCTGGACGTGACCGTGCAGCGGCAGATCCTCGACCATCTCGATCGGCTCACCACCGAACTCGGCACGGCGGTGCTGCTGATCACCCACGATCTCGGACTCGCGGCAGAGCGCGCCGAGCACTTGGTGGTGATGTATCGCGGGCGGGTGGTGGAATCCGGCCCGGCTTTGCGGATCCTGCGCGATCCCCAGCACCAGTACACCAAGCGGCTGGTGAGCTCGGCGCCATCGCTGGCCGCGCATCGGCGGTCGTCGCTGCGGCAGCGGGCCGAGATCCGGGCGCAGGCCGTGCGGGTGGCCGGGCAGGTCGCGGCGGCCGATGCCGAGCTCTCGGTGGTTCCGGACGATGTGGTCGTGGCCGAGCACCTGACCAAGACGTTCCGCATCCGCGACCGCGCACCGTGGAAATCGACTGAATTCGTCGCGGTGGACGACGTGTCGTTCCGGCTACGCCGCGGTTCGACCACGGCGATCGTCGGCGAATCCGGGTCGGGCAAGACGACAGTGGCGCGGATGGTTCTCGGGCTGCTCGCCCCGACCTCCGGATCGGTCACCTTCGACGGCAACGAGGTCGCCACACTGGATCGCAAGGGCGCCTTCGCCTTCCGGCGCCGGGTGCAGCCGGTCTTCCAGGACCCCTACGGCTCGCTCGACCCGATGTACACCATCTACCGCACCATCGAGGAGCCCCTGCGCACCCACCGGATCGGCACGCCCGAGGAGCGCGAGGCGACCGTCCGGGAACTGCTCGACAAGGTCGCGCTGCCGTCCAGCGTGCTGCGGCGCTACCCGAACGAGCTGTCCGGGGGGCAGCGTCAGCGGGTGGCCGTCGCTCGGGCGCTGGCGCTGCGGCCGGAGGTGGTGGTGTGCGACGAGGCGGTGTCCGCACTCGACGTGCTGGTGCAGGCGCAGATCCTGCGGCTGCTCGGTGAGTTGCAGGCCGAGTTGGGGCTGACGTATCTGTTCATCACCCACGATCTGGCGGTCGTCCGGCAGATCGCCGACGACGTGCTGGTCATGCAGCACGGCAAGGTGGTCGAGGCGGCTGCCACCGACGAGGTGTTCGACAACCCGAGCCAGGAGTACACCCGCAACCTGCTCGACGCGATTCCGGGGCGGGCCCTGCTCGCAGGGTAAGGGGCATCAGGCGGGGGGATCGGTCCCGGAACAGGCAAGTAGCCTCGTATGCCGTGACCGATCCGCTACAGCCCCTCGCCGATCTACCGGGTGTCCGGGACGCGGCCGACCGTGCCCGCGACGCGCTCGCCGAGGTGCATCGGCACAAGGCGAACCGCCGTGGGTGGCCGACCACGGCAGCCGAGGCCGCGGTGCGCGCGGCCCGTTCCTCGGCCGCCATCGACGGTGGCAGCACCGAACTCCCCGCCGACGGCCGCGTGGCCGATCCGATCCTGGCCGGTTCGTTGCGGGTCGGGCAGGCGTTGGACGGGGACGCATTGCGGAACCTGGCAGGCACCTGGCAGCGGGCGCCGCTGCAGGCGCTGGCGCGGCTGCATCTGCTCGCCGCCGCGGATCTGGTCTCGGCAGAGGAATCGCTCGGCAGGCCGCGCGACGAGCCGGGTGTGGCGCAGCGGCTGGATCTGCTGGCGCAAACAGCGCTCGGCTCACGAGCGCCGGCACCGGTGATCGCCGCGGTGGTACACGGTGAGCTATTGGCGCTGCGACCGTTCGGGACGGCGGACGGTGTAGTCGCGCGGGCGGCCTCACGCCTGGTCGCCGTGTCCAGTGGGCTGGACCCACACAGTCTCGGCGTACCGGAGGTGTTCTGGTTGCGCAGGCGCCAGGCCTATCTGGACGCCGCGTACGGGTTCGGGACCGGCGATCCGGAAGCCGTGGGCGGCTGGGTGATCTTCTGCTGCGGGGCCTTCGAGGACGGAGCGCGCGAGGCCACATCGATCGCCGACTCGGCGGTGGGATAACCGCGGCCCCCGACACGTCAAAGCGGGCGGCGTTGTCTGTCGACCTCACCGCCCGCTAGCACGGACTACCGGGTTACCAAGCGTGCTGGGTGGGTTGTGTTCTGCGGCCTCGGCGACCATCCGGACATCGCCGGTTCATCCCCGCAACCTGTGCGAGGCCCTCGCCGTCGAATACCCGGATTTCGCAGGCCCACAACGCTTCTGCCCTTGTCGCGGCGTGCTCCGCGTGGGTGCCTGGTGTCCGTGCTGGGAAGGAGGGTCGGGAGGCAATCCCTTCTCTTCCGGTATTGCCTAGGCCTTCCGCCCTTCCGTAGTTACCTTTCTACACTGTGACTGCATTCACATCAAGGGTTCGAATGGCATTGAACAAACGACGTGTTTCTCGGCGTTTCGCGGTTAAAATGCCTGGTCCTTCGCCTCATGTGCTAAGTCGGCGAAGCTGATGGCGAGGGCCTGGCGCCCCGCGCGAGGCGGCACCCGAACGCTCAGATCTCAGCGGCGACGGCGCAGCATCCGATAGCTGATCGCGCCGGCCAGTACCGCACTCACACCGACCACGGCCGTCGCAGCGAGCGTGGTGGACGACGGCGCCTGGAAGCGCGACCACAGCGACACGGGGTTGGAGAAGGTCAGAACGGGCCAGCCGCGCGCGGTGGCCTCGCGGCGCAGATTGCGGTCCGGATTGACCGCGGTCGGGTGCCCTACCGCGCCGAGCAGCGGAAGATCGGTGATCGAGTCGGAGTAGGCGTAGCACCGCGACAGGTCGTAACCCTCACTGGCGGCGAGTTTTTCGATCGCGGCCACCTTGCCCTCGCCGTAGCAGTAGAACTCCACATCGCCGGTGTACTTGCCGTCCGCCACCACCATCTGGGTAGCGGCGGTATGCGAGGCGCCGAGCGCTTCGGCGATCGGGGCGACGATCTCCTCGCCGGAGGCCGACACGATCACCACATCGTGCCCCCGGATCTTGTGGTCGGCGATCAGGTCGGCCGCCTCCGCGTAGATCAGGGGCTCGACCAGTTCGTGCAGTGTCTCACCCACAATGGATTTCACCTGCTCGACGTCCCAGCCCGCGCACATGCTGGTCAGGTGGGCGCGCATCCGCTCCATCTGATCGTGGTCGGCCCCGGACAGCAGGAACAGGAAGTGGGCGTAGCTGCTCTCCAGCACGGCGCGGCGGTTCAAGAGCCCCTGCGCGTAGAAGGGCTTGCTGAACACGAACGTGCTCGATTTCGCGATCACGGTCTTGTCCAGATCGAAGAAGGCGGCGACGCGGCCGCCTGCGGTGGGTGGGTTGTCCACCCGACCAGAATAGGCGGCGACCTCGACTTGGCTCGGCCGGGCGCATAAGCGGCGGCCTCGAGTCTTAGTGCCTCTTGTCGTGGCTCGCCAGCACGCCTGCGGATTGATTTCATCCAGCTGCGTCCCTTCGGCAGGGGTGTCCTCGTTGGTAAGGGGCGAGGTGGGCGATGCTGCCGCGGGGTTTGCCCCGCAGACGCCGGGGCTTGGGTAGGCACAAAGTTCTCTGATGCCGGACTTGCGTCGTGGCCGGGGATTGGGTGTAGTATTGCTGGCACCTGGACATGGTCCAGGCGCGTTCAGCCCGACCCCCCGGGGCTGAACCCGACGGCCCCAGCCTCCTCCCCCCCCGGCTGGGGCCGTCCTCTATTTCCGGGACGATTCGTTCGGCAGCGTGGCTCGAGAAGTTGTCCACAGCCCGTGAGTTATCCACATTCGGCACGGACCCCCTTCTTTGCCCGGCCGTATTCAGCCACGCTGACCTGCATGAATCTCGACCACTCGGCGCCAGGTGGCACACCGCCTGCCCTCGTGCTGATCCACGACGCACGCTTGCGTGACGAAGTCCGGCGCGTCGCGGCCGCCGCCGAAAGGAATCTCGACGAGCCGTCGCAACCCGTCGGAAGGCATGCCTGGACCGGCGCGGCATTGGTGATCCTCGACACCGATGCCGCGCGAGACGCGGCTGCGGGCGGGTATCTGCGCCGAACCGGGGTGGTGCTGGTAACCGACGGTGAGCCAGGTTTGCTCGATTGGCAGGTCGCGGCATCGGTCGGCGCGGAGCGGGTTATCGCTCTGCCGGGCTCCGCGGTGGGGCTCATCGAGATGTTTGCTGAGTATGGCGAGCAGCGTGCGGGCGATGGGGTGGTCGTCGCCGTCGCCGGGGCGGGCGGCGGGGCTGGGGCGTCCACCCTGGCCGTCGCGGTCGCGCTGCGCGCTGCGGCCGAGACGTTCCGGCGAGAGACCTTGCTGGTCGACGGCGCCCCCTTCGGAGGAGGGCTCGACCTGCTCCTCGGCATCGAGACGACAGCGGGCTTGCGCTGGCCCGACCTGGTCGTCGAGGACGGACGGGTGTCTGCGGCCGCCCTGCACGGCGCGCTGCCTGCCGCCGCGCCCGGCCTTGCCGTGCTGTCCTGCGCTCGATGTGGTGCGGGGCGGTTGCCACGCGAACTCGGCGCGGCTGGTGTCCGCGCTGTGCTCGAAGCAGGCCGTGCCGCAGGCGATTTCGTAGTTTGCGACATTTCGGGTGAGCGCGGACCGCATGCCGACCAGATGCTCGACGCGGCGGATCTCGTCGTGCTGGTCGTTCCGGCCCGGCTGCGGGCGGTCGCCGCCGCCGAAGCGGTCTCCGCCCACATCGCGCGGCGAAACCCGAACCAGGGCTTGATCGTTCGTGGGCCGGCGCCCGGAGGGCTACGCGGAGACGAAGTCGCCGAAGTTCTCGACATCCCCTTGCTCGCCGCCGTCCGCGCCCAAACCGGGCTTGCGCACCGGCTGGAGCGTGGCGCGGTCTCGATGCGCCGGCGGGGACCACTGCGCGATGCCGCCGACGCGGTCCTCGGTGTGCTCAGCGCACCAGCCGGGCAGCGACGGTGAACGAGGTGGTTATGGGTGTGAGCGGCAGCGAGGTGGAGGCATGAGTGAGCGAAGCGAGCGACCAATGGGCACGGCTGCGTTCGCAGTCATGCCGGAGCCGAGCGGCAGCGAGGTGGAGGCATGAGTGAGCGAAGCGAGCGACCAATGGGCACGGCTGCGTTCGCAGTCATGCCGGAGCCGAGCGGCAGCGAGGTGGAGGCATGAATGCGTTACTGACGGGTGAGCTGCTGGATCGAGTGCGCGAGCGGCTGGCCGCCGAGACGGGTGACCCGGATCCGGCGCAGGTCGCCGCGGCGATCCGGGCCGAGGCAGGCGGGGTGCTCGGCGACACCGATCTGCTGCGGGCGCTGCGGTTGTTGCAGACCGAGATGACCGGCGCGGGCGTGCTAGAACCGTTGCTGCACGATCCGGACGTCGCGGACGTGCTGGTGACCGGCCCCGACGCGGTGTGGATCGATCGCGGGCGTGGACTGGAGCAGACTTCCATCACGTTCCCCGACGAGGCCGCGGTCCGGCGGCTCGCGCAGCGCTTGGCGCTGTCGGCGGGGCGGCGGCTCGACGACGCGCAACCTTGGGTGGACGGCCGGCTGTCCGGAACTGGTGCGGCGCTGGGCGATTCGTTCGGTGTCCGCATGCACGCGGTACTCGCGCCGGTCGCCCATGGCGGCACCTGCCTTTCGCTGCGCGTACTTCGCCCGGCTACGCAGGGATTGGACGCGCTCGCCGCGGCGGGTGCGGTGTCGGCGGAGGCAAAGCTCTTGCTGGAGAGCATCGTTCGGGCACGGCTGGCTTTCTTGGTGGTCGGCGGCACCGGGGCGGGTAAGACGACACTCCTGTCCGGCCTGCTGGCGACGGTGCATCCGACCGAGCGGATCATCTGTGTCGAAGACGCCGCCGAGCTCGCACCGCCGCATCCCCATGTCGTCCGCCTGGTCGCCAGGACCGCGAATGTCGAGGGCGTCGGTGCGGTCACCGTGCGCGATCTGGTCCGCCAGGCACTGCGTATGCGTCCGGACCGAATCGTGGTCGGCGAGGTCAGAGGCGCTGAGGTCGTCGACCTGCTGACCGCGTTGAACACCGGTCACGACGGCGGCGCGGGCACCGTGCACGCCAACTCGCCGCGGGAAGTTCCCGCGCGCCTAGAGGCACTTGCCGCGTTGGGTGGAATGGACCGCGCAGCCCTGCACAGCCAACTCGCCGCCGCGGTCCAAGTCGTCCTTCATGTGCACCGCCGACCCGACGGTACACGGGGACTGCGCGAGATCGGTCTGGTGCATCGCACCGACGGTGGCCGGGTGCGCATTACGCCCGCATGGCACTTCACGGGTAAGGCTCCCGCCGCTGCCGACCTGTCCCGCCTGCTCGCCGAACGGCTCGACCGATGAGTGCGGCGATGGTGTTACTCGCATTGGCGCTGGTCGCGGCTCCGGCGCCTGGATCACGGCGCCGGTTCGTCCGGATATTCAGCGCACGAGGCGAGCGTCGAAGGCCAGCGTGGAGCACCATGGCCCGCGCTGGTGCCATCGCAGGCGTTGTAGCCGTGCTCGTCGTTCTGGGGCCGGGCCCTTTTCTCGCGGCGAGCATGATCGCGGGGACGCTGGCGCTGCGGGTCCGCAGGTCTGCGCGCGACCGGCGCAGGAACGCCGAGCGCGACCACCTCCTCGGGGCGTTGGAAGCCGTCATCGGTGAGTTGCGGGTAGGCGCCCATCCGAGTACGGCCGCCGAGGTCGCGGCACGCGAGGTGCACGGCGAGTCGGCACGCGTCTTCGCCGTCGGCGCCGCACGCAGTCGGCTCGGCGGGTCCGCGGCCGAGGGGCTGCGGAGACCGGAGTCCCTCGTCGCGGCGGAACTGGCCCGTGTCGCGGGCGCCTGGCAGATCGCCGAGGAGCACGGTCTGGCGCTGGCCGAGTTGCTGTCCGCAACTCGTACGGATCTCGCAGAGCGCATGCGGTTGCACGGCCGCACCACCGCCGCGCTGGCCGGTGCCCGCGCGACCGCCGCGGTTCTGGCCTGCCTGCCATGTCTCGGTATCGCGCTCGGCCAGATGATGGGCGCTTCTCCCCTGCATGTTCTCTTCGCCTCATCCGCAGGCCAAGTGCTGCTTCCCCTTGGCGCCGGGCTGGCCTGTGCCGGGTTGCTGTGGACCGATGTCATTACACGAAAGGTGCTGGCGTGAGAACAGGACAGCAGCCGGTCATGCGGTGCGTGCGGGGTTTTCACGCAGCCGCTCCGGGAAGGGAAGGTTGGGATGACAGTGACGACGGAGACGGTGGCGCCGCTGCTGTTGTCGGCGATCGCCTTGGCACTGCTGCCGGGGCGAGTGGCGGTCGGCCGGCGTTGGCGTGCTCTGCGCCAGCCGGTCACCGGGCGAGTCGAGGAGTCGAGTGGAGGACGGAACGCCGATCCGTTGGCCGCCGCCTCGGTCTTCGACCTGCTCGCCGCGTGCCTGCGAGCCGGTCTGCCGATGGCGGATGCGGCACGGGCGGTGGCGCCCGAGGCGCCGGAACCGCTGGGCGGAGCACTGCGGCGGGCGGCGGATCTGCTCGCACTGGGCGCGGACGCGGCCACTGCCTGGGAACAGGTCGCCCGGGATGGATCTGGGCGTCGAGGGCCCGACGAGATCGAGTCACTGGCCCGGATGGCGCGCCGTTCGGCTCGCTCCGGTGCGTCGCTGGCGGTCGCGGTCGGCGAGCTGGCCGGACAGCGCAGGGCGACGGTCGAAGACGCGGCCGCCGCGAAGGCGGAACGCGCAGGCGTCCTGATCGGCGGACCGCTGGGCTTGTGCTTCCTTCCGGCATTCGCCTGCCTCGGCATCGTGCCTGTGGTCATCGGCTTGGCGGGCCGGGTACTCGGCGGCGGTCTGCTGTGATCCCGCCGAGCACCCGCTCGGAGGCAACGCGTTCGTCCGCCACAGCGGCGTGGATTCGGATGCGTCAGCTGGGTTCGGGGCGGTGGCGTGGGATCACGGTGCCCGGTGCGTCCAAGGAAGCGTGCTCGTGCGGAGCGGCCGCACGGGCCGGAATGAGAGGGGAATCGGGTGCGTATCGAGTGGATGACGAGGTCCGGCGGCAAGCGGCTGAAGGCTATATATACGGGCCTGCGCGGGCGAGCGGTGCAGGCGTTGGTCGCCGAGGACGGCATGAGCACCGCGGAGTACGCGATCGGCACGATCGCGGCGGCGGCGTTCGGTGCGGTGCTCTACGGCGTGGTGACGGGCGACAGCATCGTCAACGCGCTGACGAAGATCATCGATCGGGCGCTCAACACGTCGGTGTAGGCGGCGTCATCGGCGGCCGAGACCACCGCGGCCGGCCGAGGCCGAGTGACGACCGAGGGGCGGTGACAGTCGAGGCGGCGCTCGCGCTGACCGCGGTGGTCGCCACCGTCGTGCTGTGTCTCGGTGCCTTGCTGGCGGCGTCGACGCAGGTCCGCTGTGTCGACGCCGCACGTGAGGCGGCGCGTCTGGCCGCGCGGGGCGATCACGGCAATGCCGTACCCGCGGCCCGGCGGATCGCCCCGCGGGCGGCCGACATCGCTCTCCGCACCGAGGGCACCCGTGCGGTCGCTGTCGTCTCCGCCCGAACTCCCCTTCTACCGCTGCTCACGCTCCGCGCCGAGGCAGTCACGACCCTCGAACCGGGTACCGCACCGTGACTGCGAAGTCCTCGGTCCGGCCTACGGCTGCGTCCAGCGGGGAAGGAGCGAGTCACTGTGAGCGGAAGCACCCAGGTGATGCCGATCATGGATTTCGGCGCTGTTGGCGGGCCCATCGTGAAGCCGTCGACCGGACCGGGCGCTGGGCCTGGCGCAGGTTCGTGGAGGCAGTTCATGGTGAGGACGGCGTAGCGACCGTGTTCGCCGGCTCGGCGTTGGTGGCGCTGATCGGCGCCACCCTGTTGATCGCGCACGTGGGCGCCGTCGTGGTGGCGCGACATCGTGCGCAGGCCGCGGCGGATATGGCGGCGCTGGCCGCGGCGAGCGCATTGGTGCAGGGAGTGGATGTGGCGTGCGCCGAGGCCGATGAGGTGGCGCGGCGAATGGGGACACGGATCCGGATCTGTACAGCCGCGGAGTGGGACATGACTGTCACAGTCGAAACGAATGTACCAATAGGTCTGTATGGCGATCGGAGTGTCGCAGCGATCGCTAGAGCCGGACCAGTTGAAGACTGAAGAGTTCGATACACAACCGCCCGGGCGTCGCTTAGGGTGGCGGAAACCGGAATTCTACCGGCCGGTCAAAAACCGGCTCCCGGAATTCGCCATGGTGCTCCGGATATGGAAAACGAATGAATGCGCATGTACGCAACGAATGATGTGGCAATAGCCTAGTTAACATGAATTCATTCCTTTTTATTCTCCGGGGTGGCGCCACCCCACGCCACTGGGAGGTGTCCCAGTGTTCCCTGTCGGCGCCCTAGCAACCTGGACAAGCGATCACATGCCGGATTCCGCATCGTCACGAATCGAGGGAGGCGCCGTCACCGTCGGACAGTGCGGCCAGTACCGCGGTGAGCAGGCGTGCCGCGCCGGCCTTGTCCAGCGGGTGGTTCCCATTACCGCACTTGGGGGATTGGACGCAGGACGGGCAGCCTGCGGTGCATCCGCAGGACTCGATGGCCGCGAGGGTTGCCGAGAGCCACCACCCCAGCTGGGCGAACCCCCGCTCGGCGAAACCGGCTCCACCCGCTTGGCCGTCGTAGACGAAGACCGTGGGTAGCCCGGTGTCCGGATGCTCGGCAGTGGAGACGCCGCCGATGTCCCAACGGTCGCAGGTCGCCACCAGCGGCAACAGGCCGATCGCCGCGTGCTCGGCCGCGTGCAGCGCGCCTGGGGCGTCCTGGGGCTCGATGCCCGCCAGGGCCAACAACTCCGGTGTCACCGTGTACATGACCGCCCTGGTGGGGAGAGTTCGCGGGGGCAGATCGAGTTCCACGAGGTCGAGCACTTCGCCGGTGGCCAGCGTGCGCAGGTAGCCGATCACCTGACTGGTGACCCGTACCTGCGCCAGAGCGGTCGTCACGTGACCGTGGCGGTGGTGTTCGGTCATCGCGTCGATGGTGATCGAGGTCGTCTGCCTGGCGCTGGTGGTCCAACCCGGTTCCGCCGCGTGCACGAAGGCCACGCCATCTTGGAGGTCCAGCTCGTCGACCACGTATGTCTCACCCTGGTGCAGGTGGACGGCGCCCTGGTGCAGCGTTGCCTGTGCCCGTCCCGCGTCGGCGGTGCCCAGCAGCCTGCCGGTCTCGCCGTCCACGATGGCCACCGGCGTGCCGATGCCACCTCGGACGTCGACCGCGTCGTGCGGCTGCGTCTCCGCGGTGACATACCATCGCGCGCTTTCCTGGTCCCCGCGCCGTCTGATCAGCCCTTTCGCGGTCAGATCGGGCAGTACTTCACGCGCGCCGAACTCGTCCACCTCGGTATCGGTGAGCGGCAGTTCCAACGCGGCGCACAGCAGTTGCGGACCGAGCACGTAGGGATTGCGCGGATCGGTGATGGTGGCCTCGACCGGTTTGTCCAGCAGCGCGTCCGGGTGGTGGACCAGGTAGGTGTCGAGTGGGTCATCCCGCGCCACGAGCACGACCAGCGATCCCTGGGTACGCCGTCCCGCCCGCCCGGCCTGCTGCCAGAACGATGCGACCGTACCGGGAAAACCCGAGATGACCACGGCATCCAGCCCCGCGATATCGACGCCGAGTTCCAGTGCGTTGGTCGTAGCAGCACCCAGCAGCGACCCGTCCGACAACGCTGCCTCCAAGTCGCGCCGGTCCTCCGCCAGGTAGCCCGCGCGATAGGACGCCACACGTGCGGCGAGGTCGGGATCGACTTCGGCCAACAGCCTCCTGGCATCGATCGCGGTCTGCTCGGCGGCTCGGCGCGAGCGGACGAAGGTCAAGGTCCGCGCCCCTTCGGCCACCAGGTCCGCCATGATCCGCGCCGCCTCCGCGGTGGCACCCCTGCGCACCGGAGCGCCGTTCTCGCCGGTCACCGCGGTGAGAAGCGGCGGTTCCCAGAGCGCGACGGTGCGCGGACCCTGTGGTGAGCCGTCTCGCGTGACCGCCGTACAGGGCGCGCCGATCAGCCGGGACGCGGCCGCCGCTGGTTCCGCCGTGGTCGCCGAGCACAGCACGAACACCGGATCGGCGCCGTATCGCGCGGCGATGCGCCGCAGTCTGCGCAGCACCAGGGCGACGTGCGAGCCGAAGATCCCGCGATACGCATGGCACTCGTCCACGACCACATAGCGCAGCCGGCGCAGCACGCGTGCCCAGCGTTGGTGTGACCGCAGTATGCCCAGGTGAAGCATGTCGGGATTGGTGAAAATCCATCGCGCGTTGGCGCGCACCCACTGCCGGATCTCGGCCGGCGTATCGCCGTCGTAGGTGGCTGGATGGATATCCCGCAGCGGACCTTCGTGGGTCAGTTCCCCGACGGCACGCAGTTGATCGGCGCCGAGCGCCTTCGTGGGGGCCAGGTACAGCGCGGTGGCTTTCGGATCCGTTTGCAGCGTCGTGAGCACCGGAAGCTGGTACCCGAGCGACTTGCCCGACGCGGTACCGGTGCTCACGACCACGTGTTTGCCTTCGAAAGCCAGGCCCGCCGTCTCGGCCTGATGACTCCAGGGCGCGTCGACGCCCGCGTCGCGCAACGCGGTGATCACTTCCGGCGATACCCATGCGGGCCAGGCGGTGCGATCGGCTGCCCGGGGCGGCAACTCGACGACATGGGTCAGCCTGGGGTCCTCGTGCGGCACTCCGGCTAGGACACGATTCAGCAACGATGCGCCGTAGCCGAGGTCGGTTCGCGGCTGCGCGCGGGGCGCCGAGCCCGCTGGATTCACGAGCCGATCCCCGCAACACGCTCGGAAAGTGTGAAACGTGTGCGTCCGGGAAGCGCCACCTGCCATTTCGATACCCAATAGCGACCTGGGTCACAGCTGGATTGCCGAACGTCGACTCGGTTATCAGAAGGCAAACGAACTGCAAGTCCGGATTCCGCCATTGTGTCCCTCACCTGCGCATTCGCAAGATCAACTTTTTTGCAAATTGTCGGTAACTCGACTGTTGAATTGCCCGGAGACATGGTTCACTGGTTCCTGGTCGCAAGCTTCTGTGTTCGAGGGACGGATCCAAAGTCCAAACCGTCAGCAGGATCGATGTTGCGAACGGTGTGCTTGGTGCTTTCCTGCAGGGGGAACCAACAGTACAGCGGTCGGAACGGACCCGGTGGACGAACCCAGTTGTCCGCCGTTCCGGTAAGAAAAGAGAAGGAACAGAATGGCACAGGGAACTGTGAAGTGGTTCAACGCGGAGAAGGGGTTCGGCTTCATCGCGCCCGAGGACGGCTCCGCTGACGTCTTCGTCCACTACTCCGAGATCCAGGGTTCGGGCTTCCGCACCCTCGAGGAGAACCAGAAGGTCGAATTCGAGGTCGGCCAGGGCACGAAGGGCCCGCAGGCCACCGGAGTGCGTGCGCTCAGCTGAGCGGCGCAAGATCCACCGCTCGTCCCTCACCGCCGGAAACGGGGTGGGGGACGAGCTATATCTGCTGGGGTAGACACGGCCCGCGCGAACTGGGCGGAACGCCCGTCGAGCACGCCGCCGCGCAGAGGTGGCGAAAAGACAGGGCATACTGGTTCGAACTGACGCGCGTACCCTCAGTGGTTCGAGTCGGAAGCACTCGACCACACGCGGCGTCACGGTATAAACGTGTCTGGTGGCGACGTACAGCCGTCGCAGCCGCTTACCCCCAGCCGCGCACAGCGGAAACAACGCAGCGCGGGTCGATCAGGAAAGGTGTATTCGCCGGTGGCAACACGAGACCGCGGTGCAGCCGACCAGGGCCGTCCCCTGCGTCGTCTCGTGATCGTCGAGTCCCCGACCAAGGCCCGCAAGATCGCGCCGTACCTCGGTCGCAACTACACGGTCGAGGCGTCGGTCGGTCATATCCGGGACCTGCCGCGGGGCGCGGCCGATGTCCCGGCCAAGTACAAAGGGCAGTCCTGGGCGCGTCTCGGCGTGGACGTCGACAATGATTTCGAGCCCATCTACGTCGTGAGCCCGGACAAGAAGGCCAAGGTCACCGAGCTCAAGAGCCTGCTGAAGGACGCTGACGAGCTCTACCTGGCCACCGACCCCGACCGCGAGGGCGAGGCCATCGCCTGGCACCTGCTGGAGACGCTCAAGCCGAAGGTGCCGGTCCGGCGGATGGTGTTCCACGAGATCACCGAGCCCGCCATCCAGGCCGCCGCGGCGGACACCCGCGAGCTCGACAGCGACCTGGTCGACGCCCAGGAGACCCGCCGTATCCTGGACCGGCTGTACGGCTACGAGGTCAGCCCGGTGCTGTGGAAGAAGGTCATGCCACGGCTGTCGGCGGGCCGCGTGCAGTCGGTGGCCACCCGGGTGATCGTGCAGCGTGAGCGCGAGCGGATGTCGTTCCGCTCCGCCGAGTACTGGGACATCGCCGCCAAGCTGGACGCCGGCACCGGCGAGGGAGGCGAGACGACCAATCCGAGGACCTTCGGGGCCCGGTTGGTCACCGTCGACGGCGCCAGGGTCGCTACCGGGCGGGATTTCGGTCCGGACGGCCAGCTCAAGGCCACCAACGGCGTGGTGGTGCTGAACGAAGGCTACGCACGGCGGCTCGCCGAGGCGCTGGACGGGGCCGACCTGGTGGTTTCCTCCGCGGAGGCCAAGCCGTACAGCCGCAAGCCGTATCCGCCGTTCATGACCTCGACGCTGCAGCAGGAGGCGGGGCGGAAGCTTCGTTTCAGCTCCGAGCGGACCATGCGGGTCGCGCAGCGGTTGTACGAGAACGGCTACATCACCTACATGCGCACCGACTCGACCACGCTGTCGGAGTCGGCCATCGCCGCGGCCCGTTCGCAGGCGACCCAGCTCTACGGCGCCGAGTACGTGCACCCGACCGCGCGGCAATACAACCGCAAGGTGAAGAACGCCCAGGAGGCGCACGAGGCGATCCGCCCGGCGGGCGATACGTTCGCCACGCCCGGGCAGCTGCACTCGCGCTTGGACAACGACGAGTTCCGCCTGTATGAGCTGATCTGGCAGCGCACCGTCGCCTCGCAGATGGCCGACGCCAAGGGCACCACGCTGACCCTGCGCATCACCGGCGTCGCCGGTACCGGCGAGGAGTGCGTGTTCTCCGCCTCCGGTCGCACCATCACCTTCCCTGGCTTCCTCAAGGCCTATGTGGAGAGCGTGGACGAGGAGACGGGCGGTCAGTCCGACGATGCCGAATCCCGGCTTCCCGCCCTGGAGCAGGGCCAAGCGGTCACCGCGGTCGAGCTGAACCCCGACGGGCACACCACGAATCCGCCCGCCCGCTACACCGAGGCGTCGCTGATCAAGACGCTCGAAGAACTCGGCATCGGTCGTCCGTCGACGTATGCGTCGATCATCAAGACGATTCTCGACCGCGGGTACGTGTACAAGCGCGGCAGCGCACTGGTGCCGTCCTGGGTGGCGTTCGCTGTGATCGGCCTGCTGGAAGAACATTTCGGCCGCCTGGTCGACTTCGATTTCACCGCGGCCATGGAGGACGATCTCGACGCCATCGCTGGTGGACGCGAACAGCGCGGGAACTGGTTGTCCAGCTTCTACTTCGGCGGCGATCACGGCGTCGAGGGTTCGGTCGCGCGCTCGGGCGGGCTGAAGAGGATGGTCGGCGACCGGCTCGACGACATCGATGCCCGAGAGATCAACTCCATCAAGCTGTTCAGTGACGCCGACGGACGCGACGTCGTGGTCCGGGTCGGGAAGTACGGGCCGTACCTGGAGCGGATGGTCCCGAATCCCGATGATCCGGAAGGCGATTCGGTCTCGCAGCGAGCCAATCTGCCGGACGATCTCCCGCCGGACGAGCTGACCCCCGAGGTCGCCGAGAAGCTGTTCGCGACGCCGCAGGAAGGCCGTGCGCTCGGCGTGGACCCCGAGACCGGGCACGAGATCGTCGCCAAGGAAGGTCGTTTCGGGCCGTACGTGACCGAGATCCTGCCCGAGCCGCAGGTCGAGGAGGGGCAGGAGCCCGCGAAGAAGAACGCGAAGAAGGCCGCCGCACCGAAGCCGCGCACCGGATCGCTCTTCAAATCCATGGAACTGGCCACCATCACGCTCGACGACGCGCTCAAGTTGTTGTCCCTGCCGCGTGTGGTCGGCACCGACCCGGCCAACGGCGAGGAGATCACAGCGCAGAACGGGCGGTACGGCCCGTATCTGAAGAAGGGCACCGATTCGCGGTCGCTGAACACCGAGGACCAGATCTTCACCGTGACGCTGGAGGAGGCCCTGAAGATCTACTCGGAGCCCAAGCGCCGCGGACGGCAGGCTTCGAACTCGGCCCCGCTGCGTGAGCTCGGCACCGACTCGGCCACCGGCAAGCCGATGGTGATCAAGGACGGCCGCTTCGGCCCGTACGTCACCGACGGCGAGACCAACGCGACGCTGCGCAAGGGCGACGAGATCGAGTCGATCACCCCGGAGCGGGCTATGGAGCTGCTCGCCGATCGGCGGGCACGCGGGCCGGTGAAGAAGGCCGCCAAGAAGACAGCGGCGAAGAAGGCCCCCGCCAAGAAGACAGCGGCGAAGAAGACGGCCGCCAAGAAGGCGACCACCACCAAGACGGTCGCCAAGAAGACCACGGCGCAGAAGGCGGCGGCGAAGAAGACCGGCGTCGGGAAGGCGTGAGTGCCCGACGCTCGTCTTCGGCCGTAGTGTGAGCGCCGTGAGTACCGAACAGGAACGCGAGGATCTGATCGCGATGCTCGCCGACCAGCGCGAGCTTTTCCGCATCACCCTGCGCGGGATCGATGAGGAGCAGGCGCGGCGGCGGACCACCGTGAGCGAACTGACCCTCGGCGGTCTACTGCATCACCTGATCAACTGCGAACGGCACTGGACCTCGGTGATCGTGCACCGGGACGAGCACGCGGAACTGGACGTCTCGAAGTTCGAGGGTGAGTACGTCATGGCGTCCGACGAGACTGTGTCCGGGTTGCTGGCCACCTGGGACGGAGTCGCCGCGGCAACGGCCGAGCTGATCCGTTCGGTGGACAGCCTCGACAGCTCGATTCCCACGCCGACGGCGCCGTGGACGCCGGAGCGGATCTGGCAGTCCGTGCGCTATACCGTCCTGCACATTCTGCGGGAGATCGCGCACCATTCCGGGCACGCCGACATCATCCGCGAGGCGCTGGACGGCGCGAACAGTACGCGGCAGCGCGCCGCCTAGCTCGCGGTTCCGATGCGCCGACGCCCGGCGGCGGTGTCGGTGCAGGCGGCTAGGGTGTACGGCGTGGCGGGTGTCTTCGATCGGTTGGTCGGCCAGGAGGCGGTGGAGTCCGAGTTGACGGCTGCCGCCGTCGCGGCGCGCGCGGGCGTGATCGATGGCGCGATGACCCATTCGTGGTTGTTCACCGGCCCGCCGGGGTCCGGCAGATCTGTTGCGGCGCTGTGCTTCGCGGCGGCATTGCAATGCACCGACCCGCAGGCTCCCGGGTGCGGCAGCTGCCACGCCTGCACCACCACCATGGCGGGCACGCACGGCGACGTGCGCCGGGTGGTGCCCGAGGGATTGAGCATCAGTACCAAGGAGATGCGCGAGATCGTGCAGGTCGCCGCGCGCAGGCCGAGTACCGGCCGCTGGCAGGTGGTGGTGATCGAGGACGCCGACCGGTTGACCGAGGCGGCGGGCAACGTGCTGCTCAAGGTGGTCGAGGAGCCGCCGGACCGGACGGTGTTCCTGCTGTGCGCGCCCTCGGTGGATCCGGAGGACATCTCGATCACGCTGCGCTCCCGGTGCAGGCATGTGCACCTGGTTACGCCGTCGGTGCCCGCCATCGCTCGGGTGCTCCTGGAACGCGACAAGCTCGACGAGAAGACCGCGACCTGGGCCGCCTCCATCAGTGGCGGGCACGTCGGGCGGGCCCGCAGGCTCGCCACCGACGAAGAGGCGCGTGCCCGCCGCCAGCGGGCACTGGCGTTGGTCGCCGCCGTCGGCAAGCCGGGAGCTGCCTACGCCGCCGCTGACGAACTGGTGCGCGCGGCCGACGACGAGGCCAAGCAGATGAGCGCGGCCCGCGACGAACGCGAACGGGAGGAGCTCGCCACGGCGCTGGGCGCGGGCGGCACCGGAAAAGGCGCGGCGAGTGCCACCCGTGGTTCCGCCGGCGTATTGAAGGACTTGGAGCGACGGCAGAAATCCCGCGCCACCCGCACCGGCCGCGACGCCCTCGATCGCGCCCTGATCGACGTGGCGGGCGTCTACCGCGACGCGCTCGCCGTCCGGTTCGGCGCCGCCCGCCGCGATTCCGGCATCGCGCTCACCCACCCCGACCTGTCCGACCAGATCCACGACCTGGCCGCCCGCGTGCGGCCCGAGGGCCTGCTCCAGTCCATCGAGGCCGTCCTCGCCTGCCGTACGGCGCTCGACCTGAACGTCAAACCCCGCTTCGCCCTCGCCGCCATGGCCGCAGCCCTGATCGCGGCCCAGTCCAGGTGACCCCATGACCACCCGTTTTCGCGATCCGGCCCCGAGACGATAGACTCGCTTGGCCGAAAGGCACGCCGCCTTAGCTCAGTCGGTAGAGCGCTTCACTCGTAATGAAAAGGTCGGGGGTTCGATTCCCCCAGGCGGCTCCATCTTTTTCCTGGTTTCCGCACCGGTGCCGGCTTCGACACGCTTGGTCCCGGAACAATCCGTCCAACCCCTCGCCACCGCATCACGCTGCCCCACGTCTTGCCACGTTGGTGACAACGGCTTCAATGCGTTCACAGCGGCAGCCCGGCAGGCTGTCCGCGCGACCCAGCGGCGTGGCTCGAAGTTGATGACGCTCGAACGGCAGCGCTGAGTAACACCACGGTAACGGCCGAAGTAGAGCCGACGATGGTCCTAGCGGTACGCCTCAGCGGACCGAAAACTCAAGAGAGAAAGGCAGATTCGGCATGACTCGAATCACTCGGCTCACCATCGGCGCGCTGTTGACCGTCGCTGTGCTGTCACCCGCTGCGACCGCGCAGGCCGAGATTCCGCAGCCCACTCCGTCCGCGTCCTTGGTGGACGCCGGCGACAGCGGCTCGGCGAGCGGTACGACGGGGCTCGTATGCACCATCATCAAGCTGGTACTTATGAACCAGGGCCCCGAATTCTGCCGGTAAAACATCGAGGGCGTGTCGGAGAATTCGATTACCAACCGGCGCGTGGCGCCAGTGCCAGCCACATGTCGCCGAACTCCGAACGTATCCAGGCCGGCCCCGAAGGGCCGGCCTGGAACTCATCGATCAGATCAGGCGAGGTCGAACCGGTCGTTGTTGACCACCTTGACCCACGCGGCGACGAAGTCGTTCACGAACCTTTCCTTGGCGTCATGCTGCGCATACACCTCGGCCAGCGCTCGCAGCACCGAGTGCGACCCGAAGATGAGGTCGTTGGCGGTGGCTGTCCACTTGGCCTGGCCGGAGGGCCGGTCGAAGCCTTCGTAGACGTTCTCCGCCGACTCGGACGGCTTCCACTCCGTGTTCAGGTCGAGGAGGTTGACGAAGAAGTCGTTCGTCAACACGCCGGGCCGGTCGGTGAACACACCGTGTTCGGTGCCGCCGTAGTTGGCGCCCAAGGCGCGCAGGCCGCCGATGAGCACCGTCAGCTCCGGAGCGGTCAAGTCCAGCATGTACGCCCGGTCGAGCAGCAGGCGCTCCAGCGGAGCCTTCTCGCCGGTCCGCACGTAGTTACGGAACCCGTCGGCCCGCGGTTCGAGCACCGCGAACGACTCCACATCGGTGTTCTCCTGCGTCGCGTCCGTCCGCCCCGGCGCGAACGGCACCGTGAGGTCGTGCCCCGCGTCCCTGGCCGCCTTCTCGACGGCCGCGGACCCGGCCAGGATGATCAGGTCGGCAAGCGAGACCTTCTTGCCGCCGGAGGCCGAGCTGTTGAAGTTCTGCTGGATCTGCTCCAGCACCGGCAGCACTTTGTCCAGCTCAGCAGGCTCGTTGACCTCCCAGTTCTTCTGCGGCTCCAGCCGGATCCGAGCGCCGTTGGCGCCGCCGCGCTTGTCGGTGCTGCGGAAGCTGGCCGCCGACGACCACGCGGTCTTGACCAGCTGCGCGATGGACAGGCCGGACTCGAGGACCTTGCTCTTCAGTGCCGCGATGTCCTGCTCGTCGATCAATTCGTGGTCGACGTCGGGAACCGGATCCTGCCACAGTTGCGGCTCGGGAACCCACGGCCCGAGATAGCGGCTGACCGGCCCCATGTCGCGGTGCAGCAGCTTGTACCACGCCTTGGCGAACGCCTCGGACAGCTCTTCCGGGTGATCCAGCCAGCGGTGGGTGATCTCCCGGTAGATCGGGTCTTCCCGCAGCGCCAGGTCCGTGGTGAGCATGGTCGGGGTTCGCGCGGGCCCACCGAACGGGTCAGGGATGGCACCCTCTCCGGCGCCATCCTTCGGCTTCCACTGCCATGCCCCGGCGGGGCTCTTGGTCAGCTCCCACTCGTAGCCGTACAGGTTTTGCAGGAAGCCGTTGCCCCACTTGGTGGGGGTGGCGGTCCAGACGACCTCCAGGCCGCTGGTGATGGCGTCCTTACCTTTGCCGGTGCCGTAGGCGCTCTTCCAGCCGAGGCCCTGCTGCTCGAGCGGGGCGGCTTCCGGTTCGGCGCCGACCAGGTCGGCATCGCCGGCACCGTGGGTCTTACCGAAGCTGTGGCCGCCGACGATCAGTGCGACGGTCTCCTCGTCGTTCATCGCCATGCGGCCGAACGTCTCGCGGATATCGCGGGCAGCGGCCAGCGGATCCGGTTGACCATTGGGGCCTTCCGGGTTCACGTAGATCAGGCCCATCTGGACCGCGCCGAGCGGCTTCGCCAGTTCGCGGTCGCCGCTGTAGCGCTCGTCGCCGAGCCAGGTGTCCTCCGGACCCCAGAAGACCTCTTCCGGCTCCCAGATGTCCGGGCGGCCGAAACCGAAGCCGAAGGTCTTGAAGCCCATCGACTCCAAGGCCACGTTGCCTGCGAACACGAGCAGGTCGGCCCAGGAGATCTTGTTGCCGTACTTCTGTTTGACCGGCCACAGCAGCCGGCGAGCCTTGTCCAGATTGGCGTTGTCCGGCCAGCTGTTGAGCGGCGCGAAGCGCTGGGCGCCCTGACCTCCACCGCCGCGGCCGTCGGCGATGCGATAGGTACCCGCGGCATGCCAGCTCATCCGGATGAACAGGCCGCCGTAGTGGCCGTAGTCGGCGGGCCACCAGTCTTGCGAGTTGGTCATGACTGCCGCGACGTCGGCCTTGAGGGCATCGACGTCGAGTTTCTTGAACTCTTCGGGGTAGTCGAAGTCCTCGCCCAGCGGGTTGGCCTTGGACGAGTGGGCGTGCAGCAGCGAGACATCGATCTGCTCCGGCCACCAGTCCTTGTTGCTGCGAGGGCGATGCTCCGTCTTCGCCGTCGGGGATGGGATGGCCGGGTTCTCGCTCTCGCTCGCGCTCTGAGTTCTGGTGTCAGGATTGGGTGGGCGGCTATCGGATGACACAGCATTCCTTCCTGAATGAGTGATGGGCTGCGATCACGGATGCGGTAGAGAAGCCTGTACTTCTACACAGTCGGGACACAGGCCCCAGTAGATGACCTCGGCCTCGTCGATCGAGAACCCGTGATCATCGGACGCGGTCAGACAGGGGGCCTCGCCGACGGCGCAGTCGACGTCGGCGATCACCCCGCATGCCCGGCAAACGACGTGGTGGTGGTTGTCGCCGACCCGCGACTCGTAACGTGCCACGGAACCGGACGGCTGAATACGCCGGACCAGGCCTGCGGCGGTGAGCGCGTTCAACGAGTCGTACACCGTCTGATGGGACACCTCGGGCAGCCCGGACCGCACGGCGCGGATGATCGAATCCGTGTCGGCGTGCGGGTGGTCGTGCACCGCGCTCAGCACGGCGACCCGGAGACGGGTCACACGCAGCGAAACTCCGCGCAGCATTTGCTGGAACTCCGAGGCTGTTGCCACGCAAGGAAGTCTTGTCCGTTTTCTGGAACGAGTCAAGAGTCTGCGGCTATGTCGCCCGGATTCGTTCGGTGCCGGGAGTCATGTGGGACGTGTCGTCAGGATGCCCAGGGGCCGATGCCGCCGACCTTGTCGATGCGGATGCGGGTGAGGTAGCCGGGCGGAGCGTCTTCCGGCGGGAACTTCGCCGTCGGGCTGGCCAGGGTCTTGGCGAGTTCGGTGAGCAGCTCGGGGGCGCCGCCCTCGACGACGCGGGCGGTGCCGGTGATCGACAAGTACGGGCGCATCACCTCGCCGCGTTCGGGGGAGAGGATGGTGACCGCGACGCGCGGGTCGCGGCGGACGTTGCGGATCTTCCGGTAGACGCCGAGGTGAGCGGTGACCAGCTCGTCGCCGTCCGGCGTGGATTGCAGGGCCACCCAGACGACGGATACCT
Organism: Nocardia amamiensis; assembly: GCF_015477605.1. Classification (GTDB taxonomy): domain Bacteria; phylum Actinomycetota; class Actinomycetes; order Mycobacteriales; family Mycobacteriaceae; genus Nocardia; species Nocardia amamiensis_A. The sequence continues at coordinate 26,567 of NZ_JADLQX010000014.1, forward strand.
GAGGGCTGCCGTCGGGGTTGATGGTGACCAGCGTTGCGTCGGCACCGGAACCGATGAGTGCGCGAGCGTCATCGTCGAGCTTCATAGGTTGTTCTACCGCTCGACCACCGCATTCATTCCCAAGCCCGGACCGGCGATGCGCCAAGGGGGAGGAAATCTACGACCCGCGCGGACTACGTGACGACGAATGTTCCCTTGCCGGGGACGTGTGGGTAATCGGTCGCGATCAGCACTTCGGCTCGGCCGAGACCCGACGGGATGGTGATCGGCACCCAATTGCCGTGGACGTTCTCGCCGGATGGCGTGTCGTCGCCGAGCCAGACCGGTGGGAGACCGCCGAACTCGCCGGTGTCGGAGTTCCGCCAATACACCGTGACCTCCGCGCCGCAGGACGCGCCTGGCGAGTCGGGGGCGAAGACGAACTCCGGACGGATCCATAACGTTGGATTCTCGGAGGAGTTGCGCGCGGGATCGTACTGCGCCGCAATCATTCCGATGCCGGTACCGCCGCCTCCGCAGAGCGTGCGTGCCGGTGTGACGCCGACGGGAAGCGCGGACGAGGTCGGGGCGGTCAGCGCGAGTGCCCCAGCGGCCAAAGCCACTGCCGTTATTCCGCGATAGCCCTTCACCGCTGCTCCGCTCTGTCATAGGGGCCGAACTGTCTGCCCATGTTTCGCTCGCGATTCGCAGAATGTTAACCAGCGTGGCGAAGTTCGGCGTCCGCGTCTTGCCGTCCATGGGGAGGGCTACCGCGAGTGGGCGCGGGTGTGGGATGGGGGTAAGCCGAAGGGACGCAAGCCGTTACTCCTGGGCCGGGCGCCGTTGACCGGCCCAGGAGAACGTCTTCCGTCCAGCGCGCGGCGGTGGATCAGCCGGCTGCTACGGAACGCAGGTGGACGCGCTCGGCGATGCTCGCCAATTCCGCGTTGAAGCGGTCTGCGGCTTCGATATTTCCCAGGTGCCCAGTCGGCCATACGTGGTACGCGGCGAGATGACCGGTGTCGCGGAGCGCATTTGCGATGCGGCGCGACATGCGCTCGGGCAGCAATCGATCGTGCAGGCCCGCGATCACCGTGGTTGGCACCGTAAGCGACGCGGCAGCCTCGGCGAGATCGATGTCGGCGAGCGCCGCGGCGTGCCTGCCGCGGGTGAGCGGTCGGCAGGACCGCACGATGCCGAGGGCGAACTCGACTTGGTCCGCGGTGGCCTGCTCGGTCATGATGCGCGCTTTGAGCAGCGCGCTGGCCGGCCAACCACCCGGCAGCGGCACCGGGGCGGTGAGCAGGGTCTCGGCCACGATTATCGGCATCCGTACGGTGGCGCCGAGTACGGTGAGCGGCCGGTCGGCCAAAGTCAGCGGCTTGTTCAGCAGCGGGAGCAGATCGGTGTCGTAGCGGATGTTGCCCGAGCTGGTGTTCAGCAGCACGGCCGCGGCGGCCTGCCGCCGCACCTGCTCCGGGTAGGCGGAAGCCCACGCCTGCACGGTGATTCCGCCCATGCTGTGCCCGACGAGCACCGCGCGCCGGCCTGGGCGCAGCGTGGCGGACAGGACGGCCGCCAAGTCGTCGGCCATCGTTTCCTTGCCCGGGGTGGTCTTGCCGAGTTCGCTCGCGCCGTGGCCGCGCTGGTCGTAGCACACCACTCGATATCGGTCGGCGAAGGCGTTGATCTGCGGATTCCAGTACTCGATGCTGCAGCTCCAGCCGTGGATGAGGACGATGACGTCGGCATCGGCGGGACCGTAGGCGTGCACGCGGAGGCGGGCGCTGTCCTTCGTAGTGACCGGGATGACCGCACATGGGGCGGTGGGGGCGTTCAGAGACGCCGTCCGGAAGGTGCGAGACCGCAGTCCGGCACGGTAAGCAGCGGTCAGCGCGCCATTGCGCGCGTCCGCCAGCGTCCTCATCGACTTCACCAGCATCGAGCACTCCTTTGTGTCCTCCGTCACCGTACAGTGCAAGCAAGGGTGCTTGCTAGTGCAAGCGCTCGATGACGGAATTCCTGGCTTGTACTAAGAAGTACCCCGAATTCACTCCGATCAAAAGATCATTTCGGCACCGATCTTGTCCGCCCCCCGGTGCCACAATCACGGCGTGGTCAACAAGGAGATCCGTTTCGAACCGCCGATACCCGTGCTGCGCATGTTCGATGTCGCGCGGACCTTCGAGTTCTATCGGGACTGCTTGGGTTTCGCCGTCGACTGGGAGCACCGCTTCGGCGCTGGGTTCCCGCTGTACGCGCAGATCTCACGGGCCGGAGCGACGATTCATCTCAGCGAGCATCAGGGCGACGGCACGCCCGGCAGCGTCGTATGGATCGCGGTGGACGACGTGTTCGCCTGGCAGGCGGAGTTGGCGGGCAAGAGCTATGGCTACGCCGAACCGGGCAGCCCCGAGGACGGCCCCGGTGGGCCGGGGTTCGAGCTGGTCGACCCATCCGGCAACGTGCTGCGTTTCGCCCAGCCGGAGTAGCTGGGCGCGGCGCGACGAACACGGCTACGGTTGATGCTGTGGACATCGCGCACACTGCCCCGGGATCCGCTGCAGCCGCGGACGGATCCGCGACCGCCGCGGAGGCCGAGCGGAGTACGGAGACCGAGCAGCGGACCGGCTGGCGCGGAGCGGCACTGCCGCTCCTGGTGGCCGGTGTCGGCGTGGGTGTCGGCGTGTTGTTGCACCTGCGCGATCCCCATGTCGAAGGCTCCTACGGCACTTGCCCGGTCTACGCGCTGACCGGTTGGTACTGCCCCGGCTGCGGCGGCATGCGCGCCGTGCACAACCTCACCGACGGCCAGATCGTCGATGCCCTGCACAGCAATCTGCTCGCGATTCCCCTGGTGCTCGCGTTCGCGGTGTGGGTGACGGACTGGACCATCCGGGCCTGGCGCGGCCAGGCGATGCGCCTGCCGTCGATCAGCCGGACCACCATGTGGACATTTTTCGGATTGCTGGCGGTCTACACCGTGCTGCGCAATACGCCGTGGGGAACCATGCTTACACCGGTGTAGCCGCCATGCGTGGAGGCAAGTTCCAAATATGAACGACTCGCTGAAGACAAGGGTGCAGGAGAAGTTGCTGCGCCAGCTCGCCGAGGACGGACCCCTCGACACCGAGCACGACGACCCGCGGCTGATCGCCGTGGAGACCGATCTCGACGCGCTGGCGAACGTCGCGGAGGACGATCCGCTCGTCGAAGAACTCGCCGCGCGCTATCTGGTGTTCTGATCAGGCGATCGACGCGCCGCCGTGCGGCGGCAGCTGGGGCAGCGGTTCGGCGAGCAGCCAGCTTTCCCACAGCGGCCGCAGCGGCACGAGGCTGTAGTGTCCCGCGAGGTCGGTGAATTCCTCCGTGGTCACCGAGGAGTGGCGGTAGCGGATGGTCCACTCGCGCAGCAGGTTGAAGAACGTCGAGTCGCCGAGCTCGAGGCGTAGCGCGTGCAAGGTCAGCGCGCCGCGTTTGTAGACGCGGTCGTCGAACATGCGCCGCGGTCCTGGGTCGCCGACGACGATGTCCTGCGGCTGGCGGGACAGATTGTGCCGCGCGGCGCGCGCCAACTGGTCGGCGGTGGGCCCGCCCGCCGCTTCGGACCAGATCCATTCCGCGTAGCAGGCGAAACCTTCGTGCAGCCAGATATCGCGCCACTGCCGGATGGTCAAGCTGTTGCCGAACCACTGATGGGCCAGCTCGTGTGCGACCAGCCGCTCGGCGCCGCGGCGGCCGTCGCAGTGGTTGGCGCCGAAGATGGAGATGCCCTGCGCCTCGATCGGGATCTCCAGCTCGTCGTCGGTGACGACCACCGTGTAGCCCTCGAACGGGTAGGGGCCGAACTTCTCGGTGAAGACCTCGAGCATCTTCGGCTGCCGGGCGAAGTCGTGGTCGAAGTTCGCGCGCAGTCGGGCCGGAAGGATGGCCTGCATCGGCACCGGAGCGTGTACGGAACCGATGCGATGCTTGCGGTAGTGGCCGATCTGGATGGTCGCCAGGTAGCTCGGCATCGGCTCGGGCTGCTCGTAGACCCAGGTGGTCTGGCTGGCCTTGGTCTGCTTGCGCAGCAGGGTGCCGTTGGCCAGTGCGTAGTACGGCGAATCGGTGGTGATCGAAATCCGGTAGCTCGCTTTGGAACTCGGGTGGTCGTCACAGGGAAACCAGGAAGCCGCGCCATTGGGCTGGCTGGCCACGAGCGCGCCCTCGGTGAGCTCCTCCCAGCCGACCTCGCCCCATGGTCCGCGCACCGGCTTCGGGATACCGCCGTACAGCACCACCACCGACAGCGCGCCGCCCGCCGGGATCCGCTGCTGCGGGGTGATCACCAATTTGCCGTGCTGATGGGTGAATTTGGCGGCCTTGGTTCCGTTGACGAACACCTTCGCGACGGTGAGCGCTTGGGCGAGGTCGAGCGCGAACCGCGGGTGAGTAGCGGTGGTCACCGCGGTGATCGTGGCGCGTCCGGTGAGCCGGTTACCAGCGACCCGATAGCTCAGCTCCAGTTCGTATCGTGAGACCCGGTACCCGCGATTGCCGTTCTGCGGTAGGTACTCATCGATGGGGGCTTCGTAGAACTTGCCCGCCATCAGCTCGCTCCGGGGTCGCCTGTGAACCAGGGGGCGATCGGGTTGCCCCACCAGCGCGTCGACGCGGGCACGGTGTCACCGCGCATGACCAGCGAGGCCGGGCCGATGGTCGCGCCGTCGCCGATAGCCGAGGCGGGGAGCGCGACGCAGTGCGGCCCGAGGGTGGCCCCGGCGCCAAGGGTGACGCTGTCCATGGCCATGATCCGATCGTGGAACAGATGGGTCTGCACCACGCAGCCGCGTTCGACGGTCGCGCCGTCGCCGAGAGTCACCAGGTCCGCCTCCGGTAGCCAGTAGGACTCGCACCATACCCCGCGGCCGATGGTCGCGCCGAGCCCGCGAAGCCACAGATTCAGTACGGGCGTACCGGTCGCCGCGCGGGCGAACCACGGCGCGGCAACCGTTTCCACGAAGGTGTCGGAGACCTCGTTGCGCCACACGAACGAACTCCACAGCGGGTGTTCCTCGGTGCCGATCCGCCCAACCAGCAACCATTTGGCGGCGACCGCGCTCGCGCCCGCGACGGCACCGGCGGTCAGCAGCACCACACCGCTGAGCAGCCCGGCGGCCAGGTGGCCGAACGTTTGCGCGAGCCAGGCCAGCGTGCACAGCACGCCGAGTCCGATGGCGAAAGTCACCAGCACCGGGAAGAGCCGGCAGGTTTCGACGACGGCGCGGGCGATGCGCAGGCGGGCGGGCGGGTCGAAGGTCCGTGCGGTGTCGGTGTTCTCCGCCGTCCGGCGCAGCCGGACCGGCGGGCTGCCCAGCCAGGACGAGCCCGCCTTCGCTTTGGACGGCGCCGCCGACAGCACCGCGACCAGCCCGTTCTTGGGGACGCGGCGGCCGGGGGCGGTCATCCCGGAGTTGCCGAGAAAAGCGCGCTTGCCCACCTTGGCCTCGCCGATGCGCAGCCAGCCGCCGCCGAGTTCGTAACCCGCGATCATGGTGTCGTCGGCCAGGAAGGCGCCGTCGGCCACGGTGGTGAACTTCGGCAGCAACAGCACCGTGGACGCCTCGACGCTCTTGCCGACCTTCGCGCCGAGCAGGCGCAGCCACAACGGCGTGAGCAGGCTCGCGTACAGCGGGAACAGGAAGGTGCGTGCGGAATCCAGCAGTCGCTCGGTGGCCCACGCCTGCCAGCCGACGCGGCTGCGCACCGGGTGGTAGCCCTCGGTCAGGCCGATGCTCAGCAGCCGGACCGCGACGATGGTCGCCGCCGCGTACAGGCCGAGGCTGAGCAGGGTCGCGACGGGAAGGATCGCGAAGGCGCGGACAACGCCCTCCCCGAGCGTCCGGGTATCGCGGACGAACCAGGCGACGAACGCTCCGCCCGCGCCGAGGCCCAGAATCGGCATGGCGGCCAACGCCATCGATGTGACGCCGAAGATGCCGACCCAGTGCCGGGCCCGCTCGGGGGTCTGCGGCGGCCAGCGGTGCTGCGCCTTGCCGATTTTCACCGCGGGCGACCCCGCCCACTCCTGTTCCGCCTTCACCTTGCCCGACACCGCGGAGCCCGGCGCCACCTCGGCGTTCTTGCCGATCCTGGTACCGGGCAGCAGGATCGAGCGCGAGCCGACCACCGCGCCGGGCCCGATGGTGATCGGGCCCAGGTGCACCACGTCGCCGTCGATCCAATAACCGGACAGATCGACCTCCGGCTCGACGCTGCATCCGTCGCCGAGTTCCAGCATGCCGGTCACCGGCGGCAGGGTGTGCAGGTCGACACCCTCGCCGATCTTCGCGCCGAGCGCCCGCGCGAACGGCACCATCCACGGTGCGCCGGAGAGGTTCTCGGCGCCGCTGGCCTCGGACAGGCGGACGGCCGCCCACAGGCGCAGATGCACCGAGCCACCGCGCGGATAGCGGCCCGGCCGGACGCCGCGCAGCAGCAGCCGTGCGCCCGCCACACAGATCGCCATGCGGCCGGGCGGTGAGATGAACAGTGCGAACGCGACCAGCGTCCACCACCAGGACAGCTGCGGCAGCCACGGCAGCGAGCCGGACCAAGCCGCGATATTGCCGACGATCGCCAGCCAGGTGAGCCACTGCAGGCCGGTGAGCGTGGTCAGCGGGATGGTGGCGAGCACCTGCGCCGCCTGCGCGCCCGGCGGCGTCGGGCGTACCGCCCGTTCGGCGACGGCCACCGCGGGCGTGGTCTGTTCCAGCAGGTCGGCCAGCGCGCCGAGGCGCGGGTGGTCGTAGACATCGGCGACGGCGATCTGCGGATAGCGTTCGCGCAGGGCGGTGACCAGCTGTGCGGCCGCGAGCGAGCCGCCGCCCAATTCGAAGAAGTCGGCGTCGATATCGCCGACCTCTCCGCCCAGAATCGAATCCCACAGTCCGGCAACCCACTGCGCAGTGCCGGTCAGGTCGTTGTCGTCGTCGTCCTCCGCGGCGCCCGGTAGCGGCCACGGCAGCGCGTCGCGATCGACCTTGCCGGAGGTGCGAGTCGGTAGCTCGTCGACCACCGCGAGCCGGGGGACCAGCGGGGCCGGAAGTTGTTCGGTGAGTACGGCTCTCGCGGCCTTGGCATCGAAGTCCGGTCCGGGGCCGGTGAGGTAGCCGACTAGTAACTTATTGCCCGCCTGGGTGGTTCGGATCGCGGCGGCGGCACCGGTGACCCCGGGAAGATGCTGGAGCGCGTTGTCGATCTCGCCGAGTTCGATGCGGCGGCCGCCGAGCTTGATCTGATCGTCGGCGCGGCCCAGGAAGACCAGGCCCGCACTGTCGTTCCGGACCAGGTCACCGCTGCGGTAAGCGCGGTCCCAGCCCACCGAGGGCAGCGGCGCGTACTTCTCCGCGTCCTTGACCGGGTCGAGATAGCGCGCCAGGCCGACCCCGCCGATCACCAATTCACCGGATTCGCCCTCCGCCACCGGGTTTCCCGCCTGATCCACCACGACGAGATCCCAGCCGTTGAGCGGAAACCCGATGCGGATCGGCCACTGGCCGTTCAGCTGTGCGGCGCAGGCGACGACCGTGGCCTCGGTGGGGCCGTAGGTGTTCCATACCTCGCGAGTCGAATCACCGTCTCCGGCAAGGCGTTCGGCGAGTTCGGGCGGGACGGCCTCGCCGCCGAAGATCAGCAGGCGCACCGCCTCGAGCGCCTCGACCGGCCAGGTCGCCGCCAGGGTCGGCACCGTCGAGACGATGCTGATCTCTCGCCGCACCAGCCAGGGGCCCAGGTCGGCGCCGGTTCGTACCAGCTCGCGCGGTGCGGGCACCAGGCAGGCGCCGTTGCGCCAGGCCAGCCACATCTCCTCGCAGGAGGCGTCGAAGGCGACCGAGAGACCGGCGAGGACCCGGTCGCCGGGGCCGATCGGGGCGTCGCGGAGGAACAGGTCGGCTTCGGCATCGACGAACGCGGCGGCGTTGCGGTGCGTGACCGCAACGCCTTTCGGGGTTCCGGTCGATCCGGAGGTGAAGATGATCCAGGCGTCGTCTCGCGGGGTCGGGAGCGTCGACCAGGTGTCCGCACCCTCGTGCTGCTCCGCGGCGCGGATACCGGCGGCTGTCGTTTCGATGCCGTCGGCGGTGGCGATCGCGGTGACCTGGGCTTCGCCGAAGACCAGCTGAGCGCGCTCGTCCGGGTCGTCGGCGTCGACCGGCACGTAGGCGGCGCCGCTGTAGAGGATCGCGAGGATGGTGACGTAGAGCCCGCGGGTACCGGACGGCATGCGCACGCCGACCCGGTCGCCGGGACGAACGCCCGCGGTGGCGAGGCGGGCCATGGTCTTCTCCACCTCGACGACCAGTTCGAGGTAGGACAGCACCACCTGGCCGTCATCGATGGCCGGCGTGTCGGGATGCGCGAGTGCCGTAGCGGTGAGGATGTCGACCAGCGTCCTCGCCTGGGGCGCACGGTCGCCCCGCGACAACGGGCGCGCCGGCGCGTCGACCTCTGTTCGGAGCATGGTGCTCAGCGAACCTCCCATCGACCTGCCTCATACTTTCCGTCGTCGCGCCATAGTGGGGTTACCAAAGGGCAAATGCCCCGATTGGCCAGTTGTCCACGGTACTGGGTTTGTTCCCGCGGCGCCCGCAGCGCTGCTCGAACAGGTGATGCTCGTCTCGCTTCGGTCGAGAGCGGCGGTGGAGCCGGCGCGGTCGGATCGGCGGCGACCGCGATCGGACTCCGCTGCTCGCTGCTAGCTGGAGAACGCGGACCGTCAGGGCTGACCATCTAGCTGACAGATTTCGAATCGGGGCGTCACTGGCTGCAAACAGATAACGCTTGGTTTTGCTGCCGGAAAAAGTTCGGTCCGCTGTGGTTATCTGACAGGCGAGCGCTGATTCCTGCGGGTTCTGGGGCGCTGCTGCATGTTTGCTTCGTTTGGTCAATTGTGGCTTTGTCGTGGATGGGGCGCCGAGCCTGCGCCAAAACGGATGCGGGAGGCGTGATGTATTCGAGGCAAGTGCGATTCGGTTGATGTGGGTTCGATTGTGAACGGCGCCCGTAGGACTTGGTCAGGTAGTGATACGGATCGCGAGTGTGCTTGCGAGGACTCGGGTCTGTTGCCATGTCCCGATCGGGATGCGCCGGCTCGGGTTGGCACGCGGTTGACAGCGCCGGGCCGCTTCTGCCAGTCTCGGGTCAGGTCATGAGTGCCAGCGCTAAGCCCCGGCTTGCTGGTCGGCAACCCTCCTCCGCGGTGGGGTGCTCCGGGTGACGACCCGGCCGACGCCCAACCGGGCGCGGCAAGCGCGGACTCGGCGAATCATGCGATCGCGGGTCCCTGAGCCGACGGGATTCACGTGATGACTATTGCTGTCGACAGCACCTGTGCCGCACTAGCCCGGGTCTCCGGCGACGAACTGCTGGTGCCGCTTGTGCAGGGCGGAACGGCGACCTACGCCAACTTCGACTACGCGGCGAGCGCGCCGGCGTTGGTGGAGGTCACCGACCGCGTGCAGCGGCTGCTGCCGTTCTACGCGAGCGTGCACCGCGGCGCGGGTTACGCTTCGCGGATCTCCACCGAGTGCTACGAGGCCGCCCGCGGATCGGTGGCCGAGTTCCTCGACGCCGCCGACGACCAGGTGGTGGTGTTCACCCGCAATACCACCGACTCGCTGAATTTGCTCGCGTCCTGCGTGCCAGGCGACACGGTGGTGCTCGATATCGAGCACCACGCGAACTTCCTCCCGTGGACCAGGCACGGCCGCCGCGTCGTGCAGGCGGCCGACACCGTCGAGGAGACCGTGGGCAGGCTGGTCGCCGAGTTGTGCAGCAAGCCGGCCGCGTTGCTCGCGGTGACCGGCGCGTCGAACGTCACCGGTGAGGTGCTTCCGCTGGAGCGGCTGGCCACCATCGCGCACCAGTGCGGCGCCCGGATCCTGGTCGACGCGGCCCAGCTGGCGCCGCACCGGCGGATCAGCCTGCGCGACATCGGAATCGACTACTTGGCCTGCTCCGGCCACAAGCTGTACGCGCCCTTCGGCGCCGGTGTGCTGGTGGGCAAGCGCGATTGGCTCGACGCGGCGCAGCCCTACCTATCCGGCGGCGGGGCGGTTCGCGAGGTGAGCATTACCGAGACCGAGTGGGCGCCCGCTCCGCAGCGGCACGAGGCCGGGTCGCCGAACGTGCTCGGCGCCGCCGCGCTGGCCGCCGCTTGTGACGCGCTCTGTGCCATCGATGCCGAAACCCTTGCCGCCCACGAAAAACGGCTCGCCGATCGACTCCGCGACGGCCTCGCCGCGATCCCGGGCGTGCGCCTGCTGCGCATCTGGTCCGACAGCCCCGACTCGGTCGGCATCGTCGCCTTCGCGTTCGACGGATTCGCTCCCGGTCATGTCGCCGCCTACCTCTCCGCCGAACACGGCATCGGCGTGCGCGACGGACGTTTCTGCGCCCACCCGCTGCTCGCCCGCCTCGGCCTGGACGGCGCCCTGCGCGCCAGCATCGGCCTCGGCACCACGTCCGCCGACGTGGACCGCCTGATCGACGCCGTGTCCACCCTCGTGACCACCGGCCCAACCTGGGACTACGCCGCTACGAACGGCCTGTGGAACCCCACCCCCGAAACCCGCCCGTTCACCTCCACCACCCCCACCGGCGCGGCCCCCTGCCTGATCGGCTGACGACGCGGTCCGAGCGGCGTTGCCGGATAGTATCGGCGTATCCGGCAACCCGACCTCGAGGTGGACCTATGAGCATGCTGCCAGTCTGGGCCACCGATCCGGGCGCTCTCCTCATCACGGAGGAGGGCTACGACGCGCTCCCGGAAGATGTGCAGCGGCAGATCGAGGTGGTCGACGGCCACGTGATCGTGTGCCGCAGCGGAACCTTCCAGCACAACAACGTGGCCCGGCGGCTGGCGAACGCTTTGGAGCAGGCGAGCCCCGATGAGCCGTGCACCGGCGTGGTGACCGATTTCGAGATGTACTACGTCCGGAGCCGTCCGGCGAGCCCGGGCTTCTCGTTTCGCCGCCCGGATGTCGCGCTGTACCGGTGCATCGACGGCGATCGGAAACTGACGACCGCGGACGTACTTCTGGTGGGGGAGGTCGTCTCGCCGGGATCGGAGTACACCGACACCGTCGACAAGTGCGCGGAGTATGCGAACGAGGGGATCCCGATCTATCTGATCGTGCACCTGGCCGCCGATCGCACAGTGAAGATCATCCAGGAGTACCGCCTCGACTGGGCGAGCCGCAGCTACCGGCTGGCCGAGACCCACCAGGAGGTGCTCCGGCTGACCGACCCCTTTCCGGTCGACATCGGATTCGGCGCCTTGGACGGCGCCTGATGTCGCGCCGAGATCCAAGTACGCGGCTGCAGCGAGGCAGCCGCCTATTCCATCAGTCGCCCAGCAACGTCGGGCGGTAATAGCGGCCGTTGTAGTACAGGAGCGGGGCCGCGGCGGGCTCTTCGTCGGTGTTGTCGTGGACCCGGGTGACCAGGCCGACGACGAAGGTGTGGTCGCCGATGGGGATGAGCTGGTGCACGGTGGTGCGCAGCCAGATGGGGGTGCCGTGCAGGACCGGCTCGCCGGTGTCCAGGGAGGTCCACAGGGAGCGGTCGGTGAATCGCTCCTCGGCGGCGCGCGAGAACCGGTGGGCCAGGTGCTGCTGGTGTTCGCCGAGGAAGTGGATGACGACGGATTCGGCGTCCAGCATGGCGGTCAGGCTGGAGGACGTGTGCGCGATGTTGAACGAGACCAGCGGCGGGTCGAGCGACAGCGACGCGAAGGAGGTGGCGGTGAAGCCGACCGGCCCGCGCGGCGAACTGAGCGTGACGACGGTGACGCCCGCGGGGTAGTGGCGCATGGAGGCGCGATACTGCTCGGCGGTGATGCCGCTCAGATCATCGGGAACCTGGAGTTCCGTCTCGGGCCGTGGTGCTTCTGTCACAGGACGAAACTACGCCGGATCGCCGAGCCGGCGCGGAGCGCGTGGTGCTGGAGGCCGTCCACCGGTCAGTCGACGTCGATCGGAAGACCCGCGGTGATCCGCAGCAGCTCCCGGAACGACGTGCGGAAAATAGTGTTCGGGTGCCCGCCGGCGGCCCAGAGTTCGCGATGCCGCGACAGCGCGTTGTCCACCCAGGTCGGCAGGTTGGTCGGATGGCCGACCGGTGCGACACCGCCGATCGGCTGACCGGTGACCTCGCGCACCAGCTTGGCCGGGGCGCGGGTCAGCGTGCCCTCCAGGCGCGCGCTGGTGTTCGCCAGGTCGACCTGGTGCGCGCCCGAGACCAGCAGCAGTACCGGGTCGTCATCGAGCAGGAAGACCAGCGATTTCGTGATCGCGCCCACGTCGACGCCCAGCGCTCGGGCGGCGTCTGTGGCGGTGTGCGTCGGCTCCGGCTGGGCCATGATCAGGCCGTGGTGGCCTCGGGCGATGAGGGTATCGGCGACCCGGCAGGCGACCGGTGGCAATGACGACCTGCGCATCTCACCAGGGTAGAGCGATTGCGGGCGGTACGCCGCGCGAGTCGCGCCGGCTCAGTATTCCGGATATCCCTCGACCGGCCCGAGCATCCCGGAGATCCGCGCACGGGTGATCCGCGCGAGCTGGGCCAGGTCGTGCGATGAGACCTGCTCGTGCACAAGCGCTTCGAAGGCGCGCTCGACATCTCGTTGGGAGAGGGCGAGGAGTTCGGCATCCGCCTTGGTGAGCAGCGCGTCCCGGTCCGGGTAGGGGCGAGCATCGGCGAGCTTCGCCGCCCAGGTGACGTTGTAACAGCATTCGTACAGTGCGTGAATCGCGCGGCCACGCGGCATTTCATTGAACCGGTCGAGGCCGATTCCGCGATGCATCAGCATGATCTCCTCCGAACCCGATGAATCCAAAGTTTGCTGACTCGACCATGATCCGGCCTCGGCCGAACCGGGAACCAGTGCGCTGCTGCTAATTTGCACAGGATTTACACGTTGCGACGTTTGCGCGGTGCGTCCTGCATGCCGGAAGGTCCCGGCCCGGAGTTCCGATCTCATTTTCTCTCGATACGCTGTACAAATGACAGATTGGCAGGCTTTTACCGTCGAAACGAAGGACAACGTCGCGCAGGTGACGCTGACCGGCCCTGGCAAGGGCAATGCGATGGGCCCGGATTTCTGGCGCGAGTTGCCGGAGATCTTCCAGGCGCTGGACACCGACCCCGAGGTCCGCGCGATCGTGCTGACCGGTTCCGGGAAGCACTTCTCCTACGGTCTCGACTTGCCCGCGATGAGCGGCACGTTCGGCCCGCTGCTGGCCGATCGGGCCTTGGCCGCGCCGCGCACCGACTTCCTGACCGAGATCCGCGGTATGCAGGCTTCGGTCACGGCGGTGGCGGACAGCCGCAAGCCGGTGATCGCCGCGATCTCCGGGTGGTGCATCGGCGGTGGGCTGGACCTCATCGCCGCCGCCGACATCCGCTACGCCAGCGCCGACGCGAAGTTCAGCCTGCGCGAGGCCAAGGTCGCGATCGTCGCCGACATCGGGTCGCTGCACCGGCTGCCCGGCATCATCGGCGAGGGGCACCTGCGTGAGCTCGCCTACACCGCCAAGGACATCGATGCCGCGCGTGCGGAGAGGATCGGCCTGGTCAACGAGGTCTTCCCGGATCAGGAGGCGGTGCTGGACGCGGCGCACGCCACCGCGCGCGAGATCGCCGCGAACCCGCCGCTGGTCGTGCAGGGCGTCAAGGATGTGCTGGATCAGCGGCGCAAGGACGAGGTCGCCGCGGGCCTGCGCTACGTCTCGGCGTGGAATGCCGCATTCCTGCCCTCGGAGGACTTGACCGAAGCGATCAAGGCGGTCTTCGAGAAACGCGCGCCCGAGTTCCGCGGCAAGTGAGTTCGACGGCGCGTCCGTGCCGGAACGGGCGCGCCATGCCGACCACACGGCGTGTGCAGGGTGGGCAAGGTGATTCGCCCCAGGGTTGCCTTCCCGTCACCCTAGGGGTGGCTGTGCGAGGCAGCGATCGCCCATAACGTCTGTGACGTCAGAAATTCCGCCCCGCATTCAGGAGCACAAACAATGCGTATCAAGTCCATCCTCGCCGCTGGTCTTCTGGCCACCGCCGCCGTCGCCGGGGTGTCGACGGCAGCTTCGGCCTCGGCCGCGCCGGGATACCAGGACGTCGCCTACGGCGGCACCTACGTCGGCACCTACGCCACCTTCGACGCCTGCCGCGCCGACGGCATTTCGCCGAGCACCGGCGGCTACTACTGGGAGTGCGTCGAGACCTACAGCGGCTGGGATCTCTACATCTACTACTGAGCCACCTGTCACTGAGAAGGGGCATCCGGTATCCGGATGTCCCTTTTCGCCTTTCGGCTCTCGATGGGCCGGGAAGACGAAGCGGGGAGCCCGGAATTCACCGGACTCCCCGCTTCGCTCGTGCCGTACTGGCTTTCAGTGCCCGCCCTGGTCCTTCAGGCGCTGGATGGAAGCCTCGACCTCGGCCTCGGCCTCGGCGCGGCCGACCCACTCCGAACCCTTGACGTACTTGCCGGGCTCGAGGTCCTTGTAGCGCTCGAAGAAGTGCTTGATCGCGGCCAGTTCGAACTCCGGGACGTCCTTCAGGTCCTGGATGTGGTCCCAGCGCGGGTCGCCCGCGGGCACGCACAGGATCTTGTCGTCGCCGCCCGCCTCGTCGACCATCTTGTACATCGCGACCGGACGGGCCTCCACGATCACGCCGGGGAACACCGAGTCGGGCAGCAGGACCAGCGCGTCCAGCGGGTCACCGTCCTCGCCGAGGGTGTTCTCGATGTAGCCGTAGTCGGCGGGATAGACCATGGACGTGTACAGGAACCGGTCGAGCCGGACCCGGCCGGTCTCGTGATCGACCTCGTACTTGTTCCGGGACCCCTTCGGGATCTCGATGGTGACGTCGAACTCCACGCCATCTCCTTCATTGCATCGGTGCCGAGCCGGCGACTCGGCTTCTTTTCGGCGACTGCCGACTCGGCCGCTGCGGAGTGTGCCGACTCGCCAGGTTGTTCGGGGGAACGGTTGCGCAACGAGGATAGTGTGGTCGGCGGGGAGATGGGTGCGGCAGGCGGCTGCTGCGAGAATCGGTCAGGAGAGCGGCGGCGACGTGTTTGGTGGCAACGAGAACATCGGTGGGCTGGCTGCCCGGCGCAGGCGCAACAGATCGATCGGCGTAGCGGTCACGCTGGGCGTATTACTCGGGGTCGTGGTGGTGGCGCTTTTCACAATACGGCCGTGGACCGCCGAATTCCGGCACGGCAGGCTGACCATCGCCGCACCGCCCGCGCCGGTCGAGCCGTCGCCGCAGGTCAGCCCGGCACGCTCGAACGCGCCCGCGCCGAGTCCCGCCGGGATGGCCGCGGCGCTGGCCCCGGTGATCGGCAACCCGGACCTCGGCGCGTTCGCCGGCCAGGTGACCGACGCCGACAGCGCCATGGTGCTGTGGAGCGGCGACGCGAGCAAACCGATGATCCCCTCGTCTACCGCCAAGATTCTCACCACCGCGGCCGCTCTGCTCACGCTGCCCGCCGAGCACCGGCTGACCACCAGGGTGGTCGCCGGTTCGGCGCCGAACGAATTGGTGCTGGTCGGCGGCGGCGATCCGACGCTCACCGCGCAGCCGGACGGCAAGGGCTACTACCCGAACGGGCCGCGCCTGTCCGATCTGGTGGCCCAGATCAAAGCCGCGGGCCGACCGGTGGACACCATCGTCGTCGACACCTCCGCCTACACCGGCCCGACCATGGCTCAGGGCTGGGACCCGATCGACATTCCGGAGGGCTCGATCGCCCCGATCGAGCCGGTGATGATCGATGGCGGCCGCCTGCAACCGCTCGTCGAATACTCGCCGCGCACCCCCACCCCCGCACTGGACGCCGGGCGGCGGCTGGCCGCCGACCTCGGCCTCGACCCCGCCCTGGTCAGGATCGGCGTCGCGCCGCAGGGCGCGGCCGAGATCGCCGGCGTGCGGTCGGCCCCGCTGCGCGATCGGCTGCGCGACATGATGGTCTACTCCGACAACGTGCTCGCCGAGGCGATCGGACGGGAGATCGCGACGGCGACCGGAGGCGAGGCTTCCTTCAGCGGCGGGGTCGCCGCAGTGCGCGCGGCGCTGCGCACGGCCGGTTTCGATCTCACCGGCTTGGATATGCACGACAGCAGCGGGCTTTCGGTCGACGACCGGATTCCCGCCCGGTTGCTCGACCGAGTCGTGGCGACCGCCGCCAAGGCCAGCGGCGCCGCCATGGTGCAACCGGCGGGCACGAAAGCCAAGCCGGAGACCGACCGGATCGCGGCGACCTTGGCGCCGATGCTGGACAATCTGCCGGTCGCAGGTGCAACCGGCTCGCTGACCAGCCGATACGTCACCAGGGACCGGCAGGGCGCAGGCTGGGTCCGGGCCAAGACCGGAACTCTGTCGGTGTCCAGCGCGTTGGTCGGGTATGTGCTTGACGCCGATGGGCGGGTGCTGACCTTCGCTCTGATGTCGAACGATCGACCACCGGAGGTGAGCAGGCCCGCGTTGGACGCGATCGCAGGCACGCTGCGAAACTGTGGATGCTCATGACGGGTGGTTGACCATGACCCAGCAAGATTCCCCGACCGCCGGGTCCGGCCCCGTAAGCGCGATCGAGCGGCGGAAGGGTCGTGCGGGTCTGTCCGGCGTGGTCGACTGGCGCCTGGCCGCAAAGACCGGTTCCGCTCTGGTGCCTGCGGGTCCGCGCACATCGCGCTACTCGGCCGAGCAGGTCGTCGCGGAACTGGCCGACGCGTCCGTACGCGCCGAAGCGCCGGTTCGCGAGGTGAGCGGATTGCTGGACGACCGCCCGGTGCCCGCCGCCAGGATCGTCGACCGGCCGGGCTGGATCAGGGCTGCCGCCGACTCCATGGCCCAGCTCACCGGCACCGGTGGCGCGCCCACTGGAAGCAGGCTGTTCGCGGGCAAGCCCGCCGGTGTCCAGGCAGGCGCGATGCTCGCGTTCCTGTCGACCGCGATCCTCGGCCAGTACGACCCGTTCACGGAGGCCGACGGCACCCTGCTGCTGGTCGCGCCGAACATCGTGGCGGTGGAGCGTGCGCTCGGGGTGTCGCCGAGCGATTTCCGGCTCTGGGTCTGCCTGCACGAGGTGACGCATCGGGTGCAGTTCTCCTCCGCGCCCTGGTTGACCGACTACATGCGCGCCAACGTCGAGGTGCTCGGCGAAGTCGGCGACGAGCCGCTGGCCGAGATGCTCTCCCGGCTGGTCGAGGAGCTGCGCGAGCGTCGTCGCGGCGGCGTTCCGGACGACCCTGCCGCGCGCGGCGTGGTCGGCCTGCTGCGTGCCACTCAGGCGCCGCCGCAGCGTGAGGCGCTCGACCGCCTGCTCATGCTCGGCACTCTGCTGGAAGGGCACGCCGATCACGTCATGGACGCGGTCGGTCCCGCGGTCGTTCCGACGGTCCAGCAGATCCGCACCGCTTTCGATCAGCGCCGCAGGCGTCCGACCAACCCACTGCAACGCCTGCTGCGCGCCCTGCTCGGCGTGGACGCGAAGGTCGCGCAGTATGTGCGCGGCAAGAAGTTCGTCGACGAGGTGGTCGGCAGTGTCGGCATGGCGCGGTTCAACACCGTGTGGACCGAGGCGGACGCCCTGCCCCGCACCGATGAGATCGAGAACCCGCAGCGCTGGATCGAACGGGTTCTGGGGTAGGGCGGTCAGTCGGTAGGCTGCCCGCATGGGGCGTGCGCCAGGAACGACACCCGGGCGCTTCGGATCGGAGACTGGGCCACCGGGTGCTGGGCGGTCTGCGCCCGATGCCGCCGATGTGCGCCGCCTGCCAGAGACCGCCGCCGCGCTCACGGTCCGGAGGGCCGTGCGGGAGTGGCTGAGCCGGTTCGGTCCGGGCGAGAACCAGGAGCAGGCGGTCGCGGTGGCGCTGTCCGGCGGCGCGGATTCGCTGGCGCTCACGGCAGTGGCGGTGGTGGAGACGAACGCGGTCGACGCGCTGGTGGTCGATCACCGGTTGCAGCCGGGCTCGGGTGCGGTTGCCGCCGAGGCGGCGGCCCAGGCGTTGGCGCTCGGCTGTCGGTCCGCGCGAGTGCTGGCGGTGGAGGTCGGCACCGAGGGAGGGATGGAGGCGGCGGCGCGGCGGGCTCGATACGCCGCACTGGACGCGGCGCGCAACGGTCTGCCGGTGCTGCTCGGTCACACGCTCGACGACCAGGCCGAGACCGTGCTGCTCGGGCTCGCGCGCGGATCGGGTGGCCGCTCGATTCAGGGCATGGCCGCGTGTGCCGAGCCGTGGGGGCGGCCGTTGCTCGATGTGCGCAGGGAGACGACCCGGCAACTGTGCGCCGACCTGGGGATGACACCGCACGACGACCCGCACAACGCGGCGCCGGAGTTCACCAGGGTTCGCCTTCGCACCGAGGTATTACCGCTGCTGGAGCAGATTCTCGGCGGCGGGGTGGCCCCGGCGCTGGCCCGCACGGCCGAGCAGTTGCGCGAAGACGGCGTGGTGCTGGACGCGCTCGCCGCGGAACTGTTGCACACCGCGAGTGATGGGCAAGCGCTCGTGATCGAGACGCTCGCCACTGCGCCCGCGGCCCTGCGTAAACGGGCAATCCGGGCATGGCTGCTGGCAGGCGGAGCGAAAGCCCTGACCACCAAGCATTTACAGGCCGTCGACGAGTTGGTGACGGCTTGGCGCGGACAGGGCGGTGTCGCGGTCGGCGGAGGAACGCCCGGAAGCAGGTTGGTCGCCGGGCGTGAACATGGCAGGCTGACACTGCGGCTGGGCGAGGATGGCCATCGGAGGCGATGACGCAGACTCCCACCGGCCTTCGGGCTCACCACCACGGAAGGAATTCGGCTGACGTGTACGGGGACGACATCGCGTCGGTACTGATCACCGAGGAACAGATCGCCGCCAAGACCCAGGAGCTGGCCGAACTCATCGCCAAGCGCTATCCCGCCGATGCTCCCGAGGGTGATCTGCTGTTGGTCGGCGTGCTCAAGGGTGCGATCTTCTTCATGACCGACCTGGCCAAGGCACTGCCGATCCCGACCCAGATGGAGTTCATGGCCGTCTCGTCCTACGGGTCGTCCACCTCGTCCTCCGGCGTGGTGCGCATCATGAAAGACCTGGACAAGGACATCGCCGGCCGCAACGTCCTGATCGTCGAGGACATCATCGACTCCGGGCTCACCCTGTCCTGGCTCAAGCGCAACCTGTCCACCCGCAACCCCGCGTCGCTCGAGGTGGTCACGTTGCTGCGCAAGCCCGACGCGCTACGCACGCACGTGGACGTCGCGCACGTCGGCTTCGACATCCCGAACGAATTCGTCGTCGGCTACGGCCTCGACTACGCGGAGCGCTACCGGGACCTGCCCTACATCGGCACCCTGGATCCCAAGGTTTACGGGGGCTGACCCTCACCCCGGGAGGATGGCGAAAATGGTTGCGGGGGAGCCGGATCCGTCCCGATAGAGCGGGCCGCCCACCAGGACCCAGGCCCCTGAGGCGGGTAGCTCGGCGAGGTTCGCCAGACATTCCAAGCTGATCCGATGCTGGCCGTAGAGCAGCTTCGACACCGAGTAGGTGTCATCGGTGCCCACATCCGGGCCGAACGTGTCGATGCCGAGCCCGCCGCGGCGGCCGAGCCTGCCGGTGCGCAACAGCCATTCCACCGTCTCCACCGCGAAACCCGGTTGATGACCGGCCGACTCGCCGGTGCCGATGAACTCCGGGGTGCCCCATTTCGCGTCCCAGCCGGTCCAGGCGATCACCGCGGCGCCGTCCGGAATCCGGCCGTGCTTCTCCTCCCACCCGCGCAAGTCGTCGATCGTGATCGCGTAGTCGCGATCGTTCCCGCACCGGTGCCTGAGGTCGATCTTCACCGCGGGCAGCAGCAGGTCGTCCAAGTCCAGCTGGTCCGCGGCGAGTCCGTCGGCGTCGAAGTGGATCGGCGCACCCCAATGGGTCCCGGTGTGCTCGCCCTGCTGGATGTAGCGCAGGTAGTAGCCGTCGTTCGCGATGGTGGCCACGATGTCGGTGCGGAATTCCGGATCGTCCGGGTACAGCGGCGTGGTGGCCGGATCGTGCACGTGCGACAGACTCACCAACCGCCCCAGCGGCCGCGGTGTGCTCATCGCGTTCTCTGCGGAATCGCCTCGGCCACCGCGAGGAGATCGGATTCGAGAAGCCGGAACAGCCGGTAGGTCAGCACGAACGCCAGAATGCCACCCACGCTCAGTACGCGCACCGGAACGATCACCAACCCCAGGTCGGCCGGGTCGACGAAGGTCGCGCTCGCCACACCGAGCAGCGGAACCGACGCCGCGACGCCGAGGTAGAAATTTCCGCGCTTGGCCAAGGACCGCAGCTGGCGCTCGTCACCGGGACCGATACCTCCACGCACCAGCAATTGCGGATAGACCGAGCGCAGCGAGTACACCATGATCGGGAAGAACGGATAGGCCAGCGCGATCGCCGCACACACGACCTGCGCGGCGAAGAAATGCAAGAACGTCTTCGGCGGTAGATCGACACCCGAGAATGCCAGTCCCAGCGGCCAGATGATGCCCGCGACCAACCAGAAGCCGAACGGCACCCATACCGCCCAATCACCCATCAGCAGCGTGTCGCGACGCGCTTTCGCGAGCGTGCTCGCGGAGTATGCACGACCGCGTCTGAGACGGTACGCGAGCGCGAGGGGGCGCCGGGTGAGGAACAGCAGCAGCAGCGCGGCCACCGGGAACGCGATCAGGTTGTTGATCAATCCGACCGCAGCGAATTTCTCCTGGGCGGCCGGCGACATCCGGTCGATGATCAAGGTCTGGTTGAGCTGGATGTTGTAGAAGCTCGCCAGCACGTTCGGCACGCCGATACACACCGCCGCGATCGGTAGCAGCCAGCCGCGGGCCCGGTAGGCGAAGCTGTCCGGCGGGGGATCGACCAAGTCGCGAGCGCGGGCGTCCAGGCACAGGTCGAGTTGAACGGCGAGTTCGGCGCCGCTGCGCCAACGGTGCTTCGGGTCCACGTGGAGGCATTCCAACAGCACGCGGCGTAATGCGGCCGGTGTTCCCTCCGGCACGCGCGACAGCGCCACCGCCGCGACGCCGCGTCGGCGCAGCGCGAGCATTCCCGCGTAGGTTTCCGCGGTCGGTCCGGACTCGGCGAGCGGTGGGTCATCGAACGGGCTCGCCCCTGTGAGCATCTCCCACAGCAGGACCCCGAGGGAATACACATCGCTGCTGTCGCCCGGCGCGGGCGCGTCGGGATCGAGGTAGCGCGCCAACTGCTCGGGCGAGCGGTAGGCCAGCGAATCCGTCGCGGCGGCGGCCTGCGACACTCCGTTCGTGCGCGGTCCCGACTCGCCGAGGGCGAAATCCGCGAGCTTCGGGATGCCCTCGGCGGTGAACAGAACGTTCGCCGGTTTGATGTCATGGTGCAGCACGCCGTGGTTCGCGGCGTAGTCCAGCGCGTCGGCCAGCCGCCTGCCCACCCACGCCACGGTCTCTGGCCAGCTCAGCCGCGCGATCTCGGCGCGCACGCTGGAATCCGAGGGCCGGATCTCGCTCTTGGCCTCCATGGCGCTGTCCACCGCGCGCAGCAGCAGCGCTCCGCCGTCGGCCACCGGTCCGCGACGACCTTGCTCGAGCACGCCGACCGCGGTGCCGCCCGGGAGGTACTGCATGTAGACGAGGCGAGGGAGGGCGGCCGCAGGAGCGGAGGGAAGGGTCGCATCGCGCGGCGCCGCAGATGTGGCTCCGGTGCGGGCCGGTGGACGGACGAGCGTCGAGGATTCGGTTGACCGATCGACGGGCGTGGCGTCGGGGTGGGTGAGGACGGCGGTGCCTTCGGCCGAGTCGGTGGATGTTTCGTCAGACCGTTCCGCTCCGTTGCGTCGTGGGGGCGAAGCGCGGCGGGATGTACCGGCGGCAGCGTCTGGATCAGGGGTCTGGGCGGGAGTGGTGTCGAGACCATGTGGCTCGGCGATGGTGGTATCCCCGTCGCGTCCGTGTGGTGCGGCGACGGTCGTATCCCGGGCGTTGTCGTCGGGGTTGGTTGCCTCGCGGCCCGTAGGTCGCCCGGCGATCGTGGCGTCGGGATCGAAGGGCGCGGCGACGGTGGTGTCGAGGTCGGGCGGCGGCGCTGAGACCGTGGTATCCCTGTCGGGTCCGTGTGGTGCGGCGACGGTCGTATCCCGGGCGTTGTCGTCGGGGTTGGTTGCCTCGCGGCCCGTAGGTCGCCCGGCGATCGTGGCGTCGGGATCGAAGGGCGCGGCGACGGTGGTGTCGAGGTCGGGCGGCGGCGCTGAGACGGTGGTAACCCCGTCGGTCGCGTGTGGTGCGGCGACGGTCGCGTCTTGGGCGTGGTCGTCGGGGGCGATTGCCTCGCTGGTCGCGTGTGGTGCGGCGATCGTGGCGCCAGGATCGAAGGGTGCGGCGACGGTGGTGTCGAGGTCGGGTCGCGGCTCGGCGATCGCGGCGCCCGTGTCGGATACGGCGATCGCGGGGTTGCCAGGTGCGGCGGAAACCGTCATGGTGCGTGCGATGTCGGGGCCGAGCACCCGCTGGTCGAAGACGCGCACGATGTGGGCGTGGTCGAGCTGGGCCATCGTCTGCGGTGCGCCCGCCCGCCCGGCCGAGAACCGCACGGCGACGAGTCGTTGCATGGATCGCTGCCTGGCGAGGAAAACGCGGCCGAGCAGGCTGCCGCCCAGGTCGGTGAGCAGGTCGAAGTCCTCGATCCGCAGGCCGGGCGAGAGATCGGCCAACACGGCGGCGGCTGCGCTCGACTCGGCGGTGGCGACTTCCGCGGCGTCGTCGGCGGCGAAGTCGGCGAGGCGTTCGCGGACCTCGCCGGCCAGATCCGGGTACTCGGCGAGAAAGTCCGGCAGCGGCAGTGGTGCGCGTCTGCGGCGCGCCAGGAACTCCTCGCACACGAGCTCGACGAGTTCGGGGCTGTCGCCCACTTCGGGGAATTCCTTGCGGTACTCGGCGACGCGTTTGCCGAGTCCTTCGCGTTCCCAGCGCCGCCGCAGATCGACTCGCACCAGATCGGTGAGCACGGC
The DNA here is from genome assembly GCF_015477605.1 of Nocardia amamiensis. Classification (GTDB taxonomy): domain Bacteria; phylum Actinomycetota; class Actinomycetes; order Mycobacteriales; family Mycobacteriaceae; genus Nocardia; species Nocardia amamiensis_A. Next base: position 49,619 of record NZ_JADLQX010000014.1, read on the forward strand.
CAGGCGCACCTGCGTGGCGTCGGGCACGTAGTCCGAGATCCGCGGCGGCAACCGATCACCTTGGAGACAGCGTTGCCAGGCGGTGGCGAACCGGGCGACAGCGTCGGTGCGCGATGAGGTCACCTGCCGGTCTCCGCCGCGTCCGCTTCGACGCGCGCCTGCCGATCAGGACGCGAGGCCGCTACGGCGGATTCCGGGTCGACCACGCGCTCGAGTGCCCGCAGGTCCGCCTCCAGCGAACGGAACAGCAGATAGGTGCCCACGAACGCGATTATGCCGCCGACACACAGCAGCCGGACCGCGAAGATCACCGACGGGATGTCCTCGGCCGGAAGGAAGGTCACTCCGGCGACCGCGAGCAGCGGCACCGACGCGGCCACCGCGAGGTACCAGTTGCAACGCTGGTCCAGCCCGCGCAGCCACACCGCGTCCTCGGGACTTATGTCCCCGTGCCGGAGGAACAACGGGTAGATGCACCGCACCATGTAAAAGGTCAGCAGGAAGAACGGATAGGCCACCGCGATCGCCCCGCACACCACCAGCGAGGAGAAGAAGTGCACCACATCCCCTCTCGGTATGTCTCCGGTGGACAGCTGTAGCGCGAGCGGAAAGATGGCGCCCGCCAATACCCACAGCGAAAACGCCACGGCGACCGCACGATCGCCCATCAGCAGCGCGTCACGTCTGGCACGCCGCAGGGTGTCCGGGTCGTATCGTCGTCCTTTGCGCAAACCGCGCGGCACTGTCAGCACGTATCTGGCCATGTACAACACGACCGCGATGCCGGCAGGGAAGAAAATCGCGTTCACGACGCTGGTGATGACGAGGAACGTCCGTTCGGCTTCCTCGGTCATCCGGCTGATGATCAGGTGCTGGTTGTGCTGGATGTTGTACAGCGAGGCGAGCACGTTCGGCAGTGCCACCGATATCAGCGCCACGAGCACGATGTGCGGGCGCAGTCGCCGCCGCCAGCTGTTCGGCGCGGGGTCGACCAGTTCCCGCGCGCGTTGGTCCAGGCACATCTCCAGCTGTCTGGCCAAGACCGCGCCGCTGGACCACCGGCTGTCGCGCTCGGGCGCCAGGCAGGTCAGCAGGATGCGGCGCAGGGCGGCCGGGCAGTCGGGCGGAACCCGGTCCAGCGCCGCGGCGTCCACACCGGCGCTGCGGCGCTCCAGCATGGCCTCCAGGGTGGTGTCGTCGCTCTGATCGCCCGCGCCCGCTGTGCTGTCGTCGAACGGCTTGGCTCCGGTGAGCAGCTCCCAGAGCACCACGCCGAGCGAATAGATGTCGGCGCGGGTGTCCAGGTCGGCGGCGCCGCGGTCGAAGCCGGGATGGCAGGCCTCCAGCTGTTCCGGCGACATGTAGGCCAGTGACCCGCCGAAGTAGGCGACCGGGCTGGTGCCCTCCACATTGCGGCTGAAGCTGATGTTGAAGTCGGCCAGTTTCGGCACTGCTTCGGCGGTGAGCAGCACGTTGGCCGGTTTCACATCCCGGTGCAGCACGCCGTGCGAGGAGGCGTAGTCCAGCGCTTCGGCCAGCCTGCGCCCGAGCCAGGCCACCGTCTCCGGCCAGCTCAGCGCCGCGATCTCGGCTCGCACGCTGGAGTCGGTCGGCCGGATCTCACCTTTCTCCTCCATCGCCGCGTCGACGGCGTTCAGCAGCTGTTGCCCACTGCGTTCGGCGGGTGGGGTGGAGCGCACCCAGCGCAACACGCCGAGCAGCGTGCCACCCGGCAGGAACTGCATGTAGAGCAGCCGGAGCCGGCGCGCGGCGCCCTCGGCGTCGTCTAGCAGCCGCTGGTCGAAGACCCGCACGATGTAGTCATGGTCCAGCTGGGCCAGTGTCTGCGGCTCGGTGCCGTGATCGGCGGAGATCTTGACCGCGACCAGCCGTTGCAGCGACCGCTGCCGGGCGAGGAAGACCCGGGCGAACGCACCGCTGCCCAAACCGGTCAGCAGATCGAAATCATCGATCCGCTGACCGATTTCGATCCGGTCGAGTGCGTTGACCCGGCTCGGCCCGGTCGCGATCGTCGTGGGAACGGCGGTAGCCGTGCCGGTCAGATCGGCGGTGGTCGTTCTGGTCACCTCAGAACCACGATCGGGCTCGACCGTTTGGTTCAATGCGGTGTCGTCGAGAGCGAAGCGGGTGCGCACGAAGACGGTCCGGGTGGAATCCTCCAACACCGCGCGCCGGGTGCTCTGGTCGATCTCGTCGGCGTTCAACAAGGCGCGCAGTTCCTCCGCCTGTTGCGGGTATTCGCGCAGACAATCTCGCGGATCGACCCGTTCCCCGCTGTGGCGGCGGATGACGAACTCCTCATACACCAGACCGGCCGGGATTTCTTCGGTAGCGAGTTCGGAGAATTCGGCGCAGTAATCGGCCAGGCGTTTACGTGCGGCTGGTTCCGGCGCGGCGCCCTTGCCCGCCGGGGGACGGCGCAGCCAGCGATGGCGTAAGTCGACGCGGATCAGCTCGACCAATGCCTCACGGCGCAACGTGGTCGCGTCGGGCAGGTACTCGGCGATCTCGGGCGGGCGACGAGTGGATTCCCACGCCGCGGAGAAGGCCGCTACCGCGCTGAATTCGGCATGTGACAGGTCGTCATAGCCTGCACCGGTGGCCGCACCTGTGTAGGTATCGGAACTGCTCTCAGAGTTCGCGCTCATACTCGGACCTAGTGGGCTCGGCGGACGCCGCGGAATCCGCAGTGGTCGGTCGGTGGATGTGCCGCAAAAATTCTCCGCCACACCCCACACCATCATCCCCCGCGCCGTATTCGAAATGATAACTTGCGGCTCGACAGTGGATCACCCGATTTCGACAACGATGCGACGGGGGATGACCAGCACATGTCTGATGATGCCGCGGTGATGGCGGACGGCTCGCTCTCGACGAGAACAGCCGCGCCTCGAACGACGATTCGCAATAGCAGGACCGCCGAGGTGGTCGCTCAGCTGTTCTCCGCCGCCGCGGACACGCGCTCCGGGCGCGGCCGGGAGGCCGAGCCGGATCCCGGGCACGGCACCGCCGCGACGATCGCGGCGGCTGTGCGGGACGGCGCGCTGCTACCCAGCCGGGTGGTGGCGGAGGCGGCGACCCGGCTCCCGGCGGCGGAGCGGGAATCGAACGCGCTCCCCGTTCTGCGCGTCGAGTGGGCCATGGCCGACGCCGCCGCGCTGGAGGAGCGAGACGACCTCGACGCCCTGCCGCTGGCCGGTGTGCCGGTGGCGGTCGAACCGGGCGCGTCGATCACGGGCACGCCCGCGCGGTGGCAGCCGGAGGCCGGGTATCCCGTGGCCGCCCGGCTGCGCGGCGCGGGCGCCGTGGTTTTCGGGCTCGGCGCAGGGAGCGAGCAGGACCGTCGGGATCCACCGGACGCTCCGGCTCGCGTCGTGCACAACCCGTGGAACACCGCGCGACACGCGGGCGGATCGGCCGGTGCGGCGGTCGCGGCAGGGCTTGTGCCGCTGGCGCACAGCAGTGACGGCCTCGATTCGGTGCGCGTCGCGGCGGCCTGCTGCGGGGTCTTCGGGATCAAGCCCGGGTGCTATACCGCGGCCGGGACGGGCGGTTGGCCGGGCATGGTGGAGAACGGCGTGCTCGCGACAACGGTGCAGGACGCGGCATTAGCGCTAGCCGTGCTGGCCGCGCGGCCGAACCTAGCCGAGGTGGACCCACCCGGCCGACTACGCATCGGGCTGGCCGTGGATCCGCCGTCGAACCTGATACGCGTCGACCGGCATTGGACCGCGGCCGCCCGCAGGGCCGCCTCCGTCGCCGCGGCGGCAGGCCATCTCGTCGAAACGACCGCCATGCCCTACGGCAACGCACTATTCGCGGTCTTCCTACGCTGGCTAGCCGCAGGTGAGCGCGACGCCCCGGCCCTATCCCTACCCGAGCCCCCTCGACTATCGCGTCGCATCCGGCGCCAGCTGGCCCTCGGCCGGACGGTGCATCAATTGCGGGTCGTGCGCCCAGCCCAGATCGACCGGGTCGAGGCGCGGCTACTGGAATTCTTCGACCGATACGACGTGGTGATCACTCCCACGCTCGCCGCCCCGCCACCCATGGCGGAGGCCTGGCACTCCCGCAGTCAGCCGGCCGCTCTGCTCGCCGGCGCGCGATTCGCCCCCTTCACCCCGCTGTGGAATCTGGTCGGCTGGCCTGCCGCCTCCGTGCCGATGGGCATGCATCCGTCGTCGAGGACGCCCGTCGCGGCTCAGCTCGCCGGTCCGCCCGGCAGTGAATCCACTCTGTTGCGACTGGCCGCGCAGCTGGAGACCCGTCACCCTTGGCAGCGCATCGCGCCCTCGGTCAGACGCTGACCGGGGACTGCTGCGCGGCGAATCCGCCGTCGACGGCGCGGCCGGCGAACTCCAGGATGGTGGGCCGGTTGTCGTCGGCCCGCCACGCCACGGCGAGCTCACACGGCGCGAGCCCGGAGACGGGGCGCGCGGTGAGGCCGGGCCAGCGGTACATCGGCACGTTGTTCTCCGCGAGCAGGCAGACACCCAGGCCGAGGCTCACCGCCTCCAGCCGGTCCTCCGGGGTCGCGGCCTCGGCGCCGATCTTCGGCGCGCGGCCGCCACGCCCCTCGTTGCCGAGCCAGAAGTCGCGCACGGCACCGGCTTCGGTCGGCAGCGCGACGAACGGCTCATCGAGCAGGTCGGAGAATTCGATGGTGTCCGAGACCGCCAGCGGGTGGTTCTCCGGTAGCAGCACCCAGCGCGGCTCGGTGCGCAGCACCTGCCAGCGGTAACGGCTCGGGTCGGGCAGCGGAAGCCAGACCAGGGCGAGGTCGGCCTGACGCCCCGCGAGTCCGCTGGACGGATCGGTCCAGGACGCGGCGTGCAGGGCTAGTCGGTGGCCGCTCGCGCTCTCCAGATCGCTGAGCAGGCCGCGGCCGAGCGCGGACTGAATGCCCACGCGCAGCACCTCGCCCGCCTCCTGCAGCGAGACGTTGGTGACTTCCCACAGCTCGAGGATCTTGCGGGCGCCTTCGAGTAGTTCCTTGCCCGCGACGGTCAGGGCGACACTGCGCTGGTTGCGGTCGAACAAGACCACGTCGAGCTGGCGTTCCAGCTGACGGATCTGACGCGACAGGGTGGGTTGAGCGATGTGCAGCCGCTGAGCGGCATTGGTGAAGTGCAGTTCCTCAGCGACGGCGACGAAATACCGCAGGTCGCGCAAATGCGGGTCCATAGCCCCTTGCTATCAGAATCAGTCCTGAATTTCCAGCCTTATCAGGCCGGAAAGTCTGGATACGGGCACCGAAACAGTCGGCAGGTTTGTTAGAGACAGCATATTGCCTGTCATGGTGCTCCGCACTAAGCAGTTGGCGAATCCTCGGCATGCGCCCGAGTTTCCGCTCGAAGGGGTGCAGTTGGGCGTTTGACCAGCATTGATGCGAGGATGCTGGTGCAGCCGGTAGCGGATTGTGGACACTCGAATGGTTGCCGGTCATCGGCTACGCATTCGCGATCGAACGCCTAGCGGGTGTAATCGATCGCTCGCGTGATTTTCATCACATATTGTTTGTGACACCCATCCGGATGCCTGTTTTGGGGTGTGCCACAACGCTCCGCGGCGCCGCCCTCCGGGTGATTCCGGGGACGGCGCCGCGTGTTGGCCGATCACACCCCGCGGGCGCGCTCCTCGTACGCTTTGCGTTGGTCGGCGTCGACGTCATCGAGGAAGGCGCGTCCGGAGCCGAGCGCGCGGCCGATGCCGTCACCGAGCTTCTCCGGCAACAGCCCGACCACCTGTGCGATGAACCCGGCCAGCGCGGTCACTCTGACCTTGGACTTCGGTGCGACGATCAGCTCGGCGATGGCGTCGGCGATCTCCTCCGGCTCGGCCGGACGCAGCAGGCTCGGCGCCGTGACGCCCGCGCCCAGCTCGGTATTGGTCAGCGTGGGCAGGACCGAGGAGAAGTGCAGGCCGGTACCCCGGTACTCCTCGCGCAGCGTGTCGGTGAAGCCCAGTACCGCGTGCTTACTGGCGTTGTAGGTGGCCAGGCCCGGGATGTGCGTCTCGCCCGCCAGCGAGGCGATGTTGATGATGTGCCCGCGCCCGCGCGGCAGCATCCGGCGCAGGCCGAGCTTGGAGCCGAGGATCACGCCGTAGACGTTGATGTCCAGGATGCGGCGGGTCACCTGGTCCGGCTCGTCCACCAGCTTGCCGGTCGGCATGATGCCCGCGTTGTTGATCAGCACATCGATCGGGCCGATGGTTCGCTCGACGTCGTCGAGGAAACTCTCGAAGGAGTTCTGATCGGTCACGTCGAGCTTGCCGTAGAGCTCGAACCCGCGCGCCGTGCCGACCTCTTTGACCGCTGCCTCGTCGATGTCGCCGATGGCGATCTGCGCGCCGAGGGTCTGCAGCGCGGTGGCCGTCGCCAGGCCGATGCCGCGGGCGCCGCCGGTGACGACCACGACTTTGCCGCGGATCTGCTTCGCGTCGATCACTTGTCGTCACCCTTCAACTTCAGGAGGGCGGGCAGGTCGAGGCGGCGCAGGCCGCGCGCACCGGCCGCACGCATGGCGCCGAGCGCGAACAGCAGCTTCGGCATGGAATACGGGTACCAGAACAGCTCTTTCTGCTGCGTCGGCAGGATCGGCGTGGTGATCGCCTGCTGGCGGCAGTACTTGCGCACACCGTTCGCCCCGCCCCAGCGGGTCCCGACGCCGGACAGGCCCCAGCCGCCCATCGGCAGCGCGTAGCTGAACAGGTTGGCGAACACGTCGTTGATGTTGACCGCGCCCGCGTCGAGTTGCCGGGCGATCCGAGCGCCGCGTTCTTTGTCGCCCGTCCACACCGACGCCGACAGCCCGTATACCGAGTCGTTGGCCAGCCGGATCGCCTCCGCCTCGTCGGCCACCTTCATCACCGGCAGCGTCGGGCCGAAGGTCTCCTCGGTCACACACGACATCGTGTGGTCGACGTCGACGAGCACGGTCGGCTCGAACGCGGTGCCGAACCCGGCCCGTTTGCCGCCGGTCAGCACCTTCGCCCCCGCCGCGACGGCCTCGTCGACGTGGCGTTGCACGATGGCTACCTGGTTCTCGTTGGCCAGCGCGCCCACGTCGAATTCGGCTTCGCGTCCGTCCAGGCCCTGGCGCAGCGCCTCGACGTTGGCGGTCAGCTTGGCGACGAACTCGTCGTAGACCGGCGCCTCGACATACACCCGCTCCACCGAGATGCAGACCTGACCGGAGTTGAACATGCCGCCGAAGGCGATGCCGTGCGCCGCGCGATCGAGGTCCGAGTCGGCCAAGACGATGGCCGGATCCTTTCCGCCGAGCTCGAGGCTGTAGGGAATCATCCGCTCCACGCAGGCGGCGGCGATCTTGCGGCCGGTCGCGGTGGAGCCGGTGAACTGGATGTAGTCGGCGTGGCCGACTACGGCCGCCCCGGTCGCGCCGGTGCCCGTGACCACCGCGAAGACCGGCGGGGCGCCGATTTCCGCCCAGCCCTTGGCCAGTTCGAGCGCCGAAAGCGGAGTCACCTCGGACGGCTTGAGGATGACGGCCGCGCCCGCGGCGAGCGCGGGGAACACGTCCATCGCAGGCATGGCGAGGGGGAAGTTCCACGGCGTGATCACGCCGACCACCGGATAGGGCCGGTAGACCGTGGTCAGTCGCTTGACCCTGGCCAGCGGACTGTGCGGAGAGGGGTGGTCGTCGGCGAGGAACTTGGCCGCGCGACGTGCGTAGTAGCCGATCAGATCGGTCGCGAAGCCCGGATCGATCAGGGCGTCCACCCGCGGCTTCGCGGTCTCCGACTGCAGCACGGTAGCCAGGCGGTCGGTGTTGTCGATCAACCAGTCCTGGAACTTCAGCAGCCACGCCTTGCGGCCGTCGGGGCCGATCGCCTCCCATTCCGGCTGATAGAGCCGCAGCTCGCGGACCTTCGCCGCGACCGCGTCCGCGGTCTCCTCCGGCACCGTGCCCACGACCTGGCCGGTACCGGGATTGCGCACCTCGATGACGGCCGGGGTGTCGCCGGTCTTCGCGGTCTTCGTGCGCGCCTGCGTCTTCCTGGCCGTGGCCTTCTCGGTCGCGCCCGGCGCTGGTTCGGTGTTGGTCACTAGCTGTTCTCCCACTGACTTTGTGTTGAACCGCGGTCTGCCTGTGAATCAGGCCACTGAACTATGATCGTGACACAATCCGCAGGGACTTTCTTGGCCTCATTCGTCAATGCGGGCTGGTGGATTTGTACCTGGAAGACAAATTGAGGCGAGATCGCGCCCGGACGGAAGGAGTCGGCGATGACCGTTCCGCCGTCGCCGCGCGCCGCGATCAGGCCGAGTCCCGACCTGGAGGAGGTACGGGACTGGCTGGCCGAGTACGTCTACGAGACGATGCGCGCCGAGACGCTCGACCGGATCGTCACCCGGCTCGACGACGTCATCATCACGCGCATTCCCGAACTCGCCGATCGCGATATGCGCCGCGATCTGGCGGCAAGTACCAGGGCACACGCCAGGATCGTGCTCAGCCGCCTGACCAGCGACACCTTCGAGTTCTCGCTGCCGGAAGAGGCGCACGCTTTCGCGCGCAGCGTGGCCAGGCGCGGGTTCGAGTTGCGGCTGCTGCTGCGCGTCTACCACGTGGGCATGGAGGCGGTGCTCGACTACATGACCGAAGTGATCGAGCAGCGGCAGGCGCCGCCGGAGATCGAGCGCGTGGTGCTGATGCGGCTGTTCGAGCGCTCGACCAAGTGGATGGGTACCTCGGTCGAATTGCTCACCGAGACCTACATGGAAGAGCGCGAGCAGGTCCTGCGCGCCGCGCTCAACCGGCGTGCCGAGACCGTCCGCGCCGTGCTCGACGGCGACGAGGTGGACGTCGAGCAGGCGTCGGTACGGCTGGGATATCGACTGTCCCAGCAGCATCTCGCGTTCCTGCTGTGGACCGATGAGCCCACGGGTGAGTCCGGCGGCGTGGATGGCGAGGCGACCGGAATGCTGGACCGGTTCGCGGCCCGGCTGGCCGCGGCCCTCGGCAGCGGGCGGGTTCTCACCGTTCCGTCCGGCGCCAGCGCGATGTGGGCCTGGGCGGGATTGGACGACCCGGAACGGGCCGCGGAACTCGCGGTGCCGGGCGAGCTGGAACGGCTGGTGGCGGCTCAGGTCGAGGCTCCGGTGCGGGTGGCATTCGGGGTACCCGGCGGGGGAATCCGCGGCTTCCGGCAGAGTCATCGTGAGGCGGTCGCCGCGCGGAATGTCGCCGAACGCGCGCCCACGGCTGGGCGGGTGACCGGATATCGCGGGGTGGAGATCGCGTATCTGGCGGGCGCCGACGACGCCGCCATGCGCGGGCTGGTGCAGCGCGAGCTGGGCCCGCTGGCGGCCAGGGACGCGAACGCCGCGCGTCTGCGTGAAACGCTGCACGCCTACTTGCGCAGCCACCGCAGCCCGGAGGCCACGGCGAAACTGCTCGGCGTACACAAGAACACGGTCCGCTACCGCATGCAGCGGATCGAACATCTCCTGGGATTCTCGATCGAACAGCGGCGTCTGCCGCTGGAGATCGCGCTGGTCTGCGTCGCGATCTACGGCGTCGACGCCCTGCCCTGACCGGCCGGACTACTCGGCCGCCGCCTCCCGTGCCGCGAGGCGGCGTAGCGGTGGCTCGGTGGTCGGCGCGACCCTGCGGTCGGGCAACTCGGCGAGCAAGGTGGTGGTCGCCGCTGCGATGGCCGCGACGGCCTTGTCGACGGCCGGTTTGGTGGTCGAGCTCAGGCCGGACACGCCACCGACCTTGCGCACGTACTGCAGTGCGGCGGCATAGATTTCCTGCTCGGTTGCGGCAGGTTCCAGACCACGCAGGACGGTGATGTTTCTACACATGCGAGAACACTAGCTCCAGATCACGACCTGCGTCAGGGAAGTAGACACCGTGCGGCGATCGATTCGCTCGCAGGACGAGCACCGGAAGCGCGAATACCCGGCCCGCACTTTGACGGATGGGGAACAATCGGGTCATGTCTTCGCGCGGTGTACCGACCTTGACGACGTTTCCGTATGCGGAGCTGGACGAGCGGGAGGAAGACCATTGGTCCGGCGCCGCGATCTCCGACGATGAGCTGCGCGCACTGGCGCTCGGCGCCTTTTACTCCGCGCGCTGGGACGCCTTCCACGACGCGCTGCTGCTCGGGCCGGAACGCGCGCATCCGCTCGGCGACCGGCGCGAGCTGGCCATCGACACGCTCACCGGCGCGTGGGGCATCACCGACGGAACCGAGGCGCGGGCCTCGATGGAGCAGTTGCTGAACGGTATGCACGCCCCGCTCTACGCCCTCGTGCATCCGCTCGTGACGGCATCGATCAACGCCAGCGAGCGCGACCGCTTCGGCGAGCGGGCCGACCGGCACCGGGCCTTCCTACGGCAGGTCGGCGCGTTCCGGGGCATGGACAATCCCGAGGCGCTGGTCCGCGACTACGACATCTGGTCGCAGGCGATCAAGATCGGTTTCACCGATCACCTGGCCAGGCCGCTGCCCAACGACATCCACGCCTGGGATCTGGCCAGGGTGGTCGCGGTGGCCAGGATGGCCTACACCGCCGGCTACCTCGATGCGGACCTGGCCTGGAGCTATCTCGGGCGCGCCCTGCCGATCGCGCAGAGCAAGTACCGCAACTGGCGCCAATTCGGTGACGCCTATCTCACCGGGTGGACCTATTGGCAGGCCTGCGAGGACCTGGCCGAGCTGAAGAACGGCGGCGTCGACCGCCGCATGGAGCTGCTGCGGCTGTGGCTGCGCCCGACCAGCCCGTGGCGGCGGGTCGCGCTGAACTCAGCTCCCGTCGGGGAGTGAGCGCAGGATGCCGCGGCCGTAGCGCTGGAACTGCGCGTCGTCGACCATGCCGAGGGAGTGCCGCTCGACCAGCAGCTCCCATTCCGAATACAGCTGGGCGACACCGGGATCCGCGGAGCCGGTGGCGCCGTCCGCGGATTCGCGGCGCACCGCGAAGTTCACCGCGCAGGTGACCCGCTCGGTGTCGGCGCGCTCGGCGCCCGCGAAACGCAGCGTCCGGTTGCCGTCGTGCACGTCCATGCCCGTCGTGCCGCGCACCGGGCCGATTTCGCCGGGGCCGACCGGGGGAGTGTCGGTGGTCCGCGCCCAGATGACCGCGGGGATGGGCAGTTCGTACGCGTACCGGGGCTCCGCGATGGCGATGAACAGCAGCCGTCCTGTCGTCGCGGCGAGCAGCCCGAGACCGGTGCCCGCAGGGGGATGCGCGACCGCGAGGGCGGTCTCCAGGACGTACTCGTCAGGCGTCACGTAACGATGCAGAGCCGCTATCGCCGGTTTGGCCTCGCGGCGCGGCGTCATCCGTCCGGCCGCCCGGTCCACGTCCGCGCGGGCGGGCCCGCTCCGGCCCCAGGTGGGTGCGGGCGGACGGAGATCGGGCGCGGCCACGTCGATGCGCTGGGTGGCCAAGATGTGGGTGTTGATCCGCTCGACGATCTCAGTGGCCGCGGGGACGTCGTGCTCGGCGATCAGGACCGGCAGCGGCGTGCGGTCCGCGGGTACGCCGGTGAGCACGGGCGTCGGGTATCGCAGGTAGATCTCGATGACCACCGCGTCGTCGGCGCGCCGGTTCAGCCGGACCTTGAGCAGGTCCGAGACGGGAACGTCCAGCACGCGCTCGCCGTCGGATCCGGGCCGCAGAACGATCAGTCTGCCGCGGCCGTGACGCAATATCGCTGTGGGTGTCCGTAACTCGACTATGTCCATACCCCCTGCGTTCTGTCTGCTTCGCGGCGCTCTTGGGGCACTTCGCGGTGCGGTGAGTCGCCTCCGCAGCACCTGTCGTTCGCGCCGCTCTGTCTGATGTCGCAGCGCTGCCGGGGCCCTTCGTGGTTACGCAAGCCGCTGCCTCCGTGCCCGTCGCTCGCACTGCGTCCGATGGCGGCGCTGCCGGGGCCTTTCGTGGTTACGCAAGCTACCGCCTCCGTGCCCGTCGCTCGCGCCGCGTGGTTGTGTCGTCGCTCACGATAGGCCGAACATGCCATGATTGTTGCCACTTGGAGGAAGCTGAACCGGAGACATCGGGAACCACCGTCGGTCTCCGGCCGTTTACCTCTTTAGCTGCACCTGCAGCCGAACTGCGCGATGTATCGAGTAGACCGTACGCGGTAACGTGGCTTGTCCGCATCCGAACCCCCGCGGAACCGGACACGCCAGACGCATCGCTAGGCAAGAACCGGAGACACCGGAAAGGACTGGCCGCCCCGGCCGACGCTCTATGAACCGCAAGACTGTGTTTCGCACCCTGGCCATAGTCTCGGGCATCCTGCTCGTGATCTATGCGTTCAGCTACTTCGGCAACGACACGCGGGGCTGGAAGAGCGTCGATACATCGGTTGCCCTGAGCCAGCTCGAGGACAAGAGCAACGTTCAGAACGTTCAGATCGATGACCGCGAGCAGCAGTTGCGCATCGAGCTGAAGAACGGCAACGACGCGACCGGTGGTCAGGCCAAGATCATCGCGAAGTATCCGGGCGGCAGCGAGACCTCCGCACAGATCTTCCAGGCCGTGAAGAACTCAGGGGCCGATTACAACACCGTGGTCAAGCAGGAGAGCTGGTTCACCCAGATCCTGCTGTTCGTGCTCCCGATGGTGATCCTGCTCGGCCTGTTCATCTTCGTGATGGCCCGCATGCAGGGCGGCGGGCGCGGCGGCATGATGGGCTTCGGCAAATCGAAGGCCAAGCAGCTGTCCAAGGACATGCCCAAGACCACGTTCGCCGACGTGGCCGGTGCCGACGAGGCGGTCGAAGAGCTCTACGAGATCAAGGACTTCCTGCAGAACCCGGTCCGCTACCAGGCCCTCGGCGCCAAGATCCCCAAGGGCGTGCTGCTCTACGGCCCGCCCGGCACCGGTAAGACGCTGCTGGCCCGCGCGGTCGCGGGTGAGGCGGGCGTGCCGTTCTTCACCATCTCCGGTTCGGACTTTGTCGAGATGTTCGTCGGCGTCGGCGCCTCCCGGGTGCGCGACCTGTTCGAGCAGGCCAAACAGAACAGCCCCTGCATCATCTTCGTCGACGAGATCGACGCGGTCGGCCGCCAGCGCGGCGCAGGCCTCGGCGGTGGTCACGACGAGCGCGAGCAGACCCTCAACCAGCTGCTGGTCGAGATGGACGGGTTCGGCGACCGCACCGGGATCATCCTGATCGCGGCGACCAACCGCCCCGACATCCTCGACCCCGCTCTGCTGCGTCCCGGCCGGTTCGACCGGCAGATCCCGGTGGGCAACCCCGACCTCGCCGGTCGTCGCGCCATCCTGCGGGTGCACTCGCAGGGCAAGCCGATCTCGCCGGATGCCGACCTGGACGGCCTCGCCAAGCGCACCGTCGGCATGTCCGGCGCGGACCTGGCCAACGTGATCAACGAGGCGGCGCTGCTCACCGCCCGCGAGAACGGCGCGATGATCACCGGCGAATCGCTGGAGGAATCGGTCGACCGCGTGATCGGCGGCCCGCGCCGCAAGAGCCGGATCATCAGCGAGCACGAGAAGAAGATCACCGCTTACCACGAGGGCGGTCACACCCTCGCCGCCTGGGCGATGCCGGACATCGAACCGGTGTACAAGGTGACCATCCTCGCGCGCGGCCGCACCGGTGGTCACGCCATGACGGTCCCCGAGGACGACAAGGGCCTGATGACCCGCTCCGAGATGATCGCCCGCCTGGTCATGGCGATGGGCGGTCGCGCGGCCGAGGAACTGGTGTTCCACGAGCCGACCACCGGCGCGTCCTCGGACATCGACCAGGCCACCAAGATCGCTCGCGCGATGGTCACCGAATACGGCATGAGCGCTCGGCTCGGCGCGGTCCGGTACGGCCAAGAGCAGGGCGATCCGTTCCTGGGCCGCTCGATGGGCATGGGCTCGGACTACTCGCACGAAGTGGCGGGCGCGATCGACGAGGAGGTGCGCAACCTCATCGAGGCCGCGCACACCGAGGCGTGGTCCATCCTCAACGAGTACCGCGACGTGCTCGACGATCTGGCCACCGCGCTGCTGGAGCGGGAGACCCTGCACCGCAAGGATCTCGAGCAGATTCTCGCTTCGGTGGAGAAGCGCCCGCGGATCACCGCGTTCAACGATTTCGGCGATCGCGTGCCGTCGGACAAGCCGCCGGTGAAGACGCCGGGCGAACTGGCCGCCGAGCGCGGTGAATCGTGGCCGCCGGAGCCATTGGTGAAGCCGGTGGCGGCGTCCGCGCAGCGGGAGCCGCAGGGCGCCAACGGTTATCCGCCGCACGATGGCGGGTACGGCGCGCCGCCGCAGTATGGCCGCCCGGCCGCGCCCGGCTACCCGATTCCGCAGACGCCCGCTCCGGCCTACCCGCGTCAGGGGACGCACGGTTCGCGACCGGACTACGGCGCTCCGGCGGGGTGGTCGGCTCCCGGTTGGCCGCCGCGAGACGAGCCGCAGCAGCAGGGTCAGTCCGGCGGGTGGAGCGATCCGCAGCAGCCGCGGCAGGGCTACCAGCCGTGGGGCGGGTCCGACGACGGCTATGGCCGGGACGGGTACGGCGACCGTGGTGGCTATGACGAGCCGCGTCGCGCGAACCCGGTCGGCGACAGCGAGAACGGCGATTGGGATGGGCCGAACGGGCGTCACTGAAACGGGGGCGGTTATCCGTCCCGGGGTCTGTCGCAGGGTCTGATCGGCGGGGCCGCGGCCCGGTCGCTCGCCGCGGCCGGTGACGATTAGGCTCGACTATCGGGGGTGCCGAGTAATTGCCGGCATCCCGAGAGTTTGGAGGTGTCCTCGATTGTCGCCCAACAATCACGGCGGCGGCTACGTCCTCGCCGAGTCGAATGCTGCTGAACACGACGGTGTCGACCTCGGCATCACCGAGCCCGGCTTGGTCGCGCTGGAAACCGGCAAGTCGTTCGACCAGGCCCGCGCCGAAGCCGCGGTGCGGGAGTTGTTGATCGCTGTCGGCGAGGACCCGGATCGGCCAGGTCTGCGGGAGACGCCCGCCCGGGTCGCGCGGGCGTACCGGGAGACGTTCGCCGGGCTCTACGTGGAGCCGGATTCCGTGCTCAACACCACGTTCGACGAAGGGCATCAGGAACTCGTCCTGGTCCGGGACATCCCGATGTACTCGACCTGTGAGCACCACCTCGTGTCTTTCCACGGCGTCGCTCACGTCGGCTACATCCCCGGCCTGCACGGCCGGGTCACCGGTCTGTCCAAACTTGCCAGGCTGGTCGACCTGTACGCCAAGCGCCCGCAGGTGCAGGAACGCCTGACCAGCCAGATCGCCGACGCGGTGATGCGCAAGCTGGACCCGCGCGGCGCCATCGTGGTGGTCGAGGCCGAGCACCTGTGCATGGCGATGCGCGGCATTCGCAAGCCGGGCGCCAGCACCACCACCTCCGCGGTGCGCGGACTGCTCCAGTCCAACGCCGCCTCGCGCGCCGAGGCGCTCGATCTCATTCTGCGTAAGTGAGCGGGCCGGCGGTGTCCGAACCGAGGAGCGAGGAAAGCGCAGCGACTGGAGCGACGAGGGATGACACCGCGAGGAGCGGTGAGAGCGCGACGATTACCGGCCGGGCCGATGACGAAGGAACGGTCACGGACGCTCAGATGACCGGGCCGGGAGCAATCAGGGCGCGCGGCGGTCGGTCCTGTGTGGTGATGGGGGTAGTGAACGTCACCAGCGATTCGTTCTCCGATGGCGGCAAGTATCTCGATCCCGAACTGGCAATCGCCCACGGTGTCCGGCTGTATGCCGCTGGCGCGGACATCATCGATGTCGGCGGCGAGTCCACCAGGCCGGGTGCGGTCCGCGTCGACGCGACAACCGAGGCGGCTCGGGTTACGCCCGTTATCCGTGGACTGGTCGCGGCAGGCGTGCCGACCAGCGTGGACACCATGCGCGCCGCGGTCGCCGAGGCGGCGATCGAAGCCGGGGTCTCGGTGGTGAACGATGTCTCCGGTGGCCGTGCCGATCCGGACATGGTGCGGGTGGTCGCGTCCGCCGGTGTCCCGTGGATTCTCATGCACTGGCGGGCTGGGGCCGACTACCGGCACACCGGCCCCGCCGACCACTACGACGACGTGGTCGCCGAGGTGCTTGCCGAGTTGAGCGAGCAGGTGGACGTGGCCGTCGCCGCGGGGGTCGATCCATCCAGGTTGATCCTCGACCCGGGTCTGGGTTTCGCGAAGAACGCCGAACACAACTGGGCCCTGCTCGGCGCGCTGCCCGAACTCGTCGGGCACGGACTGCCGATCCTGATCGGCGCCTCACGCAAGCGTTTCCTCGGCGCGCTGCTCGCCGACGAGGCCGGCCCGCGTCCAGCGGCCGGTAGAGAGACGGCCACCGCGACCATCTCCGCGCTCGCCGCGCTGCACGGCGCCTGGGGTGTGCGTGTGCACGACGTGCGCGCCTCACTGGATGCCATTGCCGTCGCCGACGCGTGGCAGAATTCCGCACGGCAGCGCGCCGCAGAGCACGACACCGTCCGCCCGAGTGCGCGAGGAGCTCACCGATGAGCCAGTCCCCGGTCCATGCCGAAGCCGGTACCGCGGCGCGGAACGCGCCGATCCGCCGTGGCGCCGACCGGATCGAGTTGCGCGGCTTGCGCGCCTACGGGCATCACGGGGTGTTCGATCACGAACGCCGCGACGGCCAGGAATTCCTGGTCGATCTGACGGTGTGGGTGGATTTCGCCGTCGCCGCGGCATCCGACGACTTGGCGGCCACGGTGGACTACGGTGCGCTGGCCGAGCGCGCGGTGCGGATCGTTCAGGGCCCGCCGCGCAATCTCATCGAGTCGGTGGTGTCGGAGATCGCCGACGACGTGATGACCGATCCCCGGATCAGCTCGGTCGAGGTGGTGCTGCACAAGCCGTCCGCGCCGATCCCACACACCTTCGCCGACGTCCGGGTGGTCACCTCGCGCCACCGAGGGGAGCATCCCGCATGAATGGTCAGGCCAGGAGGCAGCAGCGCAGGAAAGTGGGCACAGCATGAGGTCCCGAAATCCGGCCGCGGCCCATTTGCGAACCGAGCGGAGCGCCGCGGAGGCGTGCCGATGACTCGTGCGGTGCTGTCCATCGGCTCGAATCTGGGTGACCGGCTTGCGCACCTACGCAGCGTCCTGGACGGGTTCGGCCACCGGGTGCTATCCGTGTCCGCGGTGTACTCGACCGCGCCATGGGGCGGTGTCCCGCAGGAGGACTACCTCAATGCCGCTGTGCTGGTAGATGATCCGGTATTCGGCTGCGCGGACTGGCTGCGCCGCGGCCAAGAGCTGGAGCAGGCCGCGGGGCGGGTCCGCGACGTGCGCTGGGGCGCGCGCACGCTCGACGTGGACGTGGTGTGGTGCGCTGAACTGCACAACGGCGAGCCCGTGGCTTGTCGCAGCACCGACCCGGATCTGATCCTGCCGCACCCGCAGGCGCACCGCCGTGCCTTCGTGCTGGTGCCATGGCTGGACGTCGTGCCGGACGCGGTGCTCGAGGTCGACGGCACGGCGTACTCCGTCACGGACCTGCTGGAGCGGCTCGATCCGGCCGAGCGCGCCGGTGTGCGCCGCACCGACTTCTCGCTGACGGGCACGGCGTCGTGAAACTGAAGCCGACCCGCGTCCTGGACATCGTCGCGAACGTGCTCATCGCTGCGCTCGTCGCGTGGATCGCCACCAGGGTGGCCTACGACAACTTCCCCCCGATCTCGATCTTCGCCGGCGCCTCGCTCTATCCGGTGGCCGCCATCGAGGCTGTGCTCGCTTTCGTGATCCGGGCCAGGGTCAACGACCAGCAGATCGGCGATGGCCGCCACCAGCTGCATCCGATCACGGCAGCCCGCGCCGTCGCGTTGGCCAAGGCGTCGGTGCAGGTGGGTTCGATCGCCGCGGGCATCTGGCTGGGATTCCTGTGCTGGGTCTTCCCGCAACGCGGCACGTTGCGCGCCGCGGCGGCCGACAGCCCTGGCGCGATCGTCGGGATGCTGGCGGGGGTGGCTTTGGTTGCTGCGGCGCTCTGGTTGGAGTACTGCTGCCGGGCCCCCGAGGACCCCACGGACGATGCGGCAACCACGTAGCTAGTTCCACGAGCGATATCACCCAACCGCGATCTGGGCGACGGTCCACGTTTTGGCTACCCTGGCTGGCATGGCTTCACCCTCCCGTAGCAGCACTTCCCGTCGACGGCGGGACGATGCGGGAAAACTGTTCACCGGCGTCCTGATTCTTTTGGGTCTGGTTGCCAGCGTTTTCCTGGTCTTCAGTAACAATGTGCAGTTCGTACGGGTAGGTCTGGTCGCGGCGCTGTGGGCGGCCGCGGTCGGCGCGCTGGCCGCGACGAAGTACCGCAAAGAGGCGACGGTCGACAAGGCGAAGGTCCGCGATCTGCAGACGGTCTACGAATTGCAGCTGGAACGGGAGATCACCGCGCGCCGCGAGTACGAGCTCGGCGTCGAGGCGCGCGTGCGCGAGGAAGTGGGCGCCGACGCGGCCGAACTCGCGGCGCTGCGTGCCGAGCTCACCGTGCTGCGCCAGAGCCTGCAACGGCTGTTCGACGGCGATCTGCCGATGGATCGCCCCGCGCTGCGCGCCGACGCGACCCGGATTCAAGAGCTGACCAGCTCCAGTGCGGAATCGGCGAACAATAGCTCCGCGAATGCCGGAATGTGGTCGGTCTTCGCCGACCAGCAACCGCATAGCAGTATGACGCCGATCTTCGAGCCCGATCACCCCGAGCCGCCGGTCTTCGCCAGCCCCTTCGACGAGCCGGTCACCGCCGAGACCGCGGTCGTCTCCTTCGACGAGGACGACGACGAGCACGACCGGTACGCCGGGCCCCGCGGCTGGGCCGACGCCTTCACCGAGACGGTCGAGGAACCGCTCGACGAACCTCCGACGCAGCCTGCCGTGCGCCCCGAGCCCGTTTTGCGGCCGACGTCCACGCCGACCGTCGGCACGCCGAGCACCCGCAGGCGGCGCAGGGCCGAGCACGACGGCGACGCGCCGTCGCGCCGTCTCTCGGTCGCGGAGATCATGGCGAACTTGCAGTCCGAACAGCGCGAAGGTCGCTGAACGGGGCCTTGTCCCCGGCCCGGCACTGCGGCCTAAATCACGCGCGCACCCCATGGCATCGGCGAAACGCGTGCCGATATCCTCGTGTCGTACCGTCCGGTACCCGCATGGCGGGACTGGAACGACATCGAGAGGACAACGTTGACCTCGAGAAGCGTGAATTCCGATAGCGCTACTTCGGGCTACGACCCCGCGCCCGCACGCCTGACGGTGGGAATCGTCTCGGCGGGACGCGTGGGTTCGGCATTGGGCGCCGCCCTCGAGCGCGCCGGACATGTGGTGTTCGGCGTCTGCGCGATCTCCGACGCCTCGATTCGGCGCGCCCGTACCCGGCTGCCCGACTCGGAGATCCTGCCGATCGAAGAGGTGGCCGCCCGCAGCGAACTCCTGCTGCTCGCCGTGCCCGACACCGAGCTGCCCGGTCTGGTTCGGGGCCTCGCCGGGGCCGGTGTCGTCCGGCCGAGCACCATCGTGGTGCACACCTCCGGCGCGAACGGAATCGGCGTACTAGCCCCGCTGGCCGAGCTCGGCGCCCTTCCGCTGGCCATCCACCCCGCCATGACCTTCACCGGCCACGACGAAGACGTGACCAGGCTCGGCAACGCCTGCTTCGGCATCACCGCCGCCGACGAGGTCGGCTACGCGATCGCGCAGTCGCTGGTGATCGAGATGGGCGGCGAGCCGGTGCGGGTGCCGGAAGAGAACCGGCCGCTCTATCACGCCGCGCTCGCGCACGGCAGCAATCACCTGGTCACGGTGGTTGTCGACGCGCTGGCCGCGCTGCGTGTCGCGCTGGCCGGTCCCGGCTTGCTCGGCCAGCAGGTGGTCGACGATCAGCCGGGCGGGCTGGCCGAGCGTCTGCTCGCCCCGCTGGCTTCTGCCGCGTTGGACAACGCGTTGCGCCGCGGCCAGTCCGCGCTGACGGGCCCGGTGGCCCGCGGCGACGCGGACGCGGTCGCCGCCCACCTGGCCGCGTTGACCGCGGTCGATCCCCGGCTGGCCGAGGGATATCGCGCGTTGTCGCTGCGCACCGCGGAGCGGGCGGGCGCCGCCCCCGCCGTTATCGAACTGCTGGAAGGACGCTGATGTTCGACCCGAAATTGCGCGGCGCCTACCGGCCCGGCGAACTGACCGTGCACCACGATCCCGCGGTGCTCAGCGCGGTGTCCGGCGCCCTGCGCGGCGTCGGCCGCACGGTCGCGTTGGTGCCGACCATGGGCGCCCTGCACGAGGGCCACTTGGAGATCGTGCGACTGGCCAAGCGGACCAATCAGGTGGTCATCGTCTCGATCTTCGTCAACCCGTTGCAGTTCGGTGCGAACGAGGATCTGGACACCTACCCCCGCACGCTGGACGCCGACGTCGAACTGCTGCGCGCGGAGGGCATCGAGCTGGTGTTCGCGCCGAGCGTGTCCGATATGTACCCGGACGGCCCACGCACCACCGTGCACCCGGGCCCGCTCGGCGCCGAGCTCGAGGGGGCAAGCCGCCCGACCCATTTCGCGGGCATGCTCACCGTGGTCGCCAAATTGCTGCAGATCGCGTGGCCCACCGAGGCGTTCTTCGGTGAGAAGGACTACCAGCAGCTCACGCTGATCCGGCAGATGGTTCGCGACCTGAATTTCGACGTGAAGATCACGCCGGTGGTCACCGTTCGCGAGGCCGACGGCTTGGCCCTGTCCTCGCGCAACCGCTACCTCGATCCGGCGCAGCGCGAATCGGCGCTCGCGCTGTCCGCCGCGTTGTCGGCGGGCAAGCACGCGGGCGGTCTCGGCGGCGCGGCCGTCTTGGCCGCCGCCCGCCAGGTGCTCGACGCCGTGACCGGCGTCGACCTCGACTACCTAGAGCTGCGTTCGGCCAACCTGGGTCCGGCCCCGGCGACCGGCAATGCCAGGTTGCTGATCGCGGCCAAGGTCGGCGCCACCCGGCTCATCGACAACATCGCCCTCACCCTCGGCGCTCCGATCGACGGGCACCCCGCCGTCTCCGGTTCGCGGCCCGCCGCGGATTCCTCCCAGCCTGCCCCGGCGGTGTCAGATCCCGCCCTGCTCCCTCCCGCGAACTAGAAAGGGCGACGCAATGCTGCGCACCATGATGAAGTCGAAGATCCACCGCGCCACCGTGACGCACGCCGACCTGCACTACGTCGGTTCGGTCACGGTGGATCAGGACCTGCTCGACGCCGCCGACCTGCTGGAAGGCGAGCAGGTCTGCATCGTGGACATCGACAACGGCGCCCGGCTGGAGACCTACGTCATCGCCGGTGAGCGGGGTTCCGGCGTGATCGGGATCAACGGAGCCGCCGCCCACCTGGTGCACCCCGGTGACCTGGTCATCCTGATCGCCTACGGTCAGCTGAACGAGCAGGAACTCGCGGAGTACGCCCCCAAGGTGGTGTTCGTCGACGAGCGCAACCGCCCGGTCGAGCTGGGCGCGGA
Source organism: Nocardia amamiensis (assembly GCF_015477605.1). Lineage (GTDB taxonomy): Bacteria > Actinomycetota > Actinomycetes > Mycobacteriales > Mycobacteriaceae > Nocardia > Nocardia amamiensis_A. Next base: position 71,128 of record NZ_JADLQX010000014.1, read on the forward strand.
CCCGGCGCACGCGCCGGAGGGCTCGGGACTGACCTCGCCGCGCTCCCTGTCGTTCGCCTGAGAGCCGGCGACCGGGACATGCTGCTGACCATCGATGTCCGCAACACCAGTATCGAACTCGGTCTGTTCTCGGGGACCGGAGCGCATTCGAAACTGGTGCGGCACTGGCGCATGCACACCAACCCGCTGCTGACCGCCGACGAATTCGCCATGCAGGTGCGCGGGCTGGTCGGCGCGCAACTGGACGAGGTGGTCGGCGTCGCCGCGCTGTCGACCGTGCCGCCGGTACTGCGCGAACTCCGCGGAATGCTGAGCGAGTACTGGGGTCATGTTCCGCACGTGCTGGTGGAACCGGGTGTGCGCACGGGCATTCCGCTGCTGGTCGACAATCCGAAAGAAGTCGGGGCGGACCGCATCGTCAATTGCCTGGCCGCCTACCAGCGGTATTCCTCGGCCGCGATCGTCGTCGATTTCGGGACGGCGATCTGCGTGGATCTGGTGTCGAAGAAGGGTGAGTTTCTCGGCGGCATCATCGCGCCCGGCGTGGAGATCTCCACCGAGGCGCTGGTGGAACGCAGCGCGCTGCGGCGGGCCGAGTTGGCCAGGCCGCGGTCGGTGCTGGGCAAGAACAGCATGGAGTGCATGCAGTCCGGCGCGGTATTCGGATTCGCCGGCCTGGTCGACGGGCTGATCGATCGGATCCGCGACGAGTTCGACGCCTTCGCGGGCGACGACGTGGCGGTGGTGGCGACCGGGGCGACCGCGCCACTGATCGTCCCGGAATCCGAGACCATCGAGGACCATGACCCGCATCTCACGCTGACCGGCCTGCGCCTTGTATACGAACGCAACCAGCGGCGCAAGGGAAGTGTCTGATATGCGCGGTGTTGGATTTGTCGCAGGACAGGCACTTGCCGATACCGCACACCGTGCTGTTAAACTCGCACTCGTGTTTTCTAGCGTGAGCACCCAGGAGTGTTGTCGAGGCTGACCTGCCTCGACCGATCGAGGCTGAGTACCCGCCCTCGACCGATACCATCCTCCTGGAGATTCGCTCATGCGTTCTTCCGTACTTTCCCTTTCATCCGCGCGTACCGCGTTGTCGGCCACCCCGCCGCTGGATCGTCCGGTTGCGCCCGCACTGCCCACTCGGCTGCGTCCGGCCGATCTGCTGCGGCTGACCGACGAAGGTGCCGAAGACGTGCTGGCCGGGCGGTATGACCATCTGCTTCCCGCGAACGGCGAGTGGCCGGCCGACGAGCGCTGGGCGACCAGGTTGCTCGCCGACGACGAGGTGGACGTCTGGCTGATCAGCTGGACGCCGGACAAATCCACCGAGCTGCACGACCACGCCGGATCGCTCGGCGCGCTGACCGTGCTCAGCGGCGCGCTGTCCGAATATCGGTGGAATGGAAGGGAACTGCGCTCCCGCACGCTCACGGCGGGCGATCAGGCGTCGTTCCCGATCGGTTGGGTGCACGACGTCATGCGCGCGCCCGCCGGTATGGCGGGCGCCGCTGAATCCGCGGGCCCGCTCGATCCCACGCTGAGCGTGCACGCCTATTCCCCGCCGCTTACCGCTATGTCGTATTACGAGGTGACCGGCCACGGCACTTTGCGGCGCACCCGAACCGTCCTCACCGACCAGCCCGAAGGTGATATGTAATGACCCGTTTGACCGTCGATCAGATGCTCGAGAACGCGCGGGCCCAGCTGAGCCGGATCTACGCCTTCGAATTGCCGGAAGCGATCGAGCGGGGCGCCATTCTGGTGGATATCCGGCCCCAGGCGCAGCGCGGGCGCGAGGGCACCTTGCCCGGCGCCTTGGTGATCGAGCGCAATGTGCTGGAATGGCGGCTGGATCCCGCCAGTTCCGCCCGGCTGGCCTTGGCCGCCGACCACGACGTGGAGTGGATCGTCGTCTGCTCGGAGGGCTATACCTCCAGCCTGGCCGCCGCGGCGCTGCAACAACTCGGACTGCATCGGGCGACCGACCTGGTCGGCGGCTACCAGGCACTGAAGGCGGCGGGGCTGCTGAACGTCGCGGTGCGGGCGCCGCACTTCACCCGCGAGCTGGAGGCGCTCGCCTCCCTGTAAATTCCCGCGATCACTTCCATCTCGAATTAGCCGGGCGTCCAGGTGTTTTCGCGCACCTCGCGATGCGCACCGGCTATTTCGAGTTCCCTGAGTGTCCGCGGAGCGCTTCGGGTGGGTCGCCGGGCCGATACCGTTTCGTTACTACGGGCTGGAGCCTGGGCGGCCCGCAAAACGATTTCTGGTGCACGCTAGGGTTGTTCGATGTGAGCACCCCGAACTCTGCATCCGCCGGCGCATCGACATCGGATTCGCGGCCTGCCGTGGCGGCCGACGCCGACGACGCCCCGGAGCAGATACGGATTCGCCGGGAGAAGCGGGAGCGGCTGCTCGCGGCCGGTGGCGAGGCGTATCCGGTCGTCGTGCCGCGTACGCATACCCTCGCCGAAATTCGGGCCGCATATCCCGACCTGGCCGCCGACACAGCCACCGGCCAGCAGGTCGGTGTCGCCGGACGCGTCATATTCATGCGTAATACCGGCAAGTTGTGTTTCGCGACGCTGCAGGAGGGCGACGGCACCAAGCTACAGGCGATGATCAGCCTCAACGGCGTGGGCGCGGACGCGCTTGCCGCCTGGAAGGCCGACGTCGACCTCGGTGACTTCGTCTTCGTGCAGGGGGAGGTCATCGTCTCGCGGACCGGGGAGCTGAGCGTCATGGCCGACTCCTGGTTCATGGCGGCGAAGGCGCTGCGCCCGCTGCCGGTCGCGCACAAAGAGATGAACGAGGAGTCCCGGGTCCGGCAGCGTTATGTCGACTTGATCGTGCGTCCGGAAGCCAGGGAAATGGCGCGTACCCGCATCGCCGTGGTGCGGGCGATGCGCAACGCACTCGAGCGCAGGGGATTCCTCGAGGTGGAGACGCCGATGCTGCAGACGCTGCACGGCGGCGCGGCGGCCCGGCCGTTCGTCACCCATTCGAATGCGCTGGATATGGACCTCTACCTGCGCATCGCGCCCGAGTTGTTCCTGAAGCGCTGCGTGGTCGGCGGCCTGGAGCAGGTCTTCGAGATCAACCGGAACTTCCGGAACGAAGGCGCGGACTCCACGCATTCCCCCGAGTTCGCGATGCTGGAGACATACCAGGCATATGGCACCTATGACGACTCGGCGCGGATGATCCGGGAATTGGTGCAGGAAGTGGCCCAAGAGGTGTTCGGCACGCAGGTGGTGACCCTGGCCGACGGCACCGAATACGATCTACGCGGCGAGTGGGCGACTGTGGAGATGTACCCCTCGCTGTCGGATGCGCTGGGAGTCTCGATCACGCCGGAAACGTCCGTTGCCGAATTGCGCGCGCTCGCGGATCGGGTCGGTCTGGAAATTCCGGAGGACAAGGGCTATGGCCACGGGAAACTCGTCGAGGAACTCTGGGAACACCAGTATGGCGACAAGCTGTACGCACCGACTTTCGTGCGCGACTTCCCGGTGGAGACATCCCCGCTGACCAGGCAGCATCGCAGCCGGGCAGGCGTGACGGAGAAGTGGGACCTCTATGTGCGGGGCTTCGAGTTGGCCACTGGCTATTCGGAGTTGGTCGACCCGGTGATCCAGCGCGAGCGGTTCGTGGACCAGGCTCGGCTGGCCGCGCAGGGTGACGACGAGGCCATGGCACTGGACGAGGACTTCCTCGCCGCGATGGAGCACGGCATGCCGCCGACCACCGGAACCGGTATGGGAATCGATCGGTTGTTGATGGCGCTGACGGGATTGGGAATCCGAGAAACGATACTGTTCCCAATTGTGCGTCCGGTCACCAGGTGACCACTCTGATTGCAAAGCAGCGACTCCGTCTTGGAATTTCCGGAATTCGAGGTATTCTTGCCTCGGGTAATCGGCCTAGTATGCGGGTCGCACGATTTCGAGAGGACGTTCATCTCATGGCAAAGAAGGTCACCGTTAGCCTGATCGACGATGTCGACGGTGAGTCCATCGCAGACGAGACCATCGAGTTTGCGATCGACGGTGTGTCGTACGAGATCGACCTGTCGTCGGCAAATGCGGCGAAGCTGCGCGACGGTTTGGACGAGTGGGTTTCGAATGCGCGCCGGGTCAGCGGTCGGCGCCGGGTCAAGGCCGCCGCGACGGCGGCGGGTACGCCCAAGAGCCGGGTCTCCATCGACCGGGAACAAAGCGCCGCAATTCGCGAGTGGGCGCGTCGGAATGGACACAAGGTGTCCGCGCGGGGCCGTATCTCCGCCGACATCACCGACGCGTACAACAAGGCCGCGAAGGGATAGTTCTATTTCGGCCGCCGTCCCGGCGAATCGTGCGACGTCGGGGCGGCGGTCTTGTTTGTGATAGGGCTTCGATATAGCAGCAAGACCGGATGACACGGTGGGCCATGATGGCGGACGAATCGATCTTGCTCGAGGTTCCAGAACGCGGCACCATGGAAACGTGCGACGGTCACTGGCGGTATGGAAAGGCGAGGTATCGGCGCAGTGACAGGATTCGTCGGATCATTCTTGCGGTTCATCGATGACGCCGGTCGACAACAGGAGTTCACGCTCACGCCGGACCGCGGCCGGGTCACGATCGGCCGTTCTCCGCATGCCGATTTGGCCCTGAGCTGGGACGCGGAAGTCTCCCGCCTGCACGCGGCGGTCGAGTACCTCGGTGCGCACTGGACCATCGTCGACGACGGCCTTTCGCGCAACGGCACTTTCGTCAACGGCGACCGGCTCGTCGGCCGGCGCAGGCTGATGGCAGGCGACGTCATCCGGGTCGGCACCTCGAAGGTGTCCTTCCACGATTTCGGCGGTGTGCCCGACGACATCACCCGCACCTCGACCGGCTCGATCCCCACCGCGCGCTCGCTCACCGAGACCCAGCGCTCGGTGCTGATCGCGCTGTGCCGCCCATACAAGCACGGCGCGGGCTTCGCCACGCCCGCCTCCAATCAGCAGATCGCGGAGGAGCTGTTCCTCAGCGTCGACGCGATCAAGACCCATCTTCGCGCCCTGTTCGCCAAGTTCGGCGTGGAGGATCTGCCGCAGAACCAGAAGCGGGTGCGGCTGGCTGGATTGGCCATGCAGAGTGGGCTCATTTCCGATCGGGATCTGTGAGACCTCCACCGTAGACGCTCGCTTAGCCGGTCGAGCTTCTCGGCCATGGAGAGTGCCTGTGTCAGCGGCTTGACTTGGATACACGCAGCCGGAGCGACTGACGCACCGGCCGGGTTTTCCGAGCAGGAGGAAGTCATGACCGCCACACGTCTCGCCGCACTGGTGCTCGCCACGCTGGCGACGGGCCTGATCGCGGGCCTTTTCTACGCGTACGCCAATTCGGTGATGCCCGCGCTGGCCCGCACGGACGATCGGACGATCATCGACGTGATGCAGAAGATCAACGTGGTGATCATCAACCCCTGGTTCATGATCGGGTTCCTCGGCACGGTCGGGTTCACCATCCTGGCCGCGGCGCTGCACCTGGGGCGGGAGCACCGCGGCACGCTGATCTGGATCGTGCTCGCGCTGGTGCTCAACGTGATCGCCTTCGCGGTGACCTCCGGCTTGAACGTCCCGCTCAACGACCAGCTGGCCGCCGCGGGTGACCCCGCCACCATCACCGACCTCGCCGCCGTGCGCGCCGATTACGAATCGGCTTGGGTTCGTTGGAACATCGTGCGCGGCGTCTTCCACACGCTGGCCTTCCTGGCGCTGTGCGGCGCGCTGTTCGTCGCGGGCATCCAGCAGGGGAAGTCGACCGTCGCGGCGGGGACGGCGGGTCAGATGGTCGCGGGCCAGTACGCGGCGCCGAACCAGCCCGCGGCGACTGCTTTCGGTCAGCGGTAGTTTTCCGCGGCAATCCACTGGAATCCCCTCCGCCTGGGACACTCCATGCGGTAGCTTCCCGGAACACGGTCGATACCTGGAGGCTATCGTGCGAGGTGTCTCAGGCTTTTCGTTGGTCGTCGTGCTGCTCGCCGTGGTCTGCGCCATGGCGGGCTCAACGCACGCGCAGGAGCGATATCCCGTCGACTACAACTTCTTCGCCGGCATCCCCGCCGAGCTGGCGAATCCGGGTGGTTCGCTGCCCGGCACCAACAACTGGTCCTGCAGGCCCAGCCCCGCGCATCCGAACCCGGTGGTTCTCGTGCACGGCACCGGTGGTGGCGCACAGACGAATTGGGGCGTGTACGCGCCGCTGCTGGCCAATGAGGGCTACTGCGTGTACTCGGGCACCTTCGGCGCCTACGACCTGCCGTGGCCCGCTTCGGCCATCGGCGGCATGCTTCCGATCGAACGGAGCGCGGCACAGCTCGGCGCCTTCGTGAACCGGGTGCTCACCGCGACCGGCGCGAACCGGGTCGATCTGATCGGCCACTCCCAGGGCAACTTCATCGGCAACTACTTCGTCAAACGGCTCGGCGGTGCGGCGAAGGTGGACAAGATGGTCGGACTGGCCCCGCCCTGGCTCGGCTCGAACGCGGGCGGCATGGCGGAACTGAACGATTTCGGCACCCGGCTCGGTCTGGGCCCGGTCTTCGACGCGGTGGCCGGATCGCCATGCCAGGCATGCCGCCAGGTGCTGCAAGGCTCGGAGTTCGTGCGCACGCTCAACAAGGACGGCGTCTACCACCCCGGTGTGGCCTATACGAACATCGCGACCGTGCTGGACGAGCTGGTCGTGCCCTACACCGCGGGATTGGTCGCCGGGCCCGGCGTGACCAATATCGTGGTACAGGACGGATGCGCGACGGACTACTCTGGTCATACGGGCATAGCGGGCAGCCCGAGGGCCGCGACCTACGTGCTCAACGCGCTCGATCCTGCGCATCCACGTCCGGTGCCCTGCGGTTACGTCGCTCCGTACACCGGGTAGGCAGCCGGGGTCATACGTGCGTGCCGGAGATCCGGTCGTCGGGCAGCCTGTTCGCTGAGGGCAAAACCTGACCGGAAACGAATCCCGCGACGCCCACGTTATGAGTGAATGACCGTGCTGTCGCCGGTCGGCATAGGGTGGACTGGCGACGGCGGCATCCCCTGCCAACTAGAGTGGAGGCGGCGGGGGCCGCAACCCCCGGGCTTCATGGCAGTCTGACGCCCACGGTTGTACACAGCACACTGCGGCGTCTGTTGCCAGAATGTCGGAGCAGGAGAGTGAGGGAGCGATGTTCGAGAGGTTCACCGACCGCGCGAGGCGTGTCGTTGTCCTGGCCCAGGAAGAGGCCCGGATGCTCAACCACAACTACATCGGCACCGAGCACATCCTGCTGGGGCTGATCCACGAGGGTGAGGGCGTCGCGGCCAAGTCGCTGGAGTCGCTCGGCATCTCGCTGGAAGGCGTGCGCAGCCAGGTGGAGGAGATCATCGGCCAGGGCCAGCAGGCCCCGTCCGGGCACATTCCGTTCACCCCGCGCGCCAAGAAGGTGCTGGAGCTGAGCCTCCGCGAGGCCCTGCAGCTCGGCCACAACTACATCGGCACCGAGCACATCCTGCTCGGCCTCATCCGCGAGGGCGAGGGCGTGGCGGCGCAGGTGCTGGTGAAGCTGGGCGCCGACCTGAACCGCGTGCGTCAGCAGGTCATCCAGCTGCTGTCCGGGTACCAGGGCAAGGAGCCGGTCGAGTCCGGCTCGCGCGGTGAGGCGGGCACCCCGTCCACCTCGCTGGTGCTCGACCAGTTCGGCCGCAATCTGACCCAGGCCGCGCTCGAGGGCAAGCTCGACCCGGTCATCGGCCGCTCGAAGGAGATCGAGCGGGTGATGCAGGTGCTCAGCCGCCGCACCAAGAACAACCCGGTGCTGATCGGCGAGCCCGGCGTCGGCAAGACCGCCGTGGTCGAGGGTCTCGCGCAGGCCATCGTCAACGGCGAGGTCCCCGAGACGCTGAAGGACAAGCAGCTCTACACCCTCGACCTGGGCTCCCTGGTCGCGGGCAGCCGCTACCGCGGTGATTTCGAAGAGCGCCTGAAGAAGGTGCTCAAGGAGATCAACACCCGCGGCGACATCATCCTGTTCATCGACGAGCTGCACACGCTGGTCGGTGCGGGCGCGGCCGAGGGCGCCATCGACGCGGCCTCGATCCTGAAGCCGAAGCTGGCCCGCGGCGAGCTGCAGACCATCGGCGCCACCACCCTCGACGAGTACCGCAAGTACATCGAGAAGGACGCCGCCCTGGAGCGCCGGTTCCAGCCGGTGCAGGTGGGCGAGCCGACCGTCGAGCACACCATCAACATCCTCAAGGGCCTACGCGATCGCTACGAGGCGCACCACCGGGTCTCCATCACCGATGGCGCGCTGGTGGCCGCCGCCACCCTGGCCGACCGCTACATCAACGACCGGTTCCTGCCGGACAAGGCGATCGACCTGATCGACGAGGCGGGCGCCAGGATGCGCATCCGCCGCATGACCGCTCCGCCGGACCTGCGCGAGTTCGACGACAAGATCGCCGAGGCGCGCCGGGAGAAGGAGTCCGCGATCGACGCGCAGGACTTCGAGAAGGCCGCGCGGCTGCGTGACAAGGAGAAGCAGCTCGTCGCCAAGCGGGCCGAGCGCGAAAAGCAGTGGCGTTCCGGTGACCTGGACGTCGTGGCCGAGGTCGACGACGAGCAGATCGCCGAAGTGCTGGCGAACTGGACCGGTATCCCGGTGTTCAAGCTCACCGAGGAGGAGACCACCCGTCTGCTCCGCATGGAGGACGAGCTGCACAAGCGGATCATCGGCCAGGAGGATGCGGTCAAGGCCGTCTCCAAGGCGATCCGCCGCACCCGCGCCGGCCTGAAGGACCCGAAGCGCCCGTCCGGCTCGTTCATCTTCGCCGGTCCGTCCGGCGTCGGTAAGACCGAGCTGTCCAAGGCGCTGGCGAACTTCCTGTTCGGCGACGACGACGCGCTCATCCAGATCGACATGGGCGAGTTCCACGACCGCTTCACCGCCTCGCGGCTGTTCGGTGCCCCTCCGGGCTACGTCGGCTACAAGGAGGGCGGCCAGCTCACCGAGAAGGTGCGCCGCAAGCCGTTCTCGGTTGTGCTGTTCGATGAGATCGAGAAGGCCCACCAGGAGATCTACAACACCCTGTTGCAGGTCCTGGAGGACGGCCGCCTCACCGACGGTCAGGGCCGGACCGTGGACTTCAAGAACACGGTGCTGATCTTCACGTCGAACCTCGGCACCTCGGACATCTCGAAGGCCGTCGGTCTGGGCTTCTCGCAGTCCAACAACGAGGGCTCGAACTACGAGCGGATGAAGCTCAAGGTCAACGACGAGCTGAAGAAGCACTTCCGGCCAGAGTTCCTCAACCGCATCGACGACGTGATCGTCTTCCACCAGCTCACCACCGAGCAGATCGTCGAGATGGTGGACCTGATGATCGGTCGCGTCGCGACGCAGCTGAAGAACAAGGACATGGCGATCGAGCTCACCCCGAACGCCAAGAACCTGCTGGCCAAGCGTGGCTTCGACCCCGTGCTCGGTGCCCGGCCGCTGCGCCGCACCATCCAGCGCGAGATCGAGGACCAGCTGTCGGAGAAGATCCTCTTCGGCGAGATCGGCCCTGGCCAGATCATCCAGGTCGACGTCGAGGGCTGGGACGGCGAGGGCTCCGGTGAGGACGCCAAGTTCACCTTCACCGGTAAGGCGAAGCTGACCAAGGCCGCCGCCGAGGAGAAGCCCGAAGTCGTGCTGACCGGCGCGTCGGAAGGCTCCGCGGAGGCCGCGTCCGGCGAGTAACTCCTGAGCAAAGAGGCCCGCATCACCGGTAGACGGTGGTGCGGGCTTTCTGTATGCAGCGCAGGGGGTCCAAGACTCCGGCGGTGACGGTGAGCAGAAGACGCTGGCCTTGGTGGCCCGCTACGCGAACGCTTGCAGTCTGCGACCGGGGCCCGAGCTGCCGCGCAAACTCCAACTATTGGGTCGCCATTGCGACGACATCGGTCGCGACTACGACCAGATTCGTAAGACGTGTCCCTTCGCCTTCGACGTGGGTCCGGAGGGCGAGCAAGCCCCCGAGTTGGTCGGGACGCTGAAACGCCTCGCTGATATCGGAATCGACATGGTGATCGGCAGGGTGACCGGAATGGATGCGATCAGCCCGCTGGAGGTCATCGGCCGAGAGGTGATTCCCGCCGTCGCCGAGTGCTGAACCATGGCGGTGAGCGGTACGCCGGGTGGGCGGTCGGCGTGTGGCCCGGGGGCCTACACCGTGTCAGTGGGCGTGTCAGGTCGGCGTCAGGGTGGTATCAGGCCAGGCGCCGAGAGTGGTTGCCATGACGAAGAACACCAGCTCCTCGACCAACTCGAAGTGGATCGGCATGGTGCCGATCGACGATACGGCCCTGGCTGTCACCGACACCGGCGGCTCCGGTATTCCCGTGGTCTACCTCAATGGCCAGTTCGCCACGCAGGGCTACTGGCGGCGGGTCATCGCTGAACTCGGTCCCGGGTTCCGGCACATCACATACGACGAGCGGGCGCGCGGCAAATCGGGGCGTTCGGCGGACTATTCCTTCGAAGCCTGCGTGCGGGATGTCGATGCCATCCTGGCGGCCAGGGGTGTGGATCGGGCGCTGGTGGTCGGCTGGTCCTACGGCGCGTTCGTCGCGGCGCACTGGGCCAGCCGCAATCCGGACCGGGCCGTGGGCGCGGTCTTGGTCGACGGCGCGGAACCCTATGACTGGCTCGACGCGGCGATGGAGAAGCGGATCCGCAGGCTGTTCAAGCTGTTGCGCCCGGTCACAGCGCTGCTGCGGCCGACGGGCCTGACCCCGCGGATGACCGCTGCGCAGCAGGCCGAGAGCAACATCGAGCTCGGCAAGGTCTCCCGTGCGGCCAACCTGGGCCCTGTGCTGGACGACATCACCGTCCCGACACGGTATGTGCTTGCGTCGGGGGCGTCGTTCGGAAGCAAGGGCGACGAGCAGGAACGGATCCGTGCCAGCCTCGGTGCGGTCTGCGCCCGCAACCCGAACATCCGTATCAGTGCGAAGGTCGCCAGCAACCACGACCACATCCTGCGCAAGGATTTCCGCGCCGTCGCCGCGGCCGTACGTGAGACTGCATCGGCCCATGACCAGGAGGGTTCGCCGAGCTGATAACCGATGGGCTCACCATCGCTCGGACGGCCGCGTTCGCCGACGTACCCGACCCGCCCTCGGCAATCCGGATACCGCGGGCGCCAACCCGGCCGCATTCCATCATCCATCCGTCCAAACCCATTTCATCACAACCTATTTCGAAGGAGCACCACCATGTCCATCACCCTGACCGACCAGGACAAGGCCACCGTGCGTACCGCCGCCTACGGCGCCGTGTCGCTGATGGTCGCCGCTGATGCCACCGGCAAGCCCCACAAGGCCGCCACCGACGGCAGTATCGCCCTGTCGTCGGCGACCGGCCTGGTCGGGCACGTGCTCGCCGCGAAGTCCAAGGACATCACACTGAAGGGCAAGACCGTCGCCGAACTCGCCGACCACGTGCTGCCGGCCCTGACCGCAGCAATGAGCCTGCTCGGGGAGAAAGATCCGGCCGAGGCAGCCAACTTCCGGAGCACCGTCCTCGTCGCCATCGACTCCGCCGCGCGACTTCACCAGGGCACGCCCAGCCCCGTCCTGGCCGAGATGGCCCGCAAGATCACCGCAGCCCTCGACGCCGCATGAGACGAAGAATCCGGCCGGGACCATCCGGCCGGATTCCACTCTCGGCGGCTGCGCCGCTGGTCAGACGGGTGCCTCGACCGGCGCCAGTAACGCTGGGGCCGACCCGGACCCACGCCATCCCAGCCTGACCGGTGAACGGTCGTGGTCAACGCGCCGGCTGAGGCGATGTCCTCAGCTCGTCTTGATGGTCCCGCCGTCGATGACGAGGTCGGCTCCGACGATGTTGGCAGCCTTGCCCGAGACCAGGAACGTCACGAGGGCCGCGACCTCTTCCGGTTCGGAGATTCGGCCCGAGGCGATGCCGAACTGGTCCGGCAGCGCCTCGAGCAACTGTTCGTGCGAGATGCCCTGGGCGGCGGCCAGCTTCGCGCCCACCCATTCGGAACCGCGCCAGATCCGGGTTCCGACCACGCCGGGTGAGACCGTGTTGACGCGGACTCCCTGCGGACCGAACTCCTCGCTCAGGCGCTTGCCGAAGGCGGTGAGCGCGGCCTTTGCCTCGCTGTATCCGACCGGCCCGGCGGACGGGAGGTGTGCGTTGATCGAGGAGACGTTCACGATCGCGCCGCGACGTTCGAGGAGGCTGGGCAGGGCGGCGCGGGTCGCCCAGACGGCGCTGAACAGGTTCACATCCAGGAAGTGCCGCCACTGATCGTCGGTGCTGTCGAGGAACCCGCCCAGCGTCAGCCGGTCGGGGCTGCCGCCACCAACGTTGTTGATCAGGATGTCGATGCCACCGAGCTCCTCCAACGCGGTATCCACGAGCGCAGTGGCGCCCTCTTGCGAGCTCAAGTCCACCGAAACGTTCGCCACGGTGGCCTTTTCGAGTTCGGGTGTGATGGTGCGGGCGGCGCCGATCACGCGTGCGCCCGCGGCGGACAAGCTCTCGGCGACGGCGAGGCCGATGCCGCGGCTCGCTCCGGTGACGACGGCGGTCTTGCCGGTCAATTCGAGATCCATGGAGATTTCCTTTCTTGAACTACAGGTCAAAAACTCGGGTACGCGAGAGTCACCGCGACGGGGCGGATCGGTCAGAGTGCGGTCAGGGCGACGTCGATGATGCGATACAGCGCGTCGGCGTCGCGGGTCTTGGCCATGATGCGCAAACCGGCGGTGGTGTTGAGCAGGAACTCGGCCGTGGCCCGCGCATCGACGTCGGGACCGACGTCGCCGTCGCGTCGGCCCTGTTCGATCCGGGCGGCCAGCACCGCGACGATGCGCTCCTCGATGGCATGCAGGGCTCGGGTGATCTCCTCGTCGTGGCCACCGAGCTCGGCGGTCGTGTTCACGACCATGCAGCCACGCCGAACCGGCTGTGCGACATCGGAATCCACGGTCTCACGCAGGTAAGCGCCGATGCGTTCGCGGGTGCTTCCCGGTTGGAACAGCAGCTCCTCGGCGTGCTCGACGCCCATCCGCCCGTAGCGGGCCAATGCCTGCTCGAACAGTTGCCGTTTGCTGCCGAACGTGTGGTACAGGCTGCCCTTGCCGACGCCAGTGGCCTCGGCGAGTTGCGCGGGAGAGGTGCCGCCGTACCCGTGGGTCCAGAACTCCTCCATCGCGCGCTCGACCACGGTATCGGTGTCGAAGTTCCGCGGCCTGCCCACGGGAAGGACTCTAAATGTTTTTGACCCGCAGGTCAAGAAAGCTGGTGCCTGCGGCCGTCGACCTTCCACGTCCCGCAGCCGCCAGGCTCGAACCTGTTCCTGCACACACCGCCCCGCACTCTCGACAGCAGCTACCGCCCTCGAAAGTGCCCCGGACCCTGGCCCGCCGCCGCAACCCGGAGGCGTATCACCCAGCCCGGCGGATGTTCGTGGTCAACGTACTAGTGCGAGCGAAGGGCCGGGCTGAGAGCGTCGAAGCGGCGGCGAAAGCGTTCGGCGTCATCGCCATTTCTGCGTGCGGCGGCCAAGCGCACCGGCCGCAATTCGGCCACCAGGCGTGGGGAGTTCACCGGACCTTCCAGGATCGCTAGTGCGGCATGGCCTTCGGTGATGGCACTGCTGGTGTCCCCGAGACCGGCGAGCGATGCTGCGAAATAGGCGCGATACGACGCCTCGTCTCGCGGTAGATTGCCGGGGCGTCCAATGCTTTCGCGAAACAGCTCGACCGACTGACTGTGTTGCCCGAGTAGCTTGCGGCCCTTGGCCTCATGGACCTGAAGCTCGGCCACCGTGACATGGTCCAGCCAGGCAGGGTCGTCGGTGCCTTCGAGACCGCGATCCGCTTCGCGCCACACTCGTATCAGGGCGCGTTCGAACTCCGTACGGTCTCCTATGGCTGCGTGTGCGGTGGCTTCTTCTGCCGCACGCAGGGCGTTCAGCCGGATCGAAGGGAGCTGACGGACGAGTTCAGTCGCACGGTGCGCGAGCCGTATCGACTCCCGGCCAGTTTCGGTCGAGCCGACGCCGACATTTGCGAGGTCACCGAGCGCTGCCGCCAACAGCAGTGTGTCGCCGCATTGTTCTGCCAGCAGGACCGATCTCATCAGGCAGTGCCGCGCGATGTCCGGTCGTCCGCAGTCACGTGCCAACCACGCTGCGGTATTGGACAACCAGCCGGCCGCATTCGCCAATTCAGCGCCGGTGCGCGGACCGTATTCACCATGGTCGAGCAGGCGACGTGCCAAGCGGTATTGCTGAAGAGCGTACTGCGCGATATTGCCACCGCCGAAACGATTGTCGTGCTCCCACAGCCGTTGCGTCAGGGTCTGGATATATGTGATGTGGCCGCTGCCGACGCGTATCGAGTCTGCCGCTGCTGCCGGTGTCGCAGTGCTCCCGACGACGGCTGCCATCGTTGTTGCTGCTAGGCCGAACTGTCTGCGGTCCACGTTCTCGGCTCCTTCACCCTCCCCGGTTTCGATGGTCCTCGGATCGGTGGGTTCGAGCAAGATCGGGGTCAGCGCCGAGCGTGGAATGCCGAGTGCGTCGGCGGCGCGGTTAAGTTCACGAACATCGAAGATGGTGGCCACTTCGCCGCGTTCCACCCGTCCGGCATGCGTGCGGTCCCAGTACAGCAGCGCGGCGAAATCCGCTTGGGACAAACCCATTTCCTTGCGGACCAAGGCCAATGCTCGGCCAGGCTGACCGGTGGCGAGCAGTCGCCGGAATTCCGGCGACTCCCACGCGGGGGTGAATTCGGAATCGGTGATTTCTTTGTCGGTCACGTTCGGTCCCCCTGTTCCGAATCCGTTGTCGTGCGCGCACTTTAGACCAGAAGCGGCATGGCGGGGCGGACTACGGCAGATATCGCGCAGGCCGGTGCACACAGTCGGCGGCGTCGTCACGGCGCGGTTGGTGACCGACGCTGTTCGCAGCATCCGGCGCCGGGTTGATGCCGTGCCCGCATCGGCACACTGCCCCGGTACACGCCGCCGGGCCGGTGGCGAGAGCCCCCGGCGCCGGGTGCTCCGACCAGTGAAAGGGAGCGATGAAACCGAAAGCGATCGGGTACCTGCGCCGGGACATCTCCGGACGCCGCCAGCGTCGTCACGAACTCGAAATCCGCGCGTTGGCACGCAGATTGGGCTATGACCTGGCCCGAACGCTGACTCTCGGGCCCGAGGTGGACGCACCGGTCACGCGGCTGCGCATACTCGTGGATCGCCTCGGTGCGGCCGCGGTCATCACGCCCCATCTGGAACACCTGCAAGCCGCCGAACAGCAAGTCATCGCCGTATCCGATCTCATCACCCTTGACCCGGAACGGATCTGGCCACACCGCCCTGCGGCACACTGAGGTTCGGCCGCCATCCCGGAGGCTTGTCCGCGCGACCGACCCGCCCGTGTCGAATCGGTGCAGTGCGACGACCGGTGAGCGCCGCCGCGGGCCTCACGCCGACCGTGCCCGATGTCGGTGGGCAGTCCCGCTGCCGCCCGACAAGTTGCGGCGTGTGCCACGTGCGCTCATCGGGGATGTGTGGTTCATCGCCCGCCGTCGAGTGGAGTCGGTCCGGCCATTGTCAGAGGACTGCCCGGGCAGGTGGATTTCCGCTGCGTGGCCGATCAGCGAGCGCCGCCGGTGTCCTGAGCGCTGGCGGATTCGGCGGCCCGGTTGGTAGGTCGGGGCCAAGGCGTCATCAGGTTTCCCTGAGCACCGCGCTATTGCCAGCCCGGGCGGACCAGGCCGGATTCGTAGGCCATGACCACGAGCTGGGTGCGGTCTCTGGCGTTCAGCTTGGTGAGGATGCGGCTGACGTGGGTGCGCGCCGTGGCGGGGCTCATGAAGAGGCGGTCGGCGATTTCGGCGTTGGTGAGACCCTCGGCGACCAAGGTCATCACCTCGCGCTCGCGGTCGGTGAGTTTGGCGAGGGTAGCGGCCGGTGGTGTCTTCGCGCGCGCGGAGAACTCCGCGATCAGCCTACGGGTGACGCCGGGGGACAGCAGGGCATCGCCCGCGGCGACCACGCGGACGGCGCGGACCAGATCGGCCGGTTCGGTGTGCTTGACGAGAAATCCCGTCGCACCGGAGCGCATCGCCTCGAAGACGTACTCGTCGAGTTCGAAGGTGGTCAGCACGACGACGCGCACGTCGGCCAGCTTGGCGTCTTCGGCGATCATGCGCGTGGCGGCCAGGCCGTCCAGGATCGGCATGCGGATGTCCATCAGCACCACGTCGGGGCGCAGGCTGCGCGTCATGCGCACCGCCTGTTCACCGTTGTCCGCCTCGCCGACCACCTCGATGCCGTCCTGGGCGTCCAGCAGTGCGACGAACCCGCCGCGCACCAGAGCCTGATCGTCGGCCACCAGGACCCGGATGCTGTCGTGCCCGGCCGCGCCGTCGTGGTCATGCATCGGAGGAGCCTCCTCTGCGCCGCCCAGGTTTCCCATCGACGCTACGGCTTTCCAGCGGATGTACCCAGCTGCTGCGCGGCCGCTTCGCCTCGGCGGCCGACCAAACCGGTGCGGGCCTGCTGCCCACCTTCCCGGAAGACCGCCGCTGGGGGCCGGTGATCGGCCCTACCAGTGCCAGCGTGCTGCACCGGCCGACGGCCCAGTGCGGTCGTGGTCGGCGGCGCGTCGACCGAAGGCGCGTCGCCCCTCTGCGTGTCGTCGTGGGGTCGTGCATCGCAGCCTCCTCTGCCATCGGCGGGAGCTAGTGCTTCACGCGTCCGGCGGATGTGCTCGGTCGGTCGGTGGGTTCGTCTTGCGAACCGCCTGATGGGGCCGTAGTCGTCCGGGGCATGCCTGATGCCGCTTTGCGCGGGGGCGGGGCCGTCTTGGTCGGGACATCGGCCGTGTCGGGTTCGGCCGCCCCCGGCGCGGACGCGCTCGTTGCCGCGTTGCCATGGACGGGCGTGCTGGAGGTGGCCGTGCTCGGTGCTGTGCCGATCGGTCTGGTGCCGGGCGGCGTCGTTCCTGGCGTCGCCGTGCTCGGTCCGGCCGCTTCCTGATCGGTTGCGGTTGTCGCCACGTCGCTCCGCGCGGGCGTGCTCGCTGCTGTGCCGGGCGGCGTTGGTCCTGGTGACGCCGTATCCGGTCGGGCCGCTCCCGGCTCAGGGGCTCGGGCGGGCAGCCGCGCCGCGACTCGGAAGCCGCCGCTGGGGCGCGGGCCGGCCGTGAGCGCGCCGCCGAGTGCGTGGGCCCGCTCTCGCATGCCGATGACGCCGTTGCCGCCGCTGCTGGATCGTGACGGGGCGGAGGTGGGGCGTGTGTTGTCGACGGTGATATCGACCGAGTCCGACGTGTAGCGCACGGTCACCGTCGCGTCGGCACCTGGCGCGTGGCGGAGCACATTGGTCAACGACTCCTGGATGATCCGCACCGCCGCCGCGTCGATGACGCTGGGCAGCTGCTGCGGGGTGCCGAGCACTCGGGTGTCGACGGTCAAGCCGGTCGCGCGCGGGCGCTGCAACAGCTCGTCCAGGTCGCCGATGCTCGGTGCGGGAGCGCGCGGGGCGGGCGGCGGCTCGGCGGCATCGGCCTTCCTCGCGGAACTATCGCTCGAAGCAGGCTCGGCAGTGGCCGAATCGCGGCCGTTGATGCGGCGATGGCTGGACTCGTCGTCGGTGTGCGCGGCGGCCGATTGGTCCTCGGGCGTCGCGACCGTTCCGGAGCGGATCGTGTGCAGCAGCGCGTGCACCTCGGCGAGCGCGTCGCGGCTGGCGGCTTTGATCGCCGTCAGCGCCGTCTCCGCGTGCTCGGGCCGCTTGTCGAGAAGTTCCAGCGCCACCGAGGACTGCACGTTGATCATCGACAGGCTATGGGCGAGCACGTCGTGCAACTCGCGGGCGATGGCCAGGCGCTCCTCGCTGGCTCGCCGCTCGCGCTGCGCCTCCTCGTCCCGGAGCGCGGCTTCCGCCCGCTGTCTGCGAGCGACGAGCACGGCCTTGCGCTGCCGAATCCCTTCGGCCACCGACAGCAGCACGGCCAGCCACGCCATCAGCGCGAAGATCTGCCACAGGTCGGCGGGTCTGCCGAGCAGCGCGGGCACCGGCCAGACCAGTGCGAGATAGCCGAGCGGGACGAGTGGATAAGTCCACCAACGGGATCCGCTGCTCGCGGCGGTCAGAAAGGCGACGACCAGCGAGACGAAGATGGGCCCGTACCCGTAGCCGCGTAGGGAATACGCCAGGCACGCGGCCAGGACGACGAACAGCACCGGCACTGGCTGCGCCCGCCGCCAGATCAGCGCCACGGGACCGGCGAGCAGCAGTAGGTACCCGAGCACGTCGAGGGACTGCACGCCCGTCTGCCGCATATTCGCGAAGGTGCCTCCGACCACCTGAACCGCGGCCACGACGAGCGCGACGCCCCAGTCCAAGCCGACCGAGCTCCGATCCGTAAACGCTGCCACCCGCACGCACGTAGCCTATGCGGCTGAGCCCTGATTCGACGTCCGCCTGCGAACGTATTTCCCGAATACGCGCGATCGGCATTCGAAATACGCGATGGGCGCGCGCGAACTTCCTCCGTCGCGGAGGGGTGAATTCGTCGTCGAGCGTGCCGTTGCGATCCGGTTGTAGGGCCGCGGGTGGCGGTGTTCGTAGTGCTCGGTACGTACACCGAACGTCGCTCCGCGACGGATGCCCTGGCCGGGGTCGGCGGCGGATTCTCGGTGCATGACAGATTCGATCGTGGTCACCCGAGGGTTGACCAAACGCTATGGGGAGCACACCGCGGTGGCCGGTGTCAGCATGAGCGTCGCGTCCGGCGAGATCTATGGGTTTCTCGGCCCGAACGGAGCGGGCAAGACCACCACGCTGCGCATGCTGGTCGGGCTGATCCGTCCCAGCGCGGGCACGGCCCTGGTGGCGGGGCGAAGCCCCGGCGATCCCGCGGTGGTCCGCCGGATCGGTGTGCTCATCGAGGGCCCTGGTTTCTATCCCTACCTCTCCGGCCGGGACAACCTGCTGGTGCTGGCGAAGTACCGCGGCCTCGGCCGGACCGACGTGGCCGACGCGCTGCACCGGGTCGGCTTGACGTCCCGCGGCGACGACAAGTTCCGCACCTACTCCCTGGGCATGAAACAGCGGCTCGGTGTGGGTGCGGCGCTGCTCGGCGAACCTGATCTGCTCATTCTGGACGAGCCGACCAACGGCCTCGACCCCGCGGGCATGGCGGAAATGCGGGAGCTGATCACGGATCTGGCCGCCGACGGCCACACCGTGTTGCTGTCGAGTCACCTGCTCAGCGAGGTGCAGGAGATCTGTGACCGGGTCGGAGTGATCTCGCACGGCAGGTTGCTGACCGAGGCGACGGTCGCGGAGTTGCGCGGGGCCTCGTCGCTGCTGTTGCGGGCCGAGCCGCTGGAGCTGGCGTTGCCCGCGGTGCGCCGATTGGCCGGCGAGCGTTCGGCGTTGCTGACCGCGCGGGGCATCCGGATCGAGTCGGAGACCGTCTCCGCGCCCGAGGTCGCGCGTGCTGTCGTGGCGTCGGGCGCGGACCTTCTGGAACTGCGGGTCGACGAGAAATCCCTGGAGGAAGTGTTCTTCGAAATGACGCGACTGGAGGCGGCGCGATGAATGCGTTGCGGCTGCGCGACCTGGTGGCCAGCACGAACGCGGAAGCCATGCGGCTACGGAAGTGGCCCGCGTTCTGGATAATCCTGGGCACCTGGATTCTGCTGAATCTTACGTTCGCCTATCTGTTCAACTACCTGGCGTATACGTCGGGCGAATCCGGCCGAATGTCCAACGGGCTGCCCCGCGAGGCGCTGCTGCGGCAGATGTTGCCCGCCGCGGTGCCGGAAGTGTTCACCCAGGGCATGGCGATGTTCGGCGGAGCGCTGATGCTCATCCTCGGTGCGCTGACCATCGGCAGTGGATACGGCTGGGGAACTTGGAAAACGGTTTTCACGCAAGGACCTTCCCGGACGCACGCGGTCGCCGCGGTAGTAGCGAGTCTCGCGGGCGTGGTGGCCGGGCTGGTGTGTGCGGCGTTCATCGCTGATATCGCGGTGGCCGGACTGATCGCCGTATCCGAATCGCAGCCGCTCACACTGCCGTCCCTGGACCGGACGCTGCTCGGAATCCTCACCGGCATAGCGATTCTCGGCATGTGGACGCTGGCAGGTGCCCTCATCGGCGCGATCGCTCGCGGCCCCGCACTCGCTGTGGGGCTCGGTCTGGTCTGGGTGCTGGTGGTGGAGAACCTGCTGCGCGGCGTCGCGGGCATTTTCCCGCCGATCGAGGTGGTTACCGATCATCTACCCGGCACGGCAGCGGGATCGCTGGCCGGGGCGATGCGGACGGTCGACGGACCGGCCACGCCGGGCGTGCTCGACGTGCTTTCGAGAAACGAATCACTGCTCGTGCTGGCGAGCTACCTGCTGTTCTTCGCTGGTGGCACGATCTGGCTGATGCGGAAACGCGATCTGGCGTGAATCGCCGAGAAGCGTTTCCGCGATTGTGCGCAGCGCGTCGGTGATCTGCGCGGAGGCGAGTCCGCGCTCGCGTTGGCGGCGATAGACCTCCGCTGCCAGCGGCGCGAGAAGCGGATCGACCATCGCGTCCGGTTCCCGAATTCCCGCTGCCACCAACAGCGCTCGCACGTGCGCGTACCAGAATCCGTACGCGCCGGTCGTGAAGCGGGCTCCGCCGATTTCGCTGCCGAGCACCAAATGCGCGTGCTCATCCAGCAATTCGACCATCGCGGCGTAGAAAGCGGCCAGCCGTTGTCCAGGTTCGGCTCCCGGCCCAAGCGGCGGTGGACCGGAGAGCAACTTCTCTTGCAGGTCGCGCTCGTATTCGTCGAGCAGTGCCACCGCGATCGAGTTGATGTCCGGATAGCGCCGGTACAAGGTTCCGCGTCCGACACCGGCCGCCTTCGCGATGTCATCCATCGTCACCGTGCGGGGGTCTCGGTCGGCGAACAGCCCCGCTGCCGCCGCCAAGACCTTGGCCCGGTTGCGCGCCGCATCCGCGCGCTCATGCGATTTCGCCCGGCCGGTCTCGGTACCGGCGAGCAGGTCGGCGCGGGGTTCCATGCCGTGACTCTAGCCGATTACGAAATAACTGGACATTGCGTCCGGTTGTGGCTAACGTCGTTCTGTGTTGAACCGGACGATGTGTCCAATTAGTTGGAGGTTGATCATGAGCACCTTGTTGCATCTCGATGCCAGTGCGCGGCGTCGGTCGATCAGCCGGGAGTTGAGCGCCGCATTCGCCGGCGCATGGCGTGCGCGGAACCCCGACGGCGACTACCGCTACCGCGATCTGGCCGCCGACCCGGTGCCGTTCATCGGGGAAGCCTGGACCGAACTGTGCGACGCGGTGCTGGCCCTGCCGAGCACGGATCCGGAACGGCTCGGCGAACTGGCCCGCACCCCGGAGCAGGCCGCCGCATGGGAGATCGTCCGGCCGCTGCTCGCGGAACTGCTCGCGGCAGATGTCATCCTGATCGGCACCCCGATGTACAACTACTCGATCCCGGCCTCGCTCAAAGCGTGGCTGGACCAGGTGACCTTTCCCCGGATGTCCTTGGGCGAGCGGCGGTTCGTCGTGACGACCGCACGTGGTGGCACGTATGCGCCGGGCGCGCCCAAGGCGGCGTACGACTATCAGGAACGCTTTATGCGCGACTTCTTCGCAGGCCATTTCGCCGTATCGGACACGGTTTTCGTGCACGCGGAGCTCGCCAATTCCCGTCAGGACCCCGCGCTCGCGCATCGGCGCGCCGAGCACGACGCGTCCTACACCCTCGCGCTGGCGACGGCGCGCGATCTGGCCGAGGAGTACTGAGATGAACTGGGTGGTCCTCGGTGTCGCCGGACTGGTGGAGATCGTCTGGTCGCAGAGCATCAAGCCGACCGAGAACTTCACCAGACTCGTGCCGACGCTGGTCTGCTTCGCCCTCGGCGTCACCGCGGTGTACCTGCTCTCCCGGGCGATGCAGACGCTCCCGGTCGGCACCGCCTACGCGGTCTTCACGGGCATCGGTGCCGTCGGCGCGATCACCCTCGGCATCGTCGTCAACAAGGACCCGCTCAGCGCGGGCCGCGTACTCGCGCTCGCACTGATCGTCGGCGGCATCGTGCTGGCCAGGATCACCAACGCGGAGTGACATACTGCTGTCCACCGGGCGAGCGACGGTTCCGGGCGCTGGATGGATGCCCGGCGGGCGCGTCCTGTCGCCGAGGCATCCTGCCCGTCCAGATGTGCGTTCAGGCGCCGCCGACCGCTCGGCCGAGGGCGCGTCTCTCGGTTCGGGCGGCCATGCCCGATGTGCTTGGCGCATCCTGGATTCCAGCGTGCTCGACTTCGACCGCAGCGCGAGTGCGGACCGGACGACGGCGCGAAACTGATCGGCGAAGCGGTGGGCCGGGGCAAGGTGGCCGGGGTAGGTTCGTCCTGAATCGTCAAACGATCATCGGCGAAAGGACCGTGATGCCCACACGTACCGCGCGTACTGCCTGGACCGGGACCCTGCAGGAGGGTTCGGGACAGGTCGAGCTGACCAGTTCGGGGGTTGGCAAGTACGACGTGTCGTTTCCGAAGCGTTCCGCTGAAGAGGCCGACGGCACCACCAGCCCGGAGGAACTGATCGCGGCCGCGCACTCCTCCTGCTACGCGATGGCGCTCTCGGCGCAGATCGGCAACGCGGGCGGCACGCCGGAGAGCCTGGACGTCACCGCCGACGTGACGCTCGGCCCCGACCCGGCGGGCGGCTTCCGGATCACCGGTATCAAGCTGACCGTCCGCGGTCGCGTCTCCGGCATCGACGGCGACGCATTCCAGGCCGCCGCCGAGGCTGCAAAGGCGGGCTGCCCAGTGAGCAAAGCGCTGGCGGGGGTCGACCACATCACCCTCGACGCGGCACTCGCGTAGTTCGCGCGTCCGCTTTGTTCCCCGCACACGCCGTGACGTGTGCGGGGAGTGATGCGGGCGCGCGAAGAGTCAGTGCGTGCGGAACCAAGCGCGGGTGGCGCGGCTTCAAAGCGAGGCGGATGCGCGAACAATTGCCGCCTGCGGAACCAAGGCGGATGGCGCGGGTGTGGCGCTCGGGGTGCGCGAACAATCACCGCCTGCCGAACCAGGGCGGGTGCCGCGAGTCTGGGGCCGCGCGGGTGCGCGAATAGTTAGCGCTCGCGGAACCAGCGCCGGGCGGAGCCGGTGTAGAGCGCGGGAATCGCGATGAGTACCGCGGCTATGTGGACTGTGCGGAAGAACCCCAGCCATACGGATGCGGGGGTCAGTTCGGTGAACAGGTCCTGGAGTTCCTTCGCCGACATGGCCGCCGCCAGCGGCTCGATGATCAGCGAGAGCAGGCCGAACACGCCGATACCCACCGTGATCAGCAGGCGCGCCCAACGGTCGCCTTGGGCCATACGCACCGCGACGGCCAGCACCACCAGATAAATCGCCACGCGCATGCCGAGCCCGGCCACCAAGTCCTCCGGGTTGGTGTCGGACGCGCATGCTGCCCGCACGATCGCCTCGGCGACGCCCGCCAGCAAGGCGACCACGAGCGCGACGAACGCGACACGAACGGCGCGTGGTGGAACGGAGGAGTTGACACGCCGTGCGGCGGGCCAGGACGAAAAGGCAGTGCCGGTCATGGGACCGACACTGCCTCAGCGCTTCCGGACGCGAATCAGTCCGCGGTAGCGGCCGTTACTCGTACCG
Source organism: Nocardia amamiensis (assembly GCF_015477605.1). Taxonomy (GTDB): domain Bacteria; phylum Actinomycetota; class Actinomycetes; order Mycobacteriales; family Mycobacteriaceae; genus Nocardia; species Nocardia amamiensis_A. The sequence goes on from NZ_JADLQX010000014.1 coordinate 94,888, forward strand.
GGGTATCGGTACGCGTTGCGAATTCGGTGAGCGCGGCGAAGCCCAGGGCCAGGCAGGTCCACAGTGTCGCAGTCTCGGCCAGTGATGCGATCCGGAACTCCCACAGCAGGGTCGCCGGGAAATCTGCGCTCACTTCGTTCACGCCGGGCAGCAGAACGTAGCCGAGCCCGGTCACCAACACGAACGCGGCGACACCACCGATCAGCCGAATCGTGGACAGCTGTGCGCGCAGCACGGTGAACACCGCCACCGCGGCACTGACGGCCACGATGCCGAGCAGCACCGCCGCCAGCCACAACAGAGTGCGGTTGTCGATGGTGTCGGGATCACCCACCGCCGGCGGATTGGCCGGGTACTTGAAGAACGGCACCGCGACGATCGCGGCCCAACCGGCGACGCCCAGCGTCAATGCGAGTCGCGGCCCGGACAGCGTGGTGTAGCGCCGCGCGACATGCGCGACCGAGGCGTAGATGGCGCCGAGCGCGAGCCCGGCCAGCCCGAGCGCCAGAAACTGCCCGAACTTCTGGCCGGTGCGGCTCACCAGTGGTTCTTCTTCGTCGCCGTGGGAATGCCCCTCCGGCGACTCGGCGGGCTCGCCGTGCGTGTGCTCGGCGGCGGAGCTCGCTTCTTCGATGGCGATCGCGGCGTCCACCTTCGGTTCGCCGACGAAGTAACCGACTGTCGCGGCCAGCAGCCCGGCGATGAGGCCGGCCAGCAGGCCGCGAAGCAGCAGTGTTCCGAGCGAACCGGTCAGTGGCACGGAAGCCCCAGCAGGTGCCGTCCGTCGTGCATCAGCTCATGCAGGTACATCCCGCTGCGCGAGATGACGCCCTGGTCGAATCCGACCAGGTAGAGCGTGAGTAGTGCGAGAAGAACGACACCGACCGTGACGAGCACGGTGGCCAGGGAATCGGTTGCCCGGCTGGGTGAATGCGCGATGGCCATTCGAGTCCTCCTTGGGATACGCGTCCCATCGGGTGGTGGCGCGACGGTGCCGGTGTCTGGCTTTCCGGCACCGGACTCGATGCATGGAACACAGTGGCGCGACCGCTCCGGAATCTCACCGGAATTACCGCATCACCTTCGCGTTTGTCCTTCGAACTGTGACAGCTCGGGTACCTCGGCGTCAACTATGTCCGGCACGGGCGTACCACGGCGTCGGGCGAGTCGCCGAGCAGGCAGACCTGCCCGGCGATAGGCGCCGAGGTCAGTCTCCGGGCTTCCCGGCGACGTCGAGCACGACCTCGAACTCGAGCAGCGAAGCGCCCGTCGCGACGGGCTTCTGGCGCTCGCCCGCGTGCGCCTCGCGCGCGGGTCCGTCCCGCCACGCGGCGAAGGATTCCTCCGAATCCCACTGGGTGACAACGAAGTACCGGTTCTCTCCGGCGACGGGGCGCAGCAGCTGGAAGCCGAGGAAGCCGGGCGAGTTCTCCACTGCGTGCGCACGGTGGGCGAACCGCTTCTCCAGCTCGGGGCCCGCGCCCTCGGGAACCTCGATCGCGTTGATCTTCACAACAGCCATGCGTCCAAGCTAGCGGTTGCCGCCGAGCAGCTGCTCGGTGCCTCGTATTGTCGAACCGATGTTGCACGACGAAGGCGGAGCAGGCGCGCCGATCCTGCTGCTGCACGGACTGATGGGCAGCGCGCGCACGTGGCGCGATCAGCTGGACTGGCTGCGCGAACACGGCCACGTCTACACCTTCGACGCCGCCGGGCACGGCAGGCCGGCGCCGGGGGAGTTGACGACCGAGGCATTCGTCGACGACCTCGCCGAGGGCACGGCCGGGATCACCGAGCCCATGGTGGTGATCGGTCATTCGATGGGCGCCCTGCACGGGTGGGTGTTCGCCGCGACTCATCCCGAGCGAGTCCGTGCGCTGGTGATCGAGGACATCGCACCGGATTTCACCGGCCGCACCGCCGCGCACTGGGCGGCGATGATCGAGGCATGGCCGCAGCCGTTTCCCGACGACGAGGCCGTTCTTTCCTTCTTCGGGCCGGTGGCCGGGCAGTACTTCCTGAACGCGTTCGAGCGCGGGCCCGAGGGTTACCGGCTGCACGGTTCGGTCGCCACGTTCCGCGACATCTCCGAGGAGTGGGGGGCGCGCGACTTCTGGCGGCAATGGCACGCCGTGCGGGTGCCCGCCCTGTTGCTGGAGGGCGAGCACAGCATCACCCCACCGGGACAGATGCGGCGGATGGCCGCCGCGCATCCGGAAGCCGACTACGCCCTGGTCCCCGGCGCGGGCCACCTCGTGCACGATGACCAGCCGGGGCGCTACCGGACCGAGGTCGAGCGCTTTCTGCGGCGCGTTCTCGGCGGTTAGGCGTACCTCCGCCTTCGCTGCGGTCATGCGCGTTGGGCGTATTCCGCCTTTGCACCGGCCGTGCGCGTTAGGCGTACTCCGACTCCGCTTCGGCCGTGCGCGGGCTCAGGACGGACTACGTCTGACAGGGCCGATCAAGGACGGATTTCCGCGTCCTGGCCGCCGCCCTCGCCCGCGAGCGCGAACAGGCCGTCGGCGGTTTGCTCGATCAGGCCGTCCACCAGCAGCGAGTCGAGCGCCCGATCGCGTTGCCCCGGGTCGCGGGTCCATGCCAGATCGAGGCGAACCCGCTCGACCGGACCGCTGGCGTGGCGCAGGACGTCCAGCAGGCGACCGCGGGCTTGGCGGTCGGTCCCCTCGTATTTCTGGGTGCGGCGAACCACCTCGGTCACCGGCCGTCCCGCCGCGACCCAAGCGCAGCTCGGCAGCGGACACCGCGAGCAATCCGGGGTACGCGCGGTACACACGGTCGCGCCGAGTTCCATCAGTGCCGCGGAGAATACGGCGGCGCGGTCGATCTGGTTCGGCAGCAAGGCTTCGGTCTCGGAGAGGTCGCGCGAGGACGGGTTGCCTGCTTCCGCGCGCCCGTGCACCGCTCTGGCAACCACGCGGCGGACGTTGGTGTCCACCACCGGAACTCGTTGGCCGTAGGCGAAACACGCGACGGCGCGGGCGGTGTAAGCGCCGATGCCGGGCAGGCCGAGCAGCACGTCCACGTCGGCGGGTACCTCGTCGCCGTGCACGGCCGCCAGTACTCTGGCGCACTCGTGCAAGCGCAGCGCGCGCCGCGGATACCCGAGCCTTCCCCAGGCCCGCAGCACTTCGGCAGGAGAGGCTGCCGCCATCGCCGAGGGGACCGGCCAGCGCGCCACCCACTCGCGCCAGATCGGTTCCACGCGCACCACCGGGGTCTGTTGCAGCATGATCTCGCTCATCAGGATCTGCCACGCGGTGACGCCCGGCCTGCGCCACGGCAGGTCGCGCGCGCTCGCTCGATACCAGTCCAGCAACGTGTCCGCGTCGATGTCCTTCGGTGCGCCGTTCCGCACTGCCCTCACTATCCCTGTCCTATCGCCGCAAGGCGGTATTTGCCCACCTGTAACCGACCAAACTCGCTGGTAACACATCCGGTGTGCACAATGGTCGGTATGCCGGATTCCAACCCGATCAGTGCCTGGAAGTCCTTGCGCGAAGGCAACGAACGCTTCGTCAGCGGTACGCTGCTGCATCCTAGCCAGGGCGCCGCCGACCGAGCCAAGCTTGTCAGCGGCCAGCACCCGCACGCGATTCTGTTCGGTTGCGGCGACTCGAGGGTCGCGGCCGAGTTGATCTTCGACCAGGGCCTCGGCGACATGTTCGTCGTGCGCACCGCGGGCCATGTGGTCGACAGCTCGGTACTCGGCTCGATCGAGTACGGGGTGCAGGTGCTCAACGTGCCGCTCATCGTAGTGCTCGGCCACGACAGCTGCGGCGCCGTGAAGGCGACCATCGACGCGCTCGACGGCGGCGAGGTCCCCGGCGGATTCATCCGCAGCGTGGTGGAGCGGGTCACGCCGTCCATTCTGATCGGACGCCGCGAGGGTCTGTCCACCGTCGACGAGATGGAGGCCAGGCACGTGGTGGAGACCGGCCGCCTGCTCATGCAACGGTCGATGATCATCTCGCAGCGGGTCGCGACCGGTGAGTGCGCGATCGCGTGCGTGACCTACAAGCTGGCCGAGGGCAAAGTGCAGTTGCACCGGGTCGTCGGCAACATCGGCGAGGTGGTCTGACACCGCGGCGCGCCCGAGGTTCGCCCAGCGTGCGGGCGGAATGTACCCGCGGCCGATGGGCGCGGGCGGCCGACACGCCGTGCCCCTGAGACGCTGGGCCCGACCGTGCCCTTACCGTTGAGGCGTGCTGGAACCGAATGGACCGCTGCCACCGGAGATCTACTGGCGTCGACGCGCATTCGCCATCGGCATCCTGGTGGTCGCGCTGGCGCTGGTGATCTGGGTCGTGCTCGCGGTCGTGCGCGGCGGTGACTCGCCGGGCGACACCAAGTCCGCCGGATCCAGTTCGGTCGTGGCCAAGCCGGCCGACACCGGGGCGGCCAAGCCGTCCGGCGCCGGTGATTCCGGTGTACCGAAGTCGTCGGTCGCCGCCGCGGCGGCTGCCTCGTGCCCTGATCAGTCGCTCGCGATCAAAGTGACCGTCGAGCAGCCCACCTACCGGACCGGTGAGCAGCCGGTGTTCGGGATCGTCATCACCAACATCTCGTCGGTGCCCTGCACCCGCGATATGGGCTCCGGCCTGCAGCAAGTGTCGGTGCACACGCTCGACGGCCAGCGACGGCTGTGGTCGAGCACGGATTGCTATCCGGACGGCCAGCCCGATGTCCGCACGATGAATCGCGGTGAGCAGGCGGCGTTCACGGTGACCTGGTCGGGCTCCACCTCGCAGCCCAACTGTGCGGGCGAACGTGTTCCGGTGCCGCCGGGCGCGTACAACGTTGTGGCGCAACTGGGCTCGGTGCGCAGCGCGGCCGAGCCGTTCAACATCGCCTGAAGTCAGCTCGCTGCTTCTTCGGGAGCGGCGCGCAGTTTGCGGAGGCCCGCTATGCGGATGGCTGAGCGGAGGTCGGTGACCTCGTGGATTTTCATGGTGGTTTTCGCGGGGGCAAGGCCGGGAGGCACCAGGGCGGTGGTGAAGCCGAGGCGTTCGGCTTCGGCCAGTCTGCGGCTCACGCCGGTCACCTTGCGGACCTCGCCCGCCAGCCCGACCTCGCCGAGGATCACCCAGCCCGGAGGGATCGGCACATCGGCGTCGGCGCTGGCGATGGCCAGTGCGATGGCCAGGTCGGCCGCGGGCTCGACCAGGCGCATCCCGCCGACCGTCGCGGCGTAGACGTCGCTTTTGCCGAGGAATACCCGGCCGCGGCTCTGCAGAACGGCCAGCACCATGGCGACCCGGTTGTAGTCCAGCCCGCTCACCGCGCGGCGCGGCTGCGGGATCTCGGTCTTCACGGTCAGGCCCTGCACCTCGCCGACCAGGGGGCGTTTGCCGTCCATCGCGACGGTCACCGCGGTGCCCGGCACCGAATCGGTCCGGTGGTGCAGGAACAGGCCGGAGGGATCGTCGACACCGGCGATACCGTCCTCGTGCAGTTCGAAGCAGCCCACCTCGTCGGCGCTGCCGAAACGGTTCTTGATGCCGCGCACCATGCGCAGCGTCGAGTTCTTGTCGCCCTCGAATTGCAGCACCACGTCGACAAGGTGTTCGAGCGTGCGCGGACCGGCGACATTGCCGTCCTTGGTGACGTGCCCGACCAGCAGCACCGCGATCCCGCTCGCCTTGGCCAGCGACGTCAGCGCGGCGGTCACCGCGCGGACCTGGGTGACGCCGCCGATCACGCCGTCGGCGTCGGGAGCGAGCATGGTCTGCACGGAGTCGACCACCAGGAGCGTCGGGCGCACCTGCTCGACGTGCCCGAGCAGGATCGACAGATCCGATTCCGACGCCAGATAGACCCGCTCGTGCACCGCGCCGGTGCGATCGGCGCGCAGCCGGACCTGCCCCGCCGACTCCTCCGCCGTGACATAGAGCGCCTTCTCATCGCGCTGCGTCGCCCACCGATGGGCGACCTCGAGCAACAGCGTCGACTTGCCCACTCCCGGCTCGCCGGACAGCAGCACTACCGAACCGGGCACCACGCCGCCACCGAGCACCCGGTCGAGCTCGCTGACTCCGGTCGGCCTGGCCTTGGTGACCTTCGCGTCGATCTGGGAGATCGGCGCGGCCGCGGTACTGGGCAACATCGCCTTGCGACCCGGAGCCCCGACCGAACCCGCCCCGACGACGACCTCGTCGACGGTGCCCCAAGCCCCGCACTCGGGACACTTGCCCACCCATTTGGCGACTTCGTGCGAACAGGCGGAACACCGGAAGATCGGCTTGGTCTTTGCCACACGCGCACCTTACGCACCAACACCGACAGTGTCCGGACTAGTCAGCGCCCTGGGGTGCGAATACGCAGCGCCGCAGGCGCCGCATATCAGGACAGCTCAGTGACCGCCCTTGTGTTCGGCTTCGGCCGGGCCGGACTTGTCGGACTCGTGCCGCTCGGTGTGCAGGCCCGCGTCGACGGGGACCTGGACCTGGACGGTGCCGTTCTGCTTGAAGTTGAACGAGACGTTGTAGGTCAGGCCCGGGGTGATGTCCTTGGTCAGGCCGGTGATCTCGATGAGGATCGGGTTGGCCTCGGGGTCGGCGGCGGGCTGGGCGCCGTGGTCGTCGGCGCCGTGCGAATCGGCCGCGGTGGTGGTCGGCGCGGTCGTACGGGCCGTGGTGGTGGGCGCCCCAGCCGTGGTGGTCGGCGCTGCGGTCGTCGTCGGCGCCGCGGTCGTTGTGGTCGGCGTGTTCTGCTTGACCGGGTGGGTCCCCGCGACGACGGTCTGCTGCGGGGCGAGCTGGGCGCCGGACTTCCCGGCGGCCGGGGTGATCTTGACGGTGCCCAGGTCGGTGGTGATGCTGGCCAGCTCGTCGGCGACGGACTCGCTGTTGTTGATGATGGACAGGGCGATGACCGCCTTGCCGCCCTTGGCGTTGGTGTACGCGGTGCCCTCGGCCGGGTAGACGATGTGCACGTTGCGCAGCGCGATGTCGCCGACGTCGGCTTGGTTGCCGTTCACGGCGGCGACCTGCTCCGCGGTCTGCGAGATCTGACCCGCGCCGCAGCCGGACAGCGCGATCGCCGCTCCGGCGGCGAGTGCGGCAACCGTCACCATGCGACGTCGCGCCCCCTTCGGGGCGGTCACAGCTTTCAGGGCAGTCACGGGTTGTCCCTCCATGTCGACCGGGCTCTGCTCCGCGCGGGGAGCGTAGTAACTAGGCAGCGTAGTAGTTCCTTCGGCGGCCCAGGCGTGGGGGCTGTGCCAACTTGTCCCGGACGCCGCGTGGGCGCGCTCCGGAGGCGGTGCCGAGCCTGCCCGTGCCGACACCCCGCGCGTGGGTAACAGTTCGGTCGAGCTTCGGGAGTAGCGGAGAAGGTGCCGGGTCGCCGGTGGGGCAGCGGGGGCGATCAGGCCCGGAGATAACCTGTTCTGGCACAACGTAATGCACACCGCCTGGCTTCTGTCAAGCCCCACGGTCGCCTCGTTGTGGCCCTGACCTGCACAGTTGATCGCGCCGTTATCGAGTCGCATGTTAAACTGTGAACATCGAAAGGGGCACGGGACACATGATTTTTAAGGTCGGAGACACCGTCGTTTACCCCCACCACGGAGCGGCGCTGATCGAAGCAATCGAGACTCGCACCATCAAGGGTGAGCAAAAAGAGTATCTGGTCCTGAAGGTCGCCCAAGGCGATCTGACTGTTCGGGTTCCCGCGGAGAACGCCGAATACGTCGGCGTGCGTGACGTCGTCGGCCAGGAGGGTCTCGATCGGGTCTTCCAGGTTCTGCGGGCGCCGCACACGGAGGAGCCGACCAACTGGTCTCGCCGCTACAAGGCCAACCTGGAGAAGCTCGCCTCCGGCGATGTGAACAAGGTGGCCGAGGTCGTTCGCGACCTGTGGCGCCGGGAGCAGGATCGCGGCCTCTCCGCAGGTGAGAAGCGCATGCTCGCCAAGGCTCGGCAGATCCTGGTCGGCGAGCTCGCGCTGGCCGAAGGCACCGATGACGGCAAGGCCGAGACCCTGCTCGACGAGGTCCTCGCCGCGGCTTCCTGACCGTGAACACACCTGACAACGGTGTCCGTTCCACCAGCGGACCCGTCGTTGCTCTGGTGCCTGCCGCCGGTCGTGGCGTGCGTCTGGGTGAATCGACACCCAAGGCGTTCGTCACGGTCGGCGGCACACCCATGGTCCGGCTCGCCGTCGAAGGCCTGATCGCCTCCGGCGCGGTCGACCGGATCATCGTGATGGTTCCCACCGAGTTCGTCGACAGCGCCGTTGCCCTGCTGCCGCCCTCGGATTCGGTCCACGTGGTCGTCGGCGGCGCCGAACGCACCGACTCGGTGCGGGCCGGTATCGCCGCCGCGCCCGATGCGGGCTACTTCCTCGTGCACGACGCCGCCCGGGCCCTCACCCCGCCCGAGTTGATCGCCCGCGTCGCCGCGGAGCTGCGCACGGGGCGGTCAGCCGTGATTCCCGGGCTCCCGGTCGCCGACACCATCAAGTCGGTCGACGCGACCGGGGCGGTCACCGGCACACCCGATCGTGCCCAATTGCGCGCCATCCAGACCCCGCAGGGTTTCGCGGCCGAGCTACTGCGCTCGGCCTACGCGACCGAAGGCATCCAGGCCACCGATGACGCGGGACTGGTGGAGCGGCTCGGCGCCACGGTCACCACCATTCCCGGCGATCCGCTGGCTTTCAAGATCACCACTCCGCTCGACCTCCTGCTCGCCAACGCGGTGCTGGACGGCGCGGAGATCGGCCGGGCGGTGCGGGAGCTTGCGAGCGAGTCATCGGCACAGCGCGCCATGGCGCCGCCGAGCGCCAGCGCGGTGCGGGAGCTTGCGAGTGAATCATCGGCACAGCGCGCCATGGCGCCGCCGAGCGCCAGCGAGGTGGCGCCGTGAGTATGCGCGTCGGCATCGGCAGTGACGTCCACCCAATCGAGGCCGGTCGGCCCTGCTGGATGGCCGGGCTGTTGTTCGACGGCGAGGACGGCTGCGCGGGCCACTCCGACGGCGATGTCGCCGCGCACGCGCTGTGCGACGCGCTGTTGTCCGCGGCGGGACTGGGCGACGTCGGCGCGGTGTTCGGCACCGGACGCCCGGAATGGGAAGGCGTCTCCGGGGCGGCCATGCTGAAGGAAGTGCGCAGGCTGCTCGGCGAAGCGGGCTTCGAAGTGGTCAACGCCGCGGTGCAGGTCATCGGCAATCGGCCCAAGATCGGGCCCCGGCGCGCCGAGGCGCAACAGGTGCTCGGCGAGCTGCTCGGCGCCCCGGTTTCGGTGTCCGGCACCACCACCGACGGTCTCGGGCTGACCGGCCGCGGCGAGGGCGTCGCCGCGGTGGCGACAGCCCTGCTACAAGCCTGTCGTTGATCCAGCTCCGGCGGACCAGAGCCGGTCCGTGAACGTCCCTTACCACCAGCTAGGATCGACTGCCGTGACGCTGCGCCTCTTTGACACCGACACGCGGACCGTGCGCGAATTCGCGCCGTTGGTCCCCGGCCGTGCTTCGGTGTACCTCTGTGGCGCCACCGTACAGGGTGAGCCGCACATCGGCCATGTGCGCAGCGGAGTCGCGTTCGATGTGCTGCGACGCTGGCTGCTCGCGCACGACTACGACGTCTGGTTCATCCGCAACGTCACCGATATCGAGGACAAGATCCTGGCCAAGGCCGCCGAGGCGGGCAGGCCGTGGTGGGAATGGGCCGCCACGCATGAGCGCGCCTTCGATCGCGCCTACGAGCGGCTCGGCGTGCTGCCGCCGTCCGCGGAGCCCCGCGCCACCGGCCACATCACTCAGATGGTCGAGATGATGCAGCGGCTGATCGATCGGGGTCACGCCTATGCCTCGGCGGGCAATGTCTACTTCGACGTGGTGAGCTACCCCGAGTACGGACAGCTCTCCGGCCACAAACTCGATGACGTGCACCAGGGCGAGAGCGCGGGCGAGGGCAAGCGCGACCCGCGCGACTTCACCCTGTGGAAAGCCGCCAAGCCGGGCGAGCCGACCTGGCCGTCGCCGTGGGGTCCCGGCCGCCCCGGTTGGCACCTGGAGTGCTCCGCCATGGCCGAGTTCTATCTCGGCGCGGAGTTCGACATCCACTGCGGCGGTATGGATCTGGTGTTCCCGCACCATGAGAACGAGATCGCCCAGTCGAAGGGCGCGGGCGACGGCTTCGCCAGGTACTGGCTGCACAACGGCTGGGTGACCATGGGCGGGGAGAAGATGTCCAAGTCGCTGGGCAACGTCCTCTCGGTGCCGAACGTGCTGAGGAAGGTTCGCGCTGTCGAGCTGCGGTTCTATCTGGGCAGCGCGCACTACCGCTCGATGCTGGAGTACTCCGACAAGGCGCTGTACGACGCGGCCCAGTCCTATCAGCGCATCGAGGCGTTCGTGAACCGAGTGTTCGACCGGGCCGGGGAGATCCCGGTGGGCAAGTGGACCGACGCGTTCGCCGCCGCGCTCGACGACGATCTCGCGGTGCCGAAAGCGCTGGCCGAGATCCACCGGGTGGTGCACGAAGGCAACAAGGCATTGGAGGCCGGCGCGACCGACTCGGCGTGCGACCTCGCCGGCCAGGTGCGGGCCATGCTCGGCGTCCTCGGCGTCGATCCGTTCGATCCGCACTGGTACGCGCCGAGCGATTCCTCGGCCGCGCTCAGCGCACTCGACGTGCTGGTCGGCGCGGAACTCGATCGTCGCCAGCAGGCGCGGGCCACGAAGGACTGGCCGACCGCCGACGCCGTGCGCGAACGCTTGCAGGCCGCCGGGATCGAGGTCACCGACACGGCCGACGGTCCTGAATGGGCCCTCGGCGCACCGCAATCCGGAAAGGCCAAGTGATGGCAGGCAACTCGCAGCGCCGAGGTGCGGTGCGCAAGACCGGCTCCAAGAAGGGCGCGGTAGTCGGCTCCGGCGGCAAGCGCAGGCGCGGGCTGGAGGGGCGCGGTGCGACGCCGCCCGCCGAGCAGCGGACCAAGCATCCCGCCGCCAAGCGGGCGGCCGCGAAAGCCAAAGCCACTCAAGGTCGTCCGTCCGCACGCGGCGGTGCCACCGGGCGGCCTGCGGGACGCAAGACCGATGACGGCCCGGAGTTGGTGCTCGGGCGCAACCCGGTGGTGGAGTGCCTGCGCGCGGACGTGCCGGCGACGGCGCTGTACGTCGCGGTCGGCACGGAGAACGACGACCGCTTGACCGAGAGCGTGCGGCTGGCCGCCGACTCGGGCATCTCCATCCTGGAGGTGCCGCGCACCGATCTGGATCGGATGAGCGCCAACGGTCTGCACCAAGGCGTCGCGTTGCAGGTGCCGCCGTACCGCTACGCCCATCCGGACGATCTGCTCGACCGAGCCCGGGGCTCGGCGGCTCCCGCGCTGCTCGTCGCGCTGGACAACATCTCCGACCCGCGCAACCTCGGCGCGGTGATCCGTTCCGTGGCGGCTTTCGGCGGCCACGGGGTGCTGATTCCGCAGCGGCGCAGCGCGAGCGTCACGGCGGTGGCCTGGCGCACCAGCGCGGGTGCCGCGGCTCGCCTCCCGGTCGCCCGCGCCACGAATCTGACGCGCACGCTGAAGGATTGGGCCGCGCAGGGCGTTCAGGTCGTCGGCCTGGACGCGGGCGGCGATACCACGCTGGACGAGTTCGACGGTCGCGAGCCGACCGTGATCGTGGTCGGCTCGGAGGGCAAGGGTCTGTCCCGCTTGGTCCGCGAGACGTGCGACGCGGTTCTGTCCATTCCGATGGCCGGTCCGGTGGAATCGCTCAACGCCTCGGTCGCCGCGGGCGTGGTGCTCTCGGAAGTCGCCCGGCAGCGCCGGATTTGATCGAGCGCGGCGAGACGTCCGCCAGGCGCGGAGTCCGCCGCATGATTCGAAAGGGCGCGACGGCCTGCCGTGAGCCGCGGCATGGGGCCGACCAGCAAAATACGCGGAGAGTCGGTCTACCCCCGTACAATTCGGCTGGTGGTGATACCCAATCAGCCTATCGGGCAGCCGATCGAGCATCCGAACGCGTCGGCGGTGTTGTTCCTCGGCGCCGGAAGTATCCTCTGCTGCGGCGTGCTGGGGCCGGTGGCATGGGCACTGGGTCGGCGGGCGCTCAACGACATCGAGGATTCTCTCGAAGCCGCCGCGAAAGGCGCCGGTCCCGTCCAGCCGTACGGCGGCCGGGCCCAGGTGCTGGTCGGCTACATCCTCGGCATCATCGGCACCGTCTTGATGATCATCTTCGCGCTGCTGTTCCTGTTCATTCTGCTCGGAGGCAACGCGTAAGGGGCGCAGTCGGACGGAGTCGATCGGCAGTCCGCGCCGGGCCGAGCAGAGGCTGAGGTAGCCGCAGTGCGGGCGCAGCCGGGCGGAGTCCGCGCCGGGCTGAGCGAAGGCCAGGCAGCCGCCTAGTCCAGGCTGGGCCTCTCGCGCTCGCCGGTGGCGTCCCAGGCGGGCCATTCCGTGCTGACACTGCCGGACCAGCTCGGCTGTCGGCGATCCCGGAACGCGGCCATGGCTTCGCCGCCGTCGATGCTCTTGGCGGCGTGCTGGTTGAGATCGGTTTCCAGCTGACCGACCACGGCCGGGCTCATCCGGAGCCCCTCCCATAGCAGCCGCTTGGATAGCGCGACCGGTAGCGGGGCCGAGCCATTGGCGATGTCGTGCGCGACGGCCAGTGCCGTCGGTAGCACCTCGCTGCCGGGCAGGCAGCTGTTGGCCAGGCCCATCGCCTTCGCCTCTTCGCCGTCGAAGGTGCGTCCGGTCAGCATGATGTCGGCGGCGTTCGCCATACCGATCAGGCGGGGGAGCGTCCAGTGCGCGTATCCGTCGGCCAAGACGCCGCGGCGGACCTGGTTGAGCCCGTACACCGCGTCGCGCGCCATGTACCGCAGATCGCACTGCAGGGCGAGGGCTAGGCCGATGCCGACCGCGTGCCCGTTCACCGCCGCGATCACAGGTTTGCGCACCCGCCACGGGGCTGGCTCGATGGTCGCGCTGACCTCGCCGACCCGACTGGATAGGTCCGCCCCGGCGCAGAACGCGGGCGGGGTGCCGGTGACGACGACGGCACGGATGGCGTCTTCCACATCGCAGCGCTGCAGGGCGGCACCCAGTTCGGCGGCCATCGTGGGGGTGAAGGCGTTCTGCTGAGCGGGCCGGTTGAGCGTGAGCACAGCGACGCCCTTGGAGACATCGACGTGCAGTTCCGAACTCATGCCCAAGGATGTTAGCCGACCGGGGCAGCTCGCCCCAGGCCGTAAATTCTCGGCTATCCGCGCAGGACCTTGCGCCCGATCGCGTACTTGTGCACTTCGGTGGGTCCGTCGTAGAGCCGGAAGGCGCGCATGTCCCGGAAGATCATCTCCACTACGGTCTCGTCGCTGATGCCGATGCCACCGAGTACCTGGACACAGCGATCGGCGACCTGGAACAGCTCCTCGGAGACGAAGGCCTTCGCGATCGAACTCTCGTGCCGCGCCTTCTCACCGTTGTCCATCAGCCAGCACGCATGCCAGATGGTGAGCCTGCACTGGTGCAGCGCGATCTCATTGTCCGCCAACATGAACGACACGCCCTCGTGCTCACCGATCGGCTTGCCGAACGCGGTGCGGGTGCGCGCGTGTTCCACCGCGATGCTCTGGGCCCGCTCGGCCGCGCCGAGCCAGCGCATGCAATGGGTCAGGCGGGCCGGAGCCAGTCTGAGCTGGGCGTAGCGCAGCGCTTGGCCTGCTTCGCCGAGCAGCGCTTCCCTGGGCAGGACCAGGTTGTCGAAGCGGACCACGCCGTGCCCGGCGACGTAGTTGCGGTCCATGGTGTTCATCGTGCGTTCGATGACGATGCCCGGCTGGTCGCCGTCGGTGAGGAACAGCGTGGGGCCTTCCGGCAGATGCGGGTTGGGCGCGAGCCGGGCCATGATGATCCACGTCTTCGCGCCGTTGGCGCCGGTGATCAGCCATTTGCGGCCGTTGATGGTGAAGTTCTCGCCGTCGAAGGCGGCTTCGGTGGCCAGCTGGGCCGGGTCGGATCCGGCGCCGTCGGGCTCGGTCATGGCGAACACCGAGCGCTGATGTCCGGCGACAACGGGAGCCAGATAGCGCCGCACCTGCTCGGGGTCGGCGACCTTGGACAGCAGGAACATGTTGCCCTCGTCGGGCGCCGCGCAGTTCATCGCGATCGGGCCGAGCGTGGACCAACCTGCCGCCTCGTAGATCACCGCCTGCTCGAGGTGGGACAGCCCTCGTCCGCCGAGTGACTCGGGAGCCTGGACGGTGAGCAGCTTCTCGGCGCGGGCCAGTTCGACGAGCTCCTGGCGCAGATCGTCGGTCGGGCCGTGCGCGGTGAGGCGTGGGTCCCGCTCGTACGGGACGATCTTGTCGATGACGAATCGGCGGACTCGGTCGCGTTCGGCGGCGAGCTCGGCGGGAATCGCGAAATCGATCATCGTTGGGTCACCATTCGTTCGGGGGCGCGATGGGTCGAGCATACGAAAGCCGTCAGAAGTGACTGAAGGCGGCTGCCATCAAAACTGGTCTCGGCGATCAGCATGGTCTCTGAACTGCGCTGATATCGGCTGGCACGCGGTATCGACGCCACGGTGCATGGTCGCGGTCATCGAGAACCAGGCGTGCACGAACCGGACGTGAACAACCCCGAGCCATGCCGACCAGCAGCCCTACCGGTCTGCGGAACGGTGGTCGTGGAGCTGCGAAGTCGACCAACGGCACGGTGCGCGACCAGGAGTCGAACGCCGATCGCCGCGACAGCCGCGGCGCCGCAGCCAAGGGCGTCAGGCCGCGCTCCAGCGCACGGGCGACGGACGGTGTCCAGGACCGCGTAGCGGCCGTCGACATGATGCGGCCGAGTTCCCATACCATCGGCCGGGCCACTGCCGCGGCAATGCGTCCGGCGGGCCGATGCAGTCCGAGGCTCGGGATGGCAGCACTGCTGGCCACCTCATTTCGATCTGGCTTATGCCTTATCGGAGGCGGTCTTTCAGCGAGCGCGAGCGAGGCGGCGGTTGCGGCTTCCGAGTACGCGGCAGCAGAGGTAGATCAGGAACGAGATCGTGGTGACGAACGTCGACACCGGGACGCCCGGCGCAAGCGACAGCAGGATACCGCCGACCGCGGCGACTTCGGCGAACACCACCGCGAGCAGAGTGGCCCGCACCGGATTCGCGGTGAGCTGGGCCGCGGCGGCGGCCGGGGTGATCAGCAGCGCGAGCACCAGCAGCGCGCCGACGATCTGCACGCCGAATGCCGCCGTGATGCCGAGGAGCACGGCGAACACGATGGACAGCGCCCGCACAGGAACGCCGCGCGCCACGGCCACCTCAGGGTCCGAGCTGGCGAACAGCAGCGGCCGGTAGACGAACGCGAGCACCGCGAGCACCGCCGCCGTGCAGACCGCGAGCAGCCCGATGCCGTTGTTGCCGACGCTGACCACCTGACCGGTGAGCAGCGAGAACTTCGATCCCGCACGGTCCGGCCCCAGCCACAGGAACAGCACCGAGAGCCCCAGCCCGAACGAGAGCACCACCGCGATCACCGAATCGCGCTCCCGTGCACGGGTCCCCAGCAGACCGAAGAGCACGGCGGCGACCACGGACCCGGCGATGGCGCCGAGGCCGACCCCGATACCGGCCAGCAGCGCCGCGGCGGCGCCGGTCAGCGACAGCTCGCTGGTGCCGTGCACGGCGAAGGACATCTGCCTGCTGATGATCAGCGGACCGATCGCCCCGGACAGCAGCCCGAGCAGCGCCGCGGCCAGCAACGCCTGCTGGACGAAGCCGTAGGACAGCAGGTTGGCGGTGGTGCCGAAGTCCAGCAGCTTGGTGAGTACGCCGGACAGCTTGTCGATCATGAGCGCACTCCGCTCGGATCCGGATGCGCCGCCGGCGGGGATGCGCTGCCCTCGCCGTCGGTGGCGGAAACCGGCTGCTCCGCGTCGATCGAAGCGGCTCCGGCGACAGCGGCGTCGTCGAGCCCTGGGCGGGTGGATGCCCCGTTGCCTGGTGCCGAGTCGTTCGACGCCAGTCGCGTGGACGTGGCGCCGGTCGCCGGAGCGCTCGAGATCGCGGGCGGGCGGTCGGCGGGACCGGTCGCTGTCGCGTCGTCCGCCGCCGAGTCGTTCTGGACCGGGTTACCCGATTTCGCGGTGTCGGTC
The DNA here is from genome assembly GCF_015477605.1 of Nocardia amamiensis. Classification (GTDB taxonomy): domain Bacteria; phylum Actinomycetota; class Actinomycetes; order Mycobacteriales; family Mycobacteriaceae; genus Nocardia; species Nocardia amamiensis_A. The sequence goes on from NZ_JADLQX010000014.1 coordinate 111,026, forward strand.
ACCGGGTCATGCGGTGCCGGTTCGGCGGGCCTACCGCCGTTGGTTCTCGGATCGCCAGATTGCGCGACTCCAGACGTGGCGCCATGTGACACCGGATCGCTCGCTCCGGCGGCGCCGGACGGTCGCGCGCCGTCCGATGTGGAGAGGCCGGGCGCGAACCCGTCGCCCGCCGCGCCGTGACAGTGTCCGCCCGCGGTGCCGAGCGCGTCCATTGTGTCGCCGGTGCCGACGACCACCAGGCGCCCGCGCACCCGCAGGACGTCCACCTGGGTCCGGTACAACTCGGACAGGACCGCCGAGGTCATCACCTCGTCCGGCGTTCCGATCCGGAATCGCCCGTCGACCAGGTACAGCACCCGATCCACCAGCGGCAGAATCGGATTGATCTCGTGCGTGACGAACAGGACCGCGGTGTCGTGCGTGCGCCGCCGCCGATCGATCAGCTCGGCGACCAGGCGCTGGTTGGCCAGGTCCAGGCTCAGCAGCGGCTCGTCGCACAGCAGCACCTTCGGATCGCCGACCAAGGCCTGCGCCACCCGCAGTCGCTGCTGCTCGCCGCCGGACATGGATTCCAGTGGCGCGTGCGCGAAGTGCTGCGCGCCGACGTCGGCGATGGCCGCGGCTACCTTGCGCTTGCGTTCGGCGCGGGACCGCAGGCCGAGCCCCCACCGATGGCCGTCGACGCCTAGACCGACGAGATCGACGCCGCGCAACTGCACCCCGGCGTCGATCGTCTTCTGTTGCGGCACATAGCCGATGTCGTGATTGCCGGCGCGCGCAGGGGCACCTGCGATCCGTGCCGTGCCCGCGCTCAGCCCGATCTGGCCGAGCAACACCTTCAGCAGGGACGTCTTGCCCGATCCATTCGGCCCGAGAACTGCGACGAATTCGCCTGGAGCGACACTGAGATCCAGCGCGTCCCAAAGGGTTCGATCGCCGAAGGCCAATCGGGCCGATTCCAGCCGGACGACGGCCGAGCCGTCCTCGCGGCTCGCTCGCCGCCGGTCGGCCCGGTCGGTGTGCTCGGTCAGCGCGGCTCCCTTGTTCATCTGCTCAGCCCAACGCGGTGGCCAGCGCCTGCGCGTTCTTCGTCTGCCACTGAATGTAATCCAGGCCGTCGGGCAGGCTTTCGGTCACCTCGACCACCTTGATGCCCGCGTTCTGCGCGGTGCCACGCAGGTCCTTGGTGATCTTGTCCTCGGTCTGCACGTTGTAGATCAGCGCGCGCACCCGCTTGCCGGTGAGCAGGTCCTGGGTGGCCGCGACGGCCGCGGGCGCCGGGTCGGTCTCCTGCTCGACGGCCTCCTGGAACTCGTGCGGCGTGAGGTCCTCGACCCCGGCGGCGACCAGCAGATAGTGCGCGAGCGGTTCGGTCTGCAGCACCGGCGTTTTCGGGTGCTCGGCGGACAGCTTGCCGGTGATTGCGCTGATCGCGGCGAGCCGGTCGGTGAACGCCTTCGCGCGCTCGGCGTAGGCCGCGCCCTTGTCCGGGTCCAGCTCGCTCAGCTGAGTGGCGATCTGGCCTGCGACCACGCCGACGGTCCGCACGTCGTACCAGATGTGCTCGTTCTCGTCGCTCTTGTCGACGCGTGCGGCGAACGCGTCCACACTGCGCTTGTTCGTGCCCGCCACCGCCTTCTCGGCGAACTCGTCGTAACCGCCGCCGTTGTATATCACCAGGTCGGCGTCGCTGAGCTGGGCCGACTCCACAGCAGAGGTCTCATGCGAGTGCGGGTCGGCGGACGGATCGGTGATCAGCGACCGGACGGTGGCGTCGGGGCCCGCGATGGCGGCCGCGATATCGCCCCAGACATTTGTGGAGGCGACGACGGTCGGCCGGTCCGAGGCGCTCGAGTTTCCGCAGGCGGCTAGCGTCATGGCTGAGGCGACCCCCACGGCGAGGCCTACGCATCTGAGAGCAAATCGGGTATTCACGTGGGGTACTCCTGGCAGTCCGGCAGTTTGTAATGGAAATCGTTCCCGTTTAACTCTAGCAACCCAGTCAAACGGTAGGATGCGGCGCCCACGTGCGATCCAAAGACGAAGGGCCCGTGAACGATTCCTCGTTCGCGGGCCCTCGAGCGGTGCACTCGGTCAGACCAGTGCGGCCTCCACCGGCTGTCCGAGCAGCTGTGCGCAACGCAACAGGCCCAGGTGGCTGTAGGCCTGCGGGTGGTTGCCGAGCGAGCGTTCGGCCACCGGGTCGTACTCCTCGCTGAGCAGTCCGGTCGGGCCTGCCACGTCGACCAGCTGGGCGAACAGCGCCTCGGCGTCCGAGCGCTTCCCGATCAGCAGGTACGCCTCGACCAGCCAGGCCGCGCACAGGTGGAACCCGCCCTCGCCGCCGGGTAGGCCGTCGTCGTGGTGGTAGCGGTACACGGTCGAACCGCTGCGCAGCTCGGCCTCGGTCGCCACCACGGTCGCCGCGAACCGCGGGTCGGACGGATCGATCAGGCCGCTCAGCCCGATGTGCAGGGTGGCGGCGTCCAGGTCGGTGCCGTCGTAGGCCGCGGTGTAGGACTGCACGTCGTCGTTCCAGCCCTTGGCCTTCACCTCGTCGGCGATGGTGTCGCGCAGCACCGCCCACTCCGGGTCGACCTCACGGTCGAACTTCTGCGCCAGGGTCAGCGCCCGGTCGACGGTCAGCCAGCCCATCACCTTCGAGTACACGTGGTGGCGCGGGTTGCCGCGGATCTCCCAGATGCCGTGGTCGGGCTCCTCCCACCGCCGCTGCACCGCCGACACCATGGCGCACACCAGCTCCCAGTCGGCGTCCGGCAACACGCCCGCCGGATCGGTTACGCCGCGCAGCTCCCGCGCGTGCGCCAGGGTCGCGATGAGATCGACGATCGGACCGAAGACGTCCAGCTGCACCTGCATGTTCGCCGCGTTGCCCACGCGCACCGGGCGCGAGCCCGCGTAGCCGGGGAGCTGGTCGATCGATGCCTCCGGCGGCAGCGTCTCGCCGTAGAGCGTGTACAGCGGGTGCAGGCGCTCCGGGCCTGGGATCGTCTCCAGCACCCGGTGCACCCACCCGAGGAAATCCTCCGCCTCGGCGAGCGAGCCGAGCGACACCAGCGCCGAGGCGGTCAGTGCGGCATCCCGCAGCCAGCAGTAGCGGTAGTCCCAGTTGCGCACGCCGCCGATGTCCTCCGGCAGCGAGGTGGTGGCCGCCGCGAGGATCGAGCCGGAGGGAGCGTGCACCAGACCGCGCAGGGTGAGCGCGGAGCGCTTCATCAGGTCGGGCTTCAGCGGGGGCAGCGTGAGCCCCGCGGCCCATTCCGACCAGTAACGCTCCGCCTGGCGTCGCCGCTCCGGCTCGGGGGTCTGCGCGGGGTCGAGATCCTGGGTGCCGCAGCGCAATTCGAGCACGATCGGGCCGCGGGACGGGTCCACCACGGCGCGCGCGGACTCATGCGTGCCGTCGGTGACGATCTCCCACCGCACGCCGGGGGACCGCAGCACGATCGGATCGTTGGTGCCGTACACCCGCAGCCCGCCCTCCTGGGCTTCCAGGTTCACCGGAACCTGGCCGAACTCCGGGCGCGGGGCGAAGGTGACCACGGCCTTCGCGTCGCCGGTGATCACCCTGGTCAGATCGGTGCGGGTCGGCGCGACGTCGTGCGGCAGGTAGTCGGTGACTTGCAAACTGGCCCATCGGGTTTCGACGGTCATCGTGCCGTCGACGTAACGCTGCGAGAGCGGAAGTCCCGGCCGTTCCGGCTCGATGGTGAAGTGACCGCCCTGCGGGCCGCCGAGCAGGTGCGCGAACACCGCCGCCGAGTCCGGCTCCGGGTGGCAGAACCAGGTCACCGTGGCGTCCGGGGTGAGCAGCGCGACCGAGCGCGGGCTGGCCAGCATGGTCAGCCGCTCGATGCGCGGGGCGCTCGCGCCGGCCAGCCAGGTGCGCCGCTCCTCCAGCAGGTAGGCCAGCGCGCGGGCCACCGTCTCGGTGCTGTCCACTCGGAATTTGGCAAGGCTCTCGCCGTCGCCCACCTTGATGCCGACGTCGGGACCCGACAGCACGCGGAACGCCTTTTCGTCGGTGACGTCGTCGCCGAAGAACACCGCGGCCGACGCGCCCGCCTGGTGACGCACGGTGTCCAGCGCGGTGCCCTTGTCGGTCTGCACCACGGCCAGCTCGATGACGGCCTTGCCCTCGGTGACCTGAACGCCGAACCAGCACGCCGGGCCGAGCCGGACCTGCGACAGCGCGCGATGCCCGATCTCGGGGCTCGCGTTGCGCACGTGCAGGGCCACACTGGCCGGCTTGCTCTCTACCGTGACGCCGGGATTGTCCGCGGCGATCTTATTGAGTGCCGACTGCAACTCTTGAAGCAGATGTTTGGCGTCGTTGTCGATCGCGTGGACGAAGCCCACGTCGAATTCCGAGCCGTGGCTGCCGATGAGTTGCACTTCGACCGGCAGGCGCGACAGCGCCGCGAGATCGCGCAACGCGCGCCCGGATATCACGGCGGCGGTAGTGCCGGTGAGGCCGGCGAGGGCTCGTAACGCGCTCACCGATTCCCGATGGGGAAAGGCTTTGGCCGGGTCGGACACGATGGGTGCGAGTGTCCCGTCGTAGTCCGATGCGACCAGCAGCCGTGGCACGCGCGCGACCGTCGACAGTGCACGGCGAAGTTCCAGTGGCAGATCCTGTGCGCTCACGCATCCAACCTAGTGATCGGAGGATTTTTTCAGGGGGCGGCCAAAACAATACTGGGTTGAATTTGGCGCACAGAAGAGCGCGGGGCCGCGTGCGCACGATAACGCACATCTTGATCTCGTGTCCAACAGATCCGCCCAGCTAACGGCAACGCGACCGAGGCGGGTGAGCTTCGTCGCAGCACAAGGGCAATTCGAGCCCGGCGTGGCGGCCGGGCGTCGAATTCGCTCGATGTGCGCTGACGTGGCTTGTGGTCCTTACTTACTGGTTGCGTTCGCCGAGCAGGAGGTCGACGGTCAGTTCCAGGCGTTCGGTCACGTCCGTGGCCGAGGCGCGCCGGGTCAGCCAGGCGACCAGATTCGACAGCCACACATCGCTGATCACCCGCGCGATGGCCAGCTGCCGTTCGGTGGGCTCGCCGTCGTTCATGGCGCGCGCGAACACCCGGTCCATCACCTTGCCGACGCGGTCCACCTCGGCGGCGGCCGAGGCGTCGGCGAACATGAACGCACGGGTCATGGCCTCGGTGAGCAGCGGGTCGCGCTGCATCATCCGGGTGATCTGGGTAAGCAGCAGGTGCATGCGCTCCTGTGGAGTCTGTCCGGCAAGCGGCTTGCGTTTGCCTTCGATCTGCTCGAATTCGCGCGAGAGCGCCGAGACCAGCAGGTGCACCTTGGACGGGAAGTACCGGTACAGCGTGCCGACCGCGACGTCGGCGCGCTCGGCGACCGCCCGCATCTGAACCGCGTCGTAGCCGCCCTTGGACGCCAGCGCCAAGGTCGCGTCCAGAATCCGCTTGCGCCGCTCGCGCTGCGCCGCCGAGCTCAGTTCGTCCTCACTGAGCGTGGTGACCGTTGCGGCGGGCAGTGCCGCACTCGGGTCGGCTGGCTGCGAACGGGACGGACTGGCCATCGATGAAAGTCCTTTCCGGAAACGTCGTTTCGTCGGCCGCGTGCGCGGTCCGCCGCGGCGATGGTCTCTTGACTTCCGCCCGGCTAGGATATTAGAACATGTTCTAGGTGTGGGAGTCACGCCGGAAAGGCGGTATGGAGTGTGACCATCGCCACCACTGACGAGCATAAAGCCGTTCAGGAGTCGATGCGCGGATGGGCCGCGTCGGTCCGTCCAATTGCAACAATGCGGACCGGTTCGCCCGACTTCTGGCGCGCCTACTGGCCCGCGCTCGCCGAGATCGGGATCTTCCGTGTCGCGGTGGCCGAGGACGCGGGTGGCGCGGGCGGTTCGGTCGCCGATCTCGCCGTTCTGGTGGAGCAGGCGGCGCACGATCTGGTCGGCGGCCCCGTGCTGGCAACGGCTTTGGCCAATCTGATCACCGCGGGAAGCCTCGACGAGGATCTGCCCTGCGGCGTCGCGCTCGACTTCGTTGTCGGTTCGACGGTGAGCGTACCCGCCGCAAGCGACGCGTTGTTGCTCACGGGTTCCTGGGATTCGGTACTCGGCGCGGCTCCGGGCACGGCCGTGCTGCTGCCGGTCGAGCTTCCGCACGGGCAGCGCTGGTGCCTGGTCCCGCCCGACGCCGAAGGCCTGCGGGTGGAGCCGCTCGCGCCGCTGGATCCGAGCACGCCGCTGGCGCGGGTGCAGTGCACGGACCTGCGCGTGCCCGCCGAACGGGTGTTCGCCGCGCCGCACCCGGCCGAGGATCTGCTCGTCGCGCTGGTCGCCGCCGAGCTGGCCGGCCTCGCGGGCTGGTGCCTGCAGACGGCGGTCGAGTACGCCAAGGTGCGCGAGCAGTTCGGCCGCAAGATCGGATCGTTCCAGGCGGTCAAGCACATCTGCGCCTGGATGCTGTGCCGCACCGAGCTCATCCGCGCCGTCGCGGGCGACACCGCGGCCGCCGTGGACGAGGGTGGCGCGGAACTGCCGATCGCCGCCGCCATCGCGGCCGCCGTCGCGTTGGACGCGGCGGTCGACACCGCCAAGGACTGCATCCAGGTGCTCGGCGGGATCGGTTTCACCTGGGAGCACGACGCGCACCTGTACCTGCGCAGGGCGGTGGCGCTGCGCCAGCTGCTCGGCGGTTCGGCGCGCTGGCGGGCCCGGGTGACCGAGTTGACCCGGCGTGGCCTGCGGCGCACCACCGGCGCCGACCGGGTCTTCGCCGCTGATGCCCTTTCTGGCATGAGCGGGGCCCTCCGTGGTCACGCTCCGCTACCGCCTCCGGGCCTGACTGCTCACGCCGGAGGCGTCGCCGTGGACGGCGACAGCGCCCATGAACTGGCCGCGGAGGTCGCGCGGATCGCGGCGCTGCCCGCCGATCGGCGGGGCGCGGCGCTGGTGGACGCGGGACTGGTCATGCCGCATTGGCCGCGGCCCTACGGACGCGGCGCCGATCCGATGACCGGCCTGATGATCTCCGAGGAACTGCGCCGCGCCGGGCTCGCCGCGCCGGATCTGGCCATCGGCGGTTGGGCGGTTCCCACGCTGCTGCAGCACGGCACACAGGAGCAGATCGACCGGTTCGCCTGGCCGACGCTGCGTGGCGAGGTGGTCTGGTGCCAGCTGTTCAGCGAGCCAGAGGCGGGTTCGGACCTGGCCGCGCTGCGCACCACCGCGAAAAAGGTGGACGGCGGTTGGGTGCTGCGCGGGCAAAAGGTGTGGACTTCGCTGGGCGACAAAGCGAATTGGGGAATTTGTTTGGCTCGCACCGATCCGGACGCGCCCAAGCATCGCGGAATCACCTATTTCCTGGTCGACATGCACAGCGCCGGACTGGAGATCCGCCCGCTGGTGCAGATCACCGGCGAGGCGCGATTCAGCGAGGTTTTTCTCGACGACGTATTCGTACCGGACGACTGTGTGGTCGGCGCGGTGAACAACGGATGGAAAATCGCCCGCTCGACGCTGTCCACCGAACGGGTGGCAATGGGCGGCAATGGCATCGGGCCGGTACTGGAAGAACTGATCGCGAAAACACCCGCAGCCGGTCCGGGTGCGGAACTGGTGAACGACAGGCTCGGCGGATTCGTCGCCGAAGCGATCGCGGGACTTTTGCTCGAGCAACGCGCCACGCTGAAGGCGCTGGTGGGCGCGGATCCGGGTGCGCAGAGTAGCGTACGGAAGTTGGTCGGGGTGCGCCACCGCCAAGCGGTCGCGGAATTCGCTGTCGAGACGGCAGGGCCCGTCGGCGCGCAGGATGCCGATGTGGTGAAGGAATTCCTGCTCACGCGTTGTCTATCGATCGCTGGTGGAACCGAGCAGATTCTGCTCACCGTGGCCGGTGAGCGGATTCTGGGGCTGCCTCGTGACGCGGATAACTAGTCATCGAGACAACTGGGAGAAAAGCGTGGATTTCACCAGGGACGAGGGCCAAGACGCGGTGGCCGAAGTCGTCGTGAGCTTGATGGAGCACGAACCCGCACGCGATATGGAGCTGTGGCCGAGACTGGTCGACTCCGGCCTGCTTGCCGTTCCGTTGCCGGAGCGCCACGGTGGCGACGGCATGGGTCTACTCGAGGTGTCCGTGCTCCTCACCGAGCTGGCTATGGACGCCGTCGCGGTGCCTGCCCTTCCTACGCTCGGCTTCGGTGTGCTGCCACTGGTGGCCTCCGCGCCCGAGAGCGTGCAGGCGCAGGTGCTGCCCGAGGTCGCCAAGGGCACCGTGCTCACCGCGGCGCTGAGTGAACCGGCGGCGCCGTTCATCGACAAGCCGGAGACCATCGCGGTCACCAGCGGCAAGACGGTGCGCGTCAGCGGGTGCAAGATCGCCGTGCCCTACGCGGAGCAGGCACGCTGGCTGCTGGTGCCGACCAATTCCGGTATCGCGCTGATCGATGCGGATGCCGAGGGGATCACCCTGACGCAGACGCCGGTCTCCGGCGGCATCCCGGAATACACCGTGTTGCTGGACCAGGTGGAGATTCCCGCCGACTACCTGTGGCCGACCGGGCTGGGCGATCTGCACCGGCTGGCGCTCGCCTCGATCGGTTCGGTGGCCGACGGGCTGCTGAAGGGCGCGATAATCCTGACCGCCGAGCACCTGCGCACCCGCAACCAATTCGGCAGGCCGCTGGCGCAGTTCCAGGCTGTGGCCCAGCAGATCGCGGACCTGTACGTCGTCTCGCGCACGCTGCACGTCGCCGCGGCGTCGGCGAACTGGGCGCTTGCCCAGCACGATGCGAGTCAGCAGCACCGTGAGCGCACCGACGACGACCTGGAGATCCTGGCCTACACCGTGGCCGCGGAACTGCCAACGGCCATGCAGAAGTGTCATCACCTGCACGGCGGTCTCGGCGTGGACATGACCCACCCGATGCATCGCTACTACTCGCAGGCCAAGGACATCGCCCGCTGGCTCGGCGGGGCGTCGTTCCGACTCGATCGATTGGGGGCGAGATGTTCATCGACCTGACCGCCGAGCAGCGCCGGTTACGCGACGAACTGCGTGCCTATTTCGCGGATCTCGTGACTCCCGAGGAGGAGGCCGAGATGGCGGTGAACCGGCACGGCGACGCCTACCGCGCGGTGGTGCGGAGGATGGGACGCGACGGCTGGCTCGGCGTCGGTTGGCCGAAGGAGTACGGCGGCCAGGGCTTCGGGCCGGTCGAGCAGCAGATCTTCTTCAACGAGGCGGTCCGGGCCGACGTCCCGCTTCCGCTGGTGACCCTGCTGACAGTCGGTCCGACCCTGCAGCAGTTCGGCACCGAGGAACAGAAGCAGCAGTTCCTGCCCGGAATCCTCAGTGGTGACATCCATTTCGCGATCGGCTACTCCGAACCCGAAGCGGGCACCGACCTGGCGTCGCTGCGCACCTCCGCGGTGCGCGACGAGTCCGGGGACTGGATCGTCAACGGGCAGAAGATCTTCACCACCGGCGCGCACGAGGCGGACTACGTCTGGCTGGCCTGCCGCACCGGCCCGGCCGAGTCGCGCCACCGCGGCATCACCATCCTGATCGTGGACACCACCGACCCCGGCTACTCGTGGACGCCGATCATCACCTGCGACGGCGCCCACCACACCAACGCGACCTACTTCGACAACGTGCGAGTGCCGGCGAACATGCTGGTCGGCGCGGAGAACGAGGGCTGGAAGCTGATCACGACGCAGCTCAATCACGAGCGGGTGAGCCTGGGTCCGTCCGGCAAGATCGAGCAGCTCTACGACCGGGTACGCGATTGGGCGCAGGCGCGCGGTGTGCTCGGCGAACTCGACGTGCGGCGCTCGCTCGGGCGCATGCACGCCATGGTCCGGCTGAACGAACTGCTGAACTGGCAGGTGGCCGCGACCGCAGACGGCGATCAGGCGCAGGTGATCGCCGACGCCTCGGCCACCAAGGTCTTCTCCACCGAGTCGCTGCAGGAGGCGGGCCGGCTCGCCGAGGAGATCATCGGCCGCTACGGCGATCGAGCCGACCCCGGCACCGCCGAACTGTCCACGTGGCTGGACCGCCGGACCAAGCAGAACCTGGTGGTGACCTTCGGCGGCGGTGTCAACGAGGTGATGCGCGAACTGGTCGCCTCGTCCGGACTGCGCTTGCCGCGAGTCCCCCGATAATCAGTAAAGGAGTCGCGCGTGCCGGAAACCACCACTCCGGAAGCGATCATCACCGCGGCCGAGGCCATCCGGGCGGCGGGCGAGTGCGCGCCCCGTTTCGGGCGAGATCCGGTGAACCAGCCGATGATCAACAACTGGGTCGAGGCCCTCGGCGATGCCAATCCCATCTACGTCGACGAGGCGGCGGCTCGCGCCGCGGGACATCCCGGCGTCGTCGCCCCGCCCGCGATGGCTCAGGTGTGGACCATGTTCGGGCTGAAGGGTTCCCGGCCCGCCGACGACCCGATGGGCGCGGTGACCGAACTGCTCGACGCCGCAGGCTACACTTCCGTGGTCGCCACCGACTGTCAGCAGACCTACTACCGCTACCTCAATGTGGGCGAACAGGTTTCGGTGACCAGCAGGCTTTCGGACATCCGCGGCCCGAAGCGGACCGCGCTGGGGGAAGGGTGGTTCGTCACCTTCCGGACCACCTGGCGTGTCGGCGACGAGGTGGTCGCCGAGATGCTGTTCCGGCTGCTGAAATTCGCGCCGGGCACCGCGGCGCCGAAACCAGCCGCAGCCGACCGGGTCAAGCCGCTGGTCTCGCTGGACACCGAATTCTTCTGGGAGGGAACCAAAATCGGCGAGCTGCGGATTCAGCGGCTGCCGGACGGATCGCTGCGGCACCCGCCCATTCCGGCCATCTGGCAGGACAAGTCGAAGCCGACCGATTACGTGGTCGCTTCTGGGCGCGGCAGCGTGTTCAGTTACGTCGTGCACCACGCGCCGAAGGTGCCGGGGCGGCAGCTGCCGTTCGTGGTCGCGCTGGTCGAATTGGAGGAGGGCGTGCGCATGCTCGGGGAACTGCGCGGCATCGACCCCGCCGAGGTGCGGGTCGGCCTGGCGGTCGAGGTGGGCTTCGAGAAGCTGGACGACGAGGCGACCCTGCCGTTCTGGCAGGTGGTCTCGTGAATTCCGCCGTGGAACCGGATGCCGTCCGGGTCGGCACCGTGCTGCCCGAGCTGGTCATCACCGCCGATCCGACGTTCGTGATCAGCACCGCCCTGGCCACCCGGGATTTCCAGGACGTGCACCACGACCGGGACAAGGCCGTCGCCCGCGGCTCCAAGGACATCTTCGTCAACATCCTCACCGACACCGGTCTCGTGCAGCGTTTCGTCACCGACTGGGCCGGTCCGCGCGCGATCGTGAAGTCGCTCGCGCTGCGCCTGGGTGTGCCGCTGTACGCGGGTGACACGCTGACCCTCACCGGCACGGTGACCGCGCTGGAAGACGACGACATTCACATCGACGTGGTCGGCAAGGACAGCCTCGGCGATCACATCACGGCCACGGCCGTCATTGCGTTGCGGAGGGCTGATGACGAGGACTGAGCACGCCATGTCCGGCCGCGCGGCCATCGTCGGCATCGGCGCGACGGATTTCTCCAAGGACTCCGGGCGCAGCGAACTGCGGCTGGCCGCCGAGGCGGTCACCGCGGCGCTGGCGGACGCCGGCTTGACGGCGGCCGATGTGGACGGCCTGACCACGTTCACCATGGACACCAACACCCAGGCCGCGGTGGCCAGGGCGGTCGGGATTCCGCGGCTGACCTTCTTCAGCCACATCGGCTACGGCGGCGGCGCGGCCTGCGCCACCGTTCAGCAGGCCGCCATGGCGGTGGCCACCGGCATCGCCGACGTGGTGGTGGCCTATCGCGCGTTCAATGAGCGTTCGGTGTCGCGGTTCGGGCAGTTCTCCACGGCGCTGGCCACCGCGCCCACCTCGTCGGGCATCGACGCGGGCTGGTCCTACCCGCAGGGGCTGGGCACGCCGGCCGCGCAGGTGGCGATGGTCGCTCGGCGCTACATGCACGTCTACGGGGCCACCAGCGCGGATTTCGGACGTGTCGCGGTCGCCGACCGCAAGCACGCCGCGGTGAACCCGGCCGCCTTCTTCTACGGCAAGCCGATCACGCTGGACGAGCACCAGAATTCCCGCTGGATCGCCGAGCCACTGCACCTGCTGGACTGCTGCCAGGAGTCCGACGGGGGCGTCGCGATCGTGGTCACGAGCGTCGAGCGCGCCCGCGACCTGCCGCAGCGTCCCGCCGTGATCGCCGCGGCCGCGCAGGGTTCCGGCGCGGACCAGTACGTGATGACCAGTTACTACCGCGACGCCATGACCGGCCTGCCGGAGATGGGCCTGGTCGGCGACCAGCTGTGGGCGCAGAGCGGGTTGCGTCCGGAGGACATGCAGGCGGCGATCCTCTACGACCACTTCACCCCGTTCGTCCTCATGCAGCTGGAGGAACTCGGTTTCTGCCCGCGCGGCGAGGCGAAGGACTTCATCGCCGACGGCGCCATCGAGATCGGCGGGCGCCTGCCGCTGAACACCCACGGCGGACAGCTCGGGGAGGCCTACATCCACGGCATGAACGGCATCGCCGAAGCGGTCCGGCAGATCCGCGGCACCTCGGTCAACCCGGTCGAGAATCTGGAGAACATCCTGGTCACCGCGGGTACCGGTGTGCCGACCTCCGGTCTGATCCTGTCCGCCCACGCCGGCTAGCGCCGGATCGGGATCGCGCTTCGCGGCGGGTGGAAGCGGTGCGGTGGAATGCTCTGGCGTGCGGCGGCGAGCGTTAGGTTGAGGCGGTGACGGATCGGCATCTGGTGGATGTGCACGTTCTGTTACTGCGCGGCGAGGAGCTGCTGCTGAGCAGACGGCGCAGCGCCGACGAGTTCGACGGACGGTGGCATCTTCCGGCGGGCAGGCTGGAGGCGGGAGAGTCGGCGACGGCCGGGGCGGTACGTGAGGCGCGGGAGGAGACCGGGGTCGAGATCGAGCCGGACGACCTGAACTTCGTGCACGTCGCGCATGTGGTCGCGGCCGGTCGGGAAGCACGGCTCGGGTTGTTCTTCGAGACGTCACGGTGGGTCGGCGAGCCGGTCAACCGGGAGCCGGACAACTGCTACGAGCTGCGCTGGTTTCCGCTGGACGAACTGCCGGACGACATCATCGAATACCCGTTGGAGGCGATTCGTGGCCGCGCCCGCGGCGAGAGGTATTCCGAACGAGGCTGGCCGTGACGCGGATCGAGTCGGCGGCATGGACGTGCAGAGCTTCGGCCGCAAGGGTGCCGCGTGGAAGGCGGGCCGATCACCGAGCTCGAATCAAGCAGCGCTGCCAAGCCTTGTGGGTGCTGACTGCCCGGGACCGGCCGCCGATCTGGCATGGTCATCCGCCGGTGCTGCGAATTCCCGCGCTGAGCAGATGATCGGGTGGTGTTCGATATCGCTCACAAGGCGCGCAAGTAGACCGCGAACAGGGTCGTGAGCTGATCGACGCTGGCCTGGGTGCCGGGTGCGAGATGGGTGCGGTTGCCCGTGCAGCGGTCGAAGACCGCGCCCTCGAGCACGGCGACGAAGTCGGCGGCGGCGGTTTCCGGGTCGGTGGAACCCTTGGCGCGGAATAGTTCTCGCGCATGCCCGACGGAGAACAAGCTGCGCGCGAGCCGGGCGCGCAGTTCGGGGTCCGCGCGTAGTTCCGCGAGCAGCGCATGCCGGGCGATCAGGTGGTTGCCACGTTCGGCGAGCAGCCGATCGACCCACATCGCGATCGCGCGTCCGGCCGGCTCGGGATCGAGTGCGGTGTCCTGCGTGCCGGATGCCTCCAGGCTCGGGCCGGCAGCGATGAAGTCGGCGCGTGATCGCTCGGCGATGCGGTCCGCGACGCCCGCGAGCAGTGCGCGTCTGGTGCGGAAGTAGTACGAGGCCGAACCGGCGGGCAGGTCGAGCGCGGTGTCCAGTGCGCGGTGGGTGAGCGAGCGGATTCCTCGGGTCGCGATCAGATCGATGGCCGTGTCGAGGAGGAGCATGCGCCGGTCGCTTGTGGACATGATCACCTTTCCTGGCCGCCGGTCGGGCCGCCCTCTACAAATGTAGAGGACGAGGAGGTGTCATGGAACCCGACGTGATCCAGTGGGATTCCGATCAGGCGCGGGCGGTGACGCGGTTGCGGGAGTTGCTCGATCGGCATGGTAAGCCGATTCGGCGTCATCGCGGCGTCTACCTGCACGGCAGGCCGGGGCGCGGCAAAACCATGCTGATGAATCGGTTCTTCGCCGAGCTGGCCTCGGAGCGCAAGCGGCGCTATCACTTCCACCAGTTCTTCGCCCGGTTGCACGCCGCCGCACACGAATCCGGCGCGATCGACGCCGCGGTGGACGCGCTGCTCGGCGACGCTCGGCTGATCTGCTTCGATGAGTTCCACGTGCACGACATCGGCGACGCGATGCTGATCGCACGGCTGCTGGACGCGCTGTTCGCCCGTCGCGTCGTCCTGGTGGTGACGTCGAATTATCCACCCCATGAGCTGCTGCCCAATCCGTTGTTCCACGACCGTTTCGTGCCGACGATCGAACGGATTCTGGCGCACATGGACGTGGTGCCGGTCGACGGGCCGATCGACTATCGCGCTCTGCGCTCGGGCAACGATTCCCGAACGGGATTCGCGGCCGGAAGATACATCGTGGATCCAGCACGATGCACACCACGCAGTGCCGAAGCCCTGCTCTCCGGTGGCCCTGAGAATCCCGTTGCGGCACCGACGAACCACTCTGCCGTCGAGATATTCCTCGGCCCACGGAGATTGCGCGCCATTGCCGCCCAGGACACCCTTGTCATCGACTTCGCGAATTTGTGCGGTGTCCCAACATCTGCCGCTGATTATGTCGAACTGGCCCAACGTTTTCAGCGCTGGGAAATCCGAGATATCCCGCCGCTGAACGAAGTTCCACCGGATCACGCCATGCGGTTGGTGAACGTGATCGATGTTCTCTATGACGCCGACCGTGAACTCACCGTGGTCGCGCCCGCGCCGCTTTCTGCGCTCGTCCAGAACGTGGTCGGAGTGCCGGATATCTCACGTTTAGAAAGCCGACTTTGTGAATTGTCCCAACTTTCGACGGTGGTCGCCCGGTAGTCGCCGTTCCCGCCGCGTGCTGCGATGTCCCCGCTACTAGCGCGGTTTAAGAGGAGGAACTCCGAAGTATTCGATTCCATCCCGAGCGGACCGCACGGCATGTAACTATGTGGCTGCTTTGTGCAGTACTCAGATGTGGTGGTAACGCAGTGGCCCGGGCGCGAGCGCCGATATCGCGCGTGATCGTGCTGATCACGCTGCTGGCTCTTGCCGTCATCACCCTGCGTGGATACATCCCAGGAATTATTGAAGCCGAGCCGCAACGGCGTGCTCCGTCCGCCGTGTCGGTCGCGCTCATGCCGGTCTTGCTCACCGTGTCCATGGTGATCCTGCTGGCCGGTGTTATCGCCAGCCAGCATCGCCTGCCGCTGGCCATGCCCGAGCCGGAACGTGCGGAAGAGCGCCAGCAGTGGCGCCTCGGGCGGGTGGGTTTGGCGGTGCTGGGGGCGCTCGCGTTGCTCGCCTTGCTGGTCGCCGCCGGGACCGCGATCTACTTCATCGGTGCGAGCGGGCCGAGCGAGCCCGCGCCCCCGGCGGCGCCCGCCACCACCACCGGCGCCCCGCCGGAGTTCGGGGCACCCGCGCCGACCGAACCCGGCCCGGGATCGTCGGAACTGACCGGGATGGCGCTGGTGCTGGCCGCGATGGCCGCGGCAGGACTGGTGACGGTCGCCCTGACGGGTCTGGTCGTGGTGACGGTGGCCTCCCGGCGCAAACCCGTGCCAGCGCCCGGACTTGCCGCCCCGGCTGGCCCCACCGTGGTGGACTCGCTGGCTCGTGCGGCCGAGATGGGCCTCGCCGCGATGAACGCGCCCGGCCAGGACCCGCGCACCGCGATCATCGCCTGCTACGTCGCCATGGAGCGCGGCCTCGCTTCCGACCGGTCCGCCGCTCCGCTGATCTCGGACACTCCGATGGAGGTGCTGGCCCGCGCGTTCGAACGAGGCGCGCTGCACGACGCGTCCGCGCGCGAGCTGGTCGCGCTGTTCGAAGAGGCCAGATTCAGCCCGCACGCCATGCTCGAGTGGCAGCGCATGCGCGCCCAGCAACTGCTGCGCATCGTGCTCGCCGACCTGCAAGGGGAGGTGCCCGCATGACCGGACGGACTCCACCGCGGCAGCCCACGCCACTGGGCCCGGGCTGCCGGCCGCGCCGGAAAGGGCACCGCAGGACCGCTCAGGCCCGGAGCCGGCAGCTTGCCGCACCACGCAGGGCCCCCGGTCAGGTGCGAAAGGATTCGGCATGACCCGGGTGGCGGCCGTGATCACCTGTGTGATCGCCGTCGTGGTGGTCGAGTTGGCGGCCGTGGAGCGAGCGCGTGGGTTGCTGCTGGTCGTCGCGGGTATCCCGGTTGCGGTGGCGTTGGGCTGGCTGGTCTGGTCGTTGCTCGACCGGTCCGGCGCCGGGGAGGAACCCGAAATCGACGAGATGGAGAACGGCCCCGCGGAGATGTTGCAGCGCTGGCATGCCAGGGCGCAGATGCTCGCGGACCGCGCGGACGGCACCCGGGCCGAGTGGGACCGCCACTTGCGCCCGTTGCTGGCCAAGGAGTTCGAGCTGTCCACCGGCCAGCGGGTGGCGAAGAACCGCAAGGCGGTCGAGGCGGCGGGTATCCACCAATTCGGCCCCGAACTCTGGCGCTGGGTGGATCCGGCCAATTCGTCGTTGCGTGATCAGACCAGCAGGGCACCGGGACGCGCGGCGCTGGACGAGATCCTGAGCCGCCTGCAGAGAATGTGAAATGGGTTGAGGCAAGTGCGAGTACACAAATGACGATGCCGATGGATGTCACCGTTCAGCGCAGCGATGCCGTGCTCAGGGAGCTGTCCCGGGTCGTGGTCGGCAAGCAGGACGAGTTGCAGTTGATCATGATCGCGGTGCTGTCCGGCGGACACGTGCTGATCGAGGACCTGCCCGGCCTCGGCAAGACGCTCATCGCGAGGTCGTTCGCGGCCGCGCTCGGGTTGCAGTTCACCCGGGTGCAGTTCACCCCCGACCTGCTGCCCGCCGACCTGCTCGGGTCGACCATCTACGACATGTCCTCCGGCCGGTTCACCTTCCGGCGCGGCCCGGTGTTCACCAACCTGCTGCTGGCCGACGAGGTGAACCGCACCCCGCCGAAGACCCAGGCCGCGCTGCTGGAGGCGATGGCGGAGGGCCAGGTCAGCATCGACGGCGAGACATTCGTGCTGCCGCAGCCGTTCGTCGTGCTGGCCACCGACAACCCGATCGAGTACGAGGGCACCTATCCGCTGCCGGAAGCCCAGCTGGACCGGTTCGCCATCAAGCTGCGGCTGGGCTATCTGTCCGAACAGGACGAGACCCAGATGATTCGGCGCAGGCTGGAGCGCGGCGCGCAGCAACCGCAGATCAACCAGGTCGTGGACGCGAACGGCCTGCTGGAGATGCGGCAGTCGGTCGAGTACGTGACCGTGCACCCCGATGTGGTGAGCTACGTCGTCGCGTTGGCCGCGGCGACCAGGGGACATCCCCAGGTGGAGGTCGGCGCCAGCCCGCGCGCCGAGCTCGATCTCGTGCAGATGTCCAGGGCACGGGCGCTGCTGCTCGGCCGCGACTACGTGGTCCCCGAAGACGTGAAGGCGCTGGCCGTTCCGGCCATGGCGCACCGGATCACGCTCCGGCCGGAGATGTGGGTGCGCCGCATCCGCGGCGAGGACGTGATCACCGAACTATTGCGCCGTCTGCCGGTCCCGCGCGCCACCGTGACATGAGGCATCGCGACGCCAGCTCCGCGGTCGACGCCGAATTGCGGTGGCGGCCCGCACCGCTGGTCTTCATGCTCGCGGTGTGCGCCGCGGCGGCCCTGGTGCTGGCGGTGATCCTGGGCAGGTGGCAGCTGGTCGTGTTCGCCGCGCCGCTGCTCGGCGTGCTGGCCACCGCGCCGTGGCAGCAGTCCGCGACCAGGATCCAGATCGACGGCGGCGGCACGCTGCGCTGTTTCGAATCCGATGAGGTGACGCTCACCGTCGCCGCCTTCGTGGAGAAGGGGCATGCGCTGCTGCGGCTGAAACCGAAGGGTTCGCCAGGGCTCGGGCTCCGGGTCGAAGAGGCGATCGATTCCGGTGTCGCCCCCGCCGGCCTGCGCCTGGCGCTCACGGCGGATCGGTGGGGCCGCTATCCCGTTTCGGTGCGAGTGTCGGCGCTGAGCCCGGCGGGACTCGCGATCGCCACGGCGGTGTTGCCCGCTGGTGAGCTGTTCGTCTACCCGATCACCGATCCGCAGCGGATGCGACTGCCCCGCACCGAACTTCCCGAGCGGCTGGGCACGCATCTGACCCGCAGGCACGGCCCCGGCGTCGAGTACGCCGACATCCGCGCTTACGCGCCCGGCGATCAGTTGCGCACCGTGAACTGGCCGGTGAGCGCGCGGCGCGGGCGGCTGTATGTCACCGAGCGACTGACCAACCGTTCCGCGGATGTCGTCGTGCTGGTGGACACCTCGCAGCAGGCCCCGGGGCCGGCCACCGACTCTCTGGAGTTGTCGGTGCGCGGCGCGGCGCAGGTAGTGCAGTCGACATTGCAGGCGGGCGACCGGACCGCAGTGGTGTGCCTGGGCCAGGCTCCGCGCTGGCTTCGCCCGGATATCGGACGCAGGCAGTTCTACCGCATCGTCGACACCGTGCTCGACGTCGGCGACGAGCACATTCCGACCACCGGCACCCTCGCGCCGCACGCGGCCGTGCCGCTCGGGGCGATCGTGGTGGCGTTCTCCACGCTGCTGGACACCCAGTTCGCGCTCGCGTTGATCGACCTGCGCAAGCGCGGGCACGTGGTGGTCGTGGTGGATGTCCTGCGCGGTACCCCGTTCCGCGAGGACCTCGATCCGATCCTGGCCAGGATGTGGCAGCTCGAGCGCGCCGCGATGTACCGGGACATGGGCACCGTCGGTGTCGATGTCGTGGCCTGGCCGCAGGATGCCCGTCTGGACGAGATCATGCGCGTGCTCCCCGAGCACCGCAGGATGGTGCGGGTGCGCCGATGACCCGATTTCTCGCCGTTCTCTCCGGGGTGCTGCTGGTGGCGTCGGTGGCGCTGCTGGAGCCGTGGGTCGGCGTTCCCGCCCTCGTCCTGGTCGCGCTCGGCTGGTGGTACCGGCCGGTGGCGGTGTGCGCGGTGCTGCTCGCGCTCGGCCTGCTCGCGGTCGCCGACGCGGGCATCCTCGCCTCCGCCGCGACGGGATTGGTGGCCACGACGTATCTGCTCAACGCCGCCACGGTGACCGCGCCGCACGGGGTGGTCCCCACCACCATCCCGTCCGTGGTCGGCGCGGTCGGCTTCGCGGCGGTAGCGGTCGGCGCCGGACTGATCCCGCTGCGTCTTTCCTGGGCGCCCTTGGTGGCGCCGGTCCTGATCGTGGTGCTGTTCGCTCTGGTGATCCAGGGCGCCGCGGCCAGACGCGCGCCCGGTGACCGGCAACTTCGGTCGTACGAGCGACCCTGACGCCCGCCGAGTCCGGGCCATTTCGCGGTACGTCCCCGCTGCGGGGACCGATCGGTGCGCTGGTCGAGCCGGCCATCCGGTCCGTCCGACCGCCCAGTGGCAGCGTCTGCCGCTATTGCCGATCGGCGTCACGCCGTCTGGAATCGCAGCGTGACATCGCCGAGGACCGGTGCGTCGTCGCGCTCCACGACGGTCGCCGCGATGGTCAGGGTGTCGTCCTGGCGCCAGATGCGGGTGCGGATCGTTTCGCCGGGGAAGAGCACGCCCGCGAATCGGGCGCGGAAACCGGTGACGCGGCTCGCGTCGGCGTCCAGCACGGTGTCGGTCGCGGTCTTGCAGACGATGCCGTAGGTGCACAGCCCGTGCAGGATGGGCGCGGGAAACCCGGCCGCGCGGGCGAACTTCGGATCAGAGTGCAGCGGGTTGCGGTCACCGCACATCCGGTAGAGCAGCGCCTGCTGCGGCAGTGTGGGCGTGGTGACGTCGAAATCCGGCGCCCGGTCCGGCAACTGAGTCTTGGTGCTGGGTCCGCGCTCGCCACCGAAGCCGCCCTCGCCCTTGGCGAAGATCGACGAACGCGCCGTCCACAGCGGCGCTCCATCGGAACCGGTGACCGTGTGCTCCTGCACGACCACCGCCGCGGAGCCCTTGTCCCAGATCTCCGCGATCCGGCCGGTGCTGGTCGCCTTGCCCCCGGGGGGGATCAGCCGGTGCACCTCGATCTCCTGGTGGCCGTGCACCACCTTCGCCAGATCGATGTCGATGCCGGGAAAGCTCACCTTCGGTGGTTCGGTCTCGTGCAGCGTTGGCGCGACGGTCGCGAAGGTCGGCAGCACCTGCGGTTCCCGATCGTCGAGGTAGCGCAGCTCGGCCGGGTCCGTCCAGCGCGCACCCGCGCCGAGACCGAGCTGGTAGAGCTGCACGTCCGAAGGTGTCCAGGCGAATTCCTGGCTTGGCAGCTGCGCGCCGAGTGCGATCTTCGGGTCGATGGGCATCAGAACTCCTTGTGCATGATTGTGGACGAATCCGGGCGGCCTGCGTTCCGACGGGAAGCACCGGATCTGTCGCGGACCTGCCGCCACGGATCAATCCTGCGGTCCGTGACACCGGCTCGGCTCCACTTCGCCCGTTCCGCGGGACGATCGGTTTTCGCGACCCGTTCCGGGTGTACCGCTCCAACCGAGCGAGGACGAGGAGGTCGCGGCGTTTTCTGCCGAGCGTGCACAGCGGCGGCCGCGATTTCGAGCCGTGCCGCCGCTGGCCGCGCTCGCCGACGCCGCAGTCGGGCGGCTGGCGCCGAGCACGTGCGGCCGCGCCCGGCCGTCGAGCCGTGACATGACCTCACGCCCCGGCCGTGGCCGCCGCGGGCTGTTCCTTCTTGCGCTCGGCGATATCCAGCACCGCCAGATAGCCGAAGGTGATGGCGGGGCCGATGGTGGCGCCGGGGCCCGCGTAGGTGTGGCCCATGACGGGGGCGCTGACATTGCCGGAGGCGTACAGGCCCTCGATGACGGTCTCGTCCTCACGCAGCACCCGGCCCGCGGTATCGGTGACCAGGCCGCCCTTGGTGCCGAGATCGCCGGGCACGATCTTCGCCGCGTAGAACGGCCCCTCCACCAGCGCGGCCAGGCAAGGGTTCGGTTTGACGGTCGGGTCGCCGTAGTACTTGTCGTAGGCGCTGTCGCCGCGGTGGAAGTCCTCGTCCACGCCGCTGGCCGCGAAGCCGTTGAACCGTTCGATGGTCGCGGCCAGGTTCTGCTCCGGCACGCCGATCTTCGCGGCCAGTTCGGCCAGCGTCGGCGCCTGCACGATGAGATCGTTTTCCATCCAGCGGGACGGAAACCGCTGGCCGGGCTGCAACCCCGCGAAGATGTAGCGGTTGCGGTAGCGCTGGTCGAACACCAGCCAGGCGGGGACGTTCTCGCCGGGGCCATCGCCTTGGCCGTACTCGCCGCCGTACATGGTGTGCACGGCCTCGACGTAAGGAGCGGACTCATTTCCGAATCGCTTCCCGTCGGCGTTCACGATGACGCAGCCCGGCAGATTGCGCTCCGCCAGGCAGAACCAGGGCTTGCCGCCCTTGAAGATCGTCGGCCCCCACCAGGCGTCGGCCATGATGTCGACGGCGGCGCCGAGTTCGAGCCCGGCGTTGATGCCGTCGCCGGTGTTGGCGGGCGCGCCGGTGGTCCATTCGGTGCTGATGGGCTCGCGCTGGTAGGCGTGCCGCATCTCCGCGTTGTGCTCGAAGCCGCCGGTGGCCAGCACGACGCCGTAGCGAGCCGCGAAGCGGACGGTCTGGCCCTCGTGTTCGGCCTCGACGCCGGCGACCCGGTCGTCCTCGACGATCAGCCGGGTCAGCGGGGTGTTCAGCAGCAGCGGCACGTCCGCGTCCAGCAGGCCCTTGCGCAGCGCGGCGGCCAGTGCCTGCCCCATGCCGAGCAGATGCTTGCCGGTGATCCGGGCCCATGTGGTGCGCGCGCCGACCCGCATGGCGCGCAGCATGCCGCGCGGATGCCGCCGGATGAGGTTGAGCTGCTTGAAATCGGCCTGGGTGACCACGACGTTCAGCGGCGCCTTGCTGTAGGGCGGTTCCAGATCGAAGCGCGCCGCGCCGAGGACTTTGGCGTTGAACGGCCTCGGCTCGCACGAGCGTCCCTCGGCGCGGCCGCCCGGCGCCTCGGGGTAGTAGTCGGAATAGCCCGGCACCCAGCGCATCTTCAGCGGCGTGTGGTCGAGCACGAAGTCGAAGGCTTCGGCGCCGCGGTCGATGTAGGTGTCGATGCGTTCCTTGGGTACGACGTCGCCGATGATGCTGTGCAGGTAGGTCCGTGCGTCCTCGCGGTCGTCGGGCCGACCGGACGCGCGCAGCGCCTTGTTGCCCGGGATCCATACGCCGCCGCCGGAGCGCGCGGTCGACCCGCCGTAGTGCGCGGCCTTTTCGATGACCACCACGCGCAGCCCGTGCTGGGCCGCGGTGAGGGCGGCGGTCATGCCGGCGGCGCCGCTGCCGACCACCACCACGTCGTATTCCCGATCAGTCATGTAGAACACGTTATAGAATGGACGCGCCATTGGTCTATGTTGTGTGGCAGAAGACTTGCTCGACGTTCCATTTGTCGAGGAAACTTGTTTCAGTTTCAGACCGGAGTGGAGGACATGGGCCTCGAATGGGACCTGGCCACCGACGTTGTCGTGGTCGGATACGGCGCCGCGGGTGCGGCGGCCGCGCTGGAGGCGACCGCGGCGGGCGCGCAGGTGCTCGTGCTGGAGCGGTTCGCCGGCGGCGGTGCGTCGGCGCTGTCCGGCGGCATCATCTACGCGGGCGGCGGCACCTCGGTGCAGCGTGAGGCGGGAGTCGAGGACACTCCGGAGGCGATGTACGCCTATCTGGAGCGCGAGGTCGGCGACGCCGTCGCTCCCGAGACGCTACGCCGGTTCGTCGACGAAAGCCCCGGTCTGATCGAGTGGCTGAAGGGGCACGGCGTTCCGTTCGAAGCCTCGCTCTGCCCGTACAAGACCTCCTATCCGAACGACCGCTACTACCTGTACTACTCCGGCAGCGAGATCTCCGGCGCGTTCCGGGACATCCCGGCCGCCCAGCGCGGACATCGGGTGAAGGGCCGGGGTACCTCGGGCAAGAAGCTCACCGGCCCGCTCGCCGCCGCCGCGTCCCGGCTCGGCGTGCGCGTGGAAACCCTCACGCGAGCAACCCGATTGATTACCGACGGCACCGGCGCGGTGATCGGCGTGGAGTGTCACACGCTGCGTGACGCGCCCGGGCGGGTGCGGGACCGCTACACCCGGATCGCGAATATCGCGGCCAAGCCGGGCATCTACTACCCACCGCTGCGCCGGCGGCTGGAACGGCGGTTGGCCGGGCTGGAACGCCGCTACGGCACCACGATTCGCGTCCTGGCCAGGCGCGGGGTGGTCGTCAGCGCGGGCGGGTTCATCGCCAACCGCGACATGGTGCGGCTGTACGCACCCGCCTACCGCGGCGGTCTCGCGCTCGGCACCACGGGTGACGACGGCAGCGGGATTCTCATGGCACAGCAGGCCGGTGCGGCCGTCGACCGCATGGACAACGTCTCCGCATGGCGATTCCTCCTGCCACCGAGCGCTTTCACCGGCGCACTGCTGGTGGACGCCGCCGGTCGCCGGGTCATCGACGAGACCCGCTACGGCGCTGCCGTCGGTCACGCGCTGATCACCGAGCACGGCGGCAAGGGCTGGCTGCTGGCCGACGACGCGTTGATGCGCTCTGCGATCGGCCAGATCGGCAAGCAGGGCGCATGGTTCCAGCGCGGGCAGTTCGAGACCATGCGGCGCACCGCGATCCGGGGCGCCACGCTGGAAGAAGCAGCGGCCGAGGCGGGTATCGACCCCGCCGGTTTGCGCGCAACGGTCGAGGCGCACAACACCGCGATCGAGACCGGCGCCCCCGATCCGGTCGGCAAGCCCGCCGAGTACACCCAACCGGTCGGGACCGGCCCGTTCTGGCTGTTGGATGTGGGCATCAAACCGAGCCTGACCAATCCGTGCCCCATGCTCACTCTCGGCGGCGTCGTCGTGGACGAACAGTCCGGCGCGGTCAAATCGACCGAGGGCAAGGACATTCCCGGGCTTTTCGCGGCCGGACGCACCGCCATCGGGATCTGCTCGAAGTCCTACGTCAGCGGGCTGTCGCTGGCCGACTGCGTCTTCTCCGGCCGCAGGGCCGGCCGGTCCGCGGCGGGCGAGCAGGTCTCGGCGCTCGATCAAGCAACTGTGGAAGGAAACTAGCGTGCTGTCCGACGCGGTACGAACCGAACTGGCCGACGAACTCGAGCGCGCCGAGCGCGACCGGGTGGCGATCGATCCGCTGATCGCCAGGCACCCCGGCATCGACGTGGTCGACGCCTACGAGATCCAGTTGATCAACATCCGGCGCAGGCTCGACGGCGGCGCCCGCGTTGTCGGGCACAAGGTGGGCCTGTCCTCGAAGGCCATGCAGCAGATGATGGGCGTCGACGAGCCCGACTACGGGCATCTGCTCGCGGAAATGGAAGTCTATGAAGACGTTCCGGTCGAAGCGGGCCGCTACCTGTTCCCCCGCGTCGAGGTGGAGGTCGGCTTCGTGCTCGGCGCCGACCTGCCCGGAGCCGACTGCACCGAGGCGGACGTGCTCGCCGCCACGGTCGCCTTCGCACCCGCGATCGAGTTGATCGACTCGCGGATCAAGGACTGGAACATCGGCCTGGCCGACACCATCTCCGACAATGCCTCCTCCGCCGGCTTCGTGCTCGGCGCCGGGCGCGTCGCGCCCGCGGATATCGACGTCAAGGCGATCGACGCGGTGCTCACCCGCAACGGCGAGGTGGTCGCCGAGGGCCGCAGCGACGCCGTGCTCGGCGATCCCGTGATCGCGGTCGCCTGGCTGGCGCGCAAGGTGGCGAGCTTCGGCGTCCGGCTGAAAGCGGGAGACATCGTGCTGCCCGGTTCGTGCACCCGCGCCATCGACGCCCGTCCGGGCGACGCATTCCACGCCGAGTTCGCCGGACTCGGTTCTGTCCGTCTGCAATTCACCTAGGGAGGCTGTCGTGTCCGCGAACGGGACCGTCACCGCCGCGATCGTCGGGTCCGGCAATATCAGTACCGATCTGCTCTACAAACTGCTGCGCTCGGAGAAGATCCAGCCACGCTGGATGATCGGGATCGACCCGGACAGCGAGGGGCTGAAGCGGGCCCGCGGGCTGGGGCTGGAGACCTCACACGAGGGCGTCGACTGGCTGCTCGGGCAGTCCGAACTGCCGGACCTGATCTTCGAGGCGACCTCGGCCTACGTGCACCGCGCCGCCGCACCGCGTTACGCCGAAGCAGGCATCCGGGTCGTAGATCTGACACCCGCCGCCGTCGGGCCCGCCGTGGTGCCGCCGGTGAACCTCGGCGCCAACCTCGACGCGCCGAACGTCAACATGATCACCTGTGGCGGGCAGGCGACGATCCCGATCGTCGCCGCGGTGTCGCGGGTGGTCCCGGTGCCGTACGCGGAGATCGTCGCGTCGGTGTCGTCGGTGTCCGCGGGACCGGGAACGCGCGCGAACATCGATGAGTTCACCAAGACCACCAGCCGTGGCGTGGAGACCATCGGCGGTGCGCAGCGCGGCAAGGCGATCATCATCCTGAACCCGGCCGAGCCGCCGATGATCATGCGCGACACCATTTTCTGCGCCATCCCCGACGACGCCGACACCGACGCGATCGCCGACTCCATCCACCGGATGGTCGCCGACATCCAGCAGTACGTGCCCGGCTACCGGCTGCTCAACGAGCCGCAGTTCGACCAGCCGTCGGTGGTGTCCGGCGGCATGGCCAAGGTGTCGGTGTTCGTCGAGGTGGAGGGCGCGGGCGACTTCCTGCCGCCGTACGCGGGCAACCTCGACATCATGACCGCCGCAGCCACCCAGGTGGGCGAGGTCATCGCGGAACAGATCCGGAGCCGAGCGGAGCGGGGCGACCAATCAGACACAGCGGCCCGGGTGTAAAGGAGCTATCCACATGGTCTATTCAGCAGAACTCGACATCCGCGTCACCGACACCTCGCTGCGCGACGGATCGCATCACAAGCGCCACCAGTTCACCGCCACCGAGGTCCGCGACATCGTGGCCGCGCTGGACGGCGCGGGCGTGCCGGTGATCGAAGTGACCCACGGCGACGGACTCGGCGGCTCGTCGTTCAACTACGGCTTCTCCAAGACGCCGGAACAGGAACTGGTCACCATCGCCGCCGAGACGGCGAAGCGGGCGAAGATCGCCGTCCTGATGCTGCCCGGCGTCGGCGTGAAGGAAGACATCAAGATCTCGCAGGACAACGGCGCGTCCATCTGCCGCATCGCCACCCACTGCACCGAGGCAGACGTGTCGATCCAGCACTTCGGTCTCGCGCGGGAACTCGGCCTGGAGACCGTCGGCTTCCTGATGATGTCGCACACCCAGCCGCCGGAGGTGCTGGCCGAGCAGGCGCGCATCATGGCCGACGCGGGCTGCCAATGCGTCTACATCGTCGATTCGGCCGGAGCCTTGGTGCTGGAGCAGGTTTCCGACCGCGTCGCCGCACTGGTCGCCGAACTCGGCGATGACGCCCAAGTCGGTTTCCACGGTCACGAGAACCTCGATCTGGCAGTAGCCAACTCGGTCTACGCGATCCGCGCCGGCGCCACCCAGATCGACGGCAGCGCACGCCGTTTCGGTGCGGGCGCGGGCAACACACCGGTCGAAGCGCTGGTCGGCGTGTGCGACAAGCTCGGCATCACGACCGGCATCGATTTCTTCGCCATCGCCGACGCCGCCGAAGACGTCGTCCGCCCCGCGATGCCGCAGGAATGCCTGCTGGACCGCCAAGCCCTGATGATGGGCTACGCGGGCGTCTACTCCAGCTTCCTCAAGCACGCCGAGCGGCAAGCCGAGCGCTACGGCGTCTCCGCCGCCGAGATGCTCGTCCGCGCGGGCAAGCGCAAGCTCGTCGGCGGCCAGGAAGACCAGCTCATCGACATCGCACTGGAACTGCAGCGGGAGAAGGCGACCGTGTCGGCCTGACCGGCGGAATACGGGCCGCGAACGGATCGCCACCGTCCGCGGCCCGTCCGCGGCCCACTACCTACCTCGGTTGCGAAACAGCTCCGCTACTGATCACGCGGGTGCGAGAACACGGGCGACGAACGCCAGCACGTCCGGCCAAGCGGCCTCGACGATCCCCCCGTGATCGGCGTCGTAGGTGTGGAACTCGTATTTCGTTCCGGCAGCGTTGAATTGGGCGAGCAGCGCGTGGGTGATCGGAATGGGAATGTCGCGATCGGCGGTTCCGTGCGCCACGAACATAGGCTGATGGTATCCGGAGGTCGGCACCTCCAGGTAGCGGGTGAGGGCGTCGGCCACGGGGCTGCCCGCCACCGGCCGGTTGAGCATCGACCCGATCGAGACGCCGTCGGCCGCGGCTTGCCATTCGGGTTGGCACCGACGGTCGATACGCGCCAGCACGTCCGAACCGGTGGGCGTCAGGATGGACGTCACCGCATCGGGGGCAACGAGCCGCACCCCGTCCAGCACGGCCGCGAACGTCGCGGTGAGCCCGTCGAAGCCGGGCACCGTCGGCGCATACGGCCCGGCGAGCGTGAATATCTTCTCGACGTTGGACGCGGGCGCGAGCGCCGCGGTGCCGCGGAAATCGAGTTCCGGAGCGTAGCCGTCGGCGATATTGCCGGTGTTGAGCGTGGCGTGTCCGCCTTGGGAGACACCGGCGACCGCCCACCGGCGCGCGAGCGCGGGCTCGACGCGGCGGGCGGCGCGCACCAGGTCGACGGTCGCCGTGGCTTCGGTGCGCGAGTGCAGGTACGGATGGACGGTCGCGGCGCCCGGCCCCAGGCCGAGGTAATCGGGCGCGACGACCGCGTAGCCCCGATCCAGCAGCCCCCGCACGATGGGTGCGTCGGCCTTCGGGTCCGTGGTGATCCCGCAGGTCGGCCCGAGGCCCCGGGTCCCGTGATCCCATGCGACGACCGGCCAGCCCCCCGCTGGTGGGCTTCCGGCAGGCGTCGCGAGAATGCCGGTCACCGTCGTCGGCGCGCCGGTCGGGCCCTCGGTGACGTACTCGATGAAGCGAGCCGATTCGATGCCGCCCCACCCGGCGGCGAACCCGTGCGAGCTGACCACCGAACCGAATTCGGTGGCGGTGGTGGAGTTCTGGCCGATCTCGTCGGCATGAGCGGTCGAGACCGCCGCCGTCGCGGCCAGCACGGCGAGCGAGCAGAGGGTGGCGGCCACCGAGCGCACGCGATGCAGGTTCGGAATCACGGGCGCACGGTTGATCCGGTTCGTGAACAATGGCGTTCCTTCGCTGACCCGACCCTGATTTCTGTAGTCAAGCTATGGACTGAGCGTTCGGCGGACAACACAGGTGAATTGGGGGCGCGCAGCGCGGCCGAACTAGGTTGTATGTCCGATCGTGACAGCGAATCTCAGCCATCTGCAACCAGATTCACCTCGTTGGGACGGCAGTCACAATTGTGGCGAGCGAGCTTGTCGGTGGCACTGGTCACCGAATGCGTACGACGCCACTGGTCACCGGCAGCAGGGCGAGGACCTCCCTGAAGCCCCGGATGCCTAGCTCGCCTGACTGTTCTCGGTAGCGGGGCGGGTGGGCCTCCACCTGCCGGGTCCATTGACAAGGCGACGAATCAACGGGCCTGGCTTTCACTCAACTCCGAGAGGATCCGCCGCAGCTGAGTAGCGCGCTCGGCGGGAGCCCGAGCCTTCATCAGCCGCAGGAAGAACGCGTACTGCCCGGTGCGATCGAGTCCGTCGAATTTGCTTCGAGCAAATGGGTTCTCCGCCAGAGCGGCGTTCAGGTCGGCGGGGCAGGCGGCGGTGCGCTGGGGCTCGTAGGCGGCAGACCAGCGCCCGTCGGATTGCGCCGCAGCGATGGCGGCGAAACCGGAGGACCGCATGCGCCCCGAGGCGATGAGGGCTTCCGCTTTGGCGACGTTCACCTGAGACCAGGGGCTCTTCGGGCGGCGCGGAGAGTAGCGCTGGAGGTAGTGGTCGGTGTCGAGGCTGCGACGGTGGCTGTCGATCCAGCCGAAGCACAGCGCTCCGTCGAGCGCCTCGGTAATGGTGATCGTCGTACCCGCCGCACTCTTCTTCGCGATCTTCAGCCAGACATCCGCGGCGCGATCGTGGTTGTCGGCAAGCCAACTCTCCCATTGGGTGCTATCGACGCAGGTGAGGATCTCGGTGCCAGCGAACTGATCCATAGTCTCGTCTCCTGGGTTCGCGGTGCTGGTCTCAAAAGCCCATCCTCGTCCTTGAAGTGCTCATCAATTGAGCACTTTGTCGCAAAGGTCTCGGTGTGCCCCGCGGGTGGTCCAGTGGCTACATAGGCCTACAACCAGGTGTCGAGGGTCGTGGTCGTGAGGAAATGTTCCAGGTCGGCGCGCCAAGGGGCCGGGGTGGTCTTCTCGGGTTCGATGGCGGTGTATTGGCCGCGGTAGAACAGCAGGGGGCGGCCCGTGGTGGTCGTTTCGGAGAGGGCCTGGACTCGGCCGATGACGATGTAGTGGTCGCCGCCATCGATGGCGCTGTCGACTTTGCACTGGATGGTGGCCAGGGCGTTGTCCAGGACCGGAAGCTCCAGTTCGGAGGTGTGCCAGTCGGCGTCGGCGAACTTGTCGGGTTCGCGGGAGCCGAAGCGGGCGCACAGTTCGCGCTGCTGTTCGGCGAGGACGTTCACGCAGAAGCGTCCGGACTTCTCGATCGCCGCCCAGGACCGGGAAGCCTTGGTGGGACAGAACAGCACCAGCGGAGGTTCCAAGGAGAGGGCGGCGAAGGACTGGCAGGCGAAGCCGACCGGGGCCTGGTCGCCGTCGAAGGTGGTGATCACGGTGATGCCGGTGCAGAACTGCCCGAGCACGTTCCGGAATTGCCGTGGATCGATCTCGGGTGTCACTGCTGCCGCTGCCCGACGGTGAAGTCGTGACCCCACAGGCTCACCGCGGTGGACTCCCGTGCGATCCAGTCCTCGTCGTCCACTTCCATACCCTCGCAGCCGAATTCGACGTCGAAGCCGCCCGGCGTCTTCATGTAGAAGGAGAGCATCTTGTCGTTGACGTGCCGTCCGAGCGTCGCGGACATCTTGACCTTCTTGCGCAGCGCCCGGTCCAGGCACAGCCCGACGTCGTCGGCGTTCTCCACCTCGAGCATCAGGTGCACGATGCCGCTCGGCGTGGGCATGGGCAGGAACGCCAGCGAGTGGTGGCGCGGGTTGCAGCCGAAGAAGCGCAGCCAGGCGGGCTCGCCGTCGGCGGGGCGCCCGACCATCTGCGGTGGTAGCCGCATCGAGTCGCGCAGCCGGAAGCCGAGGACGTCGCGGTAGAACTCCAGCGCCGCCTTGTCGTCCTTGGTGCTGAGCACCACGTGCCCGAGCCCCTGCTCCTCGGTGACGAACTTGTGCCCGTAGGGGCTGACCACCCGGCGATGCTCCAGCGCGGCGCCGTGGAACGCCTCGAGCGTGTTGCCGGAAGGGTCGTCGAAGCGGATCAGTTCGTAGACCCGGCGATCGGCCAGTTCCGCGGCGGTGCCTTCCTTGTAGGGCACGCCCGCCGCGTCCAGCCTGTTGCGGATGTCCTGCAGCTCAGCGGTATTGGCGGTTTCCCAGCCCGAGATCTGCAGCTGGTCCTTCTCGCCGGGAACGATCACCAGCCGGGCCGGGAACTCGTCCATGCGCAAATACAGCGCCTCCGGATCGGCGCCCTTGCCCTCGACCATGCCCAGGACTTTCAGCCCGTACTCCCGCCAGGCGGCCATGTCGGTCGCCTCGATACGCAGATAACCCAGTGCGCGGATTCCCATCACTTCTCCTTGACGCCTGCGAGGAAATCAATGGCCAGCCGGTTGAACTCGTGGAACTTCTCCAGCTGTGCCCAGTGTCCGCACCCGCCGAAGACGTGCAACTGCGCGCGCGGGATCAGCTTGGTCGCCACCAGCGCGCCGTCGAGCGGGTTGACCCGGTCCTCGCGACCCCAGATCAACAGCACCGGCTGACGCAGCTTGTAGGCGTCGCGCCAGAGCATCCCCTTCTCGAAGTCGGCGCTCGCGAACGACTTGCCCATGGCGCGGGTCGCGGCCAGCGCCTCCGGCGCGCTCGCCGAGGCGAACCGCTCGTCGATCAGCTCGTCGGTGATCAGCGACTGGTCGAAGACCATGATGCGCAGGAACGCCTCCAGGTTCTCCCTGGTCGGCTCGTAGTTGAACTTGGCGAGCAGCTTCACGCCCTCGGTCGGGTCCGGCGCGAACAGGTTGGTGCTCAGGCCGCCCGGCCCCATCAGGATCAGCTTCCCGGCCCGATCCGGGTAATCGAGTGCGAACCGCACCGCCGCGCCGCCGCCGAGCGAATTGCCCAGCAGGTGCACCCGCGAGGTGATCTGCAAGTGGTCGAGCAGGTCCTTCAGCGCGGACGCGCTGTGCACGAAGTACTGCGGATGCTCGGTCGGCTTGTCCGAGCGGCCGTATCCCGGCTGGTCCACGGCCAGCACATGGAAATGCTCCGCCAGCACCGGGATATTGCGGGCGAAGTTCGACCACGAGGACGCGCCGGGTCCGCCGCCGTGCAGCAGCACGATCGTCGGCCCATTGCCGACACCCGCCTCGTGATAGTGCAGCCGCAAGCCGGGTCGCACCTGCGCGTAGCGGGACGTCGATTCGGCGGTGAGTTCCACGGTTGAGGTCACGGTCGACTCCTACACCATGCCGTCGGTGACCGGGAGCCCGAACTCGTGCGTGCCGTACATCAGGTACGCGCGCTCGGGATCGTTGGCCGCGTGCACCCGTCCGGCGTGCGCGTCGCGCCAGAAGCGCTGCAGCGGAGTGCCGTTCGCGAGCGCGGTGGCGCCGGAGCTCTCGAACAGCTTGTCGATGGCCGCGATCGAGCGGCCGGTCGCCCGCACCTGGTCGCGCCGGGCCCGCACGCGCAGGTCGAACGGAATCTCCTTGCCCGCCACCAGCAGCGCGTATTCGTCGGCGACGTTGCCCGACAGCTGCCGCCAAGCGGCGTCGATGTCGCTGGCGGCTTCCGCGATGCGCACCTTGGCGAACGGGTCGTCTTTGGCCTTCTCGCCCGCGTAGGCGGCGCGCACACGCTTGCCCTGATGCTCGACATGCGCCTCGTATGCGCCGTAGGCCATGCCGACGATCGGGGTGGAGATGGTGGTGGGATGGATAGTGCCCCAGGGCATCTTGTAGACGGGGTCGGTGTTCTGTTCCAGGCCAGGCGATTTCAACTCGCTCATGGCGCGGAAACTCAGGAACCGGTGCGACGGCACGAAAACGTCCTTGACCACGACGGTGTTGGAACCGGTGCCGCGCAGGCCGACGACGTTCCAGACGTCATCGATGCGGTAGTCGTCGCGCGGGATGAGGAAGCTGCCGAAGTCGACCGGCTTGCCGTCTTTGATCACCGGGCCGCCGAGCACCGCCCAGGTCGCGTGATCGCACCCGGACGACCAAGCCCACGCGCCGTTGACGATGTAGCCGCCGTCGACGACCGTGCCCGCACCCATGGGCGCATAGGAGGAGGAGATCCGCACCTCGTTGTCCTCGCCCCACACGTCTTCCTGCGCCTGCTGTGCGAACAGTGCGAGATGCCAATTGTGCACGCCCACAATGCCCGCCACCCAGCCGGTGGACCCGCACGCGGCGGCGATCTTGCGCACCGTGTCGTAGAAGACCACCGGATCGGCGGCGTGACCGCCCCACTGCTTGGGCTGGAGCAACCGGAAGAAGCCGGTCTCCTGCAACGCCTTCATGGATTCGTCGGGGATGCGCCGCAGGTCCTCGGCCTCCTGCGCGCGTTCGCGCAGTGTCGGCAACAGCGCTTCGACCCGTTCGGTCACTTCTTGCGTCATCTCGGGACCTGCTCCTGCCTGGTCGATTGATAACCGATACTCGTTTGCCTCTGAGACTAGAACAGGTTCCTATTTCTGTCGAGAACCGGTGTTCACCCCTGGTCTGACTTGCGCTCATGCAGGAAGTGAGGTGAATAGCTGGCGTCGAAGGCCCCAGTTTTGTAACGTGTTCTAGTACAGAAGGAGGAGGAATCGCGATGGCAGTTAGCGGTGCGAAGGTCCGGGAGCTCGATGTCGGCACCGTACCCACCCGGTATGCGCGGGGATGGCATTGCCTGGGTTTGGCCAAGACCTTCCGGGACGGCAAGCCGCACGCGGTCAACGTGTTCGGCACCAAACTCGTCGTCTGGGCCGACAGCAGCGGTGAACTGCGGGTACTCGACGCCTACTGCAGGCACATGGGCGGCGACCTGACCATGGGCGAGGTCAAGGGCGACGACATCGCCTGCCCGTTCCACGACTGGCGCTGGTCGGGGACCAGCGGCAAGTGCACCGCGATTCCGTACGCGCGCCGGGTTCCGCCGTTGGCGCGCACCAGGAAGTGGACCACGCTGGAGCGCAACGGTCAGCTGTTCGTCTGGCACGACGTCGAAGGCAGCCAGCCGCCACCCGAGATCACCATTCCGTACATCAAGGGGCCCTACACCGACGCCGACGGCAGCCCCACCGAGGAACTCGACGGCGGGTGGACCGACTGGACCTGGAACTCGATGCTGATCGAGGGCGCCAACTGCCGCGAGATCATCGACAACGTAGTCGACATGGCCCACTTCTTCTACATCCATTTCGCCTTCCCGACCTACTTCAAGAACGTCTTCGAGGGCCATATCGCCACCCAGTTCCTGGAGACCAAGGGCAGGCCGGACATCGGCATGGCCTCCAAGTACGGCGGTGACACGCTGCTGAAGTCCGAGGCCTCCTATTACGGCCCCTCGTACATGATCAACCCGCTGATCAACATCTACAGCGGTTACGAGGTCAAGAGCGTGCTGATCAACTGCCATTACCCGGTTACCCAGGACTCCTTCGTCCTGCAATGGGGGATCACGCTGGAGAAGCCGAAGGGCGTCGACGGCGAGATGGCCGACCGGCTGGCCGAGAAGATGACCGAGGGAATCAGCGTCGGCTTCCTGCAGGACGTCGAGATCTGGAAGCACAAGTCCAAGGTGGAGAACCCCCTGCTGTGCGAGGAGGACGGGCCGGTCTACCAGCTGCGTCGCTGGTACGAGCAGTTCTACGTCGACCTGGCCGACGTCACCGAGAAGATGACCCAGCGCTTCGAGTTCGAGGTGGACACCACCAAGGCCAACGAGGCGTGGGAGGCCGAGGTCGCCGAGAACCTGCGGCGCAAGCGCGAGGCCGAGGAAGCCGAGGCGGGCGTCTGATGGCGGCCACCTGGGCGAAGGCACCCGATTTCGCCGACCAGCCGGATCGGCGAGCCGAAGTGCGCGCCCAGACCGTGGCCGACAGACAGCGGTATCTGGAAGACGGCCTGACCCCGCTGCGGTGTCAGGCATGCCGGAGCCAGGTGCTGGTGCGCAAGAGCAGCTCGCACCAGACGTCGGTGCAGTGGACCGGCGATCCGGCCGAGCACTGCCCGGTCTTCGCCGAGCTGAGCGCGAGCGGATACCGGCCGGGCCGGCCGGAATCGTGCCCCCAGCTGGAGCGCACCATCGCCTGGGCGGTGGACGAGGGTCTGCTCGAAATCCCTGAATAGGGCCGTTATTCGGGTGAGCCGCGCACGCGCTGGTCACCCGCGACGGCGGCCGAGCTGTCGCGAGCGAGCCGCGATCCGGCTACCTTGACCGGAACGACAAAGACCTTCGTGCCGGATCGGATCTCCTCCGTCCGGCGCCGTAGGAGGGAGTTTCCGCGATGCTCGTGCACCATCTGGACTGCGCGACGATGTGCCCGTTCGGCGGGCGGGCGCTGCTCGGCAGCGGTGGGCTGGTGACCGGCGGGCTGGTCGGCCACTGCCTGCTCGTCGAGACCGACGACGGGCTGGTGTTGGTGGACACCGGATTCGGTATGGGCGATGTGCTCGACCGGAGCAGGCTCGGCGTCGGCACCGCCCAGTTGCTGCGGCCGCGGTTGCGTCCGGAACTCACCGCGCTGCATCAGATCCGCGCGCTCGGTTATCGGCGGGAGGACGTCCGCCACATCGTGCTCACCCACCTCGACCTCGATCATGCGGGCGGCCTGTCCGATTTCCCCGACGCCACCGTGCACGTCTTCGCCGACGAGCTCGACGCGGCGACCCAGCGGCCGACGGCCGGAGAGCGCTGGCGCTACCAGCCGCGCCAATGGGAGCACGGGCCACGCTGGCTCGCCCACGAAACCGGCGCGGAATCCTGGTTCGGCTTCACCGCTGTGCCGGTGCTCGAGGACATCCTGCTGGTTCCCCTGATCGGGCACACTCGCGGGCACAGCGGCGTCGCGATCCGGCAGAGCGACGGTTGGCTGCTGCATTGCGGCGACGCGTACTTCCACCACCGGCAGCTCGAATCGGGGAAGGCGCGCCCCCCGGTCGGGCTCGGGTTCTTCGAGATGCTCGCGGGCACTCTGGGCCGAGCGCGGGTGGAGAACCTGGAGCGGCTGCGCACGCTGCGCGCCGAACACGGCGACCGGGTCCGGATGTTCTGCGCGCACGACCCGCAGGAGCTCGCCGCGTTCG
Organism: Nocardia amamiensis; assembly: GCF_015477605.1. Classification (GTDB taxonomy): domain Bacteria; phylum Actinomycetota; class Actinomycetes; order Mycobacteriales; family Mycobacteriaceae; genus Nocardia; species Nocardia amamiensis_A. The sequence continues at coordinate 146,742 of NZ_JADLQX010000014.1, forward strand.
CCCCGGCGCCGGTGCGCTGAACCCGCTCAGTCCAGCCGGAAATCCGCGAAGTCGAACCCCGGCGCGACGATGCAGCTGACCAGGACATAGTCCGTTCCCGCCGGCCGCGCCGCCTGGCTCACCCCACCAGGCACTACGGCCTGGAGCACTTGGCCATGCTCCAGGCCGGGACCGAGGATCACTTCTTCGCCGCCGATGTTCAGTGCCAGCGGCCCGCCGCGATGCCAGAGCCACAGCTCGTCGGAGCGCACGGTGTGCGGGGCCGACTGCTCGCCGGGCAGCAACAGGAAGTAGATCGCCGTCGCGCTCGCACGCGGGCCGCCGTATCCCGCGGGCGTGAATTCGACCGGACTGCGCCAGGTTTGGCGATACCAGCCCCCTTCTGGGTGCGGCGCGAGATCGAGTGCGACGGCGAGCGGCGGTCGGTTGTCGGTCATCGTTCGACTATGCCCGATTCGGCGCCGGTTCTCCGGCTTCCTCGATGCGCCACGTAATCCCGAACGGCGCCAGTCCGTCGAGGAAGTCCGCCGCGTCGAAGGCTTCGGCGGGGGCCAGCGCGCCCGGCGCGGCGCCGCCGGCGGCCAGCCGGACAGCGGTTTCCACCGCCATCAGCGCCGAATCGCGATAGGAATCGACGCCGCTGACCACGCCGCGAACCACGCGCCCGTCCGTCCCGGACGCGTCGACCACGAGGTCGTAGCGCAGATCCGAGCTGGGCTCGTCGGGCAGCGTGTCGATGATCTCGGCGGTGAACCCGGCGAGCGTGTCGAGGATCGCCGTGGCGAGCACGCCCTCGACATAGGAGACATCCGAGTGTCGCGGGATGGTCAGGACCGGTGGCTGCGGGAATTTCGCGACGGCGGTCGGCTCGGTGTCGCCGGGGAAGGTCAGCTTGTCCTGGCGTGCCGCCGCGCCGGTGCGCAATTCGCCGTCGGCATAGTGCCAGCCGCCGCCGCGAAACCAATCCAGGCTGGCGAAGACCGTCTTGGCGCTGCCCTTGGAACCATTGCCGCCGCTCTTGCTGAGGTGGCTCAGCACCACGTCGGCCGGTCCGGCGACGCGGCGGCTGGTGAGGTAGGCGAGCAGGTCGCCGGGCACATTGCTGTCGGTGATGCCGGAAACCACGGTGACGCCCGCCGCCGCGGCCCTCGGTCCGAACTCGTCGAAGACCCGCTTCAGGAACAGCTGCTCACCGGACATGTCGGTGTAGTGCGCACCCGCATCGATGGCCGCGGCGAGTACGGCGGCGCCGTGGTTCACGTAGGCGGGCAGGCTGCTGATCACCACGTCGGCACCGGTGAACGCCGCGACGAGGCCCGCGGGGTCGGTCAGGTCCGCGACTCGCACCTCGGCGTCCGGCAAGCCTGCGGCGGTGGCGGCGGCGCGGATTCGATCGGCGTCGCGGCCCACCAGGATCGGGGTGAGCCCGCGGCGGCGCAGTTCGGTGAGCAGGTAGCCGCCGGTGTGACCGGTGGCGCCGTAGACGGCGATCGTCGGAGCGGATGCGGTGGCTTCGGTCGATGTCATGGTTGAAAATCTATTGCGCGAATGCGAGTCAATCCATGGCTGTATAGCTCGATACGATGTCTGAAACGCTCATGCCAAGAGTGTATGGTAACTGTGTGGACATCCTGAGCGAGACGATCGCGGCGATCCGCACCGGCAGCCCGACCTCCGGCCTGTTCATCCGGCACGCGCCCTGGGGCCGCAGGTATCCCGTGGTCCCCGGCGCGGGATTCCATGTGGTCTTGCAGGGATCGTGCTGGGTGGTGCCGCCGAACGGCGAACCGATGGCGCTCGGCGTCGGAGACGTGCTGTTCATGCCGCGCGGCGCCGATCACGACCTGCTCGACAGCCTGGACAGTCCGGTCACCGAGACCGCGCTGCCCGGCGAGCCGAGGGAGATCGTGGGGCCCGGCGTGCGGACCGCGCTGCTGTGCGGTGCCTATGAACTCGGACGAGGCCGCAGCCATCCGATCCTCGACGAGCTGCCCGAATTCATCCATCTACCCGCGCGTCCCGGGCGTCATCCCGCGCTGCGTGGCGCGGTCGATCTGCTCGCCGCCGAGATCGCCGAGCCACGTCCGGGCAGCGACGCCGCCGTGCCCGCGATATTGGAAACGCTGCTGCTGTTCATCCTTCGCGCGTGGTTCGACGAGCAGGCCGACGCCCGAAGCTCCGGCTGGGCAGGCGCTTTCACCGATCCGGCGGTCGCGGCGGTGCTTCGCGCTGTGCACGAGGATCCCGCCCGAGCCTGGACCGTCCCCGACCTCGGCGACGTCGCCGGTGTCTCGCGCGCGACGCTCGCCCGCCGCTTCACCGCGACAGTCGGCGAACCGCCCCTGGCCTACGTGACTCGCTGGCGCATGCTGACCGCCGCCCGCCTGCTCCGCGACACCGACAGCAGCCTCGGTGCTGTAGCCCGCCGCGTTGGCTACGCCTCGGAATTCGCCTTCGCGAAGGCGTTCAAACGCGAATACGGGGTGGCCCCGGGGCAATACCGCCGCGCGGTCGACAGCCCGCCACTGGTCGCGGTCTGATCAGCCCAGGAACGGCGGGCCGAACAACACTGTGCATGAGTAGGCTTTCGCCTTGCGGCGCAAGGAGTTACGGGCCGGGCGTCCTATGCCGGATGCCGGCGCACCTGCCTCCGTGCGGCTGGCCGGGTAGCGCGGCGCTTTCATACGCCGCAATGGTGACGCCGCCGACATGACCGACCGGCTGGCGGCCTATCGGTGCACCCGGTGGTCAGCTGAACGGGGAGCGCGGGCGTTCCTGGAGTTCGCCATCCAGATAGATGTCGACCTTCTCGTTGTAGAAGCAGACCAGACCGGCGACCTTCTGGCTCTCCGGCAGCGGGGTGCGGTAGCCCCACACGTAGTCGAAGTACTCTTTGCCTTCGACGCGGACGGTCCAGTAATCGGCGGTGCCCTTGTAGGGGCAGCCGGTGTGGGTGGTCGACGGGTGCAACAGATCCATGCGAACGTCCGTCATGGGCAGGTAATACCGTGCGGGCAAACCGGTTTCGAAGAGGATGCGCGGTGTGTGCGAGTCGGCGACCGTCACGCCGTCGATCTCCACCCGCACATGCCGCGAGCTGGCCAGGATGTCGACGCGCGAGTACGGATCGCGCGGATGGACGTAGATCGGCTCGTCCTCCTCGAACCACTCGTCCATCGCGTCCCACTCCAGCCGGACCAGGTCACGCAATTCGGTGATCGGCGAATCGTGATATCGCAGCGCCGCCGCCCCGGCCGTCGTGCCGTCGACCGCCACGTCGTACACGGTCGCGTCGCCCCGGCTGGGGGAGTGCTGGGTGGTTCCATGCGGTTCGAGCTTGGCGTGCAGATCGGCGACCGGCACATAGTAGGTCGGGTAATGCGGGTTCTCCCACACGAGCACGGGCCTGACCGTGTCGGCCACCAAGTGCCCGCCCAAATAGACTCGCACTCGCTTCTGGCCGGTCTCGACGCGGACGCGGCCCCGCTTCGCTTCGGTCATACCTCCTGACCGTACTCCTCGCCCGGGACCAGGCCAGGGCTGATCGGTGCGCTTCGAGTCGGTCGCCGCTGATGATGATGGCCTAGACCTCCTCGCACGCTGCGCGGTGCGGGATCGTGGTCGTCGATATGGTCCGGAACCGCCCGCCCGGCCCAATAGACCCTGGGATACAGCCGCTGGCGTGCTTATCGCCCGCGAAGCGGGCGCTTCGTCCTCGACTCGACCTTCCGTCGGCACAGCCTCGACTCTCCCGACACGATCGCGGCATCTCCCGCCATTGCCGACCGACTCGTCGCTCTACTCGAGAGGTCGAGCTGAACGTCCGCGCCATCGACCATGACGTTGTGCAGTGCCGTCACTGTCTCGCTCGATCGGCGCCCCCTCAGGCCGGCTGGGTCAACGGCCGTCGCGGCGTGCCGAACAACTGCGCGTCCGCGTGGGCGCGCTTGAAGAACAAATGCGCGTCGTGCTCCCAGGTGATCGCGATGCCACCGTGCAACTGGATGGTATCGGCCGCGATGGCGTTGAGCGCTTCCGAGCAGTGCACGCGGGCGGCCCACACGTCCTCGGCGGCCGACGGGCTGTTCGCCGCCACCGCCGCCGTGGCCGCGATGGACGCGGACCTGGCCGATTCCAGCAGCACGTACATGTCCGCCATGCGGTGCTTGAGTGCCTGGAAGCTGCCGATCACCCGGCCGAACTGCACCCGGGACTTGGCGTAGTCCACGGTCATCTCCAGGCAGCGCTCGGCCGCGCCGACCTGCTCGGCGGCCACGGCGGCCCAGGCGATGTCGCGCAGCCGGGCCATGGTCGCCGCCGGATCAGCGGACCCGAGCCGGAGGGCGGGCGCCGCGGCGAAGGTGATCTCGGCGAGCTTCCGGGTGGGGTCCATGGTCGGCGCGGACCGACGTGTGACGCCCGCCGCCGTCGGCTCGACTTCGAAGAGACCGTCCGGCGTCACGACGACGAGGGTGTCCGCGGACACCCCGTCGAGCACGTAGTGCGCGGTCCCGGTCAGCGCGCCGTCGGTCTCGTGAACACCAGGCTCGTCCCAGCCGCTCTCGCCCGCCCAGCAGACCGCGATCGTCCTGGTGCCTTCGGCGACCTCGGGCAACAGTCGCGCGCAGGCCTCGGCATCACCCGACAGCAGCACGGCTTGCGCACCGAGCACGGCCGACCCGAGCATCGGCACCCCGGCCAGCGTGCGGCCCAATTCGCCGACCACCAGCAGCGATTCGACCAGGCTCGCGCCGAAACCGCCGTACTCCTCGGGAATCGCCAGCGCCGCGACGCCGATCTGCTCGCACAGCATCCGCCACAGAGATGGGTCGTATCCGAGTTCGGTGTCCATCGCGGCACGCACCGCCGCAGATCCGGCGTGCTTGGTCAGCAGGGCCCGGACCGACGCGAGGAATTCCTGGTGTTCGGCGGTGCTCATGCCTGCGCCTCGCTGACGCTCGGCTCCGGCGCCACCACCAGGGTGTATGTGTCGACGGTTCGCTCGCTGCGCTCGCTCATGCTGTGTTCTTTCCGGCTCGGGCGGGGCGACGCATGATCACGCCTTGCTGCCGACTGAGGGCCTGGTTACTCATGCGATGCCTCGCGTGGCGCGGTCTTGATCGGTCTCCTCGCGCAGCGCGCGGGCGATCCGGGAGCGGTGCAGATCCGTTGTGCCCCAAGCGGATCGCAAAGCGGTCACCTTGGTCAGCCACAGCGAGAGGTCGTACTCGGCGGTGTAGCCGATGGCGCCGTGCACTTGGAGGGCGGCGCGGGCCGCACGGTAAGCCGCGTCGCCGCAGGCGATCACGGCGGCCGACACGTCCCGGGCGCGGGTGGGTCCGGTCATGGTCAGCGCGGCGCGGTAGAGCAGTGGCTCGGCGAGATCGAGTGCGATCAGCACGTCGGCGAGCTTCTGCTTCACGGCCTGGAATTCACCGATCGGCTTGCCGAACTGCTTGCGCTGCTTGGCGTATTCGGTGGAGGCGTGCAGCAGCGCGCGGCCGGCGCCGAGCAACTGGGCCGCGCAAGCCAGGGCTCCGGTGTCGAATCCCGCGGCCGCGGCCTCGCGGACCGCTTCGCCCTCGGCAACGGCGGCGTCCGCGGCCACGGTGAACAAGCGGCGTGCCGGATCGACCGACCGCGTCAGGCCGGTGCGGTGCCCGGTGGACAGCCGTGTTCCTTCGGTCAGGAGTGCGACCTCGGCGGTGTCGGCGTCCAGGGCGACGCCGCTGCAACCGGGCGCTGCGAACGCGACAGTGCCCAGCGCCACACCCCCCGCGAAGCCCGGCAACCACCGCGCGGCCGAGCTCTGGTCCGGAAGTGCTTGCAGCAGTGCCGGAATCGCGGCGGCTGTCTCCACCAGCGGTCCCGGCACGGCCGCACGCCCGATCTCTTGGAAAGCCACGACCAGATCGATCGGCTCGGCACCGAGGCCGCCGTGCCGCTCCGCGACGGCCAAGCCGAGCACACCGGCTTCGGCCAGCTGCCGGATCAGGGCGCGCCCCGGTCCGGGATCGCCCGATGCCCACGCGCGCACCGCGGCGGGCGTGCGGCCCGCTTCCAGCAGCTTCCGCAGGCTGGCGCCGAAATCGAGTTGCTCGGGGCTGAGCGCGAATCTCATCGGCTGCTTCCTCTCGGTAGTCCGAGCAGCCGCTCGGCGATGATGTTGCGCTGGATCTCGTTGGTGCCCGCGTAGATCGGGCCGGACAGCGCGAACAGGTAACCGTCGGTCCACGGCCCGGAGCGCTCGGCCGCCGCGCCGAGCACCTCGAGCGCGGTCTCGTGCATGGCGATGTCGAGTTCGGACCAGAACACCTTGGTGATCGAGGATTCCGCGCCCAGCTTGCCGCCCTCGTCGAGGCGGGTGACCGTGCCGAAGGTGTGCAGCCGATATGCCTCGCTGCCGATCCACGCGTCGACCACCGCGTCGCGTTGCGCGGTGTTGTCCTGGTCGCCGGCGTCGAGCCACAGATCGACCAGCCGCCGCGCGGTAGCGCTGAACCGGCCGGGGCTGCGCAGCGAGAGGCCGCGTTCGTTGCTGGAGGTGCTCATCGCCACCCGCCAGCCGTCGCCGGGCGCGCCGATCACGTCACGGTCGGGCACGAAGACGTCGTCGAGGAAGATCTCCGCGAAGCCGGGCTCGCCGTCCAATTGCGGAATCGGGCGCACGGAGACGCCGTCGGCGCTCAGCGGGAACATCACATAGGTGAGGCCCTTGTGCCGCTCGGCCTCGGGGTCGCTGCGGAACAGCCCGAACGCCCAGTCCGCGAAGGCGGCGCGCGAGCTCCAGGTCTTCTGGCCGCTCAGCAGCCAGCCGCCGGTGGTGCGCCGGGCGGTGGAGCGGATGCCGGCCAGGTCGCTGCCCGCCTCCGGCTCGGACCACGCCTGCGCCCAGATGTCGTCGCCGCGCGCCATCCGCGGCATGATCCGCGTGAGCTGCTCCGGCGTGCCGTGCTCGAAAAGTGTTGGCGCCAAGAGAAATATGCCGTTCTGGCTGACCCGCCCCGGCGCGCCCGCCGCATAGTACTCCTGCTCGAACAGCACCCATTCCAGCAGCGAAGCATCGCGTCCGCCGAACTCCTCGGGCCAGGCGACCACCGAGAGCCGGGCGTCGGCGAGGGTGCGCTCCCATTCGCGATGCGCCTCGAATCCGGCCTTCGTGTCCATCGAGGGCAGCGGCTGCGCGGGTTTGTCGGCGGCCAGGAATTCGCGGACCTCCCGCTGGAATTCCCGCGTCGCCTGGTCGAGATCCAGATCCACTACGTCGTTCCGTTCTGTTCTGCGGTGCTCGCGGAAGCCTTCATCGACTTGGCGTTCATGCCGCCCAGCGAGTCGGCGCCGACTTCGGCGTTGTGCGCGTGTGCGAAGTGGTGCAGACCGAAGACCGAGTCCATGCCGGATCGCATGCCCATCAGGTCCTCGGCCTGGTTGACCGCTTTCTTGGTCAGAGCGAGACCGAATTGCGGCATGGTGGCGATCTTTTCGGCCAGCGCCAAGGTCTCGGCCTCGAGCTCGGCGCGCGGCACCACCCGGTTGACCATGCCCCAGTCTTTGGCCTGGGCCGCGCCGAACCGGTCGCCGGTGAACAGGAACTCCTTGGCCGCGCGCGGGCCCATCACCCAGGGGTGCGCGAAGTATTCGACACCGGGAATGCCCATGCGAACGACCGGATCGGAGAAGAACGCGTCATCGGAGGCGATGATCAGATCGCACACCCAGGCGAGCATGAGGCCGCCCGCGATGCAGGCGCCCTGCACCATGGCGATGGTCGGCTTGGGAATCTCCCGCCAGCGACGGCACATGCCGAGATAGACCTCGAGTTCCCGGGCGAAGCGCTGATCGCCGCCGACCCGGTCGACGTGGTCCCACCACAGCGCGGCCTTGTTCTGGTATCGCACGTGGTGGTCGCGGCCCGGCGTGCCGATGTCGTGCCCGGCGCTGAAGTGCTTTCCGTTGCCGGCCAGGACGATCACCCCGACTTCGGGGTCCTCCACGGCGCGCTCGAAGGCGGCGTCGAGCGCGTAGGTCATCACCGAGTTCTGCGCGTTGCGGTAGTCCGGCCGGTTCAGTGTGACGATCGCGACGCGACCGCGCCGCTCGTAGGTGACCACCTCGCCCTCGTCCGGGACGGCCGGACCCTCGTTCGGGGTTGCCGGTTGCGACATTACGACTTCTCCTCACGTAGTTGACGCTTGAGCACTTTCCCGGCGGCGCTGTAGGGCAGCTGGTCGCGGAATTCGACGAACCGCGGCACCTTGAAGTTGGCCAGCACGGTGGTGGCATGGGCGAGCACCTGGTCCTCGGTGAGCGCCGAACCGGGCCTGCGCACCACGTACGCCTTGCCCACCTCGCCCATCCTGCTGTCGGGCACTCCGATGACGGCGGATTCGGCCACGCCGTCCAGCCTCGCCAGCGCCTGCTCGATCTCGGCCGGATAGACGTTGAAGCCGCCGGAGATGTACATGTCCTTGAGCCGGTCGGTGATCTTCAGGTACCCGCGCTCGTCGATGGTGCCGACATCGCCGGTGTGCAACCAGCCGTCGGCGTCGATGGTCTCGGCGGTGCTGTCCGGGTCGTCCAGGTATCCGAGCATGACGTTGGGGCCGCGCAGCAGCACCTCGCCGGCCTCGCCGAGCCGCAGTTCGAAATCCGCGATCGGCCTGCCGCAGGTGTTCGCGATGGTCTCGGCGTCGTCTTCGGCGCGACACATGGTGCCGAAGCCCGCGGCCTCGGACAGGCCGTAGGCGGTGATGACGACATCGAAGTCGAGTTCCGAGCGCATCCGCTCGATCAGCACCACCGGCACCGTCGCCGCGCCGGTGACGGCGACCCGAAGGCTGCTCAGGTCGAATTCGTCGCGGTCGGGGAAGTCCAGGATCGTCTGGTAGATGGTCGGCGGGCCGGGCAGCACCGTGACGTTCTCCGCGCCGATCAGCCGCATCGTCTCCGGCACGTCGAAGGTCGCCTGCGGGATGATCGTGGCTCCGGTGACCAGGCAGGCGAGGATGCCCGCCTTGTAACCGAAATTGTGGAAGAACGGACTGATCACCAGGTACCGGTCGGCGCGGCGCAACGTGGCGCATTCCGCCCAGGCTCGCACCACCGCGAGCGCCTGCCGGTGCGCGACCAGGGTGCCTTTGCTGCGGCCGGTGGTACCGGAGGTGAACAGGATGTCGGAGATGTCGTCCGGGCGCACCGCCGCGGCGCGGTCCTCGGCTTCGGCCACCGTGACCTGTTCGGCGACGATCGCCAGTTCCGACCAGTCCAGCGCGGCGATATCCGTGTTCTCCGTACCCGGCTCGACCGGAATCACCACGACCGTGTCGATGGCTAGATCCGGCGCCGCCGCGTGCAATTCCACGAGCCGGTCGCGGCCGAGAAAACTCCCCGCGATGAACAGCGCCTTCGCCTGTACCCGGTGCAGGACATCGGCGGCCTCGTTGGCGACGTAGCGGGTGTTCAACGGCACCAGCGCCGCCCCGGCGTAGTGCGCGGCGAGCGCGGCGATCACCCAGTGATGGGTGTTGGGCGCCCACATGGCCACCCGGTCACCCGCCCGCACGCCCCGCGCGATGAGCGCCCGCGCCACGTCTTGGACCGACTCGAGCAGATCGGCCCAGCTCAGCCGGACCGTGCCGTCCGCGACCGCGGGGGCGGCGCCGAACGTGCGAGCGGCGTGGTGCAGTGCCATCGGTGTCGTTTGTGCAGGGGTTGTCACGGTTGTCCTTACCGTCCGCGAGCCAGTTATGCGCGCGCTCTACAAAGCAAGTGCTTGGTAGGTTATCCTACCGGCGTGGGTGCGATCCAGACCTCAGAATCCGATACCGCCGCGCCGGACGGGCGGCTTTCCGCCGCACAGGACGCGCGATTCGCCGCCGAGGTGCGCGAGTGGCTGGAGGAGAACCTCAACGGAGAATTCCGCGCGCTGCGCGGTCTCGGCGGCCCCGGCCGCGAACACGAGGCGTTCGACGAGCGCCTGGCCTGGGACCGGCATCTGGCCGCCGCCGGATGGACCTGCCTCGGCTGGCCGAAGGAGTACGGCGGCCGCGAGGCGACCGTGCGGCAGCAGGTGATCTTCCACGAGGAATACGCCAAGGCCAACGCGCCCGCGCGGGTGTCGCACGTGGGTGAGGAACTGCTCGGCCCGACTCTGCTCGCCTTCGGCACCAAAGCTCAAAAGGATCGGTTCCTGCCCGGCATCCGTACGGTCGGCGAACTGTGGTGTCAGGGCTATTCGGAACCGGGCGCGGGATCGGACCTGGCCGCGATCACCACTTCGGCGCATCTCGATGGCGACGAGTGGTCGATCAACGGGCAGAAGATCTGGACGTCGCTGGCCCACGTGGCCGACTGGTGCTTCGTCGTCGCCCGCACCGAGCGCGGTTCCACCCGCCACAAGGGCCTGTCCTACCTGCTGGTTCCTATGAAGCAGCCGGGCATCGACGTGCGCCCGATCATCCAGCTCACCGGGACGTCGGAGTTCAACGAGGTCTTCTTCGACGACGCCCGCACGGCCGCGGACCTGGTGGTCGGCGAACCGGGTGACGGCTGGCGGATCGCCATGGGCACGCTCACCTTCGAACGCGGTATCTCCACCCTCGGCCAGCAGATCCGGTTCGCCCGCGAACTGGCCGACATCGAGGCGCTGGCCCGCCGCACCGGCGCGGCCGACGACCCGCTGATCGCCGACCGGATCGACCGAGCCTGGGTCGGCCTGCGCGTGCTGCGCGCGCACGCCATGCGCACGATGCAGGGCGCTGGCGTGGACGATGGTGGTGGCCAGGCATCGGTCGCGAAACTGCTGTGGGCCAACTGGCATCGCGGACTCGGCGAGCTGGCCATGGCCGTGCTCGGCGCCCGCGGCCTGGTCGCGTCCGCCGCCGGGCCCACAGGGGAGCACGATCTCAACGAATGGCAGCGGCTGTACCTGTTCACCCGCGCCGACACCATCTACGGAGGTTCGAACGAAGTGCAGCGCAACATCATCGCCGAGCGTGTGCTCGGACTGCCGCGCGAGGCGCGCCCGTGACGGGCCCGCTGTCGATCGCCCCCGCGCCCGTTCCCGGGCACGGCTTGCTGACCGGGCGCACCGCCGTGATCACCGCCGCGGCGGGTACCGGAATCGGCTCGGCCACGGCGCGCAGGCTGCTGGCCGAGGGCGCCGACGTGGTGGTCTCCGACTGGCACGAGCGGCGGCTGGCGGAGACGGCCACCGAGCTCGCCGCCGAGTTCCCGGACCGGCGCGTCGCCTCGATCGCGTGCGACGTGCAGAACACCGAGCAGGTGAACGCCCTGGTGCGCGGCGCGGCCGAGACCATAGGCCGGATCGACATCATGGTCAACAACGCCGGGCTGGGCGGGGAGACGCCGGTGGTCGACATGACCGACGAGCAGTGGAGCCGCGTCCTGGACATCACGCTGGGCGGCACGTTCCGCTGCACCCGCGCCGCGCTCGGCTACTTTCGCGAGGCGGGCCACGGCGGCGTGATCGTCAACAACGCCAGCGTGCTGGGCTGGCGCGCGCAGCACGGCCAAGCGCACTACGCCGCGGCGAAGGCGGGCGTAATGGCGCTGACCAGGTGCAGCGCGATCGAAGCCGCCGAACTCGGCGTCCGGATCAACGCGGTGGCCCCGAGCATCGCCAGGCACGCTTTCCTGGACAAAGTGAGTTCCACCGAACTGCTGGACCGATTGTCCGAGCGGGAGGCGTTCGGCCGCGCGGCCGAACCGTGGGAGGTCGCCGCGACGATCGCGATGCTGGCCAGCGACTACACCTCGTACCTGACCGGCGAGGTGGTCTCGGTCAGCAGCCAACGCGCCTGAGCCTTCCGGGTTTTCCCGGCTGTCTGCCCGGTTCTTTCGCACCGGATCGGGCGGGGGCGCGTCCGGCGACCATCGAGCAGCCGCTAGCTCGGTACCGATGCGCGACCCGCGCGCCGGAGTGCGATCGCCTTCCAGCGTCGGGCACAGTGCGCCGAAATAGGCAGCTGATCAGGTGGAAAAGGGCGAGCCGGAGAACGCGGGGGTGTGCCATGCTGGATGGGATCGGAACCGCGCTCTGCAAGGGGGCGATGGCTATGGGCCTGGATCGCCCACCTGCCCGCGAACAACTGGAACTCGACTTGGTCCGCGACGTCGTACTAGCCAGGCGGCGGCTGGACAGCCTCGTGCTTTCGGCGCTCACCCTCGGCGCCGAACTCATCGAGCACACTTCCGAACGCGCGGTCGCGATGGCGGCCGCGCGGATTCTCGAGCAGCACGCCGTCGACGAGGGCGAAGTCGCGCGCGACCCGCGCGGTGCGTTGCGCGCCGATCTGGCGCGCGATCGCGAGCGCGCCAGGCGCATCGGACTCAGCCACCCGTCGGGCGATTTCGAAACCGAGCACGAGCGGCGCAGGCAGCGCCAGATGGCTCTGCTGTGCGAGGTGCGTGCGGACCTGCTCGCGGTCCTCGCGAAATGCCGCAAGTTCCGTGTGGATGGCGTGACCTTCGCGGACGAGATCGCCCAGGGTCTATGCGCGGCCACGGACAAGCTCGTGATCGGCGCCGACATGGAGACCTATCACGCCTGGCAGCGCGGCATGGTGCTCAAGTTGAGCGAGGAACCGGTCCCCGGCGGTCCGCCGCGGGTGATGGCGACCGTGGACGCGGGACCGGACCGTGGCCAGCTCACCGTGGAATGGGACAGCTGCGAACGTCGTCTCGCGCTCGTCGCGCGGATGGCGCGTGCGGGCGTCTCGCCGGTGGTGATCTGCGATCGACTGCTCGCAGACCTCTCGGTCTCCTCCCCGCTGCGCTACTCCGCGCGCTGAACGCCCACTCGACCAAGCAAATGCTTGGTTGTATGATGGGCCGCGTGACCGCACCAGACGCCTCGAAATCAGCACGGCGCAGCGAGCTGCTCGCCCTTGCGGCCGAATTGTTCGCCGAGCGGGGACTGCGCGCCACCACCGTGCGTGACATCGCCGACGCGGCCGGAATCCTATCGGGGAGCCTCTACCACCACTTCGACTCCAAAGAGTCGATGGTGGACGAGATCCTGCGCGGGTTCCTCGACGACCTCTTCGGCCGTTACCGCGAGATCGTCGCCTCCGGACTGAGTTCGCGAGACACCTTGGAAGCCTTGGTGCTCGCGTCCTACGAGTCGTTCGACCGCTGGCACGCCGCGGTCGCGATCTACCAGGCCGAGGCGAAACGGTTGCGCACCGCGGAGCGGTTCACCTACATCGCCGACTACAACCGCGAATTCCGCGAGCTCTGGCACCGGGTGCTGACCAATGGCGTACAGGACGGCAGCTTCCGGCCGGAACTCGACGTCGAACTGGCCTACCGGTTCCTGCGCGACACGGTGTGGGTCGCGGTGCGGTGGTACCGGCCCGGTGGCCCCATCACCGTCGACAACCTCGCCAAGCAGTACCTGACCATCGTGCTCGACGGGCTCACCGTCCCCGAGCACACCACGTAGGAGTCCATACATGTCAGCACCTTCCGCGTCCCGTCGTCCGTATGCCCCGCTGCGGGACGCGTACGTGATCGATGCGGTACGCACCCCGGTCGGTAAGCGCGGCGGCGCACTGGCGGGCGTTCACCCCGCCGATCTGGGTGCGGCCGTGCTGCGCGGCCTGCTCGACCGCAGCCCGATCGATCCGGGGGTGGTGGACGACGTCATCGTGGGTTGCGTCGACAACATCGGTCCGCAGGCGGGCAATATCGGCCGCACCATGTGGCTGACCGCGGGTTACCCCGAAGAGGTTCCCGGTGTCACGGTGGACCGGCAGTGCGGATCCAGTCAGCAGGCGATCAATTTCGGCGCGCAGGCCATCATGAGCGGCACCGCCGAAGTGATCGTGGCCGGCGGCGTGCAGAACATGAGCGCGATCCCGATCTCCGCGGCCATGCTCGCGGGCAAGGAATACGGCTTCGACTCGCCGTTCGTCGGCGCCGAAGGCTGGGACCACCGCTACGGCACCGGCGAGGTCTCGCAGTTCCGCGGGGCCCAGTTGATCGCCGAGAAGTGGGGCATCAGCAGGGAGGACATGGAGCGCTGGGCGCTGCGCAGCCACGAACGGGCCCGCGACGCGATCAAGAACGGCCGCTTCGACAACGAGATCGTTCCGGTCGGCGATTTCTGGATCGACCAGGGTCCCCGCGAGACCAGCCTGGCGAAGATGGCCGCGCTGCCGCCGCTGGCCGAAGGCAGCCCGCTCACCGCGGCGGTGGCCAGCCAGATTTCCGACGGCGCCAGCGCCACGCTGCTCGCGTCGGAGTGGGCGGTGCGCGAGTACGGCCTGACGCCGCGGGCGCGCATCCATCATGTGAGCGCGCGCGGAGCGGACCCGATCTTCATGCTGAGCGCGCCGATTCCGGCGACCAAGTGGGCGTTGGAGAAGTCGGGGCTCACCATCGACGACATCGATGTGGTCGAGATCAACGAGGCCTTCGCGCCGGTGGTGCTGGCCTGGTTGAAGGAGACCGGCGCCGATCCGGAGCGGGTCAACGTCAACGGCGGCGCGATCGCGCTCGGCCACCCGCTCGGTGCCACCGGCGCAAAGCTTTTCGCGACCCTCCTCAATGAGCTGGAGCGGGTCGGAGGTCGCTACGGCCTGCTGACCATCTGCGAGGGCGGCGGCACCGCCAACGCCACCGTCATCGAGCGCCTGCCGCGCTGATACCGGTGCGACGAGTGGCACGTCGGCGACTCGGGTTCGCCGACGTGCCGCCGCGCCGACCGGGTCCAGGCGGGTGCGGCGAGGACGCCCCGCTCAGGCCGGTCCGCTGTCGACGGTGTAGGTACCGACCAGCTGACCGTGTCCGATACTTGCTTCCTCGATCGCGGCTTTCGCCTGCGCAACGGGTGTTTTCGAGTTCAATGAAACCGGGTGTGACAGCGCGTGCACGATGAATCGGTAGTGGTGCACTCCGGTCCCGGTCGGTGGGCACGGCCCGAAGTAATCGGCCAGGTCCGCGCTGTTGAGGCTGACCACACCGCCGTTCGGTGTCGCACCCTCCTCGCTGAAGGTCGTGGTCGGCGGGATGTCGCTGACCACCCAGTGGGTGAACAGCCCGATGGGTGCGTCCGGGTCGTCCATGATCAGGGCGAGTCGGACAGCTGATTCCGGAACGCTCCACGTCAAAGGTGGCGGCCGATTCTTTCCGGTGCACGAGTAAACCTCCGGAATGGGTGCGCCATCGGCGAAAGCGCTACTGCTCACAGTGATCTCGTTCGTCGCAGGCATCGTGGCCTCCGCTCGAGTGGTAGTGGTCGAGTCCTTGGATTCGCCGGTGTCGCCACATGCCGCGACCGACGCCTGCGCCGGCACGGCGGAGACAGGCGAAACCGGTATGCGGTTATGGGTCAAGATTAGGCCGCCGATTCCCCGCCAACCAGGCGTCCGCGGTAAATGCGCTGGTCCGGGCGGTGGCCGAAGCACCGGTCCGGCCGATGGCGGTGTGTATGTCCGGTGGCGTTGCCGACCCGGGCCTTGCCGGGACGCGGAACGATATCGCGCGATGTGGCCGGATCAGCGCACGGATGCCGCGCGCTCACGGTAGGTCGGCGAGGGCTGCGACGACTGCCCATGCGTCGGCACGCGATTCCGATGTCCAAGGGGCCGTAGGTTTGTGGATGCGCAGCGAGACCACGCCGTGCAGGGCACACCACACACGCAGTGCGAGGTCCGGCGCTTTCTCGGCGGCGGGTAACAGATCGGCGAGACGGCCCAGCAGATCCAGCCCTGGCCCAGTGCCGGATTCGACCGAGGGATCCGGGCGTTCGAACAGCAATTGGTAGGCGCCGGGATGATTCTCGGCCCACGTGAGATAGGCATCGATCAACGCACGCAGCCGGTCGGAGCGGGTGCCGGTGGAAGGGTCCGCGGCATCCAGCGCGTGCCGCAGCCGGCCGAACAGTTCCTCGGTCACGGCATAGTTCAGCGCATCCTGAGACGGGAAGTGCATGTAGACCGCACTGGGCGCGACACCGCAGGCCCGGGCGATGGCCCGCAGTGACGGCGTCGGCAACGCCTGCGGTTCCAGCAGCAGTTCGATCGCGGCGGCAACCAACTCCGCGCGCAGCCGCTCACCCTCCCCGCGCGCTCGTCGCTGGCGTGTATCGGTCATCGAGCCTCCCTTGACAAGGATCACTGAACAGCTGTTAAGTATAGCTAGATGAACACCTGTTCACCTTCAGGAGGCGACATGAAGAACTGGGAAGGCGCGACCGCGGTCGTGACCGGTGCGAGTAGTGGGATCGGCGCGGCGTTCGCCACGGCCTTGGCCGAAAGACGTTGCAACCTGATCCTGGTGGCCAGGCGCGAGGATCGGTTGCGAAAGCTGGCGACAGACCTCGAACACACCTTCGGGATCCGGGCGCGAGTCGTCACCGCCGATCTTTCGATCCCCGCGGACGTCGAGCGACTCGCCGACGTGCTGAGCGCGGACGACAAGCCGATCGACCTGCTGGTCAACAATGCCGGTTTCGCAACCCACGGCCCGCTCGTCGACCACGACCCCGCGCGAACGCGCGAGGAGATCGCGGTCAACATCACCGCCGTCGCGGAATTGACCCGGGCGGTTCTGCCGGACATGATCCGGCGCGGCGACGGAGCGGTGATCAACATCGCCTCCACCGCGGCGTTTCAACCGATTCCGTTCATGGCCGTCTACGGCGCGACGAAGGCGTTCGTGCTTTCGTTCACCGAGGCGCTGTGGGGCGAACTCGAAGGCAGTGGCGTCACCGCGCTCGCCGTGTGCCCGGGTGCCACCGATACCGAATTCTTCGAGGTGGCGGGCGAAGCCGCCAGCGTCGGACGACGGCAGACATCACAGCAGGTGGTGGCGACGGCGCTCCGCGAACTGGACCGCCGCACGCCCCGGCCGAGCGTGGTATCCGGGCTGGCGAACGCGGTGTCGACGCGTCTGCCGCGATACCTGCCGCGCCGCACCACGATTCGCCTGACCCGTAGATTGGTCGCCGCGAAATGACGATGTGCGCATTGCGACCCAGCAGCCTCGGCGACATCGCTACGATGCGCTGCCACTTGCGCAACGAACGTATCGTGGCGGCATCGGCCCAGCGCACCTTCGACATTCTCGCCACCGGCGAAGGGCAACCGGAGTGGGCCGCCGGATACCGGGCCACCACCTGGTACGGAACTGCACCGCATGACGAGGGAACGATCCGCGACATCCACTTGCGCTGGATCACCGTGCGCGAACGATTCCTGGCCTGGGAGCCCGCTGCTCGTTTCACCTTCTCCGCCGATGCCATGTCAATCCCTTTGGCGCGCCGAATGATCGAGGACATCACCTTGGATCCCGTCGGACCCGACCGCTGCCGCCTGGTCTGGCAGGTCCACCTCGATCCGGCATCGGTTCTGCGCCCGATCGAATCCCTGGTGATGCGACGCATTTTCGAGCCGATGTTCGACTCCTTCGCCGCTGGACTCGCCCGATTCGCCGGCGCGCACCCTGATCAACTATCGGACCTGCCGCCTGCGGGACCATGACGACAGCTGCGTCGGCCGTGGCCGCCCCGGAGAAGACGGCCTTCGGTCTGTGCTCCGAAGGCCGTCAACCTTTCGGACTAGATCCTCGTCGAGTTCGCCCCATCGGGAAGCGCGGCGAGCACACCGATCCGCGCCACTGCGTCGGTGACGATTCGGTCGATCAGCTCCTTGCAGGTGGGTAGGTCATCGATGATCCCGGTGACCTGGCCCGCGGCGAGCACACCCGCCTGAGTGTTGCCCTCGACCAGTCCGGCGCGCAGCAGCATGGGCGTATTCGCGGCCATGATGACCTGGGACCAGTTGAGATCCTTGGTCTTCCGCATGGTCAGTCCGTCGCGAACCATGGTGGACCATTTCATGCCCGTCATGCTCTTGAACCGGGCCGCGTTCGCGACAGCCGCGGTGAGCCCGCGCCACCGACCCGAATGCTCCAGGCGCTGTACCAGTTCGGTGTTCAGCACGCGGTGCGGCATCCCGTCGACCTTCAGCGACACCACCGTGTCCTGCAGCTGCCTGCGCAGATATTCCTGCTTGACGGCGTCCGGGACCGTGCTCTCCTGAGTGAGCAGGAACCGGGTGCCCATCGCGATGCCCGCCGCGCCATAGGCCAGCGCGGCGGCCAACCCGCGTCCGTCGAAGAACCCGCCCGCCGCGATCACGGGAATGTCCACCGCGTCCAGCACCGATGGCAGCAGCAAAGTGGTGGCCACCGGGCCGGTGTGCCCGCCGCCCTCGCCGCCTTGCACAATGACCGCGTCCGCGCCCCAGGCCGCCACTTTGACCGCGTGCTTGGCCGCACCGATCGACGGGATGACCACCACCCCGGCGTCTTTCAGCTTCGCGATCAAATCCTGTTTGGGCGCGAGCGCGAACGAGGCGACCGCCACCTTCTCCCGGATCAGCAGATCGATCCGCTCAGGTGCGTCGGCGGCGTCGGCCCGAATGTTGACGCCGAACGGTTTCCCGGTGTGCGCCTTGGTCTTCGCGATGGCCGCCGCCAGCTCCGCGAAGGTCATGGTGGCGGAGGCGAGGATGCCGAGCCCGCCCGCCTCCGCGGTGGCCGAGACCAGCCGCGGACCCGCCACCCACCCCATACCGGTCTGCACGATCGGGTGCTCGACCCCGACCAGATCGGTCAACGCGGTGCGCAGATGTGCGGTCATGCCGGGACCTCGGTTTCGCGAAGCTTCTTGGGATCCAGTACTTCTCGGATCAACCGAAGTTCTTCGGCAGTCGGCGTGCGCGTCTCGTCCGCCTCGGCGAGTCCCGCGATGTCGAAGGAAGTGTTCTCGGCGACCTCGTCGGCGGTTACGCCAGGGTGCAGGCTGCGGGCGCGCATGGTGTTGCCGGGACCTTCGAAATCGAACACACCGAGGTTGGTCACCACACGGTGCAGGTGATGGAAGCGGTAGGCGGGGTTGGCCGGGTCCACCTTGTCGTAGCCCACGCCCGACACGATGTCGACCCGCTCGGTGAACACGCGCTTGGAGTGCCGCGCGACCCAATAACTGGTGGCGTGATTGATGGTGTTGCCCGGCGCGCCGCGCACCCCGAACATCTGCCGGGTCGGCTGCTGCAGCGGACCGAACGCCGACAGGTTCTGGTTGCCGAAGCGGTCGATCTGATTGGCGCCCATCACCACATGCCTGCGACCCGAGGCCACCACGTCGAAGACCCTCCGGAACGGAATCCACCCCTCGATCGCGGCTTTCCCGCCCAGCGGGGGAGTCTCGGCGAACAGAAGCGCTTCGCCGTCCGACAGCAACAGATCGGGTTCGGTGGTGAGCTTGGCCAACCGGGCGCCGAGGATGGACATCGGCGACATCGGGCTGGCCATGATTTCTCCCGCGCCGCGGAAGATCTCCGCGCAGGCGACCGCGCACACCTCGGCGCGGGTCACGATCTCGGTGCTGGTCATCGCGCCTCCTGTGGCTTGCGGGACACGGTCGTCTGCATCACGCCTCCTCGGCGAATCGGCGGACCGCGGTCTGGTACTGCTCCTCGGACCCGGACAGGTAGGTGTCGACGAACCGCTGCCACGCTTGCGGCGTCTTGGCGGACTCGACGTAGTGCTTCTGGAACTTCTCGTCCCGGCCGTAGCTGTCCGCGGCGAGAGTGAAATGCGCGCCGCCAGGGGCCTCCACCACGCCGTCGACCATCATTCGATTGAGCAGCAGTGCTTGTGGCGGAACGGTTTTCACCAGCTCGTCGGTCTCCACCACCCGTTCCACCGAGACGTAGCGTCGCTGCGCCGCCAGGCAGAAGAGATCGTCGAAGTACGGGTCGACGCCGGTGTAGGCGGCGTTGCCGTGCGCGTCGCCGAGATTCAGGTGCACCAGCGCCGCATCCAGGCGCAGCGCCGGCATGGCGATCAGAGTCTCCGGCGTGCCGTCCACCGGGTACGGCGATTCGACGGTCTTCAGTTCGCCCTCCCAGAAGTTCGGGACGTCCGATCCGAGACCGGCACGGATCGGCAGGAACGGCAGTCGCGCCGCGGCCGCCTCCAGACCGCACTTGAGCATGCCCTCGTCCATCTCGCGGGCGACCAGCGAACCGGAGGTTCGCGCCTTGGTGAACCAGGGGTCGTAGAACGGGGGCGAATCCAGCGAGACGAACCCGTAGTACGCCTTGCGCACCTTCCCTGCCGAGCACAGCAGCCCGAGGTCCGGCCCGCCGTAGCCGACCACGGTCAGATCCGTGAGGTCCGATCGCAGGATGGCCCGCACCAGCGCCATCGGCTTGCGCCGGGAGCCCCAGCCGCCGATGCCGATGGTCATCCCGCTGCGCAGTTCGCCGACGACCTGGTCGAGCGACATCCGCTTGTCTCGCATTGCTTTTCGCTCCATCTCCGATGGTCGGCTCGCCGCGGGCCGACCCGCTGTGTTCACTGCCCGGCCTTGCGCGCCGCGAGATCGTCGTCGAACCGGGCGCGGATCTCGTCGGCGACGCCGGCGAGGTTGAGTTCGAAGGTGAATCCCTGCTCGTACCGGTAGCTGCGGTGCACGTCCTGCACGTCGATGCCGTTCAAGGCCCGCTTCGCCGCACGGATCACCCGGCCGTCCTTGGCCGCGATGTTCTTGGCCAATTCCAAAGCCGCCGCGTCCAGTTCGGCGCGCGGTACCACCTGGTACACCGAGCCGTAATGGTGCAACTGCTGCGCGGTGACGGTGCTTGCCGTGTAGAACAGCGCGCGCATCAGGTGCTGGGGCACCAGGCGCGCCAAGTGGGTCGCCGCGCCGAGCGCGCCGCGGTCTACTTCGGGCAGCCCGAACGTGGCGTCATCGGAGGCGATCACGATGTCCGCGTTGCCCACCAGCCCGATGCCGCCGCCCAGGCAGAAGCCCTGCACCACCGCGACGACCGGCACCTGGCACTCGTAGACCGCGGCGAAGGCTTCGAAGCAGCCGTGGTTGGCGTCGATCAGCGCCTGATGGCCGGGCTTGCTCTGGATCTCCTTGATGTCCACGCCCGCGTTGAAACCGCGGTTCTCCGCGCGCAGCACCACCACCCTGGTATCCGGATCGCGGCCCGCCGCGCGCACCTCGTCGGCGATGGTGAACCAGCCCTCGGTGGGGATGGCGTTGACCGGCGGGTAGTCGACCGTGACCACGGTGATGCCGGTGGATTCGGAGTGGCGGCTGATCCCCATCGCAAGTCCCATCGTCGGTGCACGCATTGGCAAAGCAAGCAGTTGCTTGGTAGGTTAGCACGGTGGCACTCGAAATCGATCTCGCCGGACGCGTCGTTCTGGTGACGGGCGGTGTTCGCGGCGTCGGCGCGGGCGTGAGCAAGGCGTTCCTGGCCGCGGGTGCGACCGTCGTCGCGTGTGCGCGGCGGCCCGCCGACGGTCCCGTCGAGGTCGACGGACGCGCCATCGACTACCTGCCGTGCGATGTCCGGGACGCGGACGCGGTTCGTGCGCTGATCGAGACGATCACCGAGCGCCACGGCCGACTGGACCACCTGGTCAACAACGCGGGTGGCGCGCCCTTCGCGCTGGCCGCCGAGGCGAGCAAGAACTTTCACACCAAGATCGTCGAACTGAACCTGCTCGCTCCGCTGCTGGTGGCGCAGGCCGCCAACGCTGTGATGCAGCGGCAGGACGAGGGCGGCTCGATCGTGAACGTCTCCAGCGTCAGCGGGCACCGTCCGTCGCCGGGTACCGCCGCCTACGGCGCGGCCAAGGCGGGCATGGACAGCCTCACGGCCTCGCTCGCCGTCGAATGGGCGCCGAAAGTACGGGTCAACTCGCTGGTGGTCGGACCGGTCGACACCGAATTGAGCCACCTGCACTATGGCGACCAAGACGGCGTCGACGCGGTGGGCCGGACCATCCCGATGGGTCGCCTGGCTCGCCCCGAGGACATCGGCCGTTGCGCCGTCTTCCTCGCCTCGCCGCTGGCCGGCTACGTCAGCGGCGCGACCCTGCTGGTACACGGCGGTGGCGAGCGCCCCGCCTTCCTCTCCGCCTCCACCGCGGATCAGCAGTCCTGAACAACTGGACCGAACCCGACCACCCACGAAGAGGACACACATGGACACCGACCAGATCTGCGCCGGACGCGTCGTCATCGTCACCGGAGCGGGCCGGGGCATCGGCCGCGCGCACGCCCTCGCCTTCGCCGCGGCGGGCGCGCGCGTCGTGGTCAACGACCTCGGTTCGGCCCTGGACGGCGCGGCTACCGCGGAGACCCCGGCGCAGCAGGTGGTCGCTGAAATCGAGGCGCTCGGCGGGGAAGCCGTGGCCAACGGCGACGATGTCGCGGACTGGGCAGGCGCCCGCAGGCTGGTCCGCCAAGCCGTCGACACGTTCGGCAAGCTCGACGTGCTGGTCAACAACGCCGGGTTCGTGCGCGACCGGATGCTGGTCAATCTCAGCGAGGAGGAGTGGGACGCGGTGATCCGCGTGCATCTCAAAGGCCACTTCGCCACCATGCGGCACGCGATCGAGTACTGGCGGGCGGAGGCGAAGGCGGGCCGTCCGGTCGACGGCCGCATCATCAACACCAGCTCCGGCGCGGGTCTGCAAGGCAGCGTGGGGCAGGGCAACTATGGCGCGGCCAAGGCCGGTATCGCGGGCCTGACCCTGACCGCCGCCGCCGAGTTCGCCCGCTACGGCGTCACGGTGAACGCGATCGCCCCGGCCGCACGCACCCGGATGACCGAGACGGTATTCGCGGAGACGATGGCCAAGCCGGACAACGGCTTCGACGCCATGGCCCCGGAGAACGTGTCGCCGCTGGTCGTGTGGTTGGGCAGCACGAACTCGGCGGCCGTGACCGGGCGGATGTTCGAGGTCGAGGGCGGCAAGGTGGCGCTGGCCGACGGGTGGCGGCACGGCGCCGCCGTCGACCGCGGCGCCCGCTGGACTCCGGCCGAACTCGGACCCGTCGTGGCCGATCTGATCGCCAAGGCGACCCCGCCGGAGCCGGTCTACGGGGCTTGATCGGCTCGGCCCCTTCCGGGGCACAGTTGCGGCTGGGGTCTACTATGTGCACCCATCCGTTGGGAAGTCCCGGGTGAGAGTGGCGACCGGGCAGAGAACCGCGCTTCAACTGATGAGGGAAGGTTCGGCGCATGGCCGTAGGTCGCACTGGTTCCGTCGCAAAAGGTTCCGCCGCCGTGCTTCGGCAGCGGTCGGCTCGGGGCCGACCAAGAGGCGAGGTGGACGCGCAATCCGGCGTGGGAAGTCGTGGTCGACGCCCGATGGATAGCTCCGCCGGACGGCATTAGTCCACGCGGATGGGTCCGGGGCACCGCCAGGGTCTATCCGGAGGTGGCTTCTGCGCCGACTCGAAATTGAGCGCAGTCGCGCGCAGGCGATCGGTGAGATGCAATAGTGCGCGACCGGTCGGCTATTCGAACGAACCGGCACGGATGGGAATCCGGTTCGGCACGAACGACGAACGTCGTGCGGCATCGAAAACCGTTATCCGCATCGCTGATCCGGACAACATCGCATACCGGACCGCGGTCGTGCCCTTATTTCTTCGGGCACGACCCCAGCGCCCGTTGTGTGCTGCAAGCACGCTTGCACGTGCATAACGCAACACAGTGCGACCCGGCGGGCCGCACTGTGTTGCCGTGCAGTAGAACCTATTCGGTGCCGTCCGGAGGAATTTCGGGCAAGCCTTCGCTGGCCCGCAACTTCTCCGCCATGGACGTGAGCAGGTTCTGTGATTCTTCGGACAAGTCGAACGCTCTACTCGACAGCCGTCGCAGTCCGTAGCCCTGCAGCTGGGACAGCAACTCCAGATCGTGATCGATCTTGGCGGCATAGATGTCGTTGAAGAAGTAGTCCGGCTTGACCTTGAAGAACTTCGCCAGGGCGGCCACCGTCTCATCGGACGGGTTCGTCCGTTGTCCCGACCGCAACTGTGACAGGTACGGTTTCGAGATCGGATGTCCGGAGGCAGTCAGCGCTGCCGCAACCTCTGCGTTGGTGTGCGGCTTACGCCCCGGGGGATGCACGGTTTCGAACAGCTTGTTCAGCCGCGCCGCGAAATCAGCCATTGTGAGCCGCCCAATTCCCTTCGCTGTACTAACAGTCGTTATCTCGGATACGTATCATTGATATTAGCGGCTCAGTAACTGAAAACCTACGCCTGATTCCGGATTTCCTTGAAGCTTCTAGGCCGGAACGCGGCGAAGGCACTGGGACGGTGGCGTTTGCGGGTCACCCCAACGGCTATCGAGAACCCGGGGTACGACCCGGTTCTGGCCCGTCGTTGCGGTCCCGCCGCGGGCGGTCTTGATAGCCGCAAGATAGCTGACATCTCATCGACCATGGGGTTTGGGGGTTTGTGTGGCGTACGACACGTTTCGTCCCCTAGGGGATGAACGTTCAACCAATCACCCGGAAATAGTTGAAACTACAAACGTTCGATGATCGTTCCTGTCGCTAGTGCGCCACCGGCGCACATGAGAACCATGGCCGTGCTGCGGTCGGTGCGCTCCAACTCGTGCAAAGCCGTTGTGAGAAGACGTGATCCGGTCGAGCCGACGGGATGTCCGAGCGCGATGGCGCCGCCGTTGACATTTACCCGGTCCATGTCCGGTTGGTGAACCGACGCCCAGGAAAGCGCGACCGACGCGAACGCCTCGTTGATCTCGAAAAGGTCGATGTCGCCGATATTCATGCCGGACCGTTCCAGTAACCGGGTGCAGGCCTGCACCGGGCCGTCGAGATGGAATTCGGGCTCGGCCCCGACCACCGCCTGGGTGACGATCCGCGCCCGCGGCCGCAAACCGGCGCGGCGCGCGGCCTTTTCGTCCATCAGCAGTACTGCGGCCGCGCCGTCGGAGATCTGCGAGGACGATCCGGCGGTGTGCACGCCACCCTCCAGTACGGGCTTCAATTTCGCCAAGCCCTCCACGCTGGTCTCGCGCAGGCCCTGATCGCGTCGCACGTCGAGCTTTTCGCCTGTCGGGTTGCCTTCCTTGTCGACCGCGGGAGCGGTGACGGTGAGCACCTCGCGGTCGAACCGTCCTTCGGCCCATGCCTGCGCCGCCAGGCGCTGTGAGCGTGCGCCGAACTGGTCCACGTCGGCGCGAGTGATGCCGCGCCGCTTGGCGATTCGCTCCGCGGCCTCGAACTGATTGGGCAGGTCGATGTTCCACGACGCGGGCCTGCGCGGGCCGGCGTGCTCGCCGACATTGGCGCCCAACGGAACCCGGCTCATCGCCTCCACGCCGCAGGCCATGCCGACCTCGATCGCGCCGGCGGCGATCAACCCGGCGATCAGGTGGTTGGCCTGCTGGGCCGACCCGCACTGCGTGTCGATGGTGGTGGCGCCGACCTGCCACGGCAGGCCCGCGTGCAGCCAGGCGACCCTGGTGACGTTGTTGGACTGCTCGCCCGCCTGCGTGACGCATCCGCCGATGACCTGCTCGACCTGGCCGGGGTCCAGGTGTGCTCGCTCGAGCAGTCCGCGTTGGGCCAGGCCGAGCAGTTCGGCCGCGTGCAGGCCCGACAGCCAGCCGCCGCGCTTTCCGATCGGGGTCCGTGCGGCCTCGACGATCACGGGTGTGCCCATGTCCAACCTTTCCTTATGGGACAGAAAACTGAAACGCGTTCATAGCACTTGCCAGGGGCGGATCTGTCCGGTTTCTTTCCTCGTTCTCGCGCCTGTGCTTCAATGATTATAGAACGTGTTTCAGTTTGTCGAAGGAGACATCTGGTGGTAGACACTCGGAATACCCGGCCGCATCTCCCGGACGGGTTCGACGTCACGGACCCGGACATCTACGCCGAGCGTGTTCCGGTCGCGGAGTTCGCCGAACTGCGGCGGACCGCGCCGATCTGGTGGAATCCGCAGTCGCCCGACGTCAGCGGGTTCCACGACGACGGTTTCTGGGTGGTCAGCAAGCACGCCGATGTCAAGGAGGTCTCGCGGCGCAGCGATGTGTTCTCCAGTTACGAGAACACCGCCATCCCGCGGTTCAACGACGACATCGCCCGCGAGCAGATCGAGCTGCAACGCATCGTCCTGCTGAACATGGACGCGCCCGAGCACACCAAACTGCGCAAGATCATCTCGCGCGGGTTCACGCCGCGCGCCATCAACGGTCTGCGCGCCGAGCTGTCGGCCCGCGCCGAGGCGATCGTGAAGGCGGCAGCCGAAGCCGGTTCCGGGGACTTCGTCACCCAGGTCGCCTGCGAACTGCCGCTGCAGGCCATCGCCGAGCTGATCGGCGTCCCGCAGGAAGACCGGATGAAGGTGTTCACCTGGTCCAACGACATGACCGGCTACGACGACCCGGAGAGCACCGCCGACCCGGTCGCGGCCTCCGCCGAGATCCTCGGTTACGCCTACCAGATGGCGGCCTCGCGCAAGCAGTGCCCGGCCGACGACATCGTGACCACGCTGATCGAGGCCGACATCGATGGTGACAAGCTCACGGAGGAGGAGTTCGGCTTCTTCGTGATCATGCTCGCCGTTGCAGGCAACGAGACCACCCGCAACGCCATCTCGCACGGCATGATGGCGTTCCTGGAGAACCCGGACCAGTGGGAGCTGTTCAAGAAGGAGCGGCCCGCCACGGCCGCTGACGAGATCATCCGCTGGGCCACCCCGGTCACCTCGTTCCAGCGGACCGCGCTGGAGGACACCGAACTGGGCGGCGTGCGGATCAAGAAGGGGCAGCGCGTGGTGATGCTGTACCGCTCGGCCAACTTCGACGAGGACGTCTTCGATCAGCCGGAGAAGTTCGACATCATGCGCAAGGACAACCCGCATCTGGCCTTCGGCGGCACCGGCGCGCACTTCTGCATCGGGGCCAACCTGGCCCGGCTGGAGATCGATCTGATCTTCAACGCCATCGCCGATCACCTGCCCGATATCACCAAGGTCGCCGACGTGAAGCGGCTGCGCTCGGGCTGGCTGAATGGGATCAAGGAGTTTCCGGTCGACTACAAGACGTGCCCGGTCGCGCACTGAGATCCGAAAGGGGCCCGCCCACCGTATGGTGCGCGGGCCCCTCTCTCGTTCGCCAGGGCGTTCAGTCGACCGGTCGCGCGGTCGCCATGGCACGGTCGACCTCCCAGAACGCGCGCAGGGCGGCGATCTTGCCGTCGTGGTCCACCCGGTAGGTGAACACGCCGTCGGCGTCGATCCGATGACCGCCGATCGTGCTGCGGATGGTGCCGGTGAAGGCGACTTCCTTGCCGCAGGCGAACGAGTCGCCGAACCGGAACTCGATCAGGTCGGTCTTGGCGATCGCCTTGTCCCAGAACGCGGCGATGGCCTCCTTACCTCGGTGTCCCTTGCCTTCCGGGTCGAACCCGGACGGGCCGATCGGGTCTTCCACGATGCCGTCCTCGGCGAACAGCGCCACCCATGCCTGCTTGTCCCGCGCTCGAACCGCGGCCTGCGAGGCGAGGCCCGCCGCCCTGGCCGGGTGCTCTTCGGTCATGGCATGTCCTTTCCTCGCTGCGCGGCCACGATCGGCTCGGCGACGTTCTGCTGCGCGAACTTGCGCAGCGAGTCCTGTTTGGCGGCGAGCTCGCCATCGAAACCGATGCCGTCGGCCAGCCACGGCACCACGATCGCGTCGGTGACGCCCGCGTCGGCGAGATCCTGATACCCGGACCGGCCGAAGCGGTCGACGCACACCGCCTGGATCTCGAACGGTTCGCCAGCCCTGCCGAATTCGGCGCGCAGCGCATCGAGTCTTGCGATCGTGCGCCGCAGCTCGTCATAGGTCATCATGGCCGAGGTCCAGCCGTCGCCCACCCGTGCGGCGCGCCGCAGCGCCGCGTCGGTGTGCCCGCCGATGTAGAACGGCACCGGCTCGCTCGGCGCCGGGCTCATCTGCAATGGATCGAAGTCGAAGAACTCGCCGTGATACTCGACCATTCCTCCGCCCAGGACCAGCTTGATGACCTCGATCATCTCGTCCACCCGGGCGCCGCGCCGCGCGAACGGCACTCCGCACCACTCGAATTCCTCCGGCGCCCAGCCGATCCCGACGCCGAAGCCGAAGCGGTTGCCGGACAGGTTGGCCACCGAGCCGACCTGCCGGGCCAGCAGCAGCGGGTTGCGCGAACCCAGCTTCAGCACGTTCGTGTAGAAGCGGATGCGGCTGGTGACGGCCGCCATGGCCGTCGCGCCGATGAGCGGGTCGACCCACGGGGTGTCGGGTCCCCAGAACCGGCTGCCGTCAGGCGTGTACGGGTATTTCGCCGCCGCCGACTTCATGTAGAACAGCGAGTCCGGCAGCGCGATCGACGAAAAGCCACATTCCTCGGCGGTTTTCGCGAGTTCCGGCAGCTGGTCCAGTGGACTCAGCGCGATCCCGAGGGTGAACTTCAGGGACGTCACCGCTGCTCCGATCCGACCACCCACATCGAGAAGTACTGCGACCCGCCGCCGTAGGCATGACCGAGCGCCTTGCGCGCACCCTCGACCTGATAGTCCCCGGCGCGTCCCATGACCTGCTTGGCCGCCTCGGCGAACCGGATGAGGCCAGAGGCGCCGATCGGGTTGGAGGACAGCACGCCGCCGGACGGGTTGACCGGCAGGGTGCCGCCGATCTCGGTCTCGCCTTTGTCGGTGAGCTTCCAGCCGTCGCCAGGGGGCACGAAGCCGAGGTTTTCCAGCCACATCGGCTCGAACCAGGAGAACGGCACGTAGATCTCGGCCACGTCGATCTCCTCCAGCGGGTTGGTGATGCCCGCGGCCTCCCAGAGCGCCGCGGCCGCGTCCCGTCCGGCCTGGGGATCGACCTGGTCTCGTCCGGCGTAGGTGGTCGGCTCGGTGCGCATCGCGGTGGCGTGCACCCAGGCGACCTTCCTGCCGGTGGCCTCGACAGCGGCGGCAGCGTCGGCGTCGCCGAGCACGATCGCGCACGCGCCGTCGGAGGAGGGGCAGGTCTCGTCGAACCGGATCGGGTCCCACAGCATCTGCGAGGCGAGCACCGACTCCAGCGTGATGTCGGGCTGCTTCAGATGGGCGAGCGGGTTCTTGGCGCCGTTGCGTCGATCCTTCACCGCGACCATCGCACCGATGTGACCCGGCGCGTTGGATCGCCGGATGTAGGAGCGCACGTGCGGTGCGAAGTACCCGCCCGCGCCCGCGCCGACGGGCATGGTGAACGGCACCGGAATCGACAACGCCCACATGGCGTTCGACTCCGACTGCTTCTCCCATGCCACCGCGAGCACGCGCTTGTGCACGCCCGCCTGCACCAGGTTGGCCGCGACGCAGCCGGTAGAGCCGCCGACCGACCCTGCGGTGTGCACGCGCAGCAGCGGCTTCCCGGTTGCGCCCAAGGCGTCCGCCAAATACAGCTCGGGCATCATGACGCCCTCGAACAGGTCGGGCGCCTTGCCGACCACGACCGCGTCGATATCGGCGATGGTCAGCCCGGCGTCGGCGAGGGCGCGATCGATTGCCTCGCGGCACATGCCCGCCATCGACACATCGGTACGTTTCGTCACGTGATGGGTTTGTCCGGTGCCGAGCACCGCGGCGGGTTGGCTCATCGGGTCGTCTCCGATTCCAAAACGGTCACAAGGTTCTGCTGAAGGGCGGGGCCACTGGTGGCGTGGGCGAGGGCGCGATTCGCCGAGCCCGCCATGATCGCCTCGGCCGCGAAGCCGATGCGCTCCAGGCCCGCCGCGAACATGGGGTTGGCCGCGAGCGCGCCGCCGGAGGGGTTGATCGCGGTGCCGTCGCGCAGGCCGATAGCCTCGGTGAGGATCAACTGCTGATGGCTGAACGGCGCGTGCAGTTCCGCGATGTCGAAACCGCTGGTGTCGCCGCGGGTGGCGGCCTGGGCCGCGGCCGACGTCGAGGGGGAGACGGTGAGGTCGCGTGCGCCGAGGACCGGGGTGTCCACCCGGTGCGCCATGCCGGTGATCCAGGCGGGACGCTCGCACAGTTCGCGGGCGCGATCACCGACCGCCAGCACGACCGCCGCCGCGCCGTCGGTGATCGGCGCGACATCGTGCGCGCGCAGCGGATCGGCGACATACGGGTTGTCCAGCAGGCTGTCGACGTCACCGGATTCGCCCGCGGCCACGGCCGCCATGTCGCGCTCGGTCCAGCGACCGGCATCGAGCCCCGCGCGCGCCTGCAATCCGGCGATGGACAGCGCGTCCGGCCACAGCGGCGCGACCAGGTACGGGTCCAGCTGCATGGTGAGGACTTGGCGCAGCGTCCCTGCGGAGGACTTGCCGAAGCCGTACACCAGCGCGGTCTTCGCCTGCCCCGAGCGCAGTTTCACCCACGCCTCGTACAGCGCCCAGGCGGCGTCCATCTCCACGTGCGATTCGTTGATCGGCGGCACCGCGCCGATCGCGTCGATCGCCGAGATGAACGAAAATGCGCGTCCGGCAAGGTAATCGGAGGACCCCGAGCACCAGAAGCCGATATCGGACTTGGTGATGCCGAGCCGGTCGTAGAGCTGCTGGAAGCAGGGCACCAGCATCTCGACGCCATTGGTGGTGCCGAAGGTCTCCGGCACGTGCGGTGCGTGGGCGAAACCCACGACCGCGATGTCGGTGGCGTTGTCAGTCAACGTGCGCCTCTCTCAGAGGTGGTGCTTGTAGGTCTCGTAGTCGGCGTCCGGCTCGCCGGTGGGACGGAAGTGGTCCACGTTCTCCAGGCCGTAGCCCCACTCCTCGCGCGGCTTCCACACCGCCTCCACCCGCATGCCCATGCGCACTTCGCCGGCGTCGCAGCCGAGCACCAGATGCAGCACCGGGATGTCCGCGCCGTCCAGCAGCACATACGCCGCGACGTACGGCGGCTTGATCCGCTGCCCGAGGAACGGCACGTTGACGATGCAGAAGGTGGTCACCGTCCCGCGGTCGGGCAGCTCGATGAAGTCGTTGGTCGGCCTGCCGTCGGTCGGGTTCGCGCCGCGCGGCGGGAAGTACACCTTGCCCATGGCGTCGGTGCGCGCGCCGATCAGCTTGCCCTCGGCGAGTCCGCGCAAGTAGACGGTCTCCTGCGGGGAGGCGGTGTGCTTGTAGGACAGGTCGACCGGGGTGGTGATCATGGTGACCGGCTCGGCCGCGGGGCCGGATTCGGCAGGCGTCCCGGATTTCTCGCCGGGCTCGAAGCACACTATGTCGCGAATGCTGCCCTCGGTCTGTGCCGCCCAGCGAGCGGTCACCCGCAAGCCGGTGTGGATGTCCTCCGGCGCGGCGACGTCGACCGCGTGCAGCAAGGCCGTGTCGGCGCCGTCGAGGCGGATCAACGCCCAGGCGAACGGACGGTCGAAGGGCTGACCGGGCAGCGGGTCGCGCACCCAGGTCCACGATTCGACAGTGCCGTTTTCGGCGACGTCGACGAAATCGGTCAGCGGTTCGGCGGTAATCGGGTCGTATTCCGGCGGCGGCACGATCACCCGGCCGTCTGAGCCGCGCGCGCCGACGATCTTGCGGTCGCGCAGGTTGGTCAAAAACGTCCCGATGGTGATTCCGACGGAGCGGGTGTAATCGAATCGCACCCGCAGGGGCGCGCTGAGTACCTCGGGCACGGTGTCCAATCCCGTGCCACTCCCACCCGCGATTGCCGTGGATGCAGTATTCCCCTGAGTCACGATATCGAGTAGAACAGGTTCTAACTCTGGTGGCAAGCGGCGGTGTGGGTAATCGGCAGGAAGGTCCGCTGACGCCGCCGATGCCAAACGCAGTCGATCGGAAAGGGGTCCGGCGTGAAGTTCGGATTGCAACTCGGGTACTGGATGGCTCAGCCGCCCGCGAACGCGGGGGAACTGGTGGCGGCGGCCGAGGAAGCCGGGTTCGACGCCGTGTTCGCCGCCGAGTCCTGGGGGTCGGACGCCTTCGGTCCGCTCGCCTGGTGGGGTTCCGCCACGCGGCGGGTGCGCCTCGGGACCTCGGTGGTGCAGATGTCCGCGCGCACTCCCGCGGCGACCGCCATGCACGCCCTCACCCTCGATCACCTCAGCGGCGGCCGTGCGATTCTCGGCCTCGGCGTCTCCGGCCCGCAGGTGGTGGAGGGCTGGTACGGGCAGCCGTTCGCCAAGCCGCTGCAGCGCACCAGGGAGTACGTCGACATCGTGCGCAAGGTGCTGGCCCGCGAGGCGCCGGTCACCAACGACGGCCCGCACTATCCACTGCCCTACACCGGGCCGGGTTCGCTCGGACTCGGCAAGCCGCTCAAGCCGATCGTGCATCCGCTACGTGCGGATTTGCCGATCTGGCTGGGCGCGGAGGGGCCGAAGAATGTCGCACTCACCGCCGAGATCGCCGATGGCTGGCTGGCCATCTACTACGCGCCCCGCCTGGCCGGGATGTACCACGACTGGCTCGACGAGGGCTTCGCTCGGGCGGGTGCGCGGCGCAGCGGGGACGACTTCGAGATCGCCGCGAGCTGCCAGGTGGTGATCACCGACGACCCGGCGAGCGAGCTGGCGCGGATGCGCTGGATCATGGCGCTCTACATCGGCGGCATGGGCGCGCCGGAGCTGAACTTCCACGCCCAGGTGTACCGGCGGATGGGCTACGACCGCGAGGTCGACGAGATCGGGCAGCTGTTCCAGGCGGGCAAGAAGGCCGAGGCCGCGGCGGCCGTGCCGGACGAGTTGATCCTGGACACCGCGATCATCGGCGACGAGGAGCACGTCCGGGAACAGCTGAAGGTATGGGAAGCCGCCGGCGTCACCATGATGCTGGTGTCGGTTCCCGATATCGCGCAATTGCGTCGGTTGGCACCCCTTGTCGAACAGTAGAACACGTTCTAAATTCAATGGGGTGACTGCCTCACCCGCCCCGTCGGCTCCGCCTCCGCACCATTCCCCCGTGCAGGAGTCAGTGCAAATTCTCGGTCTGTGGAACATCGCCGAAGCCGAACCCGATCGGATCGCGATGGTCGATTCGTCGGGCCGGGAGGTGACGTATCGCGAATTGGCAACGCTCGCCAATCGTTACGCCACCGGCCTGCGGGGGCTCGGCCTCGAGACCGGCGACGTGCTGGTGAGCATGGTGCACAACTGTGTGGAGGCGATCGCCGCCTACTTCGCGGCCTATCAGTCCGGGTTGTACATCGTCGCGGTGAACTGGCATCTCACCGGCCCGGAAGTGGCCTACATCCTGGGCGACAGCGAGGCGAAGGCGTTCATCGCCAGCGACCGTTTCGCCGCCGCCGCGAAGGCCGCGGCCGACGAGGCGGGATTGCCCGCGACGGCACGGTTCGCGGTGGGCGAGATCGAGGGTTTCAAGTCGGTGGCCTGGCTCGGCGCCGCGGACACCGGGCGTCCGTCCGATCGCAGCACCGGTGCGCCGATGCTCTACACGTCGGGAACCACGGGACGGCCCAAGGGAGTTCGGCGCCCGCTCACCGGCGCCGACCCGGATGTCGTTCCGCCGCACACCACCGCGTTCTTCGGCCTCTTCGGCCTCGCGCCCTACGACGATCACGTGCACATCTGCGGCTCGCCGCTGTATCACACGGCGGTGCTGAACTTCGCCACCATCTCGATTCAGCTGGGCCACAAGCTCGTTCTGATGGATCGCTGGGACGCGGAGGAGATGCTGCGGCTGATCGACAAGTACCGCGTGACGCACAGCCACATGGTGCCCACTCAGTTCCACCGCCTGCTCGCGCTGCCGGAGGAAGTGCGCGCCAAGTACGACGTCTCCTCGCTGCGCAGCATGGTGCACGGTGCCGCGCCCTGCCCGCAGGAGACCAAGCGGCAGATGCTCGAGTGGTGGGGGCCCACCGTCACCGAGTACTACGCGGCCACCGAGGGCGGCGGGACCGTGATCAACGGCACCGACTGGTTGCGCAAGCCGGGCTCGGTGGGCAAGGCGTGGCCGTGGTCGGTGATCAAGGTGCTCAGCGAAGAGGACGGCTCCGAGGTCCCGGTCGGCGAACCCGGCCTGGTCTACATGCGCATGGGCGCTTCGAGTTTCGAGTACCACCACGACAAGGCCAAGACCGAGGACTCGCGCGTCGGCGACCTGTTCACCGTCGGCGACATCGGGCACCTCGACGAGGACGGCTACCTCTACCTGCACGACCGGCGCTCGGACCTGATCCTGTCCGGCGGGGTGAACATCTACCCCGCCGAGATCGAGAACGTCCTGATCACCCACCCGAAGGTCGCCGACGTAGCGGTTTTCGGCATCCCGCATCCGGATTGGGGTCAGGAAGTAAAGGCGGTCGTGCAGCCCGCCGACGGGGCCGAAGGCGACGACGAACTCACCGCCGAACTGCTCGCCTTCGCCGCAACGCAATTGGCGAAGTACAAGATGCCCAAGTCGATCGACTACCTGCCCGAACTGCCGCGCGACCCGAACGGCAAGCTCTACAAACGCAAACTCCGCGACCGATACATCCCGGCGCGGTAACGCGGCGCCTGTGAGCTCGGGAGTAGTCAAATGGTTGCTCTCTCTGGCCCCGAAGCCACCATTCGACTCCCCTCGATGCTCGAGTTCTCCAACGCAACCACAGCCGGTCGACTGGGCTGGGACTGCGGGTGCGTGATCGACGGCGGGAGGTAAGCCGGGTGCGGCACTCAGCGTGCCCAGCACTGCTCCGGTACACCCATGGAACCGTGCGCCTAACTATGGAGCATCCCCAGAGAAATCTCTGCCGGAGGCTTCGAGTAATGCCTTGGCTACCACGGTATTCCTCCCGGGCAGTGCCGGGCGCGTCGGGTGCCGTACCCGGCTTACCTCCCGCGGTTGGTCGCAACCCGTCGGCTTCCAGCGTGGTCAACCGGCTGTGGTTGCGTTCAGAAATCCAAGTGAGGGAGCTTTCGTGGATCGGCGGTAGTCATATGGTGGCTGGCCCGCCCCCTCGAGCCGCCATTTGACTCCGCTCGATGCTCCAGTTCGACAATGCGACTACAGCGTTGACGGATTTGGCGAGGTTTGAGTGGAAGCGCGGTCGGGTTGTGGATTCGGTAGTGAAATGGCGGCTCGGACTTTGATATCCGGGCCGCCATTTCTCCGGGTCAACTCACGCTGGTCAGCTGACCGGCTCGCGGAGTTCGGGGGCGAGGCCGAACAGCGGGAACAGCTTTTCGGTGTCGAGGAAGAAGTTCAGACCGGCGATGGTGTCGCCGTCGAGTTCCAGCACCGTGATCGACCACGGCACCCACACGCCCGGCTCGGCGCCTGGCTTGTAATGGCCGAAGGCGGGCAGGCCGTTGGCGCCTGCCAACCGGACCAGTCGCGAGTCGCGGCAGGCGCTTCCGGTGCCGAGCATGAACGCGGCCACGTTCTCCGGGCCGGAGATCCACAGCTCGATCGGCGGCATGGAGAGTGCAACATCCTGTTTCAGCAGGGACGTCAGCGTGTCCATGTCGTAGGCCTCGAACGCCTTGACGAAGTTGTCCACCAGTCGGCGCTGGTCCTCGTCGGTCTCGTCGTAGCTGTCGGTGGCCGCCGGCTGGACCTTGGACATGGTCGCCCGCGCCCGCTGCAGCGCGCTGTTCACCGACGCGGGTGACATGGTGAGCGCCTCGGCGGTCTCGCTGGCGGAGAACCGCAGGACCTCGCGCATGATCAGGATGGCGCGCTGGGTGGCGGGCAAGTGCTGGCAGGCGGCGACGAAGGCCAGGCGCAGGGTGTCCTTGGCGCTGGCGTGCTCGGCCGGATCGGCGCCGAAGGCGAGCGCGTTCGGGATGGGCTCGATCCAGACGTAATCCGGCTGCGGCGCCGGTAGCGGCGATTCCGGCCGCGACGGGCCGGACAGATCCATCGGCCGTGCCCTGCGCTGCGGGCCGTCGAGCATGTCCAGGCAGACGTTCGTCGTGATCTTGTACAGCCAGGACCGGAGGCTGGCCCGGCCCTCGAAGGAGGCATAGGACTTCCACGCGCGGGTGAAGGTCTCCTGCACCGCGTCCTCCGCTTCGAAGGACGAGCCGAGCATACGGTAGGCGTACGCGCACAGCTCTCTGCGATGGGTCTCGAACGAGGCGAGCACATCGGGAGCGAGGCCCGCGGTGGAGCCGGGCGAGTCGTTCATGGGTGCCACCCTGCCACAGGCCACCGACACAAAACAGGTCTCGAAGCTCGAGACGCGCACAGATCAAGATCATTAAACCTGTTCGGTGTGTGGCACGGGTCACCGAGCGGTGCGATGAGTTTTTCTGTGGTGGCCCGTCATATCGAGTGACACGAACGGATGCTCGAAAGGACGAGGCCATGAGCAGCAAGATGATCTTCATCAATCTCCCCGTCGACGACCTGGACCGGTCGAAGGCCTTCTACGAGGCGCTGGGCTGGAAGGTCAACCAGGAGTTCACCGACGACAACGCCGCCTGCATCGTGGTCGACGACAACATCTGCCTGATGCTGCTCACCAAGGATTTCTTCACCACCTTCAGCAAGCGGCCGCTGGCCGACACGAAGGCGGCGATCAATGCCGCGTACGCGCTGTCGCTCGGCAGCGCCGCGGAGGTCGACAATCTCACCGCCGCCGCGCTCGCCGCGGGCGCGACCGAAGAGGTGAACGAGGACAAGCGCGCACAGGAGGCGCAGGTCGGCATGCACGGCCGCACGTTCATCGACCCCGACGGCCACCAGTGGGAGCCGTTCTGGATGGACTACCCGGGCAGCAACTGAGTCCGGCGAGGGGTCGCCCCCGATGTGTGCGTAGTGGTCGGTGTGTGCGCGGTGGTCGGTGTGTGCGCACTGGTCGGTTGCGCGCGCATCGGGGGCGTTGCGCTTTCGCCAGGTTTTTCAGTTCCCGGTGAAAGTGGGCTTACGCTTTTCCGCGAACGCTTTGGGGCCTTCTTTGGCATCGGCCGAGCGGAACACCGCCATGCCGAGCTTGGCGTCGATCTGGAACGCGTCCTCTTCCGGCATGGCCTCGGTCTCCCGGATGGTGCGCAGGATGGCCTGCACCGCGAGGGGGCCGTTGGCGGCGATCTGCCCGGCGAGTTCGAGCGCCTTGTCCAGCGCAGTTCCGTCTGGCACCACGTGCCCGATCAGGCCGATCTCCTTGGCCTCCGCCGCCGTGATGTGCCGGCCGGTGAGCAGGATGTCCGCCGCGACGGTGTAAGGAATCTGGCGGACCAGTCGCACCGCCGAGCCGCCCAGCGGGAACAGGCCCCAACGCGCTTCGGACACACCGAATTTCGCGCTCTCCCCGGCCACGCGGATGTCGGTGCCCTGCAGGATCTCGGTGCCGCCCGCGATGGCCGGGCCCTCGACCGCCGCGATCAGGGGCTTGGTGAGCCTGCGGCCCTTCAGCAGTGCTTCGAGTTTGGCCGGATTCCAGCCGCCGCCCTCGATGGTGTCTCCGGGATGTGCGGAGGTCATGCCCTTGAGATCGGCGCCGGCGCAGAACGCGCCGCCCGCGCCGGTCAGGATCGCCACCCGGATGTCCGGATCGTTGTCCACCTGGTCCCAGGCGTCACGCATGATCGCCATCATCTCCGCCGACAGCGCGTTGCGCGCCTCGGGCCGGTTCATGGTGACGATGAGGACATGGTCGCGCTTCTCGACGAGGCAGTGCGGCATTGCTGATTCTCCTGACTTCGAGCCTTGTCAGAAACAGTAACACGTTCTATTTTTAAGGCTGTGAGCTACAACATAGCGGACCTTGTCGAACACGCCATCGACCTGATGCCCGACCGCGTCGCGCTGGCCGACGACGGCCGCGAGGTCACCTACGCCCAGTTGGAGGAGCGCGCCAATAAACTCGCTCACTACCTGCAAGAACAGGGAGTCCAGCCGGGCGACAAGGTGGGCATCTACTCACGCAACACGATCGAGGCCGTCGAGGCCATGGTCGCGATCTTCAAGGCGCGCGCCGTGATGATCAACGTGAACTACCGATATGTCGAGAACGAGTTGCAATATATCTTCGACAATTCGGACATGGTCGCGCTGATCCACGAGCGTCGCTACAGCGACAAGGTCGCCGCGGTTCGTGCGAACACCCCGAAGCTGCGCACGGTCATCGTCGTGGACGACGATACGACCGGGACGATTCCCACCGCAGCGGATTCGGTGGAATACGAGGCGGTGATCGCGCAGTCCTCGGGTGAGCGCGACTTCGGCGAACGCTCCCCGGACGACCTCTACATGGTCTACACCGGCGGTACCACCGGCATGCCCAAGGGCGTGATGTGGCGCCAGGAGGACGTGTGGCGGGTGCTCGGCGCAGGCATCAACTTCATCACCGGCGAATACGTCCAGGACGAATGGGAATTGGCGAAGGTCGGCGCAGGCAGCCCGCCGATGGTGCGGTTCCCGATTCCGCCGATGATCCACGGCGGCGCGCAGTGGGCGACGTTCCACAGCCTGTTCGGCGGCGGCAAGACCGTGATGATCCCGGAGTTCTCCGGGCACGGCGTGTGGCGGGCCGTCGACCAGCACAAGATCAACCTCATTTTCATCACCGGCGACGCGATGGCGCGCCCGATGCTGGACGCCCTGATCGAGGGCAACCCGGAAACCGCTGAGCCTTACGACCTTTCGAGCCTG
The DNA here is from genome assembly GCF_015477605.1 of Nocardia amamiensis. Classification (GTDB taxonomy): domain Bacteria; phylum Actinomycetota; class Actinomycetes; order Mycobacteriales; family Mycobacteriaceae; genus Nocardia; species Nocardia amamiensis_A. The sequence goes on from NZ_JADLQX010000014.1 coordinate 185,166, forward strand.
TATGTGATGGCCAGCAGTGCGGCGCTGTTCTCGCCCGCGCTCAAGGACCAATTCCTCGAACTGTTGCCCAACCGGATGATCTCCGATTCGATCGGCTCCTCGGAGACCGGTTTCGGCGGTATCTCCATCGTGGCCAAGGGCGCGACGCACACCGGAGGCCCCCGAGTGAAGATCGACGCCTCCACCGAGGTGCTCGACGAGGACGGCAATCCGGTGCAGCCCGGCTCCGGGAAGGTCGGCATCCTGGCGCGGCACGGGCACATCCCGCTCGGCTACTACAAGGACGAAGCGAAGACCGCGGCGACGTTCAAGGAGTTCAACGGGATTCGCTATGCCATCCCCGGCGATTTCGCCAGGGTCGAGGAAGACGGCACGGTCACGATGCTCGGCCGCGGTTCGGTCAGCATCAACAGCGGCGGCGAGAAGATCTACCCCGAGGAGGTCGAGGGCGCGCTCAAGTCGCACCCGGAGATCTTCGACGCGCTCGTGGTCGGCATCGAGGACGAACGCTGGGGCCAGCGGGTGGTCGCGGTCGTGCAATGCCGCGGCGAGAGCCGGCCGACGCTCGAAGAACTGCGCCCATTGCTCACCAAGGAAATCGCCCCTTACAAACAGCCCCGCAGTCTCTGGTTCGTCGACGAGATCAAGCGATCCCCGGCGGGCAAGCCCGACTACCGCTGGGCCAAGGAGCAAACCCAGGCCCGTCCCGCGGACGACCACGCGGAGGCCGGCGCCAAGTAGAAACCCGCGACCGCGCGGGCCGCACGTCGCGGCCGAGGCCAACGTTTGTTGGCATAAATCGGGCAGCACGCCTCGGACTAAGTCAACGGTTGTTGGCCTACACTTGTCGCATGACTGCCGAACCTGATCAGGCTCCCGCCCGCCGGTCGGACGCAACCCGGGCGGCGATCCTCGCGGCCGCCCGCGCCCGCTTCGCCGCCGAAGGTTTCCGCAAAGCGACCATCCGCGCCATCGCCGCCGACGCGGCCATCGACCCGTCCATGGTCATGCGGTATTTCGGCAGCAAAGACGGCCTGTTCGCGGCCGCGGTCGACATCCACCTGGACCTGCCGGATCTGGGCGCCGCCGAACCGGACGCCTTGGGGGAATCGCTGATCCGCCGATTCTTCGCGGTCTGGGAGGAGGAGCCCAACAGCGAAGTGCTGCTGACCCTGCTGCGCTCGTCGATCACCGACGACGCGGTCGGCGAACGCTTTCGCGCGGTCTTCGCCGAGCAGGTGCTGCCCGCCGTCCTGCGCTTCGGAGATCCCGCCGACGCCCCGCGCCGGGGCGGTCTGATCGTCACGCAACTGCTCGGCCTCGCACTGTGCCGCTACGTGCTGCGCCTGCCACCGGTCGTCGCACTGACCCGCGAGCAGATCATCGCCGATATCGCGCCTACCCTCCAGCGCTATTTGACGTCGGCTCCGGCCGGCTGAGATCCGAACGGTGCAAAGCAGTTCGCGCGGCATCCGCGCGGCATCATTGAGTGATGGTTGGTCTGAACGTTCGCTTTCGGAGGAGGAGCCGGTTGCCCTGTGCGCACACCGACCTGGAAGGCCAGAGCATGTTCGATGAGGCCGCCGATCACGTTTTGCAAGTCAGTGAGGAGTTGAGCCTGAGGCTGGCCTGATGAATCCTGCCGAGTCAGGGAGTGGGTGCGATCAGCTCGACGGTCGGGAAGTAGCCGCGGTATCGCGCGACGTCCCGGGTCAGTAATCGGTAGCCCGCCATCGCGGCATGTGCTCCGATGTAGAAGTCGGGCATCGGAGAACGCTTCTCACCGCTGTTGCGCCGATAGCGCTGAAACGCCTTGCCGGCAAGGAAGCCCGCCCGAAACGGCAGCGCTTCGCGCTCGAACTCGTCGGAGGGGAGCAGATAATCCAGTTCTTCGACTGCGTCGTACCCGACCGAGACCTCGGCGTAAATGATCGGATTGATGACGACCCGACCCGAATCCAGTGCTTCGGTGATTTGCTGCGCCGACCATTCCGCCCAGCGCTTGTCATTGGTCATCACGTCGAGCAAGACGCAGGAGTCGACCAGAACAGCAGGTCCACCGATTGGCGTCAGGCTACTCGCCACGAAGCAGGTCCATTATTTGGTCGGTGCTCATGCCGTCGATGTCCCTGCTGTCCGCCGTACCGCGCAGTCGCCGGACGAGACGTTGGCCTCGGGTCGAGGCGCCTTCGGCTCGCACGATCCGCAACGCGCCATCGACTTCGATGATCTCCACGTCGTCGCCTTCGTGGAGATTGTGCTTGGCTCGAAGGTGGGCAGGAATCGTCACCTGGCCCTTGCTGTTCAGCAGCATCCCAACCTCCTTAGTGCCCGGTATTCGTAATAACTGTAATACGTAATACGCTCGCGTGCAGCAAGAAATTCGGCGGACTGGACACGGTAGTCGGCCCCCGTGGTAGCGGGCCGACTCGGTGATGTCCCGGTCAGGCCGGGGTTCCGGCCAAGAGCGCGCCGAGTGCGCGCAGGTGGTCGGTGCCCGTGCCGAGGGCGAACTCGTTGTGTTTGGCGGCGGTGAAGTAGTTGTGCACGATGTGGTCGCGGTCGATGCCGACGCCGCCGTGCACGTGGACGACGGTGTGCGCGACGCGGTGACCCGCGTCGGCGGCCCAGAACTTGGCGGTGTGCACCGCCTGCGCCGCGGGCAGGTCCTCCGACAGCAGCCACGCGGCCTGGGTCGTCGTCAGGCGCAGGCCTTGGACGTCGATGTAGGCGTCGGCGAGCCGCTGGGCGACGGCTTGGAAACTGCCGACCGCCTTGCCGAACTGCTCTCGCTCCCTGGCGTATTCGGCGACCAGTTCGAGCGCGCGTTCCAGGGTGCCCAGCTGCACGGCGCTCAGTCCGAGCCAGGCGCGGGCGAGAATCCAGTCGAGGATCTCCGCGCCGTCCGCGACGGAGCCGACCAATTCACCGGGGGTATCGGTGAATTCGACCGCGAACTCGGGGCTGCGATCGACGACCTGCTGCGCCGTCACCGTCGCCGCCGCCGGATCGACCAGGAAGACGGCGGTGGCGCCGGAGATCGTGGCGGGTACCAGAATTCGCTCGGCGCGGTTGGCGTAGGGCACGGTGGTCTTGGCGCCGGTCAGCCGCCATCCTTCGCCGGTCTCGACCGCGGTGGTGGTCGGCGCGGCGGGTTCCCAGTTCCGCTCCTCGGCCAGAGCCGCGGTGAGGATGATCCGGCCCGCGCCGGCCTGGGTGGCCAGAGCCTGTTGCGCCGCATCACCGAAGCGGGCCAGCGCGCCCGCGCCGAGGACGATCGACCACAAGTAGGGCACGGCCGCGACATGCTTGCCCAGCTCGCGCAGGATGGCGGTCTGCTCGAGCGGCCCCAGGTCGCTGCCGCCGACCGACTCGGGCAGCGCCGCCGCGAGCACGCCGGTCTCGGCGAGTGAACTCCACAGCGGCTGGTCGAATCGCTCGTCCGCGGTATCGAGTTCGCGCAACCGGTCGGCGGTGACCAGCTTGCCGCACACCTCGCCGGTGAGCCGGGCGAGATCCAGTTGGGCTTCGGTGGGGGTGAAATCCATGGTGATCCAGTCGCTTTCGATCAGCGGGCAGCGGCGGGCTGTTTCAGGGCGGTCATGGCGATGATGTCGCGCTGCACCTCGTTGGTGCCGCCGCCGAAGGTCAGGATGAGCGCGGCGCGGTGCATCCGCTCCAGCCGTCCGCGCAGTTCGGCGCCGGGGGAGTCCTGGCGCAGGTACGCCTGCGGACCGAGCACCTCCATGAGCAGCCGGTAGGCCTCGGTGGCCAGCTCGGTGCCGTACACCTTGCAGGTCGAGGCGTCCCACGGCCGCGGAGCCGCGTCGCCGCCCGCGTCGGCCCGGCTGGCGATCTCCCAGTTCAGCAGCTCGAGGTAGTCGACCTTGGCGTGCACCTTGGCCAGGTTGAGCTGCACCCACTCCCGGTCGATCACCCGGGAGCCGTCGCCGGCCTTGGTAGTGCTCGCCCACTCCACGGTCTGGCGCAGCGCCAGCGCCAGCGGCCCCGCGGAAGTCAGCGCCACGCGCTCGTGGTTGAGCTGGTTGGTGATCAGCGCCCAGCCGCCGTTCTCCTGACCGACCAGCGCGCTCGCGGGCACCCGGACGTCCTGGTAGTACGTCGCGCTGGTGTCCGGCCCGGCCATGGTGTGCACGGGGGTCCAGGAGAAGCCCTCGGCGGTGGTCGGCACGATGAGCATGCTGATGCCCTTGTGCTTCCTGGCCGTCGGGTCGGTGCGCACAGCCAGCCAGACATAGTCGGCGTAGGCGATCAGACTGGTCCACATCTTCTGGCCGTTGATCACGTATTCGTCGCCGTCGCGCACCGCGGTGGTGCGCAGACTGGCCAGGTCGGTGCCCGCGCCCGGCTCGGAGTAGCCGATGGAGAAGTGCAGCTCACCGGCCGCGATCTTGGGCAGGAAGAACTTCTTCTGCTCTTCGCTGCCGTAGTGCATGATCGTCGGCGCGACCGAGTTGATGGTCAGGAACGGCACCGGCGCACCCGCGATCGCGGCCTCGTCGGTGAAGATCAGCTGGTCCATGGTCGAGCGGTCCTGGCCGCCGTACTCCTTGGGCCAGCCCAGCGCCAGCCACCCGTCGTGGCCCATCTGCTGGACGACCTCGCGATAGACGTTGCCCTGCCCGTACTCACCGGTCTGCGCGCTGAGCGCCGCCCTGCGCTCGGGGGTGATGAGCCGTGCGAAGTAGTCGCGCAACTCCGCGCGCAGCTGCTCCTGTTGCGGCGTGTACGCAATGCGCATGGAGGTACCTCTTGGGGGATGGTCGGCCGACGGAGCTTGCGGAGTCGGCGGGGTGGGTAGGACCGAGCCTTTGTTCGGATCGGGTTCTCCCGATCATTGCATATTGACTGAAACATGTTCCAGTATTGATGCTGGATCCCTCCGATGGCGGCCCAGTGGAGCGGATCGGCTTGTTAGGCTTCGATCAGAGCGGTGGTAAAGGAGTTGCCATGAAGATCAGTGTCGATCCGGACCAATGCGAAGCGAACGGAATCTGCGTCGGAATCGCCCCCGACGTGTTCGAACTCGATGACGAGGACGTGCTGCACATCGCCGACGCCGACGTGCCGGCCGATCGGCTCGCCGATGTCGAGGACGCGGTCGCGCAGTGCCCCAAGGCGGCGCTGCGGCTGCAGTGAACGACCCTTGCCGTAAGTTGGAACACGTTCTAGAGTCGGCCGCGTGAGCAATGATCTGAGCCTTGCGGGCCGAGTGGCGATCGTGACCGGCGGCGGCGCCGGACTTGGGCGGGCCGAGGCGCTCGCGCTGGCCCGGGCCGGCGCGTCGGTGGTGGTCAACGACCTCACGGAGTCGGACCCGGTCGCGGACACGCTTGCCGAGATTCGCGGCCTGGGCGCCAAGGCGGAATTCGTCGCGGGCAGCATCGCCGAGCGGGCGACCGCCGACGCGTTGATCCGTACCGCCGAGGAATCCTTCGGATCGGTCGACATCGTCGTGAACAACGCGGGCATCACCCGCGACCGCATGCTGTTCAACATGTCCGACGAGGACTTCGACGCGGTGATCGCGGTGCATCTGCGTGGCCACTTCCTGCTGTCGCGCAACGCCGCCGCCTACTGGCGCGGCAAATCCAAGCAGGCGGGCGCCCCGGTCTACGGCAGGCTGGTCAACACCTCCTCGGAGGCGGGCTTGCTCGGCCCGGAGGGGCAGGCCAACTACGGCGCCGCGAAGGCGGGCATCACCGCGCTGACTCTCTCGGCCGCGCGGGCGCTGTCGCGCTACGGCGTGCGGGCCAATGCGATCGCGCCGCGTGCCCGGACCGCGATGACCGAGGCTGTGTTCAGTCCCGCACCGGAGGGCGATGTCGATCCCCTGTCGCCCGCTCACGTGGCCCGGCTGGTGGCCTACCTCGCCTCTCCGGCGGCCGACGCGGTCAATGGGCAGTTGTTCGTCGTCTACGGGGGGATGGTGGCACTCATGGCGGCGCCCGTCGTCGAACGCCGGTTCGACGCGACCGACGGGCAGTGGTCGGCCCGGGATCTGGCCGACACGCTGGGGGGCTACTTCGCCGATCGCCCGTCCGGGCAGACGTTCTCGGCGTCTTCGCTGACCGAGCTGGGGTGACCGGAGGCGGCTTGCCGCCGGTGCGCTGGCTGGTCAGCTGACCAACTGTTGATCGGGGGATCGGCGCTTGGTAGACATAGGGACTGGGTATGTCACGCTTCACAGAGGTGGGATCTTTCTCGGCTGAAACCGGTGTCAAATTTAATATGCCGATTTTTCGAGAAAATGCACTTCAAAAGTGTGAAAAATGCTTCCGGGAACACGGTGAACATGTTCTAATCGTTCCGGCGGTGCGGCCACGGTTGAGATTCGCGCCGTGCGCCGTGTACGTCGGTTGAGCAAGGAGGATCGCGGATGAACCAGGTCCTTGCCGTGCCGTTGCGGGCCGTGGGTGGATTCTTCGAACTCATCGCCGACGTCGCACGTTCCAGTGTGCGCCGCCCCTTTCAATGGCGGGAGTTCATCGACCAGTCCTGGTTCATCGCGCGAGTATCGATCGTCCCGACATTGCTGGTGGCGATTCCGTTCACCGTTCTGGTGAGCTTCACGCTGAACATTCTGTTGCGCGAGATCGGCGCGGCGGATCTGAGCGGCGCGGGCGCGGCATTCGGCTCCGTAACTCAGGTCGGGCCGATCGTCACCGTGCTCATCGTCGCGGGGGCGGGCGCCACCGCGATCTGCGCCGACCTGGGTGCACGCACTATTCGCGAGGAAATAGACGCGATGCGGGTGCTGGGCATCAATCCGGTGCACCGGCTGGTGGTGCCGCGCGTGCTCGCGTCGATGTTCGTGGCGCTGATGCTCAACAGCCTGGTCTGCACGATCGGCATCGTCGGCGGGTTTCTGTTCTCGGTATATCTGCAGGACGTCAACCCCGGCGCGTTCGTCAATGGGATCACGCTGCTCACCCATCTGCCCGAACTCATCATTTCCGAGGTGAAAGCCGGTTTGTTCGGGCTGATCGCGGGGCTGGTCGCCTGTTATCTGGGCCTGAATGTCAAAGGTGGACCCAAGAGTGTCGGTGATGCGGTGAATCAGACCGTAGTCTTCGCTTTCATGGCCCTGTTCGTCGTGAACGTGGTGGTCACCGCCGTCGGCATCAAGTTCACGGCGCGGTGACGCGATGGCCTTTGTTATCGAATCCCGCTTCCCCCGGACCGTTCGGCGCGTACGCCGGATATCGGACTCGCTCGATTCGGTCGGCAAGCATGCCGTGTTCTACGCCCAGGCGCTCGGCTCCATGCCACGGGCGCTGCTGCACTACCGCACCGAGACGATCCGGCTGATCGCCGAGATCAGCATGGGCACCGGAGCTTTGGCGGTCATCGGCGGCACCGTGGTGATCGTCGGATTCCTCACGCTGTTCGCGGGCGGCACCATCGCGGTGCAGGGCTACAGCTCACTGGGCAACATCGGTGTCGAGGCGCTCACCGGCTTCTTCGCGGCGTTCATCAACGTTCGCATCGCGGCGCCTGTCATCTCCGGCATCGGCCTGGCCGCCACCATCGGGGCCGGTTCCACCGCGCAGCTGGGCGCGATGCGGGTGGCCGAGGAGATCGACGCGCTGGAGTCGATGGCGATCCGGCCGGTGCCGTACCTGGTCGGCACCCGCGTGCTGGCCGGGATGATCGCGATCGTCCCGCTCTACGCGCTCGCGGTGATCGCCTCGTTCCTGGCCAGCCGGTTCGCCACGGTCGTGATCTACGGGCAGTCGGCGGGCGTCTACGACCACTACTTCTCGACCTTTCTCATCCCGAGCGACATCCTCTGGTCGTTCGCCCAGGCGATCTTCATGGCCTTGGCCGTCATGTTGATTCACACCTACTACGGCTACAACGCCGCGGGCGGACCGGTCGGCGTCGGTGTCGCGGTAGGCAATGCGGTGCGCGCCTCGCTGGTCGCGGTGGTCACGGTGACCCTGCTGATCTCGCTGGCCATCTACGGCACCTCCGGCAACTTCCATCTCTCCGGATAAGCGACATGGCGGAATCGAAGCAAACCGAAAGCCGCTTCCTGCGGGCGATGCGCGGCGGGCTCGGGCTGAAACTCGCCGGGGCCGCGATGGTGCTCGCGCTGGTCGCGATCGTGGCGGTCTCGTTGGTCATGTTCGTCGGCGGGTTCACCTCCACGGCCACCGTGACGGTGGACGCGCCGCGTAGCGGCCTGGTCCTCGACCCGGACGCCAAGGTGAAGATCCGCGGTGTGGAGATCGGCCGCGTCGCGTCCGTCGACAACACCGCCGAGGGCGCCACACTGAAACTGGCCCTCGATCCGGAATTGCTGAAGCTGGTGCCGTCCAACGCGGCCGTCGACATCAGGTCCACTACCGTGTTCGGCGCGAAGTACGTCAATTTCATTGTCCCCGAGCAGCCTTCGCCCATCCCGATGCGGCCGGGCGCGACCGTGACGGCGCAGCGGGTGACCGTCGAGTTCAACACGCTGTTCCAGCATCTGTCCGACGTGCTCGCCAAGATCGAGCCGGAGAAGCTCAACGCGACGCTGTCCGCGCTGGGCACCGCGTTGCAGGGCCGGGGACAGAAGCTGGGCGACCTGCTCGCGCAGAGCGACGCCTACCTGCGCGACATCAACCCGTACCTGCCCACGCTGCAACAGGACCTGGCCAAGACCAGCGACGTCACCAACCTGTACGCGGACACGGTGAACGACCTGCTGCGCACGGTGAACAACGCGACCGTCACCGGCAACACCCTGGTCGAGGAGCAGCGCAGTCTGGACAACGTGCTGGTGAACCTCATCGGGCTGGCCGACACCACCGGTTCGGTGCTGCGCGAGAACGAGAGCCAGCTCGTCACGGCGCTCGATCTGCTGCGCCCGACCACCGGACTGCTCGACGAGTACGCGCCCGCGCTCTACTGCCTGATCGGCGGCCTCGGCAAGGCGCTCCCGATGGGCGAGGCGGTCTTCGGCGGCCTGCAAGAAGGCGTCGCGCTGAACACCGGCTTCATGTACGGCGCCAAGCCCTACACCTATCCGGAGGACCTGCCCAAGGTCAACGCGACCGGCGGCCCGCGCTGCGAAGGGCTGCTGGACCGGGTGCCGGGCAGCCACTCGAACTATGTCGTCACCGATACCTCGGAAGGCCTGGTGTACACACCGTCGACCACGCTGACGGTGAATCCGCCGAAGATCTTCCAGATCCTGTTCGCCGGAATGCCGGGGGTGCCGCGTACGTGAAAAACACCGCGACAACCGTCAAATTGGCCATTTTCACCCTGGTGATGACGCTGGTCTTCGCCGGCCTCGCGGTCGTGTTCAGCCAGGTGCGCTTCGCGCGGGAGCACGGCTACCACGCCGTGTTCACCAGCTCCTCCGGCATGCTGCCCGGCGCGAAGGTGCGCATCGCCGGTGTGCCGGTCGGGTCGGTCACCTCGGTGAAGGTCGGCAAAGACTATCTGGCGCATGTCGAGTTCGACGTCGACCGCAAGTATCGGCTGCTCACCAGCACGCGCGCGGCGGTCAAGTACGAGAACCTGGTCGGCGACCGCTATCTCGAGCTGTCCGAGGGGCCCGGCTCCAATCGGGTGCTGCAACCGGGCGGCATCATCCCGAAGGAACAGACCGCGCCCGCACTGGATCTGGACATGCTGCTCGGCGGGTTCCGGCCGCTGCTGCGCGGCTTGGACCCCGGGCAGGTGAACGACCTGACCAACGCGCTGTTGCAGATCTTCCAGGGGCAGGGCGGCACGCTGGTGGCGCTGCTCAACAGCGGCGGCTCGTTCGCCAAGACGCTGGCGGATCGGGACGCGCTGATCGGCAGCGTGATCGACAACCTGAACACCGTCTTGCGGACCATCGATGAGCGCGGTGACCAATTCGCCACGACCATCGCCGAATTGCAGCGGCTGATCAGTGGATTGGCCGCCGATCGGGATCAGATCGGCGACGCGATCCCGCGGATCGCGGGCGCCACCGGCGACCTCACCGACCTGCTCGCCCAGGCCCGCCCCGACCTCCAGGGCACCATCGAGCAGACCGGACGACTGGCCACCAACCTCGACGCCGGGTCCGACACCGTCCAGTGGGTGCTGGAGCGGCTGCCGACGACCTATCGCCAGCTGATCCGGATCGGCTCATACGGCTCCTTCCTCCAGCTCTATGTCTGCCAGACCAACTTCCTGGTGGACGGCCCGAACGGACAGACGATGAAGATCAACATGCCTGGGGCGCAGACGACCGGAAGGTGCGCGGACGAGCGATGAACGAGCAGCGAAATTCCGCCGTCACCATCGGCATCGTCGGCCTTGTGCTCGCGGTGGCGGTGGCGCTGTCGGCATTGCAATTCGACCGGCTTCCGTTCATCCGCTCCGGCGCCACGTTCACCGCCTACTTCGCTGACGCGGGCGGTTTGGTGCCCGGTGACCCCGTGCAGGTCGCGGGCGTGCGGTCCGGACGGGTCGAAGACGTCAGCTTGGACGGCGCGAAGGTGCTCGTCCGGTTCACCTTGGCGGAGTCGATCGTGCTGGGGGAGAAGACTTCGGCGGCGATCAAGACCAACACGGTGCTCGGGCGCAAGTCGCTGGAGGTGACCCCGTCCGGCCCAGGCGCGTTGCGCGTCGACGACACCATTCCGCTGGACCGAACCACCTCGCCGTATTCGCTCAACGAGGCGCTCAGCGATCTGGCGGGCACGGTGCACGACTTGGACCTGGACCAGGTCGATCGGACCCTCGACGCGCTCTCGGAGACGTTCGCCGACACGCCCGTTCCGCTGCGTTCGGCGCTCGACGGTGTCACCGCACTGTCGCGCAGCATCAACGCGCGCGATGAGGCCCTATCGGATTTGCTGAGGCGTGCGCAGAGCGTGACGAAGATCCTCGCCGACCGGGGCAACCAGATCAACGCGCTGCTGCTGGACGGCAACGAGTTGCTCGGCGAGCTGAATCGGCGGCGCGCCGCGCTCGGTCAGCTGATCGTGTATGTCAATGGACTCGCCCAGCAGCTCTCCGGGCTGGTCGCCGACAACGAGGCACAGCTGAAACCCGCATTGGACAAGCTGAATTCGGTGCTGGCGCTGTTACAGCGGAACAAGCAGAACATCGCCGACGCGCTGGATGGGCTCGGCCCGTTCGCCGCCGCGCTCGGCGAGCAGGTGGGCAGCGGCCCGTACTTCCAGGCGTACGTGGTCAACGCCGCGAGCAAGACGCTGCAGCCGTTGGTGGACGCGCTGGTGTGGCCGCAGCACTTGCCGAACGATCTGCAGAGCTACCTCACGCCGTTCCCCTCGATCGAACCCGCGATACAGGAGCCGCCGCGATGAGTGGGCATTACCCGTCCATCCGCTACCCGTCTCAAGCCGTCGATAGATCGGCCGCGGAGTCGCGTCCGGGGGGATCTGCATGCTGAACGTCGTACGGAAACTGCCCCGCTGGGCGCTGGTGGTGGCCGGTGTGCTGGCCGCCGTGCTGGTGGTCGCCGTCGCGTGGAACGGCATAGCCCGCATCGGAACGACCAAGGTCACGGCCTACTTCCCGTCCACGTCGGGCTTGTACGCGGGCGACGACGTGCGGGTGCTCGGCGTGCAGGTGGGCCGGATCGACGCGATCGAGCCCGGTGCCGACCGGGTGAAGGTGACGATGACGCTCGACCGCGGTGTCGACGTCCCCGCCGACCCGCGGGCGGTGATCATCTCACCTTCGCTGGTCTCCGCGCGGTTCATTCAGCTCGCGCCCGCCTACACCGGCGGCCCGAAGCTGACCGACGGCGGCGTGATCCCCATGGAGCACACCGCGGTGCCGGTGGAGTGGGACGACATCAAGGCGGAGCTGTCCAAACTGGCCACCGCGCTCGGCCCCGTCGGCGACGACAAGCAGGGCTCGTTCGGGCGTTTCGTCGACACCGCCGCCGAGAACCTCGACGGCAACGGCCAGCGGTTCCGCGACACGCTGCGGGAGTTGTCGGCGACCTTGAGCACGTTGTCGGACGGTCGCACCGACCTGTTCGGCACCGTGCGCAACCTGCAGAAGTTCGTCGAGGTGCTCTCGGCGAGCAACGAGCAGATCGTGCAGTTCGGCGGACGGCTGGCGTCGGTGTCCTCGGTGCTGGCCGGCGTCTCGGCGGATCTCGGCGCGGGACTGGACAATCTCGACGCCGCGGTCGCCGACGTGCGCCGGTTCCTGGACAACAGCGGCGCCGAACTCACCGAGGGAGTGCAGCGGCTGGCCGATGCCACCCAGGTGCTCGCCGACAAGCGGCCGGAGCTGGAACGAGTGCTGCACTCCGGTCCGACCGCGCTGGTGAACTTCTATCAGATCTACAAACCGGCTCAGGGCACCTTGACCGGCGCGATCGCCCTGAACAACCCCGCCGACCCGCTCGGCTTCCTGTGCGGCTCGGTCCGCGCGCTGGAGACCAACGACTCCGATCGCAGCGCCGACCTCTGCGCCCAGTACCTGGCGCCGGTGATCAAGAGCTTGAGCATGAACTACGTGCCGATCATGTCGAACGCGGCCAGCGGCGTGACCGCGTTCCCGGAGCAGTTGGTGTACACCGATCCCAGCCTGGCCGATCGGGTGGCGAGCCAGACCCCGGCGCGGCCGCAACCCGCGCCGGTGAGCGTGCCGGACGGCATTGCCGGACTGGCCATCCCGGGAGGAGTGCGATGATGCCGACGCGGCGGATGCGCCGCACCGCCGCCGTCGCGGTGGGGCTGGCGGTGGCGCTCGGTGTTTCCGGTTGCCAATGGGACGGGCTGAACTCGCTGCCGATGCCCGGCACCGAGGGCACCGGGCCGGGGGCCTACCAGGTGCGCATCCAGATGCCGAATGTCACCACGCTGACCAGGAATTCGCCGGTGCGGGTGCACGACGTCACGGTGGGCACGGTCGCGGGAATCGAGGTCGAGGACTGGCACGCGCTGGTCACCGTCTCGCTCAACCCGGACGTGCGGTTGCCCGCCAACGCGGTCGCCAAGATCGGGCAGACCAGTCTGCTCGGGTCCAATCATGTCGAGCTGTCCGCGCCCACCGATCAGCCCCCGGAAGGCGAGCTGAAAGCCGGCGACGTCATTCCGCTGTCGCGGGCCGGGGCCTACCCGACCACCGAGCAGGTGCTGTCCTCGCTGTCGGTGGTGCTCAACGGCGGCGGCGTCGCCCAGCTGGAAACCATTACCCGGGAATTGAATGCCGCGCTCACCGGGCGGGAGGACGCGATCCGGGACCTGCTGCCGCAGCTGAACGAGCTGACCACGAACCTGGACCGCCAGACCGGTGACATCATCGCCGCGATGAGCGGCCTGGACCGCCTCGGCGGACAGCTGGCCCAGCAGCGCGACGTGGTCGCGGCCGCCATCGAACAGATCCATCCGGCGCTGACCGTGCTGGCCGACCGGCGGGCGAACATCACCAGGGCGCTCACCGCGCTGGGCGAATTGAGTGACGTCACGCAGCGGATCATCGACGCAGGCGGCAACGACCTGAAGGCCAACTTGCACAGCCTCGTCCCGGTGCTGCGGTCGCTCTCCGATACCGGCAACAACCTCACCGAGGCGTTGAAGATCCTGGCCACCTTCCCGTTCCCGATGAAGAACCTGGACCACGCCATCAAGGGCGACTACCTGAATCTGTTCATGACGGTGGATATGACCGGGCGGCGGCTGGATTCGAACTTCCTCACCGGCACGCCCCTGGGTGGGCGCTTCGGCGGGGTGGAAGGGGCGCTGGGCAGCTTCGCGCCGGGCACCGCCGCGCAGAACGGTGACCCGGCCACCGGGCCGCTCCAGGCGCCGCCGCCGGTGAACCAGCCCGCTCCGACCATTCCCGGTCTGCCGCCGATACCAGGCCTGCCCGCGATCCCTGGGTTGACCGTGCCCTTGCCGGGCAACACCGCACCGCAAGGGGGGCCGGGACAGTGAAACTCAGTCCGTTCGTCCGTACCCAGCTGATCATCTTCGCCGTGCTCACGGTGATCGGCTTGGTGGTCATGGGCGGGACATACGTGAAGCTGCCCGCGATGTTCGGCATCGGACGCTACGAGGTCACGGTGCAGCTGGCCGCGACCGGGGGTCTCTACCCGACGGCCAACGTCGCCTATCGCGGCACGAATGTCGGTGTGGTGAAGGAAGTCCTGCTGACCCCCGTAGGGGTGGACGCGAAACTGTCCATCGCCAGCGACTACAAGATCCCCGCCGACGTGGACGCCTGGGTGCGCAGCGTGTCCGCGGTCGGCGAGCAGTATGTCGACCTGGTGCCGCCCGAGCGCCGGACGGGCGGAAACCTGCACGACGGCAGCGTGATCCCGGTGGAGCGCACCAAGCTGCCGCAGGACGTCGGCACGCTGCTCGATCAGGCCGACCGGTTGCTCTCCAGCGTCGCCGACACCCGGCTGCGGCAGGTCATCGACGAGGCGTTCCTCGCGTTCAACGGCGCCGGTCCCGACCTGCAGCGGTTCATCGATTCCGCGGCCCTGCTGGTGCAGGAAGCGCAGGCCAACGCCGAACCGACGAAACAGCTCCTCGATCAGATCGGGCCGCTGCTGGACACCCAGACCCGCTCGGATGCCGCGATCCGTTCCTGGACCGCCGATCTGGCGACGGTCACCGATCAACTGCGCGGCCACGACCCCGCACTGCGCGGCGTGCTGAACAAGGGACCGGCCGCGGCGCAGCGGGTGAGCGCGCTGTTCAACGATCTGCGGCCGACACTGCCGCTGCTGCTGGCGAACCTGGTCAGCGTCGGCCAAGTTGGCGTCACGTATCACGCTGGGCTGGAGCAGGTCCTGGTGGTCTACCCGCCACTGGTCGCCGCGCTGCTCACCGCGGTCCGGGGCCCGCTCGAGTACGGCGCATTGGTCGACTTCATGTCGTTGGTCAACGACCCGCCCGCGTGCACCACCGGCTTCCTGCCGCCGGACCAGCGCCGCTCGCCGAGCGAGCTGGACACTCCGGCCACGCCGCCCGGCCTGTACTGCAAAGTGCCGCAGGACGCGCCGGAAGCAGTGCGCGGTATCCGCAACACTCCGTGTGCGGAGGTGCCCGGCGTGCGCGCCCCGACGCCGGAGATGTGCCGGAGCGGGTACTTTCCGGTAGGCAACAACCCGCCCTTCGGGCCGCCGCAGCCGGTCGCCCCCGCGGCCGCACCCCCTGTGGTCGCACCCGCGAGTTACGGTGGCGGTACTCCAGCCGCCGCGCAGGCATACGACCCGGCCACCGGCGTGTACATCGGCGCCGATGGGCGCACATACCGGCAGGGCGATATCGGACCGGGCGGTTCGGGCACGGTACCGTCGAGCTGGCAGGCGATGCTCGAGGAGCAGCAACGATGAGCGATCACAACGGAGAAGGTCACCGCACGCGTCGGCGTGCGGTGCGCTCGGCCGGGCCCCCGGTCGAGGAGACCGCGACCGCGTCGACCACAGACGCGAAGACCTCAGCCGCCGTGGCCCACGGCGCAGGAACCTCTGGCTCCCCGCTGGACAGCGGACCGAGCTTCATTGGCGCGGACCCCTCGACCTCACTGGCGAAACCCGCTTCGCAGGACACGCCCGACTCGGTCGCGCCGAGCGCAGATGTCGCCGCGACATCGGTTGCCAAGGCGAAAACGGAGGCCGATCCGGACGCTGCGGGAGCCGACGCCGAGCAGGACACCGACAAGGACTCGCCGACCGAGAAAGAGGCGGCACAGACGCGGACTCGCGGCGTCGCGCGGATCCTCGCGCTGGCCGCCTCAGCGCTGTTGGTGCTCGCACTCGTGTGCGGCGCGACTGTTTCGGTGTTCGCGATGCGCGCGGCGCACGAACGCGACGAGCGCCGCGCCGAGTACCTGCAGACCGCCAGGCAGGCGATCGTCAACCTCACCACCATCCGGGCCGACTCGGCCAAGCAGGATATCGACCGGATTCTGGCGCTGGCCTCCGGCGAGTTCAAGACCGAGTTCGACGGCCGGGTGGACCCGTTCACCAGCATCGTGCAGCAGGCCAAGGTGGTCTCCAGCGGCGAGATCGTGGAGGCCGCGCTGGAGAGCGATGACGATCGCTCGGCGCGTGTGCTGGTCGCCGCCAAGCAGACGCTCACCAACGCGGGCCAGGCCGAGCCGCAGACCAGGTATTACCGGTTCCGGGTCACCGTCTCCCGCGGCGACTCCGGCCTGACCGTGTCCGATGTGGAGTTCGTGGCATGAACCTGAACGGAATTCGAGGCAGGATCCTGCTCGCGGTGCTCGGCGTCGTGGTCGCGGCGGCCGCGGTCATCGGCGGCGTCAACGGATACCGCTACTGGGACGACCGGCAGGCCGAGCACGCGCGCAAAGACGCCGTCGCCACGGCCAGTCGCACCGTCGAGGCCATGTTCACCTACAGCCCGCAGACCGTGGACACCGACCTGCGGAAGTCGGCCGACAACCTCACCGGCGATTTCCGGGAGGACTACTTGACGCTGATCGACAAGCAGATCGCGCCGGGAGCCAAGGAAAAGCAGCTCACCGTCACCGCAACCACACAGGCGGGCGGTGTCGTCTCCGCCGACCGCTCGCACGCGGTGGTCCTGCTGTTTCTCAACCAGGTCATGACGAGCAAGGACACGCCGCAGGGCACCACCACCGGCAGCCGGGTGCGCGTCAGCTTGGCGAAAACCGACTCACGCTGGTTGGTCGAGGCCGTCACTCCGGTCTGAGCCGCCCGAGAACCAGCTCGAGGGACATGCGTTGGGCAGCTAACAATCTTGGCCGCCTATCAGCTCAAATCTTCACGTTGGCCCATTTCGCGAACCGGGTCAGGGCGTCGGTTCCGCGGCGGGCGTGGGCGAGCACGCGAACGGTGTCGTGGACCTGGGGGTGGTTGCGCGTCAGACCCGGTGCGATCCGGCGTGCCTGGTCGAGACTGGTGAGGGCACGATGCTTGTCCCCGTGTAGCAACCACGCGCGCGACACGTCGATCCAGTGATGCCCGGCGCGGGAGGGAGTGACCGATGCCGGTAGCCGAATCCGCTCCGCGCGCGCGACCGCGGTGGTGCCATCGGACAATTCGACGGGTACAGCGACGGAGTGGATCGCGACGTTCGGCAGATGGAACCCGGTCCCGTACTCCTGATACTGGTCGGAGCTGATCGCCTCGCCGATTCGGCGTGCCTCTCGCAAATGCGTTTCGGCGGTATCGGCGTCGAGCGCACGGGCCGCGAGTATCGCCCCTCGCAGGTGCAGCGCGCCTCGCACCGCGAGGACTTCCGGTGTCGTGGGCAGCTTCTCGCTGGCGGCGTGCGCGCGCTCCACGAGCCGCAGCCCACCGGCGTACGCGCCGGAGTACAGCAGGATCAGCGCACGATGATATTCCGCCGCGATCGGCCACGCCGGGTCACCACTGCGTTCAGCGGCCCAGACGCAGCGTTCAGCGGCCAACCCGGCGAGGTCGAGGTAGCCGTACCGGTAGGCGACCGACGACGCACTGTTGTAGGCGTAGGCGAGCGTCGAATAGATCATCTCGAGACGATGCCCGGAAGGCTCGTCGCTCGCGAGCACGTGCAAACCGTGGATTACGTCCGGCAGTTCGGTGAGGTGGTCGCCGTACCGGCCCCGTCGCCTGCTCTGCTGAACCCGATGCAGTCCCGCGGTCAGCTCTTTCAAGGTAGTCGGCGCGCTCAGTGGTTCGTCGTTGAACGCCAGGATCTTTCGGCGCAGCTCCCGGATGGTGGCGTGTGCCCCAACATCGTCGCGCGCCGGGGTATAAGGCTGCCCGGTCAGATCCTCGATGTTCACCCCGAGGGCACCGGCCACGGCCGCGATGAACGCGGGCGAGGCTGGGCGGGCGCCTCGCTCGACCTTGCGCAGCAGCGACACCGACACGTTCGCCTTCTGCGCAAGCTGTGGTTGCGTGAGCCGGGCGAGCTTGCGCGCCCTGGCGGTACGTCCCCCGACCCCGGCATCATCCATGCCTCCACGGTGACACACGATGTGCCGCTTCGCAGGGCTTCATCCAGGACAAGGTATCCACAGGCCCCGACGCCGGGTTGACCTCGAGTCCCCGGCGTCGGGTGCTCACCAATCACACCAACGCGCCAGGGGGATACGAGATGCCCGAAGGACTCGCAGTCGTACTGATCGTCGCAGCCGCCGTCGTCGGGATGCTGCTACTCCTGTTCTGCGTGCTGCCCTGGCTGATCGAGGTGGGCAGCCAGCTGACCGAACTCGAGAACTCTGCCGAACTGCCGCAACGGCGAGGGCCGCACGCCGCGCCGCGCAGACCGTACCTGGTGGATGAGGCGCACTGGGTGACACAGGAACACATCGATTGCGACGCTCGTACCTGCGGTGCCAAGGGTGCAGCTATCGACGTGCTCATTGAAGCCGGGCGCATGCGGCCCGGGAGGAACCTCCGGTGAACGCCGGTAACAACCATGACGATGACGGACTCCGGGTCCGCGAATCCCTCACCAACGGCTCCGTGCAGTTCATCGGACCGGACGGCTTCCCCCGCACTCCCGAAGAGCACGCCGAAATCCTCGAGGACGAGGCGATCGACCGCGCCTATGAACTTCTCGACACGCGAGCCGATGGCGCTCAGTGAGCCACAGGCGAAGGTGCTTGCCGCACTGGCCGATCGCGCGCTCGCCGTTCGACAGCTCTGTCTGCTCGTCGGCTTGTCCCGGGACGCCACGCATGCCGCATTGCGGTCGCTGTCCTACTTGGGGTGGGTGCGCTACTTCCCCGGCACCCGGACATGGCGCATCACCAAGTCCGGTCGCCGCGTGATCTCGGACCAGCGCTACCGCGATTTCCTGCCTTGACTCCGGGGCGAGCTCCGCGGGACCGGGTTACGGTCCCATCACCGAGGCAGGTACCCAGCCTTCGCGGATCTCGGAGTGAAAGCTCAACTCCAGTAATGGAGTTCGTGAACACGAGGAGCCCGAAGCAGCAGTGCTACGCGGTGGCAGCCGGGGTCTTATCAGTGCCGGGCGAGTCCGTTTCGCGCGGCAGCCGCACGGTGAACGTCGTCCCTTCGCCGGGCGTACTGCGCACGACGACCTCGCCGCCGTGCGCGATGACCAGGGCCTGCACGATGGACAGGCCGAGTCCGGTGCCGCCGCTGGCGCGGGTGCGGGAGGTGTCGGTGCGGTAGAAGCGTTCGAAGACGCGTTCGGCCTCCTCCGGGGGCAGACCAGGGCCGGTGTCGGCGACCTCGAGCAGGACGTGATCGGCCGCGGGTGTCAGCCGGACCGTCACCGACGCGTCGGGTGCGGTGTGCGTGACGGCGTTGTTCAGCAGGTTGCCCAGGACCTGGCGTAACCGCGCCTCGTCGCCGAGCACCTCGAGTATCCCTTCGCCCGGTTCGACTTTCAGCTCGATGGTGCGCACCGGTCCGTCGGAGTGTCCGGCGGCAACCACCGCACGCGCGTTGTGCACCGCGTCGCTGGCGATGGCGAGCAGGTCCACCTGCCCCAGTTCCAGCGGGCGTTGGGCGTCCAGCCGCGCGAGCATCAGCAGGTCTTCGACCAGCACGCCCATCCGCTGGGATTCACGCTCGATGCGGTCCATGAACGTGCCCGGATCGGCGGTGGCGCCTTGGCGGTACAGCTCGGCGAACCCGCGGATCGTGGTCAGCGGAGTGCGCAGTTCGTGACTGGCGTCGGCGACGAATCGGCGCATGCGCTCCTCGGAACGCCGGGCTGCCTCCTCGGATGCCTCGGTCGCGGTGAACGCGCGCTGGATCTGCGTCAGCATGCTGTTCAGCGACCGGGACAACCGGTCGACCTCGGTGTTGGTACCCCGCACCGGCACGCGGCGGTGCAGGTCGCCGCCCGCGATCGCCGCGGCGATGCTCTCCACCCGGCGCAACGGCCGCAGACTGCGCCGCACCATGAAGTACGCCATTACCGCGAGCGCGGCCAGGACGATCGCCCCGACGATCAGTTGCAGCATGACCAATCGCCGCACCGTGTCGGTGTTCTGCGTGAGTGGCAGCGCCACCGTGGTCGTGCCGTCCGGAGTGCGCACCGTCAGCACACGCCACTCGGTCGAACCGTTCACGGAGCCGACGGTGTACGGCCCCGATCGCGGTGTTTGCCGTAGGTCGGGCTCGGAATCCACGCCGAAAGTGGGGATCAGGATCATGCGTCCATCGGTTCTCAGCGAGCGCACGTAGAACTGGCTCGGGGCGTGGCGCGGATCGGGTGGCAGCACCGGTGGTGGCAGGGGCCGCCGCGCCCACTCCATCGCGCCCTCGTGCAACTGCTGGTCGGTCCGGTCGGTCAGCTGCTGCTCCAAGCCGGAGGTGACCACCGTGCCGGAGACGAGCAGGCCCAGTCCGGCGGTGAGCACCAGCAGGACCATCAGCGTCACCCGCAGGGGGATCGCGGACAGCAGCTCAGAGGCTTTCGTACGCGCTATCGCGACCTTGCTCTGGCTCACGTTCCGCTCTTGCGATGGGGCGCGCGCATGACGTAACCGACGCCGCGCAGAGTATGGATCAGCCGAATATCGCCCGTGTCGACCTTCTTACGCAGGTAGGAGACATACGTCTCCACCACGCCGACCTCGCCGCCGAAGTCGTAACGCCATACGTGATCGAGGATGCGCGGCTTACTCAACACCGTTCCGGCGTTGACCATGAAATACCGCAGCAGCGTGAACTCGGTGGGCGACAGTGCCACCGGCTCGCCCGCCTTCCACACCTCATGGGTGTCGTCGTCGAGCTCGATGTCCTCGAAGCGAATGCGCGAGGTCTCCCGCTGCGGCGCGGCGTGACCCGCGCGCCGCAAGATGACCCGCAACCTCGCCACGACCTCTTCCAGGCTGAACGGCTTGGTGACGTAGTCGTCGGCCCCAAGGGTGAGGCCGGTGACTTTGTCCTGCACCTCGTCGCGTGCGGTGAGGAACAGCACGGGGGCGTCGACGCCATCGGCGCGCAGCCTGCGCAGCAGGCCGAAGCCGTCCATACCCGGCATCATCACGTCCACGATCAGCGCCTGCGGGCGGAACGTGCGCGCCTTGTCCAGCGCTTGGGCGCCATCGGCCGCGGTGTCCACCTCGAAGCCCTGATAGCGCAGGCTCACCGAGAGGAGTTCGACGATCATCGGCTCGTCGTCGACCACCAGCACCCTGGCCTCGGGTTGCTCCACCGGCGCACTGCTCATGCCTCGCCTCGCTGGCGCTCGGTTCCGGCATGCGCGATGCGCGCTGCGTCGATGATTCGCTCGCTGCGCTCGCTCATGGCTTCATGGTCCAGTACCCGGCTGCGAAGTTCCTGGATCGAAGCTGGGTGATTCCTGTGCACCGCGGGACGGCTGAACGCCTGGTCAGCGCGGCTCGCGAGGTTCCGGGTACACGTCGTCGTCGGTCAGCAGAGCGCTGCCCGCGACCTGGCCCTGCGCCAGCGCGTCCAAGAAGGCGCGGGCCCAGCGGTCCACGTCGTGGGCCAGCACCTGGCGGCGCAGCGAGCGCATCCGCCTGCGCTTGACGTCCCGGTCGTCGCCGAGCGCGGCGACGATCGCGTCCTTCACGTCGTCGAGGTCGTGCGGGTTGCACAGGTACGCCTGGCGCAGTTCCGCGGCAGCGCCGGTGAACTCGCTCAACACCAAGGTGCCGTTCAGTCCGCTGTGGCAGGCGACGTACTCCTTGGCGACCAGGTTCATGCCATCGCGCAGCGGCGTCACCAGCATCACGTCCGCGGCCACGAAGAACGCGACCAGCTCGTCGCGCGGAATCGGCCGGTGCAGATAGTGCACCACCGGATAGCCCACCCTGGCGAACTCGCCGTTGATCCGGCCTACCTGACGCTCGATATCGCCGCGCATCTGGATATAGCTCTCGACGCGCTCGCGGCTGGGCGTGGCCAGTTGGATCATGACCGTGTCGGCCGGATCGATCCGGCCCTCGATGAGCAGCTCCTCCAGCGCGTTGAGCCGGATGTCGATGCCCTTGGTGTAGTCCAGGCGGTCCACGCCGAGCAGGATGTTCTTCGGATTGCCCAGCTCGGCCCGGATCTTCGCGGCGCGTTCGCGCACCGACCTGCGCCGGGATTGCTCGTCGAGGTCGGCGGAGGCGATCGAGATCGGGAACGCGCCGACCCGCACCGTCCGGAATCCGACCTGGACGACGCCGAGCTTGGATCGCACGCCGACCGATCCGCGCGAAGTCGGCTGGCCGGCCAGCCGGCGAGCCAGGTAGAGGAAGTTCTGCGCGCCGCCGGGTAGGTGGAAGCCGATCAGGTCGGCGCCGAGCAGGCCCTCCACGATCTCGGTCCGCCACGGCATCTGCATGAACAGCTCGACCGGCGGGAACGGGATGTGCAGGAAGAAGCCGATCGTGAGATCCGGGCGCAGCATGCGCAGCATCTTGGGCACCAGTTGGAGCTGGTAGTCCTGCACCCATACGGTCGCGCCCTCGGCGGCGACCTTGGCCGTGGCCTCGGCGAAACGCCGGTTCACGGTGACGTAGGCGCTCCACCACTTGCGGTCGTAGACCGGGCGCACGATCACGTCGTGGTAGAGCGGCCACAGCGTGCCGTTGGAGAAGCCCTCGTAGTAGTCGGCCACCTCCTGCGCCGCCAGCGGGACCGGGTGCAGTTCGAGGCCGTCCTCGATGATCGGCTCGACGTCCACGTCGGGGACTCCGGCCCAGCCGACCCACGCGCCCTTGTTGTTGCGCAAGACCGGTTCCAGGGCGGTGACCAGGCCGCCCGGGCTGCGTTTCCATCGGGTGGTGCCGTCGGGGAGTCGATCGAGGTCGACGGGGAGGCGGTTGGCGACGACGACGAAACCGGAGCCCGCGTCGGGACCGGTGGTTCCGGTCGCGGTGTCAGCAGTCGAGGTGTCTCTGGCGTGCTCGGAGTCGTCGGACGGGTTCATCTGGTCCACTCACGCATCCTTTGCGCGTTGCTGTATCCCGCTGGAGTTGTGTAGTCGACGTCGCCGTTGGCGTCGAGAACGAGCCTATTCGCCCCGGGTGCTCGGTCCAATACCCAACATAGACAACAACATCCGGCATTCGTCGGCATCTTCGGCGTAGGCCGCGACCACCCGCTGCGCCTGGCGGGCGGTCTCGTCGGCGAGTGGCTCCAGTTCGTCGTCCGCAATGTCGTTGGCGCTGCCCTTCGCGGCCATTGTCAAGTCCTCCCGGCTCAGTGCGCTCGTACGTGCGAAAAGTCAATGGTATGCGACGCTGGGAAAGGCGTCCGCCGGGGCGGCCGACCGCCGCGTGGCACTCGACACCAGGTCACCCGGTCGGTGCGCCCACCCCGCTGGTCCCTATACCGTGGGGAGCGCAGCACCAACTCCACGAAAGGGTCGATATGCCGCTGGCCACGGTGAACGGGATTTCCCTCAACTATCAGGTGAAGGGTGACCGCGCCAGGGGCACCGACGTCAAGGGTTCGGCGCCGCTGGTGGTCATGATCATGGGCACCGGCAGTCCCGGCCGGGTGTGGGAGTTGCACCAGGTTCCGGCGCTGGTCGCGGCCGGTTACCGGGTATGCACCTTCGACAACCGCGGGATCGCGCCGTCCTTCGAGGCGGCTTCCGGCATGACCGTCGACGACCTGGTCGCCGACACGGCCGCCCTCATCGAATTCCTCGGCGAGGGTCCCGCCCTGGTCGTCGGGACGTCGATGGGCGCCCGGGTGGCCCAGGAGCTGGCGCTGGCCCGCCCCGACCTGGTGCGCAAGGCGGTGTTCATGGCCGGCCACGGACGGCTCGACCAATTCCAGAAGACGCTGTCGCTCGGCGAACACGAACTGGACGCCAGCGGGGTGAAACTGCCGGCGAAATACGAGGCCGCGATTACCGCGGTGATGAATCTCTCGCCCGCCACCATGGCCGAGCCGAACGCCGCCCGCGACTGGCTGGACCTGTTCGAGTTCACCGGCGGACCGGTTCCGCCCGGCATCCGCGCGCAGCGCAGGATGGACCACGATTTCGACCGGGTCCAGGCATACCGGGCGATTCGCGTGCCCTGCCTTTCGGTCGGATTCGCCGACGACCGGATGATTCCGCCGTACCTGTCCAGGGAGGTCGCCGACGTGATCCCAGGTGCGCGGTACCAGGAGGTGCCGGACGCTGGACATTTCGGGTATTTGGAACGCCCGGAGGCGGTCAACAAGATTCTGCTCGACTTCTTTGCGAGCTGATTGCGCCGCGGCCGACGTGCCCCCTGGGTAAGCGCCCAGGCGTAACGTCTCGCTTGCTAGTGTCGAAACAACGCTCGGGGACTCTCGACGCCGGTGGCTTGTGAAAACCGGGCGTCGTGCGAACCAAGAGCGATCCCGTACATTGCGCCAGTATCCAGTGAGGTGAAATTGAGCACCAACCCCTTCGATGATGAAGACGGCCGCTTCTTCGTCCTGGTCAACGACGAGGAACAGCACTCCCTGTGGCCGGCCTTCGCAGAGGTTCCAGCCGGATGGCGAGTCGTGTTCGGCGAGGACAGCCGTGCCGCTTGTGTCGAGTACGTGGAGAAGAACTGGACCGACATGCGTCCGAAGAGCCTGCGCGACGCCATGGCCGCGGACGATGCGGCCCGCCAGGGAGCACAGCCCTGATCCCGCGGTAATCGATACTGCGCCCGGGACGATTCGACCGCCGCTGCGTGACACCGAAACCCGGTGTCACGCAGGCGGCGTACCCGGCTATGATGACAACCGCTTTCCCCGCCTCCTTAGCTCAGTGGTAGAGCACTCGCCTTGTAAGCGAGCGGTCGTCAGTTCAATCCTGACAGGGGGCTCCATCCAGCCGCTGCGCGGCTGAGCTCAGTGGTAGAGGCCGTGCCCGTTGTTGTAAGCGAGCGGTCGTCAGTTCAATCCTGACAGG